>NZ_DATEXC010000028.1:0-1840 GCF_035257265.1 Glutamicibacter sp.
CAGGGCCATTCAGTTTTCGGAAAGAGCTTGCAAATCAAGCCGAAAACGAGTTAAAGGGTTTTGTTCCACGTGGGGTCTCGCTTTCCCGGCACGCCCCCATGACCCAAAACCCTTTACTGAAAGCCGCCACTCATGATACCACAGCCTCGTCCGCTCATCGAAGTCTTCTCTGACATCCCGGACGTGCGCAAGTCGCGTGGCAAACGCCATCCTTTATCCGCTATTCTCGCCCTGTCGTGCTGCGCCATGCTGTGTGGCTCCCGCAGCTATAGTGCCATCGCCGACTGGGGACGCAACTACGGGAGTGCGATCACGCACGCCCTTGGCTTCACGCATAACACGCCCTGTGCCTCCACGCTGCACACGATCTTTGGGCGCTTAGACCGTGAGGTATTTGAGGCCAAATTGGGAGTCTGGGCAGACAGTGTAGTGGCGCACACACCCGCGACGCCCGAGGCACCCGAAACCGCCATGGCGGTCGATGGCAAAACGCTGCGGGGCTCCAAGAAGCAAGGCGCCCCGGGCACGCACCTGTTATCGGTCTTCGCCCACCGTCTTGGGCTCACGCTCACGCAACAGGCGGTCGCAGCCAAAACGAATGAGATCAAAGAGGTCGAGACGGTGTTAAGCCAGATCGTCCTGGCGGGCCGTGTGGTGACGATGGATGCGTTGCTCACCCAACGCCAGGTCGCGCAGACGATTGTGGACGCGGGTGGCGACTATGTCATGCTCGTCAAAGAGAATCAGCCGCAGCTCAAAGCCGATATCGAGTTGGTTTTTACCATGCCTCCGGTGGGCGACCGCCAAGAGAGCGTACGTACGGTGGACGTGGGCCATGGGCGCATCGAGACCCGTAACCTCACAACGAGTGAGGCCCTGGTAGGCTACAGCGATTGGCCGGGTCTGGCGCAAGTGTTTGAAGTGGGGCGGCATGTCATCACCAAAAAAACGGGCGCAGAACGGGTCGAAGTGGTCTATGGCGTCACCAGTCTAAGCTCCGAGCGGGCGACACCTGGTCGAGTGCTGGCTCTGGTGCGAGGTCATTGGGCGATTGAGAACAAGTCGCACTGGGTACGCGATGTGACATTCGATGAAGACCGCTCCCAAGTGCGCTGTGGCAACATCCCGCAAGTGATGGCAACGCTCCGCAATACCACCATTGGGCTCTTGAGGTGGGCAGGCCATACCAACATTGCAGCGGCTTGCCGCCGGTTGGCTGCCCAACCGGTGCAGGCTCTGGCTCTCATTGGTATTGCATTCGAAAACTGAATGGCCCTGCCCCGCAATGCAGTCTAAACATGTTGTGGTGTGAGAGAAGGGCACTGTAGCGAAAAAAGCCAGTTTTTTTCTCAACCAATATTGCTGATGGAAAAGGGGCGATTTCTCCCGCCAGGATGTGAAGCACAGTCTTATGATTAAGACTCAGAAATCCTTCCTTTTCGAGACAGGGGCAACATCCCAACACGAGAGGCCGTTACAATATTTCCGGCTCTGGTACGCTCGCTCCCGTTTCTCCCCTCCCGGATACCTCTGGCCTCTGTGCCACCTCGGGAAGCGGTGTGTTGTCTGTCGTTGCACAGTAGCGGGCGCGGTTGTGCGCTTTGATTGCTTCTAAGGCTGAACTGGTCAGTGTCGGCTCCCGCTCCATGGCGCCGAGGGGAACAGAGAGGGGAATTGGCCGCTCTGTGAGATTGCGGACAAAGCACGCAAAGTCTGAGTGGGTGTTGTACTTTCGCATACTGAGTAACACTTCAGGCTCGCAGCGCATGTCACGGGAAAAGGAGGACGCATCCCTGGCGGAAAGGGGTTCCCGTAGTAAACGTACAGGAAACAACGATCC
>NZ_DATEXC010000029.1:0-1849 GCF_035257265.1 Glutamicibacter sp.
GAACTTAGCGCCCTCTGGGCGGACTCTTCTCATCTATGACGTGCCAGACGCTTCCCCGACTGCGTCCTCACACCCGCAGTTCTGCCAGCATTAGCTGTGTCATGGGCTGTTCCCTCTCCCCGTCTGCTCCCGCTCCCGGGGGGCTACCTCGGCACGGACCGTAACGCCCATGCTTGGTCGCCTGCACCTCGTCATAGACCACACCGTAACGTGGGTGCCACACCTGCCAGAGCAGCATCTCCCTGCCGCAACGTGCACACCGCAACGGATCCCGCCCGGTACTGGCCAGCACACGCTCACGATAGGTCTTCCGCGCCGCAATGCGATACGTCCCCTTGATCAGCCGACCCAGCGCCACCATCAACGCTGTGAGCACCACCTTCACCTTCTTGGCTTTGCATGTGGCATGCAGACCATAATAGCGAATGCGATGGAACCCTTTGGGCAGGATATGTTGCACCATCCGACCGATGAAGGTCAGCGCCGGAATCTCCTCCTCCTGACGTTGCTTGGTCTTGTGATCGTTATACCAATACCGCACCCGTTGCCCATCGTAGCTCAGGATGCGTCGGAGGGAGATCGGGGGACTCACCACGTATTTCGCCAGGTAGTACGCCAAACCTTCCCCGCCAGCTGGCACCTTCCCCTCCTCCAAGTACGCCACCAAGCCCCGGGCATACTTGCGCCACAAGACGTCGATCTTGGCTTTGATCGCTCGCGTGCCCACTCGCTGCTTCAGCATGGTGAAGAGGTGATATTGCCACTTCTTGTGCAACACCGTGAAGGGGAAGTAGTCCACTTCTCGCCACTTTTGCTGCGGTGTCACCCCGCCTGAGGTCATCACGATATGCAGATGCGGGTTCCAATGGCCGGCGCGACCCGCCGTCTCCAGCACCACCACGTAGCCTGCCTCCAGCCTGACCTTCTTGAACCACGATAGAGCATCGCTCAACATCGCGACCCCACACTTCATCAAGTCCGCTAACAGGGTTCGATGCCGATAAAACTCGAGGTGCAGCGCATCGGGCATGGTCAAGACCACGTGGCGATACGACACGCCTTCATAGAGCGTCCGCCCGATGTGGGCCACCCACTCATCCACGTACACCTTGCAGCAGGAGAGGCAAAAGCTGCTCTTACAGCTGAACGCCACCCGTTTCTCTTCCAGGCAGTGCGGGCACAGGTACGTCGTATAGCCCGCCTCCAGGGTGCCACAGCCGAGCATTTTGTCGATCACGGCCTGCACGTGGCGATCCTGGTAGCGCGGATGGCGCTGTTGGAAGGGCCCCCAGTAATCACGGAAGATCTGCTTGAAGGTGTCTTTGTCGACCCGCTGTCTGTTGTGTGCCATGGGAGGTGGCTATACCACACCCTGCCACCCGGGTCCACCTGCTTGTCCTCACTGCCCTGTGCCCCTCCCTGGTCTCTGGAGAGAGGAGAACAGGGGCAGCAAAAAAGGAAATTCTTATACGCTCCAGTTAGAACCAGACGCGGGTGAGGAGCAACACACTTAGACCGTTGGCGACGATCGCCGCAACCAACAGGAGCGAGAGCGGATGTCCAATCAAAGGCACAGGGCTCAGGGTGTCTTGACTTATAGGCGCCTTGGCCTTCAATGAGGCAGTGGATGCCGCCGTGTCGAGCGCCTCTTGGAGGTTCGCCCCCTTGTTGTCCAGTGAGGCATCAGGCTCATCCGCTCCCCTCCCTTATCACTGCAAGAAGGTCTCCCTATCGAAAGCGACGTTTCGTTTGCGCAGGTCATAGACGGCGCGGGCCAGCGTCTGGGCCAGGAGAGTCAAGGCTTTCCCCTTGCCGTGTTTTTTCTCCAAGCGGGCGAGGTATTTCTGGG
>NZ_DATEXC010000030.1:0-80896 GCF_035257265.1 Glutamicibacter sp.
TGGTTTTTCTGAGGCTGCGTTTGTTGAGGTTGCGGAGATTATTGCGCAGGCGTTGATTGCTGGTGCTGATGGTAATTCTGCTGTTCTGCCTGAGCTTAAGGAGCGAGTTCTCAAGCTCGCCGAGGCCCACCCACTGTACCCAAATCTGCCGAAGATCGGAGAATAATCATGGCTGACTTGCTACCTGAACACCCAGAATTCCTCTGGAACAATCCGGACCCGAAAAAATCCTATGACGCTGTGATTGTCGGCGGCGGAGGACATGGACTGGCCACCGCGTACTACCTAGCCAAGAACCACGGCATGACCAACATCGCGGTATTGGAAAAAGGCTGGCTGGCTGGCGGCAACATGGCCCGCAACACCACCATCATTCGTTCGAACTACCTGTGGGACGAATCGGCAGGTATCTACGAGCACTCCCTGAAGCTCTGGGAGCAGCTGCCCGAAGAGCTGGAGTACGACTTCCTCTTCTCCCAGCGCGGAGTAATGAATCTGGCCCACACCCTCGGAGACGTACGTGAATCGGTGCGCCGAGTCGAAGCGAACCAGCTCAACGGTGTTGACGCCGAATGGCTGAGCCCGGACCAGGTCAAGGAAGCCTGCCCGATCATCAACACCAGCGATGACATCCGCTACCCGGTCATGGGCGCCACGTGGCAGCCACGTGCAGGTATCGCCAAACACGATCACGTCGCCTGGGCCTTCGCCCGCAAATGCAACGAGATGGGCGTAGACCTCATCCAGAACTGCGAAGTCACTGGAATTATCAAGGACGGCAATAAAGTCACCGGGGTAAAAACCAACCGCGGCACCATCCTGGCCGGCAAAGTCGCCCTGGCCAGCGCAGGCCACTCCTCGGTAGTGGCAGAAATGGCCGGAGTGGATCTTCCCATCCAGTCCCATCCACTGCAGGCACTAGTCTCGGAACTCTTCGAACCGGTCCACCCCACGGTGGTCATGTCCAACCACATCCACGTTTACGTTTCCCAAGCACATAAGGGAGAACTGGTGATGGGTGCGGGCATCGACTCCTACAACGGGTACGGTCAGCGCGGCGCGTTCCACGTGATCGAAGAGCAGATGGCGGCGGCCGTGGAACTCTTCCCGATCTTCGCCCGAGCCCACGTACTGCGTACCTGGGGCGGCATCGTGGACACCACCATGGATGCCTCGCCGATTATTTCCAAGACCCCGGTAGAGAACCTCTACGTCAACTGCGGTTGGGGCACCGGCGGATTCAAGGGCACCCCGGGCGCAGGCTGGACCTTCGCTCACACCATCGCCAACGATGAGCCGCACAAGCTGAACGCACCGTTTGCGCTGGAACGCTTCGAAACCGGCCACCTCATCGACGAACACGGCGCCGCAGCCGTGGCCCACTAAGAACAGGGGAACCAACTCATGATGCTGATTGACTGCCCGAACTGCGGGCCACGCAATGAAACAGAATTTAAATTCGGTGGACAGGCGCACGTCGCCTACCCGGCGGATCCCCACGCGCTCAGCGACAAAGAATGGGCTCAATTCCTGTTCTACCGCAAGAACCCCAAGGGCATCAACGCCGAACGGTGGGTTCACGCGATGGGTTGCCGCAAGTGGTTCAACGCCCTGCGCGACACCGTCACCTACGAATTCAAAGCCATTTACCGAGCCGGCGAAGAACGCCCGGCATTACAGAGCACCGACGGAGGCACCCGATGAGCAACACCGGTTCATACCGCTTGGACGCCGCGCAGGCTGCCGGCGCCCGCGTGAACTTCGAGGAAAAACTCGACGTCACCCTCAACGAACAGCCACTGGCAGCGCTCCGCGGTGACAGCCTCGCCAGCGCCATGCTCGCCTCCGGCATCCGCCGGGTAGGTGACTCGCTCTACCTCAAGCGTCCACGCGGCATCTTCGCAGCCGGAGTGGAAGAGCCCAACGCGCTGGTCCACGTGAACGCCCGTCACGCCAAGGACGTCGGCGAATCGATGCTGGCAGCTCCCGTGGTCACCGCGGTTAATGGCCTCAGCGCCCGCACACTGTCTGGCTTGGGCACCATGGATCCGGCTAAGGACGAGGCCTACTACGACCACGTACATGTGCACACCGACGTGCTCGTTGTCGGCTCAGGCCCGGCAGGCCTAGCCGCAGCCCGCGAAGCATCGCGCAGCGGAGCCCGAGTGATGCTGCTCGACGAGCGTCCCGAAGCCGGCGGCCGGCTGCTTGATGCGGCTCACGAGCAGATTGACGGGATGGATGCTCATCACTGGGTTGCGCAGACCACCGCAGAACTAGCAGAGGCCGAAGAGACCACCCACCTGCAGCACACCACCGTGCTGGGCAGCTACGACGCGAACTACATGATCGCCGTGCAGCGCCGTACCGCACACCTGGATGCGGCTGCCGCTGACGGTGTGTCACGTGAACGCGTCTGGCACATTCGCGCCGGTCAAATTGTGCTCGCCACCGGCGCGCACGAACGCCCGATGGTCTTTGAGAACAATGACCGCCCAGGCATCATGCTGGCCGGTTCGGTGCGTTCCTACCTGAACCGTTACGGCGTCCGGGCTGGCCAGCAGATCCTGGTGGCCACCACCAATGACTCGGTATACCCGCTGGTGACCGAGCTGGCTTCCAGCGGGTCGGTGGTTGCCGTGATCGACGCTCGTGAAAACGTCTCGGTGGCCGCCGCGGAAGCGGTTGGCGCCGGCGTGCGGGTGCTCACCGGATCGGTCATCGTGGACACCGACGCCGGGAGTAACGGCGAACTGTGCGCCGCCTGGGTGGCGAGCCTGGATGCACAGAACAACATCGGTGAGGCCACCCGCTACGAGGCGGATACCCTGGCGATTTCCGGCGGCTTCAACCCGGTAGTGCACCTGCACTCCCAGCGTCAGGGCAAGCTCGTCTGGGATACCACCGTGCACGCCTTCCTCCCCGATACCGCGGTGGCTGACCAGCACCTTGCCGGTTCACTCACGGGACGCTTCGATACCGCCGGTGCACTATCTACCGGTGCCTCCGCCGGTGCAGCGGCAGCGGGCAAAGCCGGGTTTGACACGGTCGCGCGCATTCCCGAAGCTGTCGAAGTTCCGCTCGGTGAAACCCGCCCGGTCTGGCTGATCGCCTCACGCCACGGCGAAGACGCGGTGCACTACAAGTTCCACTTCGTGGATCTGCAACGCGACCAGACCGTCGCCGAGGTGCTGCGCTCTACCGGGGCCGGCATGCGCTCGGTGGAACATGTGAAGCGCTACACCTCGATCTCCACCGCCAACGACCAGGGCAAAACCTCTGGAGTGGCAGCGATCGGGGTGATCGCCGCGGTCCTTGGTATCGAAAACCCTGCAGAAATCGGCACTACCACCTTCCGCGCCCCGTACACCCCGGTGTCCTTCGTAGCACTTGCCGGGCGTAACCGCGGCCAACTGCTCGACCCGGCTCGCACCACCGCGATGCACTCCTGGCACCTTGACCAGGGCGCAGAATTTGAAGATGTCGGTCAGTGGAAGCGCCCCTGGTATTACCCGCAGGCGGGGGAAAGCATGGATGAAGCGGTCTACCGTGAATGCGCCGCGGTGCGCGAATCGGTGGGCATGCTTGATGCCAGCACGCTGGGCAAAATTGAGATCCGGGGCAAGGACGCAGCTGAATTCCTCAACCGCATCTACACCAACGGCTACTCCAAGCTGAAGGTCGGCATGGGGCGCTACGGCGTCATGTGCAAGGCCGACGGCATGATCTTCGACGACGGGGTGACCCTGCGTCTGGCCGAGGACCGCTTCTTGCTGCACACCACCACCGGTGGCGCCGCAGATGTGCTGGACTGGATGGAAGAATGGGCGCAGACCGAATGGCCTGAGCTGGATGTCGTCTTCACCTCGGTCACCGAGCAGCTGGCTACCGTTGCGGTGGTTGGCCCGAACTCCCGCAAGGTGATCGCCAAGCTTGCACCGCAGCTGGATGTTTCCAATGAGGCATTCAAATTCATGGCCTTTGTGGACACCACCTTGGAGAACGGCACCCCGGCCCGGATCAGCCGGATTTCCTTCTCCGGTGAACTTGCCTTCGAAATCGCGGTGCCAAGCTGGTACGGATTGCGCACCTGGGAAGCGGTCTACGCGGCCGGTCAGGAATTCAACATCACCCCGTACGGCACCGAAACTATGCACGTGCTGCGTGCCGAGAAGGGATTCATCATCGTCGGTCAGGACACCGACGGCACGGTGACCCCACAGGATGCCGGCATGGAATGGGTTGTTTCCAAGCTCAAGGACTTCATTGGCAAGCGTTCCTTTAGCCGCCAGGATAACCAGCGCGAGGACCGCAAGCAGTTGGTCTCCGTGCTGCCGGTAGACAAGTCCCTGCGATTGCCAGAAGGTGCGGCCCTAGTGTCCGCGCAGGCACTGAGTGAAAACGGGATCACCCCGATGGAAGGCTGGGTCACCAGCTCCTACAACTCCCCGGCACTGGGCCGCACCTTTGGCCTGGCACTGATCAAAAACGGGCGCAATCGCATTGGCGAAGTGCTCAAAACCCCATACGGCGGCCAGCTGGTCGACGTGGTGGTCTCAGAAACCGTCCTCTACGATCCGGAAGGCAGCCGCCGAGATGGCTAAGCACAGTGTTATTGAATCAACCACCGAGCTGCGCCGCTCACCGGCAGCGCATCTCGATCAGCTAATGGCCGCGGCCACCGTCACCGGTGAACGCGCCGTCGCATTACGCGAGATTGCTTTCGCCACCCAGGTCTCGCTGCGTGCGGTTCCGGGCAGCGCGGGCCATCAGGCATTGGCCCAGGCTACCGGAGTGGGCTTGCCGCAAAAGGTAGGCCAGGTCGCCGGAGAGGTGTCAGGGACCGCGGTGCTCTGGTTGGGACCGGATGAATTTTCGGTCTTCAACGCAGCCGGCGAAAGTCTGAGCCCCGCCTTGGAAGCTGCCTTGGCAGAGCATGAAGGCCAAGTCACCGACCTGTCGGCAAACCGTACGGTGCTTGAACTCACCGGGCAGGCGGCATCATTGGTGCTACGCAAGAGCTGTCCTGCTGATCTGCACCCACGCAGTTTTGCGGTCAACCAGGCGATCACCACCACGCTGGCCAACGTGCCCATTCTGCTTTGGCGCACTGCCGAAAACGGTTGGTACCTGATGCCCCGCGCGTCATTCAGCGAGCATGTGGTGCACTGGCTGGTCGACGCAATGAAAGAGTTTGCTTCCCAACCGGTAATCTAGCCACAGAACGATCAACATCTCCCGCACAAACTTGGGAGCATGGAGGCAATCGTTGGGCCGGTCCACACGCTGGACCGGCCCAACAGTTGCCTGAACTAGGCTTCAATGACGAACCACGGAAGGACCTTGATGGGCAACCAGATCCGACATGTACTGACGTTGCAGTGCCCCGAGGGCATGGGCATCGCGCACGATGTCACCGGCTTTTTAGTAGAACACGACCGCACCATCGTCGAGCTGAAACAGTATGACGACATGTCCTCCCAGCGCCTGTTCATGCGTGTGGACTTCGCCGGGGAGGACGTTCCTGGTCTGCTGGAAAAGATGCGCGAAGAATTTGCACCGATCGCCGCCGAGCGCCAGATGGATTGGCAGCTACGTGAGCGTGGGCAGCGCACTCAGGTGCTCATCATGGTCTCTAAATTTGAGCACTGCCTCAACGACCTGCTGCACCGGGCGCACACCGGATCGCTGCCTATCGACATCGTTGGTGTGGTCTCCAACCACCCAGATCACCGCTCTCTGGTGGAATGGCACAAGGTGCCTTTCCACCACATCCCGGTAACTAAGGACACCAAGCCTGAGGCCGAAGCGAAACTGGAAGAGATCATTGAAGCGACCGGCACCGAACTGGTGGTGCTCGCCCGCTACATGCAGATCTTCTCTGACCAGCTATCCACCAAGCTTTCGGGGCGCACCATTAACATCCACCACTCCTTCCTGCCTTCCTTCAAGGGAGCCAAGCCGTACCACCAGGCTTGGGACCGCGGGGTGAAGACCGTGGGTGCTACGGCGCACTATGTGAACGCAGAACTGGACGAGGGACCGATTATCGCCCAGCAGGTCCAAGAAGTGGACCACACGTACACCGCCGAAGACTTGGTGATCGCCGGGCGCGATACCGAGGCCAAGGCTCTGTCCAATGCGGTGAAGTGGCACTGTGAGGGACGCGTCTTCCTCTGGGGCAACCGCACCGTGGTGCTGCGCTAAATACTGTTCAAAATTTGATGCCCGGCGCTCTGTGCCGGGCATCAAATTTTTGGGTTAACGGCCGGCTTAGTTGTTACTGGCCGCTTCCAGCGCTGAGGAAACGCCTCAAGGCACGGGTCGGGCCGACCTTCTGAAGCAGATATGGGAAGTCGGAGCACTGTTCGGGGATCAGCTGCTGGCTCTCAGAACCCCACAACCCGCCATTGATATTCAGAGACCGCAGCCGCTCATGCAACGCGAACTCAGCGCTCAGATCCGACGCATCCCGCAAGGCGGTATCCACCGCATCCGGCAGCAGCGAAAGAATCAAGGCCAACAAGTCGGGGTTCACCCCGACTTTTTCCCACCGCATCGCAAAGTCACGCCAGAGATCCAAGTGCAAGGCCGAGGTCCCGTGAAGCAATCCGCGGCTGACACTGTTCAGACCCATGAACTGGGAAAACTTATTATCGTAGAGACCCGTTGGAGTGTAGTTGTGCTCTAAAAGCACCGCCGTCCACCGGCGCTCCCAGGCCAGCCTGGAATTTTTGGCTGCCAGCTCGGTTTGCGGCAATCCATATGCGTCAGTTAGCTCGGAATGAGACATGGTAGATCCTTTCATCAACTTGTCCTCGGATGTTCCCCGCGGACCGGTTCTTCCCCTGGGGCACCCCACTGATGGAGGAGGGTTGCCGCGTAGTCAGCCAGGTACTTAGGACTACGGCTCTTGAACCTGGTAAACAGCATAAGCCAAAGCACCGACACTTTAGCTAGGCCCGCTATATGCCCCACGAATACACCCGGCGTTGATCTTCACCGGTGTGAATATTCGGCGTAAGATGTGGCAAACGTAGCTACGGGTCTTAACCTGGCTGCGTGCGCGTCATCCGGTGCCGTATTTAGCCCGGTAGTGGCCTTGGATCGTGGGGATCAAGGGCTTCGGGAATTCGCCGCCCACGGCGTCATCCCATGATGGTGGCCCGGCCGTACGGGCAATTCGCGCCGTGTTCCAGACACCGCGCACACTGGAAACTGGGGGACAATCCAATGAACGGCATGAAGAAGTCCAGAGTATTGACGCTCATCACCGCCGGCATCGCCAGCGCCGGCCTCATGGTGGCAGGCATGGCACCGGCCACGGCGCTTGCTCCAACCACACGAAGCGATAATGCCGCAGTCATCAACTACGTAAATTTGGGTGATTCCTACTCTGCCGGTTTTGGCTCGGGATCTATCAAACCTGGCCCCTTCGACGGTTGTTTCCAAGCCACCGGCCCGACACATGTGACCGCAATCGACCAGCTGCCCGGCGTGGAACTCACCGCCGACGCGGCTTGCGCAGGGTTCAACACTGCGCAGATTGCCCAGGCCGCGGCCGTAGTAGCACCACAACTGGCGGACGCAGATCTGGTGACACTCACCTTGGGTGGAAATAATCTGCAGTGGGGTAAAACCGTCGCAGCCTGTGCCACGGGGAGCACCGCCGGGGCATGCCAGGCGATGCTGCAGATTGGTTACGCATCAATGCCGGCACTGCGTGCCGACGTGCGATCCACACTCAAGCAGATCGATGCGGCTACCGAAGCGAAGATCCTTGTGCTGGGATATCCGCGCTTGTTCACCAGTTCCAACGGTGACCAGCCCTTGATTACGGCCAAGAATGCCCGGGCACTGAATAAGTTAGGTGACACGCTCAATCGGAATATCAAGGCTGCG
Source organism: Glutamicibacter sp. (assembly GCF_035257265.1). Lineage (GTDB taxonomy): Bacteria > Actinomycetota > Actinomycetes > Actinomycetales > Micrococcaceae > Glutamicibacter. The sequence goes on from NZ_DATEXC010000030.1 coordinate 7,903, forward strand.
ACTCAAGGCACGGATAGCTCCTTCGTTTCGGTGTCCGGAGCGTTTATGAACCATGGACTGGGTGCCGCCCAATCCTGGATCAGCTTCAACCTGGCTAACCCGGAAGATCCATTCAACTTGCACCCAACCACCACCGGTTATCTCTACGGGTACTATCCAGCGGTCAAACGCCACATCAACCTGAAAAAGTTGGCGCATCACGACCGGTCTCAGCACGAGCACAAAAATTCACGCGCCGGGCATCAGCACGGCTAAGTTAGAGCGCGAGCATGTTGGGGTTCCGGCTAACTTGCCGGACCCCAGCAGCGTGCCATAGAGGCCTCTTAGCCTTGGCAGCCAATGGGGCTCCAGACGTTTGCAGAATTTTGCAGACAACGCAGAAAGTCCCTGTCATACTGGGTTTAACGGCGAAATATGCCGCGAGCAAAGCCGGATACCAACTCGGCCTGAGCAGTGGGAGTACAGATGACCGAGCGTATTTTAGTTGTTGGTGTTGAACCTGGGCAGTCGTCGTCGGTACTGGAAGCGGTCATCGCACTGGCAAGGCCTGCGGACACAAAGATTATGTGCATCTACGTAGATTCCGGTCGATTTGTCACCGAGCGGCTACCCACCGGAGAAATCATCGCCGACACCACTTTCGACGATGAAGAGCAGATCCCGCAGGATTTTCCGCCAGCGCTGGCTGCGCAACTCACCGCGTCTTTTGAAGGTCATCAGGTGCATTGGGAAGCTCGCAGCGTCGCTGGGGATCCAGCCAAAGCATTGGCCCGTGTTGCCGAGCAGCTCGACGCCCAGCTAATCGCCATCGGCACCCGGCGACCGGGGATACGCAGCCGCATGGAAGAGCTCATGGACGGTTCTATCGCCGTTGCGCTGAGCCACAAGCAAAGCCGTCCGGTCCTCGTGGTGCCGCAAAGCCCGCAACTAGCTGACCTGTCGGCCGAAACGAAGTAACCTGGCTTCGCTCCGAGGCGAAAACTCGGCCCACCGCCACGCGCTGAATTACGATGAGTCCATGACATCACACAACGTAGATCTCGCTATAATTGGCTCGGGTTCGGGCAACTCGCTGATTACCAATCACTGGGATGACAAGAAGGTGGCTATCGCCGAAGGCTCAACCTTCGGCGGTACCTGCCTGAACGTTGGATGTATCCCGACGAAGATGTTTGTCCGCCCGGCCCATCTGGCCCGTGGTGTGGAAGAAGCTGCACGGCTCGGCGTGAAAATGTCGGTAGAAAATGTCGACTGGCCCGCCATCCGTGATCGGATCTTCGGCCGTATCGACGCGATTTCCGCCGGCGGTGAGGACTACCGCAAACGCCTGGAAAACGTCGAACTCATCTCCCAGTACGTCACCGTGGGACAAGACAATACGCTGACCGCCCAGGACGGTACCACGATCACCGCCAAGCAGCTCGTCATTGCCGCCGGATCCCGCCCCAGCATGCCCGATATCGAAGGTATCGAGCTTGACGCGGTGCACACTTCGGACAGCGTCATGCGTCTGGACAAACTGCCAGAGTCTCTGGTGATTATCGGCGGCGGGTACATTGCTTGCGAGTTTGCGGCCATGTTCTCCGGGCTCGGTACCAAGGTCACCCAGTTGGTGCGCTCCGGAGCATTGATGCGCCAGCTGGACACCGACATTTCCGAGGCTTACAACAAGGAAGCCGCCGCACATTGGACGGTTCGCTACCACACCGAGGCGCAGGCTCTCCGCCAGACAGATTCCGGTCTGGACGTGGTCTTGGGCGATGAAACATTGAACGCTGAGGCGGTACTGGTCGCCATTGGGCGAATCCCCAACACCGATAAAATTGGCGCCGAACAAGCCGGGCTGGACCTGCACCAGGACGGCCGGCTCAAGGTCGATGAATACCAGCGGGTGCTACGCGCTGGCAAACCTGTCACCGGTCTCTACGCACTAGGTGACATCAGCTCAGCATCGCAGCTGAAGCATGTGGCCAACTACGAGGCACGCCTGGTTGCGTACAACTTAGAGCACCCGGAAGCTTTGCGTAAGAACTCGAATAGAGCCGTTCCGGCTGCGGTGTTCACTCACCCGGAGATCGCAATCATCGGGCTCACCGAAGATGAAGCGCGTGAACAGCTTGGCGCGGAAAACCTCACGGTGAAGACGCAGAAGTTCGGAGATACTGCCTACGGTTGGGCGATGGAAGAACAGAGCGGATTGTTCAAGGTGCTGGCTGACAAGCGCACCGGCAAGCTGGTCGGTGCCCACGCGATGGGCCCGGAGTCTTCAAACCTGATCCAGCCGGTCATCATGGCGATGAACCTGGATATTGACGCACACACCGCGGCCGCCGGCCAGTACTGGATCCACCCGGCGCTGATGGAGGTTGTGGAGAACGCGCTCCTCGGGTTGGACGTTCCGGACTCGGGCTTGCTCTAATCCTCGAAATACAGCTGACGGTGCAACTTGCACCCTGGATTGAACAGCGCATCACAGGCTGGACAAGTGTTCGCCTTGAGGTATTCGTTGACGCTTAGCTGCAGTGAGCAGACCCCGCAGAGTACTGCGGGGTCTGTGAACTTCTCGGCGGGCCACAGCACTACCGGATGTCCGGCAGTTTCTTCATGGCAGAGATGGCATGGGTAGTACTTACCGCAGCAGTAATGCTTGATCGCAATGACGTCGATGTCTTGGTGGTAGTGTGCGCACCGAGTCTGCGCATCTACGTCAACCCCATAAACCTCAGGTTTTTCATTCATGAGTTCTCCTGTTCCTACACCGAGACTACTTGTCGGTGAAGTCCAGGAGTCAAATTTTATGTTGCCTCGACGGAGGATAACGCGGTGTTTAGACGCAGCACTCGATCTCGGACATTCGACAAGCTACCGACGCGTGGTGGGCGTACTTTCAACCTGTGCAGCTCTTAGCGTTCAGATGATCGCGAAGAGATGTCGACATAAGATTTCGCTGATTTCGTCAATCCTGACCATAGCCGACTGGCCCACCGGCTCCGCTTATTGAACACTGCGCAGCTGCACAACCGACTTTGCAATTTTATGGAGTGCAGCGAATTTTCGCTAACAACCTGACGCATGCTGTGCACTGGTGCACCCTTGATGTGCGAAAGAGGCTACTGGTTTGGGACGTTTTCACCTACCATCGCACTGTGACCTAGGACATACTCATTCTTAGTCATCACTGGTGGGTCCGGGTTCGGACCCTCACGCTGGAAGGAAAACCATTGGTATCCGAAACCTCAACCAAGGCCGAACGTAAAGGCTTACGCCGGGTCGTCTCCGCCTCCATGGCCGGCACCGTCGTGGAATGGTACGAATTTTTCCTCTACGCCACCGCCGCCACATTGGTCTTCAACAAGATCTTCTTTCCCGACGCGGGCAACGAGCTAGACAACATCATCAAAGCCTTCCTGACTTACGCGGTAGGCTTCATCGCCCGCCCTATTGGCGGCATCGTCTTCGGCCACTTTGGTGATAAGTACGGTCGCAAGCACCTGCTGCAAATCGCCATCGTACTTGTTGGTGCCACCACCTTCCTCATGGGTTGCCTCCCAACATTCGACTCCATCGGCTATGCGGCTCCGATCTTGCTGATCGTCTTGCGCTTCCTGCAGGGCTTCGCCGTCGGTGGCGAATGGGGTGGAGCGGTGCTGCTTGTCGCCGAACACGCACCAAATAAGGAACGCGGATTCTGGGCCTCTTGGCCACAGGCTGCGGTGCCTATCGGAAACCTTTTGGCCACCATCGTGCTGCTTGTGCTCTCCTCAACACTGAGCGAAGAAGCGTTCTTGGCTTGGGGTTGGCGCGTAGGTTTCTGGCTTTCGGTGATCATCGTGATCGTCGGCTACTACATCCGCACCCGAGTTTCAGATGCCCCGATTTTCCAGGAAGCGAAGGCCGAACTGGAAGAAAACGCGGCAGCCGGTTACGGCGTCAAAGAGGTCTTCAAACGTTACCCACGAGGCGTATTTACCGCCATGGGACTGCGATTTGGTGAAAATATCATGTACTACATGGTCGTCACCTTCTCGATTACCTATATGGCCACCCAACTGAAAATGGATACCTCCGAGATTCTTGGGTTGATGCTGCTGGCACATGTATTCCACGCAATCATCGTTCCTTTGGTCGGGCGAATGACCGATACGCGAGGACGTCGCCCGGTCTACGCAACCGGAGTGATCCTGATGGCAGTCTGGGGAGTCATCGCTTTCCCACTGTTCAACACTTCCAATGACTTCATCATCTTGCTGACTATCACCGGTGGGTTGGCGGTGCACGCATTGATGTATGCCGGGCAGCCTGCCATTATGGCCGAAATGTTCCCCACTCGGATGCGTTACTCCGGTGTATCACTGGGTTACCAGGTCACCTCGATCGTGGCAGGTTCGATGGCACCGATCATCGCAACCTTCCTGTTGAAGGTCTACGGATCCTGGGTGCCCGTCGCCGGCTACATCGTGTTTGCCGCGATAGTCACGATGGTGGCGGTGTACTTTATGAAGGAAACCAAGGGCATCAGCCTTGCCGACATCGATGAGCAGGACCGAATTCAGACCGGGCTTCTCAAGGAAGCAGCCAAGGTCAAGTAACTAGCGGCATGAGCAAAAGGTCGGTCCCGCGGGACCGACCTTTTATCTTATGGATTATCAAGCTGGCATTGCTGGTTTCTCAAGCGCCTATCTTAAGAAATGTTGGCGCTTTGAGCAGTCTCAGCAAGGACTCTCCAGAAGCGATAGTGCGCGCCGCAAAATTGCAGTAATTTCCGGGCTAGGAGCTCCTCCGTAATCGTGAATACCTTTGTGTGAAAGACCCACGCAAAGATGCAAGATGACTTGGCGCCAACGGCGACTCACGATCTGGTATGCGAAAGAAATAGGCTATTTCATGTCGGCCTGTAGTGCACGGTATGTGCGATTGCGCGCGCCAAGAATAAGTGCTCCGATGATTGCTGCCAGCAGCGAGCCGCACAGCACACCGACCTTCACATATTGCGCTTCCTCGCCTTGCGCGCCGAAGGCTAGTTCTCCGACCAGAAGTGAAACGGTGAAACCGATACCGGCGATAAATGACATACCAAGCAAGTCGATCCACTTAATGCTGCGGTCTAACTCGATACCGGGAAGCTTGGTGACCAAGAAGGTCGCGGTGGTGATGCCTATAGATTTGCCGAGGATCAGACCCGCGATGATGCCTAGTGCAACGGGGCTGAGCAGGGATTCGCGCAGTCCCGCAAAGCCTCCGATAGCAACGCCGGCGGCGAAGAAAGCGAAAATTGGGATGGCGATGATCGAGGAAGCAATGCTCCAACGGTCAGCAAAATGAGCTGCTAATCCTTCGTAGACTGGTTCCCCGTCTTTGTTCTTTCCAACGTTGACTCGTGCACGCTTAGAAGCGATAACGGGCACCATGAAGCCCAAAAGCACTCCGGCAACAGTGGCATGAATACCGGAAGCATGAACTAACGCCCACACGCTCACTCCGAGGGGAACAAGGATCCACCACGCACGGACTCCGCGCTGCACTGCAATAGTAAAGAGTGCTAGCGGAAGTAGTGCAATGAGCAGTGGGAGCCACGCCAGATCATCGGTGTAGAAGATGGCGATGATAGAAATGGCGAGCAGATCATCTACTACCGCCAGAGTCAGTAAGAAGGTGCGCAGGGCCGGGGGTAGGAATTTTCCGACCACCGCAATCACTGCTACGGCGAAGGCGATATCGGTAGCCGCCGGAATCGCCCATCCATTGATTGCGTTACTGCCGGAAGTGGTGATGACGAGGGTGTAAAACACTGCAGGTAGCGCGACGCCACCAACGGCAGCGGCGATGGGGACAAGCGCGGTGCGTGGGTTGCGTAGTTTGCCAACTACGAACTCCTCTTTAAGCTCCAGGCCCACCACAAAGAAGAAGATGGCTAGCAGGCCGTCGGCGGCCCAGGCTCCGACGGATAGATTCAAGTGCAGTGATTCGGGACCAAAGGTGAAATCTCGCAGATTCTCATACCAGGGTGCGGCCGGAGAATTGGCGAGAATCAGAGCGGCAATTGTCGCGCAAAGCAACAACAGGCCACCCATGGAATCTTGTTTGAGCGTCTGATTGATTCCGCGCCAGATGGCATGCGGTGCTTGACGGGTTGCGTCAGAAGTTGGGTGCGACAAAGTAAGGTGTCCTTCTTAGAGAAAGGGAAAATGGCGTGAAGGCGCGCGAAAGGTACTTAATAAAAGTGTGTGGGGCGCGCGATTAGTAGCGCGGTGGTGGGCAGCCAGCGATTTCGCCGTGCGCGTTCGTTCCCCAGGAACTCATCCACCCGTTGGTGCCACTGGCACGCTTGGTCAGCAGTTTCCCCTTAGGGAAAACGGCAGCGGTCAAGCGCTGCACATGCGTGATAACCGAGTAGGACATACTTCAACTCTATAGTGTCGGGCCACTGGTCCCTAATGCGGTTTTTGTCCGCTACTTCCTGCTAGCGGTAACTAGACAAAGTCCCCGAAATGGTCCGAATGTGCGAGCAATGCTCACTCACTTGGTATGCAGGTCGGCGATGAATGATTCGGCTCGTCCAAGATTTAGTGCCAACTTGTCGCGCTTGGTGATGGCTCGTTCGGTGTATTCGTCGAGCTTAACACGTGCGGTTTTGTTGCCCGGTTCAGCGTCCAAAATGTCTACTGTGTCTAGCAGTTCGCCCATCTCTTCCAAGGTGAAACCCAGTGGCTTCATAGAACGGATGACCAGCATGCGCTGTAAATCTGATTCGGTATATAAGCGAAATCCGCCCTCGCTACGGGTACTGGCCGGCAGGAGTCCCACCTCGTCGTAGTGACGGATGGTGCGGTGTGAGAGTCCCGTGGCTTCGACCATGTCGCCAATATGTAGGGTGCGCTTGTTGGTGGCTGTTGGTTCGGGTTCATTCATGGGATCCTCCGTGATCGTCAATTACAACCCTACCCTCGCGTTAGGTTAGGGTTGTACTAGATTTTGCAAGCCCTACCGAAGAGGTAGCCCTTGACTCCTGCTGAGCGCAACGACGCGCTACCAAGAATTCTATGCAATCCCAAGGGCTTATGCCCTAAATCCATCAATGAATGGAGTCTCATTCGTGAGCACACAAGCACCCGCAGAACACCAAGCTCTCACACCCGTGGAGCGGCAATCGGTGCTACGCACCCTGAAGTCCCCGCGCCTACTTAAAACCGAAGTACTCGCCGGACTGGTCGTCGCGCTGGCTCTCATTCCAGAGGCCATCGCCTTCTCCATCATCGCCGGTGTTGACCCACGCATTGGTCTCTTTGCGTCCTTTACCATGGCGGTCTCAATCGCCTTCCTTGGCGGACGTCCCGCCATGATTTCCGCCGCTACCGGTGCCATCGCCCTAGTGATCGCACCGTTGGTGGAAAGCCACGGCATTGACTACTTCATTGCCGCAGTAATTATGGCCGGCATTTTCCAGGTTCTTCTTGCGGTCTTAGGAGTTGCCAAACTGATGCGGTTCATTCCGCGTCAGGTGATGGTTGGCTTCGTCAACGCGCTGGCGATCCTGATTTTCATGTCCCAGGTCCCAGAACTACTCGGTGCCCCTTGGCTGGTCTACCCACTGACCGCGTTGGGACTTTTGATCGTCTTCGGCCTACCGAAACTGACTACCGCGATCCCAGCTCCGCTGGTTGCCATCGTCGTCTTGACCCTCATTACCGTTTTTGCGTCCCTGGCTGTTCCCACGGTAGGGGACAAGGGAGAGCTACCTGAATCTCTGCCGGCGCTGTTTTTCCCGGATATTCCGTTGAGCCTTGAAACGCTGCAGATTCTTTTCCCCTACGCCCTAGCCATGGCCTTCGTGGGACTTCTTGAATCACTGATGACTGCCAAGCTGGTAGATGATGTCACCGACACGCACTCGAACAAGACCCGCGAATCTTGGGGTCAGGGTGCCGCAAATATTATTACCGGCTTCTTTGGCGGCATGGGTGGTTGCGCGATGATCGGGCAAACCATGATCAACGTGAAAGCTTCCGGCGCGCGTACACGAATTTCCACCTTCCTGGCCGGTGTCTTCCTGCTCATCTTGGTGGTCGTCTTAGGCGATATTGTTGCGCTGATCCCGATGGCCGCTCTGGTTGCTGTGATGATCTTTGTATCGATTGCAACCTTCGACTGGCACAGTATCAAGCCCTCCAGTCTGCGCGTGATGCCTAAGAGCGAAACCACCGTCATGCTGGTGACCGTGATCTTCACCGTTGCCAGCCACAACCTCGCAATCGGCGTCGGTGCCGGTGTACTGACCGCGATGGTGCTCTTCGCAAACCGTGTGGCACACTTCGTGACGGTGACCCGCACGGTGGAAAACCATTTTGATCAGGAAATTGCGAAGTATGTGGTTAACGGCGAGCTGTTCTTCGCTTCGTCCAATGACTTGTACACGCAGTTCAACTACGCTGAGGATCCTGAGAACGTCGTCATTGATATGCATCAATCACATCTGTGGGATGCCTCGACCATAGCGGCTTTAGATTCCATTACGGACAAGTACGAGAAGTATGGGAAAAACGTGGAAGTTTCAGGTCTGAACCTGGCCAGTACCAATATGCGTGAACGCATGCGTGGAAAGCTCAGCGGTCACTAAGCGAAATGGAATAAAAAGGTGGCGACGGAATCAAACCCGTCGCCACCTTTTGAATAAGAACTCTGCTAGTTTGCCCCGAGCACGTCAATCGAGTCGATCGCCGCGTTTGCATCCTTAGCCAAACTGTCTGGCATCGGTGCACTCTTTGCGGAATCAGCGGCGATCTTCTGGCCTTCATCGCTCACTACGTAGTGACCGAAGGTTTTGATCAGCTCAACGGTCTGCGGATCCTCGTATGAACTGCAGAACAGCAAGTAGGAGACCAGTACCAGCGGATATGCTCCGGGTGCGGTGGTCTTCCGGTCTAGTTCAAGGGCAATATCGTGGGTATCCCTGCCTTCGACGCGTTTAGATTCGGCTACTGCTAGGGCGGCTGCCTCTCCGCTAACCTCGACAAACTCGTCACCAACCTTGAGCTTCACCTTGCCCAAGGTCGCGTCAACGAGTGAATCGTCGGCGTAAGCGATGGTGCCTTCGGTACGCGCCACGGTGGTCACCACACCGGCGTTACCCTGCGCTTTTTCCAAGGAAATATCGTTAGGCCAGCTACCATCGGGCTCGTACTTCCAGACCTTCGGCGCGGCGCTATGCAGATATTCGGTGAAGTTTTCGGTGGTGCCCGAATCATCCGAGCGGGCCACTACCGTCATCGGGACATCGGGCAGTTCCACCTCTGGATTGAGCTTGGCGATCGCAGGATCTTGCCAAGAGCGGATGTCCCGATTGAAGATTCCGGCGATGGTGTCCGCGTCAAGGTTCAATTCACTGATGCCTGGCAGGTTGAACGTGATGGCGATAGGGGAAATGTAGGCGGGGATGTTGATGGCACCGCCGGGACCACACGTCTGTTGGGAGCGCTGGACTTCTTCGTCTTTGAGGTACGCATCTGAGCCAGCGAATTCTGTTGCCGAAGCCAGCAGGCCTTCGCGTCCGGCGCCGGAGCCAACCGAGGCATACTGCACCTGTACCTTGGGATGCAGGACAGAGAAACCGGTAGTCCACGCGTTCATGGCGGCATTTTGTGCGGTGGAGCCACCACCGGTCAAGGTGCCACGCAAGTCGGAGGTATTTGCCTTAGCGCCCTCCTTCTGCGCTTCACCGAGCGGATAATCGGAGCCACACCCGGTAAGTAACACCGTGACTCCAAGTCCGAGTGCCGCGATGGAACGAGGGGATCGAAGAGCAAAACGTCGAGGTGGATTAGCGGGGCGCATCAGGGCTCCTGAGGTACTGGGAGAGTCAGGGAGGGGGAGAAAAAGTTAGCAGTGGTGCCACGGCAGCTGCGAACAGCCACCGTGACACCGGAGGGTTATTTTTCTGCTAGTTCGACATTGCCATGCAAAGTGCCAGTTGCAAAACCGATGGCCAGTGGTTCCTTCGATCCACAGCAAGAATCGGCAGCAGGCGGTGCTTCACTGCCACAGGAATTTGCCGTCGCTGGTGCGTCACAGGAACCGCCCAAATCGGTAGAGCACACTCCAGTTTCCGGGAGGTCCAGCTCGACTCTGCTGGCAGCCTTGTGATCTCCGGACAGGTGAGCGGCGATGGAGCGAACCTGCTCATAACCGGTGGCCATGAGGAAGGTGGGGGCGCGTCCATAGCTTTTCATGCCAACGATGTAGAAGTTCTTCTCCGGGTGGGAAAGCTCCTTTTCACCGTGGGCACTGACGGTGCCGCAGCTGTGGAATTCTGGATCGATCAAAGGACCCAACGCGCGGGGTGCTTCAACGGTCTGGTCCAGATCCAAGCGCAGTTCGCAGAGCATGGCCAGATCGGGGCGGAATCCGGTAGCCGGGACGATGCGGTCCACTTCCAGCACCCGGCCGTCAGCCAGGTTCACGCGCAACTTCTCGCCGGCCGTCAGGGATCTGATGGACACGTTTTCCACCAAGCTGACGTGCCCGTTTTCTACCAGTCGGCGTAGCGAGGTGCCCAGCTGCCCGCGTGCGGGAAGCTGATCTGCTGCCCCGCCGCCGTAAAGTCGAATCGGGTGTGCCTGGCCGCGCAGGCCCCATAGCACCTTGGTGTTCGGATGCTCTTTCTGTAAGCGGCCCAGTGCGATGATGGTGTTCGCCGCCGAGTGGCCGGCGCCAAGTACCAGGAGGGTTTTGCCTGCAAAATCTTCGCTGTCTGCACCTAATGGATCCGGCAACGGGGAAGTGATGAAGCCTGCGGCGTGGGCTTCAGGCTCGCCAATTGCCTCGATACCGGAGCGTCCCACCGGATTTGGCTGGTTCCAAGTGCCGGTGGCATCAATGACCGCGCGTGCCTGGAGGTCCACGGTGCCCTGCGCTGTTTCGGTGCGGATCAAGAACAATGACTCATCGCGGTCTGCGGTGCGTGCCTTATCAATGCCTCGGCCGTCCTGATGCAGGCGGCTGATCTTGGTCACTCGATGACCGTAATTGATCTGTGAGGCCAATTTGGGGTGGTTTGCCAGAGGCTGGAGGTATTGCTCCAGCAATTCAGCTCCGGTAGGCAACTTGGTGTCCCGTGGGGCTACCCAGCCGCCGGTGTTTTCCAGCAAGCGCCGTGCGGCGGCATCGATGTTGAAGCGCCAGGGGGAGAACAACTTGATGTGCTTCCACTGTTCAATGGCGGCGCCAACGCTCGCCCCTGCTTCGAGAACTAGAACTTCTTGATTCTGTTCGATCAGGTGTGCGGCGGCTGCCAGACCGATTGGTCCGGCGCCAATGACAACTACGGGATGGTCCTGGGTCATTTTGGCTCCTAGCAGATGCAATTACGTGGTGGGCAGAAGCTCTGCGATGAGCGTTTCGATACGGGCACGGATCTCATCGCGGATCGGCCGAACAGCATCAACACCTTGGCCGGCCGGGTCATCCAGCTGCCAGTCTTCGTAACGTTTGCCGGGGAAGATTGGGCAAGTATCACCGCAACCCATGGTGATGACGACGTCTGAGTCTTTGACGGCCTCAGTGGTCAGGATCTTCGGGGTTTCGGCGGATATGTCGATGCCCAGCTCGTGCATGGCTTCAACCGCTGCCGGGTTGACCGTGTTGGCCGGGGCCGAGCCTGCTGAGCGGACCTCGATACGCCCTTCAGAGAGATAGGAGAGGAACGCTGCGGCCATCTGCGAACGGCCGGCATTGTGGACACAAACGAAGAGTACCGAAGGCTTTTCTACGTTGCTCATGAATGATCTCCTAGGAAGAAATAGTTGTCGAAGTGGTGGGGAAGAACTTTCGGGCCCACAAAGCTACGTAGACCAATGCAATGAGGATTGGTACCTCAATCAGCGGCCCGACCACGCCGGCGAGAGCCTGGCCACTGGTCGCTCCGAAGGCCGCGATAGCCACGGCGATGGCTAGTTCGAAGTTATTGCCAGCTGCAGTGAACGCCAGCGTGGTGGTACGTGGGTAACCGAGCTTCAAGGCGTGTCCGATAAGCATTCCGGCGAAGAAGACCACAACGAAGTAGATCAGTAGTGGAATCGCCATGCGCACTACGTCCAGTGGCTTGGAAATGATGTTGTCCCCTTGCAGCGCGAAGAGCAGCACGATGGTGAACAGCAACCCGTACAGTGCCCACGGTCCGATTTTCGGCAAGAATTTATTCTCATACCAGTGCCGTCCCTTGACCTTTTCGCCGAAGGTCCGTGTGAGGAATCCGGCGAGTAGCGGAATGCCAAGGAAGACTAGCACCGAGAGCGTGATCGCGGCGATGGAGAATTCTGCGCTGGTAGTTTCCAAACCGAGCCAGGATGGAAGCAGTTGCAGGTAGAACCAGCCCAGGGCGCCGAAGGCGAAAACCTGGAAGACGGAGTTGATAGCAACTAATACTGCAGCAGCTTCGCGGTCACCGCAGGCCAGATCGTTCCAGATGAAGACCATGGCGATACAGCGAGCAAGGCCTACGATGATCAGACCGGTGCGGTATTCGGGAAGGTCTGCGAGGAACACCCAGGCCAAGACGAACATGAAGGCCGGAGCCAGCACCCAGTTGATCACTAGCGAAGTGATCATAAGTTTCTTATCGGCTAAAACTCGGCTAGTTTCGTTGTATCGGACCTTGGCGAGGACCGGATACATCATCACTAGCAGGCCGATGGCAATCGGCACCGAAACTCCTGCGACGGTGAATCGATCTAAAAGCGCGCCTAGTTGCGGGAAGATACGTCCTAATCCCAAACCGACGCCCATTGCTAACAGGATCCACAACGCAAGATATCGGTCCAGGAAAGAAAGTTTTACCGACACGGGGGCCGTGTCAGGCGCGGTCGTAGGTGTCACGCAGGCATCGCTCCAAAAGTAGACATCGACGAACGTCGATGTCTCGAGTATCGTTGTCTATATCGACGTTTGTCAATCTCTGTAAAGCGTGTAGAAAAGGGCCGCCTAAATGAGCGCAACCACCACAGGTACTGCTGAGCTGGGTTTACAGGTGACCGATGAGGCGTGCTGTGTTCCAACTCCTGGCGAAAAGGTTCTGCAGCTTACGGAAGCCGAGCTTCTTGCCGCGCGCTTTAAGGCCCTGAGCGATCCCAACAGACTGCGTATTCTCTCCATCGTGTCGTCAAGTGAAGAGTTGGAAACCTGCGTCTGCGACTTATCTGAGCCGCTTGGGTTGAAGCAACCCACGGTCTCCCACCATTTGAAGATCCTGGTTGACGCGGGCATCCTGCATCGCGAAAAGCGTGGCGTGTGGGCATACTTTTCTGTAGTTCCCGGAGCCTTGGAATCCTTGGCCTCAAGTTTATTGCCCAAGAACTAAGCTACGACCCAATCTTTGGCGAGTGACGCGATTTTTCAGTCACTTGCGACGAGACATCATGAGAATGCTCAGGCCTGGCTTGCTTCACAGTCAATTATCTTCCAAAGCATGTAGCTAAGAACATTGTTCTCGTAGTGGCGCAAAAGAAGAGCAATCCGAGGGCGCAGAATTTCTCTTTTGAGTAGTCCACAACCCGTGGAAACCCCGCCAAAATGTCGGTGCTGCGCGGGAAAATAGACTATGAGCATCCAGCATGCATTCACCAATGACGACGACGAACACCGTCTACCGCTGAACCCGCCAGGAACCCGGAGCATCTCCCACCTCGACGGGCCATTAACTAGCGCGATTGAACACGACAACGAATTCGCTCAAGTCCTGGACCTCGCCTCCACCCTCTTCCACGGGCCCCCACGCAGCGACCCCAGCCAAGGACTCATCGAGCTGCAAGCCATCGCGTCCCTGCGCCGTGCCCTCGACGCAGCAGAAGCGATAATCCTCACCGACAGCATCGAGCTCGTCGCCCACGCAGCGGCCGAATACGCCGCCGACACCGCAAGCACCGCCGTCACAGGTGAAACTGAGCAGCAACGCAACCAACGCATCAGCGCCCACTACTACGGTGTGGACCCAGCCAGTGACCAGATCATCACCTCCAGCTTCGTGGCTGAAGCGGCCGTGGCCTTACGCGAGACCGTGGAAAAAACCCGGTCGAAACTGTTCACCGCCAAAGGGCTGCGCTACCTATGCCCCGACACGTTGAATGCCTTATCGCGCGGGGAGATCACCACTAAAGCCGCCCAGGAGATGGTCAAGCAAACCCAGGACCTGGCCCCCGAGGACATCCGCCGAATGGAGCACTCGCTGTTACCGGTGGCGAAAACCGCCAGCGATGCGAGTTTCAGCCAGCGCGCCCGGCGGTTGCACCGTAAATTGGATCCTGTCTCGGCTGCTGAACGCCACGAAACCGCCGCCGAGTCACGCTGCCTGACGCACTGGAATGAACCCGATGGCATGGCGGCGTTGAAACTCTACGCCCCGGCTGCCGATATTCACGCCATCGTCAACACGGTGAAGTCTTTCGCCAGGCAAGACGTAGATCCAGACGATTCCCGGACCCAAGCTCAGCGTGAGGCCGATATCCTGCGTGACGCCCTGCTTGACGGATGGCCTGCTGGTGGCGGAACCCCATTGAAGCCACGGGTAGTGGTGACAATCCCGGCGGTGGAAGCACTCGCTAATCCGAAACGCGGGTTGGCTGAACTTGAAGGGTACGGTCCGATTCCGCTCGGGGTGGCTTTAAATCTAGCCAAGGACGCACCGTCGATGCTGCGGGTGCTGACCGATCCGTGGACCGGGGCGGTCATCGATGTGGGCCGCAGGCAGTACCGTCCGGCAAAGGCGTTGAAGGACTTGCTGATGGTCCGTGATCAGTGCTGCCGGTTCCCCGGGTGCCGGCGTACCGCGCAGAGCTGCGAAGTTGACCATATTGATGATTTTGCCAAGGGCGGGCATACCAACCGGAGCAATTCGCAGTTGCTGTGCAAGCGGCATCAGATGTTCAAGCACGCGCTGGGCTGGAAGCCGGCCAGCCGCCCTGACGGGTCGGTGGGCTGGCGGACGCCGCATGGGCTGAATTATGTGTCGTTGCCCGGCAGTGTGGAGAATGTGGGGAGCTTTGAACACATCCATGACCGTACCCCGGTGTTGGAAGTGGGTCTGACTGATCAGGTGCGGCGGGTGCTGGGGTGGCCTGATCCGCCTGATCGGGTAGCCAGCTGAACGCTGGCTGCCCTAGATAATTTGTTGAGTGACTGAAATTTTCGTTCACTACCGCTGTATCACATCACCTATTGAGAGTTTCGTTCTCACCCCCTTTTTCGTTTCAGTGGTTTGTGTCCGCTGAACCGAGGTGGTGACTGGTTTCCTCTGGTGTTGTTCACTGACTCCCTAGATCTCCGGCGATTAGATGCACAGCACGAAACTAGGACATTGAGACTCACTGACTGAAAATTTCGGTCAACGCTACGTCTGCAGGGAGACAGATTTTCCCGCTGGAAGATCGGTCCGATGAAAGTTTCTAAGCCAGTAGCTCCGGCTGGCTGTTTGGCAGCGATGCTTCAAACCAATGAAAGCTATTGGTATGGAGAAAATGGTGGGATGAACCAATCACCATTCACCGCAGCATCGTTCAGTGCCCGCACGGTTTCTTGCACCGCCTTATTGCGTAGCGCTTCTTCTCGGCCAACCAACCAATATTCGGAGTGATAACTGAACTCGTCGTGAAGTACCGGAACCATGTTGGCGTAATGCTTGGACAAAAATACTGGCAGCAAACCGATCCCGGCATGATTCATGGTCGCCGCATATTGCACAGCAATGCTCGTTGAAGAGATTGCACGCCGCATGGGAGGCAACGCGCTGGTAGCCTCGTCGAGTTTGTCCACGGTGAGCGCGGTATCAATGTAGTAATTCAGACTGTGAGTCGACAGTTCAGATAGCTGCTTCGGGGTTCCATGAGCTTCAAGGTAATCAGCGGTGGCGTATAGCCGTAATTCGTAGTCCAGCAACTTGGTCGAGGCTGCTTTGCGCACGCTCGGTTCACCAATGACAATCTCCAAATCCATGCCGGTTCGGGTTTGCCTCGCACGGGTGGTTTCCGAAACGATCTCGAAGACCAACTGCGGGTGGCGTTGCTGGAGTTTAGCCAGGGTAGGAGCAGCCAAGTGGGCGCTGAAAGCATCCGGTGCAGCAATTCGCACGTGTCCACTGAGCGCATCTGGGTCTTCCTCGGTGCCGATGGCAGCCACGGCTTGTTCGATGGCTTCGGCGCTGGTCATTGCCCGCCGCCCCAGATCGGTCAGTTCCCATCCGTTGGGGGAGCGGGTGAGCAGGTGCCCGCCCATCGCCTTTTGCAACGCATCGATGCGACGGGAGATCGTCGAGTGATTCACCCCAAGGACGGTCGCTGCTGCGGTATACCGGCCAAGCCGCGCCACGGTCAGTAGTGCAATCAAGGATTCAAGGTGGCGGTAATCGATCTGGCGGTCCATGGCTCTTAGTCTGCCATGACCGGTGTGCGCTAGCGCACAATAGGCTTGCGTTATTGGCGTGCCTCCTCTCATTGAGACTTCGTTCTTATCCCGTTTACGCTGGCCTGACAAGGACATTAACCTAAGCACAAGAAAAGACGCGGGGTAGGGCGATGAGCACGTATGCATGGATTGGACTAGGGAATATGGGCGGGCCGATGACCGCGAACCTGGTAAACGCCGGGCATGCGGTGCGCGGTTATGACCTGAATCCGCAGGCCTGTGGCACCGCTGCCGAGGCTGGGGTGCAGATCAGCGACTCCATCGCGGAGGCGATGGAAGGGGCAGATGCGGTATTCACGATGTTGCCCAAGGGCGAGCACGTACGTTCGGTTTATGAAGCGGAAGGTGGCGTATGGGCCAACGCGACCCCGCAGATGCTGCTACTGGATTCATCTACCGTTGACATCGAATCTTCGCGAGCGCTGCATGACGAGGCGACCGCGCGCGGGCTCAGTTTTGTCGATGCCCCGGTCTCCGGGGGAATTTCCGGGGCTGCTGCCGGCACGCTCGCCTTCATGCTTGGCGGAGCACCGGAACTCATGGAGCGCGCGCAAGAACTGATCTCACCAATGTCAGGAAAAATCATAGTTGCAGGTGGTCCCACCAGCGGTATCGCAGCAAAAATATGCAATAACATGATGCTGTTCATCGACCTGATGGCCAGCGCCGAAGGATCTCAGCTAGCTGAAAAGCTCGGGTTGGATCCGAAGGTGTTCTGGGAGATCGCCTCGGTCTCTTCCGGGCGTTCCTGGGCTCAGCAGACCTGGTATCCGGTACCAGATGTTATTGATACGGCCGCGGCAAACAACAACTTTGAAGCAACCTTCCGGGTAGACCTGGCACGCAAAGATGTGGGACTTGCGCTTGATGCGGGTGCGATGACCGGGCTGGATCTGCCGGCCGCGGCTCTTGCCCGTGAACACTTCGACCGGCTCATTGGTGAAGGATTGGGCGACAAAGACTGCTCGTTGATCGTGAAGAACCTGGCGCCCGATGGCAAGGTGCGCGGTTACACCCCGATGACTGCTGTTCCGGCTGGAAAATAAATCCATGCGCACCATTACCGCTGCGGTCCTGCACTCCACCGGGGCAATGCGCCCCTACGCCCAGAGTAAGCCGCTGGTGATCAGCGAAATACAGTTGGCTGATCCGGGGCCTGGAGAAGTACTGGTGCGCATCGAGGCCGCAGGCCTGTGCCATTCGGATCTTTCGGTTATCGAAGGCAACCGGCCGCGTCCGTTGCCCATGGTGCTCGGACATGAAGCCTGCGGCATCATCGAGATGCTCGGCGAGGGAGTCACCGATCTGCATCTGGGCCAACGCGTGGTGAGCGTATTTCTGCCGCGCTGCGAAAAATGCGCCGCCTGCGCCACCGGTGGCAAACTGCCATGCACCGCGGGAAGTGCGAGCAATGCAGCAGGAGAATTGCTCACCGGAACCAGACGTCTGTCCAGTGTTGGGCAACCGGTCAACCACCATTTAGGCGTCTCTGCATTTGCTAGTCATGCGGTACTTGACCGGCGTTCGGTGGTCCCGGTGGGTCAGGACGTGCCGGCCGAAGTGGCCGCGGTCTTAGGCTGCGCGGTGCTCACCGGAGGTGGCGCACTATTAAATGCGGGCAAACCGGAACTCGGTCAAACGCTGATGGTGATTGGCTTGGGAGGGGTCGGGATGGCCGCTTTGCTGGTGGCCATCGCGCAGAGTGCAAAGTGGCCGGAGCCGGCTCGGCTGATTGCCGTGGACATGAACCCCGGCAAGTTAAACAGCGCGTTGGAGTTTGGTGCCAGCGAGGCTTATACCCCGCAGCAGCTAGCGACCGCGGAAATTACCGCCGACGTGGTCATCGAAGCGGCCGGGCACCCGCGGGCCTTTGAAACCGCGGTGCGGGCTACGGCGCCCGGAGGAACCACTGTCACCGTGGGGCTTCCTCCACCTGGGGCGTTGGCTGAAATCGAACCGCTGGCCCTGACTAGTTCGGCGCGTACCATCATCGGCTCATATCTAGGCTCGGCAATCCCTGCCCGGGACATTCCCTACTATGAAAGTCTCTGGCGCAGCGGCTTGCTCCCGGTGGAAAAACTATTGTGCGGAAATAAAGAGTTGAGCGAAATCAATGAGGCTTTTGACCAACTTGCCGACGGCAGTACCATCCGCCAGCTGATCACCTTTCCCTCGCCGAGCAGGCTGGCTGTCAGGCCGTGATAGTTTAGCGATTATGTCCGTGAAGAATTACCCCTCCAGCCTGCCGAACCTGCGTGAGGCCGGCGGGCTGCCAGCGGCCGGGGGAAGAATCCGTTCGGGTTTGCTCTACCGCAGCGCCGTGCCGCACACTATTGATGAACCACTGACCGGGTGGTTGGGTACCGAAAATATTACTCAAATTTTTGATCTGCGTTCCACCGTGGAGACCAGCCGGCTAGCGGGCTTCCCCGAAACCTTGCAAACGATCACACGCACCAGATTGCCCTTGCTCGAAGGCGCGCTAGCGGTACCGAGCACCATGCCGTCATTAGATGAGCTCTACCTTCCCCTGGTGGCAAACCATGGGGATGTGTGGGCCAAAATCGCCGGTGCCGTCGCCCGATCGAACGAAGCCACGCTAGTGCATTGCACCGCGGGCAAGGATCGCACCGGGGTGGCGATCGCCGTGCTGCTCTTGGCAGTCGGCGCCGATCGTGATGCAGTGCTGGCCGATTACACCGCGTCTACCGCCGCACTGTCCGGTCCTTGGCTTGAATCAATGCGTGCGATGCTCGCTGCCCACGACATTACGATGACAGAGAAAATGCAAAACCTGATGGTTGGTACCAGCATCGCCGGGTTGGAGCGCGCCCTGGATCTAGCCATTACCGGGCACGGTTCAATCGCCGATTATCTGCTGGCTCACGGATTAACCGCTAAGCAATTTGAAGCCTTGGGACGGCGGTTGGTGAGCGGCTCATGAATCTGCCTGCGTCACCTGCGGGGCCCAAGGCCCTAGCGACGTTGACCGACCGGCAGATCTTTGACTATCTATGCTTAAATCAACCGGCCACCCGCACCCAGATCTCCACCGCGTTGGGGTTGTCTAAACCCACCGCCTCGCAGGGTATTTCACGTCTCCAGGAAAATCGGCTGGTTAGCCCAGTTGAGGTATTGCCGGGTGCCGACGCTGCGGTGCGCCGTGGCCGTGCTCCGGAAAGCTACGGGATCAATCAGGGCTACGGGCACCTGCTCGGGTTGAGTTTGGAAGCCGGTACGCTGCTCGGGCGCACCACCGACCTTGCCGGGTGCATCGTCGTGCAGGGGCATCGGGTGGTACCTGCCGAGGCGAGCGCCGCTCAGGTGCAACAACTGGCAGGGAGCATGGTTGAAGAGCTCACTGCCGCCAGCTCAGGGCGCACGCTTGGCGCGGCGCTGTCGCAAAGTTCACCGGTGCTCCGTGTCGGGGTGGACGCCACCGCGCTGCCTACACCGGTCTACCCAGGCTCTTCGGCCTCGCTGGTGCCGGTGGTTCAAGAGTTGACCGGCGCACCAGCGGTGCTGGATAACGATGTGAACTGGATGGCTGTGGCGCAGGCTCGGCACGATCAACCGGCGGCTGCCTCATCGATGATGCTGCTCTATGTGGGTCCGGGGATAGGCACCGCGCTGGTGATCGATGGCACGGTGCATCGCGGGGCCAGCGGCACCGCCGGCGAGCTCAATGGCTTGCGGCTGGCGCACCAGACTTTTCTGCAGCGGCTTGCAGCAGCCGGCCTCACCGAGGAGGGCAGTTCGAAGGTGGACTGCACGCGATTGGCCAAACTGCTGGCCGCTGGCGGACCTGTTGATCCGTTGGTAGATAGCTTTACGCTGGTCTTAGCCGAGGTGCTGGGCAATCTACTGGCATTTTTTGATCCACAGCGTTTGGTGCTGTGCGGACCGCTGGCGCATTTCGAGGCTTTTACGAACAGCCTTAATCAGGCGCTGGCTAGTAGGATGGGATCCAGCAGTAGCGTTGTTGAAGTCAGCGAGTTAGGCGAGGACGCGGCTTTGCGCGGTGCCTTATTTGGGGCGCGTGCGCAGTATCTGTCGCGGCTGTGGTCCAACTACCGCATCGAAGAGGCGTAGGCGTTGACGGTATACGCCAGCAGTAGCTATTGTAAAGAGTCCTTATAATAGTTTTTGGTTTGTTCATTTGAGTTGCTCAACTACATGAACCACACGCAGGGGAGTAACCGATGTCAGCAAAACATTCGGCGTCAGCCGGAACACCGGCGCAGTTTGCGGCCATCGGACTGGACCTGGGTGGTTCGTCGATCAAATACGGGCTGGTTGATACCTCCGGTGAGCTGGTGCAGAGCACCTTTGGGCAAGCGACCACCCCGGAAGGTGCACATCCCGATGCCGTGGCCGAAGTTATGGCGCAGATCCTGCGCGACTTGGCCGAGCTCACCGGCGAAGACCTCGCCGGGCTGCCTGCCGGAATTACCGTTCCGGGGATAGTCATCGACGGAGTAGTGCATTCGGCGGCTAATATCGACGAAGCCTGGATCGGCTTGGACGCCGCGGCGCTGCTGAGCAAAACACTGGATCGCCAGGTAGCGATCCTCAACGATGCCGATGCCGCAGGCATGGCCGAGGTCTATGCGGGAGCCGGAGCCAGAAATGGTGAACCAATTCTGGGCAGCACCATGCTGCTCACCTTGGGTACCGGCATCGGCTCGGCTTTCTTCCGCGACGGGGTACTTTTCCCCAACATTGAGTTCGGGCATCTGGAAATTGACGGGTTCAACGCCGAAAGCAAGGCCGCTGCCCGGGTCATGCGTGAAGAAAACCTCAGCTGGGAGCAGTACATCACCCGGTTGCAGCGCTACCTGTCGCAGGTCGAATTTTTGTGCAGCCCAGACTTGATCATCATCGGCGGGGCCATCTCCGAGGACCATGAGAAGTTCTTGCCGAAGTTGAACCTGCGGGCCAAACTGGTGCCCGCCAAATACCACAATGCCGCCGGAGTGCTTGGCGCCGCACACCGCGCCATGCACCTAAGCACCTAGGATTTAAATGCACACGATCAACCCGAACGCTGAAATCAAACTCGTCGCCGTGGACATGGACGGCACCTTCTTGGACGGGGAAGGCCAAATCCCGGAGGCCGCTTGGGCGGTCATTGAGGGGCTTCAGGCCAAGGGGATCAGCTTTGTTCCGGCCTCTGGACGGCAGTTCGCTACCCTGCGTGAGCAGTTTGCAGCCCTCGGCGAGATCGCGATCATCGCCGAAAACGGCACCGTGGTGATGCACGGCGAGCAGGAAATCTATTCCAACATCATCGACGCGCAAGCGGTCACCTCGGTGATTGCAGCGACCCGCGCGCAGCGGGCGCTGGATGCCGGGCTGGTGCTCTGCGGCCGGCGTACCGCCTACGTGGAACGCGACGACGAGGTCTTCCTTGCAGCCATCGCCCCGTACTACCGCGCGGTGCAAGTTGTCGCGGACCTGGACCTGGTCGAGGATGAAATCATCAAAATGGCGGTCAACGTCGCAACCGGCCAAGTGCAGGCGATGGCCACTGCCCTGGATGTCCCCTTGCAGGTGGTAGTTTCTGGAAGCCACTGGGTGGACGCGATGAACCACGGAGTGCACAAGGGGCTGGCGCTGAAGGCACTGCAGGACAAACTCGGTGTCACCGAAGATGAAACCGCGGTCTTCGGGGACTATCCCAATGATTTGGAAATGATCAAGGGTGCTACCTATTCCTTCGCCATGGCCAACGCGCACCCGGTGGTTGCGGCTGCGGCGAACTTCACCGCGCCGGCAAACACCGAGCATGGGGTGCTGCAGGTCTTGCGGGCCTACCTGGAAGGGCGCAACGAGCTCTAGGAGTTAGATGCCGTCTTGCTGCGCTAAATGGTTGGCGATGGCGTCGAAGGCGCGAATCGTAGGAAATAGCTTGGAAGCATCCTGCGGATATGGCCAGCTGGAGAGCTTCACGCCAATCATCTTGGTGGCCGGGTTCATGTAAATCATCTGCCCGTGGATGCCAAGGGCCAGTGCGACATTTGAATTCGGGTAAGGGAACCAGATCTGGTTGCGGTAGCGTCCGCCGGGCATCATATTATCGCCTGGGGAGTCCGCAAAGGCTTTGAGCTGATCCTCGGTGCTGTCAAATGTATCGGTGATCCAGGATGGGTCAAAGACCCGCTGTCCACTGAGCGAGACCCCGTCGTTGATGTAGAGGTGGCCAAAGCGGGCGAGGTCGCGCAGGGTTGCATTAAAGCCGCCGTCGAACATGCCGGTTCCGAACTGGTCGGTACCCATCACCAGGTCCTGCTGCGCACCGATCTTGGCCCAGACATATTCGGAGATTAGCTGGTGCATGCGCGCCCCACCGGCAGCCTCCAGCACCCAGCCGAGCACGTCGGTCTCGCAGGACCGGTATTCAAAGGCACCACCATGGGAGGTTTTAGCCTTCAGCGTCAGCAGGTAGTCATACATGCCGATGGGTCCAATGGCGCCGCTGGGCGGCGTCCAGCCAATGGCTTCCTCCAGCATGCGTACCTCGGCCTCGGGATCCAGGTACTCCTCGGAGAACTGGATTCCCGAACGCATATCCAGCAGGTGGCGTACTGTTGCCCCGGCGTAGCCGGAGCGTTCAAGCGCTGGCACGTAGTCGGTGACCAGCTTGTCCACGTCGAGCTTTTCCGCACTCACCAGCGCTGCTGCCACCGTGCCGACGACTGTCTTACTCATCGACATCAGCAGGTGGTCGGTCAGCGAGGTCATGGTGTTGTAGTACTTCTCCACCATCACCTTGCCCTTGCGCATGATCAGCAAACCGTCGGTGTTCGTCGAGTTGATCACTCCGCGCACGGTCAACGAGGGATCCGTGGCGCTGCCTTTAGCGACCTCGAGATCGCCAATCTCCATTTCGGTGAACGGCAGCTTGGTGATCGATTCGTCGCCGCGTGAGACCTTGGTGGTCGGCAGGAACTCGGCGATATTCTGGAAGGATACCTGGATGTTTTCCGGGTACTGCCAGTTAGCGATCGTTAACTCGGGTACCGTGAGGCCGCTGGACATCTAGTGGTCGCTCTTCTCTTAGAAACGCTGTGTGCTCTATCTTTTGGAGCCTACCACCAGCACTTGAACGGGACTGACAAACTAACCTACTGCGCGGTAGCCGGTGGAACGTCGATGCCTTTGTACTGTGCACGGATCGAAGAGATGAAATGCTTCGCGTCAATGGTCAGCTTGGTCTTCTTCTTGCCCTCGTACTGCAGCTTCGACTTGGTTACAAGTACGCCCAAGTCAGCACCCTTCCAACGGTAGTCTTCAACACCATAGATGCGCAGGAAGAACGCTTCCTTATGGTTCTGCAGCTGGTGCCAGTCCAGTGCGCTGCGCGAGAACTGCAACTTGCCCTTTGAGTCCAGGAAGTACTTGCCGGTGCGCGGCGCGTGGGTGATGTACTGCACGATGTCATCAGTTTCCTTGATGATCATATGGCTCCACACATCGGCCCCGGACAGCTCCTCCCAGCGCGCATTAATCTCATCCACGTCCAGCTCGAATTCCACATCCAGGTACTCCAGCAGGTGGAAGAGGAAAAGCGGAACGTCCGCGTAGGCTCCGGCGGTCACATTCGTGATCGCGCTGGCCCCGGAGATGCGTGGGTTCAATTCGCCCAGGTACACCTCGTCGGTATCGGTGTCTACCAGTACGTCGACCTCGAAGAAGCCGCGGTAGCCGGTGGACTTCAGCCCCGCACCCACCTTGCGGACCAGTTCAATAGCGCGCGCACGCTGGCCGTCGGTGACCACATCCGGGTGCATCTCGTTACCGCACCAACCACCCTTGTAGGGAGTCAGTTCCTTGTAGCCGGCCAGTTCGGTAAGGATTGGTCCGACCACGGTGCCGCAACGGGTAAGTACCGCTTCTACGGCCACGGGCTGATTGTTAATCCGCTTCATCACCTTGAGCTGTTCGCCGATGATGTCCTTGGAATGTTCGTTCCAGTCTGCTTCGTTCGTGATGAAGAAGGTGGTTTTACCCGAATCTCCATATGGGGTCTGCACTACCAGGTCGTCACCGAGCTTCGCGTCACGCGAAAGCTTCTGCAGCGCGGAGTAAGTATCGGCGGTGCCCAAGACGTTCGGGACCGAGTGGGCGCCGGCGGCATTGCCCAGTTCGGTGGTGACAATCTTCGAATCCAAATGGTTGCGCAGTTCCGCCGAAGGCAGGATCAGGTCATAGCCCAGTTCTTCACAGATTGCCTCGGTTTCCTCATCGAAGAACACCATTGCGATCTTCGGACGAGGCCCGCCCGGAGCGGTATGCGTGTCGATGTACTCGCGTACCTCGGGATTTTCCAGCAACCAGTTGTTGATTTCTTCGGCGCTCTGGAAATCAATTTGCGGCTTCTCGCTCGGGGTGAATACCCGCGGGTGGTGGCCATCCCAGCCGTCGTAGTAGCTGATGTAGCTGAATTTGCGCACCCACCGATCAAGACCCAAAAGATTCACCGGGGTGGCGCCGACGAAGTAAATCGGGGTGGAATTGGTGCGGAAGAAGTGGCGCACCTCGCTCATATTCTTCAGCTTGCGACCAAAGTTCACCACACGTGGAATCTCGAGGTCGGGATCAACATCGTTATACGCGGCATCAACCGCAACGTTGGCGGTCATATCATCGAGCACAGTTTCCTGCGCTTGTGCGGCATCTGCCTGCTTACGTAATTTGGCTAGATCGCTGGGTTTAGGCATCTGCGGTCGTGCAGCGCCTTCGCTCGCCTCAAGAAAATTTGCCATGGTGTCGTTCCTTCAAACTGGTAGACCTAAGTGATGATGCTCTGCGCCCGCCGTTGGACACAATCTGAACCGGATAACTCACTCCATGGTTGTCGGTGCGAGTAAGCCGGGTGAAGCCGGGAGGTTAATCGGGAATGAATATTTAGTTTGTAGACGCGTTAGCGTTGAGCATTAGCTTAGACGCGCCAAAGTCCTAACGTGAAGTAGATGACACGTTAGGATTTTGGACGTCATAAGGCTTAGTCAGCTTTTCTATGCGAGGTAGTATCCGATGGCAGACAACGCCGCGCGAACACCGGTATCCAGCGCCGGAATGTAGTCGGGCAAGAAGTGCGGAGAATGATTGACCGGGGCAGGACCATTACTGAGGTCAAAACCGCCGAACATCCAAAACACGTTGGGTACATCCAGCGCGTCCGCCAGCGCCCCAAAGTCTTCCGAACCCATGGCCGGCGGAGCGAAGCGAACCTGGCCCGCCCCGAATTCCTGGCCGAAGGCCGCGGCTACCGATTGAGTTTGTTCGGGATCATTGTAGAGCCGTGGAAAATTGTAGAGTTCCTCAATGAGCGGGGCTTGCGCGTTAGCTGCCACCGCTTCGGCATTGATGATGCGGTTGACCGCGGCCAGCACCTGGGCGCGGACCTCTTCGGTGAGCGTGCGGATGTTCAGAGTGAATTCCGCGCGGTCCGGAATGATGTTTTCCTTCAGCCCCGCATGGAACGTCCCGCAGGTGATTACCGCCGGGCTCAGCGGATGCAGCTCGCGCGAGACGATGGTTTGCAAACGCGTGATGATATGCGCGCCAAGTACGATCGGGTCAACCGAATCCTGAGGCTGCGAGCCGTGGGACTGCTTGCCGTACAAGGTCACCTTCAGGGAGTCGGCTAACGCCATCGCGCTGCCCTCGGTGACCGCGATGGACCCGGTCTGGAACGGAAAGACATGCTGGCCGAGGACTACCTGCGGGTGTGGAACTTTATCCCACAATCCGTCGGCGAGCATGGCGCGCGCCCCGGCGGCAGTTTCCTCTCCGGGCTGGAAGATCCACAGCACCGTGCCGGACCAGTTCCCGGTACTTCTGGCCAGCACCTGTGCGGCGCCAAGCGCGGAGGCTACGTGGGTGTCATGGCCGCAACCGTGCATTACCGGCACCTCGGTGCCGTCGGCCAGCACTCCGGTGTCCACCGAGGCGTAGGCCGCGCCGGTGTCTTCCTTGATTGGCAGGCCATCGGAGTCTGCGCGGAAGGCGATGACCGGACCTTCCCCGTTGCGCTGGATGCCCACCACTCCGGTGCCACCGCAAATGAAGTTCTCGATGCCCAGCTCGTTCAGTCGTTCCTGAATGTATGAAGCCGTGGCATGTTCGGCCATCGATAGTTCGGGGTGCGCGTGCAGGTGCAGATAGTTTTTGTGCAGCGTGCGGGTTTCGTCCTCGATCAGCGCGGTGCTCAGCATGATGTCCTTTATCTTGAGGGGTAAATGTTCCGGGGGAAAGTACTCTGGTCTAGTCTTCGGTGGTGGCAACCAATGCTTTGCGGTCACGCAGCACCCAGGAAACCAGGATCGAGGCGATGACCACCAGCGCGGTAGCAAACATTGCCACCGCCGGGGCGGCCGGCAACACCACGAAGTTCATCAGCAGCGCCAGCACGATAGCGATGATGGTGGGACGCAGCGACTTCATCGCGACGATCGACTGCACGAGCACCGCACCCATCAGCGAGGGCAGGATGTAAAGCCGGGCTACGTCGATGACCTCGGCGGGAACCTGGGAAACCAGCCAGGTGCCAAGTACACCGACAAATAGCAGCAGACTGGTCAGGTGCACCGTGGCGGCACCACAGATAGCCATCACCGCGGCGAGATCCCCGCGCTTGGTTCCGGGCTTCGCTCCAATCGAGGACTGCGCCACGATGGCAGCTGGCAGTAGCTTGTTGGAAATATTGCCGATCATAAATGCTTGGTACATCGCCGCGGAACCCAGAATCGGGAAGTAGGTTACCGGCTCTACGATCCACAGCACCCCAAAGGTTGCCGCGACGGCGAGGAACGCCACCCAGATCATCGAGGGGGCAATCTGCAGGCCGGAGAAGAAGACCAGATAGATCGGGCCGAGCAGCGAAAAGATCAGCCCCGCGGTCATGGTCAGTGAGCCGTAGCGGGTGGTCTGCTTTTCAAAGCGCGCCATCGAGGCGTCGGCGCTTGTCAGATTAATGGTTGGAGTGCTCATGGGGTTCTGCTCCTGGTCTTAGGCTGCGGTGTGCAGGAAGTAGCCGGCGGTGATGGCAATGGCGATGGAGATGCCCAGCGCCCATTCCTTCAACCATTTCGCGTGCAAAACCTTGGCCAGCAGCAGGCATAGGCCCATGCTTGCCGCGGAGACCGCCACGAGAATCATGTGGATCGATGACTTCGGCAGCTCTGCGATGGTCAGTGCGGAGAATGCTCCAAGCAGCGCGGCGGTAGGGATCAGCGCCATCACCGCGGGGTTGCGCTTGGCGAGCGACTTGCCGCCCTTTTTCATGATCGGGGTCAAAATCAGCGTGGAGAGCATCCACATTGCTCCGGACAGGCTCATCGCCACCAAAGCGACGGCGAAGACCTGCTGGGTGTAGTCGGCTCCGCCGAGGGTGGCGCCCATGGACACTGCAGCGATATTCGCAGAGCCGGTTTCTGCCGAGACCGAGCCGATCAGTCCGATACGGACCAGCACCGCTGGGGTGCCAAAGAGTGCCAGCAATGCGATGGCGACGAAGACGACCGCCAGTGAGGGGCCGATGGAGGCGACGGCCCCGGCGCGGAAGGATTCCTTCAGCTCGCGTGCCGGCATATTCACGTGCGGCGCGGCAACCTTTGCGGCTCGCGCATAGAGGATCGTCTGGATGAAGATGACTGCGAACACGCCCAAGGCGCAGAACCACAGGAAGGGGGTGTTAGCGATGGCCCAGATGTCGGTTGAACTGGGATCGCCAGCGGCCAGGATAAGTGGTGGCTGCACGGTGGACTCCTGAAGGTAGGTTGCAGATGGTGCGATGTGATGTGCATCGCTTCTACCTATAACGATGGTGCTCAGCGGCGATATCGACAATAATTGGCACAAGTTGCCAGTATTCTGTCGTTTTCCACCAAAACATGGTCAGACGATGGGAAAAAAGACGGAAAATCGTCAGAAAAGACCGGGTCCTCAGTGGCCAACCTAGGCAAACGCCGAGCCGGAAAATACCGATGGCCGCCGGCCAGCACCCCACAGGAGCACCCCATGGAGCAAAAAGACGAGTTCAACGAGCTTGAACGGAAAATAGTGATCGCGCTGCAAGCCGATGGGCGCGCTATCTGGCGCAAGATCGCCCAGGTTTTCGGCGAGCCCGAACGCACCGTGGCACGCTACGGGCAGGGGCTGCTGGCCAGCGGAAGAATTTCAGTGGCGGCAATCCAGCACCGCACCGGCTCATTGGTCGCGGCCTTTACCTGCGCGCCGGGTACCGTGCGGGTGGCCTGCGAGGCATTGGCGCAACGCGGGGACACCAGCTTCAGCTATATGGTCACCGGGCAAAGTGATGTGGTCACCGAGCTGCACTACGACGGGGATCTGGCCGAGATTCTCACCATGCAGTTGCCGGCAACCCCGGGTATTAATGCGCTAGCGGTCTATCCGATCCTGAAATACTTCAAAACCATCCGCGCCTGGCGTGCCGAGCCGCTGCCAGAAGCGGCGGAGCGCGCGTTGCGGCCGGCCAGCGGCGGGGAGCTGACCGAATGGACCCCGGCCGGCGGGCTGACCGAGAATGACAAGCTGATCATCGAGGTGCTGCGCAAGGACGGCCGGGCCTCGGTGGACATGATCTCCCGGCAGGTGAAGATGAGTGAATCATCGGTGGCCCGCCGGGTGGACTGGCTGCTGCGCGGCGAGCATATCTCCATCCGCACGCTGGTGGAACCGGCGCTGCTGGGCTACCCGGTGGAGGCACTGCTCTGGGTGCAGACCTCCCCGCACAGCGTTGAGCAGCTCGGCCAGCGGCTGCGGCTGCTGCCCGAGGTGCGCTACGCCGCCGCGGTGGCGGGGGACGCACAGCTCATCGTTGATGTCACCGTGCGCACCCAAAAGGACCTGTACCGATTCATTTCCGACACCCCGTGGGGTGAGATGGTGCAGCTGAAGACCGCGATGGTGCTTTCGGCACGCAAACGCGGCGGGAAATTATTCGCCGTTTAGCGTGGCCGCAAAGTCGTTTTGGCTGAACTCGAATCCGGCATCGGCCAGCACCCGGGAGGTGACCTTGCGTCCGGTCAATGCCACGCGGGCATTGGAGCCGAGCACCGCCGCGCCAAGCTTGGGCAATAGCGTGCCGGTAGGAAGCCCTGGCAACCCGGCGGTTGAACGCAGCGCAGCCATCACCTCGGAGTTGCGCAAAGGCACCGGATGCGCCGCATGGATCAAGCCCACGGGCAGCGAAGTGCCTTCTAAGCCAAGCAGGATCCGCACCAAATGCAGCCAATCTTCCAGACCAATCCAGCTGAACCACTGCCTGCCATCACCCATTGGCCCACCCAGACCGGTGTGCACCAGCGCGGTCAGCGGCTTGAGCAGCGGCGCATCGGGATGCATCACCAGCGCGCTGCGCAGCACATAGCTACGGTCGGCGTTGACCTTCGCATCATAGAAGGCCTGCTCCCAGGCGGAGGCAACCCCGGTCATTTCCGCAAGTGCCCGCTCACCGGTAGGCAGCGGACTGTCTTCGGTAAATTCTGCTTCACCGCCATCGCCGAAGATCGCGGTGGTGCTGGACTGGATCCAGCTGGCCAAGGCGGTGCCCAGTCCGGCGGCGGCCTCGGCCAGAGTCTGTGTGGTGCGCACCCGGGAGGCGGTGAGCTTTGCGATATTTTCGTCGGTGTTGCGCTTGTCCACGCGCTCGCCGGCCAAATTGATCAGGTGCACCGGGAATTTGGCGTGGCTCAATGCACTGGTCCACGCGCCTTGGTGCAGTCCGTCCCACGGGTACTGGTCAGCGGGGAAGTCCGCTTCAATATGCCGGGTGAGCACGGCCACGGACAACCCGCGGCAGACCAGCTCGGCCACCAGATTGCGTCCGAGGAACCCACGTCCGCCGGAGATCACCACCCGCACCGGAACGGTGCGGTGCGCTCCCGAAGGAATGACCTTGAAGAGTCTGGCGCAGGCTAGTGCAAAGTCCTCGCAGAGGGTGTTGGCGACGCTGAATTTGAAGGCGGCGGTGCCTGGACCGCGCAGGATCACGGTGAAGCGCAGGATCGCTCCGGTACCGGCGGCATCTACCTGCCAGCGCAATACCATTTCGCCACCGGGCTGCGGCTGGGTGAACTCGACCAGGCGCTGAGCCGGATTGCGCCGGGTGATCGAGCCTGCCGGCGCGGTCTTTTGATGCAGCGGGCCAAAGATTTTTCCCGGGGCCAAAAGATCAACCTTGGTACCTACTCCGCGCTGGTCATCGTGCACCACAAAACCGTCGAAGCTCTTCATCCAGCTGCCGGTCTGCGACAGGTTGCCGACGATCGAATACACGGCCTCGGGATCTGCGGCGAGGTATTGCGATTCGGTGCGCTGCCAGCGAGTGAACTTAGTGAGCGTCTGCGCCATGGCTGGATCATCCTTCGAGGTGAAACGAAACTTCGGACACCTCTAGGTTACTGTGCACCGGGTGCCACCGGCACCCGCTACGCGCCGATTGCGCTCTGGGTGAGCGTGGTGCACCGGCGTGGAGGCGGTTAAACGCAGAAACCGGCGTTGTGCGAAGCGATGAAGCTTTGCACAACGCCGGTAACTTGAGCGTTTATAGCGCGGTACGCCTTAGGCGGTGACCTTCGCGCCAACCTCTTCTTCCATCGAGGTGAATTCAGCCTCGATTTCAGTGCTTGGTTTGAACGTTGCACGCGAGACGAGCCATGCAACCACGAGGCAGACCAAGAAGCCTGGCACAATTTCGTACATGTTGCTGGACAACACATCGATATTGCCCCAGATGAAGACAACGGCTGCACCGGTGATCATGCCGGCGAAGGCACCAATCGCGGTGAGTTTACGCCAGTACAGGGCCAGTAGCACGATGGGACCGAAGGCGCCGCCGAAGCCGGCCCAAGCGAAAGCCACCAGGTCCAGGATCGAGGAGTTCGGGTTCAGTGCCAGCAGTGCTGCGACGACCGCGATGACCAGCACGCCGGTGCGTCCGAGCATCACTAGCGCCTTCGGCGAAGCCTTGCGACCGGTGATGTTGTAGAGGTCTTCAACCAGTGCAGAAGAGCAAACGATCATCTGTGAGGACATCGTTGACATAATTGCTGCCAACACGGCCGCGAGCACTAGACCAGCGACGAATGGGTGGAAGAAGACTTGGCTGAGCAGCAAGAACACGGTTTCGCTGTTTGTCTCGCTCAGCGGATCCTTCGCAAAGTACGCGATACCGATCAGCGAGGTCGCGATTGCGCCAATGGAGGTCAGGAACATCCAGCCCACGCCAATGCGACGTGCAGTCTTTGCCTCGGCTGGAGTACGCAGCGCCATGAAGCGGACCAGGATGTGCGGCTGACCGAAGTAACCCAAGCCCCATGCAGCGGTGGAGAAGATCGCGAGGACCGCGACCCACCAGGCGTTGTCGGAGAACGAGGAGAACAGGTTGAATGCCTCGGGGTTTGCCGTGGTGATGCGCGAGCCCAGAGTTTCGAAGTCACCGATCTGTATGACAGCGACGATAGGTACGGCAATGAGTGCGGCGAACATCAGCAGGCCCTGAGCCACGTCGGTCAGCGATGCGCCAAGGAATCCACCAAACAGGGTGTAGAGCAAGGTGATGACCGCTACGAAGATCATGCCGCTCAGGTAAGGCCAGCCGAAGGAGGCATCAAAGAACTTGCCGGCGGCGACCATGCCCGAAGAGACGTAGAAGGTGAAGAATACCAAGATGATGACCGCGCTACCGATACGCAGCAGGTGCTTATTATCCTTCAGACGCTTTTCAAAGAAGCTGGGGATGGTGATGGCGTTCTGCGAGATTGCGGTGTAGGAACGTAGGCGAGGAGCCACGTACTTCCAGTTCAGCCAGGCGCCGATCAAGAGACCGATACCGATCCAAGCCTCGTGCATGCCGCCAAGGTAGATTGCGCCGGGCAAGCCCATAAGCAGCCAGCCGGACATGTCACTTGCACCTGCGGACAGGGCTGCTACCCCGGGCTTCAAGCCACGGCCTGCAAGCATGTAGTCGTCGATGTCGTTCGTTCGTCTAAAGGCTACGTAGCCGATGCCGAGCATCGCGCCCATGTAGATGACGATCGCGATGATCTGATAGGTCTGGTCAGACATTTTCCCTCATTGCCGTTTATTGTCCGTCGGAGCGAGTGGTCACCCGAGTAGACAGCGGATCTTGTGGTGCGAGTCACCACTATTGCACTTAAATTCCTGTTTGTCTCGGTGACCTACTTCGCTCGTAATCGTTTTGTGACCTTAGGAACACTACCGAACTACCTGGCAGAAGCAGAATCGAGTTTTCTTAGGCGGACTGATTTTTTAGCTGTTCGTGCACCAAGGTGCGCACCGCTGCAATGGAGGGGGAGCGCGCTGAAGAGTGGCGCATGGCGGTAAAAATAGTGCGCACCGGGGAGTTGTCTAGATCTACGAAGCGCAGCTGCCGCTCGAACTGTGTCCAGACCAAATCGGGCAGCAATGCCACCGCGGTGCCGGTTTCCACCAGGGTGACATGTGCCTGAAGATCTGCCGTTTCGTAACGCACGTCGGGTTCAAAACCGGCCATGCGGCAGGACTGTTCCGCCCAGTGGCGACTCGCGGCTCCCGGGGGTTCCATCACCCAGGGAAGGGTGGCTGCCTCGGTTAGCGAAGTGACGCGATCAAAATCGGTATTGCCCTCGCCGCCGAACAGTGGAAGAGCTAAACGAATCGGATCATGGGCTAGATGACGGCGATCTAAGGACTCAAAGATCGGGGCGGCGTGACCTTGATACTGTTCGGCAATCACCAGATCAAAGTTCCGCGCACTGGTTTCATGCAGTGCTTCCTCCGGCTCATGCTGGGTCATTTCCACGCGCAGATGTGGGTGCAGATCATGAAGTTTGCGCAATACCGGAGGCATGACCGCGAGCATTGCGGTCTGGAATACTGCCAGTCGCACGGTGCCCGAGACGCTGGACATGGTCGCTGCCAGATCTGCTTCGGCGCGTTCCATGGAACCCAATAATTCTTCGGTGTGCGCCACCAGAACTTGGGCCTGTGGGGTGAGTGCCAGCTTGCGTCCATTGCGGCGCAAGAGCTCGACTCCGGCCTCTTCTTCGAGTTGACTCAATTGCTGGGAAACCGAGGAAGGAGAGTAGCTCAGTACGTCCGCCACCTCGGCTATCGTTCCGCGAATACTTAGCTCCCTGAGTAGACGTAATCTTCGCAGTTCAAGCATGGGTTCAACTCCGGTCTCTACGCGGTACTTTGAGGGTGCAAAAGGGGTGATTTAAGCACCTGTCAATACATTAGCAAACCCGAAGTGAAACGTTCGGTTTTGTTCACTTTTGCTTAAGCAAAGTTAGGGTCATACTCGAATTGCACACAGCATTTTCGCGGCCAACTATCCGGTGATTCCGTAAGCTCGTCAGCCATCACGAAATTCGCGTTCGGTGTATTTAATCCAAGTACGCATCGCATCGAAGGGACCGACACAACATGTCATCCTCTATCACCACCGCACGAACCGTCGCACCGGCGGTCGACTCGGCAGGCAACCCCCTGACCCTTCCGGCAGAACTTGCAGACGAGACAATTAAACTAGTCCGTCACTGGCTGACCGAAGCCTCCACCTTCCCTATCGATGCCTCCGCAGCCCGGCTGGCCGGAGTACTCAAGGACCCTAAGGGTCTGGACTTCACCGTCGGGTTTGTTGATGGTGTCATCCGCCCTGAAGATCTAAAGGTCGCCGCGGGCAACCTGAAGAAGCTGGCCCCGATGGTGCCAGGCTTCCTGCCTTGGTACATGCGCAAGGCAGTCGCGCTGGGCGGCACCATGGCACCGGTACTGCCATCGATCGTTGTGCCTATCGCGCGCCGTGTGCTGCGCGAAATGGTGGGACACCTGATCATCGACGCGTCGGATCACAAGCTGGGCGGCGCGATCTCCAAGATCAAGCGCGACGGCGTCAACCTGAATGTCAACCTGCTCGGTGAGGCGATCCTCGGCCAGGGCGAAGCAACCCGCCGGCTGGACGGCACCACCAAGCTATTGAGCCGCGATGACGTGGACTACGTCTCGATCAAGGTCTCTTCCACCGTCGCCCCGCATAACCATTGGGCCTTCGACGAAGCGGTGGAGCACATTGTCGAAAAGCTGCGCCCACTGTACGAGCTGGCAAATATGGCAGCAAAGAAGAAGTTCATCAACCTGGACATGGAAGAGTTCAAGGACCTGGAGCTGACCATCGCGGTCTTCACCAAGATCCTGGCACTGCCAGAGTTCAAGGAACTGTCTGCCGGCATCGTCTTGCAGGCCTATCTACCTGACGCACTGGGCGCGATGATTGAACTTCAAGAGTTCTCCGCAGCCCGTGTGGCGCAGGGCGGTGCTCCTATTAAGGTGCGCGTGGTTAAGGGCGCTAACCTGCCCATGGAAATCATGGAGGCGGACATCCATGGCTGGCCGCTAGCCACCTGGCATTCCAAGCAGGACACCGACACCAGCTACAAGTCGGTACTCGAATACGCGCTGCGCCCGGGCCACGTGGACAACGTGCGCATCGGCATTGCAGGACACAACCTGTTCGACATCGCATTAGCGTGGCTACTTGCCAAGGCGCGCGACGTCAAGCACGGCATCGAGTTTGAAATGCTGCTGGGCATGGCCACCGGCCAGGCCGAAGCGGTACGCCGCGACGTCGGCGAACTATTGTTGTACACCCCGGTAGTGCACCCGGCTGAATTCGACGTGGCCATCGCCTACCTGATCCGCCGTCTCGAAGAAGGAGCCAGCCAGGAAAACTTCATGTCCGCGGTCTTCGAACTGGAGAAGAACGAGGAACTCTTTGAGCGGGAGAAGAACCGCTTCCTCGCCTCGCTGGAAAACCTGCATGATGTGGTGCCGGCCTCGCACCGCGTACAAAACCGTCAGGAGTCCGACCCGGCACTGACCGGGATCGTGGCCGGGTTTGCCGACGGATCCACCAGCTTCTTCAATACCCCGGATACCGACCCTGATCTTGACGTGAACCGCAGCTGGGGACGCGGGATCCTCTCCAAGATGCAGGATTCTAAGCTCGGCAAGGATCTGGTTGCGGCCAATACCCTGCACTCGGCCAGCGAAATGGACGAGGCCATCGCCATGGGCGTTGACGCCTCGGCACAGTGGCAGGCCCTGGGTGCGCAGGCCCGCGCCGAAATTCTGCACCGCGCCGGACTGCTCTTTGAAGAGCGCCGCGCGATGCTGCTGGAGGTACTCGGTTCGGAATGCGGAAAGAACATCGACCAGGGTGACGTGGAAATCTCCGAGGCGATCGACTTTGCGCACTACTACGCGCAGCGTGGACTGGAACTGGACACCGTTGATGGCGCAACCTTTGTGCCTTCGAAGCTGACGGTAGTCACTCCGCCGTGGAACTTCCCCATGGCAATCCCTGCCGGTTCGACCATGTCCGCACTGGCCGCCGGCTCCGCGGTGATCATCAAGCCTGCCACCTTGGCCTCGCGCATCGGTTCGGTGCTGGTGCAGACCCTCTGGGACGCCGGAGTGCCTAAGGACGTACTGCAGCTGGTGTTCGCCGGCAACCGTGACCTGGGTACCCAGCTTGTGTCCGACGAGCGGCTGGATCGTTTGATCCTCACCGGTGGCTACGAAACCGCAGAACTCTTCCGTTCCTTCCGCAAGGACCTGCCACTGCTGGCGGAAACCTCGGGCAAGAACGCCATCATCGTTACCCCGCATGCGGACCTGGACCTTGCAGCCCGCGACGTGGTTGCCTCGGCCTTCGGGCACGCGGGGCAGAAATGCTCCGCCGCCTCACTCGTAGTACTCGTTGGCTCCGTGGCAGATTCACGGCGCTTCAACAGCCAGCTGATCGACGCGGTGAAGTCGCTGAAGGTCGGTTACCCATGGAGCCCGGAATCCCAGATGGGCCCATTGATCGATGAGCCAGGTGAAAAGCTGAAGCGTGGTTTGACCACCCTCGGTGCCGGTGAGCGTTGGGCTGTGGAACCGAAGCAGCTTGATGACTCGGGCAAGCTCTACTCGCCAGGCGTGCGTTATGGGGTCAAGCGTGGCAGCGAATACCACCTGACCGAATACTTCGGTCCGATCCTTGGCGTGATGACCGCACCGACCCTGGAGGAAGCAGTAGAGCTGGTCAACGAGGTCGACTTCGGGTTGACTTCGGGCTTGCACTCGCTGGACCGCGATGAGTTGGCTTACTGGATGGAAAACATCCAGGCCGGAAACATCTACGTAAACCGTGGCATCACCGGCGCTATCGTGCAGCGCCAGCCATTTGGCGGCTGGAAGAAGTCCGCCATTGGTGCAGGCACCAAGGCTGGTGGCCCGAACTACCTGGTCGGCATGGGCAGCTGGGTTGACGCACCGGTGCGCGAAACCGCCGCACTGTCCGTCTTTGACGAACGGCTGCTGAATGCAGCGGAGCTATCCGAAACCGACGCGGCGTGGCTGCGCGGTGCGCTGGGTAGCGACAAGCTGTGGTGGAATCAGGAATTCAACCAGGCTAAGGACCGCTCGGGTCTGGTCTCGGAACGCAATATCTTCCGCTACAAGCCGGTAGACGTCACCGTACGCTTCGAGGCCGCAACCAGTGAACACGGTGTGGCCGAGGCGCTGCGTGTGGTCGCTGCCGGGGTCACCGCAGGATCCCGTGTGCTGCTTTCCAGCGAGCTGGAACTGCCTCGCGGGGTGCGCAATCTGTTCGCCGAACACTCGGTGATCGTGGTTGATGAGGATGCGGAAGCTTTCGCCGCCCGGGCTGCTCGCCTGGCCGCGAAGACCGGACCGGCTTCTTCGTCACGAATCCGTTTGATCGGTGGTTCGGTGAAGGCTCTGGCCGAGGCTACCGATGGCAAGCCGGATGTGGCGATCTACGCCTCGCCGGTCACCGGTGCCGGACGCGTGGAAATGCTGCCGTTCCTGCACGAGCAGGCCGTGTCGATTACCGCGCACCGCTTCGGTACGCCGAATCACCTCAGCGATGAATTGATCTAGCAAACCGCTGATTTTTAGCGCACAGTCCGTGGGCCGGTCCGCACCTCTTCTTGAGGCCGGACCGGCCCACGGTGCTTAACGATGGTTAAATGAGACAGTATGGAGCTGGCCTGAAGCGGCATTCGAACGGATACCATCTCCTGTAACTCATCATGTCTGGTAGCTTCAGGTATTGGCGCAAAGTGACGGATCCTTATTCCAAAAGCTCTCCGACCCCGCGAAAGTTTATTTCACCGAGGGTGACTATGTGCAGGTATTGCTCCGGTGCTGCTTGTTCAGCGGTCTCCCGACTGCAATATAGAGCCGTGGGCTGTGGAGACTCCATGATCCCGAAGATTGGATTCCCATCGGCGTCCTCATCGTACGATGACAAAGTAGTATGCGTGAGATACAAAACGCAGCCTCCTGCCAGGTCTATGCTTTCAGCACCCTGCACCTTTCGGGCTTCCCAGCTGATTTTAGTGTCTAGATACTTTTCCTGAATCGCAAAGCATTCACGTTCACTGGCCACGATCGCAATTATTGGCTCTATGCATTCCAGATCCGGAAACGGGCTGGGTTGTTTACCGTAGACAACGTAAACCATCAGGTCCTGTGAATGTTTCGAGCCAAGACGAATCTTGAGTTTTGTCAGGATGCTGCTTAGAGACGGCATGGAACCTCCTTCTGTACAGGAGTATAGGCGCCAGCATATTAATTCCTGCCTTTGTAGACAATAGTTCCGAGAGCGCTACCTGACCAGGTGGTTTTTCGAAGACTTACATGTCAGTGCGTGATTCGTCTGCTCGAAGACAGGGTTACCGCAAAGTCCGGACAGTCTACCCAATTCATAGGTTGATTGGATAAAGTCATTCAACTGCATTTCCTACGGGTGCGCGTACGTGATAAGCGTGAAAGGTAACCAACCCACGCTCCAGGCTGAATGTGCTGCCCTGGGCTGGGATGACATCCCGGTGGCCGACAGGATGGAAGTCTGGGAACGCGGCAGGTATGTGCGCCGTGGGTTGAAGCTGGGGCCCCCGGTCGACTCGTTGAAGATTGCTTGGCAGTGGGCATTGCAGGTGGGCCAGCTGACCCGTATCAGCCAGCGGACAGCCAACGGCAAGATCAGGCGGGAGACTGTTTACGTGGTGACCTCGCTGGCGCCTGGCAGGGAGAATGCAATGGTGGTTAACCGGATGCTGGTGAACCATTGGGGGAATCGAGCATTAGGTCCACTGGGTTCGTGATGTGGGGTTCAACGACGACAAGAGCCATATCACGCGTGGGGCAGCGGCCAGGGTGGCTGCGTCTTTGGTGAACCTGACGTTGTCGGGGATGCGGTTGGCCTGGTTTGATCAGATCGCTAAAACACGGTGTCGGGAGCGCGGATGATAGTCATCCATGGTGGTCAGCTTTCTTGGAGGTAGGGGACATGCTCAAGTATGAGACTCCACCATCCAGGTCCTTTCTTGGTGGCTTGACGTAAATGAGGTGTCAGCAATCCCACTGCAGGCAGTGCTGACACCTCACTCGTTTCAGATTTTGGCACTATTCGATTAGTGCTGTGACGAGCCGGATTGAGGACGCTGCGATGGCGATAAGCCCGATTACTCCGTAGAGATTTTGCCATCATGTATTGCGTAAATCGTCCATGACCGATGTTTTGTTAGCCATTATGATGAGCAGCAATCCTAGTAATGGAGCGATTAATACAGGCGAGGATTAGAACGTGAGGGTTACGACTAACTCGAAGGCCAAGATGAGTCCGGTGATGGTCTTAGCCATGGGCGAGCCAGCTCTTCTCATCAAGCAGGTAGTCGCTACTCTGAGCACCGCACGAATTGCTATTACCGAGGTCGTTGGCAGAACTATGCCCGTCCGTGTTGCCCATGGAGCGGTGCGTGGGTCAGCGTGAGGACTTCGAAGGCAATTTCTCAGGACCGGAGTAGCGGGCTGCTATCGCATCGGCGGCGACCGCAAACCACGCGGGCAGGATATAGCGTGCCATGGTGGCGAGCATAAAAGTGGTCAGCGATCCGTCGGCCGCCTGAGCGGTGTTCAGCGTGAGGAAGCCCAGCCCCAGCCCGGTCACCAGGCCGGTGATCCAGCCAGCCAGGCGACGTGGGCGAAGAATAAACCAGCCGGTGAGGGTGAGTAACGGAAGGATCAGGCCAAGGGTGTGGAAATAGCCTGTATAGGCTCCGGTTAGATCCAAGGCAGAGACGAAGAACCAGTCGCCGTATTCAATGGTGCCGAGTACCGGGAGTTTGAGCAAGACGTCGAGCAGCAGGCTAAGCATGATGATCCCAATGCCGAAGATTTTTGCCGCACGGGTGATCGGCAGCAGCCACAAAGCGGCCAGTACCAGGCAGCGCAGTACCCAGAGGCTGACTACTACCAGGGCGTTCGAACCTAAGACCAGATGGGTCATGGCTAGCGCCGTGTTGCCGGCTAATCCTAGGAGCACCGCGAACCAGATGAAGATGGACAGTGCTGAAAGCTGCATGCGTGGTTTGTTCTCGGTCACCGAATCAAGTGTAGTCAGCGCGGCTGTGTACTAGCTATATTGGCGGTTTAGAGCTCCAGCTTGAGCGCCTTGCGCAGGGTTAGCGCCCCACCGGTGTGCATTACCGCCCGGCGGTAGATGCGTTCGGCGAACAAAATGGTGAACCAGCAGGTAGCCAGCGTGATTGCGAGCGAGATGATCGGTTCGACCAGCGAGATTTCTCCGCTGAGCAGACGGATTGGCATCGCCACGGAGGAAACTATTGGCACATAGGACGCGATCACCAGGAAGCCGCCCTTGGCATAGATCCCGATGAAGAGCACCGCCATCAGCACTCCGATGACCGGCCCGGAAGATTGCTGGAGGTCTTCGGTGCGGCTGGCTAGTGCACCGAGTGTCGCCCAGATGCCTGCGAGCACCAGGAATCCGCCGAGGAAGAAGACCACAAACCAACCAGCTACCTGCGAGACGACTCCAAGAAATGGGATCTGGACTGGTGAGAGATAGGCGGCGAGCAGACCGACCGCTAGGAAGAGCAGCAATTGGGCGAGTGCGAGAATCACGTTCCCCAGGATTTTGCCGGCGAGCAGCTGACGAAGGTTGATCGCTGAGGCAAGGATCTCCACTACTCGGTTTTGTTTTTCTTCGATCACCGAGTTGGCAATAGGCATGCCGAAGATGATTGCGGACATGTAGAACAAGAACGAAAAGAGCAAGGCCATGGCCTGGATCATTGAGGATCGTTCGGCGTCCCCATGCATTTGGCTGATCTCCAGCGCTTTATCGCCCGGCAGCTGGTCTGTGTTCAGGCCGGCCGAAGTGAGCAGCTGCGCGGTCAGCACCTTTTCGGTGGCGTCACGCAGCGCCCCTTGCAGCTTTGCCGGGACTTCATCGGATCCGGTGAGCATGAATTTATTTGCGGCGCTCTGGCTCAGCGTGGCATCAAGCTGACCGGCATCTAGTTGCGCGGTGGCATCATTGGGCGGCAACTGTTCGACGCTGATTTTCAACTGTTCTTCGGCATCGGAAGCTGCTTGGTTGAGCACGGTGAGGCTGGCCTGGTCGGTGGCGGCCACCGAAAATTGCGTGGTGCGGGTGGCGAGAAATCCGGTTACGGCGATCGAACCGATAATCAGCAACAGCGTGACAAGGGTGGAAATGATGAAGGCCTTGTCGCGCAGTTTAGTTTCCACCTCGCGCAGGGTGACGATCAGCCAGGGGTGAGTAGTTTGGGTGCTCATGCGATGATCTCCCGATAGATATCTGCCAGTGCCGGGCGGTGCACGGCAAATTCTGTGACGTTGCCGCGGGACAGTGCGTGGGTGAGCACGCGTTGGGAATCGGCGACGGTAGCGAAGCTGACCAGGGCGTTGGAACCTGACAAGTCGATCACTTCGACTCCAGATTCGGTACGCAGCCAGCCGGCATCTGCGCCTAAACAAAGTTGGTAACGGGAGGTGTGAGCCGCACGTAGTTCTTCGGCCGAGGCATTGGCGCGGATCTTGCCATCTTGGATAATCACCAAATGATCAACCAAGGTGTCCAGCAGATCTAGTTGGTGTGAAGAGAAGAGCACCGGGACGCCGCGGGCCGCGTAATCGGCCAGAATCGAGCTCATCGCGTCCACAGCCAGTGGGTCCAGACCACTGAAAGGTTCATCGAGCACTAGCACGTCTGGTTCGTGCAGCAGCGCGGCGGCCACCTGGACACGTTGCTGGTTTCCCAGCGAGAGCGACTCGAGTTTTGACTTGGCGCGGTGTTCCAATCCGAAGCGGGAGAGCAGCTCCATGGCGCGCTCGCGGGCGGTAGCCCGAGATAAGGAGTGCAGTTGACCCAGGTAAATCAGCTGATCGATGATTGGTTGTTTGGGATAAAGCCCGCGTTCTTCGGGCATGTAGCCAAAGCTTGGCCGGGTCGGCGCCGACAATGTTTTACCGTCTAGAGACACGTGGCCGGAATTCGCGGCGAGGAGCCCCATGATGATGCGCATGGTGGTGGTTTTCCCGGCCCCATTGGCGCCGACAAATCCGGTCAGCGCACCGCGCGGCACCGCGAAGCTGACCTCATCCAACACCTTGGTGCCGGAAAATGAGCGGCTGATCTGGTGGAGTTCGAGCATGGGCGGGGCCGTCTTTCTGGCGTGTGGTCACTGTACTTCCAGCTTAGGCAGGTCGTTGTCCATCTACGTGAGCCGGAGGGATGAAACTATTGGATGAGCCCGGCACGGTGGGCGTAGAGGGCCGCTTGCACCCGGTCGCGCAGGTGCAGTTTGGCTAAAAGATTGGAGAGGTGTGTTTTCACCGTCGCTTCGGACAGTGATAGCACCTCGGAAATTTCCTGGTTATTTTTGCCTGTGGCCAGCTCGGTGAGCACTTGCAGCTCGCGGGCAGTTAGTGCACGCAACGGGGTGAGGTCTGACTGGTCGGCGCCGGCGGTGAGGGCCGTACCGGTCTGGCGTTTGATGAGTTTGAGCGTGACCTCAGGGGAGAGCAATCCGTAGCCGGCGTGGATTTGGTGGACTGCGGTGATCAGCAGTTCGGGTTCGGCATTTTTCAGCAGGAATCCGCTGGCGCCGGCATCAAGTGCGTCAAATAGGTAATCTTCGCGGTCAAAGGTGGTCAGCACAATGATTTTGGTGCGTGTAGACCCGGAAAGCTGGGTGGTGGCTCCGATGCCGTCCAGCTGTGGCATTTGAATATCCATCAGTGCCACGTCTGGGGTGAGCTCGGTGATCAGCGCTACCGCCTCGGTCCCGTTACTGGCAGCGCCGATGACTTCAAGGCCCGGATCTGTTTCCAAGATGAGCTTCAGCGAAGAACGGATCAACGGTTGATCATCACAGATCACCACCGAAATTTTGCTCATGATTCAATCCTGTCGATGGTATCTGGCAGACGGAGTCGCGCGCGGGTGCGCCAGCCGCGTGGGATGCGCGGACCGATTTCTACGAGGCCGTGGTGTAGTGCAGCGCGTTCGCGGATGCCGCGTAAGCCAAAACCTGTGCCCGCTGTGTCTGGCCGGGGGGAGCCCTGGTCGGTGACTTCAATTTCTACCCAGGTACCTTGCTCGTCGATTCCTGAGCGTAACGCGAGGGTGGCGGTGCGTGCGGTGGAGTGGCGGCGCACGTTGGCTAGCGCTTCGCCGCTAATCCGGTACAGGGCCAGTGAGAGTCCGGGGGCCAGAGAGTCAAAGAAGTCGTGGCTGTGTTCATCGCGGGAGAGGCTCACCTGTAGTCCTTGCGCGGCATTCTCTTGAAGAAGCTGGGAAATTTGGGCAATGGAAGGTTCCGGGTCACGACTGGAGGACATACCGGTTTCGGAATGATCCAGTGACTGTTCGCGCAGCACGCCGAGCAATGAGCGGGTTTCTGCCACCGCGCTGCGTGCGGAGGATTCAATGCCGCGCATTAACTCGATGGCCTGTGCCGGATCCCGGGGTTGCACTAATCGGGCGGCGGAAGCTTGCACCCCGACGGACGCGATGTGGTGGGCGATAACGTCATGTAATTCTCGCGCGATGCGCAGCCGTTCCTCGTTGACTGCGCGGGCGGCGAGTTCTTCTGCCTGGACGGCGATGCGTGCTGCCTGGCTGAGTACTACCGATTTGGAGTAGGAGTTTGACCAGCTGGTTAGCCCTATGAAGATGGCGCCGCCAAAGTAGAGTGCATTGATGACGAAAGAGTAGAGCGGTAGGGCCATATTTTCCGGGATGGAACCCATGGGGTTCTCAACCATCAGCTGGTTATTGGCCGCGAAGAGGTCGCTGGTGAAGAAAGAAATGATCAGCCACACTGCCATACTCAGCAGTACCAAGCCCATTGCGGTCCACAGCCCGCGGCGGTTGCGCGCCCAGGCTACCGCGGTGTAGAGACCCAAAAAATAGCCTAACTGAGCACAGAATTGCATGGCCACCGTTGCGGTGGCAGTGGACCCGCCAATCAGAAATGCGGCGGATCCGATG
The DNA here is from genome assembly GCF_035257265.1 of Glutamicibacter sp. Taxonomy (GTDB): domain Bacteria; phylum Actinomycetota; class Actinomycetes; order Actinomycetales; family Micrococcaceae; genus Glutamicibacter. The sequence goes on from NZ_DATEXC010000030.1 coordinate 51,776, forward strand.
AGCATCATGGCGATCGGCCAGCGTCTGCGGAACATCAGCGGCAAAATCAGTGCCGCGAGCAGTGCAAAGGCCAGCGGGCGGTCCGCACTTTTGCCGGCCTCGGTCATCGACAGCACCAATTCCTGCATCAGCAAGGCCAGAACGAAGAAGCCCAGTGCCGAGAAGATATCGCGGCGAAGTGCCGCCGGGGTGGGTGCCTCGCGTTCCCAGTCGGGCGGTGGCAACGAGGGGACGCGGCGGTGCAGGAGCTGCGAGAGGCGGAGCATGGTCTCTTCCTCTTTCGGGTATCGATGGCGAGATTGATCGTCCGCACAGGACTTTACCTGCCCGGCGGTGCCCAATGGATGAGTCTTGCGGATTACATCGTTCGTCGCGGTAGGTGTCATTGAACATGGTCAAATAAGTTACCGGACGGTAATGTGATGGCATGCACATGATTTTTCGCATCCTGATGATGCTAGTCCGAAGCAAGAAAGCTTCCAAGATCTCCATGCTCGATTCCGGGTCGGTGCCGATGCGCGCCACGTTCACGGATATCGACTTCGCCGGTCATATTAATAACGGAATGTACTTCTCAATCTTTGATCTGGGCCGCTTCGATCTGATGTTCCGCTCCGGAGCCTGGGACGTACTTCGAAAAAATAAGTGGACCCCGGTGGTGCAAGCCGAAACTATGACCTTTAGAAAATCGGTGAAATTGGGCGTGAAGTTCACCCAGGAGACTCGGGTGTTGGGCATGGACGAGCGTTGCATCTACTTTGAACAGCACATCGTAGTCAACGGCGAGATTTACGCCCGCGGATACATCGCCACACGAATGACCGGCAAAAAAGGGCCGGTATCGAACGAGGAAATCCTCGCCGCTCTGGGAACCACCCTGCCCGAAGACCGGGTGCTGCCCGAATGGATCACCGCATGGCGTGAAGCAAGCGCTTTGCCTGGAGCCCGCAAACCGGCACCGTTCTCCCTCATCCGTTAGGGCTAAAGACTACTGGTGGGCGGCCTTCAAAAACGCGGTGATCAGTGCCGGATCTTTCACTCCGCGCGAGGACTCCACCCCGGAGGAAACATCCGCGCCGCTGGCGCCAGACTCGGCGAGCGCCGCGGCGACGTTTGCTACGCTGAGCCCGCCGGCCACTAACCAGTTGCGGCCGGCGGCAAGGGTGCGTACCTTGGCGTAGTCCCAGCTTTCGCCGCTGCCGGGCACCGCGGCGTCAATCAGTAAAAAGTCTTCACCCCAGTACTCAAATTGCTCTGCTGGCGCATCCATGCGGACCGCGCGGATGACCCTGAACCCTGCTTCGAGTACCGCGGCTACCTCCGCTGGGGTGCGCGTGCCGTGCAGCTGGATCCAGCCAACGCCTGCTTCGCGAGCCCGGGTGATTGCGGTTGCGGTGTCTTCGCTGCGGAATACCGCTACGGTGGCGACACCTTCGGGTACTAATGCGGTCAGGGTGGCAGCCTGCGCGGGGGTAATTTCACGCGCCGAGGTGGTCAACACAAAACCGAGTGCGTCGGCTCCACCGGCTACTGCCACGGTGACATCTTCGGCGGTAGCTAATCCGCAGATCTTGACAAAGGCGTGGGTGTTCATCGGGAGACCTTCGCGGTGGGGTGTTCATGGCTCAGGTGGGTGGGGGTGTACCCGCCCGGGGCGTTGGCACGGATTTCAAGTAGTTCACGGGCGTGATGCCAGAGCCGGGAGTCTTCCTCGCTGACCGGTTCCCATGCCTTCACCGGTACAGCGGTGCCGGATTCGTCGCGGGCCACCATCACCGTCAAACAGTAGGTAGTCAGCTCCAACTGATTTGTTTTTGGGTCCCCGGAGCGCACATGCACCGCGATGTGCATGCCCTTGGTTCCGGTGTAGACCAGCCGGGCTTCAACCTCGACCAGGTCTCCAATGTGCAGCGGACGGTAAAAGCGCACCCCGCCGGAGAAGACCGCGACGGTGTCCAACCCGCTGTAGCGGCTGGCGCACAAATCCGCTGCCTCGTCGATCCATTTCATCACGATGCCGCCGTGTACCTTGCCGCCCCAGTTCACATCCGTGGGGGCTGCCATGAAGCGCAGTATGACTCTTTCGGCGGTGCCCGCATCGGTGTATGACTGGTTGTTCATCGAAGCGACGATGCGCTCACGAATATCAATGCGCGCCAAGGCATGCTCACGTAATTCAAGTTCACGTGCGGTGCCCGGGGTAAAGGACGGTACGGGTGTGGGTTTCCCCTGCTCGTCTACCGCTACGAAGATCACCAAGCAGGTGGAGGAGGTGACAGGTTTCAGCTCGCGCGGATCCGAGAAGGAGACCTCGGTACGGATATGCATGGAGCTGCGCCCGGTGTACACCACCGAGGCAGTTACCTCCACCAGATCCCCGGAGTGAATCGGGTCAGCGAAGTGGATGTTACCGACGTAGGCGGTCACACAGTAATTTGCGGACCAGCCCACCGCGGCGGCGTAGGCCGCCTTATCTACCCATTCCAGCACGGTTCCGGCAGCCACGGTCCCGGTGATTCCGGCATCTGTGGGTGCTGCGAGGAAACGCAAGGTGACAGAATGCGGGTGCTTAGCCGTTGGCGGAGTAGTCATTTAGCTAGTTTCCCCTCTCCGGGCGGTGGTTGCCAACCTATGACGCGTGGCTTTCGTCCTAGGATGGAGGGGTGCGTAGGGTCTTTGGAATTTTTTCGGCATCCACCGCGGCGGTGGTCTGCCTGGGGTTACTCTCGGCCGTTGGCACCGTGGGACTGACGGTGCTCATTGGCCGCGCCATCGACTTGTTTCACAACGGGGAGCAATTAGACCTCGGCTGGTACCTGGCCGCGGTCCATGAATTGTTATTAGTAGCGCTGGCCACGTTATTGACTCCGGTGCTCATCGCACGGTCCGCACGTAAGCTCACAGTTTTAGAACGTCACCGCTTGGTTCGCCACTACATGGATATTGGACCGCTGGCGGTACGCCGCTTAGGGGAGGGTGAACTGGTAGATGCCGCAATGGACGCGGTAGACCGGTCGGTACGATTCCGTACCGGGTTCATTGGCCCCGCGATCTGCGCGGTAGCCACCCCGGTGCTGGTGCTCATTTCTATTATGTTGTTCATTGACCCGCTCAGCGCCGGACTGCTGTTGATTCCCACCGTACTGGTGCCGCCGATTGTCCTTGGATTTCAGAAGCTGTTCCGTGGTTCGTCCGGAGAATACCGCCGGGCCCAAGGAATACTTTCGGCGACTTTTGTCGATGCCCTACGTTCATTGAATATGCTCAAACTCAACGGCGGCGCCGCTTGGATGGGGCAGCGTATTGGTGTGGCCAGTGAAAAAGTACGCTTGCAGGTGATGAAGCTACTAGCCCGAAACCAGCTGGTGCTACTGGTCATCGACGCGAGTTTCGCGGTGCTTCTGCTGGCTACAGCGGCACTGTTGGCCTGGTGGCGAGTCGGTGCGCAGGCGATCACCGCTGGGGAGGGAGTCTCGCTGATTCTGCTCAGCTTCCTGATGCTGGCCCCGGTCAACTACGTGGGCAGCTTCTTCTATATCGGGATGACCGGTCGCGCGGCGGAAGAAAAAATCGAGTCAGTCATGCAAACCCCGTGGCACCGCTCCTCGGCTAACCCGCTGAGCGTCAACCTGCGCGAGGACACCCTCCAGCTAGAAGATCTGGGTGCCGGGTATGAAGGCTATCCCGAAGCGCTGCATCAATTAAACTTTAGTTTCCCACCCGGTTCGAAGACCGCGGTCATTGGTGCCTCGGGTAGCGGCAAAACCACGTTACTGCGAGTACTGCAAGGACAGTTGGAGACTAGCGCAGGAATTATCCACGAAGGCCATCAAGCACTCGGCCCCGCCACCTTGCGCTCTAATACTGCAGTAGTTGAACAAGGTGCGACACTCTTTGGGCTAAGTGTGCGGGACAACCTGCTCTTCGCGCATCAACAGGCGAAAGACAAGAAGCTGATTGAACTTATCGAACGCGTCGGACTGTCGGATTGGTTTGGGCGGTTGCCTGCGGGGCTGGACACGGTACTCGGCGAGGGCGGGGCCACACTATCCGGAGGCCAGGCACAACGTTTGGCTATTGCACGGGCCTTGCTGGCTGAACGTCCGATCCTCTTATTGGATGAACCGACTAGTTCGTTGGACGTTAAAACCGAGGAGCAGGTGCTGGCCACCTTGCGCGAGGTAGCAGCGGATCTGACGGTTATTACCGTCACCCACCGGTTGGGCTTACTCGCCGATTATGATCAGGTGCTGGTCTTAGATCAGGGACGGATTGTGCAGGCCGGGGCGCGCACCGAACTGTTAGAGCGCGAGGGCTATTTGAAACGGGCCATGGAGAATTTCACCGACCGTGTGCACTCACTTGGCGGACGGCAAGGACCGGGGGAGCAACCATGAGCAAGCCGCAAACTCTTCCTGGCTCCTTAGCCAGTTCCCGCTGGCTGATCTCCCACACCCTGGACCTGCTGCCACCGTTGGCGCTCGCCAGCCTGCTCGCCTGTCTTAATCGCTTGGTCGGCTTGGGTATTTACCTGCTCGCCGGTATGGGACTGGTCCAAGTGATTGGCCTTGAACTTCCCGGGCAGCTCCCCCGAATACATTTTGGGCTTCTTATTGTGGCCATCATCTTTGCCGGACTGCTCAAAGGCGGGCTACGCTACGCGGAACAATATGTTGGGCATAAGGTCGCCTTCCTGGCGCTGTCCCGGCTGCGTTCAACGATGTATGAGGCCTTTGCAAAGCAGGCACCCTTCACCGCGGCTACTAAGAGTTCTGGATCGCTGCTGGCCAAAGCCACCCGCGATATCGACAAGGTAGAGGTGTTCTTCGCTCATACCCTGCCACCTATGGTGGCAGCAGTGGTGGTTAGTGCCACGGTGAGTTGGTGGACCTACCTCAACTTCGGCAGCACCCCAGCGCTTATCCTGCTGGGCGGGTATGTGATCGTTGGACTTCTCCTTCCAATGATCGGAGTGCCGGCCTTGCGAAGCGCCGCCAGTTCAGCGGCCGCCTCACGTGGCAAACAAAACCAGCTTGTGCTGGAATCACTGGCAGGCATCGAGGTGCTTCACGCCTTCGGTGCCGGGGAGCAGATGCTTAAACGACTGGGCACCACCGCTAGCGCCGACGCGGCGCAGGGCAAGCGTGCAGGCTGGGTCACCGGACTACGTGCGGCACTGAGCCAAATAGTCATTTGGGGCAGTGCCTTGATACTGGTGCTCGTATCCGAAGCCTCGTTGTCAGCCACCATCATCTTAGTGGTCATCGCGGTGCCCTCCTTTGATTCTGTGCGCGCGGTTGACGGCTTTGTTCTCGGACTTCAAGATTCCCTGGCTAGCGCTCGCCGATTGTTCGCGACAGCAAGCGCCCCACCGGTGGTGGCCGAGCAACCGGGCGCCGTGGCACTGCCGCATACCGGAACACTGAACGTGCAAAACCTGAACGTGTCACACGGGCAACGTCAGGTCGTGACGGACGTTGATTTCAGCATTTCGCCGGGCGAGCTGCTGACAGTTGTCGGAGCCTCGGGCTCGGGGAAGTCCTCGATTGCCGCAGCTTTGGTCCGCGCACTTAAAAGTGACGGAACGTTGAGTCTGGGCGAGGTATCGCTGGACACGGTTCCGCTAGCGGAACTTCGCTCACGTATTGTCCTGGTCGCCCAGGAAGCGGTGATGGTCCGCGGCAGTATCCGTGAAAATCTTGTTTTGGGGGCCGTAGGGATTACCGATGAAGAACTGCGCTCGGTCATCAACGAACTAGGTTTGGGCCCATGGCTCAGAGCCCAACGCGATGGGCTGGACACCCGGCTAGCGGATCGTTCTACCAGTCTGTCCGGGGGACAACGTCAACGTTTAGCTTTGGTACGCGCGCTGGTGCGCCACCCGGCCATATTGATCATGGACGAATCGACCAGCGCATTGGATGCGGACAGCGAGCAACTGGTGCTCAAGGCCATTAATGAGCGGCGCGGATACGGGATGGGTGTGCTCTTGATCAGCCACCGGTTAGCCGCCGTCCGCGAGGCCAGCGCGGTGATGGTGCTCGCTGCGGGAACAATTGTCGAGGCCGGGACGCCTCAGTCGCTACTTGCCAATACCAGCGGGGTGTTCTATTCAATGGTGGTGCGAGAAAACGATTGGATTACTGCCGAGTCACCCTGACAGCTTTCCATACACGTACTAGTGTCGGGTACATGATGCGAATAGTCGTGATTCTGTTTTTGTTCGTGCTGGCGGCCGGGTTTGTGCTCACCGCGCTCCTTGCAGGGACATCGGGCAACTGGGTGTGGTGGATCCTGGTGGTGCTGACCGCGGCGCTATTGGCGGTGGGAATCCGAGACGTTACGCAGAAAAGACACTCGATCCTGCGCAACTTCCCAATCCTGGGTCACGCAAGGTATCTCTTTGAATTCATCCGCCCCGAAATTCAGCAGTACTTCATTGAACGCAATACCGACGGCGCGCCCTTCAACAGAGATACCCGTTCGATGATCTACGCCCGCGCTAAGGGCGTGGACAGCCACAAGGCTTTTGGCACCGAACTTCAGGTTAATGAGGTTGGCCACGAATACCTGCTGCACTCCAGCGCACCGGTGGCCCCAGCGACCGAACAGCATAAGATCAGCATCGGCTCCAGCCAGTGCACCCAGCCCTATGAGATCTCCTTGCTCAATATCTCCTCCATGAGTTTCGGAGCATTGTCCGCAAACGCCGTACGTTCCATGAATAAGGGAGCGGCGATGGGCGAATTTGTCCATGAGACCGGTGAAGGTGGATTGACCAAGTACCATCTGGAATTCGGGGCAGATCTTTTCTGGGAAATTGGCTCGGGCTACTTCGGGTGTCGTACCCCCGAGGGACGTTTTGACCCAGAATCCTTCGCACATAAAGCAAACCTTCCACAGGTCAAAGGCATCACCATCAAGATGTCCCAGGGCGCAAAACCCGGACTGGGCGGCGTGCTGCCGGCCGCGAAGGTCACCGAAGAAATTGCCGAGGCCAGACAGGTTCCCATGGGGGAGGACTGCATCTCTCCGGCAAGCCACCCAGAATTCTCCACTCCCCGGGAACTGATGGCCTTTGTTGCGCAGCTGCGTGAACTGGCTCAGGGCAAGCCGGTGGGAATCAAATTCTGTGTCGGCTCACGCACCGATGTGATGGCCATCTGTAAAGGCATGATCGAAACAGGCGTGCTCGTTGACTTCATCACCGTTGATGGCGCCGAAGGCGGTACCGGTGCTGCCCCGCTGGAATACGAAGATCATGTGGGCACCCCATTGACCGAGGGGTTGCTGCTGGTACACAACGTCTTGATGGGCGCAGGGCTACGCGACGAAATCCGGATAGCGGCTGCCGGCAAGGTGGCTAACGGCTCGGATATCGTCAAACGACTGATCCAAGGTGCAGACTTCACCTTTGCAGCGCGTTCCATGATGATGGCGACCGGCTGCATTCAAGCGCAAAAATGCCACACGAATCATTGCCCGGTCGGTGTGGCCACGCAGAGCAAGCGCCTGCAACGCGCCATCGATGTGGAAGATAAAGGCCACCGTGTCTACAACTACCACCGGTTGACTGTCACCGAAGCCGGACAGATCATGGCCTCCATGGGCCTGGAAAGCCCGGATCAGCTGAACACTCGGATGCTGCGCCGTCGGGTGAACTTGCAGTCCACACTTTCCTACGCCTCGCTGTTCCACTGGCTGAAGCCCGGAGAGCTATTGCACGATGCTCCGCCGTCGTGGAAAGAAGACTGGGAAGAGGCAGACGCAGACCACTTCGGGGAGCATGTTGCAGTGGCCTATGGCCGGCCGAGAAATGTTGCGTTGAAGCACCACAATCGGGCCAGTGCAGAGCACGACGAGACGAAAGCGCCGCGTATTGACGCGACGAATTCCTTGAAAGTTGTGCCACTTCCACACGACGTCACAAGGCCCGAAGGCAAACCAGGAGTCTAAGACCGTCGGTTAGCCGTCCAATAATGCCAGCAGCTCGGCCTCGTTCACCGCGGCCGGGCTGTTTGGTTTCCACTGCGGGTTGCGGTCCTTGTCGATGATCTGCGCACGGATTCCCTCGGCAAGATCCGGCAGATGCATCAGGTAATCAGCCAGCCGCAGTTCGCGGTCTAACGCGCTGCGAAGGTTTTGCTCCGCGCGGGCTGCACGCACACTATGGAACGCGGCGGCCACACTGGTCGGTGAATTGCCCGCGATGCTGGCGGCGGCCTTGCGGGCCGCTGGGTGCACCATCTCGGTCAGCCGCTCCAAAACTTCAGCCAGCGTGGGGGCTCCAAAAGCGTAGTCGACCCAGCCTTGTTCAAGTTCGAGCTTGTGCGATTCGGGAACCGAATGCAGCACCTCGATGGCTGAGGCAATATCTGCGGAGCCCAGCCCCACGAGGTCATCGAGTTCGTCAAAGATGGATTCGGCGAACTCGGTGGAGATGACCGCGTCGGCGAAACCCAGGAAAACCGCATCCTCACCGCTAAACGAGGCGGCAGTCATGGCGAAGTATTCGCCAAAATGACCCGGGGCGCTAGCGAGCAGATGAGTTCCGCCAACATCCGGGGTGTACCCGATACGCGCCTCGGGCATGCCCATGGTGGCCTGTGCGGTCACTAGACGGACCGGTGCATGGCTTGCCAGGCCAATGCCCCCACCCATGGTGATCCCGTGCGCCACGGTGATCAACGGTTTGGGATAGACCGAGATCAGGTGGTCGGTGTCGAACTCTAGGGAAAGCAGCGCCAAAAAGTCTTCATGAGCACCGGTGGTGAGCGCCGTATGGAAGTTTGCGATATCGCCGCCGGCGCAGAATCCACGCTCGCCGTTACCGGTGAGCAAGACCAACTCGATTTTGGGATCTTCGGCCCAGAGATGCAAGACCCGGTGAAGTTCTTGCAGCATCTGCAGGTTCAGGGCATTAATTTTCGCTGGACGGTTCAGCTGCAGATGCCCTACCGGTCCATGCACTTTTGCGATGACAAGTTCTTCCAAGATCGCCCTTTCCTAAACAGCCGGCAGTGATCGCTTTCTACCCTAGTCGGAAAGGATCTGCGTGAGCCGGTCCAAAACGAGGGCGACTTTAGGCTTCTTCGAATTCTCTGGCTTCAGCGCAAAAATAGAGCGCGCCAACCTAATTTCCGGAGCATCGACAATGCGCAGACCTTCGGGAGCCTGAGTCATCGCCAGGTCTGGGACCAGCGCGGCGCCCAGACCCGAGGAAACTAAACTCAGCGAGGCGTTAAAGTCATCGCAATACGCAGCTACCTGCGGGTGAATATTGTATGAGGCAAAGAGCCTGGAAATCAGTGTGGCGTCGGAAGTGCCAGGGTGGTGGAAAATCCACGGCCATTCGGCCAACTGGTCCACGGTAAGCTGCGCGTCATCGGCGATAGGCCACGAGGCCGGAATGACCACACGGAACTGATCATCGCCAAGCCATGCGCGCTCCAAGGAGGCGGGCCAGCTAAGCCCTCCGGGGCCCACCTGGAAAATCAGTGCGAGATCAAGATCCCCGCCATTGCCAAGTCCGGCGACGGTCTGCTGGGGCTCACCGATCCACAGACGCAGGTTAATTCCCAGCGCGTTCCAGTCCTCGGAGGTCAGTAACTTCGGCAGGGCGTAAGTGGCCAGCGAGGGGAAGATCCCAAGCTTGATTTCCTCACGCTCGCTGGAGTCCGTGGAGATGGTGGCAACGTCTGCCATCAGCGCGTCGAGGTCCGTCAACACCCGCTTGGCATGGCGGACCATGCGCATCGCACCGGGAGTAGGCGTAATTGAACGGGCACCGCGTAAGAACAATGTTGTTCCGGTGCTGCGTTCTAGGGCTGTCATTTGCTGGGAGACGGCGCTGGCGGTATAGCCCAGCCGGGTTGCGGCCGTGGCAAAGGAACGATGCGCCACCACTTCGAGCAGGGTACGCAGATGGACTGGATTGATCACTTCTAAATTCTAAACGCAGAAGCCTAAGGGATGCTTAGTCAGTGAGCTAGTCCTCATCTTCGTCGTCGTTGGACTCCTCGGTGAATTCATTATCCAGCTGTGATTCGGTTTCCAGATCGTCATCAAGCAGGTAGCTGCGAGTCGCGAGCGGATCGATGTTGCGCATAGTTTCGGGAGCATCGCTGGAGCCTTCGTAGGCTTGGGAATCGCGTCCGTCATCCGGCTCGTAGATATCGTTCCCATATTCTGGATTGAAGTCGGTTGGTTCAAAATCCTTAGTCATCGCGTACTCCTCCACAAATTGCGAGGGACCCGACGAGAGTCGGGGTTATCCCTCGTGACATCTCGTAATCACAGCCTAGGCCGGTAACCGTTTCAAGGAAAGACTTGTATTTTTAGCACTTTCAGTGATTGTGTTCGGCGTAGTGCTCCAGCAGTGGAGAGGTGCGGTAAGCCAAGTGCGTGTGCAACGCGAAGGTAGTCTCCGAACGGGTTACACCCTTGATCCGCAGAATTTGCCGTAACCCCGATTGCAGCTGGTGGGTGTCGGTGGCGATGAGCCTGACCCAGACGTCGCCGCGGCCCGAGGTTTCGTGGATTTCCAGCACATTAGGGATCTGCCGCAGTGAGGTCACCACGGTATCCAGTTCGCGGTGAAGAACTTCCAAGGTGACAAAGGCCAGCACGTCATAGCCGAGTGTGGACAAATCTACATCTCTGCCGCCGGCACGCAAGATCTCTGCACGCTGGAGCCGGCGTAAACGGGATTGAGCGGTGTTTCGTGCCACCGCAACTTCGTCGGCAAGCTCTGATATCTGAATTCTGGGATCACGGATTAACGCCAGCAGAATTTTCAGATCGACGTCATCCAAACGCACCATTTGCTCACTCCTCAGACCCCTGTGGGGCAATATTTTGATTATTTTGCTCAAACTCTAACAACTTTTTAGACCCGCTGCCCCGATTTGCCGGATATTTGTGAGTGAACGGTCTAGATCAGTAGACATTTTCTTACAGATCGCTCAACTAGCCGGTGGGGTAGCGAGTAACCCCGCCGGCAAAAAACTTTCTAATGCAACAACCTGGCCAGATCCCTTGGACCACGCGCCGCTTCGGAGAAAACATGTCGGTAATCAGTGAACTACGCATGCAACCGACCCGAACCACCGTGCGCTCATGGAATCCCGGGATCAATACCCGGTTAAGCATCACGGTGCTGGTCAGTTTCACCCTGCTGGTCGGCGCAAACCTTGCCACGCCGCTGTACCCCCAGCTACAGCAGGACCTCGCACTTGGTGCCATGGGCACCACCATTGCCTTCGCCAGCTACGTCTGTTCACTGATGTTTTTCCTTTACATCGTGGGCCACTGGTCAGATCACATCGGACGCCGCGCCGCATTGGTGCTCGCCATTATCGTCTCCCTGGTGGGAACCATTAGCTTCGGTAGTGCCTCAAGCCTGTGGGAACTGTGCTTGGGCCGTGGATTGCAAGGAGCGGGCGTGGCCCTCGCCACCGGAGCCAGCGCTGCCGCCTTGCGTGAGTTGCTGCCGCATAAGCCCGAATGGGCCTCACGCTTCACATTGCTTGCCTCCTCTGGTGGTGTGGCCTTCGGTCCGGTTCTTGGCGGTGTGCTTGCGCTGCTGCCTGGCGGGCGCACCACCGTGTTTACTATCCAAGCAATACTGCTCCTAGCAACCCTGATCCCGTTGGTCGCGTTGAAGGCACGCCCGGCCATCGCAATGGCCGGACGAGGAGACCGCCATCGGGCCTTAGCACCGCGCAGATTAGGCATCCCGGCAGAGGCGCGCGCAAAATTCTGGATGGGTGCACTGGTCGGATTCTTGAGCTTTGCGGTATTTGGTTTTGCCTTGTCGCTGGCACCGGGCTACTTCGCGCAGGTCTTCGAGCTGGATTTCCTCCCGGTGATCGGACTCATCGCAGGCTTGCCCCTAGGTGTCTCGGCCCTCTCCCAGGTGGTTATCCGCGGTGGAAAACACCTACTGCCTGTCGGGTTAGTGATTCTGGCAGCCAGCACCATCGGGCTAGTGATCGCCGCCGAACATGGTTCATTGTGGTCAGCTATCGTCGCGCTGGCGCTCATTGGGCTAGGCCAGGGGATGGCTTTTAGAACCGCATTCAGCGGTGCGGTCAACGCCGTCTCAGCGTCACTGCACGCCCAGACCGTCTCCACCATTTATCTGGTGACCTACTTAGGCAGCGCACTGCCGGTGATCGCGTTGGGCTGGGCCGTGGGAGTTTATGGCCAAGAGTTAAGCATTTTAGTCTTCAGCATTCTCTGCGCATTACTGGCCCTCGTGCTGACCTGCTGGTCGGTCACGTCACTGGTCCGCGAGCGAAAAATTTCGGCGTAGCCTAGAAAGCATGAGTACCTCCCCAACTTTGGCGGCCTCACGGGCCGCTACTTGGGCGGTTGCCGCCCGAATCCTCGTTCCAGCAATATGGCTGGGAATGATTATTGGAATTTCCTTCATCGAAGCACCCTTGAAGTTCACCGCTCCGGGAATCACCATCCCCTTGGGCTTAGGGATTGGCCGGTTAGTCTTCACCGCCATGAACGCGGTAGAAATTGTGCTCTTTGTCTGCTGGCTCGCAGGAAGCTTTAAACGCCATATGGACCGTGCCTGGTGGTGGATCGTGGGAATCGCTGGATTCTTGTTGCTGCTTAAAGCGGCAGTGATCCGCCCCGGACTCTCGGTACGCACCGATGCGGTGCTCGCCGGTAATTCCGATGGCGGATCACTGTGGCACTACGCGTATATCGGCGTAGAAGGTGTACTCACCGTAACGCTGGTGATCGCGTTGGTGCTCGCGTGCAAGCGTTGGGTCAGTATTAGCCCGCGCTAACCAGCTGGCAGGCGTCCGCAGTCAGCTGGACCGACTTCAATCGATCCTCTTCATGCAACGGGCTATGCACGGTAATGAGTTCATCAGCCTGAGCATTCAGCGCAAATTCCTGCAGGTATTCGGCGACCTGTTCGCCGGTACCTATGGCGGTATAGCGCATCATATCCAAGATCTGTTCGGCCTGCGGGGTAGTCATCACCATATCGAGCTCTGCCTCGGTGAATTCCTTCTTGGCGTTTCGGCCCAAGAAGGATGACACGCGTTGGCGTTCAGCCTGTACCTTCAATTCATGAGCTTCAGCTGCACTGTCCGCAGCGATCACACCCACGCCGGCGATCACATATGGTTCGGCCAGCTGAGCCGACGGCTTGAACTGCTCGCGGTAGGTCTTTATCGCCTGATGCAGCGCCGCCGGGGCGAAGTGCGAGGCGAAGGAATATGGCAGGCCAAACTGCGCGGCGAGCTGAGCGCCAAAGAGAGATGAGCCCAAAATGTAGAGCGGAACGTTAGTTCCTGCGCCAGGGATTGCCTGCACCGTTGGCACCCGTGATTCACCGGCCAGGTAGGCCTGAAGCTCGAGCACGTCGTGCGGGAAGGAATCAGAGGCCGACGGTTCGCGGCGTAGCGCACGCAAGGTGGTCATGTCCGTACCGGGGGCACGGCCCAGACCTAGATCGATACGATCTCCGAAGATCTCGGCCAGGGTGCCAAATTGTTCGGCGATCACCAAGGGGGAATGATTCGGGAGCATCACACCACCAGAACCCAAACGAATTTTTTCGGTGTGGTGGGCTACATGGCTGATAAGCAGCGAGGTCGCGCTGGAGGCGATGGTTGGCATGTTGTGGTGTTCGGCGTACCAAACACGTTCATAACCAGCGCGTTCGGCAAGCTGCGCAAGCCGTACCGATGATTTAAAAGAGTCGGAGATGGTGCTGTTAGGAGCAACCGGGGCAAGATCAAGAATCGAAAGCTTCACACCGGGTACAACCGACCTAAGTGCGGGAGTATTCCGGGAATGGAGTTTAACGTGAAAACGTCGCCTTCCCTGATGATTCTGGGAAGGCGACGTTATCGCTCAAGTCTGTAGGCTATTCGCCGTAGAACTTTAGAGTCCGCGGATGTCCGCTGCCTGAAGACCCTTAGGGCCCTCAACTACTTCGAACTCAACCTTCTGGCCCTCTTCCAAGGAACGGAATCCCTCGGTCTGGATGGCGGAGAAGTGAGCAAAGACGTCTGGATCTCCGCTGTCTGGAGCGATGAATCCGAAGCCTTTTTCAGCGTTAAACCATTTGACGATACCGGTTGCCATTATATTCTTTGGTCCTTTCAGACGTTCCTCACCGTTCTTATCGGTGAGCTTGGTTGTAATCCACGTGAGACTTTGAAACCGAAATTTCGCCATCTAACGAAGCAGCCAAGTCATTCACTTCACGTCTAGAAGGGGTTCGCGCCAACCATGCGGATCGACATTCACAAACTTCTAAAGGGTTCTTCGCGAATTACTTTGGAACTACACTGCCTAGCCTACGTCGAGTTTCGCAACTTTTGAATATCTTTGACCTAATTAATCAAGATTTTCAAAAAGTGTCCTAATTCGTTCACCGAGTAGCGGGTTTGATGATTCGCGCCACCACGATTGCGGCGACCAGAGCTAAGACCGCAGCGATGCTCGAGGTAATGAGCACTCCATTGTCAAAAGCGTGGGCTGCGGAGGCCAAAAGGTCTTGTGCTTGGCTGGCTGGTAATCCTTGGGCAATTTGATGTGCGCCGCTCAAAGTTTCGCCAGCTAAGTGGACTTGCGTCTCGGTGAGAATCTCGGGAACTCGCAATTGAGCCGCGTACACGGTGTTCAGGATCGTTCCGAGCACTGCCACGCCGAGCACCGCGCCAACCTCATATGCGGTCTCGGAGATCGCCGAGGCGGCCCCGGACTTCGCCGCGGGCACCGCACTGAGCACCATGTCGTTAGACAGGGTCTCGGACATGCCTACACCGATGCCCAAGATGCAGAACGCCACCATAAGCCAGAAGACATCTCCAGAAGATCCTGCAAAGACCACTAGCGCGTAGGCAAGCGCGGAGAGCAGCAGACCTCCGACCATAATGCCCGGCGCGCCGAAGCGGGCGGCCAGCGGAACCGAAAGTAAACCGAAGGCCATGGTCAGCACGAGCCCGGGAGTCATCAGCAGGCCCGCCTCAAGCGGACTGTATCCGGCGATCAGCTGCAGGTGCTGGGAAACGAAGTAAATGAAGCCGACCAGGGAGAAGACTCCGATGAGGTTCACCGTCAACGCACCGGAGAACACGCCATTTGAAAAGAGCCGCACGTCAATCATCGGGTTTGTTAAGACCAATTGCCTTCGTACAAAGGTGATTCCACTGACGATTGCCAAAGACAACGCACCGACCGCAATGTAGAAAGGTTCGGTAGTGAAGGATTTCACCGCGTACACAAATGGCAGCAGCGTGAAGATCACTAAGACGATCGACCAGGGATCAACACGCCCGGGGTTTGGATCCTTGGATTCGGGCAGGAGTAAGAGTCCGCCAACGAGCAGTGGAAGAAGCATCGGGACGGCTAGCAAGAAGACCGAACCCCACCAGAAGTGTTCCAGTAAGATCCCGCCGACGATAGGACCGAGCACGGCGCCGCCGGAAAAGGCGCTCGCCCAGATGGCAATCGCGGTGCGGCGTTCTTTCGCATCAGGAAAGATGTTGCGGATCAGCGACAGCGTGGCAGGCATGAGCATGGCCCCGAAGACGCCCAGAAGTGCTCGTGCCAGCACAAGTTGGAACGCGTCGGTGGCAAAGGCGGCTAGAGCGGAGATGAGTGCAAAGCCGGTGGCGCCGATCAAAAGAACTTTTCGTCGGCCAATCCGGTCACCTAAAAACCCCATGGGTACTAGCAGTCCCGCGAGGATCAATGGATAAATATCAATGATCCACAACAGCTGCGCCCCGCTCGGGGACAAGGCAGTCGAGATAGCGGGAACTGCGAATGACAGTACGGTGTTGTCCACTGAGATTAGGAGTACTGGAAAGAGTAGTACTGCTAGAGCGGCCCAGCGGCGCGAACGACTCAGAGTCAAGGTGCGTTCGGTAATCTGTGAGCTCATGGGATTGGCCTTTAAAAATTGTGTGTTGAGTGAGGAGAAGTTGTTCCTCGTTCATAACTATACCGTCCGGTTGGTATAGTTACCATCGAATGTAAGGTTAAATCCGTCACCGTCTTACGAAGGAGTTCAATGGCTCGCCCACCAGCGGCACGCAGCAAATGCCTCGATGCCTATATTTCGCTGCTCTGTGAAGAAGGCGAACGCGCCGCAACCTTGGAAGCCACGGCAAGCCGAGCAGGAGTGTCCAAGGGGGGACTGCTTTATCACTTCGCTTCAAAGGAGGCGCTGGCCGTCGGGGTGATCGAATCAACCGAAGAGCATGTGCAGTTGGATCTGACCCGCATGAGTGAAGTCCCAGAAGGTGCGTCGGTTTATTACGTGCGGACTTCCGCAGAAGTTGATACCGAATTGGACCGGCATTTAGTGGCGGTGCAACGTCTGGCCCAGGCCGGTGTCATCAGCGCCTCGGAGATGTTAAAAGATGTGCACTCCCGGTGGTTCCAGCTGATCTTGGACGAGGTAGGTGACCAATCGATAGCTCATTTAGTGATCCTGATTGGTGAAGGACTCTATGCCCATTTAGCCACGCCGGGCTCCTGGTACCAGAGTACTTTTGATGGCCGGCTCCAAGAATTACTAGACTTAGTTCCGCAACTAAAAAAGTTGAAGTAACTCAACGAATATTCTCGCAGGGACGTGTCACATGGCCACAGATGGTGCAAATAAACGACTCAAAGGTCGTATCGGAGCGCTGCTTGGCATTCTGCTGATGGCTTTGTCGCTGCGCGCGGCGGTAGTCTCGGTGCCACCATTATTGGCCCGGATCCAACAAGACATCGAATTCACCGAATTCACCACTGGCCTGCTGGCTATGCTGGCCCCCATTTCCTTTGCAGTTTTTGGACTGCTCACTCCGCGGCTGATTCGGCTCTGGGGCCTAGAGGGAACCCTCATCGTCTCCGTGGGCTTAGCCGTGGTTGGGCAGTTGGCACGTCCATTTATGCCAAATGTTTACCCGTTCTTGGCGCTTTCCATCGTCACCCTGGCCGGTTACGGCATGGGCAACGTGGTACTTCCGCCGTTGGTCAAAAAGTACTTCCCGGACCGTATCGGCGTGGTCACCAGCGGATATGTCACGATGATTGCCATCGGCACCTGGCTGGCCCCGCAATTTTCGGTTCCTTTCGCCAATATCGGCAACTGGAAAACGTCTATTGGTTCTTGGGCGCTGCTGTCTTCCATCGTGCTGATCCCCTGGATCGTGCAGCTATTTGCTGACCGCCGTGTGCAGCGTCCCGAGACTCAACTGCCAGCGGTGGGTGGGCATGACATTGTGCGAATCAACCCCTGGAAATCCAAGGTGGCCTGGGGACTGGCGATCTTCCTTGCTGGGAACTCCGCACAGACCTACGTCTACTTCACCTGGCTTCCGCCATACCTTCACGCACAGGGGCTCAGCGAAGCCAGCAGCGGCAATATGCTGGCACTGTTCGCGATCCTGGGACTCCCGGTGAGCTTGCTGGTTCCGCTATGGGTTCCACGGTTAAAAAACCCGATCATCGCAGTGGGTGTTTTTACCGCCTGCTGGATCGTGGGCCACCTGGGAATTTACCTTTCACCAACCTCTGGAACCTGGTTCTGGGTTTCCATGGCAGGGCTCGGACAGGGAACCTTCGCAATCGCGTTGCTGATGATGAATCTGCGCTCGCGCACCACCTACGGTTCCGGGGTGCTCTCCGGTTTTGCTCAAGGTTTAGGTTATGCCGGTGCAGCGGTTGTGCCGATGCTATTTGGCATAGTCCAGCAGGCCAGCGGCTCCTGGGCAGCGGCCTTCTCGATGCTAGGTGTATGCATCGTGGTGATGTTGGTGGGTGCAATTATCATCAACCCGCCACGCACCATCGAAGATACGGCTCCGGGCGCGGAGGGCGAGGGAAGACTCGAACGCGTTCAGTAGCAACGCCTAGAAATGTCGCTGTGGCCCGTCATGCGGCGGAGCGCTCGGGCTGGGGCGATACCAATGACCGGCAGCCAGCGGAATCCGCCAGCCAAACTTCAACGAGGCCAGACGAATGGCGAAGGTGAGCGCCGCAATAGCCACCACAACCACCGGGTTGAATAGCTCTAGGCTCCAGAACACTGCGGTGAGCGTGCCGCCGAACATCGCGGCAATCGCATAGATATCGCGCGGGTTAAACAAATCTGGGGTGACGTTGGAAATCACGTCGCGTAAGAGGCCACCCCCGACTCCTGAGATGACTCCTAGCAGTACCGCGGTCACCGGGTTGAAGTTATGCTGCAGCGCCTTCATGGTGCCAGTGACACAGAACAGGGCTAACCCGGCCGCGTCAAAGACCAGCACCAAACGGTGAAGTTTCTGAATAGCCGGGGTAAAGCCGTAGACCAATAATGCGGCGAGTACCGGTGGCGCAAAATATATTGGGTGCGCAAACGTTGCGGGGGATTCGTTAAGGATCAAATCGCGAACTACGCCGCCGCCTAAGCCGGTGACGCCACCTAAGAACAACGAACCGAGGATGTCGAAACCGCGGCGCGCAGCCATCAGCGACCCAGCGACCGCAAAGAAGAAAATGCCAACGAGATCGAAGACAATGAGCATGGAAGTGGCCTTCAGCGAGTTGAAATGGAAACAGCAGAGCTAATTATGCTCGGAACTACTGCGCTCGAATAATTGTCGAAAGTTTTACTAAGGTATTCAGGTTCCGCGTGGTGATCAGGTACTTGCGGGACTGAGCGGCCACCAATTTTGCTACCGGAGTCTCTAAGCTTTGCCCTTTCGGACTCACCCAGCACAGTGCTCGGCCGCGAAGGGCCGTTTGCTGTGCCGGATCCAGCGCAGTCGCCGCAAGCTGAAGTTGCTGGGAATCCTCCTGACTGGTGCACAGGCTAAGGTATCGGTGATATTCGTGATTGGTATCCGGTAGTTGCACCGGGAAGTCCTCAGAAAGCTCATGGACCTCCTGCGCGGTGAAGACTAGACAGGGAATCGCACGAGAATAATGTTGAGCCAATAGTGCTTCGCAATGCTCACGAAGCAGTGACGCGTCATCGTGTGGAGCCTCCATGATCGCGTTGCCACTGGCGAGTACCGTTTTTACCTGGCGGTATCCGGCATCGCTGAGCAGCGAAGCAAGATCTTTCATCAGAATCTTGACCCCACCGACGTTTACTCCGCGTAAAAACAGCACAAATTTAGCCATAGCTCCATCCAAGCGCACCGTGTTATGGCTTGTCGAGGGTCGTTCTGAGCAGAATATGTGACTAGTATCTAACACATGCCTCAGCACATGCCTTATGGATCCTGGCCGTCAACTATCTCAGCCGAGCAAGTCGCGGCCGGTACTAAACCTTTGGGTGCCGCTTCCTTCTTCGGCGACAAACTCATTGTGCAAGAAGGCCTGCCTTCCGAGGGCGGTCGGATGACCCTGGTGGAGTATGACCGCCACAGCCCTGAAGCGGGACGAACCCTTATTGATGCTCCCTATAACGTGCGTTCGCGAGTGCACGAATACGGCGGCGCTAGCTGGCTGCTGTTAGCGGGGGATGTACCTGCGGTAGTCTTCGCCAACTTCAGCGATCAGCGAGTGTATCTGCAGCTGTTGGCAGACGAAACCCCGATTGCCTTGACCCCGCAGAGCATGGTCGATTCGGACCCTGCGCTGCGTTTCGCAGAATTTGTTCCCGGCCCGGCAGGGCATGTCCTGGCGATTATGGAAGATTTACGCGGTGAACCAGTCCGCCATATCGTGGAAATTCCTCTTGATGGCAGTGCTAGCGAAGATCTCGCAGCGATTCGACTGCTCAGTTCTCCCGCGCGCTTTGTTGCCGGTCCACGGTTGAGCCCTAACGGTGAGCAGTTGACTTGGATTAGCTGGGAACACCCAAATATGCCATGGGACAGCACCGAACTTCACCTCGCAGAATATTCCATGCAAGGTTTCTTGCAAGACACGGTCATTGCCGGAGGACCAGACATATCGGTACTGCAGCCCGAATGGGCTGATGATGACCGCCTGGCATTTATCTCAGACTCCTCTGGTTGGTGGAATCCTTACACCTACCAGCTCAGCTCGGGACGTACCGTCCGACTGGTTGACCGCGCTGCAGAATTTGCCGGCCCACTATGGCAGGTAGGCACCGGATGGTACCTAAGCCAAAACCCGCAGACTCTGCTCTGCTCCTATGGAACCGGAACTACTAAGCTTGCACGGGTTCACACCACCACCGGGGGACTAGAGGATCTAGATTTGCCTTTTGCCCGGGTGCGTCCGCTGGATCTTGACGGCGATTGGTTACTGGCCCGAACGTCCTCGTTGACCAATGGAGAAGAAATCTCCTTGATCAATATCGAAACTCTAGAGCACAGCTGCGTAACCCGATCCATCGAGCAGCTGCCAGACCCGCAAATGCTTCCGGAGGTCGAAGAGTTTGAGTGTGTTAATGAGGCGGGCCAGGCTGTGCACGCGCTGCTCTACAAACCTCGCCAAGTTGGCTACGCCGGGCTTGAAGGGGAACTCCCACCGTATGTAACCTTCGTTCACGGTGGACCTACCAGCCAGGCCGTGGCCACATTGAGCACCTCCATTGCCTACTACACATCACGCGGTATCGGGGTAGTGGATGTGAACTACGGTGGCTCCACCGGATACGGACGCAACTACCGTAATCGACTACGCGGGGCATGGGGTGTTGTTGACGTTGCCGATACCGTCACGGTGATCAAGGCGCTCATCAACCGGGGGCTGGCAGACCCGCAGCGGATAGGTATCGAAGGCGGAAGCGCCGGCGGATGGACCGTGCTGTGTGCGCTGACATTCTCCGACGTGTTTACCGCTGGGATCAGCCGTTATGGTGTCTCGGACTTAGTGGGACTGGTTCAAGATACCCATGACTTCGAGTCCCAGTACATGTTTTCGCTTGTCGGTCCGTATCCGGAGGCTGCTGATCTCTATGAAAAGCGGGCTCCGATCAACCATGTGGAGAAGATTTCCTGCCCGGTGTTGCTCTTGCAAGGTGACGAGGACAAGGTGGTACCGCCGGCACAATCACAAGTGGTCGCCGACGCCTTAGCAAAGCGTGGAATTCCGCATGCCTACATCCTGTTTGCTGGTGAACAGCACGGCTTCCGGCAGTCGGCCAACATCATCAAGGCCTTGGAAAGTTCATTGGCGTTCTACGCACAAATCTTCGAATTTGAGACGGATGTTCCCGCCATTACGCTGAGCTAGTCCTCGGTGTCCAACCAAGAGGAGCGCAGGCGATCCATTTCGCGGCGGTCCTTCTTGGTGGGGCGTCCGGCTCCTCTGTCCCGTATGGGAACTTGCGGGACGACTACCTTTTCACGCGGCGGAGTATGGTCCAGATAGCATTTAACCGCTACCGGGGCACCGACACGTTTGGAAATGAGCCCGGTGACTTCCAGTTCCCGGTCCCAACCGTCTTTGCGTACACGGATGCGATCTCCAGGAACAACAATTTGGGAGGCTTTGACCGGATCCCCGTTAAGCCGAACGTGTCCAGCCCGGCAGGCAGTCGTCGCGGCCGAACGCGTTTTATAGATACGCACGGCCCAAAGCCACGCATCGAGACGGACCTTACCGCGAGTGGGAATTTCGACCATGATTCAAAAGTCTAGATCACCGCGGGGTTAGTTACCTGCCGCGTTGGAATCCTCGCAGGCGTTAACTAGCCGATCCTGCAGCGCACGCGGGGCCTGATCTCCGGCGCTCGCTAGCTCGTTGAGAATATCAATCATGGATTGTGGCAACCCACCACCCTCGACCGAAGTAATGATGGAACCCAGCACGCGCAACTCTCCGGCGTCAATGGTTCCGTCCTGAATTGGAGCGCACGCCTGGCGTACCATTTCCTTCGCGGCAGCATCGGTTAGCTGTGTGGCGGCTGACGACGCGGTGTCCTCTAAAACGGAACAACCTGCGGTCAACGCTGCGAGCGACGATACGGCAAGTATCGCAGCAGTTTTTCGAATAGTTACACTCCCCATAGTTACCAAGTCTAACGTCCAAGTTTTAGGATCAGCTGGGTGTCAACCGAGTCGATCATCTGAAGAATAAGCTGTGTGAGGCACAATGGTTCGGTGAGTAGCACAGAGCAGAGAATCCTTGAACAGCTGGCCATCGAACTATCTGGCGACAGCACAGTAGCTATCTGGCAGGCCAAAGCCGCCGTTGAACTTTTGGACTCCGGATCCACAGTTCCGTTCATCGCCAGATACCGTAAAGAAGTCACTGGCATGCTCTCCGATACTCAACTGCGCCTTCTCGAAGAGCGGCTGCGCTACCTGCGTGAACTTGAAGAACGCCGCGTGACGGTCCGCGAAGCAATTATCGAAGTCGGAAAACTCACCGGCGAACTAGATTCAGCCATCACCGCCGCAGTGACCAAGGCCGAATTGGAAGACATCTATCTTCCGTTCAAATCCAAGCGCCGCACCAAGGCTCAGATTGCGCGAGAAGCGGGTCTTGAACCTTTGGCAGATCTACTCCTAGCCAATCCCAACACCGATCCGCAGGTTGCAGCGGGGGAGTACCTGAACGCAGAGGCCGGTTTTGCTACCGAGTTAGACGCGCTCTCCGGTGCGCGCTCGATTGTGACCGAACGAGTCTCGCAAGATATCGTGCTCGCACCCGAGTTGCGTGAGCGCCTCTGGAAAACCGGCAGGATCGGGGCCAGCCCCGCAGCTACTGCGACCGCGGAGGCTCAAGGAAAGTACAAGGACTACTTGGACTATGTAGCGGCGCTGGATTCCTTGCCTTCACACCGGGTGCTCGCGCTACTGCGTGGGGAGCGTGATGGGGTGCTGAAGCTTCAGTTTGCCGAGGCGGACCCGCGCGATGACCAAGCCTTAGCGCACGCTCGTGCCGGGTACGAGAACGCTATCTCTGCGTCCTTGGGCATCAGCACCGGTGGCGACTCACCGGCAGCAAGCTGGCTGCAGCAGACAGTACGTCTAGCGTGGAAAGCCCGCTTACTAACTCGTTTTGAATCAGATCTTCGGGCTCGCCTCTTTGATGCTGCCGAGGATGAATCGGTCAAGATCTTTGCTGCTAATCTCCGCGATGTCCTGCTGGCTGCGCCGGCCGGAAATAAGGCAGTGCTTGGCCTTGACCCGGGACTGCGTACCGGGGTGAAGGTGGCAGTGGTGGACCTGACTGGCAAGGTTGTGGACATTGCCACGATCTACCCGCATGCACCCGCCAACAAATGGGATGAATCGGTTAAGACGCTCACCAAGCTGGCGCAGAAACACGGCACCTCGCTGATTGCTGTAGGTAATGGCACGGCCGGTCGTGAGACGGACCGCCTGGCGGCTGAAGTGATCAAGGCTCTGGGCGGTAAAGAGCTGTCCAAGGTCATCGTTTCCGAGGCAGGCGCCTCGGTGTACTCGGCTTCCGAACTTGCCAGCCAAGAATTACCAGATCTAGATGTCTCAATCCGCGGGGCGGTATCTATCGCCCGCCGCTTGCAGGACCCTCTCGCGGAGCTGGTGAAAATTGATCCAAAATCCATTGGGGTGGGTCAGTACCAGCACGATGTGAGTGCGACAAAGCTAGACCGGGCACTGGACGCGGTGGTTGAAGACTGTGTGAACGCGGTGGGCGTGGATGTTAACACCGCCTCCCCGGCATTGCTCTCACGTGTTGCCGGTGTAGGTCCACTATTGAGCAGGAACATTGTGGACCACCGAAATGCTAACGGTGCTTTTGCTACGCGACGCGAGCTGCTGAAGGTTCCTCGCTTGGGCGCCAAAGCCTATGAGCAGTGTGCCGGGTTCTTGCGCATCACCGGTGGCAAGGAAAAGCTGGATGCGTCCTCGGTGCACCCGGAAGCTTATACATTGGCCAAGAGTTTGCAACAAGCGGCAGAGAGCCGTGGGCGACGCTTAGAAGAATTAGATCCAGCGGAATTTACCACCGAACAATTCGGTGAACCAACCATTCGCGATGTGATTGCAGAACTACGCCGTCCCGCTCGTGACCCGCGTGGCGAATTTGTGACCGCTGCGCTGCGTGAGGGCGTGGAGAAACTCTCCGATGTGCTGCCGGGGATGATCATGGAAGGTACGGTCTCCAATGTGGCGGCCTTCGGCGCCTTTGTCGATTTGGGTGTGCACCAGGACGGACTGATCCATGTCTCGGCAATGAGCACTAAGTTCATTTCGGATCCGCGCGAAGTGGTCAGCTCGGGGCAGATAGTTAAAGTGAAGGTCCTTGAAGTTGATGCTGCTCGTAAGCGAATTTCTTTGACCTTGCGTTTGGATGACGAACTGCCCGGAGAGAAAACTGTTTCGGAGCCGTCCAAAGCTCGTACTGGACAACGTCCCAACGCTGGAGCGAAGACTCGAGCGGACCGCGCCCCAAAGGCGGGACGCCAGGCAGCTCCAGCGCCGAGCGGAAACACCGCGATGGCCGAAGCATTGCGACGTGCGGGGTTGGGAAAGTAAGCCCGGCAAATCTGTTCGGTTGCCCTAACCTTGGTTAGCATCGGCTCAATTAACTACTGGTCAACTCAAAAGTGTTCGCTAATTACTCTGCTAATTAGTGTGTCCGAACTTCGATGACAAGTAGGAAAATGAGTCGTAGTCTTTAGTCATGGAACTTACAGGAAAACTTGCAGAAGCCTTCAACACTCAGTTAACTCTCGAATTGACCGCTGCGACCGTTTACCGTCAGCTGGCAGTGGAGATGGATGTCATGAGCCTTTCCGGCATTGCCGGTTGGTTCCGTGCGCAGGCAGCCGAAGAAATCGTGCACGCGGAAAAGTTCATGACTCATATGACCGACCGTGACGCACACCCAACCATCGGTGAGCAGCCGGCACCGCAGATGAACGTCAAAACCGTTGCTGACGCCTTCGCAGTGTCTTTGGCTCACGAACGGAAAGTTTCGGAAGCAATCCGTGAACTGTACCGACTGGCGCAGACCGAGGATGACATCGATTCGATCCCGATGCTGAACTGGTTTATCGAGGAACAGGTCGAAGAAGAGGCCACCGTATCCGAGATTCTGGACCGTCTGAAGCTTGTCGGGGATGACGGAAGCGGCATCCTGCGACTGGACCGTGAGCTCGGCTCACGCCCACCGGCAGGCGAATAAAACCACAAGAAGAGAAAAACTCTTCAAACATGAAATAAACTTAGGGAATCAGCTACTTGCTGGTTCCTTAAGTTTTTCTATATCGAGGTGGTTGTGAACCAATTGGGTTATCCGCATCCTTCGGCTCGGACGTCGTCACCGACGCATACGCACCGCACGACGGCAGAGCTGAAACTACGCAAGGGTGCCGGGCGACACTACCTTGTTCAGAGCAATCTGAGCACCGGAACTGAAATTGCGCTCGTTGAAGTGCGAGGGTCCTGGGCTCACGTATATGTTCACCGCATCTATGGCTGGCTACCAAATATTTACCTGGAGCCGATTCCGTCAGCCTTTGACGAAAAAATTGAAGGCCAGAGCGAAGACGAGCAAAGCCCACGGGTGCTTTCGCGTTATTCGTTGATCGAAGCCACCCACGTCACCACCGCTACACTGAACCTTCGCAAAGGAAGCGGCACCGGTTATCCAGTGCTCAAGGTGATTGAGCAGGCGAGCAAGGTGCGCATGGTTCTGCAGCAAGGGTTGTGGTCACAAGTGCAATTCGGACAGCTGTTGGGCTGGGTGCCGAGCATGTATTTGCAGACTCTGCCCTCACGCCCCGCTAAAGGTGGGCTGATTGCTGTACCGAATCAGCGTGCATTAACCACCATCCGGCTCAACGCTCGCCGTGGACCTGGAGATCATCACTCATTAGCGCGCATTTTGCAGTCAGATACGGCGGTGATTATTGTGGCGCGTCAAGGTGCGTGGCGGCAAATTGAACGTGATGGTGAAGAAATGTGGATTCCAGCCACGCAGCTACGAACCGTTTATTAGGCCGTTTTCAGGTCAGCGGAAGTAATCAAACCATTCTCCGTGGCGATCACCGCAAGCTGAACCCGGTTGCTGACATTAAGCTCGTCCATTAAACGTGCTAAGTGAAGTTTTACAGATCCTTCGGAAATATGCAGGGTACGAGAAATCTGTGTATTGGTGAGGCCGGCCGCCACGGAATAGATCAGCCGCCGGTCCCGGTCATTGAGCGCTTCGATGATGCTCTGATTCTGAGTCCGGTGAGGAGAAAGCGAAACCATTTCCCAGCCGTCATCTGGTACTGCGAAAATTTTGTATCCAGTTGCGATCAGACGAAGTGTGCTGGGTAATTCTTCACTGATCGAGCTTTTGGAAATCAATGCCGAACTCCCTGCAGAATAAGTGAGCAGGGTTTCGGTGCGGTCATATTTAGTTGCTAATACGGCGACTCTGGTATTTGGTGATTCGGTGACGATCGACTGGATCGCCCGATAGATATCATTACCGTTTAATGACGCTTCAAGAAGGACAATGTCGGGGCGGTGCTCCGAAGACGCGGATACTGCGCCGGCCATTGAATCCGTAATTTTTTCGATGACAATATCGTCGGCCAGAGCTAAAACGCCTGAAATTCCGGCTCGCGAAAAATGATCGCTATCTGCCAAATGAACCCTAATCTTGCTCATTGGGGACCACCTTTGCCTCAAAATGCAACGAATACGACAGCATTGAACGACCCCAACACGTCCCCACGTGCATTTCATTTCTTCAGCTGGCTTTATCATATGGCCATTCGGCCACTTTTTGTAACCGACAAGGTCATAGTCGATCAATTTGCGAGCTAATACACTCACCAATTTTTCGATGAATTGAATCGAATTTTTCTGCAAAATACCGAAAAATAGGCCTTTTAGTGAGCTAAGTTACTGCCCAGTTCGCCTACTAGTTCTTTTTTTATAGCCGTTCAGCTCATAAGTTTGACCTGAATTTGCCCAGAAATGGCTGAACATAACCTGTGAGTTCGTGTTTATCGAACATAAGGTCAAAGTTGGGCATATTTAGTCTCGCCCGGATCACTTAGCTAATCATGGAGGACATCGGTGCAAGCGAAGCAAACCCCTACTAAGCAGAGATCAGGCCCGCGCGCTGCTCGCCGTGTACTTGCCGGCGCAGTTGTGGCCAGCCTTTTTACTGCACCTTCTGTGACTGCGGCTTTTGCTGCTCCTGCGGATGATTCGGAAGCATTCGGCCAGGTCATCAACGTCGACGGACTTGGCTTGGACGTTGCCGATGCCGGTTACTCCTACTCAGCAAACCCAAGTTCGTCTGCAACTCAGACGAACCCACTGAATCTTGAACTGCTTAGTGGACTGCTAGGTATCGAGCTGGGCACCCTAGAGCTACCAGTCATCGGTGACGATGGAACTGGCCTTATCCAGCTGGGACAAGCTGGAGCAATGTCCTCCCACGCAAGCGCGGACACCGCTACCCATGCGAAGGCTTCTGCCGGCGTCTTGGGCGGCGACGGTGGCTTGGCAGTTGACGGCAATACCGCAGAACTAGCTTCTATCGACCTGACTAAGCTGTTCAGCCAAGTTGGTGTAGCCGGTCTGACCAATGAAGTCCTCGATGTTGCTGAACTTCAGCTGGGCGCACTCGGCTCCACCACCGAGCGCACGGATGGCGCAGACCCGACACACGAATACAAGATCGCTTCCGCGACTGTAGACCTGCATAGCCCGCTGATCTCCCAGCTGAGCGCAGACCTGACCACCACTACTACCGCTCTCGGAAATGCGCTGGACGGAATTGCTGGCGCCGGTGGACTGACCGATACGATCAGCAGCTCGCTAAACGCTGTCAATATAAATCTGCTCCTTGCGCAGATAGGCCTGTCGAACTCCAATCTGGTTGTCAACGGCCTAGATGATGTTACCGGCACCCTGAGCACCGTACTTGCTCAAGAACTGGTTTCCGACACCGGTGCGGTTTCGCTGAACTTGGGCGAAGGCACAGTAAACATTGATTTGTCCAAGATCATTGCGGGCGGGCTGAACGACCAGCCTAAAAACACTCCGTTGCTGGACGACGCTACTGCGGCGCTGATTACGGCTGAACTGACCGGATTGCTGAACGAAGTCACCGCTAACCTCACTGGTGCAGTCAACGAAATCCTTGCTGAAGCAAGCTTCACGCTGACTGCAGACGCCGATGCTGTGGTGCTCGGCGCTGATCTCGTTACAGGTGGAGTTGATATTAGTGGCTCATTGAGCGACCTGCTCAATGGCAACACCGACGCTTTCGTTCTTGCAAATGACTTGACGCTCCTGCCCGGTCTCGGCGGCATCAACATTGGATCGCTGCTCGACAGTGTTCTTGAACTAGTTCTTGGAGTAACAGGCCCAGCCTTCCAGAGCGTGAACGCACTGCTTGATGGCTACCCAGACGGTATCAAAGCGCTGGTCACTGGAGTTGTCGCGCCAGTAGTTAATGGTGCAGTCGAGCCGCTCCTTAAAGAGGTTCTGGAAATCACCATCAACGAACAGGGCACCGTAGCTTCGACTGAAGTGACTGTTCCAGCGTCGACCGCAGATGTTGCTGCTCCGGCTGCAGCGCAGGTTGTAGAACCAGCTGTAGACGGTGAACTGAACTACGTAACCGCGCTCTCGATAGAGGTTTTGCCAATTCTTG
The DNA here is from genome assembly GCF_035257265.1 of Glutamicibacter sp. Classification (GTDB taxonomy): domain Bacteria; phylum Actinomycetota; class Actinomycetes; order Actinomycetales; family Micrococcaceae; genus Glutamicibacter. The sequence continues at coordinate 80,324 of NZ_DATEXC010000030.1, forward strand.
GTGCCTCGGCTGTTGGCGTTGACCTGGGTACCTCGGCTGTTCGTGCAGCAGCTGAAGCGCCCGCAGTGGCCGTTGTCGATATATTGACTCCTGCTGAGGATTCGGAAGTTCCTGCTGGTGACGTAGAAGTTACGGGTACTGGCGAGCCTGGTGTTGAGCTAGACGTAGCTATTGATGGTGGCACTCCGGATAAGGTCACTGTTGGCGACGACGGTACGTGGACTTACACCTTTGTTGGCGTTGAAGCTGGTTCGCATGAAGTGACTGCTACTGATGGTGCTACTGAAGACGCGGTGAATTTCACTGCGGCTGATAGCACTGCAGATAACACCGCCGCGAACACTGAGGCTAATACCGATGCGAACACGGATGCGAATACCGATGTGAACACCACGGATAACGCTGATGCGAACACGGATGCGAACACGGATGCGAATACCGATGCGAACACCGATGTGAACACGACGGATAACGCTGATGCGAACACGGATGCGAACACGGACGCGAATACCGATGCGAACACCGATGTGAACACGACGGATAACGCTGATGCGAACACGGACGCGAATACCG
>NZ_DATEXC010000031.1:0-70824 GCF_035257265.1 Glutamicibacter sp.
GTTGATCGTGGATCGGTCGATCCAGCCTCGGGATGGGCATGTCGTGATTGCGGTGATCGACGGGGAGATGACGGTCAAACGGCTTTCGACTTCACCGACCGGCGTGGTGTTGAAGGCTGAGAATCCGGACTACCCGGATCTTCCGGTGGCTGAGCTGTCGGATTTCCGTATTTGGGGTGTGGCCACCACATGCCTGCACCACCTCTAGACTCCCCCAGCTCACACCGTCAGGACTATATCGCCCACGTGGACGTGAACTCGTTTTATGTCTCGTGTGAGCGGGTTTTCGATCCGACGTTGGAGGGCCGACCGGTGATCGTATTATCCAATAACGATGGGTGCGCGGTCGCACGCAGCAGTGAAGCCAAAGCGTTGGGTATTGGTATGGGTGAGCCTTGGTTCAAACTCGCTGCCGGTGCTGCGCGTTTGGGTCTGGTGGCGAAGTCTTCTAATCATGAGCTGTATGGGGAAATGTCAGCGAGGGTCATGAGACTACTGGCACGGTTCTCTGCCTGGGTGGAGGTCTACTCCATCGATGAAGCATTCCTCGGGGTGCGCGGCACCCTCGACGAACTGCAAACCCAGGCGAGAAGATCAAAGCCGAAGTGTTCCGGCTAACCGGATTACCTGTGTGCGTCGGGATTGCCAAGTCTACCGGTACAGCCGAGTATTCGTCAGTGGCCTATTGGACCCGATTCATTCGGATTCCGTCGTGAAATATGAATGTGGTTTTCAGGACTCGTATGCAGAGTCCTTCCTGACCGGAAGGGGACCCTCTACACAACACCGGATACGATCGTTTCTGGATGCCTCAGACGCTTGAACGTATTCCAAACGAGAGAGGTTAGGTTCCGGTCCATGAAAGATGATCAAAAGGTACTGAATTACCTCGCCCAGCTGAAGGATCGGGTTGAGAAGATCACAATGACCTTGCCGGAGGATTTCAGTGGTCGAGTCTATGTGCGTAGGCACTCTGTCGATTTAGATCTTCAAGGCCCTCGGCTCGGCGTCTTCACGCTGGTGCTGGGAGGCGAGGCACCGGAGCTTGTTTACGATGAGCAATATGTCGGATTCCGAACGATTCCCAAAGGGTTGGACGAGGTCATTAAATTTGCGGAAGAAACCATTGACGACGTTGCGACTTTTGCCCTCAGCTCAGAACCGCTAGTGGTTTACAAAAGCCCCATTTTTCGACGGTCGTATCTCTGCATACCAAGTAATCACGGACCGGAATGGAAGCTCAAGAGGTTCAGCTAAAGTGTCGAGGGCTGACGTCAGTGCCAAAGCCGTCAGCACTTCTGCCCAGAGATCTCCGTGCTGTGCCACCCGTACGCGGAACGCCAACTGGGACTAAGTTTGAGTTCAACGGAACGAACCCGGCACTATGGACGAATGAAGATTGAACTAACTCGTTTCCGAGTCCGCGAGAACACACAGAGCATCGTAGATGAGTGGATGCAATTCCTGACCGCGAATGCTGCCGCAGTTCGAGAGACACTTGAACCCGAACAAATGTACGTTGAGACGATTTTCTCGGAGACGATCGATGGAATCGATTACTTGTATTGGTACAGCGTCCAGGGCGAAGACGGTTCCGGCGTTGAACAATCAGAGCACTGGCTCGATGAAAAGCACATGCAGTACTGGCGCACATGCATCGATGACACCTTTCCTGCGGAAGATCTCACACCACGTGTCACGATGATTCCGGAACGCGTGGAAGCAGCAATGAAGCCGCTGGCGACGATCGGTGGGACGAGCTAACCAATCTTCCGATCGTTTCTCAAACGGGGAACGTCTAACGAAACGATGTCCGTATGTCGATCCCCTTACGGAACGCCAAAAACGATCGTTTTTGGGAAGCTATAAACCGCCATGCCAGCACTTTTTCAATATGGCAGTTTTCCAACGTTCTCGATTTCCCTAAACCGCTTCCCGAAACTCACTAGAGCCAAAACTTTATACAGATGTTTGTTGGGAAGGGGGCGATTTTAGAGTATTGCCCCTGAGATGTTCGAGAGCGTAGAAGAAGCTCATGTGAGCGATGCCAATCAGAACTGCCATCGGCAGTGGCATTAGATTGAGCAATGAGGAGGCCACTTCTTCGTTGATGTTGTCTCGTAGTTTGAACGAGTAATAGGTGAATCCAACGAACGTTCCTGACATGGCGGTACCAGCCGCATAGATGACGGCGATCCACACAGGCCACTTGTCTTCTTTTGCTGGTGACGAGTCGGGGGTTATATCTATTGTAGGTAGGTCTAGAATAAGGGCTTGGGCTATTCGTTTGCGGCTATCATAGAGAGCCCACATCGCTCGTATCTGATACCAGGGCGCGAAGCAGAGTGCGACAAAATAGAGATATTGCTTGGACGTAATCTGTGCAAAAACCTCGGCTGTCGTGGATTTACCGACGGTGTATTCGGCTAGTTCAATTCCGACGTTAACCGATAGATATATGTAGAATCCCAGTACAACGAAGTGTATGGCAATTGAGTTTACTGGTACTTGTTCAATAGCTGCCAGTTTCCCCAGCGCCGTTTTGTGGAGTGCACGTGCGGTGATCTCGTTATTTTCTGATAGACCGCTATCGAGCTGCGTTCGCCAGTGTTCGGCTCGCTTTCGCCCACGACTGGATGCGTTGATTTGAGTGAATGCTACAGCCAGGCCTACGAGGGTTGCTACAACCGCTAGTCCCTGGGATATGTTACTGATGAATTGGATCACGGGTCCATTATGTGTCAGAGTGCTCGCAATACGCGTAGACCGAGGCTGAACGCGCGGTAACGCTTAGGCGACCTCCATAGTCATCAGCTCCTTCCAATGCGTGGTGTAGCCAGGATTCCTCATCTTGCGCTTCATTTCCCAGGTCGTAGGCCGGCAGTACCTGGGCCAATAAACTTCACCCCATGCTCAGCGTGGATCTGGTACCTTGAGAACCATTCATTAACCCCGCTATGCTCTTGAAGCTGCTTGTAGCAGTATATGTTTCCAGGGTTAGAATGTCGGTTTGTCAAAGGGTGGACTCAGGGTGAGTTCAGCTTGGTGTCTCAGCCTGTTGCTCTTTGATTCTGCGGTAGAGAGTTGCGCGGGACATGCCCATGTCTTTGGCGACTTGGGTTGCTGGTTCGCCAGCTTGGATGAGTTTTGCTGCGGTGCGGATTTGGGAGTCGGTGAAGGCGGGACGCCGGCCGCCGAGGTCCCCGCCGATGGTGCGGCGTTTGGTGACGGAGTCGTTGATGCGTTCGCGTTTGATCTCCAACTCCATTTGCGCGAGTGCTGCCATGACGGTAAAAACCATAGCGCCCATTGGGGTTTTGGTGTCGACGTCGCCGCCGCCGAGATTCAGTACACGCAGTCCGTTATCACATTCTCGGAGTTCTTCTGCGAGTTCAAGAATTTTCTGAGTGGAGCGTCCGAGTCGGTCCAGGGTAGTGATTACCAAAGTGTCACCGGGGTGCAATGCCTCGTGTGCTCGGTCTAGTCCTGGGCGTTTGGCGAGTGCTCCGGAGAGACCATGGTCATTATAGAGGTCATCGCGCCGGATGCCGGCAGCAAGCAAGTCTTAGATTTGCCGGTCAGAGTCTTGGGCTTTGGTTGATACGCGGGCGTATCCGATCAGTTTGGTCATCGGTTCTTCGAAAGTGTCTCGCAACTAATGGTGCGGACAAGAATCTACGTCATTGGTTGCGACACATAGTTGCGAGAATTTCTGCATATTGAGTTTTCGCGGAATTTTCGTTGGGGGATTGGAACCCGATGAGACGTCTTGCAACCTTTCAGTTGCAAGACGTCTCACTGTCGCTAAGGATTCTTAGTGCTCACGTAGCACCCTAGGCCACATACCGTTCATCTACGAAAGTTTCGAACATTTCGTACAGGTTCGTTCCGTTCTCCGCAGCTTCAAGCGTGATCCTGAGATTGGTTTCATAACTTCGCTGAAATAGCGGATTTGTTTTCAGCAAGCCCTTAGTAGGGCGCAGAAGCTTCCCATCAGCTTGAAGGTGCGATTGTCCAAGCTGCACGAATGTGAGAAGTGAGGTTTCGTAGTAGCGACCTCCTGTCATGAGCATGTTACGTCGCGTCCAGGTCTTGGGGACCAAGACAAGAGGTTTACCCTGCCAATGCGGTAAGTGAACATTGCGCACGACCCAGGTTCGCGTAACGGGATCCCAGAGTTGCCTCATGACTGACTTGATGCCATCGCCATGCGTGGCGAACTGTGGGTAGTCAATAACCATTTGTTCCGTGAAATCGCACAGAACCTTGTAAATGATTCGTGTAGCGATGTCTGAAGTGCGATCGGCTCCCACGTTTTCAATGAACAAAGGCAGTGCTTCTAGCTGTTTCAATATAGCAACCTTAATCAGTGGACGAAGGTTGCTACTTAACTCGTCCCAAATGTCGCCACCGATGGTTTGTGCAGCACCGTGACCATGAAATCCAGTGCTGGCGTAACCTAATCGTGTTTCCCAGGGTTCTTCAAATTTGGTTAGCAGTTCGCGACCGTGCCTACGCTTGGCTGTATCTGAACTGAGTACAGAGGTGGTGATTTCGTCAAAGAATGAGTCAATGAGGTCCACTGCTGCAGATGCATAAGAGCATGACGAAGAGTTGATCCGAATGACTCGTGGGTCTAGGAATCGCCTATTGTCCGAATCGATATTCAGATCCTCGAAGGGGAAAGGGGCGGTGATGCCGTAGGCATCGGAAATTGAAATCATGGTAGATCTCTTTCCTGTGTAGGCACAGGAAGCGTTAGACAAGAACGATAAGAGTGTTCTAAAGTGTCATAGATACGGAAATGACATCTAGCGCTTACTGTGCAGGTGGCTGAAACCCGGGACCATTGGCGTGGTTCCGGGTTTTTTTATTCAGTAGATGGGATCTTACTGCGGTTTCCTTGGATTTCTGTATGGTGACGATTTAGATCAATGCAAAGAATGCCGTCCTGTTCATAAGGTGTCCATCGACGGCTAACCGATGTATCGATCTCATAGTGCTGCGTGAAGGCTATGGCGGCAACTATTACTTGTCCAGACTTTCCGGCTTTACGAAACTCATAGGAACGTGCGGAACGTTCAGCTGGTTTCAGACCGATAATGCGTGCGTCACGGTCAAACAACAACTCGACGATATCGGCTTTGTTGATTAATTCATGCGCCGCTGCATTCAACGATAATACGCCTGACTTCTGAACCGTCACGAATGGAGTTTTCGTTGATGGTGCGGAAGTGCGATCAAAAACTTCGAATCCCATTGAGACCCCTTTCTACTATCACAAGTGTACATCACAAATTCTATAAATCGATAGAGACGTTAGAAGCTTTCGGATTTTTTCAGATAATTTGCCATTGAGTTAGCAGCTCGAATCGGTTAGGAGCTCTAAAGCAGTGAAGCTTTATTGGCTTGCTCATGGGTTCGTAAGGTGAGTTGACTCCACGCATCTTGTGTTTATGAGCCAACACGTCTGAAAGTTTCAAAAGGGCGTGATGATCCGGTTTCAGATTCGTTCACATGCCCTACGAGAGACTTCTTCGATTAACCGGCGATGACGAAAATAAGCTCTGTGCGCACGTTAGTTATTGATTTTGAGATGGGTATGTGGATGCGCGCCAACAAGGTTGAATCGTCTTCTTTGCAACGCCATCAAGGATTTGGATAGATGTGAATGGGAGCTTTTCGTAGCCAGTAGGGATACATCTCGAGGCCCTGACACTGAATTAGACTTCTTGAGAACTAGACTCTTCCACGGTTTGCGCCCGGCGAGAATATGGGAGGCGTGGCATTGGATTTAATCGTCAGTGGAGTGTATCTAATCCATCATTCAGTCGGACCTCCGTGGTGTCATGGAGATTCACGAATGCGCGGAGCCATCCACCGATACCATCGACATAGTCTTTGAAGACATGCAAGATTTCTAATTGATCGAGAGCTATCTTCACCTCATCAAGCTTCTGATCGACTTTACGAAGTCGCTTACAGTGGAATTGTGGGGAGCGGTTGGTTTATCTTCTGCTCGTCTCTGGCTCAACTTCTTTGGGTATCGGTCTGGAGCGTTACACTCGCGATATGACTGAACCATCGGAATACGAGCTCGCAGCATGGCGTGACATCCAACGATTCAAGGGTCGTCCTCTGTCTCAAATGATAAGAAATGTTGGCGAGAAAGCATCCACTGGGGCTGTGAAACTGGGCAATCGTGCCACGCGGTACCTGGATAACCGCCCGAAAGTACAAGCGGTTTTTTCTCGTGGGCAAGACATAGCCGGCAAGGGCGCAAACGCAATCAGCACCGGAGCCCGTAAGGCCGCCGGGGCGATCCCTGACGGATTGGCCGACTGGAGCGGCTCCGCTTTAGGGTCGATGCGGCAAACGGTGGGACGCGTCTCACGCGCGGGACTCTCCCCTCAAAAAGTCGTGGCGAGGCACAAAAAGCGTGGACACGAAGTTGCCTTACTTCACGACTTGCGCCGCCTCGATCTCCAGCAGATTGACCTCGTTCGCGGACAAGGAACGAGCTGGGCTATCCGATAGCTGCAGCGTTGTCGGGCATGGGAGCAGGGTTGGTGATCTCCGGGGGAGAGCTGGCCATCCCTGTGACAGGTGGAGCTGCAGCAGCTCCTTCGGGCCCAGCCGTCGCCGGTGCTATTGTTGGCGACGCGGCGTGGGTTCTAGGCCTCGCTTCTCGTTCCGTCGGCCACGTCTCTTTGCTTTACGGCTACGATCCTGAGGAGCCAGGAGAGAAGGTATTCGTCATGTCTGTTGTTAACGCGGGTACGGCAATGTCCGCCAGCGCGAAGACCGCGGCAATGGCCGACATCTCGAAGCTCACCCAAGCGCTTGTCCGCGGCAAAACCTGGGCAGTATTGGACAAGTCAATTGTCGCGCAGGTTTCCCGGCAATTCGCGAATAAATTTGCTATTCGATTCACCAAGCAGGGGCTTGGCAAAGTCGTTCCCTTGGCTGGCATCGCCATTGGCGGCGCCTTCAACTGGGCCACTTTGGAGTCGATCGTCGATGCCGCCAGCATTGCGTACCGGCGACGATTCCTTCTAGAAAAGTACCCGCACCTTGCAGATGAGGAAGTGCGTTACCTAGTCCCGCATATGGGCCAGGGTGGCTCGGGCGGCGCTGACGAAGTAATCAGCGTGCTCGACGAGCCAGCTAAGTTGGGCGGCCCCGACCTGCACACAACCCAAACTACCTCCCGATGACCAATCAATCACTGGCTCTGGAACACTACCGCAACGGTGATTCAGGGGCAGAAAGAATTTCTTCCGTTGTCGAGCGTTTCATGGGAGGACTAGGGGGGGGTAGCCAGTCATGCCAGAGTTCTGTCGTGGGACTTCTGTTTTGAGCATTTTGCCGACGTGGAACGTGTGCGCAGTGACCGCCAAGCAAGTTGTATGCAGCTGGGCTACTATCTGGCCAGTTGGGGGATGTTGCGCGGCTCGTCCTATTTGTTTAAGAACACCAATGCTCGGCACTACCTGCAGGCACTTGAAGTGATTGAACGCTATACGTCCGAGATAAGGGGGCTCACCCCAGCAGACTTCGGTACGCAGCGGAATCAGGAACTGTTGGTTTCCGTATATCGGGAACTCGGAGATACCCTACTGCCTGAAGGCGGGCGACGGATCACTTTGGTCACCAAGACCATGATGGGAGTATGGGGTGTCTTCCCGTCATTGGATTCGTACTTCGTGCAGACTTTCGGGGCCATCGCCAAGGAGCGGAAGAAAGTCAACCCGTTCTCTAAGTTTAGTGTGAACACGGTGGAACTGATCGGAGAATTCTACGAAACTCATCAGAAGGAAATCGATCGGTTGGCGGCTGCCTATCAGACTGTTGATTTTGCTTCTGGTTTGCCGTCGGGGCGAAGTATCCCAGCGGCCAAGGTCATTGATATCTACGGGTTTGGTGCCACGTACTATCGCTGAGCCCACGGCGATGTCAACTACTCGAGTCTGGGTGGCTTCTGGATAGGATTTGACGCATTTTTTCACGACAGCACCCCGGTCGGACTCCAAGTATTCCTGCAATCTACTGAGTTCATGGGAGCTTGATCGTCTTATGTATTGGCGAGGGCAACGCTGGGGCAATCGGCTCATGCTCTCTGCGCCTCCAGAAAGTAAAACAGGCAATTGCTACACCCTCCGGTGTGACGGTTTGTTAGACAATCGCCTTGTCTACATCATGTATAGACATCTCTATATAGAACAACCTATACTTGAGTTATAGGCAAGTTCGATGTTTTGAGGGGTGGAGGAATTATGGGACAGGTGATGGAGCGTCCGCAGGCGTTGCAGAAGTTGGTGCGGTTGAATCTTCGTAAGCAGCTTGATGAGTTGGATTATAAGCGTGCGTTGAAAGCGGCTTATGAGGTGGCGCCGCAGGTGGAGATTGCGAAGGCTTTGGGGTTGACTCAGCCGACTGTGCATTCGGCGTTGAAATCGGCGAAGAATGTTGCTGATGTGGTGGCTGATTTTGAATCGGCGACGCCGTTGGAGGCTTGCCAGCGTTATGCTGCGGGTCTTGTGGTCCGGGAGGAATTGGTTCGCCAGTTGGTGGCGTGGCCGTATAAGACGGTGCCTGAGCCAAATGAGTTTGGTGAGTATGAAGAATCGCGTCGTGGGTCGTTTCATGATGTGGTGAGTGCTGAATATATGGGTCTGATTGACACCTCGATTTATGATGAGGTTTTCGAACGTTTAGCTGCCAAGAGCAGTTAGAAGAGGATAGTAAATAGTGACTCATGAGCAGGAGATTGAGCGGCACAGGCAGACCCTGAGGCAGCTTAATGCTGATAGTCGCGCGGCGCTTAGCGGGCCTCAATCTACTTTGAGTAATCCTGCGTATTTTGAAACTATCCCAGGGGTTGCTTCTCGGCCGACGGCTGAGCGTGAGGTGTTGCATAAAAAGTGGATCAGCCAGGTTATTGAGTTGGCCGGTGGCGGTGCTGAAGGTGGCCGGGCGGTGGTGATGGCTGGTCCTCCTGGTGCAGGTAAGGGAACAGTGCAGAAGGACATTTTGAAACTGGACGGTTATGTTGTCTGTGATCCGGATATTTTCAAAGAGTTGATCTTGGAGCATGAGTTGGACAGTGGTCAGCTGGAGCTGTTGAAGTCAGCACAGGTTAAGGAACTTGAGGCTGCTGGCGAGGTTTTTGCGCCGATGGATTTTTCGACGCAGGTGCATCGAGAAGCAGTGATGCTACGCGACTTGTTGCAGGACGAGCTGATGAGCAAAAATATCAATTTTGTTCTTGACACCGTACTGTCCAGCGAACGCGCGGCTGAGGCGATCATGGAGGAACTGGATGATAGTCAATACAGGTATTTCGTGGTGAGTGTTCAAGCCTCTGAGAAGCTGACTCAAGAAGGTATCCGCCAGCGGTGGGAGGATGGTTATCGTCAGTTCTTGGATGGGGAGTCGACGCTTAAAGGAAAAATTGGCGGGCGTCCGGTCCCTTCGGAGTTTGCGCGGAGTGTATACGGGAACGATGGTGTTTCTGTGACCGAAGGAACCTCTCGAAGGCTCGCTGAACGGGGTTCTGGTGTTGAGGGGTTTCAACAGTACCGGCGTGTAGAAGGTCGGCCGCATGTCTTGGAAAAAGACCTGGTCACACGAGACGGTATGTTGATCTCAAAAGCTGCGGATAGGCAGCGTTCGGCGTTCCTAGCGCATAGCAGTTCGGTGCGTCCGAGAGGGAAATCTAGTGGTCGGGGCGATTCTGGAATACAACGATAATTGCAGCGTATGAGTATCGAAATGTTCGATTTGAAGTGAAGAGCTATTGACACGTTTCATCTGACTGGTTTTAAACCGTAGACCGGGCATTCAGAGGCCGCGTCTATCGTCCTAGTCCATGGTCGGGTACGTTGACGCTGCTGCAGGTGGGGTGGTTCGGCCTTCGTGATGAACTCTTCAGATGCGGGGCTGGTTTTTAGAGAGGTTTGGATTGGTTGGGGAAAGCCGGCGGCACGTACTTTCTGGCTTTGGGTTTCCTCTTCTGAGTCCGTCATGTCCAGGTAATCGTGTGTTGGAACTGGGGAGAGATCGAGGATGTTGTTCTGGTCAGCATCTTCAACGAGGAATAGTGCTGCTTGGCCGATCTCATTTTTTATCCATGTGAGTGCACCGTGGTGATTAGGGGTCCAGGTATGTGGGTCTTGGGGAAGTCCCAGATGTTCCGCGACGAGGGGAGCGACGGCGGGATGCGAGAGTGTTTCGTTGAGGGTTTGTGTGCCCTCGCCTCTGGTGATGGAAATTCTGGCGGCATTGTCATTGTGCGGCTCTCTGGAAGATGCCGTCCTTGCTGATAGAGCGGAGCGGTTCTGGGTCGAAGTGCACGCCCAGATCGATCTGTCGGAGAACCGGCCGGGAAAGCTGCTGCGAGGCTATATCCGAGCATTGACATCGGACAGCGTCCTCATCAGGGAATCATGCTCACCAACTTCCCTGCTGCTTATTCTGGGATTGGAGCAGCCCATACAGAAGCTCCCTGAAAGAGACGCACACGCATGGCGTGAGGCGTTCGCCATTGATGGAATCGACTCCAGCACATCCTTGGCACTACGTTTCGCAGCAGAAAAACTCGCATCCGCAGTAGGTACGCCCTATCTCACGATGAACGAGCTTGTAGCTGCGCGAAGGCGACTATTGGAACTCGCGGAAATCGCCTAGTGCCGGGCTCCGCCCGGGCACTTTCTGATTGGGATTGACTGGCGATTATGCTTACCTGTGCGCTCAGCAATCCCTTCCGTATCAGGCGCGTCGAGATAGAAGAACTTTTCCTCTGCATGAGATGGTTCGACTAGGAACCGTCCCGAAAACCACCGCTTGTTCCTCAGTCAATTATTGATCGGTCGACATATCACCACGCTTCCTTGTACCGTCGCGGGGCTTAGCGCTTAATCCGTCCCCATTACTGCCAAGGTCCCTTAGCATGACGGAACAATGGTCCCGGAGCAATCTCCGAGCCTAATGAACGTGCCATCCTTGGTGCTGGCCGTTGCCCGGAGTGTTACGGTGTCCCCGTCCCTGAGGAACGTGAACTCGCTTCCGTCTGCCAGCGCCAGCGGCTCCTCTCCGCCCCATGAAAGTTCCAGAAACGAGCCGCGCTGGTTCTTTTCGGGTCCGGAAATTGTTCCGCCGGCGAAAAAGTCGCCGGGTCGCAGGGTTGCCCCGTTGACCGTCATGTGGGCGAGCATCTGTGCAGCAGTCCAGTAGGTGCTCGCAAAGGGGGGTCGGGCAACCGTTTCTCCGTTGAGGATGACTTCGATCTGGATCTCGAAGCCCCAGGGTTTCAGATCCGCATCGTCAAGGTACTCTGCAAGGGGTGTGTCACGGACGGGCGGAGCAGTTCGTGCAAATTCAAGGGCCGCAATAGGCGTGACCCATGGCGAGATTGAGGTCGCGAAAGATTTTCCGAGGTTGGGGCCTAGTGGAACGTATTCAAAGGCTTGAATGTCTCGCGCCGACCAGTCGTTGGTAAGTGTCAAGCCGAAAATGTGATGATCCGCCTGCTCGAGCTTGACTTCTCCGGTTGGCGCGCTTCCACCGAGTACGAAGCCAATCTCGGCTTCGATGTCCAATCTACGTGAAACCCCGAACGATGGGTCGGCGTCGATTTCTGGCCGCATTCCCTTGGGCCGCGGGACTGGGGTATTGGATGGAATTATCGATCCAGAACGGCCATGGTAGCCGATGGGCAGATGCTTCCAATTTGGGGTCAGTGGCGGCTGGGTGGGACGGAAGATGCGACCGACGTTCGTTGCATGGTGTTCGTTTCCGTAGAAGTCGACATAATCACCAACCGTAAAGGGCATGTGGAGGTGTACGTCGCCCACCGGGTAGGAGCTTTCTAACAGATCATCGGATCGGCCGAGCTCTGTCAGAATAGTGCGCAAGCATTCACGTAGCTCTGACCAGACCATGTGTCCCGCCGTAAGCAGAGCATCGAGGTTGGGTGATTCTGCTACCGCTTTTACTTCGGGCGATACGTTTACTGCGTGTTCGAGCACGGTTGCAACAGCATAAACGTTGTCACCGAGACGGATACCCAATTGCGCTTTTGTGGAACCTGGCGCTGAGAACGAGGCGTAGGGGAGATGAGCCAGTCCAAAGCCGTCGGATTCGGTTCGTGCAAGATTTTCGGCCAGTGTTGGCATTATTGATTGCTCCTCTTAAGGCTGTTTTCGAGATGTTCTGTTACCGGAGTGCATCCAGTCCGATGTCAGTCCCATGTCGATGAGAGATTGGATTGGTTCTCCGATGCTGCAAGTCCCGAAAGATTCGAAATCGGCGCGCCATGCTGTCGATGGGATCTTTGAGATGCGGTGAGCGATTTCGACGTGGTCTTCGATTTCAAGAATCTCTGCCATTTCGTGCACCAGTGCGTGTCGGTGGGCTGCCTCGGTAGCCAAGGCAATATTGAGAAATCCGTGGTGGGTGAAGCCTGTTACCGGATTTGTGTGCCGGGTTGCCTGGTGCAATCCTGCGGTGAGTTTGAAAGGTAGTTGACACTGCACGGCGTTTGAAATGACGTAGGCCAATTCAAGTGGGGTGGGAAATAGCTGTGCTTCAAGTCCTCCAGTGCGGTACTTCAGTTTGACTGCGCTGCCTTTGAGTACTTCGAGGGCACCTTCCCTGATCTGCTGGATATCCAGTTCGATATAGCGACTTGCCGTTGTTTCGATTGCGACAAATTCCTCTACTGCGTTGCGCCACTCTGTAGGACTTGTTTTCAATTCCATTCCGACGATGCTGATCCCCGGTAGGGGATGCCGGCAGATTTCCAACGCTTTGCTGAGCTCCCCCTTTTGGATGATCAGTCCAACTGCTAGGGGATGATGCTCAAGTTGAACTCCAAGCTCATCGGCTGAGTGTAGGGCATGGGCGTGGGCCTCCTCAATCTGATCCATTCGTAGTAAGATCGGGCCGACCAACGGGGCATCTTTCATCGATCGCCGGGCCAAGTGATCTTCAATAGCTTGCCCCAGCGGGGCGAGCCCCGGGGGAAATACCGCTGCATCGTCAAAGAATCCCAACAGGCCGCGCGTCACATCATTTTTCATTGATCCAGCGCCCTCCGGTCCAGGAAGACGCATAAAGCCCATCGTCCGAGGCCAATGCGGCTTCGCCCAAATCAAGGGGGCGGAAGGTATCTACCATGACACCCAGCTCGTCGAAGTATTCTTTGCCGAGGCTCGCTTCAATGGCGCCAGGCTGAGGCCCGTGGGCATGCCCACCCGGGTGCACGGACACCGAGCCCACACCGATACCAGACCCCTTGCGGGCCTCGTAATCGCCGCCGACGTAGAACATGATTTCGTCGGAGTCCACATTGGAGTGGTAGTAGGGGACGGGGATCGAGTCCGGGTGATAGTCCACCTTACGGGGCACAAAGTTGCACACCACGAAGTTGTTTCCCTCAAAGACTTGGTGAACTGGTGGTGGCTGATGAACCTTGCCAGTGATCGGCATATAGTCCTTGATGTTGAAGATATAAGGGTAGAGGCAACCGTCCCACCCCACCACGTCAAAGGGGTGCTCCGGAACTGTGTGAATGGTCCCGGCAAGCCCATTTGGCCCGCTGCCTCGGTGCTTGATGTAGATCTCCACGTCCTGTTCCTGGACGAGCAATGGCGTGTCGGGGCCCCGGAGGTCGCGTTCACAGTACGGGGCGTGCTCCAAAAGCTGGCCATGCTTCGACAGATACTGCCGGGCCGGGCCGATGTGACTGCTGGCTTCGATGAAGTACAGGCGCGCATCCGAGCCTTCAGGGATGACCCAGCGGTGCGTAGTCGCGCGGGGAATGATTGCGTAGTCGCCCTCGTCGACAGTGAGGGAACCAAAGACTGTCTCAAGGATTGCCGCGCCGGATTCGACGTAGACACATTCATCACCGACCGCGTTGCGGTAGAGGGGAGAGGTCTGCGCCACCCAGGCGTAGCTTATACGAACGTCATTGTTGCCAAGCAGAAGCCGGCGACTCGTGACCGCATCCGAGGCGTGGGCCTCGGAATTGGTGAATAAGTCGTGCAGCTTCAGGTGCCGCGGGATGAGCGGGGCATTTGAAACCAACGACTGGTCAGGAAGGTCCCATATGCGTGCGGCCACCAGGGCTGACGGAATGTTGCGGTGGTAGAGCAATGAGGAATCCGAAGAGAATCCTTCCTCACCCATGAGCTCCTCATAGAGCAAGTCCGCGGTCGCGGATCGAAACACCGTGTGTCGGGTTCGGGGAACGGAACCAACTTGGCGATAAAAGGCCACTAGAACTCCTTAGGTTGCGGAGGAATCGAATGACTTAATAGTACACGCTTATACAAATAATGCGATAAAAGTCACTCGACGGAATCTGGCAACCGGGACGTGGGTGCGTATTTGGGCGGTAGATTGGCGGAATGACTGAGAGCAAAAAGCGTGAGACGCAGCCAGGGATGAATCCAGCCGATTACTGGTCGTTCGCGGAGATGGCAAGCCGGCGCATTGCCGAGGAAATGGATGACATTGATTCTGTGGCGACAAAGCTCATCATTACACTCAATCGCGCCGCCAATCTTGTCGTCTACGATCTTGAATCCACCGTCCATCGCCCGCGCGGCATGTCATGGGCGGCATTCCGCGTGCTGTTCGTTGTATGGCTGGCAGGGCCCCTCGAATCCGGCAGGGCGGCAAAATTCGCGGGAATGAGCCGAGCTGCCGTATCGAACCTGACCAATACGCTTGTCAGCAAGGATTATCTCGTCAAGGAGCCCTCTGAAGCAGATGGGCGGACAACACTACTACGGCTGACCGACGCTGGCACGGAATATGCGCGGGCTGCATTTGCTGAGCAGAATGCGCAAGAGGCACGCTGGGCTTCTACGCTCACCGATGTCGAGCAGCAACTGCTGGTCATGTTGCTCGAAAAGCTCATTTCCCAGCGAGGAAAGGCCGGGGCGCGACTCCGGGACTAGTTCGCTAAAATAGGCGCCGAACCCTCTTTTCTTTTTCATATGACATGGGTTACAGTTGACCTCACTTTGTACATGGTTTAACGAAATGAGTGACAATGTCGGTGAAAGAGTTCGCTTCTACTGGCGACCTGGTCGAAAAAAAGCAGACTTTGGAAATCCTGGCGGACGGGGTGTACGCCCTGACCGCCGAAGGCGATCCCAATATCGGAGCCATCGAAGGCGAGGACTTTGTCGTATGCTTCGAATCCTTGGCCACCCCGGTGGCCACCGGAAAGTGGGTTGAACTGCTCCGGGAGCATACAACCAAACCGATTCGGTTTGTGGTGCTGTCGCATTACCACGCGGTCAGGGCCTTGGGGGCATCGGCGTTCGGTGCCCAAGCCGTCATCGCCCACGAGAACACGATGCGCCTCATCGAGGAACGTGGGCTGGAAGACTGGAAAAGCGAATTTGCCCGGTTCCCGAGGCTGGCACAGAATGAGGAATCCATCCCGGGCCTGACCTTCCCCACCATCACCTTCAGTGAGCGCATGACCATTCCCCTCGGTGGCGACCGCGGTGACCTCGTTCTTGAGCACGTTGGTCGAGGCCACACCGACGGAGATCTGGTTGCGTGGCTTCCAAAACACAAAATCCTCTTTGCTGGCGACCTCATGGAGTCGGAAGCAGCGCTTTACACTGGGGACTCTTTCCACTTTGACTGGGCAGGTCGGACCTTAGATTCGGTCCAGTCTTTTGGCGCCGAACTCGTAGTTGGCGGCCGAGGCCCAGTCATCCGCGGCTCCAACAACGTGGCATTAGCCATCGCGCAGAGCCGTTCTTTCCTGCAAACAATGATTCGGGAAACAACATCAGCCAAGGAATCCGGCGGCGACCTCAAATCGGCCTTCAACGCGTGCCACTCAGCCCTAGTGGACGATTACGGCATATGGCCAATTTTTGAGCACTGCCTGCCCTTCAACGTAGCCAGACTTTGGGAAGAACTCCACGGAATCGATCGCCCCATGATCTGGACCCCTCAACGTGACCGCGAGATCTGGGCTCAATTACAAAGCTGAGAATCCTCTTATGCAGCATTGACATAGTTCCCCAGCGGTTTCCCCTCTCTTGACCTGACTCAATAAGTGGGTGCCCTAGCACCCCATTGGCAACAGAAAGACTCTCATGATAAACACACAAGTACTGGTGCTGGGCAATGGCCCTGTGGGCCAGACGACGGCACTGCTTCTCGCCAAGTGGGGTATCAACGTCACTATTCTGGATGAGCGGAAACAACGTGACGCAGTGGGATCCAAGGCCATCGCCCAGCACCGCGACGTACTTGATGTCTGGGAACACGTGGGTGCCGGAAATGCCATCGCCCGGGAGGGGCTGACGTGGAGCCGTTCCCGTACCTATTATGGTGACACCGAGATCTTCTGCGACTCATATTTTGAGCGCGCCGACTCTCCCTACCCCGCGTTCGTGAACCTCTCCCAGACGCGGACCGAAGAATTGCTCGACCTCCAGGTCAAGGGCAATCCGTTCATTAATGTGATGTGGGACCAGAAAGTTTGGGGCTTGCAGCAAGATGACAGTGGGGTCCGGGTGACCTCATCCAGCGTCGACGGTAAGTTGCGGGAATTCTCCGCCGACTACGTAGTCGCTGCCTGTGGTGCCCGGTCGGATGGCCTGCGAAAAGCCCTGGGAGTGACGCTCGAGGGCTCGACTTTTGATGACCGCTTCCTCATTTGCGACATCAAGGTGGATATGGAGGGGTGGGCCGGGGAACGCCGGTTCTACTTTGATCCGGAATGGAATCCCGGTCGTCAGGTACTGATTCACCCCTGTCCAGGGTCCCAATTCAGGATCGATTGGCAGGTCCCCTCGGGATACGATTTGGAAAAGGACGATGCCGACGGCGGTCTCGATCGACGGATCCGGCAAATTGTCGGTGATGCGCCCTACGAAATCGTGTGGAAGTCCGTTTACCGTTTTCACTCTCGAGTACTTGACCGGATGCGGGTCGGCAAGGTGCTGATCGCTGGAGACATGGCGCATCTGGTTTCGCCGTTCGGCGGGCGTGGACTCAACTCTGGCATCGGTGACGCGGAGAATGCGGCTTGGAAACTTGCCTACCTGCTGCGAGGTTGGGCGGGGGAGGAGATCCTGGAGACCTATCACAGCGAACGTCGAGCCGCTGCGGTTGAAAATATCGCGGTGACCACCGAGACCATGGATTTCTTGATTCCCCACACGGAATCCCAGCGGGCTCATCGCATAGACCTTCTTGAACGGGCGCTGCGCAACCCGGACGAATGCAAGAACATCAACTCGGGGCGCCTCTTCGAACCCTTCTGGTACGTAGATTCGACATTGACTACGCCGGATTCGGCACGCCAATTTCAGGGGCGTCCACTCAAGGGACAGATACCCGAACCCGGGCCGGGCGTCATCACCCCCGACGCGGTTGTCACGGTCGACGGAAGCGAGTACCAGCTCCGCAGGTTGTTGCGCTCGGGAACGGTTCTGCTCCTTGGATCCGGTGTTAACGCGGAAGAAGTCCGGCAATCGATGGCTTCGAACCAGAGCTCACCTGTCAGTGTGCTCGAATTGGCCAAAATAGATCCGTCGCAAGTTCTGCAATCTCGACTCAAAGTCCTTCCTCGGGAGATCTGGGTGGTTCGCCCCGATGCGTACATTTCGGCGATCTGCAGCGCTGACAATCTGGCCGGGCTCAATGTCGCAGTCCAGCGCTCACATAGCGGCAAAGGTGCTCAGCCAGCCGTTCCAAATTCACCTCTTTCACACAATATGCAGACCGCTGTCCGCTAGAACCGGTTCGCTTCATCACACCCAAATTTCTCAAGCACTCGAGCAACTTAACGCAGGACTATGAAATCAGGAGAACTCATGACGGACATAAAGCCCAAGCGGCGTAACGAAGAACGCCGTGTTGCGTTGGCTACCGCAGTGGGCACAACCATTGAATGGTACGACTTCTTCATCTATGCAAACTCGGCAGCGCTCGTATTCGCGCACCTCTACTTCTCGCCACTCAGCGGTACTGTAGCAACGCTTGTAGCATTTGCAAGTGCAGGCGTCAGCTTCGTGTTCCGACCGCTCGGAGCCATTTGGGGAGGATATCTGGGCGATCGCTTCGGGCGTCGTGCCGTCTTGGTTCTCACGCTCTCTCTCATGGGCGCAGCCACCTTCGCCATCGGACTGCTACCCACGTACGCAACCATCGGGATCGCAGCGCCCATCCTTCTGGTTTTCCTGCGCATCCTGCAAGGTCTCTCTGCAGGTGGGGAATGGGGTGGAGCCGCCCTGCTTGCGGTGGAACACGCACCCTTGGGCAAACGTGGACGCTTCGGTGTCTACCCGCAGCTCGGTGCACCGGCCGGAAT
Organism: Glutamicibacter sp.; assembly: GCF_035257265.1. Classification (GTDB taxonomy): domain Bacteria; phylum Actinomycetota; class Actinomycetes; order Actinomycetales; family Micrococcaceae; genus Glutamicibacter. Next base: position 18,359 of record NZ_DATEXC010000031.1, read on the forward strand.
GGTGCTGGCCATCGGAACGATCGCGCTGTTGTCCGCCAATATGTCTCAGGAAGCGTTTATGTCCTGGGGCTGGCGTCTTCCCTTCCTCTTCAGCGTTCTGTTGATCATCATCGGCATCCTCATACGGCGCGGCGTCGAGGAAAGCCCGGTGTTCGAGGAACTCAAGCAAAAGAAGCAGCAGAATGCCACGCCGCTTCGCGTCCTTTTCAAGTCCCATCGTCGCGCGGTGCTGCTCGGTGCTTTGATCTTCATGGGAAACGGCGTTGGCGGTTACCTGCTAGTCGGCGGATACATCACTTCCTACGCCACGAGTGCTGTCGGAATGAACCGCAACCTGGTGCTGGCAGCCGTTGTTATAGCATCGGTCACCTGGTTGATCTTCACCTGGATTTCAGGTCCGTTGTCGGACCGGATCGGCCGCAAGAAGACCTATTACCTCGGATTTACCGCCCAGATTATCGTGGCGTTCCCCTTATTCGCGCTGATCAACACTGGTTCGATCCCACTGCTGATCGTCGCCGTGATCCTGCTGTCCCTAGGACAGGGAATGACGTATGGCCCGCAGTCTGCGCTCTTTTGCGAAATGTTCCCCGCCCACGTCAGATACGCGGGTGCGTCGATCGCCTACGGGTTGGGCGCATTAATTGGTGGCGCATTCTCACCCACGATCGCAACTCTGCTCCAGAGCCTAACCGGTACCACGACATTGATCTCCGTATACCTCATTGCGGTATCGATCGTCTCGATCATTGCCGTCTCCAGACTCAAGGAACGCAGCAGGGAACCACTCGAACCTTCTTCAATAGAAAACGAGCTCCGGGAGCTAGCCCATCGCACGCATAACCCCGGCCAGACATCATCACACTGAGCAATCACGTCTCACCACGCCAGAAAGAAGTAGAACGTGTTACACATGCACACAGACTCCGCCCAGTTGCTAGGCCGTCTCCTCACGGACGGCGCCACAATTGCCGTTGGCGGCTTCGGGCTGTCGGGGATTCCCACAGGCCTAATCGAAGCAGTCCGGGAAACCGGTATCAAGAACCTCACCATTGTTTCGAACAACATGGGAGTTGATGGCAAGGGGCTCGGGGTTCTCATTGAATCAGGCCAAGTCGGTCGCGTGATCGCGTCATACGTCGGGGAGAACAGGCTGTTTGCCGAGCAATATCTGGCAGGCAACCTACAAGTCGAGTTCACCCCCCAAGGCACCCTGGCCGAACGGCTTCGTGCGGGGGGAGCCGGCATCCCGGCCTTCTACACCAAGACCGGGGTAGGCACTATGATCGCCGAGGGAAAGCCACACGCTGAATTCAACGGCGAAACATATGTGCAGGAGCGGGGAATCGTGGCGGACATTGCCTTGGTTCGTGCCCATATCGCCGACACCGAAGGAAACCTCACGTACCGGTATACGGCGCGCAATTTCAATCCGGTCGTTGCCACTGCGGGCAGGGTGACAGTGGCGGAAGTTGAGCAGATTGTCCAAGCGGGAGAGATCCATCCGGACCATGTCGTCACCCCGGCGGTCTACGTCCAACACATCGTGCAGGCGCGCGAACGAATCAAGGACATCGAACAATTGATGGTCCGGCCCCGCCCGGCCCTGGTCTAGAAACTTTATGAAGGAGAAGATCACATGTCTTGGACTCGAGACGAAATGGCGGCCATCGCGGCGGCAGAACTTGAGGATGGCGACTACGTCAACCTGGGTATCGGCATACCCACCCTGGTAGCCAACAACTTGCCCTCCGGCATCCGGGTGAACCTGCAAAGCGAAAACGGCCTGCTGGGCATGGGACCATTTCCCTATGAGGGCGAGGAAGACGCCGACCTCATCAACGCAGGAAAGCAGACCGTCACGATTCTTCCGGGCGGCAGCATTTTCGATTCAGTAATGTCATTCGGCATGATTCGCGGTGGCCATATCAAGGTCGCCATCCTCGGCGCCATGCAGGTATCCGGTGTAGGCGATCTGGCGAACTGGAGCATTCCCGGGAAAATGGTCAAGGGGATGGGTGGAGCCATGGATCTTGTCGCTGGAACCCCACGAGTCATCGTGCTCACCGAACACGTTGCCAAGGACGGGTCCCCAAAGATCGTAGAGGAATGCACGTTGCCTCTGACCGGGTTGGGCATTGTGGACCGCATCATCACCAACCTCGCCGTCTTTGATTTCGAAGGTCCGACAGATGCGAGGGGATTGGTGCTCACTGCCCTCGCCCCCGAAACTAGCTTGGCAGAGATCCACAGCACCACCGGGGCCACGTTCAGGGTTTCGAAGAATATTGCTACACGGGACATGGAGATGAAAGCATGAGTTTGAAGGAAAAATTTGGAACCGACGTACTGCTAACCGGCTGGTCCCATTCCCAGTTCGGAAAACTCGGCGACGACTCGCTGGAATCTCTGATCGTCCAGACCGGGACCGAAGCAATACACAATGCGGGATTTCATGCCGAAGACATTGACGAAATCTACATCGGTCATTTCAACTCCGGAATGTATTCACTGGGGTTTGCCTCGTCGCTGGCCCTGGAAATTTCACCTGATCTTGCCCACGTGCCCTCGACCCGGGTGGAAAACGCCTGCGCCTCTGGTTCCGCGGCGCTACAGCAGGGGGTGAAATCCCTCTTGGCCGGCACCGGGAAAAACGTGCTGGTGATCGGAGCGGAGAAGATGACCCACGCAACGCCCGAAATCGTAGGAGCAGCCTTGCTGGGTGCGGCGTACGAAACGGCAGGAAAACAATCAAATACAGGATTCGCAGGATTGTTCGCCAAGACTGCCAGAGAATATGAACAGCGTTATGGATCCATAGGAGATGCCCTTGGATCGATTGCGGCAAAGAACCATAGCAACGGGGTTTCAAACCCCTATGCCCAGCTCCGCAAGGATCTGGGCGAAGATTTCTGCCGCACCGTCTCCGATAAGAATCCGATCGTGGCCGGCGGCCTGCGACGTACGGACTGCTCGCCGATTTCCGACGGCGCCGCAGCAATCGTCTTGAGCTCCTCGCCTTCCGGCGCGGCATCGACGTCTCCGGTGCGCATGACGGGGTTCGGCCAGGCAAACGACTTCCTGCCAGCACCGAAGCGCGATGCGACTGAATTTGCCGGAAGCATACGGGCCTGGAACCTCGCGCTGGGCATGGCTGGAACGACACTCGAGGACCTTGATTTCGTCGAAGTCCACGACTGCTTCACCATCGCCGAGCTCATCATGTATGAAGTTATGGGTCTCACGCCCAAGGGTCAGGGCCGGCGAGCGATCGAGGAAGGCTGGGTGCAAAAGAACGGCAGACTGCCGGTCAATGTATCTGGTGGCCTTAAATCTAAGGGGCATCCTGTCGGGGCGACAGGCGTCTCACAACACGTAATCTCCGCGATGCAACTGTCCGGAACGGCCGGCGCTATGCAACTGCCCCACGCACGTCGCGCCGCAATACACAACATGGGTGGTTTGGCAGTCGCCAACTACGTCTCGGTGCTCGAAGCAACCTAGCGATTCGCGTCAAGCAGTCTGAACTCTCGCGTTCCATCCAGCAGAGAGATTCTGTTGCTGTGAATTCCTAGGCGAAGAATTTCCCAAATAGCTTCGCGCTCTGCTCACACCAGTCCTACTGCGGGTCGCAGGCATACTCGCAGAAGATCTTTATGTGAGCCCGCTAGACACGGTCCGTCGGGTCCGGGTCGGGATCCTTCCCACCGAACAGGACGTACAGCACATCTTCGTTGTTGCCCATCGACCGTCCCCAGGGCTCGAAACTGGATTGCGATTTTTGCAAATTATTTGCAAAAATCGCAATAGCTTATCTCGAAATGGCACGTCACAACATGGTTATCTTTGAATATTCGCCAACTACCAAGCCAGTTCAAATGGTTTGGCTGTCGTACTTCAGCGCAGAGAACACTCAAGTCAGATAGCTGTCAGGACAAAATGTGGATCGTTACCCGAAACCTCACGATGTGCGGGGAGGACTATTCGCAGAATATGCGAATAGTCTTTTTACTACTTGACATAATCAGAATTATCGGCTCAAAACTCACGGGAGTAGAAGTAGCTGCGAGAACTCCCATCCATCAGCCAATCCACCGTTTCCATTTGACCCTCGGTGACCCAATTACTACGATATGGTTTCCGTTAATTATCTGAGACAAGTAGGAAAAGGGTTATGGCCGCTGATTACGATGAAGTACGTCCCGATGTAGCCGAAGCTTCAGAGAAAACGCTCAAAGACGTTCGAAAACTCGATGCACCCAGTGCAAAGAGCGTCCACTCTGAACTCGACGAGGCAGATGTTTCCGAGGGGTTGGAACTTCCTGGCGCGATTGTTGACGAGGAGCTCGCCGTTGACGTGATCCCGCAAGCTGAGGACGAATTTGTCTGCGTGGAATGCTTCACCATCCGGCATCGCAGTCAGGCCGAGGAACAAGCCACGGCGGGCGTTATCTGTCGCGATTGCGTACTGGAATACGCCTAGATATTCGTTGTAACTGTCCGACGTAGTTCGGAAGACGCTCCCAGCCGTGGGCCTATCTTCGAAACCGGAACGAATTTTGTATCCGAATTGTGTCTTGTCCCCTGTTGAATTTGAACAGTTGTCCTGTGAGAACGCGATAAGTTAAGCGAATGGGGAACGTTTACTTGTACCTGGCGTGCTTATCTCGTGTGGCGGTTCGGATGAGCGACGCGTGAAACTCGGACGGTCTGAAGTTCAATCGTGGCTGGATGCGGTAGCGCCAGGCACTGGTTTGGTGCGCCTTGCCCAATTATCCGGGCTTCCACGTTTACGCGTCACGCAACAGGTCAGCCGCGGCAGTGTGGCCCCCGCAACGGTTACCGCTATCGCTCGTGGCCTTGACCTTGATCCTTTGACAGAACTTTCCAAGTTCCATCAATTTTCAGGTCTTGTTCCTGCCTCACCCGCTGCAGACGAGTTACCTTCATTCATCGCCACTCCTGGCCTTCTGCAGGCCACAGTTCATCGGCTGAAATCAGTGATCACTGATGAGGCTGAGCTTGGCGAGGAAACGTATGATCAGTTGGCATTGAATTGGTTTGCTCTCGCCGATGAGGGAAATCTTCGCGCGCATATCCAGCAAGAGTTGGGGATTGCGCAGCCGACCTTGTGGAAGATGCTTCGAAGCAGGCTTCGTGAGGATGTTTCTTTGGAAATTGCCAGATACGCGAATTTCCCCTTGGTTTCAGCTCTGGTGGTTTCGGGTGTTCTGACCGGTAAAGAGGCAGGTTGGGACGCTGATTGTCGCTCGCGCTGGGTCAATAATGTTCCTCTCGGGCAGCTTTTAGCTGTTGCGGAGAAACGCCTCCACGAGGTGGGAAAACAGGAACGCAACTTGGAGATGTTTGAAAACCATCTAGGATAAAAACCTATGGGTTTTACTAGTTGGGCAGCAGTAACTTTGGCAAGCACATTCACGATAGTGCTTGGTTTGAGGCTTCCCCGCCTGATTCAAGGCACTGGAAACCTCTGGTTGTGGCTCACCCATCTAGGCATGAGTATTGGCCTCTGGCTTGCAGTGGAGCCCATCTATCTCTTCATTGATCGCCTGCTCGGCTCCATCAATGTAGCGAACCTCGTTTCGCATTTTTGCCTCAATTTCGTATTCCTCGCCGCCGGGGTGCAAATCGCCCACAGTATCGGCCGATGTGATGTGGCAGCCAGAATTCGCCGGTTCTCGATTATCGGGCTGCCGTTGTGTGTTGCGCTAATGACGGCACTCTTCTTCGCAACAGACCTGTCGTATTCCAGCATGGGTTTAGATGACTTCAGGGATACCGATACTGCGGTCGTGCTTTACAAGCTGTCCCTCTACATCTATCCCGCGGTGGTGTCCGCGCTGCTGGTGAAACCTTTGGTGAAAGCTAACGCGGGTTCGAGGTATCGGGTGCCGTTTTATTCGAAGAAGCTGATGGCGATCGGCTTTGCTTTCGGCATGATCGCCCCCATGGGTCATCTGGTGGAGCTGACAAACCGGCGACTGGACTGGCTCACTGACGTGCTTGTTTACCCGGCAATGCTGTGTGTTCTCGCAGGCCTTGTTCTGGCGTGGATCTCTGCTTTGCTGACGCATCGCCATAAACTCCAGCCATCCCCACGCCTAGATCACCAGAAGGTCTCCTAGACTCACCAAAGCACCGGTGAGTGTTCCTGCCAGAACTTGGGTGGGCGTGTGGTGTCCGCTGCGGATTCGCGCCCACCCAACCAGTGCGATGACTACTACCGCGAGCTGTGCTCCTGCCGGCAGTCCCAGCAGGCAATGCGAGGCTGCGAAGGCGGTCAAGGCTGCGTGGATGGAGAGCTTCCAGACCAGGTTCACCAGGCCGACGATCAGCAGCCCGGCAAGCATGAATAGTACTTCCACAATCATCTGAGTTGGTGCTGCGATAGCCAGCAGCACGCCGATGCCGCCAAGGATTGAAATCAGCGTGACGAGCAGGATCGGCCAACGCTGATGACGCTGGGTCACATGCACGTCGGTGACCCGTCCGCGCAGTCGCATCCAGATCAAAGCCGCCCAAGGAATCAGTCCTATGAAGAACGTGGCCAGCACGGTGGGTGGCCACGTGACGTGCGGGTATCGCAGGGGCGTGCTGAGCAGGACCAGGGTGACGATGGCTGGGGGTGAGGCGATATGGCTGATGAACTTGGCGTATTTTTCCACCGTTCGAGCCTAGCAACATGAGCGGTGGATTGTTCAGCCTGGGATGCTCACGCCTTGTTCTTTAAGGAATGTCACCGGGTTGGTATCTGCTTTGCCCAGCCAGACTTCGAAGTGCAGGTGGTAGCCGGTGGAGTTACCGTTGGTCCCGACTTTGGCGATCTGCTCCCCCGCTTTGACTTCGTCCCCGACCTGCGCGAGTACCCCGTCTTCATACATGTGCACATAGAGCGTGCTAACTCGCTGGCCATCGATGGTTCCGTGATCCACCTGAACTTGGCAGGGAGAACGGCCCACAACGAGGTCTGAGCAGCTGGCTCGGATGACTTGGCCATCTGCCGCAGCATAAATCGGGGTGTCTTTCGGTGAGCTGAAATCCTCTCCAGCATGTGGCCAAAGACCGCGGTTTTCACCATAGTTGTACTGGATTTTTGAGATGTTCTCCACGGGGAACACCCACCCGGAATTGCTCTTCGGTCCTTCGTAGGGGTCGCCCGAATCTGGGTTTCTGGTGTCGCCTTCGTCTTTGCATTGCGCGTAGGCTTCCTCGTCGTCGCTGACCTCGACGGTGGCACCCTGCAGCGCGGCATAGAGAAGTTCGGCGTCGGGGCGCTGGTCGGCGTAGTTATCGGGAAGTCCTGAGACTTGGACTTTTTCGGCCGTCACTTCGTAAGGCAGGGATTGCCAGTCGGGAACTTTTTTCAGCCGGCTAAAGAAGGTGCTGGCGGCGTAGGAGGGGTCCATGATTTGTTCGACGGTGCCCCAGCCGGCACTGGGGCGTTGCTGCATGAGACTGATCGCATCCCAGGCGTGCCCGACTCCCTGGTGGGGAAGATCCAAGGAGGTGAGGACGACTTTGCGTGCTTTCGCCCATTGAGCTTCAGTCATGACATTGGTACCTTCGGGGTATTTCCAGGTCCCGTCGTTGGCTAGCACTCTCAACGAGCTTTCTTGAATTGCCGTCATCAGGCCAATGATCGCGCCCTGTTGCTTGACCTCGGCCTTTTTCGCTTCGTTGATGATGATTGCTGCATTGGTCAGTTGCTGCTTGTTATATGAGCCCACTTTGGTGGTGGGAAGGTTTTTGACGTTGATTTCCTTCGGCACCGTACTGTCAGGTGAGCAGTCAGTTTCTGTTTCCGTGGCTTTACTTGGGCTATCCCCTAGGAGCAGGATTCCGCCAAAAACCATCCCGAAGAGCAACACGATGATCAGGCCTAGCACGGCGAAGATTCCGCGGCGTTTGGTGCGCTTCATTAGCTATTACTCGTGATTTTCTCGACCACCCATTGCCCGTCAGCTCGACTAAGCAAGAACTTGAGGGTGGTGGCGTTGGTCTGCACACTCACCGTAGCAATCGCCGGCGACACCCCTTGGACTGGTTCGTGGACCTTGACGACCTTGGTGGAAGCGATGTTCAGGTTTGAGGTTTGCTGGAAGGTGTCCCGGGCATTCTGAGACAGGAAAGGTGCCAGGGCTTTGAACCATGCGGTTTCGGTCAGATCCGGGCGTGCATAGGCTGCGGCAGCATCAGTTGCGATCTTCTTGGCTTCTGCGGCGATCTTCGAGTTCCACTCGGTGATTTCCACTTGCTCTGGGGACGCATGGATTTCGTGCTGGATACCGTGATCAGCGTCAGTTTCCGTGGTCTCGTGCTCTAACGACGTGCACCCACTCAAGCCGATCACTGCGAGCATGGCCGTGGCCAGGATAATTCGGCGGTTCATCAAAAACCCCTTAAAGTCTTTTTTTAGAATGAAAATGACTATATCAAGACTATTTGATACCGTGAGTATATCCAAGAAAGGGGACCTCGATGGGCACCGAGTGGCCAGGCGACGAACGCAAAAAAGCAAAAACCGATCTATTGACCGTACCGAGCGCTTCCGACAAACACGAAGCTTCGTTACAGATACCCCATACGACAGAAGAAACACAGACCACGCCACCAGAGCCGACGCGCACCAAACCGCTGACTGCCGGAACCCCGCTAGTTACTGGAACGCTCAGTAGCGCGATTACCGGATCGGACGCACTAGAAACCCCGTTGCCGGCCGAAGAAGGATGGCAGCGCACAGTCCGGGCATGGACGGGCGGACTCATTTCACCCAAACCAGGACCACAAGAACTCGCCCGGCGTGCAACCTTAGCGTCGATCCGCCGCGTGTACCCACGCCCTGTCACCGTCACCATCGCTCAACCTGGAGGCGGATCGGGCAAAACGTCGATCACAGTCGCTCTGGCTTCCACCATCGGCAATACCGCTGATCATGTGGTCTTAGCGATGGACAACAACGAAACCATGGGCACCCTCGGGGTCCGCACCCGCTCCAACGGCTCAAACCTGACCATCATCGACCTGCTCGATGCACTCGAAGAGCTGAAAAATGAACGCACCCGCAGCGGCGACGTCCAATACTTCACCCGCCCTCAAGGCGATAACCGGTTCGCGGTCCTCGCCTCAGATGAAGATCCGGACCGAATGCAGATGCTCACCCGCGACACTTTCAACGAACTACTCGAAGTGGTCCAGCGGTTCTGGAACGTCATCGTTCTGGACACCGGTAACAACACGCGCGCTGAGAACTGGCTGGCCGGCATTGAAAGAACCGACCAACTGGTCTTCCCCGTAGAAATGAACGACAAGTCCGTCGTCTCAGTGCTTCGCACCATCGAACAGCTCCAAGCCATGTCCCAGCTATCGGGTAACAACCATTACGCAGCGTTGTGTCGTCATGCGGTCGTCGTCATTTCTCCTGGTTCACATCGCCGCTCAGTCGCACCGGAACGGCGCAAAGAACTACGCACCATGCTTGAGCAGGCCCTCGGCGAGCAAGCCACATTCCTCAGCATCCCTTACGAACCCGCCCTGGACACCAACGGGCTGATCGATTGGCAACTGGCCACAGATGAGTCGCTCAGGGCCTTTGAAAAAGTTGCTGCCGCAGTCAGCGAAGGTATGCACCAGGCAGCAGTGCGAGCAGAATCCACCCAACGAACCACGAAAGAGAACTAACTATGGAACCGTTCATCACCGCGCTCAGCGTCCGTGCAGAAGTCAAGAACCCATTCGACGGGGTCTCTCCTGACATCTCGGCCCTCGGCTCAGGATTCGACAACGCCTTATCCATCATCCTCGGGGTCATCTGGGGGCTGGTGCTGATCTATGTGTCGGTGAAGCTTCTGACCAGTTTCGTGAAATTCGCCGGAGCCAGGAAACAAGGACACTACGAAGATATGGGCGAACACACGGACGAGCTCAAACGCCGCGGTGTCGCAGTGATCGCGGTGGCGGCCTTTGGCGTGCTCATCGGTGCAGTGCTCAAAGTGGCGGGGATGCTCTAATGACAAGCCGTCGAAGCCTGATCATCGCAGCCGTAGTCCTCATAGCGATCGTGCTGGTTGCTGTCGCCAGCTATTTCATCTCATCGACCGCGAAGCAGAACACTTCGGCGGCTACACCCACTACTCCTTCTGAACCCGACCGAATCAGCGACAACGGGTTCCCTGTGTCCCAGTTTCGCGCCAATGAGGGCGGGATCAAGACCGCAGCCGATGGCCACACCCGTATCGGATACACCGCCTCGTGCGACGACGCAGTACACGCAGCCATCAACTACGTCCCGGCCGAATCCTATGGCACCGGTGACTGGGAACAGCGTGAAGCGACCCTGAAAAAGATCATTTCCTCCAACGAGGACGGCGCAGAATATATTGACGCGCTGCGTTCCATGGCCAAAAACGGAGCAACCTCCACAAAAACTCTTTTTGATCCACCGATCTTCAAGATCGTCAGCTGCGAATCAGGGAAAACAGCGTCCGTCGCAGTGGCACAACGTATCAAAACTAATGCGTTCAAACTCGATGGACGCACCGTTCCTGCAGCGGTAGAAATCCGCGCTACTGAGCAATTGCTGGTGTGGGAAAACAATGACTGGAAACTTGATCTCAGTGGTGAGAATGCCACCTATCGTCCAGAAACCCAGCTTCTCTACACGCAAGGCAAAAAAGAACCATCTTCAGCGCGCGAAATTCTTGGTGATCTGTTCACCGATTCAGACGGTAACCCACTGAGCAGGGATGGCTGGATGGAGCTGGCCCAGTGAAGAAGGTTCTCAGCGTTCTTTCCTCCCTGGCAGTGATCGCATTCCTTTCCACGTTCTTACTTGTAGCCTCTCCCTCGCCAGTCCATGCCGATGAACACACCAAGAAAGTGGAAGAGGCTCTCACTCAGGACCAGGTGAAACGCTTCGAAAAAATGCCTGACGAGGAGAAGGCCAAACTCCTTGATGAGGTTCTCGCCGGAATTGCCAAGGAGAAATGTGGTGAGTTCAAGTACTACACGAAGATGGAAAGCGTCTTTGCTTTTGAGAAGCGCAACTGTGAAGAGCAGACCCGTGATGCCCTGCATCAGATGTATCCAACGGCTGAAACGCTCATCTTGGGTGAAGGCGAAAAGATGAACTTCTGTGACGCTCTCAAGGAAACCAGCGCCAGTGGTCAAGGAATTAGCTACTGCGTCGAGCAAAGAATCAATGCTCAATTCAAGGATTGGACCGGTCAGAAGGTCCGCGGATACCTCGAGCAAAGCGAACTCGGCCGCTCGATTTTGAACGTCACCGATGCCATCGACAACACCATCAAATTCGTGGCGGACCCCAAATCGAACCTGGAGGAACTCGCCAACAGCAGCAAGTCAGAATCCATCGCCATGACCTCAAAAGTGCTCGAAGAGATCTCCTCCACCACAGAGTTCGACGCGTCCAGCCAAGCATTCAAAGACCGCTGGGCACTCTACGCCGGGCTGGGTGTGGTCGGTCTCGGGTTGATGATCATGTTCCTCTTCAAACAGCACAGCAACGGGGAGATGAGTGACGACGATTTCAGTAAATCCCTGCTTTACTACCTGCCTGCAGCGTTGTTCATGGTGATCTATGGCCCTTGGGTGATGAATGAGTTACAGCAACGCGTCGCTCCGCTCACTGATGGAACCAGTGATTGGGCGGCCGAATCCATCAGTAACTTCATCATGGTCATCTCCCGGTTCGGTTCTCTGGAATCCACGAGTTGGTTCGGTCCGTTAGCCGCCATCCTCTTCTTCGGTCTGCTGTTCGTCGGAGCATTGGCCTTGTTGGTCTATTTCCTGTTGATCCCGATCTTCCAACAACTCATGGGTCTCGCGATCGCCCTACTGATCGGCATGCTGCTTTCGCCGAAAACACGTCGCTACGTGATGAAAATTGCCACGACGTTAGTCACGATGAGCCTGCTGAAATCCGTGTCGTTCCTCGTGCTGGGGGCAGTGTTCGCTGTTCTCGCCACCCAACCAGCATTCAAAGGCAACGTGGATGACGTCTTAGTGAATGTCGGCAACCTGGGGGCGACTGCAGCGATCATGTTGATGATCGTCTTGTCTCCTGCGGCGATTTTCCGGTGGATGCCGGTGCTCGAAAGCCGTGAAGCGAAATTCGGCGGGATCTCCCCCGAGATTTCTGCCGGAGTGGGCGGGGCCGTAGGCGGAGCAATCGGCAGCGGTACCGGATCGGTGCGCCGCGCGATCTCCAACCGTCGCGGTTCCGCCACCAGTAGCGCCTCGAAAAGCTCTGGCGGTCACAGCGGTTCTGATGGTTACCTTGCGCCAGGTGGCGGGGGCAAATCCCCCGAATCCAGCGGCACGACACCGAGTAGTTCCCAACGGGCAGAGAGCAACGCACCTGGCCACACATCTGACTCTGGTTTGGCACCGAAAACCAATGGTGCGCACGAACGTTCCAGCCACCACCGAACTGGCTCCCCCGTAGAGACACCAGCTGCAGCGAACGCCCCGCAGCAAGGACAAAACCCTGGCAATCCAGCAGACACAAATACTGCCGGTCAGCCACAGGGTCCGGCCGCCTCTCCCCGTGCAAGCGGTGGTGAACCAGCAGGCCAAGAAGCAGCTGCTCCGACTAGTTCTGCACCTGCCTCGAGCGGAGCAGATCCATCGTCTGGTTCTTCTGGCCAGGGCCGGCAGAAACCGCCATCGAACCGGGCTCAAACGGTAGCCGGTATCGCAGCAACCGCAGCATTCAGCCCACTGACCGCCGGGGCGGTAGGCCTTTTAGCCGGCACCAAATACGCTGCGACCAACGCAGCAGCTCAAGCACGAATGGCTGCGAACGATGCAGACCCAGACTCGTGGGATTCCTTCAAGGATCGGTGATCATTTATGGCACGTCAGGTAGCTCTCGGTGGTGAGTTCAAAAAACGCGGACTGCTCTCAGGCCGCTCCAGACCCGAACAAATCGTCCTCTGGATTGGCCTAGGAATCTCCGCCTCCTTAGTCCTCATGGGCATGGACCGGTTCTTCTTCCTTTTCGCAGGCCTCGTCGTCGCGGTAATCAGTGTCGTGATCACCGTTCCGATGAACATTCACGCAGGACGCAGCTACGCCGCCCTGAAAACCGAGTCCATCTACCGGGCGTATCGCAAGTACGCCGGGCTAAGCATCTATGACCCGGTACACGAAGAAATCGCGCTGGCTACCGTTCAGGACTACCAAGCGAAAAAGAAGAATAAACAAAAAGCATTGCGCCCGCGCGGGTTCGCTGCACGCCGGGCCGAACGACGCAAAGACCACGTTCAACCAGCCCCGCTGATGGTGGGCCGGATGAGCGTGAAAGAAATTGATTTCAACGCCCACGAACGCCTCGCCGTATTCCGCCACGCCAACTGCGATCCGGCCTTCTACACCGTGATCTTCGAGGTCCGTGGCAGTGCCGGCGGCGTGGTGGAAGAAGACATCGAAGACATCCCCCATATCGGCTTCGGCCGCATTTTGGCCAGGGCTGCCCGGCGCACCAGCGCCGTATCCCATATCCAGAGCTTCACCCGCTCCATCCCCCTGGACATCACCGATCACGTGTCCTGGCTCGCCGACTATGTCGACCCTAACGCTCACGGAAACCTCGTGCGCTCCTACCAAGAGCTCTGCTTGCAGGTCGAGGACCGGGCCGAGCAGCACCGCAGCTACTGGGTGCTGCGGTTCGACAACCGCACCGCCCTGCACCGGGCCGCCAATGCCCAACAGCCAGGACCCATGGCCGTGCACGCAGCAATCGTCCAAGAAGCCCAAGCACTGATGTCCCAAGCCGTCGCGCACAAAGCCATCCGCGGCTACAGGCCCGTGGATTCGCAAATGGCGGCCGGGATCCTCGCCCACCTCCAAGATCCATACACGTACGCGATTGATGACACAGAGGTCGGATTAGGGTCGGTCTGGCAGAAACTCGACCAAGAACAAACCCCTAAGGCTGTGGTCGTTAACGACAATGCCTACACCCGGGTGGCTTACATTCCCCGGGATGGGTTCATGGCCGGATCCGCCCTGCCCGTCCAAGCCATGCGGCAGTTGGTTTCTGGGATTGTCCCCGCAGTGATCCACTCGGTCTCCTGGGTGAACGAGGTCGTTGATGCGAAAGAAGCCCGTGCCCAGGCCATGTCTGACCGCACCAGCGATAAGGCCAAACGCCACTCGGACGCATCCAAGGGCAAGATTTCTGATGGCACCGAACAGGTCATGTCGAACTCCTCCGATCAGCGCGCAGTAGACCTGATGCCAGGCAGCGGGCACCACGGGGTGAAATGGGGAGCCTACGTCAGCTTCACCGTGGATTCGGAAGAAGAACTGCTGCGAGTTTCTACTCAGATTGAATCCGTCGCCACCGATTGCGGCATTGACCGGCTGTACTGGCTCGACCACCGCCACGACATGGCCTTGATGGCCGTCCTACCCATGGGAAGAGGAATCCGCAAATGATCAACATCTTCGCTCGAGGCAGCAGAAAGCCTCGAAAATCCGCTCTGAAAAAGAACCAGCTCGCCAAGGCTGTCCCGGCGCCACGGACGGAGCAACGCCCGGACATCACCTGGGATGCCGGACGCCAAACACGCAAAGGCTCACGCTACGGACTCTATGACCCCGCACCAGAAGGTGCCATCTCCACCACCCGGCAGGCCGAAGTCAGCAACCTCGCCGTCCCCTGGTCCCCCACCTCCTACAAGGGCCTGCTGTTCGGCATTGATCTGGAATCAGGGTGGGGCGTCATGCACGACCCGATCTTCGCCTACCCCCACACCGTGAACAACGCCAACGTCGTCGTCATCGGTGACATCGGCTCCGCGAAAAGCTCCGCCGGCAAAACCTGGGGCTGCCTGCGCCCCATGATTATCGGACGCAACGTCATCGTCATCGACAAGAAACCCAGCGATTCCAACCCGGAAGAAGGCGAATACGCCGAACTATGCCGGTACCAAGGAGGGGAACCTGTCACCTTCAAAATCGGCGGCGGCGGTTCCTGCATCAACATTTTTGACCCTTCCATCTCCGCTGAAACAGAAGAAGACAGCACCACCGGCGAAACCCCGCCCAGCCAGTCCATGCTGCTGCGCGCAGTCGCCGAAGAAGTCCTGGGCCGCCCGATCAGCCCGAGGGAAGGCAAAGCCCTGCGCACTGCCCACCGCCGCGCGCTCAAAGATGCAGCAGCTCAACAAATCACCCCGACGATTCGTCTGGTCATCCACCGGATGATCGACCCTGCCGAAGAAGACTCCACCTACCTGGAAATCAGCAAAGCCACTTTGCGCGAATGGGGTTACGACGTCGCCTTCGAGCTCGAACGCTTCGTCGAAGAAGACCTGGCAGGCATGATCGACAACGAAACCACCAAGGATGTGAAACTCGACGACGGGCTCACCGTCTTCGACGTCTCCCAGCTGCCAGAAAACGGGCCCGCCCTGGCGATCGTGATGACAGTGATCAACACGTGGATGACCAACCGCCTGTTCAAAGCCAAGAACCGCCGCCAAACACACTTCGTCGTCGAAGAAGCCTGGCACCTGGTCCAGACCTCAGTTGCCAAGGTGATCCGCCGCAACCAGAAAGTCTCCCGCGCTATTGGCCTGTCGAACTGGTTCTTCTTCCACCACGTCTCCGACATCCCTGCCGGCACTGATGCGGAAGCGATCATCAAGGAATGCGACACCGTGCTGGTGTATCAGCAGAAGAAAGCCCCTGACGCGCGGGCAGCGGTGGACATGTTTGATCTTCCGGCTTCCAGCTACCCCACGATCCTGAACCTGACCACCGGCACGTGCCTAATGAAAATTGGTAACGAAGCACCGTTTGAGGTGAAGCATCTGCGCAGCGACGTCGAAACACTCCTCACCGACACCGACAAAGCTCTGGTTGCTAGGACGACCAGTGAAAAGGAACAGGATCATGTCCTCCACACAGCGTGAAAGCAGCTTCACCACTTTCTTGATCATCGCGGTGCTTGCCGGGATCGTGCTGGCCGCGTTGAACTGGGGCGAAGCCATCACCCCTACCGGGTCGAAAGTCTCGTGGAATCCGTGGGATCTGCTCGAAGCGGGTTTGGACGGGAAGCTTTCCTGGCCGGCCGCGTCCTGGTTCATCCTCGGCGGCATCATTGTCCTGCTCATTGTGGGTTACGTGCTGATCACCGAACTATGGACCAGCCCGCGCAAAGATAGCGCGAAGTTCAACCCTCAAGGTGCTGCGATCACCTCGATGATGGGCTTCACTGCCGCCTGGCATAAAGCACGCCAGATCTATGGGCCATCGGTCACGAAGAAAACCGCTGAAGCGTTCATCGCACTGGCTGTTTACACCAGCACGTCCAAAAAAGTGCCGCTGTATATCCAGCTCGAAGACAGCCTCTGGGTCTATGCCCCGGCCCGCGGCGGCAAAACCTCCAGCGTCGTGGTGCCCATGGTGCTGGGTGCCCCCGGACCGGTCTTAGCAACTTCGACGAAACCAGACGTGGTCGCCTGGACCGCCACCGCACGCCAGACGCAAGGCAAGGTGCATGTCTGCGATTGGGAGGACATCACCGGGTGGCCCCACAAGGTGAAGTGGACGCCGATCTATGGGTGCGAGGATGAGGACGAAGCACTGGAACGCGGCAAAGCGTGGGCGAACGCAGCCCCTATGGAAGGTACCAAGAACGGGTCCTGGTTCAGTGCCAAAGCAGGCTCCGTCCTCGGCCGGCTGCTGCACGCCGCCGCGTTGGAGGACCGCACTATGGATGATCTTTTGTTGTGGATCTTCGACTCACACAATCCTGAGCCGATCGTCATTCTGGAAGACCACCACAAATCACGGGCTTTCATCCAGCCTCTGCGTGAGCGCACCGAATCGAGGGCCGGCGAAACCGAAGACTCCATCAAATCCACTCTGCTCTCTCTGGCTGAACCATTGGTCACCGAGAAGGTGCTGTCCCAGTTCCGGTTCCGCCGCGAAGAGGCATTCGACATCAACGATTTCCTTGAAGGGCCCAACACCCTGCATATTGTGGTGGACGGCGAAAAATCCCCGCTCGGCACGCTGAGCACGATGTTCGCCGATCAGGTCTACCGGGCCGCACGGCGCAAATCCAGTACCTTTGCTTCCGGCCGGCTCTGGCCGGTGTTCCGCATGGTGCTTGATGAAGCGCCCAACGTGGCGGCGTTCAGCAATATGGCCGAACTAATCACCGATACCGGTGGCCGCGGCATCCAAGTGATCGGCATCAGCCAGTCCTTCATCCAGAACGAAGCACGCTGGGGCAAAGAAGAAGCCAAAGCCATCGAATCCAACGCCAGTCTGAAACTGATCTTCCCCGGCATCAACAGTGAAGATCTAAAAACCTACGCCAGCGACATGGGCGTACGGGACAAGGCACGCATCAGCCATTCCTCCAGCAAAACCGGCGGATCCACGACTACCAGTTCCGAGGAGAAAGCGATCGTCCGCGCCGAAGAACTCAAGCACCTTCGCTTCGGGCAAGCCACCGCCGTGTACCGGAACCTGCCGCCGCACGTGGTGCACACCGAGATGGTGTGGCAGCGCAAAGACCATCAGGACTTGAAAGACATGAAAGACCAGACACTGCGCACCTGCGGCAAGGTCTTCCTGGACGCCGACCATGTCGGAGGAAAGGCGGTGGACGTTGAGCGAGCAGAGTAACCGCGATGAGCTCATCGAACTGATCGTTCCGATCGTTGAGCCGCTACTGGAACGCCAGAACAAAGTCGAACAAGGACTTCAAGAACAAGAAGCAGTCCTTGTAGAGCTCGCTGGCCAGCTGGAAACACTGCTGAAGAAGAGCAAAGAAAAGGAGCCGTCCCCGTGGAACCTTCTTCAAGGTAAGCCCGAGGAAATCGCGGGCTTGCTGGAGGAGATCAATGAATGGCTCCCCTGGTTCAACGCGACCTACGGAGCAGGGATGAGCTTGAACATGATTCCTCCGTGCTGGTTCCACCATCCGAACGTCGTAGCGCACCTGATGGGGTTCTATATGGCATGGAAAGCCGCCAATTACGGGACAGCGAGCCCTAACAGTGACTTGGTGTATTGGAACCTGCGCTACCTTCCCGACGTGCTAGATATCGTCAATGCCCCCAGTGACAAGGGCGGCATGGCCGGATGCAGAAGAGAACATCGCACCCCAGACCGAGCAGATCCCGTGCCCGATCCGTTCAAGAAAGAGTTCACTGCATGGCTGACGGAGAACTACTTGTCGAAAGTGCAGCCGGAGGCCGAACCTGCGGAGCAGGACGAGCCGATGAGATCCTACGAAGATCCCTATGCGGATGTGCCTCCGCCATCAGAATCACTATAGGAAGCGCTGGTCCAATACATAGCGTGCCCCGTCTACTTCACGATAGATAAAGCGTCGATGAAGCGATGCTCTCGGCTGCGTAGAAAGAATATTCTCGCCGTGGGCCATACGATTCCTCCAACGATGCAGCCGAGAAGAAAGATCACAGACTCCACGGTTACCCTCTGGCGCCCATTAATTCACCACATTTTGCTTCGCAGCCGGCGATAGCGGATGCGGGATAGGAAACTCAGATTCGAAAGATATTTATAGTTTCGCCGTCAATTTTACGACGACTTCAGGACTTCAAGCTTTGCCTGCATCCTGCTCCGCAGCTAGTTAAATTGTTACCGTTTCCCAATATTCAGCGGTCTCTAAATATTTGTGTTTGAACTAGTTGTCACTAGTGGTAACATAATTCCATCTTATTGAGGTTCAATTTGGCGCGGTTTAGTCGACTTTTCAGAACGACTCCAAACATACGCTTGCTTTCATCGAGCCCCTCCTGTAGCACCCCGAGAAAGAGACCCATGAAGTATCCGCGAAGAATGCATAAGCTAATCGCCATTGCCGGTGTAGCTGCATTAGCTTGTAGCGCTACAACGCCAGTGTTAGCTGCAGAAAAGTCGAGCTTCGATCAAATCACTGTGGCATCCACGCAAGCTTTCTCGCTTGGTCAGCTTGTAACAGCACAAGGAAAGCCCGTTCGCGCTGGTGTTCCCGTGCAGATTTTCGCTTGGCCAAATTCAAAGAAACTGGCTGGGCTCAAAGTCGGCGAGTCGTTTAAGCTAACCGAACTTTCGTCAGTGAAGACCGACGCCGCAGGAAAATTCAATTTAAGTCCTGCACTTAAGGCAGCGGGTAAGTCTTCGGAACCATTGAGCGTTACTGTGACGGCTCAGGACGGTTCAACTCCGTACCAGTATTCGACGGAGCTTGCACCAGAAAACAGTGGTATTGCGCGTCCAGCATTACTATCCACGGCCGGTACGGCAACAGAAGTATCTCAGGGTAGAGATGCTTTCGTTATGAAGCCGAGCAAGGACATAGCTACCCCCGAGCGCGTTGTGGCTACCAGAGCGACGTCAGCGGCAGTTCCAGCAGCATACACTTGCAACAGCAGGCTGGAAACAAAATATTCCCCCACTTACGCTCAAGTAGGGGCCTCGTTCCTCTATGCAAGCGGCGCCTCAGCGGACTACCAATTCAAGGTCGGATCTTCCTCTTCGTTGGGAGTCGCAACCTCGTCATCTGGTAAGTCAGGTTCTTTCTCCGCTGGAGGCACAGCGTCCATTACATCGAATGTGACTCTGGACTTTCCAACCAGTACAAGCGGTATTAAGTTCTACAAAGCGTCTGTAGTAACAGGAAAGTTCTCGACGATTTGCCAGAACATGGCCGGCCCGGGGATTAAACAGACCTACCAGATCCGACCAGTGAAGTTTACTGGTGGGATGACGGTTTCAAAAGGCACCGGTTTCAGCGAGAACCACCGATGTGTAAAGCTGCTTAAGAAAGCCAAATTTACTAAGGACAAGACGCGGGCGATCACCTGGAGCCGCGGGATGACCCTCCCAAAGATTGCCGGATTCAATGTCTCGTCGCAGTCAGGGTTCACCTCGAGCTCAAAGATCGTCTACGCAGCCGGTAAAAAGGACAGGAAAATTTGCGGGCACACCGGTTGGCCGGCTGAGAACGCAGGGAATATTAAGCTGAAATGAAAATGAAGAAATTTATTTCCCTATCTGTTGTCCTGATTTCACTTTCCGCCCTTACTGGATGTGCCGATGGTGATGCCTGGCAGGACGGGCCGTTGGCATTCGGCGTTTCCGAAGGTACGGTGGACAACACCTTCTGTGGAGTGTTCCAACGAGGTGAAGGGAAGACCGGGGCAGCTGACATAGCTACCAACGTCTCCGAAGCTCCTCTATGGATCACTACAGTGCAGGCAATCAGTACTAATCAGTGGGAACCCGGCAATTCTTTAGCTTCAATGTTGCCCGAAGGAAACACCGGTTTGTACGGATGGGTGAACGAGGATCTTGAAGACCCGGAAACTCGACAGATCGTGGATTCCCTCAAACCCCTGAACGAACCGCTTGAAGTCCCTGCCAATAAGAACGTCCTTGTGGCACTCGAAGGTACACCGGAGGTAGGCGAGAAACCGGCTGAGATTTCGCAGCTCCAAATCAGCTACAAAACGGATCCCAATTCGCCAAAAATATTCACCGTCGTAGGGAATATCAGATACGAATGGAATAGCAATACTTGCGAATAGAAGAGTCCGTATTTCACTAAGACTGCTTGTGTTTGAAAGTGAACTTAAGTCTGGCGCGTCAACCTCTAATTAGGTGAAACGCGACAGACTTCAGTTCGTTAAGGGAGCTTAATCAGGCGCGAGATTGGAACTGCACGTCGGTAGCTTCCTAAGTACGTTTCGCTATCTGCCACCTGCAGCACATACGCGGTGTAGGTGGCTTTTGTTGCGATTGATGCTCGCGTAATGGACTAGGCGGAAACTATACCTCAACCCGTTACTGTTATTTCCTGTTCAACGGAGAGATGATTCCTACGCATGCTCTCTCGGTGAGGTTCAGCAGTTCGAGGAGCCGATTTACGGAGTTCGATGAACGCTTCTTCGCAGCACATAACTGAACTACTTCGTCAGTGCCCTGGTCGTTGGAATACTCCTGAACTTCGCTGAGAATCCACTAAAAGCACTCATTATTCCGAAAAGAAGCGGATCGGGTAATTTTTCGCACAGCATGCCATGGCTTCATAAGGCAGTATCCAACCCCTCGTCAAAAGCGAAGTCTTGAGGGTTACTGGAGAGAATATCGAGCGCGTAGTGCCCCTCGCGGCACCGATCTTCGTCAAGACCGGCCCATGCAGGGTGGCCAAGATCTGACAGCTGCTTATAAAGACCAATGATCCGAGACCGGTCAGATCCTTGCAGCTCCAGTACCAGCACCAGCGGATCACCAAGAATCGTTGATAACAACGCAGCATCTTCCAAATGCCGGCCGCGGTCCCTCGTGTCCTCTCGATACGCGGCGCCCTTCAGCACCAGTGCTGCGAAGGGGCTAGGGATACTCAACATGGCGACTACCTCGCCGTCAGAATCCACGATCTGGCAACTGACAGTACGCTTCAAAGCCTGCGTTCCAGCGGAAACCTGGAACGGTTCCCGACCACCGATCAAGAGGGGTGGTTTGGAAATTCCATGGTCCGCGACCATGACGTCGATCGTCTCCGTGAGCCCATCGCTATACCTGACGAACCGGTGGGCCGGCGAGCTCTTACGCAACGGAAGCTGCAATTCATATCCGAGCTGGGAAAGCTCACGGCTCACTTCAGGTCCAGTTACTGCTCCAGTTTCCACATGAAGCACCAGGTCAACGTCAGTCGTGGGCCGGATAACGGGAACCTTCGCTATGGCAGCATGGAGCTGCACCATGAGCCCTCCCACGAGGGTCCATTTCGAAGTATCGAAAACTTGGGCCAGCTCCAAGCACTGGGGCCAAGGAGATGGCCACCCTCCCACAGGCAGTTCGACGCTGACCGTTTGGCGTGGGGGTGTCTTATCGGGCATGTAGCAACTCTTCGATTTTGGCGCGTCCAGCAGAACGCTCGCGGGTGGAAAGCGCGTCTTGCAGATCGACTGCGATGGCAGCCGTTGGCACCTGTCCATCTTCCAGCGGCAAGACAAAGTTAAGTTCTCTAATCAAAATATCACCGGTCGCATCTTCCCTGAGGCCCAGTCTCTTAGCGTTTTTATTGATTAATCCGGCTTTTGCATAGCCTTCAAGGGCACCTGCTCCGGCAGCCAAGCCGAATGAGTTAGCTACTTGGGTATCCCCGAGAACTCCAATGCCTGTGAGCGCAAGGACTTGAGATAGTTTTGCTTTGGATGACTCACTGCCCCGGAACCGACGCGAAGTGGCGCGATTGCGTACGAGTTGCTGGAATTCTTCCGCAGAGATGCTGGCAAGCCTTTTCCGAAGACGCCACAGTTCGCTTGAGGAAAGCCAGGTTACTTTTTGGCCAGAGAGCAGGAACAGCGCGGCCCACGCAGTTTGCTCTGTCCATAGACGTCCTGAGCGCTTTACTTCCCGTTTAACGCGGTGCACTGAGGCAGCGTCGAGCAGGATTGTGCGTCCAGCCACCCCCGACTGTTCCAGACGCGCATTTTTCAGCATCTTTCTGACAGCTTCGGGGGTGACTTCTAAGATCTCAGCTGCTTCGCGTGTAGTCATCGTCCCCATGACACAAAGGTACCGATAAGCCAACCATTGTGTCAACGGGGTCCGAACGCAAGGGTTTGAGCCTACTCTCCTTCTGCTCGCTAGTCTTGGCCTCGAATGCCGTCTTTCACTCATCAAAGTTTGATCCGCAAGGAACCACGGGGTGATGGAACTATTGCTTAACTGCCACAGCGTATAATTTTGTACTAATAGCAAGAGACAAGGACTCATGCTTTATGCATCGAAGAAACCCGCGGGTTTCTTGCGTTAAACCCCGTCAAAGGGCGGGCGTCCCACTAGGAAATGGCATCAATTTATTTATTCCTTTTAAACTCAGCTTTGCTTGGAATACCGACTAACTAGGGGGCCATGATGACCACCACAAGCTGAGTTGTGCGACCAATCACCCCGTTCGATGAGCAGCGTGTCACACGGCATTTCAAGCGCACGGTAGTGACACAAGCTAGCGCGAGAATTAACGGATCGGCCATCGGAGACGAGATGCTGCCGCCACAGCCATGGCCGCGACAGCAGCATGGTTGAGAGCCCGTGAAAAATTAGGTGCAACCGGGAACGCGTCCTTGGCGCGGGGAAACAGCACTACCATCGAGTCGCCGAGTTTAGTAGAGGGCACGTAAAGCCCATCGAGCAGTGCATCTGATCCATTGCCCAATTGTTCCCAGATGTTATGCGACCAATTTCGGCAAATGTTCTTTGTTGCTTGTGGAAGTGAGGCGGAGGCACCATGGTGCACAGCCCAGTCGCTCTTTACCAGGTCAAGCAAAGTCAGTGGTCGGCTAGGATACCAGCCTGACAAGGCCCGGCTAGCAGAAAGGGTGATGGCCTGATCGTCCTGAAAAACTTCGGCGAAAGCCGTGGCATATCCCGTAGCGGTATAGGACACCCCAACTTCAGAATGCTGCTGAGTGGGTGAGGGGTGAGGGTCCCAACGGAAGCGAGATATCGGACCATAGTTCCGTAACTCATCCCAAGCTGAGGGGTGTGTTCCGACTGTGGTGTGGATGCGCCATAGTGCCTGGTCATAGGTGATCAGGTGCTGATGTTCTGTTGTGAGAGGTATTTTGGGGAACAACGGGTTCTTTGGGTGCTTCGGACTCACTCGTAACCCAACTCATCGGCAAGAGTTGCCACAGCCTCAGGATTACCGCCCAAGGCAAGCCACGCAACCGGTGGCATATCCTCCAGATTCTTATTCGCCGTGAGCATGAATCGCTCTATGGATAATGGGTGAAAGTGAGCAGGAAAGGCAGGAATGACTTTCCGCAAACCCGGCACTTGTGCACCATCCACGAATTGCCAACGAGGGAAACGCAAACTTTGCCCCGGGACCCCGCTTCCCGGTGAATACAGCGCTCCTTCAAGGCGTGAACGGCGTATATTTGCCGGATCCCGCCCTAGTAACGCGGCAACTTCAGCGGTACTCAATGAATTTTCTTTCAGCA
The DNA here is from genome assembly GCF_035257265.1 of Glutamicibacter sp. Classification (GTDB taxonomy): domain Bacteria; phylum Actinomycetota; class Actinomycetes; order Actinomycetales; family Micrococcaceae; genus Glutamicibacter. The sequence goes on from NZ_DATEXC010000031.1 coordinate 42,388, forward strand.
CCACCCTCGACCTAGCCTGCCCGACCAGGACTCGCATGTTCGTTGTCACGCGGCCCTCGGGGCTAAGTTCAGACTCTTCCAGATCGGTGTTTTCCATCAAGAAGTCATGCTCGCCAGAGGTCAGAGGCTCCGCCGCAATGCTTGTGACCTCTTCAAGAACAGCAAGAAAATCATGCGCACTCATCGGATCACCTCGGCGGTGCAACGCCCGATCAACCTCAGATTCAAATGCCATACTCGTCATACTCGTCATACTCTAATGATACGAGATTTAATGCCGTATCACCATATAAAAATCCAACATGTTATTAATGCTTTATCGGGCATGTAGCTACTCTTCACATCCTCGTTCGCTAACCCTTCGCCCATCATCCGAAAGTATGATTTACGACAACCGCTGGGAATGTTAGCGTCGTTTTACAGGGTTTAACTTACAAATAGCCTTTATATCTACAGGAAAAAGACCTATTTAGGTTTCCTTAAGTTTTTATCCACGACGCAAAGGAGTCATCGGTGTATACAGCATTTGGTGTTTTGCTGGCACTCATCGTAGCGTTCGTCGCTCCTTACATTTGGGATTCTTCGAAGGATCCAGTTCTCTTTTCAACGGTGTCTACGATCAGTGCATTCGTAGTGTTCTGTGGGGTGGGAATGCTGCTTGACCGCAGGCGTAATCGAACAAAAATGAAATAGTTTGTGTTTCAAAGGAGAAACCATGAAACGGTTAGGAAAAGCTGTCACAGCTGTTGCAGTTACTGCTGCGCTGACGTTCGCAACCACAGGAGCTGCATTTGCCAGCACCCCGGAAGTTTCGTCGCAGGGTGCAGTGAATGCGCAATCAGAAGAAGCATTACGCGAAGCTCTCAATCAGGTTCTCAGCACAAAATCCCCAGTAGCCGTGCGCACGATGGGGGAAATGATTGAAAAGGACTACGAATTCGGTTCTGGATCGATCCTGACTATTACTCAGGAAAAGCTTGACCTGCCTGATGGCGTGGCTTCCTCTGCTGTGAGTGCCGGCCAAGACTCTAACGGGTTCTACATTGAATTCTCGGCAGCAGATCAAGGTTCAATTTTTACTGGTGGTATAGGAGCAGTTGGCGCTCTCCTTGGAGCGCTTTTTGGGCCTTTTGGAGCAACGCTTGTAGGACTTATTGGGGCTTCTGTCGGCCCACAGCTTGCAGCGGCGTCTTGCTCCAGCTCTGGTAAGGCTGCTCGTTTCTACTACACGTTGGATGGCAACGCTACCTCAGTGCAATGCGTCTAGCGAAGACTAGAAATTGAGAAATGGCCTTTCGGGTTCTCAGACACCATTTCTTTGTTGTACGCTCGGCCGACTGGCTAGGTAATGGTCAGCCCACCTGGTCCTTTGCGGCGTAGCTCGTCATCCTGCGCATGGCTCTTCTGCTCATCTTGCAGTTCGGTGCGGTTCCTGCGCAGTTTTTCCAGCAGCGACTCCGCTGCTGGGGTTGGCTTCTGACCGCTCATTTCATGCTCAGGCTCTGCTGGCACGATATTCTCCTGCTCTGACGTGGGTTGTATACCGCCCTGGCTGAGTCGGCGCAGTTGGGCAAGTTTCGCTTCAGCGTTCGTAGGATTGAGCGTAGTGAAGGCTTGATCATTCTTCTGCTGTATCATCTCTGTTTTGGCTTCTTCTGGCATCGGTGCACGCGTCGTGAGTTCTGAGTGCTTGTGCAGCGCGGCCGCACGGTTACGCAGATTCTGAGCCACTTCGCTTTTCTTCAGGTGCGTTTTGGGCAGTAGGGCTGGTTCTGAGTCCGCGATGTTGTAGGTACGACGGTAGGCCGCGACTTCGGCCGCGACCCGTCGCCATTCTTCCGCCCGGTCACTACGTCCTGGGACAGGACCTAGTGCGTCTAACCAGACCGGTGGGTTCTGCGCCAGATCCGCGCCGACTCGTTGGCGCTCGGTATCCAGTACTTGACGGTATCCGGCCAGCTGCTGCTTCCACGCGTCTGAAGTACGAGGGTCGTGCAGCTCAGCTGTTGGCGCGTACCATTCACCGAGTTCGCTACGAACATGGGCTGGTTCAAGGGTGGGTTGCTCGAGTTCGCGTAGTTCCAGCTCCCGACTAATACGTTCGACAATCGTTCCGGCAGCGGTACTGTGTAACTCGTGTCCACGGTCTAGGGTCTCAGCTTGGCGCAGCAACTCTGGCATGTCCTCCCGTCGTTGTTGTTCTTCACGCAGCTTGTCCAGGGACCAGGACAACAGTTTTTCATTATTTTCCGGATCTGAGGGAACTTGGCGCAGCAAGTCGTCACCGGTGGTTTTGACCCGGTTGGCTAGGGCGTCGTCGGTGAGGTGACCATACAACCGGCGCGTATAAGGGCTAAGTCCTTCGTTGGTGGCCAATTGCGTGGCAGTCTCCCTGTATGGAACAGCGAGGATTTCTGCTTGCGCTGTAGCTCTGCGCTCTAGCTCTTCCAAGTGCTTGGTGGCTACATCACGCAGTGGGCGGTGCTCACTGGCGAGTGCTTCGGCACGGTTTTCCAGTAAGGGTTCCATGCGCCATGCCAGCACGGCTGCTGGCTGGTCGGCATTAGCGAATTCGCGCTGGTGGTAGGCATCAGCCAACAGCGTTTCCATCTTAATGCCTTGCTTTTCCGCGTTCTGCAGGTGGTGGGTGACCGCGCCCCACGCCGGATCAGCAACGAATGAGTCGGCGACACGATCGCCGACGACGGTGCGGAAAATCTGCTCGAAGCGTGAGTCCCGTGCTTGATCCGCCAGATCCCGATAGATCTCACCCAAACCGCTCAGGTCTCGTGCTTTATTGTGTTCGCGGGTGATCGACTCGTGCGCGGTGATGTTCAGGTCAGTGCGCCCGGCGATATCCTTCAGTACTTCATCGGGACGTTCGTTTTCGGCTAGTCCGACATAGATCTGGTTGTCATACTTGCCGCGGCTGGTCGCCACATACGCACCAGCACGATCGCTCTGATTAGTCAGTAATGCGTGGGCTGTATCAACGGTGGCGCCTTGAGCGGTATGGACGGTGTCCGCGTAGCCCAAAATCACGTGCTGTTCCGCGTACGTAGCAGGGATGACTGCGAGCCCTTGGTGCTGCTGGTGCCGTGCCAGCAGGTTGCCGTCTTCAATGCCTTCGACCACCCAGGCATCGTTATTTTTGACGAAGTCTTTGCCCTGGTGAACGCTGATCCGGCGGTCATTATTCTTGGTCAGGATGACATCACCAACGAAGATCTGTGCGTTGTTCCGACCCATCAATGACTGAGCATCATCGAGCTGGCCAGTGTGTAGTCGGTAGGCTTGCGCTTTCTGGTTGAGACGATCCACTTGCGTGTTAGTTCCGGCCAACATGAGGGACTTCAACCCCTTGTTGGTGTCTTTCTGCCACGCCGCAAAGACCTGGTCGGCCATGTGGTCCACGGTTCCAGCTTGGATCTTCCCCTCAGCCCGGTAGTAGGCCCACGGGTCATCTTTACCCACAGCTGGGGCTTCACGCAGCGCCAGGGAAGCGGCGGCTTCTTCCAGGTTCGGGGTGCCATCTGTGTTGCGGAAACGGTGGATCTCCTCCAAATTCACCAACTGCTCTTCAGCGTTCAACAAGCGCAATAGCCCGCCGGCACCGACTGCGGAAAGCTGCTTGTCATCACCGATAGCGCGTACCAAGGCACCGCGTTTTTTAGCTTGCAGTATGAGGGTCACGAACTGCGGGGTGCCAAGCATCCCCGCCTCATCCACCAGCACAATGTCACCGGGGTTTAGCTTGTCTGGGGTACGTAAGAGTCGGTCAACGGTCAGTGCTTCCGCACCTACTTCGCTACCCAACAGGGAGGCTGCTTTCGCCGACGGGGCCACAGCTACCACGTGATGGCCACTGTGCTGCATGGCCGTGACAGCCAGACGCATGGAGGTGGTTTTACCGGTGCCGGCAGGCCCAATCCCGGCCACTAAAAGCTTGGGGCTGCAGGAGAATTCTTGAGCCAACGCGACCTGTTGGTCGTTCAGCCTACCCTCAAAATTCTCCAGAACGCGGGTGAATTCTTCGCGCGTCACTGCCGGGATGACATCGGTACATGCCGCTTGCACCGCAGTATGCTCGGCTTCAAGAATGGCTTCGGAGGTGTAAAGAGCTGCATGGGGTTTCTGATACCGATACACCGACATGACCGCCCCAGGAACAGCGGTTGGGACGGGCAGCTCCGGGGTGACTTTCAGACTCAACGAGTCCAAAGCAGAGCCACGGATCTGAACGATGACACTGTCCGCGATGGGCTGCGCTTGGTACTTCTGGGTGATTTGGCGGCGCACTTCGGCTTCCACATGCGCCGTCGTCCACGTGGACCGGTTCTGTTCCAGGCGGCTGATCGTCGACTGCGCTAGGGCCTCGATCTGCTCAGCGGGCAGCGCTTCCACCAGGTCATAGTTCGGGTTCTGGGCCTTGGAATAGGCGCGCACCGCAGCGAACAAATCGTCCCCCACCAGAGCGCCTTCAGTAGTGCTGAACTTGCTCTGCCAGTGCCCGGTGAGTTCAGAAAGGGAGCGGCCTTTCTTCTTCACTTCACGGGTTTCCAGTGTCGCTTGCTGGGAGAATTTGATCAGCTGCTTCGTATTCGGGGCGCGTCCGTGGCGCTCTTCAAAGCCTGCAACCAGCTGCGTGAGGTTCTCTTTGATGTTGCTCCGGCGTGAGGAGGAAGCCTCAATAGCGGCCATCGGTACCCCGCCGATTTCGATGATCGGACGCTTGCCCTCCACCGCCCGGCTGGCTGGGGATGCGCCCAGTTCTTTGCAGACGTACTGCATGACTTTCGCGTTGTAATGCTCGGACGCGGACACCGCATACTTGTGCAGCACGGTCCCGTCCAGGGCGCTCCATTTGCCATCCATGCCGAGCACTTTGTTGGAGACCACGATGTGATCGTGCAGCTGCGGATCACCATCACGCGAATCATAATGCCGGAACGACGTGTAGATCAGACCGCCGTCGACATCCTCGGACCGCACACCATTCTTCCCACGCCGGGTGAACGTGGCATTGGTTTCGAGGTACTGCATCGCGTCTTCAATCGCCGCATGATGAGCCTTCTCAATAACACCCTGGACCTTGCGGTCGCTCACCCCCCAGAGGTAAGAAATGCTCTTGGATGGGGAGAACACCATGTCGTATCCGGCCACCGCGTTAGAACCTTTATGGGTCTGGCGGGAGATGAACTGGGAGAGCTCTTCCTTGTCCTTGGGCTTACGACCATGAAGCTCGTAGAAGTGCTGACCGCCCGCTTTCGAGCGGATGATTCGGCGTTCATCAGCAGTAGGTTCACGGTGCTTCAGGCGTGTGAAGTCACCCATGGCAGTGGTGATTTTCTTGGTGAGTACTGCGTCGAATTGGTCGAAGCGCTTGTAGCGCTGGCCGAGTTTTGCTTCGATTTTCGCACCGGTCTGAGGGTCGATCTGTCCGGTGAGTGGGTGCTGTCCCAGACCGTAGAGCAGTTCCATCTGCTCTTCATTCACTGCACCAGAGACCCCGAGGTTCTTCGCTCCGCGGCCACCCCAGACCCCTGGCGGGTGGCCGGTCACGGTGTAGTAATCCCCCAAGGTTCGATCTGCTGTGCGCAATTCATCGGCTGAGGCGACTTCACGGGTGTAGTACTGATACCCGTCCCCTGCGCTGAGCTTATGCAGGGTCATCACACGTTCAACACTAACAATCTTGGCCAAAGTTATCGAGGATGCAAGAGGTGTGACAGATCAAGTCTTTGTGGATCGGGAGAAAATTTGGCCGGAGGACTTCGACGATGCGGCAAGGATGATTAGCCGGCGAAAGGGAGGAACGGGAAACTGCGGATCATCATTCGCGCGGCATCGGTGGAGGTACAGACCGCAGGACATCTACGATTCACAAAGTCGACTGGACGTGTTCAGCTGAGGAACGAGGATGGAGGGCACACGGGAAGGAAGATTGATCTGACCATCAAAACTTTTTCTTTTGGTGCGGTTTTGCACATGCGATCTTGGCTGTGTGCAGGTGTGTCCAAGGTGGGTTTGATAGGGTCGCAGCTGTGCCCGGTCAAGTCTCTTGTGTAAAACCGTGCGTGGAGTTTTCCACGTGTGGGCGGGTGGAGATGCCCTGCGATCTCAAAGCCGTCCCCAGGTGGGAGAGTCCACGCGGGACAGAGCCTGGGCGTAGCGAAGCCCGTGATCGTTTGTGGCCGGGGGTGCGCGAGGGGTGTCCCCTCGCCAAAAAGTTGTTGTCGAATGATGAAGGAACGAATCGTTGATGAGTAAGCCACGCAAATCCTCTGCAGCGTTGGCCGCAAGAGAGAAAGCACGGGCGAAAGCTGAGGAGATCACTCGCCGCAATGAGGAGCTCATCGAGCTGGCGGCGGGGTTCTTCGTCCACGAAGATCAGCTCGCCAAGATCGACGAAGACACCGAGCAGAAGATTGCGGAACTTCGTACGGTCGCGCAGCAGAAGAAGGCCACCTCTGCGCGTAAAGCCATGGAGGTGGTGGGCCAGATGCTGGCAACAGGTGAATCGAAGAAGTCGATCGGTGAGCGTCTGGGGCTGACCAATGCCGAGTTGAAGATTTATCTTCCCGCGGTGCCTGCAGTACAGGATGGCGGACCCGGTACGGATGGTGCGAAGAAATCAGCGCCTACGGATTCCGGCGCAGAGGACTCTGGCGCGAGCGCGTCAAATTAAAAACTTGCTTGGCGATTTCCCCAAGGTTTCCGGCAAGACTAATTGAGTCTTGTCTCTATCTCTCCTCGGAGATACTAAGAACGGTATCGCGTGCTTGCCGAAGTCAGTTGCCCTGTGAGTCGCGTTTAGAAGATGACGCTTCGCGCAGGGCACCACGCGCCAAGGATCTCCCCGGCGTCATCGGTCCATGTCACATGAATCAGCTCGGTGGTGCGTGCTGTGGCCTGCACGGTGTGGATCACTTGCCCAGTTTGGGTGGGCAGGTAGCCGGTCGCATCGTAACCGACAGGCCAGCACTTATATGTTCCCTACGGGCGCATGGACCGGAGGCTCGTGTTGCACCAGAAACTTTGCCATCACTTCGTCATATCGAAGAAATTGAGGGCATCCTCTCTGAACGTCGATCAGGTGACCAAGGCACGCTGTGAATAACGGGAACCCTGCCAGCTGCCGTCTGCTAACGTCTCGCGTAGTACCTCCACAGCGTCCCAGACGTCGGTGTACTTCAAGTACAGAGGTGTGAATCCAAACCGCATTAGGTCAGGTGCTCGGAAATCACCGACGACATTTCGTTCAATGAGCCGTTGCATGACCGCGTAGCTATTGGGATGGCGAAGGGACACTTGGCTACCCCGTAGTTGCGAATTTTCCGGGGAAGAAATCTCCACTGGCCAAACGGAGCAGCGTTCTCTTACTAGGTCAATGAACAGGGACGTCATGCGCATGCTCTTCTCGCGAATATGCTGAAGATCCACCCCATCCCAAGCATCGAGTCCTGCCTCGAGCCCGGCGTAAGAAAGCAGTGGTGGAGTGCTGCAGATAAACCGCGAGATTCCCTGTGCTGGTTCATACCGGGTTTCAAAACCAAATGGATTGGCATGGCCATGCCACCCTGACAGTGGCTGGATGGCACGCTCGTGGTGCTTTTTGGCCGCGTAGACGAACGCCGGCGCCCCTGGACCTCCGTTGAGGTACTTGTACGTGCAGCCGACGGCGAAATCGGCGCCGCATGCTTCAAGCTGAACTGGAAGTGCTCCTGCGCTATGTGCCAGATCCCAGATCATCAGAGCTCCCGCGGCGTGCACCTGCGCTGTGATGGACTCCATGTCGTGCAAAAGGCCGGTACGGTAATCGACGTGGCTGAGAACCACAACTGCCACGTCGTCGCTCAATGCCAGCTTCAGACCGCTCGCGGAACTCATGTCGACGAGTCTGCTCTCGTAGTCCTCGAAAAAGCTCATCGCTCCCTCGATCATGTAAAGATCAGTGGGAAAACTGTCTTGATCAGACAGAATGAGCCGCTTGCCGGGGCGAAGCCGGAGTGCAGCCACGACGACCTTGAAGATGTTGATGGACGTCGAGTCGCAGACTACTACTTCCCCTGAGCCTGCTCCGATAAGAGGCGCTAGGCGGTCTCCCAACGACCTGGGTTTGTCGAACCATCCTTCGGCGTTCCAACTGCGGATCAGTCCCTGTCCCCACTCGCGTTCCACCATTTCAAGAACCCGGGCAGGTGCTCCTTTCGGCATGACACCAAGAGAATTTCCGTCTAGATAAATCGTGTCATCAGGAACGCTGAATCTCTCCTGCGTATAGGCGAGGGGATCCTGTTGGTCGAGAGCGAGGCAATCGTCCCGTGTCATTGTATAACCGTTGTACATTCTTGCGTGCCTTTCATGTTTGAGTGTTTCCCAGAATCAGAGGGTGAGGAGATCGTGTCCCACGATGACCTCGCCGGAAAAGTTTGCGGCCGCGGCTTGGCGCCAAGTTTCCGCGCTCACAGATTCATCCGAAGGTACCAAGTGGGACAGGACGAGTGTCTTGACGCTTGCCCTTTCTGCTATTGTCCCGACATCGGAGGAGCTAGTGTGGCTGTCGACCAAGTGCTCACGCAGTCGTGTGGCGTTAGGTTCGCTCTCGATCATGCTTTCCACAGCCGGCAGATGGATGCATTCATGCACCAGGACGTCCGCGCCCTGTGCCAGATCGATGAGGTTCTGTGATGGTGCGGTGTCACCCGAAATAACAATGGAGCGATCCGGGGTGTCAATCCGATATGCAAGGGCAGTCTCGAGCGGCGGGTGGACTACGAGTGCTGTCGATACACGGATGTTTTCGTCCTCGTAGATGAGGCCTCCTGTGGTGATCTCATTGATCTTGATCAGGGGAGCGAGTGGCGGCCTGCCCTCGTCCGCGATGCGGGTGTCAATGTCATGTTGGTTCATTTCGAGGAATTTCGCGCCCATATGGGCCAAAGGAGGGGGACCGAAGGTATGCACTTCATGGTCCAGTCCAGTTGCCCACGACAAGAGCAACAAATTTCCGTAGTCGGCATTGTGGTCCGAGTGATGGTGCGTTACAAAAACAGCACGAATCGAAACTAGCGGTACATCTGCAAGCGTCAACTGGCGGGCTACCCCATTTCCACAGTCAAAAACGTAGGCCGCCCCGTTGACGAGAATTACCTGGGCGGGCGCGCTACGGGTGATCTTCGGTGTAGGACCGCCAGCCGTGCCGAGGAGGATAAGCTTCGTGGTCATCGTCAGTCAGTCCTTTTCTGGGCGGAGGCGGTGGGCGAAAGGGTGCGGCGCAGAAATTCCTTGGTTCGTTCCTCGGCCGGGTGCTCAAGTACTTCCTTCGCGTCCCCGGCCTCCACTACGACGCCCTGGTCCATGAACACGACAGTGTCGGCCACCTCCCGGGCGAAAGCGACTTCATGAGTGACGATCAGCATCGTCATCCCTGCGTTAGCCAAGTCACGCAGGACTTCGAGGACCTCGCCAACCAGCTCAGGATCTAGGGCAGAAGTCGGTTCATCGAACAACATCAAGTCAGGCTTCATGGCAAGAGCGCGTGCTATGCCGACCCGCTGTTGCTGTCCGCCGGAAAGCTGAGCTGGATAAGAATGCGCTTTATCAGCGAGTTTCATGTTATCCAGTAGCTGCATGGCGTAGCTTTTTGCGGCTTCCTTCGGAACCTTCCCCACTTTGACTGGGGCTAGCATGAGATTCTGGAGCACGGTCATGTGTGGAAACAAGTTGAAGTGTTGAAACACCATGCCAATACCTTGGCGCTGCTTGTTTATTGCCCGTTTTGACAATCGGTGAAGTCGTCCGGCGGAGGGCTTGTGACCCATCAGTTCGTCGTGGACGAATATATGTCCGGATTTGATGTCTTCAAGTTGGTTGATGCATCTTAGGAACGTGCTTTTTCCGGAGCCCGAGGGCCCGAGAACACAGACGACTTCACCTTTATGGACAGTCAGGTTGATTCCTTTGAGTACTTCAAGCGTGCCGTACTGTTTGTGGACACGTTCGGCGACGACAACAGCGGTCATTTTGAAATCCTTCTAAGTCTGAGAGATACCGCAGTTCGACTACTGCGCCGGCTGTAGCCTCGGCCGAGCCTCTTTTCTACCATCATCTGTCCGACGCTGAATACCGTGACAACAATGAGGTACCAAGCCGACGCGACTAGTAGCAATTCGATGGTTTTCAGGTTCGCGGCTGAGAGATTCTGTGCTTGGGTGAGCAAATCGCCGCCAGCAATGACTGCGACCAACGAGGTCATTTTCAACATATTGATGAAGTTGTTGCCTGCCGGCGGGATGATCACGCGCAGTGCTTGGGGCAAAACTACCCTGGTCTGCATCACCCAGCCCGGCAGGCCCAGGGCGCGCGAGGCCTCTGTCTGTCCTTTGTCCACCGACTGGATACCTGACCTAATGATTTCCGCCATGTACGCGGCATCGTGCAATCCGAGTGCGAGGACCGAGGCGGTGAACATCGTCAGGATGGAGTTTGTGTCTGCGGAAACGAGAGTTATGTCTGTGAACGGAACAACGATAGCCAATTCCGGATAAAACAATGAGAAATTACCCAGTATGAGAATTTGAACCAGAAGCGGAGTTCCGCGGAAGACCCAGACATACCCTTGGGCGACTGCGGTCAATACGGGGTTACCACTTAGCCTGAAGAGAGCAATGACGGTTCCGAGGGCGATCGAAAGTAGACCGGCTAGCAAGGCAAGGATAAGAGTCGTTTTCAGGCCCTGAAGGATGGCGCCGCTGAACATGAAATCGGATATGGCACCATGATCAATGCTGGGATTGGTGTAGACCGAATAGCCAACCCAGGCCAGCATCAACACCACGAAGACCGCGGCTGCCCAGCGGCCGAGATGTCGCTGCGGTGCCACCAGTTCGGGTAATCCGGCAGAACGGCCGATGTTCTGCTCAGCCAGGTTCTCGTTATCGTTTGGGTCTGGGACCGACGTTGCTGAAGATCTAGCGTCGCTCAATGAATGTGCCAAGACCAACCTACTTTCCGCCATTGACCGCAGGTTGCTCAACGGCCAAGTCAGCTCGGTCATACTTGGCTAGTATTTCGCCGTAAGTACCGTTTGTCATGATGTTGTCGAAGGCGGACTTCAGCGCGTCCCGTAAGTCGTTATCTTTTTTCGAGAATGCCATCCCGATCAATTCCAATGGGTAGGAGTCATCCGTCACGGCGTCGAAGATTTTCCCTTCACCGGCGGTGTCGGCCAAGTAACCCATGGTCAGTGTCTGGCCCAGGAATGCCGCGCTCTTTCCCGTCTGGACCTGCAGCCTTGCGTCGGATGCGGAACCGAACTGTTGGATTACGAGTTCTGATTTTCCTTCAACCTGGCATTTAGCTGCCTGTTCCTCTAGGAACGCGACAAGGGAAGTCCCTCGGACACCCGAGAGAGTCTTTCCGCACAGGTCGCCGGACGTGGATACTCCCTCCGGGTTACCTTTAGGAACCAGATACGTCAGACCGTTATGTATGTAGTCAACGAAGTCGAACGTTTCCTGGCGCTCGGCGGTGTCGGAAAACATATCGAAAATGGCGTCAATCTTGCCGCTTTGGAGGGACGGCGTCAGAGACGCAAATGAGATCTGTTGGAACTCAAGAGGCACGCCTAATTCCTTGCTGAGCGCGGTTGCCATGTCGTAGTTCAGGCCCTTGATCGTCTTGGCATCAGTGTCCAAGTAGATCACCGGCGGGGATGACAGCTGACTGCCCACTATGATTTTCCCGGCGTCCCGGACATTGGCCGGCAACTCGGAGTAGAGGGGCGCTTCCTTATTGACAGCGTTGACTGCCGATCCTTCGCCGGTGACTTCTTCGGCCTCGGTGGCGCCAGCACAGGACGATAGAAGCAGCGCGCCTGCCGCCGCAGCGCATGCTACTTGCACGAATTTGAACTTCATTGTTTCCTCCAGTGCGTTTCCTCCGAACCCACGAATAACCGCTGACTCCAGTCAAGTGGGTGACGCGCATCACTAGCTCGCTAGTATGAGTGTGCCACCATCCGCACATAGCTCGGAAATGCTTATTCGCCTCATTGCCATGCCCAAATAGACATTCGACAAAACCTAGCGGGTCTCGTCACGGTTCAATGAATCACCGGAATTCTGATCCCCAAAACATTCCTGGCACCAAATCGTCTTTGGGTTGGCCGCTGATGACTCTGCACTTGCGCGTTTAGGCCTTGGAGTAAACCACATTGCGACGCCGGCAGCGAGGTATTCCGATTTGCAACCCTTACTGTGCCGATACCGCCCCCGGCATTTGCGAGCCGACCCGCCGGAGCGCTTTGAGCATCAGGGCCGTGCTTGGGCTGGGTGAGAAGCTGCCATCGCGTGTGGCAACAATCGTCTGGCTGACTCCAGTCAGGGGCGTAGGCAAGACGGCCAGCTGCGGTTCGGCCAGCGCAAGCGTTTCGGGGAGTACTGCGAGGTAGTCCGTTTCAGCAACCAAAGTCCTGGTTGTTAGCGGCGCAGTGCATTCCACCCAACTCTCCGGAAGGTTCAATCCCTGGTTCCGGAACTGTTCCAGAAGCTCGCCCCGAAGAGATGTTTGACTAAGGGGTAATACCCAAGGGAATCCTTCCAAGTCTCCCAGCGACGGATCGACCATGGAAAGAGCCGGATGATTCCGACGCACAACGATCCTGAATGGTTCCCTGTAGAGCATTGTTTGATGGGCTGCGTCGGGTGAGGTTGACTGCCGCTTTCTGCCGATGACCAGATCGACTTCCCCGGCTGCCAAGTCGGCTGCCAGTCGGTCCGGTGATCCCTCTCTGATGATGACATTGACACGCGGATGCCCGGATTTGAGTAGAGCGACTGCCCGAGGCAGTAATAGGTTGCCCCCGGCGAGGTGGACGCCGACTGTGACCGTACCAGCAGTGGCATTGGCCAGTTCGGCGACGTGCCCCGAGGCCTGGCGGAGGTGGGCTAGTACGCCGCGAGCGTGCTCCAAGAATGCCTCGGCGTACACCGTGGGCCTTACTCCCTTCGGCCCGCGGACAAATAATTCCACGCCCACAAGTTCCTCCAGCTCCTTCAAGGCACGAGTCACGACCGGCTGTGTGACGTGCAAGTGTGCTGCCGCGCGGACAATGCTGCCGTGGTCAGAGATGGCAATGACTAGAACGAGGTGCCTGATTTTTAATCGACCGTCGATGAGATTAGCTGGTTTCATTGCCCAAGGGTATGCATGTTTGGCTATGGAGATCAACAGTTTACGTATTAGACGGCTATGTGCGATGCAGTTCACACTAGAAACAGATGAAGCTGAAGCGGAACACTTCCGATTCGGCAGAAGGTGAAGGAGCAAACAGTGGCCCTGGACTTGATACGCAATTTTGTCGGTGGAGAATACCTGGACGGTGGCAGCGGTTTTGACAATATCAATCCGGTTGATGGAACAGTGGTTTCCTCCGTCATGGAAGCCGACCGCGGAATCGTGGAAAAAGCGGTTGCGGCCGCCCGAAAGTCTTTGAGCGGACCATGGGGCAGATATACCGCAAGCCAGCGTGCGGCTATTATGAGGCGGATCGCGGAGCGCATTGAAGCGCGGAGCGAAGATCTCCTGCGAGCTGAGATTGCAGACACTGGCAAGCCCGAGGCGCTGGCTCGGGAACTGGACATTTCGCGGGCGTCCTTGAACTTCCGGGCCTTTGCGGACATTATTGCGTCCAGCGGCGCTGACTCCTTCTTGACAGAGTTCGCCGATGGGCGCAGGGCTTTGAACTATGCGTTGAGGAAGCCACTTGGAGTCGTGGCCGTGGTTGTCCCATGGAACCTTCCGTTGCTTCTACTCACGTGGAAGGTTGCGCCGGCAATCGCCTGTGGAAATGCAGTGGTCGTCAAACCGTCTGAGGAGACACCATCGACGGCGACGCTGCTCGGGGAAATCATGAAGGAGGCTGGCCTCCCGGACGGTGTATACAACGTGGTCCACGGCTTCGGCGAGAACTCGGCGGGCGAATTCCTGACGAAAGCGGATGGCGTGGACGGTATCACCTTCACCGGAGAATCATCCACTGGGTCCGCCATCATGCGCGCAGCTGCTCCGTCGGTTCGTCCAGTTTCATTTGAGCTTGGTGGCAAGAACGCAGCGCTGGTTTTTGCGGACGCTGATATCGAGAAAGCGGTCAACGGGCTATCCAGATCGATCTTCACAAATACCGGACAGGTCTGCCTTTGCACTGAACGCGTCTATATTCAGCGTCCCGTCTTCGAGGAAGTTGTTGCCGGCCTCGTGGAGAAAGCGAAAATGCTGAAGCTCGGTCGCCCTACCGACCCCGGCACGACAACCGGACCGCTCATTTCACAAAAACACCGAGACAAAGTCCTTTCATACTTCCGCAAGGCTGAAGACGAAGGCGGAACAGCTGTCATTGGCGGCATGGTCCCCGAAATGCCCGCAGAATTGGCCAATGGATCCTGGATCATGCCAACTCTCTGGACGGGTTTGTCCCATGACAGTTCGCCAATGCGAGAAGAGGTTTTCGGGCCCGTAGCCGGTCTTGTGCCTTTCGATTCCGAGTCCGAAGCGGTGAGGCTGGCGAATGACACCCGTTATGGTCTGGCCGCCTCCGTCTGGACGGAAAACCTTGAACGAGGCCATAGGGTAGGAGCCCAAATGAACACGGGCATTTCCTGGGTGAACACGTGGTATTTGCGGGACCTGCGTTCCCCCTTCGGTGGCTCAGGCCTATCTGGTATAGGGCGTGAAGGCGGCAAGAACTCATTGCATTTCTACACGGAACCCACCAACATCTGCATCAAGCTTTCCGAGGAGGAAGCCCTATGAACACTTTAGTCACAGAGGAAGCAGCGCTCATACTGGATCGGGCCCAACGGACCGGACTCGCTGTAGAACAGTTCGGCTCCTACCTGGACCTTGTCCAAGCGTATGCCGTGCAGGCGCGCACGCTGGAACTTCGCACGGAACGCGGAGAGGTCGCCACGGGTAGAAAGCTCGGATTTACGAGCGAGGCCAAAATGTCTCAGATGGGCGTATCGGAACTGATTGTCGGGTACCTTACGGATTCCATGCGAGTGGAAGAAGGCGGAACCCTGAGCTTGGACGGCTTGGTACATCCGCGGGTTGAACCGGAGATTGCCTTCCGGTTGGGGAAGGATGTGCCTGCTGGCAGCGATGTCTCCGATCTGATGGGGGCAATCGACGCCGTTGCCCCAGCCCTTGAGATCATCGACTCACGCTATCGCGATTTCCGTTTCAGCCTTCCTGATGTCGTTGCGGACAATACCTCGGCCTGCCGGTACGTGATTGGAAGCTGGCAAGGGATGGACAACGACGTGAGCAATTTGCCCGTCTCTCTGAAAATCGACGGTACGGCGGTTGCAGAAGGCTCGACGTCGGATATTCTTGGCGACCCGCTTCGCACCATCCCCCGACTGGCAGCGATGTCTCGAACGTACGGCTTTGATCTCCACGCTGGAGCGATAATTTTGGCCGGAGCGGCAACGGCGGCTGTCCCCCTGGTTGCAGGTTCTCGGGTCGAGTCGTTCATCGACGGACTGGGCAGCGTACGTCTGCATGTGAAAGGAGCCTAAAATGAGCCAAACCAAAATTCTCAACCATTTAGCGGTGCCCCGCGGTCGGTTTCCGCATGTTAAACGTGTGGGGGACATGGTCTACATCTCCGGGACCAGTAGCCGGCGTCCCGACAACACCTTCGAAGGCGCCGAGGCTGACGATTTCGGCGTCACAACCTTGGATATTCGTGCCCAAACGCGCGCCGTGATCACGACTATGGAACAAATCCTCGGCTCTGTCGACGCGGGGCTTCAAGACCTCGTCCAACTCACCGTGTACCTCGTGAACATGAATGATTTTGGCGGTTACAACGAGGTCTACTCGGAATACTTCGATGAGGATGGGCCAACGCGCACGACAATAGCGGTGCATCAGCTCCCGCACCCGCATCTACTCATTGAAATCCAAGCAGTCGCCCACACACCGCAAAACGTAAACGTTGAAACCAACAAGAAGATCGACTAGGAGTAAACCCATGAATGAGAATCACAGCAAGACGAACGTCCTTCCCGTATTCAACTTCCAACAGTGGCTCGCCGCAAACGAGGCATCCCTCAAACCGCCTGTAAATAACAAAGCCATGTGGACACGTGTTGACGACTTCATTGTTCAGGTCGTCGGAGGCCCGAACCAGCGCACCGACTTCCACGTTGATCCGTACGAAGAATGGTTCTACCAAATCAAGGGAAACATGCACGTCAACATCGTCACCGACGAAGGCATCCAGCGGGTCGATATCCGCGAAGGTGACATGTGGCTGCTTTCAGGCAACATCCCGCACTCGCCCCAGCGGCCTGAAGCCGGTTCGATCGGCATTGTTATCGAGCGGATCCGTGAAGAAGGAACCCTCGAGAAATTCCAGTGGTACTGCATCAACTGCTCCAATCTCATTCACGAAGTCGAATTACAGGTCCGTGACATCGTTGCTGACCTCCCGCCGGTATTCGAGAACTTCTACAACAGCGCCGATTCAGCGCGCACCTGCAACAACTGCGGTGATGTTCACCCTGGGCGCGGCTAGACATGGCAACGAAGGATAACCACCGCTCAGCTACGGTCGATGTGCACACCCACTACGTGCCGAAAGGCTGGCCAGATCTGGGCGAGGCTACCGGAGCATGCGGCCCCTGGCCGTGGATGCG
Source organism: Glutamicibacter sp. (assembly GCF_035257265.1). Taxonomy (GTDB): domain Bacteria; phylum Actinomycetota; class Actinomycetes; order Actinomycetales; family Micrococcaceae; genus Glutamicibacter. Next base: position 59,094 of record NZ_DATEXC010000031.1, read on the forward strand.
CGTGGACGGTGAGCGTGACGCCATGATCATGCTTGGCGAGCAGGAGTTCCGACCCCTCTTGGACAACGCTTGGCAGGCAGAAGTCCGATTGGAAGAGATGGATGAGGACGGCGTCGATGTCCAAGTGCTCTCACCTACCCCCCTCTTCTTCTGTTATGACAAGGGACCCGGGGAAGCTGCCAAAGTCAGTGGCATATTCAACGATCTCGCCTTGGAGATTGCGGCCAATGGCAACGGCCGGCTCCTGCCGTTCTGCCAGGTTCCACTGCAGGACACCGATGCGGCTTGCCGAGAACTGGACCGCTGTATCGACAACGGCCATCGCGGCGTCGAAATCGGCAACCACGTAGGAGACCTCGACCTCGACAACGAGGGAATCATCGCGTTCCTGCAACACTGCGCCGACCGCGACGTTCCCGTCTTCGTCCATCCTTGGGACATGCCCGAATCCCCACGTCTGGACCGTTGGATGGCGAAGTGGCTGGTGGGCATGCCCTCAGAGACGCACCTGTCCATCCTGTCCTTGGTCCTCGGCGGCGGCTTCGACAAACTGCCCAAGTCGCTGCGTCTGTGCTTCGCGCACGGAGGAGGCTCGTTCCCCTATTGGCTTGGGCGCATGGACAACGCCTGGCATCGCCGCCCGGATCTGATTGCCAAGTCCGAACAGCCACCCTCATTTTACGTCGACCGATTCAGTGTGGATTCCGTGGTCTTCAACGAACCATCTCTTCGGTTGTTGGTGGAAATCATGGGACATGGCAACGTCATGCTCGGCAGTGACTATCCTTATCCGCTCGGCGAACAACCCGCAGGAAAGTTGATCCGAGGCGCGAAATTTCTCACCGAAACGCAACGAGAGGCCATGCTGGGCGGCAACGCCATGCGATGGCTCAGCTTGGAGGAGACAAATTCAGTGGTAGATAAAAATCTAGAAACGGCGCGACCATGAGCCACCACGGACGACGGTCGCCAGTTGATTTGGAAGCATCCATAAGCGAGAGAAGCCGGGGCAGGAGCTTGAAATCAGAATGTGTGATTCGACGGCTGTCATGACACCAGTAGTCCGAACCCGAGGCAGACTGAGCCTTCCTTGGCTTTTGGTGCTCGCGCTCTTGGCTACCGCGGCCCCCCTCTCCACCGATTTGTATCTACCGAGTTTCCCGAGGATTCAATCAGAGTTCGCTGCGACGGCGTCCGGTGTGCAGCTTAGTCTCACCGGCTTCTTCATCGGCATGGCGGCGGGACAATTGCTGTTTGGGGCTCTCTCGGACCGTTTTGGACGAATGAGGCCGCTCATCGTCGGAACCATCGGCGCCATAGCGGCCTCAGTACTGACGACGTTCGCTCCGACCCTCGAGGTCTTCGTGGGCGCTCGCTTAGTGCAGGGGATCTGCGGTGCTGCCGGCGTTGTCATCGCCCGCGCCATCGTAGTGGACCTAACCAAGTCCCCCCAAACCGCCCGGACGATGAGCCTGTTAGTTACCGCCACCGGTATAGCTCCCGCTATCGCCCCGTCCATTGGGGCCGCCCTTCAGGGGGTGCTCGGTTGGCGCGGCGTTATGGCGACCCTTGCCGCACTATTTACACTGATGCTTTTGAGCGTGATCTTGGTTTTACGCGAAACACTCCCGCCAGCGTTGCGACGTCGACACAGCGTTCTGGGCGGTTTTAACCAACTATTCCGGGTGCCTCGGTATCTGGTGTACACGGCTATCTTCGCCACGGCGTTCGCTACGATGATGGCCTACATATCGGCAAGTTCCTTCGTTTACCAAAACGTTATGGGCTTCTCACCCGAAGGCTACGGACTGTTGTTCGGAATCAATGCTCTGGGGCTTGTCATGGCCGGATTTGCATCGTCGCGATTAGCGGAACGGTTCGGAGCACAGCGCCTGATCACCATCGCCGTTCCGATTCTTCTGCTCTGCTCCGTCTCCGTCCTCGTTTTGGCGGTCATGCCCGTCTCTCGTTGGCTCCTAGCGATTCCGCTACTGCCCGCGGTTGCGAGTGTTGGTTTCATTATGGGCAACGCGTCGGCCCTCGCCCTCGGAGAGGTCCGACACGTGTCCGGCAGCGGATCTGCCCTTCTCGGAGCAACACAGTTCGTGTTCGGGGCCATGGTCGCGCCTTTGGTGGGACTTGCAGGTGAATACAATGCGGTTCCCATGGCTATCGTCATGACCATAACCGCCACCACCGCGGCAGTTCTCACAGCGCTTCAGCACCGATTGCGAATAGCTAATGAAGATGGAGCTGATGCACTGCGCTCCAAGAATGTTGAAGGTGATCAGCTGCCTTCGATCCCGGAGGGCCAAGCTTCAAGCTGAGCTTACTAGTACAGCAAGCCCGAACATTTGCAAACACTGAATGGAGACCGTGTGAAACCCTCGACCGAACGCACGAAACTGCTTGATTCCATGGCCGCGGACCTGCTGACCGCCACCGAGACCCTGAAACCGATTGACCCGCTGCGCGACCGCGTCGAAGCCATGGATGTTTCCGACGCGTACCGGATCCAAGACACCCAATTGCGCGCTCATGTAACCGCCGGACGCGTGCTGGCCGGACGCAAGGTTGGACTGACCTCACTCGCCATGCAGAAGCAGCTCGGTGTGGATTCCCCCGACTTTGGTTTCTTCTTCAGCGACATGGTGCACCACGAGGACGCACAGATCGCTGCCGCCTCGTTCATCTCCCCCCCCCAAGGTTGAACCAGAATTCGGTTTTGTCCTCAAGGAAGCGTTGTCCGGCCCGGGTGTGACCCGTGAACAGGCTGCGGCAGCCATTGGCGAGGTGTACGCGGCCATCGAGATCATCGACTCGCGCATCGTCAACTGGGACATTCGCTTGGTGGATACCGTGGCCGACAACGCCTCCTGCGGCGCCATCGCCGTAGGAACCACGCCACCGGACGTCGACGTTTCAGACCTGAGTTCCGTCCAGTGCACCTTGCTGATTGATGGGCACTCGACGGACCCGCTCGCAAAACCGTCCCGCTCAGGTGACACAAACGTTACATTCGAACCATGTCACCGCGCATGTTCGGGTACGCCCGCGTCTCCACCAACCAACAGGACCTGAGTTCCCAACAAACAGTCTTCAAGGCCCTCGGAGTCCCGGACGACCTGGAAAAGATCACTACGAACGGGGACGACATGACCCGTGTGGCCGCTTCCCTGGTTACGGGGTCGGCGCGCGCGTACGACCTGCTACGCATGTTCACCCATGATAATGGTTCCCCGTCATCGCTCGGGGCAGCGGTCATCGAGTATGGTCACATCGCAAATACCCTTCATTTGTTGTCCCTGATCGACCCGACCGATGAGACCTACCGGCGGGCCATCAACTCCCAGCTCACTGTGCAGGAGTCACGTCATCGTCTAGCCCGGGCAATTTCCCACGGTAGGCGCGGGCAGAGTTACCAGCGTTACCGCGAGGGGTAGTAAGACCAGCTCGGCGCGCTGGGGCTGGTGTTTAACGCCGCCGTGCTTTGGAACACCAAATAAACAGATGCCATCATCACTGAACTGCATGAAAACGAGGAAGATGATGTAGCGAGGTTGTCCCCGCTGGTCGATGCTCACATCAACATGCGGGGCCTCTACGCGTTCACCGCACCTACACTTTAAGGGCTACGACCATTCCGAGGTCCAACCGCGCCCGGAAGCTGACTCATCTGCACGGCAAATATCCCTACCTGTCTTACAAGCCATGGGTTGTAAGACGTCTCATCGGGCGTCACTCCCCCAGCTGAAAATCCTTGAAAACTCACTGGTCCTAAATTCTCGCAACGATGTGTTGCAACCAATGTCATAGACATGATGTCAAGACCATTAGTTGCGAGACACTTTCACAGATTCCATGACCGAACTGATCGGATACGCTCGCGTATCAACCAAAGCGCAAGACACTGACCGGCAAATCCAAGATCTCCGTGCCGCCAGAGCCAGACATGATGACCTCTATATCAACCAAGGCCGCTCCGGAGCGCTGACCAAACGTCCTGGACTCGACAAAGCTCTCGATGCACTCCAGCCAGATGACAACCTCGTGATAACTACCTTGGATCAGCTGGGACGTTCGACCCAAAAAATACTCGACCTCGCCGAAGAACTTCGCACTCGAAATATTGAACTGCGCATTCTGAATCTCGGCGGCGACGTTGACACCAAAACACCCACTGGAGCTATGGTCTTCACCGCCATGGCAGCTCTGGCCCAAATGGAGTTAGAGATCAAAAGCCGCACCTTCACCAACTCGCAGATCCGCCATCACACCGCGCCAAAACTCATCCAAGCCGTTGAACCAGCAACCCAAATCGCCAGGGATATAGGAATGTCCCGCGTCACGCCCTACCGCAGAATAAAAGAGCACCAAGAAATAACGGAAAACTGAAGTCACCTCAAAAACGAGACCATACCCTTTTGAGTGTTGCTCCTGCGGAAGAAGAAGGCACGGGCGCAATCCGCGTTTTTCTTCTCCAGCACTGAGCCGTGCAGAGCTTTCCACTGGCTTAGTAAGTTATTTTCCAGTTAAACGTATTCTCAGAAAATCATTCCAGGCTGATCACCGAGCGCCGAACGAGCAACATCATTGGGTTTATGATGCCCAACGGAGCCGCGGGTCTCTACATCTATTCACAGAATTTGAGGTGGCTTGTGAAAAAGAAAATAAACGACGCTACGGTTTCACCGTTCCGTAGCGCGTCCGTTCCCGGTGTATAACTCACTAAAATAGCGGTCCGTGCACTTGAAACCCTGAACTTGATACTACAATTTCGCCCGTTTAGACGCAGTAGAAAACCGACCTATGCAGAATTCAACTAGTGCAGTCACCCCAACCGCCGCTAGTGAATAGATCAAGAAAAAAGGAACTGACAAGGCAAGCCACTCTAACAGAAACTCTCCAACAGTAGAAAGGTCCGAATCGGTTAGGAAATTCCAGAAAAGATCAAAAACGCAGAGCCCGATAAATAGCAATGATGTCTCGCGGAGCAGTGACTTCCTCTTTTTGATCCAAGTAGGAAGTACTACACAGAAGAGAGTTGATGCAACAACAAGTGCACCTACCCAGATAGCCCACTCAATGATGCCAATACGGTTACCCGATACTAGTACAGGTACAAAACACAGCACTACTGTCAAAAATGCTGTAGTTACCCACGCCAATAAACGATTGCCTAGAAACGGTGTCATTTGTCTCGGTGTATCCTCGACGTGATCATTTTTACTCAACAATTTCATTTCACCTCGACGATTCCCAACGCTAATTTTAGTCCGTTGGAAGGGAATGGACTTGAACAGTTCACATCTACGGAATTTTGATAGCTTACCCTGTCCAAGGCGGTTTGGCATACAGCTAAAAGTGGCTTTGCCTAATTTTATACAACCTATTGCGAATTCCCGTGGGGAAGGTAATATCAATGGATCGCTTTGGAATAATCAAAGCATTATTGATCTGGAGAAATCTTTGAAATCCGCTTTTCGAATCGCCGTAGTGGCTTTCACCAGCATTTTCTTGGCAGCGAGTTCACTAGTACCAGCGTATTCCAGTGCAGCCCACAGCGCGAGTGATAGCGAATCAGAGGTCTCGGCATCAGTGGAGCCAACTGCGGTCCCCACGCCCCACTCTAACCAAGCCGATGAAACACTCGATACGCAGCTCGGCACGTCGGCCTCTACCCTTTCGTTTCCACCTATAGCAACCGCCCCGATTCTTTATGTATATTCAATCGGCGCAATGACTGTCACGGACTCGGGAGTAACATTAAAGGATGGGTTTGGCAGAAATATACCGTTGACACTAACTTCTGGGGATGGCTCAGGAGAAAATTTCTACTCCGGCACGACGTTATCTGGCAAAAAGGTTAACGTGCACTTAGTATCCAGCGAACCGGAAGCTCCACTACAGGATCCGGAAAGTTTGTGGCAGCCAGGAGATCCCATTGATGAAGTACCGGTTAATGGCGAGGCTCATGAGACTGAAGTTGAGGTGACCCCAACCCTCTTAGCGTCATCTCAGATGAAACCACTTTTAGCTATCGCGACCACCGATGACGCGCTGTCAGTCGCCACGCCCGCGGGTGTGAATGTAAATCAAGTCCTGACATACGATTCGACGCTTCAAGTTGCCCAGCCAGCTTCCCAAATTTCACATACAGGTGGGTCCATCACCATGTCCCGTGCGGACGGAAATACAGCTCTGGGTGTTGAACTCGAAGATGAAAACGGAACATCGAATCTCACTGTTCCCCTCGCAACTCCAGCTGCAGCCAAAAAGAACAATTGGACTGAGATCTACTACACCACCTTCATCGCGCCTAAATATGTTAATGCCAAGGCATGCCGCCTAACCAGTATTGATCATTCGACTATGTACCACAACGGAAACAACCGAAGTTGGAAAAATCTTAGCAACGGTTCTGCTTACGAATCGTATAAAACCGTGGCAGGCGTCAAAGTCGACTGGGCAAGAAGAAAAATGTATAACATTGCCAAGGTGGGAATATCGAAAGGGTATGACCAGAACTATAAGTTCACAAGGCAAAAGCAGGCCAGCGCAAAGGGAATCAAATTTTCGAAGCAAAAACAGACTGGCACCTACGCAAACGTCGAGATCAAGCACGCAATCGGAAATCCTCTTTGCAATGTTGCTGGAGCGATTAGCCATACAACGAATATAAAGATGTACCGATCTGGTCTTGTGAAAGTGATCAGCCTGCGGGTGCGAGTGCCTCATCATGAAGTATATGCTCGAACGAACCTTAAAGGGTCCTGGTCAAACCTGGATCGACTTTCTGGCACAAGTTTCTACTGCCTCACTCTTCCCTGTGGAAGGCAAGGTATGAATAAATCAAGAATGCTTCCTATCCGCTAAACGCGCGAAAATCGAATGGTTAACGCAGATATTTCATGGAGGGTCCCAATCCCACCGGATACCGGAATCTCACCGGTATCCGGTGGGATTCTTGATTTCTAGCACGACGAAGTGCGCTATATCGCTAGCGTTTGCGCCTGCCACCACACGCCGGAACTGTCTTTTCTTTGTTGAGCTAACGAATGACCACCGCTTGAACTCTCAAGTTCTCAACGGGCCAGCCACCCTGCGCTGGGCAAACCCGTTGATCTATTCTTTGTGCAACAATCTGCGTTGGCGACCGCTGGTGATGAGCTTCCCGGCGATAGACCACACTCGATACCTCCACCGTTTCAAATCCCAACTTCCAGCCTCATACCGCGAAGGCAGTCCTATAGGGCTGAGGTATATGCCGGTATTCCCTGAGCGGTTTGGTTTGTTTGAGCATGCCCGGAATTTTATGCGCCAGTTTTTTCATGCTTATAACACTGAGCATTGTCATACGGGTTGAAGTTTATACTCCTGCTGACGTGCATTTCGGGATGATTCGGGACGACTGCGAACGTGGATGCCCAACGCCTAAAGGCGTTGAATTAGGCATGGGGGAGCATATAGAGAGGTTTAGAAAGAACCGTCTACCGCAGAAGATGTTGCTGCCCGAAGTAGCTTGAATTAACGAACCGATTAAGCATGAAGAAGGAGAAAAGATATTGGTCTAAGACTTGGTGGTCTAACTTGACTTGAAAATTCCGCTCTGGCAAAAGGCTCAGCAATGAACCTGTCTATCTCGAATTCAAGAGTTTCTGGCCATCTGACCGTAACTCACCAGTCGGCGAAACGTGGCGATAAAGTGTTTGTCGGGTGATACCGAGCTCTTCGCACAGCACCCCAACTTTCGTTTCCTTATGCCCCATGGCAGCCATCGCCAACCGGACCTTGGCCGGAGTCATCTTGTACGGCCGGCCACCCTGATGGCCACGAGCGCGTGCCGAAGCCAATCCGGCTTTAGTGCGCTCTGAGATCAGCTCGCGCTCGAATTCTGCCAGGGCGGCGAAGATTCCGAAGACGAGCTTGCCCGAAGCAGTCGTCGTATCAATAGCAGCGCCTTCACCAGTGAGGACTTTGAGTCCTATCCCCCGCTCGGTCAGATCATGCACTGTGTTCACCAGATGACGCAGATCTCGACCTAACCGATCCAACTTCCACACAAGTAACGTATCACCAGAGCGCATCCCCTTTAAACAGGCCGCGAGTTGAGGTCGATCATCTTTTCTGCCCGAGGCATGGTCCTCATATAGATTCCGCTCCTCGACCCCGGCATTTAAAAGCGCGTCCCGCTGCAAGTCTGTGCTTTGCGATCCGTCTGCCTTCGACACTCGCATATAGCCGATCAGCATAGATTCAACCTCTTGTCATTTATACGGTCGTTTACGTGACACAAAGATTCGAAAATTCCTACCACATCCGAAATTTGTCACTTTACCCGTTATTTATCCTAAGTCACGCAAAGGGGTTTCGATCATCAATGCATGACAATAATTGTCATGACATTCTGCCGCGACAGCGTTCAATAGTGTCGCGAGTGGCAGAAAGTATCCGTGGATGCAAGTTATAAATGCAGCGGGCGTCCAAACAAAAACCCGACCTGGAAACTTTTGCAGTGTGACAACGTCCACCAAGTTTTGTACAGGACATGATGTAATTGGGCGAAGGACCGCTACCACACGACGGGGTTAACCGGATGTCATTTACGAACGAACTAACCGACGTTCCCGCCCCAATCGCTGCCGTGCCTTCTTTAGGGAACACAACAGGGATGCCTACTGCCCTGCGCCCCGAGCAGATTATCTACTTTTATTCTCCCGACGAATGGGAAGTCTTCGTCCGTGAATGGGCATCCGCTCTCCAGAACGACTATTTCCAGGTTAAACGCCATGGCGGTGCCAACGACCGCGGTGTCGATGTATTGGGCCTACTCACTTCGGCCGGTGTGACAGGTGAATGGGACTGCTATCAGTGCAAGCACTATGCCTCCCCCTTGGGTGCAGCAGACGCCTTCGCGGAAATGCTCAAGATCTTCCACGGCGTGGTCGACCAGGCGTACACATTTCCCAGGAAGTACAGGTTTCTAGCACCGAGGGGCTGTATTCGCTCCTTGGACAAGCTGTTTGATAACCCGGATCAGCTGAAGGACAAGTTCCTCGACTGGCTTCAAAAAAGTACGTGTCCGGTCAACGCCCTTCCTTCTGACACTCAAGGACAGATAACACAGCTGGCCCAAATGGCTGATTACAGCATTTTCAAATCCGAACAACTTCAAGACGTACTGGAAGTCCACAGCAGCACAGATCACCACGTGCTACGTTTTGGAACGCTCATGCGTCGTAGAGAGAACGTGACAGTACCGCCAACAGACGTGCTAGACGGCGAGGCTGTCTATATTCAGAAATTGGTCGATATCTACAATGAAAAGAATGCTTCGTCTTGGACGACAGCTGCTGAAGTATCTGCCGACAAATGGTCGGAAAATCACTTGTTGCGCCAACGTGAAGCCTTTTTCAGTGCTGAGGACCTTCGAGTTCAAGCAAGAGAACAAGTTCCCGAACGCATCTATGAGAGCTTCAAACAGGACGTCTACGACAGCGTCGTGGAGATGGAACAAGCCCTTCATGCATCGGGCTTGGCCCGACTCACCACCGTGCTGACGACAGCAGCAAGTCTGGTACTCCCATCGAATGCCATTATGGTGATCTCGAAGCCCCGGGACCTAAAAGGTCTCTGCCATCATTTGGCTAACGAAAATCGATTGACTTGGAGTGGAGAGGAAAGCTCCCCATGACTTTACTCAATGGACCGCTTGAGAATGGCATCCGCGCACTAACAATCCTCGAGGCGGTCTTTCCCGAGTCGCTTGATATTTCTCGTCTAACCATTATTGACCACTGTGCCCTCCACAGCTCCGCATATGGAGGTCCAGTCAGCATCCATCCGGATCGGAACAATTCCGTGGGTGAGCTCAGTGTAAAACGAAAATTAATGAGTGGGGGACTGAGAATCATGGGAAACGGAGGAATGATTGAAGTGAAACCAACGAGCGGCGGGATCGCATACCAAGCGACGAACGACGCCTCTGGTTTCTTGAATCTTCTAGAATCATCATATGTTTCCGCACTACGAGATCGCGCATCTTGGGCGGTAGATAATTTCCTGCCATTGAATGACCACGAGGTGAGGGCCTGGACGCGAGAATCCATCGAGGTCTGGAGGGCACGGTTTGATGCTTGGCTAGGAGAAGATGAATCGTGACCGCAAATCGAATTCTACTGACACACTTATCGTTTGTTGGTGGACAGTCCGACCCAGTATCCATTGATTTCGATGAAAAACTTACGCTGATCCTTGGACCCTCCGATACAGGCAAGTCATTCATCGTCGATGCGATTGACTACATGTTGGGGAAACAAAAGCTCAGGCGTATTCCAGAGATCCAGGACTACGGGACCGTGCTGCTGGGTCTCAAGATGCCAGATGGAACGCCACTGACTTTGGCCCGAAACATTACCGGGGGGAAAATTCGGTGCTATCGGTCTTCGATTAGGGACGTTCCAACTGGACCGGCCGATTTCGAGCTTGGCGCGAAGCACGATGCAGACAACCTCGCCAATCTGTCAAATTTCCTATTAGCGGAGATAGGCCTCTCCAAACGTTCTGTAAGGAAAAACAAGAGCAATGTGGTCCGCAGCCTCAGCTTTCGAGATCTGGCCCATCTGTGTGTCATCGACGAAACTCGGATGCAATCTCTCACACCACCGCCACTGCCCTCGGCGCAAGTAATCCACGCCACAGTGGAGAAGTCCGTCTTCAAACTAATACTTCAGGGGGAAGACGATTCTGGACTGTCAGTAATCCCGCCACCTTCCGAGCGCCATTTCACACTGGGAAAGCGCGCCATGGTTGACCGAATTGTCCACCATCTACTTTCCGATATGGGCGACATACCCAGCGTTGAGGAGCTTAGGGAGCAGTTGCTCCGAGTTGTAGACACCACAAATAAGATCGCTGGCTCCATAGAACAGCTCTTGCACTCAAGATCAACGCTCATAGAAGATTTGCGCCCCCTGGAAGTAGAGCACAATGAACTAAGAGAGCGATTGGCGGAGATTGGTGAGCTTATAGAGAGATTCAAACTGCTTCAAGAGCAATATGAAACAGACCTAGCTCGCTTGGCGATGATGCAGGAAGCCGGAACGTTACTGACCATCTTCGAACCAGGGGTCTGCATACTTTGTGGAGCACTAGAAGAACATCAAAATCATGCCGTGGACAGCAACCACGGTTCAAGTTCATGGTCTGATGCTCTTGAAGCTGAATCGCGGAAAACGGCACACCTCAGCTCCGACCTAGTGAAGACGATTGGTTCCATGACACAGCAGCAAACCATTGGCACCCAGAGGTATGTGCAAGTGGAAGAAAGCCTCCGCATCGTGAACGCAGGCATCGAACGACTGGATCGAGATCTGGCACCGGATTCGCTATCGCTCAAAGAACTGACCGAGAAAAGAATCAGTTTGGAGAGGGCAATATCCACTTTTGATCACGTTGAACGAATCAATATGTTCACCTCAATAGACACCAATGAGGTGGTCGATAATGTGGCAATTCACGGTGCACTTAATGAGTCCGTTCTAGGGGAGCTTTCTGAAACCATTCGAAGCGTGCTGAATAGTTGGGGCATACCGGAGGCGCAGACAGTAAGGATTGATCCGGAGTCGCAGGAGCTGGTCGTCGGTGGACGTGAGCGGGGAAGTCGAGGAAAAGGTACTCGCTCGGTCCTTCATGCGGCTTTTACAGTCGGGTTGGGCGAGTACTGTTTTGA
>NZ_DATEXC010000032.1:0-149208 GCF_035257265.1 Glutamicibacter sp.
TTGATGACGAGTGTTCATCGAGAGTCCTTGTTTCATCACTCCAGCACACCGCTATGCTCGCTGGAACACCAGAGTTTTCGCGAGCAAAAGTAAATGAGGCATGGGCTTCATTTCGCGAGCATTCATGATGAGTCAACGCGCCCTCTTGCGTGGTTACCGCAGGTTGAGCTCTCCTAGTAGATGGCGCTTCGTTTTCCATTGCTTGAAGAGATTAGAAGCCTTTGCAGCTCCAGTTGGGGTTGCAAAGGCTTTTCTGTGTATTCGCATCAGCGTTTGAATAAGGATTCGCTCGAAGGTACACCGACCGTCGAGCCAGAGCGGTGGCGTGTTTTCCCCAGCATCACGGCGCAACGAGGAGAACACTGTGGGTTATTCTAGGTTGGACCATTCTGGTATTAATTGCCAGCGGTCTCGCGAAGGCCCCTAAGCCACGAGAACAGGGCGGCAGATGGTTCGCTCCGCTGCTTCTAGATGTACTCGGTGCGATTGTGGGTGGCTGGATCGGCTCAGCACTCTTCAACGTAGGCGTTGACCAGTTCTGATCCCTGTCCACTAGGCTCTTAGCCATTGGTTCATTGATTGTGCTGGCCATCTGGGCGCTGCTTACGCGCAAGCGTGCCTAATCTTTATTCCTTCAAAAACGGTCCACCACAAAATCGTGGTGGACCGTTGCCATATCCATTCAAGGTGAGTGCTACACGTCTTCGCAAGCATCTCATTAGCGGGAATCGAAATCCTGATCCAGCGACGGCCTAGGATCGGTACCTGCCTGCCGCTCCGTAGGAGAAAGCTCGCGCCGGTCAGATTCCAGCGTACTGTGCTCATGGACACTCACGCGCAGGCTCTCAACTTCTTGGGCTCGGTCAGACCAATATCCAGGCTCCAAACCGAAGCCATTCGTCGCCTCTTCAGCCCTCTGCTTGAAACCATCACGATGGTCCTCCAGCGCATTATTCAGATCTTCGAACTCATCATGGCTGACACTGACATTAATACGTCTACGCGGCATGAGAATCACTCCATTCTTGTTAGACAGGCTAGATAAATTCGGGTTGGCTCAAAAATACTCCCTTTCGGCGAAGATGGCATCAACCACAAGGTTTCCAACAGAAACGACAAAGCATCTACTCCAAACGGGGTTGCTCCCGAAGCGCCACATTGGTCTCGCCCGTGATGCTATGCATTATCCGATGGGGAAAAACGTGCTCCCCCAGCCATAGCAGAGACCCGCGGCTCCGTTTGCCCGAGAGTGCCTGTTCGGCGGACATCTGTCTCCACGCTGCCGATCATCGATTCCAAGAACTTGGCGACGGCAATGCGCTCGCTCTCGGACAGCGAGCTCACCGCATCCAGCATTCGCTCATGCATCTGACGCAGCGTCCCGCGGACCTCGGTGTCACTGTGTTCCGTGGGCACAATCCCCACCGACCGCCGATCTGCAGGATGCACAATACGTTCGGCATAGCCGTCACGGCATAACCGGTCTATCAGCACCGACACTGAAGCGTTGGAAATCTCCAGTTCTTCAGCAAAATCTCGTTGGCGGGGAATCACCCCTTTGCGGTGCTCCCTCAGAAGGAAGCGCAACGCAGACATATCGGTTTCATTCATTCCCATCGAACCACGAGCGACAGCTCGCATCTTCCGTTCCGCCTCACGGTAGCGTCGCATGAGGTTCAACAAATCCACTGCCTCGGGCACCGAGCTTCCCTCCTGATACCAGTACCCGCTGGCCTTATAACTGCTCATGAGAACTCCCTCCGCCGGATATGAACTTGCTGCCCGCACCCCGCAGGCTCCCCCTGGCTTTTGCTCGAGATCCAGCTTGTCGAAACGAAAAAAAATAATGTAACCTGTCTAATAGTTAGACAGTCTAATCATATTCTACTACGCAACAGCAACCAGTGCCGGAGTGAAAGATGAAAAAATCCCTAGCAGTTCCTGTAGAGACCACCACGCGTCGTGTCAAGGCGTGGAGTGCGCGGATGCAAGACATCGCAGTCTTCGGCGCGCAGCAGTGCCGTAGTAGAGACAGCGTGCATTCAGCAATTTGCACTATCACTGGATCTGCAGAGGCGCTGGTGGTGAATTTGGCATGTACCGCGAAGAGCGAAGTCCAGGTTTCCGAGCTGATGCAATACGTCGATGAGGCGCTCTTACCGCAGATGGAAAAGGCCCTCGGTGTCCAGTTTGAGGTGCGCAACCTGCAGTTCGCTGTCGCCGGCAGGGGAAGCCTCCTCGCCTCCCCTGAGCATATAGATGGTGTTGAACTCCCCAAGCATTGGCTGGATCATCCCTTCGCTGCACCCGTGCTACCCCCTGCTCCTGGCATGGTGATTGAAGCCAGCAAGCCACGGACAGATTTGCACATCGTCTAGAAACTGCACCACCTGTCGCCAGCACAAGGCGGCAGCCCCCAGCGGCAGGGCCAGCCCAAAGCCTACTCTGCTCTGGATTCCTGACCTCCCTCACAATTTTCATGAGCAGTGCTAGAAAAGGAAGTATCCTAAATGCCCGGTCGAATCGATCGAACCCAGACCGCAGTCAGAGTCGCAGATTTTCTCGCCACACGTGAAGGCAAAGCTCACCTGTCCGACTTTGGCTGGGCGCCGGGAATGCCAATCGTCATGACCCAACCGGCCGAATCACTCAATGATGCCATGGGGATGGTGTCGCTCCACGGACGGGCAGTCCTGATAGCAATGCTTGATGCGCATACTGAAGAGTTACTCATGGCGCATGTCACCATCCCGCAAACCGCCCTGACAGTCACGAAGGCAGCTACGGATCGGCTCACCATGGGAGAGTTCTTCGATCACCTCACAACGCAGTCCATTGCTGAGTTCCGTGCGAAATTCTGGAAGCATACCGCCGTCGCCCACAAGATCCCCACGTGCACCGCGATGCGGACTGTGAATACCACAGCTGCACGCTACCCGCTGCCAGCACCCTGACGCATATCGGCCCCGGTCGCTGCGGGTACCAGCAGGTAAAAACCTTGCTCCCCTGGTTCTGACTCATTCCCTCTGGCTGGCCAACAGTTTCGTTGGCTTAGCGCGTGGGCAGGAATCGGGTGATCTCTCCGGTTAATGTCTCTATCCAAGTTTGCGGGTACCAGGCTCACCATCCGAACTACAAGGAAACATCCGTACCGTCCCCAACGAGGATCTTATTCGGTTGGCAATCAGGGCTGGATCAGGTTCGTTACAGGATTCCTTGGCCTAGGTGTCGGACGGAACATTTGATCAGCACTCTGGGCCAACTTCACAGCCGAGGTGTCGCCACAGACTTTCGAGAGCCTACGTAGCTCAATCACGTTTGGCAGAATGTGCGGACTTCTTGCCGCACTGCGCGAGAAACGAACCGGTGAGCTAACTTAGTGGGTGGCCACTCCATCTTCAGGGCGTGGTGAACAATGTGGGCGCCAAAGGCGGTTTAGCCTAGAGTCATGCGTGGTTCAGGTCCTGACCTGAGCTTCGCATTGTTCGGATCGAGCGTTTCACCTCACTCATTCGTGCGAAAAACCCAGTCGAATGGTCAAGTGTCTTTATCGGGCACTTGACCATTCGCATTTCCCGGCCACTCGAGCAACCGACCTTCTCGGTTCATGTGTCCCACGTAGCAGGCTTGCCGGCATGACTAAACCTGAGCGCTCAGAAACCAGTGAAGAGCCACGACGAGTAAGCAGCGTTTATTTCTTGCTCAGCTTCGTCACCACTGTGGTGTATCCAGGCTTCGAGGCGGTAATCTGGACTGTCAGTTTCTTGCCAGTGTCCGACTTAATCACGGTGTAGCGGGGCTTCGTGGACTTTTTGATGATCTTTCCCGAGCGCAACCACTGATACGAGACTTTGACGCCCTTCGTATTGTAGGTGCCCGCGCTAACTTTCAATACCTTGCCAGTAGCCTTCTTGCCTGTGATCGCAGGCTTCTTCACTACTTTCAGCTTCGCTGGAACGACCTTGGCAGTAGACGCACTCGTGACAGTTTTCGTGTTGTAGTTCGTCATGGAGTACTTCGCCGAGACGGAAACGCGCTTGTTCAGATCGGTTTTGGTCAGGGAGTAAGTTTTGCCACTAGCACCCTTAATTTTCTGCCCATTGACCATCCACTGGTAGCTAACGGACTGCGAGGCAGGTCTCGAAGTGGCTGCCTTCGCAGTCAATTTGCTGCCAACTTGGGCTGTCCCGGTGATGGCGGGTTTGCCAACAGCGAAGTTTCCCTTGCCAACTTTCACCGGGTCACTGGTCGGCAAACTCGCAGAGAACTCATCTGACCAATGGAAACTAACCTGGACAGAGACCTTCAGATCAGGGAACTTAGCACCAGGAACAAAAGTTGACCCGGTCGCCCCAGTAACGGGGCTCCCCTGGACATACCATTGGAAACTTCGTTTGAATCCAGGGAAATACGAAGCATCCACTCTGGCAGTGAGTTTCTCAGTCACGATCTTGCTTCCGGTGATCTTGGGCTTCGGAAGAGCTCCCACACTAGATGAAATAGGTATCCCGTACCTGACAGTGTTTTTGACCGCAGCAACCCAATACACCGAGGACTCAAACACGGGTTTGGTGGAGTAATCCACCTCGATCACGGCGTTAGTATCCTTTCTAGCTAACCGGTACGTCTGCCCCGTAGCTCCGGGAATCGCTTCGCCATTGCGCATCCACTGCAAACGCGCGAAAGGATAGTTGCTCACCGGTGCCAGAAGCAGATCTCCAATGACCGCAATATCGTGGCCCTCGAACGATGGATTCTGTGCCAAGCCAATAGGCGTGAACGTGACAGTATCGCGAATGCCAAAGTGCCACGACGAGTGGTAGCTGACCGACCCGAGATTCGGCATTCCAGGGATCGGCTCTTCTTCGCTCCTGTAATCCACGAGGAGGTTCCCAACTCCAGCTTTACGCGCGGTCACACCTGTGGCAGTGATGTCAGTGAGTCGTCGTTCAGTGTGGTGGCCGAGATACTCCTTCGGAGTGAGCGTGGTTCC
This sequence comes from Glutamicibacter sp., assembly GCF_035257265.1. Classification (GTDB taxonomy): domain Bacteria; phylum Actinomycetota; class Actinomycetes; order Actinomycetales; family Micrococcaceae; genus Glutamicibacter. The sequence goes on from NZ_DATEXC010000032.1 coordinate 4,994, forward strand.
GTCAACAGCGAGCACTGGTTTGATGCTTGCGGTTTCACCGATTTTCAGATCCACGCGTTCTTGGCCGTACGTTGAGACGTCCAACTGTTCCAGGTTCTTCAGTGAGGTTGCCCAACGGTAATCAGTGGAGCTCGACGCAAGAACATCAAGAGATTTGAGGGTTGCAATATTGCCCAGTGGCGCAAGGTCAACGATGCGGTCCCTGGGGAATACCAGGTCCAGTTCTTCCAATGCAGGCAGTTTCGCGACTTCCGAAAGCGTTGCTGGTGGGGCCTCTGTCATCCCAATGCTGCGCAGCTGCGGGTTCTGGCCTAGTACTTCCAACCCGTTCAAGGTCTGCCCCTGAAGCGTTTCGACCGAGATCCACTCAACGCTCTTGGCCATCGGAAGCTGACGCAAAGAAGTGACGTTGCGACACGACAGGCCAGTAACCACCTCGGAGGAATCATCCAAAGACTCACTACAAGAAAGCGCCGTACTAGGCGCAGCATAGGCTACCGGGACAAGGATTGAAGGCGATAACGACAAAATGCCGATGGCTGAAACGATACGGCGCAGAAATCCCATAATTCCCCAAAAAATTAAAGTAAAAATACTCAGAACATCATCCCACAGCTCACGCTCAGCTACCCCTACCAGTGAGCCAGTGAGAATCAGGCGACGAAAAGACCATTTTTTCTGGAACCGGGATGCTTTCCACACCAGAATAAGTACGCTAAATTTATCTTCCATGTGCATTCACCCGAATGCACGACCGGTTACAGGTGCCCCCTCCAGCGCTCCATTAGCAGCGCCAGTACCTGTCACCGATGCGCTTCCGCATAGAAAACAGGAAAACATGACCCCTCGCGTCCCTGGAGCTTTGCTCTCCACCGCAGTTATCTCAGGCCTACTCCTTTCGGCAGCGCCAGCGCATGCTACGCAAATGATGCCATCATCGAGCAGCACCCAGCATGCCGCCATTTCAGACAGCGGATTCCCGGCCCCGGAGCCGAGTAGCAGCCCGTCCCAAACCGCCCCGGAATCAATCCCGGAAACGGAGACAAGAGCCCCCTCCGATATCTCCGAAACCTATGCCCCGGTTGCTGAAGATGACTCCGATCAACAACAAGCTGAAATACCCGCCGACTTCAGCGAAGAACAAAATGCCGAGACGGCAATACCGCAGCCCACCGAAAGCACCACTGGGCCCGCACCTACGACTTCGACAGAGCCATCATCGGTTCCTGCCCCGACCGCTCCCACCGCTGACATCGTTGAAGAGAAAACAGTAACCGAAGAAGACGGCCCGGAATCTGTAGAAGGCACGCCCAGTCCGGAACCCAGCGAATCTTCGACAGCCGAACATCCCAATTCGACTTCGCTGCTGACCGATGAGGACGATGAGCTAACTCCTGAGCAGGAAGAGATCCTGAAAAAGCTCGAGAAGATCACTCCGAAGGGGATGGATGACTGGACTGAGCAGCAGTGGAAAGACTTCACCCAGAGCGAGGACGGCATTGAGTACGATCGTCTCTGGGACGAGTACTACGAAACATTGCCTGAGTGGGAAGACACGCTTTCTGAGGAACAACGTGCTTTCTGGGAGAAAATCGACCAGATGATCCCCGAAGGTAGCGACGGCTGGGACGAAGCGCAGTGGGATGCGTTCTATTCGACCCCTGAAGGCCAGGAAATTGAACGCCTCACCAATGAGTTTTTCGACGAATACTATGGCGATGACTTTGGTTTCGAACTCACGCCGGAAGAACTAGCGTTCTTTGAAGAATTGGAACGCAGGACGCCTGCGAGAAGCGATGAGTGGAGTGATAAGCAATGGGAAGAGTACTTGATGACCGATGAGGGTTATCAACTACTTGGATTCTTCCTCACCTTCGAGTTCGACCAGATTAAATCACCAGAAGAACTAAGCAAACTTATCAAGACCTACCGGGAGTGGTTCGACGACGGAACAGGATGGTTTGATGACTTCGTTAACCGCTATCTCAACGGACCTGAAAATGAGCCTGTAATCCAACCGTCAGCCTCGCCAGCACCGCTCCCTGGCACAAATATTCATCCTGAGGCATCTGAGATTGTTCCCGCAGTAAAAACTGTGAAGGCCATGAGTAAGCGTTTGCAAGAGGTCGCTAACCCTGTTGCGAAGAAGATGCGGGTAGCTAAGCAAAGTTCAACTGAGTTAGCTGAAACAGGGTTCAGCAGCTTGATGCTTGCAGTCGGTGGCGTCGCTCTTTTATTTGTCGGAGCGCTGGCCATGCGGCGCAAACGCAAAACTGCTGTGAAGTAAAACTGTACTGAGGGGTAATAGGAAGTTGAAACATCCGCCCGTTACCGCTCCGCTGGCTCTATAGGCCAAAATCCTTTGTTCCTTCGTTTCGCCAGTTGCCGGGTGTGTCAGGAAAGTCTTTTCTAAGCCATGCCCGATAGGTGGTGGTCATTCCGGGAACAAAAAGACTAGAGGCATGAATTCTAATTAGAAAGAGAATCCCGCCCTCGCGAGGAGGGCGGGATTCGCGTTTGGCGTCCGGGCCGTTCAACTATCCCCATAGTTAAACATTTACAACGCAGATCGTCCCCACGATCCGTGTTAACCCCTTGCACGTCTAATAACGTACCTCCATTTGATCGCCATTCATATATTTGAAATCGGAAGTTTGACGAACGCAGGTAACAATTCTTCGGAATTCAATTTCTGTGCACTTCACTGCTGGTTTAAAACTTGAAGTAATTTTTACTACCCAAACTCCTATTTGGACTTTTTTACTGTTAGCGTGGAATTACACCGCGCTGGGAAGCCCAGTTCCTTTCCCCCATGTAGGAACTGAAAGTGGTGTGCGCTGCGTCTAACCCCAAGTAGGCGTAACGTCCCATTATCGAATGAAAATGACCCCGGATCAATGATTCGGGGTCATTACTAACTGGGACTCCGGCTATACCTCAACACGCCAGACAGCCCAGAGCGCCTTCCTGAACCGCTCCGGGCTTAGACCTGCTGGTGCGCGGCGGCAGAACCGCTGGCATCAAACGCGGCAGAGATTTCCGGAACGGACGTGACGCGAGCGAACAGCCCCATAGATCCGAGGGAGGCCTGGTGGGACGATACGTCTGCCGCGGAGGAAGCATCCGACTGCACGAAAGTGTTGTATCCCAGATCCGGGGTCTGAGAAAGTTCTGCCCGAAAACTTACACTAAGGCGTTCGAAACCTGTTGAAAGGGTTCATGGGCAGTTGATTTTCTAAGTGATTGCAGGCCGCGGGAATCAGCGGATTCGCCGACCAGACATTCGCAGAGGACCTTGAACGCTTTGTCGACTAGTCAGTGGCTGGTCGCCGCTGGGAACGCACAACCACTCACTGACCCATATTTGTCACTTTCGAAAAATCAACGTTCGGCTCTCAGCGTTTGCCCGACCCAGCGGAAGCTTGACGTCGGGAATTTCAATATTTATCAAGCCCCATCTACTCCAGGATCGACACCGGCATGACGTTAGCGTGAATTTCCGTACCGATCTTCCTCAGACGCCGTATTGATCAGAATCCCTGCGTTCGTGATGAGCGGAGATTCAGCTTAGAACAAGGCCACCTTCTGTGGGCTAGAGAAGATCTGGTTGATTTCTTCACGCTCGGTGTCCGTGGGGACCCAGCTAATAGCCTCTGCATTGGCCGTAACCTGCTCCGGACGCGTCGACCCGGCAATGACCGAGGATACTGGCTCTTGAGCCGCGAGCCAGCAGAATGCGAGTTGTGCTGGGGTGAGATCTCTTTGCGCAGCGAATGCAGCAATCTTATCCAGCTGCTCGAAGTCACTGGTTTCAAGCAACGCCTGACGAGCGTGCGTCAATCGGCTTCCTTCTGGAGCCTGCCCCTTGGAATATTTTCCGGTCAGCAAACCGTTTGCCAGCGGGAAGTAGGGCAACACGCCGAGCCTGAATTCCTTTGCTGCGGGCAAGACCTCCAGCTCGGCTCGGCGATCAATAAGGTTGTAATGATTCTGCGCTGAAATAAAGCGTTCGGTGCCCAACTCACGGGCCACATACTCGGCCTGCGCAATTTGCCAGCCCGCGCGATTCGAGTGCCCGAGATAACGCACTTTTCCGCTGCTCACCAGATCATCGAGAGCTTTCAACGATTCCTCAATGGGGGTGTTCGCATCAGGAGTATGAAATTGGTAGAGGTCGATGTGATCGGTTCCCAATCGGCGCAATGAAGCTTCTACCGCTTTAACGATGTATCGCCGAGATCCGCGGGCGTTGAAGTCTGGACCATTCACGCCCTTCATGTCCATGCCAAATTTGGTAGCAAGCACGATGTCTTCACGTGCATTGCCCAGCGCCTTGCCAAGGCGTTCTTCGGATAGTCCTGGCTCACGCCCATAGCTGTCGGCGACATCAAAGAGGGTGATTCCTGCATCGAGGGCGGCGTGGATCACCGCGTCGGTTCCGGCTTGTGATTCCGTGGCCGTTCCTGGGCGCCCCAGGTTGTTGCAACCGAGTCCAACAACCGAAACGCTCAGACCACTGCGGCCAAGCTGACGAAATTCCATGAGCACCTCTTTGATAATTTGCGCGGTGCCGCTTCACTTAGCCGGCGACTTACCCATAGGCTATCGGGTAGGACGGTGTGCTGAACATTTCACACCTCGATTCACTGTGTTGCATATTTATCCATTAGGATGGAAACATGTCAAAAGTCCTCACCTCTCTCCCTGTCGGCGAACGCGTCGGTATCGCGTTCTCCGGCGGCCTTGATACTTCGGTCGCAGTTGCCTGGATGCGCGACAAGGGCGCCATCCCTTACACCTACACCGGCGATCTGGGCCAGTACGACGAGCCAGACATCGATGCAGTTCCAGACCGTGCTCTGGAATACGGTGCCGAAGCCTCGCGCCTGGTCGATTGCAAACCAGCCTTGGTCGAAGAAGGCCTCGCAGCACTTGCTTGCGGCGCCTTCCATATCCGCTCCGGCGGAAAAGCCTACTTCAACACCACCCCACTGGGCCGCGCCGTCACCGGCACCCTGCTCGTTCGTGCAATGCGCGAAGACGGCGTGGATGTCTGGGGCGACGGGTCGACCTACAAGGGTAACGACATCGAGCGCTTCTACCGCTACGGCCTCATGGCCAACCCGAAGCTGCGTATCTACAAGCCATGGCTTGACCCAGCATTCGTCGCTCAGCTCGGCGGCCGCCAGGAGATGAGCGAATGGTTGCAGGAGCACGGCTTCCCATACCGCGACTCGGCAGCAAAGGCTTACTCCACCGACGCCAACATCTGGGGCGCAACTCACGAAGCAAAGACCCTGGAGCTGCTGGACACCTCGCTTGAGGCAGTCGAGCCAATCATGGGCGTGAAGTACTGGGACGAATCGGTTGAGGTTAAGTCCGAAGATGTTTCGGTCACCTTCTCCGCCGGCCGTCCGGTAGCCATCAATGGCAAGGAGTTCACCGATCCGGTGGCCCTGGTCAACGAGGCGAACATCATCGGTGGCCGTCACGGTCTGGGCATGAGCGACCAGATCGAGAACCGTATCATCGAAGCGAAGTCGCGCGGCATCTACGAAGCACCTGCTATGGCGCTGCTGCACATCGCGTACGAGCGCTTGGTCAACGCGATCCACAACGAAGACACCGTAGCCAGCTACCACAACGAAGGCCGCCGTCTGGGCCGCCTGATGTACGAGGGCCGCTGGTTGGATCCACAGGCTCTGATGCTGCGCGAGTCGCTGCAGCGCTGGGTCGGTTCGGCCATCTCCGGTACCGTAACCGTACGTTTGCGTCGCGGCGATGACTACACGATCCTGAACACCGAAGGTGAAAACCTTAGCTACCACCCGGACAAGCTGTCCATGGAACGCGTAGGTGACGCAGCCTTCGGTCCACTGGATCGTATCGGTCAGCTGACCATGCGTAACCTGGATATCGCCGATTCGCGCGGTCGCCTGGAACAGTATGCAGGCATGGGCCTGGTGGGCGGATCCACCGCGAAGCTGGTTGGCGCACTGGAAAATGGTGGAGCGAACGACATCGTCGACGCCTCACCGGTCGACGAATCGGGTCTGGCAACGGACCGCGCCATCGAGTCCGCAGCATTTGACTCCGGCACCGACTAAGGATTTTAGTCAAAAACACTAAGCCGGCCAGAACATCAGAAGATGTTCTGGCCGGCTTAGCTTAACCGCCAAGATTCGAAAATTCCTAACTGCGGTTAGGCGTCGATCAAAGTCAGCAGTGAGCTCACGGCGATCGTGAAACCAACCAGCGCGACCAGGCGCAAGATCAGCCGGATACGCGCACCGGTTTTTGTATTCGGTGCCGGCAAACGGAAGCCCTGCTCCACGATCCACGCGGCAAGCACCACGAACACCCCAGCTAGGGCCACCTGTACGTGCGAGACTTCGCTCAGCAGCGAGGTGATACCGATACCAACGATTACGCCGAGGCAAGCCTGAAACACCAAGTGCAGAGGTGTGCGTGTAGCACCAAATTGCGATGTCTTACGCTTGGCCCCCGGGGTTTCGTCCCGGTCCTCTTGAGGAATCATCTGTCCTTTGTCCTTAGTTCATGGAGAAGCTAATGTGGGCCGGTGTCCTGGCCCGAAGGTTTTTAGCTCAGTGAAAACGGTTTGGCAGGCATTGGGTGCGCCATCTTGACCGCTTCAATATTGTCGTACGGGGCAATTCCGACACTCATCTTAGTGGTATCCAATTTGGCGTCACGGACGCATACCTTGACCGAGGCGACTGCGAGTTTCGGAGCCGGCGAAAGGATCCGAATATTGAGCTTGTTGGGTGCGAAATCACTTGATTCAACGGTCCCTAGTCCACGCCAGGCCAGGTGTCCGGTGAGCGCTTCCTTGGCTTTTTTCTCCATGTAGCGATCGCGCTCAGTGCCGTCTTTGGTTTTTAGCGCATACTGGACAATCACCCAGCTCTGCTCTTCGGCTGGGATCTGTGCGTAGCCGTCTTCTTCGCAGGCAGCAAGGAAGCCGGCGAAAAGCTCGTCGGCTCGTTCCACCTTGACATCTTGAACATCGCTGGTCTTTGACATGTGGCCCACGGTTCCGTGATTAATCACGAACTGGCCCAGCTCGTCTTCATCAAACTGCTGGTACCAGGCTTCGCGGAACTGCAGTTCGTTCTTCTCATCCAGCCGGTAGGTGCGAATAATCGCCATCTTTTTGTCCTTAGTAGTGGTGATAATGCTGGGCTCAGCGTGGAAGTTCCGCGACCTTTGCCAGCCAAATTTGTCGGTGTGAGTCGGTGAAAGGTGGTAGGTTTTCCGCTACCTGGGCCATGAGTGACGCGCTGGTCTCGCGCATCTGACGCTGTAGTTCTTCGGGGTAGTTCATCTTCAACGCGTGCTCTTCAAACTCATCTTCATCGTCTAAAAAGGTACCTCGGGTACGTGAACGAATGACGTCGAGGTCCATATCGACCGAATTTACTTCCCATCCCCCACGGCGCAGCTGATGCCAGCCGATCGAGGTGGCCAGATCGATGTAAACGTCAAAATCGTCGGCTGGGTCCGAGTAGAGGGTAGCAACCCAGAAACCATGGTGCGGAATGAGGCAAAGCGCATCGGTGCGCGCCAAATGTGCGGTGCCGGGACGGGCTACCAAGGAACCCGCCGGTTGGTGCAGCCAATGACCATGTTCATCGGCGCCTAAATAAAATCCGGGGACCACCCAATGCGGCGTGCCATCGTATTTCCATGCGCGGCTGACAATGAGCGAGCCGAAACGCACCGGTTCCGGGGTGCGCGTCAGTCCGGTGGGAAACGGCATTGGTGCGCTCACAGCTTGGGGATCTGGCCAGTTGGTAAATCTTGTCCAGGCAGCGGGCGCGCGAACGGCACCTTAGTTCCAAGCACCTGGGCTAAGGTATCCCGAGCCACCTGCTGAGCGGTGAGTCCCACCCGCTCGAGTACCTGGGCGCGGGTGCCGTGGGCTAGGAATTCTGTAGGTAAACCGACTTCGTTCAGTGCCGTGTCTACTCCGGCTGCCCGCATCTCGGTGCGCAAGCGGGAACCGACACCTCCGGCGCGCACGCCATCTTCGATGCAGACCACGATGCGGTGGCGAGCGGCGAGCGAGACGACGGAAGCTGGAACGGGCAGCACCCAGCGTGGGTCAACGACACTCACAGAGATGCCTTGGCTGTTCAGCCTTTGTGCCACGTCCAGCGACAGTTCGCTCATGGCTCCGACCGAAACGATCAGCACGTCCGGGGCGGCCCGATCTCCGAGGCGAGCGAGCACATCAACCCCGTCAGGCAATCGATCAATCGCCTCAACTTCTTCACCGACCGACCCCTTAGAGAAGCGCACCACGCTTGGTGCGTCGTCGATGGCCAGTGCTTCGCGCAGTTCTTCGCGCAAGCGTGAGGCATCGCGAGGCGCCGCCAGATGAAGATTCGGCACGATCTGGGTCAACGCCATATCCCACATACCGTGGTGGCTGGGACCATCTGGGCCGGTGACTCCGGCACGGTCCAGCACGATGGTCACGCCGGCCTTGTGCAGGGCAACGTCCATCAGTAGCTGATCAAAGGCACGATTCAGGAAGGTCGCGTAGACGCAGACCACTGGGTGCAGACCACCGAAGGCTAAGCCAGCGGCGGCTGTCATCGCGTGCTGTTCGGCAATACCAACGTCGATGACGCGCTCTGGATATTTGTCTGCCATTTTCTTCAGGCCCACCGGCTGCAACATGGCCCCGGTGATTGCGACAATGTCATCACGTTCGTCGGCAACTAAAGCAATTTCATCGCCAAAGACGCTGGTCCAGCTTTTGGCTCCCCCACTCGATACCGGGACGCCGGTTTCTGGGTCGATCACGCCTACCGCGTGGAACTGGTCTGCCACGTCGGCGATGGCCGGAGCATAACCATGACCCTTTTCGGTCAACGTGTGCACCAATACGGGGCCACCGAATTGCTTGGCCTGGAGTAACGCTTCTTCAACGGCGCGCTGGTTATGCCCGTCGATCGGGCCAATGTATTTCAGCCCAAGGTCCTCGAACAATCCCTGCGGGGCCCACCAATCTTTGATTCCCTTTTTGGTGGCGTGCAAAGATTTGTAGGCGAAAGTTCCTACGGCGCCCGAATCTTTGAGCTTGCCCTTGAGCTTGCTCATGGCATCCTCATAGGACGGGTGAGTGCGGAATTTATCTAGTTGCTGACGCAGCCCGGAGAGCTGGTTGGCGAGCCCGCCGATGGTTGGCGCGTAGGAACGCCCGTTGTCATTGACGACAATAATGGCCTTGCGGTCTTTGTCAGCGGCAATATTGTTGACCGCTTCCCAAGCCATGCCGCCGGTCAGTGCGCCGTCGCCGACTAGCGCGATGGCGTAGCGCTCGGTCTGCTTACGAAGTTTGTTGGCCCGCGAGATGCCATCAACCCAGGACAGGGAGGCGGAAGCATGTGAGGACTCGACGATGTCGTGCTCGGACTCGCTACGGTCAGGGTATCCGGCCAGACCGCCTTGCTGGCGCAAGGTGGTGAAGTCTTTGCGTCCAGTGAGTAATTTGTGGACGTAGGACTGATGCCCGGTGTCAAAAACGATGGAGTCGGTCGGTGAATCGAAGACTCGGTGGATGCCTAGCGTCAGTTCAACGACACCCAGGTTTGGGCCGAGATGGCCGCCGGTACGCGCAACGTTGGCGATGAGGAAGGCGCGGATTTCTCCTGCGAGCTCTTCCAACTGCTCCAGGGTGAGAGCCCGCAGATCGCTAGGCTTATTGATGGTCTCCAATAAAGACACTGTCATCCCCTTTACATGTTCGCCCATTACGGACCGGTCAATCCATGCGAAACACTTATTATAGCTTTCGCAGGGCACTTTCCATTATCCGTCACGTTTGGTGATGGTGCGAATTTCCTGACAATGACCTTGACTACTGTCACTGAAATTTCGCGCCGGGCGTGGTGTTTATGAGTTTCTCAGAACAGATCCAGCGCATCTGACAACATCTGGTGCCCCTGCGCTTCAAAATCGGTGTCTCCTACCTGATAGGCCCAGACCGCGGTCCCGATTGCTTCGCGTAACGAAATGACCGGCCAAGTTCTGGAATCTCGTGGATCATCTCCGTATCCTTCAAGGAACGCGGATTCCAATTCTGGTGCATCTTTGAACTGCTGAACGGCTAACCGGTTCAGATCGCTCGACGCAGGACGAAAGTCGAAACGACCAAAATCAATGACGTGCAGACTGTCCCCATTAATGATCCAGTTGCGTGGTTGCCAGTCACCATGGGTTGGTACCAACAGGGCAGGCCCGGTGCGATATTCACGCAGTGCAGTGCTCGCGCGTGCTGCGAGGCGCTGATCGATTCGATGGTCATCCGCAAGCCAGCTACGGCATTTGCGAATGAAAATTTCCTCGTAGTTCTCGTCGTTGTACGAAGATTGCTCGTGGAAAAGGCGCAACGCATGTCCGGCCTGTACGTGGATTTCTGGATCCAATGCGGCCGGCGAATGGTCGCATAAGTACCCGGGCAGATAATCCATCACCAAAAGCCGCAAGGGCTCGTCGGCAAAGCGTGCATGGGCAGTTATTCCTCGCTCAACCAGTGGTCTTGTAAACCTCGCGTGAGCTGCAAATTCGCGTTGCATGTGATGATTCCTCGGTCCAGCAGTTTTGAGGATATATTGTCGTCCACTTGATCGAAGCTGCAGAACCTTGGTGTCAGTCAGGCCCCACGAGAGATCTGCGACAAGTTGTGGATCGGTGAGCCATTCCTCTATTCGTGCGGCTTGGTCTTCGGTGAGCAGTTCCTGGTGCCAGCTACGACGCATGTTTCAAGCTCCTTGTGCGGTTCACTTCCCATACTAAAGAGAATTTTCACCGTTTATAGGCCTTCACAGTGATTCTTTCGAGAAGGAAATCTAGTCGCTGGCCGAGGCTCGCTGAGGCTGAATTTTGTGGGCGGACTGATGCAAGCGGATCAGTCCAGGTTAAGCGGCCGAAGGCCTCAAAGCTTGCGCTTTGAGGCCTTCGGGTTGTTTCAGAAGCTGAAACTAACTAGTGGTCAAGACCTTAGTTAGAAGCTGCGATCTGACGCAGGACGTACTGCAGGATGCCACCGTTACGGTAGTAATCTGCCTCGCCTGGGGTATCGATACGCAGATCCGCATCGAACTCGGTGACCTTGCCGTCTTCGGCGGTAGCGGTCACCTTCAGGGTCTTCGGGGTGGTGCCGTTGTTCAGCTCAGTCACGCCGGAGATCGAGAAGCTCTCGGTACCGGTTAGACCCAGCGAATCAGCGGACTCGCCCTGTGGGAACTGCAGTGGCAGAACGCCCATGCCGATTAGGTTCGAGCGGTGGATACGCTCGAAGGACTCGGTGATGACGGCCTTGACACCCAGCAGTGCGGTGCCCTTGGCAGCCCAGTCACGCGAGGAGCCCGAACCGTATTCCTTACCACCAAGAACGACCAGCGGGGTGCCGGCTGCCTTGTAGTTCTCCGCAGCGTCGTACACGTACGACTGTGGAGCGCCATCCTGGGTGAAGTCGCGGGTGAAGCCACCCTCGACGCCGTCCAGCAGCTGGTTCTTGATACGGATGTTCGCGAAGGTACCGCGGATCATGACTTCGTGGTTACCACGGCGTGAGCCGTAGGAGTTGAAGTCCTTGCGATCCACACCGTTTGCGATCAGGTACTGACCAGCCGGGGTTTCCGACTTGAACGAACCTGCAGGTGAGATGTGGTCGGTGGTGACCGAATCGCCAAGCTTGAGCAGAACACGAGCTGCGGAGATATCCTCAACCGGAGCTGGTTCGGCGGTCATGCCGTCGAAGTAAGGTGCCTTACGTGCGTAGGTCGACTTCTCGTCCCACTTGAAGGTCGAGCCTTCTGGGGTGTCAAGTGCCTTCCAGCGCTCGTCCCCTTCGAAGACGCCTTCGTAACCCTTGGCGAACATGCCTTCGTCGATCGAGGAATCAATGATTTCCTGAACCTCGACAGGCGATGGCCAGATGTCCTTCAGGAAGACATCGTTGCCCTCGTTGTCCTTGCCCAGGGAATCGGTTTCGAAGTCGAAGTCCATGGTGCCGGCCAGTGCGTAAGCGATAACTAGTGGCGGGGAGGCCAGGTAGTTCATCTTTACGTCTGGGTTGATGCGGCCTTCGAAGTTACGGTTACCCGAAAGAACTGCGGTGGCTGCGAGGTCGTTGGTGTTGATTGCCTCGGAGATCTCGGCATCCAATGGACCGGAGTTACCGATACAAGTTGCGCAACCGTAACCGACCACGAAGAAGCCAAGCTTCTCCAGGTATGGCATCAGGCCGGACTTCTCGTAGTACTCGGTTACAACCTTCGAGCCCGGGGCGACCGAAGTCTTGACCCAAGGCTTGGAGGCCAGACCCTTGTCGGCAGCATTGCGTGCAAGAACTGCAGCGGCAAGCATCACCGAAGGGTTGGAGGTGTTGGTGCACGAGGTGATCGAAGCGATCGAAACCAAACCGTGGTCGATGGTGAACTTCTGACCATCTTCCTTGGTGACCTCAACTGCGGTCGATGGACGTCCAACACCCTGGGTGTCTTCGGTGTTCGATACGTAGTTGTGGATGTCCTTGCGGAACTGTTCCTTCGACGAGGACAGCTCGATGCGGTCCTGTGGACGCTTCGGGCCGGCGATCGATGGAACAACGGTGGAAAGATCCAGCTCGAGGTATTCCGAGAAACGGATCTCGCGGCTTGGATCGTGCCACATGCCCTGTTCCTTGGCGTAAGCCTCAACGAGGTCCACGTTCTCCTGGCTGCGGCCGGTCAGGCGCAGGTAATCCAGGGTGACGTCGTCAATTGGGAACATTGCGGCGGTGGAGCCGAACTCTGGGGACATGTTGCCAATAGTTGCACGGTTAGCCAGTGGCACTGCTGCCACGCCTTCACCGTAGAACTCAACAAACTTGCCAACAACGCCGTGCTTACGCAGCATTTCGGTGATGGTCAGCACCACGTCGGTTGCGGTCGCGCCGGCTGGGATCGAGCCAGCAAGCTTGAAGCCGACAACGCGTGGGATCAGCATGGAGACAGGCTGGCCGAGCATTGCTGCCTCGGCCTCAATGCCACCCACGCCCCAGCCCAGCACGCCCATACCGTTAACCATGGTGGTGTGTGAGTCGGTGCCGACACAAGTATCTGGGTATGCGCGCAGCACGCCGTCAACTTCGCGGGTCATCACGGTGCGAGCCAGGAACTCGATGTTGACCTGGTGCACAATGCCGGTGCCTGGTGGGACGACCTTGAAGTCGTCAAATGCAGTCTGGCCCCAACGCAGGAACTGGTAACGCTCACCATTGCGCTGGTATTCGATTTCCATGTTGCGCTCAACGGCGCCTGCGAAACCAAAGGTATCAATCTGCACGGAGTGGTCGATGACCATTTCGGCAGGTGCCAGTGGGTTCACGCGGGTAGGATCTCCACCGAGTTCCTGCACTGCCTCGCGCATGGTTGCAAGGTCAACGATGCAAGGTACACCGGTGAAGTCCTGCATCAGCACGCGGGCTGGCGTGAACTGGATTTCGGTGTTCGGCTGAGCCGATGCATCCCACTGGCCTACGGCCTTTACGTGGTCTGCGGTGATGTTCGCACCATCTTCAGTGCGAAGCAGGTTCTCAAGTAGAACCTTCAAGCTGTAGGGAAGGCTTTCCGAGCCTTCGACCGTATTCAGTCGGTAAATTTCATATTCGGTTCCCTTGACGTCAAGTACGCCCTTGGCACCGAAACTGTCCACTTTACTCATTGGGACTCCTCTCGCCAGACACTCATTCTTTATGCATGCTCAAACATAATTCCAGTTAGGCGCTCCTAACTGAGAATGTCATATTTGTATTGCTGCAGAGCTAACCCCAGTCTATCCGCAACTGAGAGAAAATGCCGGATCCGCAGAAATTTTACGCTTAATTTGTGATTCAAGCCCCTAAAATCATCGTCTAACGGCGGACGAACAGACCAATCGACTCCATATGGTGAGTATGCGGGTATAAATCGTGAATCTCCATGTGATCTAATTCGTAGCCGCGAGCCATCAAACGGGCCGTATCTCGGGCAAAAGCTGCCGGGTCACACGAGACGTAACAAATGCGCGGAACACCACTAGCAGCCAATTCCGCTGCTGACTGCTTATCCAAACCGGTGCGCGGTGGATCCAAAACCACAGCATCCAGCTGAGCCTCGCGAGCCAGCTGGCGCATCAAGCGTTCTACCCGGCCGCGTGTCACAGTTACTTGTGGGGTCTGAGCTAAATTTTTCTTCGCATCCGAGTGCGTTCCCGGTGCACCTTCGATGCTAAAGACCCGGCCTTGAGGTCCAACAGCTTCGGCTAGCGGCAAGGAGAAAAGTCCCGCGCCGGCGTAAAGGTCGGCGATGACTTCGCCAGAGTCTGGGGCCGTGAGATCCATGACGCGCTCGGTCAACAGCGTTGCGGCACTTCGGTGCACCTGCCAGAAACCTTCACCGGTAATCCGGAAGGAATTGCCCAATACCTGCTCGGTGAGCCAACCGTTGCCGGCGATAACTTCTAGCTCGCCTTTGCCGTCAGCTGCAGAACCGCCCACCTGGCTAAAGACGGCAAGGTTGACACCCTCTGGAAGTTGCTTCGCCACACGCAATGCGGCACCGGGACTAACTTCTGAAAGCAGCACGAGCACCGTGGAATCGTCCTGGCTTGAAACCGCGGCTTCCACCCGATCGATTCCGCTAAAGTCCACGGTATACAGCCCTATGGCTTCGATCCCAGGATGCGCCAAAGGCATTTGGGTAATCTCGGTCAGTTCATTGCTGCGAAAACCGCTCATAGCCAAACGGCCGTTCTCGGTCACCGAGTAGGACATCCGGGTACGCCAGCCAAGGCCGTCCGGATTACCGGGTACTGCCTGCACCTCTGGGAAATTGTAGTCTTCGGCCTTCAGCCCACCTAGACGAGTCAGCTGCTCCGCGGCCACCTGCGCTTTGAGCACGCGCTGGTAATCCAGACTAATATGGCCAAATTCTGCTCCTCCCACCGGGTCACGGTGAGTCAGCGCATCGGCCTGATCCCAGACATGAGGCACTCGATGTTCGCTGGCTTCGAGTACTTCAACAACATCGGCGCGCCAAAACTTGGCGGTTTCCCCGGCATCCGTCAACACCACGTTGACCAGTTCGCCGGGAATCCCATGGCGGACAAAGATTACTCGACCTTCATGCCGTGCCACGGTGTGTCCACCATGTGCAATGGAGCCCAGGCGTAGTTCTAAAGTTTCGGCAGCGTTCATAAGTATTATCCTTCGTGAGGTGAGGTGTTTCGGTGCGCCGAGGATTCCTCGGTCGGTGCACCGAGCAGTGCGTCGGAAGAGCTCAGCAGGCGCCAAGGCACCGAGGCAATGAGCACTCCAGGTTCGTAGTGCAGTCGGTTTTTGACCCGTTGGGCGGTCTGGTTGTGCACCAGTTGCTCCCACCAGTGGCCGACCACGTATTCGGGAATGTAAACCACGATGAGATCCCTTGGTGATTCCCGCCTAATCGACCGGATATGTTCGATCAAGGGTCCGGCGATATCGCGGTATGGAGAGGCCAGCGCGGTGATCGGAACCGGGATGCGCAATCGATCCCAGGTTGCTAAGGTGCGCGCGGTTTTCTCCGCTTCGATATCCACGATGATCGCTTCCAGCTTTGATGGACGCGAGGCCCGGGCGAAAGCCAGGGCGCGTAGCACCGGTTTACGTACCGTGGACACGAGTACCAAGGCATGAACTCTTGCCGGCAGCGCGGTGGCCGAGTGCTCATCATCAATCGATAATTCGCTGTCGACCTGCTGGTAATGACGTTGCAAAGATTCCATAATCAGTGTCAGCGCTACGATGCCCAGCACCGCAAGCCAGGCTCCGTGAACAAACCGAGTGGCAAGCACAACCACCAAAACCAGCAGTGACAAAATCAAGCCGATCAGATTCAACAGACGCTTGCGGCGCTTCGCCGCACGGATCTTCCGGTCGGTCACCGTCACGAGCACCCGGGACCAGTGTTTGAGCATGCCCAGTTGGCTAAGGGTGAAGGAAACAAACACCCCGACCACATAAAGCTGCACCAGGATTGTCACGTCACCGTTGAACAACAGAATCAGAACAATGGCAGCAAGACCCAGAGATAAGATGCCGTTGGAAAACCCAAGGCGATCCCCTCGGGTGCGTAGTTGTCGCGGTAGAAAGCCATCGGAGGCTAAGTGGCTGGCGAGGTTTGGGAACGAGTTAAAAGCTTGGTTCCCGGCCAGCAGCAGTACCGCGATGGTCAGAATCGAAACCACCACGGTGCCGAGGAAAAAGTTCCCAAAAACGGCCTGGGCCAGCTGGCCCAGCACCGGTATTTGCGCATAGGCCTCGGAGATAGGTTCACCGTCTAGCATCAGTGAAGTCTGCGGATCGGCGACTACCTTAATGCCTGTAGCCCGCGCCAGCATCAACGTACCTAGGGTCAGCACACCGGACAATAGCCCCATGGCCAACAGAATGCGACCCGCATTTTTGGCACGCGGTTTGCTGAGGTAGTGGACGTTGGAAATCGGTACTTCGATTCCGGTCAGCGCGGCCGAACCGGTGGAAAACGCGCGCAGGATCAGTAACGCCCCAACAACTCCATGCATACCGGTGGCAAATTCTTGTTCCGGGATGATTGTAAATTCGGCGCTAGGGGCCAACCCTAAGTTTCCGGTGAAGGCCAGCACGGCACCGACGGCAATCATCACCAGCATGCCGCCGACAAATAGGTACACCGGAATTGCCAAGGACCAGCGTCCTTGGCCTCGTCCTCGCAAGTTTGCGACCACGAGGAAGGCAACAATGGCTGAGGCGACCGCGGCCCGGTGCTCCCCCAAAGCCGGGAAAACACCAGAGAGGTACTGCGCCGCAGAGGAACTGGACACGGCAACCGTCAAGACAAAGTCGACCAGGAGCGCCGAAGCCACGGTGGTTCCCGAGCGGGGACCTAAGTTCTTACGGACAATCTCGTAGTCTCCCCCACCCGATGGGTAGGCCTCTACCGACTGACGGTACGAGAGCACCAGCACCAGAAGCACCACGAGTACCGCAACTCCCACAGCTGGTGAAAGCATCGTAGCGGCGATTCCGGCCATGGCAAGGGTCAACAAAATTTCGTCAGGCGCGTATGCCAAGGATGACAGCGCGCTGGAGGAGAAGATCGGCAAGGCGATCTTGGGTGGGACCGGTTTACGTTTAAGCTGTTCAGTGCTAAACGGTCGGCCCACGAGGATCCTTTTGAGACCATCAAATAAAGCAGGCACGAGATAACGTTATCTCAGGGCACGGCCTAGACAGTAGCGTTGGGTCAATGATGTGCTTCGCACCGGAGGCTATTGTTGCTTTCGGAGCTGTACATTGAGCAGCACAAGCAAGTTTTACTGGTGGTAAGAAGCGAGGAGTTGGCGGTGGCGCACTTTGTGATCATGGGTTGCGGACGCGTAGGCGTTGCGCTGGCTCATACGCTGGACGGAGCCGGGCATTCGGTGGCCGTTATTGATCAAGACCCCGAGGCTTTTCGCCGGCTAGGACAAGAGTTCTCCGGCAGCAAAGTTATTGGCCTCGGCTTTGACCGTGACACCTTAGTTGAAGCAAAAATTGAGGAAGCGTATGCCTTTGCAGCAGTTTCCAGCGGTGATAATTCCAACATTCTTGCCACCCGCGTAGCCCGTGAAAGTTACCACGTACCCCATGTTGTGGCACGTATTTACGATCCCGGACGAGCAGAAATTTATCAGCGGCTGGGAATCCCCACGGTCGCAGCGGTGCGTTGGAGCACCGACCAAGTGTTGCGGCGCATCCTGCCGGACTACTCGATGCGCGGAGATTACCGCGAACCGTCGGGACGGTTGATGCTGACTGAGGTTGCCTTGCATCGTGATTGGTATGGCCACCTCGTCAAAGAAGTCGAGGAAGCTGCCGGGGTCCGTGTGGCTTACCTGACTCGTTTCGGCGAGGGAACCATTCCGCAAAGCCGCACGCGGCTGCAAGGCGGCGATTTGGTACACGTGATGATGAATTTGGACCAAAGTAAAGACGTCGAAAAAATACTTGCCAACGCACCGGTCGCCGTCAGCGACTGAGACTAGAGAGCTAATCCACGTGAAAGTTATGATTGCCGGCGCCGGGTCGGTGGGCAGCTCGATTGCCCGCGAGCTGGTTTTGAATTCTCATGAGGTGCTGGTCGTTGACCAGAAAGCCGAAATGGCCGAACGCGCAGACCTGGACAATGTCCAGTGGCTCATTGGAGATGCCTGCGAACTGGCGGTATTACAACGCGCCAAGCTCGAAGAGTTTGATGTAGTTGTCTCTGCCACGGGTGATGACAAGGTCAACTTGGTGGTCTCGCTGCTGGCGAAGAGTGAGTTTGGTGTCCGCCGTACCGTGGGACGCGTGAACCATCCAAAAAATGAGTGGATGTTTGATGATGCGTGGGGTGTCGATGTAGCCGTCAGCACCCCGCGATTGATGACTGCATTGGTCGAGGAGGCCGTCGAAGTAGGCGACCTGGTTCGGCTACTGACGCTCAAAAGCGGCGAGGTTCATATGGCGGAATTCACCGTGCCCCACGACTCCGAGCTGATCGGCCGTACCTTGGGCCGCGTGGCTTGGCCGCACGACACCACGATTGTGGCGATTGTGCGAGACAAAGCACCCTTCCCACCCAGCGATGATGATGTTATCGAGGGCGGGGACGAAATCTTCTTCATCACCACACCCGAGGCCGAAGCTTCCTTGCGGACTACGCTGCGCGGGATAAAGCGTTAGGACTTCTCGGTAGCCGGGCGTGAGACCAGCCAGGCAAACCACAGGCCAGCAGCGTACAGCGGCACACCCATCAGTGCGCGAGCCAGGCCCAATGCCACCACGTTGTCAGCAAAATACATCGGCAGTTGGACTGCCAATCGCGCGATAAAGACCGCGATGATGATCCAAGTGGCGACGGCGTAGCGGCGCAACCTGCCCGGTTGCTGCCGCCATTCGGTTCCCTCGTTGCGAATGAAACCGAACAGCACTCCTGCCAACGGCCATTTGATGGCAATCGAGATGACAAGAGCTACCAGGTATCCGGCACCGATGAAGAAGCCGGGAACATAATAATCTTTGGCTTCCCCACTGGACCGGGCAGCAAAGGCACAGATCAAGATGCCGATCAGCCCACTGGCCGCCTGCACCAATGTCGATTTATTGATCAGCCGCACAATCATTAAGATCACGCCAAGCCCGATCGATGCGATCAGCGCCCAGGACAATTCGCGGCTTAGCGCATAGACCATCACGAATACAAAGCCCGGAATTACCGTCTCAAGAATTCCGCGCATGCCACCAACGCTGGCGATGACATCGATCCCACCGTCTGCGTTCTGCGATAGCTTTGCGTTCTGGCCGAGGCTGGAAGCTAGCGAGTGCTCCTTGGGAGCTTGTGACTCACTATGCTGTTCTTCGTTATTCATTGTTCTCACTTCTGCCTCGGTCGGTCCTCAAGACCTGGTACCCGACTATTTTGGACGTCGCCACTACCCATGGATTACCGGAACGATCAAATACCGGGGATTAAAAATACTGGGGACCTGATCAACTGGAGCCACCATGCCCGCATATTTGATTTTCACTCCAGGCTTGATTCCAGGTACCTGTTTTTGTCCCATGAAGAGTAACTTCACATGCGCTACGGTGCGCTGTCGACCGGTAGCAGCGGCTAACTGGTCAACGACCACGGCAGTGAGCCGCGGTGGAGTATTCGGCGCCGAGTAGCTAACCGATTGGATATACCCGACGTGCTCGATTCGCCCCTTGTCGGGCAGCTCGGACAACGAGTCAAGATGCCGATGAGCTGGTCTTGATTCTCTGCCATCAAGCTGCGCCGATAAGGGGGCAGGCTCGCAGGACATGTCCTTTAGCCGATCTGGGTAATTTCGGGGCCGCGTTCCGGACGGGTAATTTCCGGCGAAGGAGTCTCGACACGCGTATTGGCGTTACTTGGCACGTTCAATGGAAGAAGTTCGGCCGGAGGCAGTGGCTTGTCCCCACGGTTGACCACGACGCTGCGCAGAAGGTCATCGATAACCTCGGTGGCGGTCTCGTCTCCGATGGCTGCCCCGCCCACCACGGCGCGCAGGAACCAGCGTGGACCATCAACACCGACGAAACGCAAGGCTACATGTCCGGCACGCCCATCAGGAAGCTGCTGTGGAACCTTAGCTAGCAGCTCTTCGCCATGTTCACCTTCGCGGGAGAAAATTTCTCCATTCTGTTCGCGAATGTCACCGGTGATTTTCTCGCGGATTCCGGGCCATAACGACTCCGACTTTGATGAGGCAAAGGCCATCAGCTGCACGCGTGATTCGGCGATTTCTAGCGAAACAGCAACAACTCGCTGATTAGCCTGCTCGATATCCATGCGTACCTTCATACCTGGTATCGGCTTAACTAGAATCGAACCGAAATCGAGGTAGCTGTCGGTATCAGACACGTCACTTATGTCGAAGGGACCTGAACTAGTCTCGGGCTCCGTGGAGCTTGGGACAGTGGTTGGCTCTTCGACCGGATTTGCTTCCGACTTCTTACGCTTGAAAATCATGATGTCCTTAAATTTTGCGCTCTCTACATCAAGAGTACTTAGTTCGCGGTAAATCCGCCGGTTGAACCGAAGCCGCCGGTTCCGCGAGCAGTGTCGTCTAGTGTCTCGACCTGCTCGAATTGGGCAAGTTCGACTTTCTGGATGACGAGCTGTGCGATTCGATCCCCGCGCTTCACTTCAAATGCGCTGGTGTTATCCGTATTCAACAGTGTGACCATGATCTCGCCGCGGTACCCTGCATCTACCGTACCCGGTGCATTGACCACTGTAATTCCATGCTTGGATGCCAAGCCACTTCTTGGATGAACTAGACCCACGTAGCCGTGCGGAAGCGCGATCGCGAGACCGGTGCGGATCAAGGCCCGCTCACCTGGTTGGAGCACTGCGGATTCGCGAGCATGCAGGTCAGCTCCGGCGTCAGAGGGGTGCGCGTACCCAGGTACCGGCAGGTCTGGGTCCAGCATCTTGATCTTTACTGAAATCGTGGGCTCGTTCATGAGTTTTGCTTATTCCCCCGAGGAATTGTGTGGTCATTTTCTACCTGCTCAACTCTATCGTGAGCAGTTCAACGTGCCCGCCAGATTTCTCGGCGGTTCATAGCCAGCGAAATAGTGCCTAAACTGGAGGGTATGAGTACTCCCAGCCCAGAGGCTTCAAATGTTTTATTCCGTGAAAAGCTATGGCCGTCGGCCGGCACATGGATTTGGCCTTTATTGATCGCCATCACCGCGGGTGTTGCTATCGCACCGATCAGTGTCCCGTGGGGTTACGCCACCGGGCTGATTGTCCTAGTCGCCATCGTGGTCATCTTCTTGCTCAAGGTTCCCACCTTGGAAGTCACCGGCGAAAACCTCACCGTAGGACGCGCGACCATCGAACGTAAATTTGTCGGCGAAGCGGTCGGCTACCGTGGCGAAGAAGCTTTTAAACAACGTGGTCAGAAGCTGCACGGTTTAGCCTTTATGAACCTGCGTGGATGGCTAGATGCGGTTGTTTGCATCGAGGTAACCGATCCGCGCGATGAGACACCTTACTGGATTACCTCTACACGTCGGCCAGAAGAGCTGACCGCGGCCCTCAACGGTGTGATGTATGAATACACCGAAGAAGGCCAGCGCGAGTCTGAATCTCACCACGCCGAAAGCCCAACAGACGATTAGCGTCCAAGTAGTCCAGACGCTCTTGTGACAGATCTATTGCATCGAGTCTTGCGAGATTATCCTTCGCACTCGGTGCAATATTTTTGTTCCTGCTCTTCACGCGCCAGCTGCGAACGGTGACGGACCATGAAGCATGAGGCGCAAGTGAATTCATCGGCTTGCTCCGGAACAATGTCAACATTGGCTTCATCCTGACCGGCTTCTCCGCCTGGCAGAATGAAAGCTTCGGCAAGTTCTGCTTCATTCTCATCGATCAGGTTCGCGCTTGCAGCGGTGCCTAATTTTTTTGCCGCGGCCAACTGCTCGGCACGGGACCGGTCTTGACTGGTCTCGAGTGAAGCAACGTTTTTGTTGACCATAATCGTTTCTAACTCTTTTCTTCTGGCGAAATACTCGCTACCGGAAGCCTGCTGGCAAACAACGGTACCGGCCTAAAAGTATAACGTTTAACAGGGCACAACATTCCCTCCGGTGACATGGAGGGAGCAAAGTGATATGAACTTGAGACGAATCTTGCGCCACACCCGGGGCGGTGGTAGGAAATTGGGCCCATCAGTGGCAGAGTTTTACTCAGGAAATAGACCGTGTGGAGGGTAGTAATGCGTCAGCTGAGACTGGTAGGAATTCATGAAAATGGTTCCAGCCTGCAGGTCAGCAGCGACGACGGGATGAGTTTTGAACTTCCTGTCGACGATGCGCTGCGCAGTGCAATGGCCGAAATCGCCCGCTCGCGGGCGCCACGGAACCGAGATGAGTCTTCGGTTCATTCGCCACGTGAGATTCAGGCGCGGGTACGCGCCGGTGCATCTGCCTATGATCTTTCACTTGAGTGGGATGTTCCGGTAGAGCAAATCATCAAGTATGAGGGTCCCGTTCTCGCAGAACGCGAGCATATCGCAGAGTTAGCTCGTCGCGTTGAGGTCTCAGGACCACAAACCGACGCCGAATACCGAGAGGTCTTCGGTGAAGAGCCAGCGGATCTTGGATCGATGGTGGTGCATCGTCTGCACCAGCTGAACATTGATGCCGAGCACGCTCGCTGGAACTCTTGGAAAGATCCAGAAGGACAGTGGATTGTCACGGTCCAGTTCGACTCACCCCTGCACTCTGAAAACGTTGAGTCACTAGACAACGGTTCGAATGAGGACAAAGAAAATATCGCAAAGTGGGCTTTCACTCCGTCGCGTAAATCTTTGAAAAACCTGAACCGCTGGGCGCAAACCTTAAGCGAGCAGCAGGCTCCTGAATACTTTCGCCCGATCGCAGCCGTAGGACAAGCTGAGGCTCCGTCTGCTCCGGCTCCGGCCGCGGAGAACAATGACTCCGATGAACTAGTCAGCCTGCTCAACGCCCGTCGCGGTCAGCGATCTCCCGTGGATCCTGCAAAGGATGACCGGTTGAACGAAATCATTGAACGCAGCATGAGTAAGTATGACAAGGATGAGGAAGATTCATTCCCTCACCTATCTCAAGGTGTGTCTTCAAGAACCTCGCAGCTGGTAGTAGTCACCGATAAGGAAGCTTCTGAAGATGCCACCCATGACGATGGCGATTCAGCTGAGGATAACGCTCCGCGTAAACCAAAGCGGTCTTCTGTTCCCAGCTGGGATGACATCATGTTTGGAAAGCGTAAAAAGGACACCGATTCTTAAATAGTCGGATCCGCGAAAAGTGAGAGGCACCGTGCAAAGAATATTTGCACGGTGCCTCTCACTTTAATGTGTGCGCATCAGCACGCAAGTAAATTATTTGGTGCGGAGCGTAAAGAGGGGAACAAACCGTTCCGCCGCTGTCAACGAACCATGTTGGCCGACCATCTCAAAAGCTGTGGGAGAGACTCTGCGGCCATCATAAAATGCGATTGGCTCGGCAGCCAGAATCATCAAATCACCCAGACGTGCTGCGTGCTCCGCTGAAATTTTGCCGAAGTAGCCCAGGTCGATCGCTTCCTCACGACTGAGCACCCAGGCTTTAGTGCCATACGCACGCTGCCACGCCTCACGCACGTGCTGGCGCTGAGTCGGGCTAGTATCAGCTGCAAAGCTCAGTTGGACACCACGTGGTTCACCGCTGGTCAGTTCTACACCATCAATAAGTTCCGGCTCCAGGCTATAGTCAATGCGCTGCGAACTGGGCACATCCACCATGCCATGGTCGCCGGTGATGAGTACCGTGGTTTCCTCCGGTAAACGTGAAACTAACGTCTTAATGACGTAGTCAATTTCTTCGAGGGAATCTCGCCACTGGCTAGAGTCCACGCCAAACTTATGGCCTGCCTTATCCAGCTCGTTGAAGTACGTGTACACCAGAGCATTGCGATTCTTCGCAAAAATCTCGTGGGTGGCTCTGGCCCGCGCACTGGTTTGCCTAGCGGCAACAAAATTCGGGCCACGCAAAGAGGCACGAGTTAATGCCGATTTTTCGAACAATGGTAACGATACGGAGGCCACATGAATTCCGTGGTCACGTGTTGCCTCAAAGATCGTGGGAAGAGTTTGCCAACCATCGGGGCTCAAATCTGCAGGCCACCCACCCAACTGGTTGACCACGCGGCGGCGCTCAGGATCGATAACATCGTAGCCAAGCATGCCATGCTCTCCCGGCGTCACCCCGATCGCCACGCTACTCAAACTCGTGGCAGTGGTCGAAGGAAAACCAGTACCTAATTTTTGTGCTCGCTCAAAGAGTGAACGTAAAAATGGCGCATGTGCGACATGAGATTTGAATTGATTCCACCCCAAGCCGTCAACCATGACCAGGGCAACCCGTTTAGTGGGAGGTAGCCCTAACGGGTTCAGATAGCCGGGAACACCCAGTGCCGTAGCAGCCGAAGGAAGAATCTCCGATAACGTTGACTGCCCGTAAGCGGGAGCAACCGGCAGCGCTTGCGGCGGCGTAGGCAACGTCGAATTGCTGATTTCTTGGCTCATAGCTAATCAGATAGTTTCGTGGCGAAGACGAACCGCGAACTCACGCGCTTTATTCACTGCACGTTGTCCGTCGGCTTCAGCGCTCACGCGAATTACCAGGTCTTCTGGCTGCGCGGTTCCGCTCAGCCCGTGATCCGAGTCGCATTGCGGATCTGCACAAGAGGCAGGTTCCAAATCGATACGACGAGTGCCATTCCAAGACATTCCAAACGTCAATTCTCGCACTTCATCACCGGTGCGGTAGTGCTGCGGCTGGTGATACACATAGTTGGTAGCCACTGACGCAATACGGTGCAATGCGATCATTTCGGTTGAAACCTGAGCCATGACGTCTTTACCGTGATCATCAAGTTGCTGATCGTCAACGTGGATGATGTACAGGACTTTTTCACTGAGCACCATCACCGTAATATGGCGATGCACTTCGTTGTGATCAAAGTGCGTCTCTAGATGGACATAGTGGTCAAGTACCGGTTGGGACATCATCGCTTCAGCTAGGACATCCTGCACCATCTGCGGGTAAAAACCTGCCCTGACCAGATCGTGCTGCAATTCAGCACCAGCGGTAGTGGAATACGTTGGTGAGTTCATAACCCAATTCTACCGAGTACTACCGACCAAATCATCCAAGCCAGTCCTCAGCTCAACTTCGCAGCGCGCGCCTGACACTATCTGTGCGCTGTTCGGCATCACCTATTTTTATGCTGACGCCCAACACACTCAATGATTCCTGGGCCACACTGACCGGAGTGAAGTTCATAATGGTGATCGCTGGATGGTGATCTTTGAGTAACGAGACACGGGCAATGAAGTCCTTCAAGGACACCAGATCCACTGCGGGCAAGCCCTGATATCCGAACAGTCGGATGCTGCTTCGCGGCCGGCGGATTAAGGTATCAAGATCTTCGATGGTCAACGGCGCCACGGCATGAGACCAGTCATTGAGCAGATTGACTGGATCTCCACTCAGTCCAAAGGAAATCACCGGCCCAAGGAGCGGATCTTCCACCGCCTTGATCACGCACGCTTGTCCCGCCGGGGCCATAGTTTGCACTTCGAGGGAGTTCACGTTGTATGCGGCCATCAACGTACTCATATGTTTGAAGTTAGCTTCTAAACTCTGTGCGTCAGGAATATTGAGACGCACTCCCCCGAGGTCTAGGCGCTGGCGCAGATCCGGGTCATTGGCTTTGAGCGCTACCGGCCAGCCAAGTCGATTGGCCGCCGCCACGGCCTCTTGCTCGTTGTTGACTACCTTCGAGTCGAAAACCTTGATGCCATAAAATCCGAGAAGTTTGACTGACTGTTCGTGGGTAAGCTCTTGAAGCTCGGTCCCCGAAATACCGTTGACTAGCTCTTCCAAATACTCGTGGGCACCGATCGCATCAACGTCCGAAAAATCAGGTAGAGCCTCGTAGGGCACATTCATCCACTGGCTGTAACCGTAAGCCTTAGCCAGAGCACCAATCGTTTCGGTTGGCGAGGTAAACACGGGAATTGAATGATGTATCCCCTCGCGGATCTTCGTATCAGTCAGTCCGGTCAGCAACGCTATAACTGGTTTGTCTTGACCGCTGAATTCGGAGAGTACTTTGATAACCGACTTGGCGTCCATGCCCATATCCGGCAAATGGGCCACCACCACAGCGTGTACCTGCGGATCATGAAGCAGATCCCTGACCCGGGCTCGGAGTATTCCCGTGGAGCGCGATTGACCCTTCGAATAATCAAGCTCTTCGCGTTGCGCGGTAGCGAACAAATTCCGTCCTTCGCTAACATCGCACACGACTTCAGCCAACGTTAAAGAGTTGGAGAGCACCGCAACTTGCGGCCCGGCGGGAGCAGGGAAAACGGAGAGCAACGAAGCGACGTCCATCAACTCTTCGATAGATCTGACCCGGATTACCCCCGATTGGCGGAGCATCGCGTTCAGTGCTTCAGGCGGAGCTTCGCCTAAACGTACCGAGTGTCCTGGGGGAAGACGGCGTCCGAGCAGATCTGATTTCGCTACGATCACTGGTTTGCTGCGCGCCAGACGGCGGGCAATGCGCGAGAATTTACGTGGATTACCGAAAGATTCAAGATGCATGGCGAGTACCGCGGTTCGTTCATCATCTTCAAAATACTGCATCGCATCATTGCCAGATACATCTGCGCGTAGGCCAGCCGAGATGGCACTGCTCTGGCCCACGTCCCGTTGCATTGCCGCGCCTTGCAGGACGATGCCCATGGCTGCCGACTGACTAAACAGGCCCACCTTGCCAGCAATTGGTAATTCCCTGGCCAGCGAAGCATTCAGCCGGATCTCCGGGTCTGTGTTCAATACCCCCAATGAGGCAGGGCCGACCACACGCATACCATTGGCGCGGGCCAGGGCCACAAGTTCGCGTTGCGCGAGAAGTCCGTCGACCGATTCGTAGCCGGCAGTCATAATAATCAGGCTTTTAACACCGTGAGCGCCGCACTCCGTAATGGTTTCCAGTACACGTTCGCGAGGCACACAAATAATAGCCAGATCTACGGGGCCGGGCACCTCGGTAATTTTTCCGTAGCTGGTCAAGCCACCCACTTCGAAGGCCTGCTCATTTACCGCATAGACAGTTCCCGAGAAGCGGCCTTCGACCAGTCGATCAAGCACATCGTGCCCAATACTCCCCCAAGTGCGGCTGGCACCAATGACAGCGACTGATGAAGGAGCCAGGATCGCTGCCACGCTACTTGCTTCGGCACGGTGTTCGCGGGCTTCGGTAACTTCACGGGATTTATCGGTGGGATTGATGGGGAATTCGAGCATGATCACGCCATCTTCAAAGTGACGTGCCACCGCGTAACCTGCATCTGAGAAAACAGTGAGCATCTTCCGGTTTTCCGGCAAAATCTCAGCCGTAAATTTCTCTATACCGTTTTCACGCCCCGCAGCCGCGAGGTGTTCGAGCAGGATTGATCCAATGCCTGTGCCTTGATATTCGTCAGACACGTTGAACGCCACTTCGGCTTCGGTGGGATCATCCAAACGGTCATAGCGACCAACCCCGATAATTTTTGAACCGCGAACCACGGTAAACGCCACCCGGTTGTGATGATCTACATTGGTGAAGCGGTCGAGTTCTTTAGGAGTCAGCGATGACTTGTACGTAAAATAGCGTAGGTAAACCGAAGTTTCAGATTGCTGTTTATGCATATCTTGCAAGGCCTGAGCATCTTTGGGCGTAATTGGCCTTAGATGCGCGGTCGTGCCATCGCGAAGAACAACATCTGCTTCCCAGTGGGCTGGATATGCCGCTGAAAGTTTACGATCCACCATAGGCTTAGAATAGTCGCGCTTTCGTGTTTGCGCCCAGACGCAACACGAAAGTAGAACATTTTAGGCCGTGAAGCAGCAGATGAAGGGCGTAGACAGAGTAATGGCTCGCAAAAAAACCCCTGAGATCCCAGAGGATTTCGTCGAAAACATCGTCGATATTGATGTCACCAGCGAAATGGAATCCTCCTTCTTGGAGTACGCCTACTCGGTGATCTACTCACGCGCGCTGCCGGATGCCCGCGATGGTTTGAAGCCGGTGCAACGACGGATACTTTTCCAAATGTCTCAAATGGGTTTACGCCCAGAAAAGGGCCATGTAAAGTCCGCTCGCGTGGTCGGTGAAGTGATGGGTAAATTACACCCACACGGCGACACTGCGATCTATGACGCCATGGTCCGGCTGTCTCAGGACTTCTCACTGCGTCTGCCACTGATTGACGGCCACGGAAACTTCGGCTCTCTTGATGATGGCCCGGCAGCGGCACGTTATACCGAGGCCCGACTGGCTGCTTCCGCGGTAGCCATGACCGCGAACCTCGACGAAGACGTGGTGAACTTCGTCCCGAACTATGACAATCAGTTCATGCAGCCCGAGGTTCTTCCCGCTGCATTCCCCAACCTTTTAGTCAACGGCACTACCGGTATCGCGGTGGGCATGGCCACGAATATGGCACCGCATAATCTGGGTGAAGTGATTGCGGCAACTCAGCATTTGATTGCAAATCCTGATGCTACGGTCGAAGATCTCATGAAAATCGTTCCGGGTCCAGATCTACCCTCCGGCGGAACGATCGTGGGGCTCGACGGAGTGAAAGATGCTTACCGAACCGGTCGCGGCGCATTCCGTACCCGTGCCACCGTTGCTTTGGAACAGATTTCCGCACGCAAGTCAGCATTGGTCTTCACCGAACTGCCCTACACGGTGGGCCCGGAGAAGGTCATTGAAAAGATCAAAGACGGGGTCAACAACAAGAAAATTGTCGGTGTCTCCGACGTCGTTGACCTCACCGATCGTCATCACGGACTGAAACTCGTTATTGAGTTGAAGAACGGTTTTAATCCGAACGCGGTGTTGGCCGCTTTGTACAAATACACGCCGCTGGAAGACTCCTTCGGAATCAACAATGTGACGTTGGTTGAGGGCCAGCCACGCACCTTGGGCCTGCGCGAATTATTGAGCGTGTATGTAGATCACCGCATCGATGTGGTGCGCCGACGTACCACTCACCGTCTGGCTAAACGCGAAGATCGTTTGCACCTGGTTGAAGGTTTGCTGGTTGCGATTGTCGATATTGATGACGTCATCGCAATTATCCGCTCCTCAGAGCAGACCGCCGAAGCCCGTGAACGACTGATGACGGTCTTTGATCTCAGCGAGCCCCAAGCAAGCCACATCCTTGAACTGCGCCTGCGTCAACTAACTAAATACTCACGCATTGAGCTGGAAGCCGAAGCCGAACAGCTACGCGCCGAAATCGAAGAACTGCGTAAAATTCTGGGCGACGACAAGATCCTGCGTGCGCTTGTCTCCGACGAACTCGGCCAGATAGCAGAAACCTTCGGAACCCCGCGACGTACCAAGCTGAATAAGTCCTCCGCCTTGGAGCCGTTGAAGGGTACGGCCCTTCCAGAGGCGGTAGGCACCGGGAAAACTGCGAAGCTCGCTTTAGAAGTCTCAGATTCTCCTTGCTTCGTTTTGCTCTCGGCTACCGGGCAGATCGCCCGCACCCATGACCGGGCAACCCTTGACTTTTCCTCCGCCCGAATCAAACATGACGTGCTCTTATCTCAAGTGCCTTCCACTGCACGCGGTGAAATTGGTGCATTGACGACTCACGGACGAATGATTCGAATCTCACTGATCGATGTCCCTGTGCTGCCCGAAATTCATGGCTTCCCGCAGCTGGCCAATGGTGTTCCGGTTGATGAGTTCCTCAAACTCGAAAAGCGTGAACGAGTGGTGGCCTTGCTGCCACTGAATCAAGTCTTTGCCTTAGGCACCAAGAATGGTGTGGTCAAGCGGGTTACCCCGGACTATCCGCTGAACCGCGATGAATTTGAGGTCATCACGCTGAAGGATGGCGATTCGGTCGTTGCGGCTGCACCATCCGGTGACAATGATGAGCTGGTTTTTGTCACCCGGCAGGCACAACTTCTCCGTTTTGCTGCCAGCGCAGTGCGCCCGCAGGGACGCACTGCAGCGGGGATGTCAGGCATCAAACTCTCCGGAGAAGATCAGGTTATTCACTTCGGTGTGGTGGGCGATGCAAATGATGACGCCGTGGTGGCCACCATCGCGGCCGGCTCACAAACCTTACCCGGTACTTCTGGCCAGTCGGTGAAGGTCAGTCTCTTTAGCGAGTTCCCGGCTAAGGGGCGCGCGACCGCAGGTGTCAGGGCACACCGCTTCGCCAAGGGTGAAGACCACCTGGCGTTGGGTTACGCCGGCCATGGTCCAGCCCGCGCAAGCTCAACCGCCGGGGTGGTTCGTGCTTTGCCCACCGAGTTCGCCAAGCGAGACGGCACCGGCGCCCCATTGGCGCAAACGATCAACATTCTTGGCGGCACCCTTGTTGGCCAGACACCAATCGCCGGAGCAGCCCAAAGCCTGCCCAATGAACCAACCCCAACGACCCCTAGTGTCGCACCAGTGACTAAGCCGCGCGCTAAGCCTGAGCTACACCCGGGCGAGGACACCTTGCCGTTCTCTGACGGCGGTGTACTGCTCTAACTCCTTGGCAATAAGTTAGTCAGCTTGTGTGAGGGTTCGGTCAAGTTGATCGAACCCTCACACATTTGTGCAAGTCTCCTATTATGAGTGATCAGTACGACCGTCCGACCGGCGAGCGCTTCCCGGAGCGTGTGGATTAGTTCTGCGCTTTCATCTTCGCCCAGGTGTGCGGTGGGTTCATCGAGCAGGATCGTTTGATGTCCCCCAATGAGGGCGCGAGCCACCGCCAGTTTGCAGCGCTGTCCTCCGGACAGCCGGTGTCCGCCGCTACCGATGCGGGTGTCTAGTCCTTTGGGTTCATCGGCATACCAGCGACCAAGCCCTACCCGGTGCAACACTTCGATGAGCTGATCATCAGAGGCTGTCAGCTCGGCAGGCACCGCAAGGTTGAGGTTTCGACGCAATGTTGAGTCAAAGAGGTGCGCCTCTTGCGGACACCAGGCAACCGTGCCCATGGAACCTTGGCTCATTGGCCGGTAGTTCCCCTGCTCGTCAATTACGTCCAAGGTTCCGGCGCTGGCAGGTAGTGCGCCAAGCAGCGCGGTCATGAGTGTAGATTTACCCGACCCCGAGGCTCCGGTCAATGCGGTCCACTGACCGGGCAGTATCTCGGCATCCAGATCGGAGAGCACCGCGACACCCGGTACGTAGCCCAATTCTAAACCCTTGAGCCGATACCCGTGGACGGTGAAATTTGGCTCGTCCAGGTGAGCGGCTTCGGTAAGTTTGCCGGGTTGGTCAATCCCCCTGCGGGCAAGTTGCCCGGTCAGCTCGCTCAGAGCCCGCCCTTGTTGAACCGCATTCAGAGCGTTGGACGCCGGCTCGCCTAAGGACAGAGCCAGTATGACCGCCAGAGCCGTGTAGGACGCATTTACGTCTGAGGCGAGAACTAGGGCCACCGACAGCAGCACCGTGGTCAACGTTGCCAGGGCCGGCGCGGTGCCTTGCCCATAGGCGTGGCGACGAGTTTGTTCGGTGTTGTGTTGCTCGGCGTCGGCGAGTTTGCGTAGCATCCTGTCCAACGCTCCAAAGGCGCGCAGTGATTCCTTATGCCGCAAGATCGCGAGAACCAGTTGGTTCACCTGTAAGCGGTGTTGCAGTTGCATAGCCAGGTGGCGGCCCTCCACGGTCTTCACCAACCATCGGACAGGGAAAAGCAAGAGTAGCCCAGCGCTCAAGGCGAGGTATCCGAATTCTGCCTGGATGAGATACAGCACCGCGGTGGCGGTAACCCAGACCAGTGTTGCCTGCAGGGGTGGGAAGAGTACCCGGGCGATACTGTCTCTTAGCTCGTCGACTTCGGCCAGCAGGTAGCGCAGAACCAGTGAGGACCGGCTCATCACTCCCCATTGCGCGGGGTTAGCGACCATGGCATTCCACAATTTCTCGCGCAGGGCTCCGGCGTAGCGGAGTACTGCGTCGTGGATGGCCAGTTGTTCCAGATATCTGAAGACTGCTCGGCCGATGCCTAGAGTTCGAACCATCACGAAAGCAACAGTCAGATGCAAGATGGCAGGCTGGTAGCTGGACTCGACGATCAACCATCCACTCAATCCGGCGAGCGCCACCGCGCAGAGTATGGCCAGCACCCCGTAGCAAAGGGCCTTGCGGGCCGAAGCATAGCGTCCAACGACCTCACGGCGTGGGTTCCAATCACCCGGCTTGAGCGCGTCAGCGTGCGAATCATCCTCGGTGGGAGCTGCAAATTGTTGGCTAGCGGTCTCCTCTGTGAAGCTAAGCCCGCCCACACTCTGCCGGGGTTTGCTGCCGTCGATTAGCGGATCATGGCTGGCAATGAGTATTGCGCAACGTGCGGGTACTTCGTTAAGCAGCCGTCGCACGTTGTCGGCATTGTCTTCGTCCAGATGGGCGGTGGGCTCATCTGCCAGTAAGAGGTTACATTCGGGAACGGTGTGGACCCGTACGAGCGCACGCAGTACTTCTAACCTGCGCAGTTCACCGGGGGAATACTCCCCGATGGAACGTGGCAACATCTCAATGAGGTTTAATTCGGCCGCCATGGACAGTACGAACTGGGCAGGCGCCTGAGGAACATCTTGTGCGAGTTGCGCGGTACCGGTTGCCTCGTTGAACCGGGGATGCTGGCTGATCACTGCGAGTTCTGCACAGACGTGAATTGTGCCGCTCACCAGCTCGCTGGCAAATTCATTGTTACTCGTGTGGGTTTCGGCAATAAGTTTGAGTAGGCTCGTTTTTCCGGTACCACTGGCATTGCTCAAAATTTTTCGTTCGCCGGCCTGCAAGCTGAGGTTGAAATCCTGATAAATATAGTTTGTGTGCTGATATTGCAGGTTCAGGTTTTCAATTTCCAGGACATGCCCAGCGCTGGCCGGGCAAACTGCCTTCTGTAGCTGCTTTGCCGGTGTTGCCTGGATCTGCTTTTCATACCGGGCAAAGGCTGCTAATCCATCGTCTGCCGCGTGGTAGGCCGAGCCCACCTCGCGCAGCGCTACGAATAGTTCCGGGGCAAGAATCAAGATAGTCAGTCCAGCGGCCAAATCCATATTTCCGCCGACTAGTCGCACGCCGATTACGACCGCTAGCACCGCGACGGACAACGTAGAAATCAATTCGAGCCAGAAGCTGGACATGAATACTGTTTTCAGGTTGGCCATGGTGGCCACCCGGTAGCGTTCGCTGACTTGCCTGATGGCGTGCCCCTGCGATTGTGCTCGGCCTAGTCCCAACAATGCGGGTAGTCCTTGGGCAAGTTCGAAGAGCTGGTTAGCCAGCGCATCAAGTTTGTTCTGGGACTGTGCAATGGTGTCTTGTGTGTGCATCCCAATGAGTGCCATGAATATCGGTATCAGGGGAATCGTCAACAGCAAGATCAGCGCGCTAAGCCATTCAAGGCTCAGTACATAAATGCCTAAGAGCAACGGGATTAGCGCGGCCCCAATGAGCGCCGGGATGAATTTGGTGAAGTAGTCGTCGAGCTTTTCCACGCCATGGCTGGCAAGTGTCGCCGTCTGTGCCACCGTTTGGTCATGGTTCGGATGTCCGATGATGCCGGGGCGGACAGCAACGGTGGCGATGAGCTCTGAACGCATTTTCTCTTTGGCGCCCGCACCTACACGTCGGGCCCCGGCATTTAGTGCCCAGACCCCGACGGTGCGAAGCACTGCCCCAGCCAATGCCATCCACAGTAGCTTCGCTGAGTCCTCTTGGCCTACCGACATCCGTGTAATCCATGTAGCTAGTGCATAGGCGACAAGGATCAACCCGATGGACTTGAGTGCCGAAAAAAGCGCTAGGAAAGCGATTTGTCGGCGTTTGAGAAGAGCACGTGGCAAAAAGCGCGGCGCAGACATCTGTTGTACCTTTCGGACTGGCTAGAACTACTTCACGGCTGAGGTCACGAGATGGTCTTCGGGGATATGCTTCTCGCTGATGCGTTTACGAAAGACCCAGTAGCTCCATGACTGGTAGGCAAGGACCAGTGGCACGCCGAATGCAGCGACGATGCTCATCAGTTTCAGCGTGTATGGGGAACTCGAAGCGTTATATACAGTCAGATCAAATGCCGAGTTGATGGTTGAAGGAATCACTACCGGGAAGGCCGCGGTGAAGATCGCAGCGACAGCTCCGACGAGCATGATGCCCAAAGCAATAAACGAGCGGCCCTCGTGGCCTGCACGGGCGCTAAACCATGCGAAGAACGCGGCAACCAATGCCAGTGCGAGCACCGTCCAGGCGGCTAGCGATGTATCTGCCAGCACCACGGCTGTGGACCACAGCATCAATGGCAAAACGCACCATGGCATCCATCGCACAAACTGCTGCCCGGCCCGTATGCGAATCGGGCCTTCGGTTTTCAAACGCAGGAAAGCCACAGAGTGTATCCAGCTAAATGCCACGACCGCGACGCCGCCGAGAACGGCGTGCCAAGTGAACCACGCGAATGGGCCACCTACCCGGTCACCGTTTTCGTTTAGGGGCAGCCCTAAGGTGGTCAAGGCAAGCATGGCGCCCACCCCGAACGCAGCGATCAACGATCCCCAGCCCAAGGCCAAATCCCAAAACCCACGTGTCGTAGGGTTTTGTGCCTTGCCACGGTATTCTATGGCTACCGCACGGAAGATTAATGCCACCAACACCAGGGTCAGCGGAATGTAGAGTGCGGAGAACAGCGAGGCATACCAGTAGGGGAAGGCTGCGAAGGTGGCCCCGCCTGCGGTCAGCAACCAGACTTCATTTCCGTCCCAGACTGGACCGATGGTGTTGAGCAATACGCGTTTGCGTTTCTCGCCTCCCCGACCCAGCCCGATTTGCATGCCTACGCCCAAGTCAAAGCCTTCAAGGAAGAGATAACCGGTCCACAGTACTGCGATGAGAATAAACCAGAGAGTTGGAAGCCAATCCATTACTTTCCGCCTGTCTAATATGCGAAGGCGAGTACGTCGCCGTCGTCGTCGCTGGGGTCCTTGCCTGGGGTTTGTTCGGTTTCCAGTAGTTCGGGCATGGCTGATCCGGTTCCACCGCGGATATACCGCGTCAGTAGTACCAGTTCAACAACCAGGAGTACCCCGTACACCAAGGTCAGGGTAATCAGGGAGAAGAGCATCTCCCCGGCACTGACCGTTGGTGAAACAGACGCCGCGGTATACATAAATACTTGGTCCACCCCACCCATTTGTGGGTTCGGGGCCACGGTAAATGGCTGCCGCCCCATTTCGGTGAAGATCCAGCCCGCGGAGTTCGCTCCAAAAGGTGCGGCAATGCCAAGAAGTACCAGACGCGACAGCCACTTACTTTGCGGTACGGTCCCCTTGCGGGTGACCCACAAGGCCAATGCAGCAGCCACCGCGGACAACCCGCCGAGGGTAATCATCAGACGGAATCCCCAGTAGGTCACCTCCATCACCGGCAGGTAGCTGATTTCTTCTCCCGCGTATTGGCCGAATGCTGGGTCATCTGGGTAATGACTACCGTATTTTTCCTGATACTCAGGAATGAGCGTGTTCACGCCTTTGACCGGCGTCTCAAAGTCTCCATTGGCTAAGAAGGAAAGCAGACCGGGTAATTCAAAAACTGCCACGACGTCGTCACAGGTAGTAGCACCTTGAGTGCCAACATTTCCTAAGGTCAGCACCGAGAAGCCGGTGCCGTCGTGACAGGCAGCTTCGGCGGCAGCCATTTTCATTGGTTGCTGTTCAAACATCAGTTTGGCCTGCTCATGGCCAGACAATGCGACGCCGAAGAAAGAGATTGTGGCGATGAGCGCACCTATACGCAATGAGGTAAGCCAGACCTTGTGGTCGGTGCGGTCACGCACGTGGCCCTTGGATAAATCTTCGCCAACCACCACACGCCCATTCGCATCGATCGTGTCGATGCCTTCTTTACGGCGTCGATATAGATGGAACCAGGAAATCCCGAGGAGAAACCCTCCTGCAACGGCGAAGGCACCGAAGATGGTATGCGGGAAGGTGACTAGGGCGGTATTGTTCGTAAATACGGCCCAGGCGTCTGTCATCACCGCACGGCCATTGATCAGTTCGGTGCCTACCGGGTGCTGCATCCACGAGTTGGCAACCAAGATGAAGTACGCCGAGAGGATAGCTGCCAGCGATGCGCACCAGATGGTAGCCAAGTGAATGCGTCGAGGTAGTTTTTTCCACCCGAAGATCCATAGGCCAAGGAAAGTGGATTCCACAAAGAACGCTAAGAGTGCCTCCATAGCCAAGGGCGCTCCGAAGACATCACCGACGTATCGACTATATTCACTCCACGCCATGCCAAATTGGAATTCTTGGACAATCCCGGTGGCCACTCCCATAATGAAGTTGATGAGGAACAACTTCCCCCAGAACTTGGTCATCCTTAACCACTGTTCGTTGCCAGTGCGGTGCCAAACGGTTTGCATCACCGCTACGGTCAGCCCTAGCCCAATAGTTAGTGGCACCATCAAGAAGTGATACACGGTGGTGATCCCAAATTGCCACCGAGCAATCTCTAAAACATCCATGGATTCCTCATTTGTCACGAGTCCGCAGCACATGTACTTCTACGTTGCGTAGAAAAGCTCTTACCGTCACCTTAGACCAATTTCGACAGCTTGTAGAAATCGGCTCCATTCGAATCATTCACCATCGAGCGCCACGCTAAAACAATCAAAATTCCCAGCATTGACACAGGCTGGAGTTTCTGAAACAAAAAAACCCAAGTCAGCACAATGCAACCCTTACTCCCGAGTGGCTAAATGCAGTTACCGGCAAACCCGCAAATCACCCGATACTTTTACGTCATGTAGAAATATCGGACGAACGCCTATACAATAGAATCTCCAAGCAGAATGTTTACACTCCTTATGAAGTGCGACAACACTGCATCAGCACTAAAGCAAGTGAGGTAAGACCTGGTGGCCAGCCTTGGCGATCTGGAACGCTCCGTCATGGACCTACTGTGGGATTCCGCAGAACCGCTTACCGCTAATGATCTTCGTGATGCCCTAGCTGCACGCGGTACTGATGCGAAGGAACTCGCAGTAACCACGGTATTAACCGTGTTGGCGCGACTGGAAAAGAAAGGACTCGTAGCGCGGGAACGCTCTACTCGTCCACATCGTTACACCGCGTCCTCTTCTCGTGAGGACCATACTGTTGGACTGCTAAATGATGCTTTGGGCACCGCCCAAGATCGCGAAGCCGTCCTTGCCCGATTCATCGGAGGAATCTCGGCTGATGAAGCCGTGTCCCTACGTGCTATCTTGGATTCTGTAAAGACTGTCTAAGTAACACGAATTTCGGGGACTGGGTGCTTCTCACCTCATATTTCCTAGCGGCGTTGGCTATCGTCTTGGCGTGGCCGACGCCGTTGGCTTTGTCGAAAGCAAAATGGACCGCACGCGCTCCTGTCGCTGCCGTCCTGCTGTGGCAAGCTATCGCCTTGGGCGGCGGCTTATCCATGATCGGGTCAATGCTGGTTTGGGGGCTAACCCCATTAGGCAATGACCTCATTTCTGCTCTCCACGCCGGCTGGCTCTTAGCCACTGGGGATCCCAGCGTGAACTTCCCCGGGGTGATCCACCTGTTTGCGCTGAGCACTGCCTTCTTGTTTGCTTTGCATCTTGTGTTGACCCTAGTGCGGGCTTCATGGCGCACCACGAGACAACGTGCTAAACACCGCCAGCTGTTACGGCTACTGAGCAACCCTTCTCAGACAAGACCTAACACACTGGTCCTGGACCATGATTTGCCCGTGGCTTATTGTGTGCCTGGGTTTAACGGATCCGTTACGGTGCTATCGCGAGGTCTACTAACCCAGCTTTCTGCCGATGAACAGCGCGGCGTCATTGCCCACGAAAGCTCACACCTAGATCAACGTCATGATTTTCTCATCTTGGCGTTCACTGCGTGGCATGAGGCATTACCGTGGTTGCCGACTTCTCGTTTGTCCTTGGAAGCAGTGCGCCAGTTAATCGAAATGCTCGCTGATGATAAAGCACTAGAGGTCGTTACCCGCCCGGTACTTCTTAGAGCTATCGTTGGGGTAGCCTCCTCTATTGCACCGGCGGAGACCAGCCAGGACAGCGCTAAGGGATTAGCAGGAGAAATTGTAGGTATGCCCGGTGGAGAAGTCTCCTCCCGTCGCTTGCAGCGTCTACTGTCGCCTGTGGCACCGCTGAGTGGGTTCCAAAACTTCGTGGTTCTCTCCTGTACGGTCCTGTTGCTTGTATGCCCGACAATTCTTCTTATTGCCCCGCGCCTGCTGTCTTGGTAGTCCACCTGACGCACCGTCCGGGAAGCTAAACAGCATTAAAATTTATAGCCCTGTCATTGATCATCTGAGGCGATCAATGCCAGGGCTATAGTTCTCAGCACAAAGCTTGGCTAGACGTCGATACGGTCTCTTTCAAGATTCTCAGCGCCAGCGATGATGAAGTTCTTTCGTGGCGCGACGTCTGATCCCATGAGCAGGTCGAAGACTTCCTCTGCTGCCTGGGCATGCTCGATCCCCACGCGGCGAAGCATACGATGGCGTGGATCCATTGTGGTCTCTGCCAACTGATCTGCGTCCATCTCACCCAATCCCTTGTACCGCTGAATTGGCTCTTTATACTTCTTCCCCTCGGTTTCCAGCTTCGCCAGCAGACGAGTCATCTCGGCCTCCGAATAGGTGTAAACAACCTCGTTGGCCTTAGAGCCGGCATTGATCACCTCAATCCGGTGAAGTGGAGGCACAGCGGCGTATACCCGTCCATGCTCAATCATGGGGCGCATGTATCGATAGAACAGCGTCAAAAGTAACGTTCGAATATGCGCGCCGTCCACGTCAGCATCTGTCATCAGGATGATCTTGCCGTATCGCGCCTGTTCAATATCGAAGCTACGACCTGATCCGGCGCCGATGACCTGAATCATCGCCGCGCACTCAACGTTCGAGAGCATGTCCGAGATGGAAGCCTTCTGCACGTTGAGGATCTTGCCTCGGATAGGAAGCAGGGCTTGGAATTCACTAGAACGCGCTACACGTGCAGTACCCAACGCACTATCGCCCTCAACGATAAATAATTCCGAGCGTCCAACTTCCTTGCTACGACAATCAAGTAGCTTAGTCGGAAGTGAGGAGGATTCAAGCGCAGTTTTACGACGCTGGGTTTCCTTATGCATGCGGGCTGAAATACGAGACTTCATCTCGTTGACAACCTTCTCAAGCAGCGTGGCTGCCTCGGCTTTTTCACCGCGTTTAGTCGATGAAAGACGTTCGTTGAGCGCCTTTTCGACAACCTTTGTCACGATCTGGCGTACTTGCGACGTGCCAAGGATTTCCTTGGTCTGCCCCTCAAATTGTGGTTCCGCAAGGCGCACGGTTAATACCGCGGTCAGGCCGGCCATGATGTCGTCTTTTTCGATTTTGTCTTTTTGGCCGAACTTCAGCTTGCGGGCATTGGACTCGATGTTCTTACGGAAGGATTTCAGCAGTGCCTGTTCAAACCCTGCAATGTGCGTTCCACCCTTGGGAGTGGCAATGATGTTTACAAAGCTACGCATCGTGGTGTCGTAGCCGATCCCCCACCGCAACGCTACGTCGACTTCGCAAACTCGCTGAACGTCTTGCATATGGCTGCGGCCATTTTCATCGATTACTGGGACCTTCTCATGGAAAGAACCACTGCCGTGCACGCGCCAGACATCGG
Organism: Glutamicibacter sp.; assembly: GCF_035257265.1. Lineage (GTDB taxonomy): Bacteria > Actinomycetota > Actinomycetes > Actinomycetales > Micrococcaceae > Glutamicibacter. The sequence goes on from NZ_DATEXC010000032.1 coordinate 44,870, forward strand.
TGACTGAAGAATCACTGCTTAGGTATTCAACGAATTCGCTGATTCCGCCGTCATGCTGAAATACCTCTTCGTAGGAGCCTTCGGCTCCTTCTGTTCCGGGCAGGCCACGATCATCACGCAACGTAATACGTAGGCCAGGAACCAGGAATGAGGTTTGACGCGCACGATTTTGAAGTTCCTCATAGGAGAACTTCGCGTCAGGGGTGAAGATGTGGTCATCCGCCCAATAACGAATTCGAGTACCAGTAACCCCCCGCTTTGCTTTACCAATGACTTCCGGAGTGGTTGCTTTTTCGTGGGCGGTAAATGGTGCGTCCGCCTTTGGCTTGCCACGGTCGCTAAACTTTCCTGGTTCGCCACGGCGGAACTGCAAAGAATACGTTTTTCCGCCACGATCAACTTCAACGTCCAAACGCGCAGATAGAGCATTCACCACGGAGGCTCCTACGCCGTGCAGACCACCAGATGCGCTGTAGGAACCACCACCGAATTTGCCACCTGCGTGCAACTTAGTGAATACAACTTCCAAGCCGCTTAGCCCTGTCTTCGGCTCCACATCTACGGGAATACCACGGCCATCGTCATGCACTTCGACGGATCCATCTGAATGCAGGATGACGTTTATGGCTTGGCCGAAGCCACCGAGGGCTTCATCAACCGAGTTATCAATAATCTCCCAGAGACAGTGCATAAGACCGCGGGAATCGGTAGAACCGATATACATGCCGGGTCGCTTGCGTACCGCTTCGAGACCCTCAAGAACGGAGAGATGACGGGCATTGTAATTATCGGTTGAGGCCACGGGGCTGCAATCTCCTACTGACGCGGGAAAATAATGAACTGGTTCCATTCTACTCGTTTATGTGTTCGAACTTGGTGCTACTGGAACTCGCCGGTAATTCGCCAAAAATTCAACCAAACTTATCCACACTCGCTACGCGGTGAGCGAAAGCAAGCCGTTTTGGGCATAAAGTCAGGCTCATAGCTGGTTGTATAGAGTGAACATCGATTTAAGGAGGCTGGCAATGACTACTACTACCACTAGTCGTGAACTAAACGCCCTGGACCGGTGCGACCGATGCGGCGCACAGGCCTACGTCCGGGCAGTGCTGGCTTCTACCAGCGGGGAACTACTCTTCTGTGCTCACCACGCACGCTCCGTGGAATCCAAGCTACGCCCAATCACTTCGGTCTGGCAGGACGAGTCCTCACGACTGTATGAAAAGCCAAAGGTCGACATAAACGACTAACTGATCGGATACTCATCCGATGAGCAGAAAGGGTGATCCAGCCACGAGCTGGGTCACCCTTTATTGCTTTAATAAATCACTGGTTAGCTCGACTAATAAAAAATAATGCGGTCTCCCTACCTAAGAAAAGGTTGGGAGACCGCATTACTTCAAAATGTTTAGTCTAGGTAATCGCGCAGAACCTGTGAACGCGATGGGTGACGCAACTTCGACATGGTCTTCGATTCGATCTGACGAATACGTTCACGGGTCACACCGTAAACCTTGCCAATCTCGTCTAAGGTCTTCGGCTGGCCATCGGTCAGTCCGAAGCGCATGGCGACAACGCCGGCTTCACGTTCGGACAGCGTATCCAACACTGAATGCAGCTGTTCCTGTAGCAGCGTGAAGGACACCGCGTCAGCTGGGACGACCGCTTCAGAGTCTTCGATCAAGTCGCCGAACTCGGAGTCTCCATCTTCACCCAGTGGGGTGTGCAAGGAAATTGGTTCACGACCATACTTCTGAACTTCGACAACCTTTTCAGGAGTCATGTCCAGTTCCTTAGCCAATTCTTCTGGAGTCGGTTCGCGACCGAGATCCTGAAGCATTTGACGCTGGACGCGAGCCAGTTTGTTGATGACTTCAACCATGTGCACAGGGATACGAATAGTACGCGCCTGGTCGGCCATGGCACGGGTGATCGCCTGACGGATCCACCAGGTGGCGTAAGTCGAGAACTTAAAGCCCTTGGTGTAGTCGAACTTCTCTACAGCACGGATCAGACCCAAGTTACCTTCCTGGATCAAGTCCAAGAAAAGCATGCCACGGCCGGTGTAACGCTTCGCAAGCGAAACTACCAGTCGAAGGTTTGCCTCTAGAAGGTGATTTTTGGCGATCTTGCCGTCGTGGATAATCTGCTCGTAGTCCCAGCGCAAGCGCTGATCCATCGAACCATCATCCTTGTTGATCTTGTCGGTAGCGAAAAGGCCCGCTTCAATGCGCAGAGCCAAATCAACTTCCTGCTCGGCGTTTAGCAGAGCGACTTTACCGATCTGCTTGAGGTAGTCCTTGACCGGGTCGGCGGTTGCGCCGGCCACCATGACCTGCTGCTGAGGAGCATCGTCATCGGCTGAAGACAAAGTGAATCCCTTGGATTCCTCTTCCTTTGCCGAGCCTTCCTTGGAGCCAGCTGCGTCAGAAGCACCCGACTCAGAATCGTCTTCGGACTCTTCAGAACCCTGCTCGTTCTCCACCGGTTCTTCGGTAGCTGCAGTCTTCTTGGTGCGAGGCGTAGCCTTCGCACGGGTAGCGCGCTTTTTCGCGACAGGGGTCGTTGCCGATTCCTCGGTCTCTGCCTCAGTTGCCATACGATTAGCGTTCGTCTCAGAAGATGACACGAATAACCTTTCTAACGATGCGTTCCGGATGCACCTGCCGGTAACACCACTATGACCCTGTCAAGTCCGAATGCGTTGTAATCAGTGACTCAACGCGACGGCGGGTACATTGTTATCAACGCACCGACCACGTCTAATGTTCCCAAAACTATGTTTTTCGAACTTAGACATCTCGAACCTAACCGGGTCTGTTTTTTCATTATCCACTAATTCGCCCACAGACACCACTTGGACAAGTTTCCCGCGCGTCTGCTATCCCATTTTGGCTCTCCAGGCACGAAGCTCATCAGTTGTCCATTCGGGCATGGCTCCCCTATTCATCAATTCACGAAGCAGCTGGGCCAGACGATAGTCTCCTTGCTCATCAAGAACTCTGTCTAACAACATGATGGCCATCGAGCCACGTCCGCGCGCCCATTCGATCCACGCCAAGATGCATAACAAGGCGTGGCGTTCTTCAGCACGGGCGACTCCCAATAAATCTCGAGAAATAGACCAGAGCCTTTCTATGCGTCGCCAGTCTGGGCCCTGCCATCCTCGTCCCAAAAGAAAATCTGCCAACGGTTTAGCCTGGTCTTTCCCGGAATTGAGGCATAGTTGCTCTGCCATGACGATGGTTTGTTCGGCACCGACGCCAGCAAGATAGGGCAGGACATCGCGAACGATTCTTTTTTGGAGCCCGGCAAGCATTCTGGCTGCTCCCGATTTCGATGAGTGCAGGAATGCCTTTGCTCGCATTTCATCCATATCTAGGACGTCAGCCCATTGCTCCAGGCTTTCCAGTACGTCTAAGGCAAGAGCCCTGGCGAGTAGTCGAACCTCTTCGGCGTTGTCCCATTCTTCGATCCCGGTCCCGTCCCACGGACGGTCTAATGGCGCCGATCCTGCAAGTACCAGCGAAAGGTTCGTGTTTCCTAGGGCAACGTTTGGGCGAGGAACGGATATTTTCACGTCGTCATCGGCGTAGTCCCAGACCTGGCCGCCAGACAGACACCATGCCTGACGCAGATCAATGTCGGTAAATTCGAGGGCTTCATCAAGTTCGCCGACGACTTGCCGGTATGGGACATTACGTGGATTACGACGACTTTCCGGCGCATACACAACGGCCACAAGGCTACGCACTTGCGGCAAACGATGTAACAAATTGAGAACTTGTCCCAGCCACGCCTCACGATGTTCGTGATGAATTTCGCCCGGCAAATCAACACGAAGCGTCGCTTCAAGTCGTTGGCCAACAATGAGCAGGAGCACTAATGAATTTTGCGGATGAAATCCAAGTGCGTGGGGTATGTAAGCAAACACGTCATCGCAATCAGAGAGCGAGAGGGGCTGGCGTTCTGGTGTAGTAGTCATATCCCCACGATGCGCCTAAAGACGTCGGGGCATCACGACTTCAGTACGCGCTGTGGAGAACTATTTATTCAGGAATTTTTGCGCTTTGGCGGCGTGCTTTACCGCGTTCGATCAGCATGAAAGTGATGCCAATTAATGCCATGACAAACTGCACCGAGAGGGCGATACGGAATGCTGGCAAATTATACAATTCACCGTTTGATCCGCTCGCGGCATACTGCCAGTCCATGATCGCACCGACCAAGTAGATCGTGACGAAGCCGCCAAAGAAACCGCCGGTGTTTACCAACCCCACGGCCGTACCCATGAGGTGAGGCGGGTTAAAGGTCCGCGCGAAGTCGAAGGCAATGACTGAGGACGGGCCGCCTGCTGCGACAGCAACAAGTAAAAGAATTAACACCCATAACGGTGCAGTCCCCGGCCAGAACAGTACGACGGCCCACATGAAGATCATCGCTGCAATCACACCCAGAGCGAAGTTGGAACGCTTGTCCGGGTATCTAGCGGTAAGCGCGCCAAGAAATGGCCCATACAAAATGGCAACAATCACAAAAATCGACATCAGAGCCGAGGCGAAGTCACCATCGAGCCCTTGGCCCTGGACGAGGAACGGGTACCCCCAGGAAAGAAGGAAGACGTTGAGCATAAATGAGGTGGTGAAGTGTGTCCAGAAACCCAAGCGTGTGCCGGGTTGTTTCCACGCAGCGCTCAGCCGATCCCGGGTACTCATGGGAGCGCTGGTACTCAGGTGCGCCCATCCAGGACCGTTGCGTATCAACGACACGGCAATGAGCAGGCTGGCTAGGGCTAAACCTGACATCACCGAAAAAGCAGGTGTCCATCCGAACTGAATTAGAAGCAAGTGAAACGGAAAAAGACTGACAAGTTGGCCCATTTGGCCAAAGGTTCCAACAAGCTGGGTCAGTACCGGAATTCTAGAGCCTGAAAACCATAGTGGCAGCAGCTTCAATACGGAGACAAACACCATCGCGTCGCCCGAGCCGACAAGGATTCTCCCAACGAGTCCCATCGGTACGTTGGTAGAGATAGCTAGGAACGCCTGCCCGAGCGCCATCAACACCGACCCGCTGATGATCAAGATTCGAGGTCCTACTTTGTCCAGCAGTAGCCCGATGGGCACCTGAGCGCCGGCGTAAACGACAAGTTGAACAACCGAAAACGAGGCCAAAATCTGTGCGGTTGCATCAAACCGTTCGGTAGCCTGCAAACCAGCAACACCGAAGCTTGTGCGCTGGGAAACCGCTGCCATATAGGCAAAAATTCCGGCACAGAAAACTATCCATGAGCGAGTCGAATTTAGATGCGACTGAATCACTGGTCGGGGTCACCCGATGTGGAGTCGTTATCCCCGGTCTCTCGGTTGGCATCTAGCCATTGTGCGTTGTCTTCGATGGTGGCAAGGAAATTTTCGACACTTGCACCAAGCTCATCGGCGTCCGGGATTCTTTCGTCTTCATCCAGCAACAGTGAACGCCGATCATGTTCTTCAGCGTGCGCGTCAAATCGCTTCTCGAAACCGAGAACCATTTGCTTAACGTCGTTGCTGCCTTCAAGTTGTTCCGCAAGTTGAGACTCGATCAGTCGGCCAGCTTCACGTAGTTTTTCGGTCGGGAGCGCCAATTTCAGAGCCGCCCCTACGTGCTCTAAGGCCGCTACTGCAGCGGCAGGATATTCGGCTTCGGCCAGATAATGCGGCGTGTGGAGCGAATAGCCGACTACGTCACGGCCAGCATCATTGAGTCGAATTTCCAATAGTGAAGTGAGGCCAGAGGGAGTTTCAGCCGTCGGGCTCCAGGTAGAAATATTTTCGATCAGGTCTTTGCGATTGCCGTGAGCGGTCACGCCGACAGGACGGGTATGAGGCACAGGCATCGGTAAGGACGCGGTACCAATCACTAGATTCACGTTGAAAGCTTGAATAAAGTTCAGTAGTTCTGCGATGGTTCGCTCCCAGCGCAGATCCGGTTCAACGCCGGCAAAAAACCAGAACTTGCGGTCCAGTTCATCGGTCATCAGATAGATTTCCAAACGCGGCTCTTGGTAGCCTGCGAAGTGGTCACCAACGAACGTCACGCGAGGTCGTTGAGTACTGTAAACCACCAGCTCATCAGCGTCGAAGCGCGCATAAAGCTCGGATTTCAGGTGCGCAAAAAGCTCGTTGCAGACCAAATCGTGGGCATGCCCGGCGTCGGAGGCACCTCGCAACGAAACATACATGCCCAGACCCTGCAAGCTGGGATCGTCCAGGTTGGTGCTGACCAGAGTCATCAACGGTTCCTTGGACATTCACACCTCATTTGTTTCCGGTTACTGCCGCTACGGCCACAAAATCATGTAGCTCAAGGAACTATCCTAACTGTTTGCCCTTTCGCTCGCTGTGAAGTGAGGCACGCCGAGGTGCAACCTTCGGCTAACATCGTGTGTAGGAAATACTCAGCTCACCGGCTCCATCTACCGGTTATCCTCACGGGCTGAACCATCCTTAGACCCTACAAAGGCATAGAAGGAATGATTTTGTGATCAACTCCAGTGATCTCACGTTGACCGCCATTGGTGCAGACATCAAACGGAAAAACGCCGACACGCTCATCTTGGGCGTCCTAAAAAAGGACGACAAGGTATCCATTGCCGCTTCGCCACTTGCAGCCGAGACCACCGCAGCCTTGGAACAGTCGCTCCTGGCACTCAACGTTGCAGGCTCGGCCGACGAGGTGACTCTGCTTCCAGCTGTTGAAGGTACCAAGGTCAAGACCATCATGTTCATCGGACTGGGTGTGAAAGAACTCAGCGAACTGACCGATGAGAAGCTACGTCGCGCAGCCGGTTCGGCAGCACGGCAGCTATCGAACGCCAAGACCGCAATCTTTGCGTTGCCAGCCGACAGCACTGAACAGGTCGCCGCAGTGGCCGAGGGCGTAGCTTTGGGCTCATACCGTTACGAAAATTTCCGTTCGAAGAAGAACGACAAGCCAGTGCTCACCGAGGCATTCATCGCGACCGCGGTGGCTACCTCCAAGGATCTGCCGAGCTTGCTCAAGCGTGCCGCGGTCATCGGCCGCGCCGTGCGTGGGACCCGAGACCTGATCAACGCACCCGCAAACATCTTGTACCCAGAGTCATTCGCCAGCGCGGTGAAGGATCATTCCAAGTCTTTGCAGTTAAAGGTCACTATCTTTGATGAGAAGCGACTGACCAAGGAAGGCTTCGGCGGTCTGATGGGCGTCGGTGGCGGTTCGGTCCGTCAGCCTCGCCTGGTCAAGGTTGAGTATTCGCCTTCCAAGGCCGCTAAGCATTTGGCTCTGATTGGTAAAGGCATCACCTTTGATACCGGTGGCATCTCGATCAAACCAGCCGCCGGAATGCACGCAATGAAGTCCGATATGTCCGGTGCCGCTGCCGTATACAACACCATCGCGGCCGTGGCAGAACTTGGCTTAGATCTGAAGGTCACCGCGTGGCTTTGCTTGGCCGAAAACATGCCAGGTGGCGCGTCCACCCGTCCCGGTGACGTATTAACCATGTTTGGCGGCAAGACCGTAGAGGTACTCAATACGGATGCCGAAGGTCGTTTGGTGATGGCCGACGGTCTTGCCGCAGCAAGTCTTGAGAACCCGGACGTGCTCATTGACATTGCAACGCTGACCGGAGCGCAGATGCTCGCCCTGGGCTTGCGCACCGCGGGCATCATGGGCAATGAGCAGGTTCGTGACGATTTGGTAGCCGCTTCGGACGCCGTTGGTGAACTTGCTTGGGGCATGCCACTGCCAGAAGAACTTCGTCCGACCATCGAGTCGCAGGTCGCCGACTTGGCAAATATTGGCGAGCGGATGGGCGGCATGATGACCGCTGCGGTGTTCTTGGAAGAATTTGTGGGCGAAACCAATGGTCAGAAGATCCCTTGGGCGCACATTGACTTTGCGGGTCCAGCCTTCAACGAGGGCTCCGCATGGGGCTACACACCGAAAAATGGCACCGGATCGCAGGTGCGCACTCTCGTAGCATTTGCCGAGAAGATGTCCGGTACCCGCTAAAAATGCCTTTTAGAACACATTCCGGTGCGGGCGATGTCATAGCCCGCACCGGAATGTATGCCAAAATACGAGATATGGCCGACTTTTAGCCAACTCAAGATGACTCTGGTGCATTGACGGTACTAAAGTAAGTTTTGAAACATCACCGGTGAATTTTTACTCGCGCCCTCGGACGTGGGCGAATAAGTTCACCACCCGATCCCCTGGTCGGCCATGGCCGACCTCACTTAGCTATTACGAGGGAGCGTTCACGTGGCCGATTCGGCAGCAACGCAAGAATTTGATGTCCTCATCCTCGGCGGCGGTTCCGCTGGATACTCAGTCGCATTGCGCGCCATCCAGTTGGGCTTCACCGTCGGATTGATTGAGAAGGAAAAGGTCGGTGGCACTTGCTTGCACACTGGCTGTATCCCGACTAAGGCGTACCTGCATGCAGCAGAACTCGCCGAGAATGCTCGCGAAGGTGCCAAGTACGGCATCAACTCGTCGCTTGAGTCAATTGACCTCGGTGGCGTACGCAAGTACAAGGACGGCATCGTCGCCGGCAAGCACAAGGGTCTTCAGGGTCTACTGAAGATGAAGAAGGTCAACGTTATCGAAGGTAACGGACGCCTAGTCTCCAAGGACACCATTGATGTAGATGGTGTCGCATACAAGGGCAAGAACATCGTTCTTGCTACCGGCTCGACTTCCAAGACCTTCGGTCTGGAAATCGGTGGCCGCGTGCTGACCAGCACCGAAGCGCTGAACATGGTTGACATGCCAAAGAGCGCAATCGTGCTCGGTGGCGGCGTCATCGGTGTCGAGTTCGCTTCTGTCTGGAAGTCCTTCGGCGTCGACGTCACCATCGTTGAAGGCCTGCCTTCACTGGTGCCAAACGAGGACCCAGCCATTATCAAGACCCTTGAGCGTTCGTTCAAGAAGCGCGGCATCAAGTTCAACACAGGTGTCTTCTTCGAGAAGGTCGACCAAGACGAAAACGGTGTGAAGGTCTCGCTGGCTGACGGCAAGGTTCTCGAAGCAGAAATCGTTCTGGTTGCAGTGGGCCGCGGCCCAGTCACCGAGAACATGGGCTTCGAAGAGCAGGGCATCACCCTGGATCGTGGTTTTGTTATTCCAAACGAGCGTCTGCACACCGGCGTAGGCAACATCTACGCCGTGGGCGACATCGTGCCAGGCGTTCAGTTGGCACACCGCGGTTACCAGCACGGTATCTTCGTGGCCGAGGAAATCGCCGGTCAGAACCCAACCATTGTTGAAGACATCAACATCCCGAAGGTGACTTTCTGCGAGCCAGAGATCGCTTCCGTTGGCTACTCAGAACCTGCTGCTAAAGAGAAGTTCGGCGAGGATCAGATCGAGACCACCGAGTACAACTTGGCTGGTAACGGCAAGTCCTCGATCTTGGGCACCTCCGGCCTGATCAAGATGGTCCGCGTCAAGAACGGTCCAATTGTGGGCGTTCACGGCATTGGCGGTCGCATTGGTGAGCAGATCGGTGAAGCACAGCTGATCGTGAACTGGGAAGCATACCCAGAAGACGTTGCGCAGCTCATCCACGCACACCCAACTCAGAACGAATCGCTAGGCGAAGCCGCAATGGCTCTGGCTGGCAAGCCACTTCACGGCTAATTTCGCTGATAGTTCACCGGGTAGCACGTTCACACGCGCTACCCGGTGTACTAAGCTCGGAGGCAACGCCTCCATTCATCGGTTTATGGGTGTGCACTAGTAGTTAGCTGCCCACCCAAACCACACTTCAAGCTTTATTTAAGAGGAGATACGGGAAGATGTCTGAGACCGTAAACCTGCCCGCACTGGGTGAAAGCGTTACCGAAGGTACGGTAACCCGCTGGCTGAAGCAGGTCGGCGACCGCGTAGAGGTTGACGAGCCATTGGTGGAAGTTTCCACCGACAAGGTCGACACCGAGGTTCCATCACCTGTTGCTGGCGTTATCGAAGAAATTTTCGTCGCCGAAGATGAGGAAGCCGAAGTTGGCGCGCCTCTAGTTCGTATTGGCGATGGCTCTGGTTCCGGCGATGCAGCTCCTGCGGCTCCTGCCGAAGAAGAGGCACCAGCTGCTGAAGAAGCTCCTGCAGAAGCACCAGCGGCCAAGGAAGAAGAGGCAGCTCCGGCTGCAAAGGAAGAGGCTCCAGCAGCTTCCGGTTCCGGCACCGAAGTCACCCTCCCAGCTTTGGGCGAATCGGTTACCGAAGGTACCGTCACCCGCTGGTTGAAGGAAGTTGGCGAAGAAGTAGCCGTCGACGAGCCACTACTTGAGGTTTCCACCGACAAGGTTGACACCGAAGTTCCATCGCCAGTTGCCGGCACCTTGCTGGAAATCCGCGTAGCCGAAGATGACACCGCCGAAATCGGTGCCGTCCTTGCAATCATCGGTGCCGCCGGCGCTGCTTCGGCAGCGAAGGAAGAAGCACCAGCTGCTCCAGCACGTGCTGCCAAGGAAGAGGCTCCGGCCTCTCCAGCACCAGCTGCCAAGGAAGAAGCGCCAGCAAAGGCAGAGGCTCCTGCTGCACCAGCTCCAGCTGCTAAGGCCGAAGCACCTGCAGCAGCAGCACCAGCAGCTGAGAACAACTCCGACGCTGGCTATGTAACTCCATTGGTACGCCGCTTGGCTAACCAGCACAGCATCGACATCGCCTCGGTCAAGGGCACCGGCGTGGGTGGACGCATCCGTAAGCAGGACGTTCTCGACGCAGTGGCCGCCAAGGAAGCTGCAGCACCAGCTGCTTCAGCCCCAGCAGCAGCCAAGCCAGCGGCCGCACCGGTTGTCGAAGCTTCATCGTTGCGCGGTACCTCCGCGAAGGCTCCTCGCATCCGCCAGGTGATTGCCCGTCGTATGCGCGAGTCCCTCGAGGTCTCCACTCAGCTGACTCAGGTTCACGAGATCGATATGACCCGCGTGGTCAAGCTGCGTGCTTCTGCCAAGACCAATTTCAAGGCAGTCAACGGCGTCAACCTCACGTACCTGCCATTCATCGCCAAGGCTGTTGCCGAAGCACTGAAGGCACACCCGAAGCTGAATGCCGAGTACGACGAAGAGACTCAGCAGATCACCTACCACAATGCCGAGCACCTGGCATTTGCTGTCGACACCGACAAGGGCCTGCTGGTTCCTGTTGTTTCGAACGCAGGCGATCTGAACCTCGCCGGCATGGCTTCGCGCATTGCCGACGTCGCAGAGCGCACCCGTACCAACAAGATTGGTCCGGATGAGCTTTCCGGTGGCACCTTCTCGATCACCAACATTGGTTCGGTTGGCGCACTATTCGACACCCCGATCATCAACCAGCCACAGGTTGCAATCCTGGGCACCGGTGCGATCGTGAAGCGTCCAATGGTTATCACCGACGCGGACGGCAACGATTCGATTGCCATCCGTCACATGATGTACCTGTGCCTGACCTACGATCACCGTCTAGTCGACGGCGCCGATGCAGGTCGGTTCCTGCAGACTCTCAAGGCTCGCCTTGAGGGTGGCGCATTCGAGGGCGACTTGGGTCTGTAAAGCCCCCAAATCGGCTTAGAATAGCTAGCTCAACGATCGCCCCTTCCGTTACTTCGGGAGGGGCGATCGTCGTTTCTACAATTCGTCGAAAATCAATTAGGCTAGAGTCATGACCTTCTTAACTCTCTTTCTAGTTTTTCTGCATATTCTCGGCGCAGCAGCGATCTTTGGCGGCTGGCTGGCTAATTTCAAGACCCCTACCGTCAACGTGTGGCAGTGGTACGGCGCCATCGCCCAGCTGGTCACCGGGCTAGCCCTGGTGGGTATGGCTGAGGCTAATGGTGGGGACGTGAACCACATCAAGATCGGCGTCAAGGTCGTCATCGCGATCATCATCGCAGTTGCCGCATTCTTGGGCCGCAAGAAGATCAAGGCCGGCGAGGAAGTTTCTACCGGACTTGCCCACGCCACAGGCGGCATGGCGCTGATCAATATCGCGATCGCTGTGCTCTGGGTCTAGCCCCACCGCACCCTCGGTATTAGTCAAAGGCGAGGTATTCCGGAATTTCTCGGATGCCTCGCCTTTGTCATGCCCCACGGCCAAGCAATTTACCAATTTTCCATTGCCCTTCAACGAGTTTGAGTTCCACCTGAATACGTTCGTGAGCTCCGCTCGCCGCACGATGCACCACTTGGTTCTTTGCATTCACATAGTCATAGGCTTCTTGGGTCGAGGTTGCGCTGAGTATCACGGTGTCAGGGTGTGCACGAGCCATAACCGAAATGTCTTCCAGCGTCGTATTCAAACCACTGAGCCCTAGCTCCAGCTCAGCCAAGCTGTCGAGCATTTGCCTATCGCGTTCCAGCTGTTCAGAGGCAGGCGGATAGATCGCCGCTAAGGCCTTCATGTTTTTCGCTTCCAAAGCTGCATCACGTTCGCCGGAGAGTTTGAGGAAGTTGGCAATGACGACATCGGCTGAAAATGCACACGCTGGGACCACCGCAGCGTCTTGGATCCGGCAGTCTTCAACCGGCACCGCCGGTTCCGTGTTCTCTGTCTGGGCGCCATTCCACTGGTCCCCCAAAAGATTCACGCCCAAGATACTGACGGCAATGAGCGATATTCCGCCGACGACAGTCAAATACACCTTGCGGCGTCCCGGGGTTTGATGTAGCTCGTGCTCTTGCCAGTGCGGCTGTGTAGCTGGCGATGATTTCCTGGGACCTTTCGTCTTCAGAACCTTGACCCGCGCATGTTTCGATTTCATTTCGGGGTGAAAGGTTGCCATCAAATGAGTCGAGTCCGTTGGCGTGCAATGTTGCCAATCAATGGGTTCGGCCTGTACCGCTGCAAATAATGTTCTAGCAAACTGTTCCGCCGTTGGGCGATGACGGGGATCTAAATGCAAAGAATCCAGCATTAATTCATGTATGAGTGCCGGTACTTGCGGGAAGATTACCGTAATGGGCGGACGCTGGCCCGGCTCTGGAGGCGCGGTACCCTCGAGTAGATACCAGAGGCAAGCGCCGAGTGAGTAAACATCCTGCTCACCTACGCGGGATTCTATTTGGCATGCAGCCACTTCTGGTGCCATAAATCCCGGTGTGCCCGAACCTACGCTCTGGTCGCTGCCAATTCGTGCCTCTTGGAAGTCCCCCAGCTTGGGCATGCCCTCGGCGGTGAGCAATACATTGCTCGCCGAAACATCCCCATGGATCTGTCCACTGTCATGCAGTGCGGAGAGGGTTTGAGCAATCGGGGCCAAGGCCGTGACGCACTCCCCTAACGAAAAAGGGCTGCGCTGGTCAAGAAGCTGAGCCAGGCTGCCGCCCGGGCAATACTCCATGAGAATGCCGTCGCCTAATTGTGTCGTGAGAGTACCGTAAAAATCAACGACATATTTCCTTGCTGTTTCAACCTGTTTCTGTCGCAAGGAACAAATACGTTCTGCCTCAGAGGAAATCTTCAACACCATGTAACTCTGATCTGAGTCACGACGCATTAACCAAACTTTGCATGGTGACTTGGCATTTAGTGGTCGTACCGTCACGTACCCCGGACAGGTCGGCCACGCCAGTAAATTGTTTGAATCACTCATGATTCAGTTCTAACGCAAAATCGAAAAAGGCGTTGAAGTTATCCACAGCTAAGCCGTTGACAACCAATTAGCAGGCAATGTTCCAAAAGGCGTAGGGTTGCCAATATGGCGATCGAATTCGAACGAGTCGGACTCGGCACGGAACTAATTCCATATATGCAGGCATGGGATTATCAGCAAAATTTGCACGATGCTGTAGCAGCCGATGAACAGACCCCAAGAGTCCTATTTCTTGAGCATGAGGCGGTGTATACCGCCGGCAAGAGGACCGAACCTGAAGATTTACCACTTGATGGCACCCCCGTTGTCGACGTTGATCGCGGAGGAAAGCTAACTTGGCATGGCCCCGGCCAGCTCATCGGATATCCGATCGTGAAACTCAAGAAGATCAGCGCGATTCGTCTGTACGTTGAGACCTTAGAAGAGGCGTTAATTAACGTTATCGATGAAATGGGAATCCCTACCGTACAGGTTAAAGGTCGCTCAGGCGTTTGGGTACCAGGAGTTAACGGCGAGCAGGACCGAAAGATCGCCGCTATCGGTATCCGTATCAACCGTGGAGTCACGATGCACGGGTTTGCGCTGAACTGCTCGAATAACCTCACTGCATATGACCAGATCATCCCCTGCGGCATCACCGATGCCGGCGTCACCACAATTTCCCAAGAACTAGGCCAGACAGTTTCCCCCAACGATGTCGTTGACCGGGTACAAGAGGAACTTGAGCGTTTGCTCACTCCCCAAGTCGTCTAAGCACCAGAATTCAAACGTAGAAGGACCCCCTTAATGAGCATTGAACCTGAAGGCCGTAGACTGCTGCGCGTCGAAAAACGCAACGCCCAGACTCCTGTGGAGCGTAAGCCAGAGTGGATCCGCGCAGAACTGAAAATCGGCCCCGAATATGTCGGGCTAAAAAATCTGGTGCAGTCCGAGGGCCTGCACACGGTGTGCGAAGAAGCCGGTTGCCCAAATATTTTCGAGTGCTGGGAAGACCGCGAAGCGTCCTTCCTCATCGGCGGCTCAGAATGCACCCGCCGCTGTGACTTCTGTCAGATTGACACCGGCAAGCCCGCAGCACTTGATCGTTCAGAGCCATTCAAGGTGGCTATGAGCGTTAAAAAAATGGACCTCCGTTACGCGTCGATTACCGGCGTAGCTCGCGATGACCTCGAAGATGAGGGTGTCTGGCTCTACGCCGAGACCGTACGACAGGTCCACAAGATGAATCCCACCACCGGTGTGGAATTGTTGATCCCAGATTTCTCAGGTAAACCAGATAATTTGGATGCCATTTGCGATTCCGAACCTGAGGTTTACGCCCACAACGTCGAGACCGTTCCACGTATTTTCAAGCGTATCCGTCCGGCCTTCCGTTACGACCGTTCCATGGATGTCATCAGCCATGGCCGCAAGCGCGGCTTGATTACTAAGTCGAACCTCATTCTGGGCATGGGCGAAACTCGTGAAGAAATCTCCGAGGCCATGCGTGACCTGCACGAGGCCGGTTGCGATCTACTGACCATCACCCAGTACCTGCGCCCTACCGAGCGCCATTTGCCGGTGGACCGCTGGGTGAAGCCACAAGAATTCCTCGAACTGCAACAAGAAGCCGAAGAACTCGGCTTCTCCGGTGTTATGTCTGGCCCATTGGTACGTTCTTCGTACCGCGCTGGCCGACTCTGGGCTGGCGCAATGCGCAAGAAGGGCCGCGAGATTCCTGAATCATTGTCCAACATTGAATCCTCGGGTACTACCCGGCAGGAAGCCGCTTCGATACTTAGTCGCTAAGCAGCACGAGAGTTTTATGGTCGTCGGACCCAACAGCCGTAAAAGCGGTCGTTGGGTCCGACGCTTTGTCGCGTACAGTGCCAAAAACCAAGTAAATTCTCTAGTAAAGAGTCCTGCAGAAAAATAAGCCAGTTAGATCGCGTAGAATTGAAGCACTATGGCCAAAAACTCCGATAACGATGCGGCCGCGCAGCAGAAGCGTGGTTTGTTTTCGCGTAAACCCAAAGCTGAAAAACAAAATAAAGAGCCCGGTCGCCTAAAGCAAATGGGCCAGGTCTTCCAGATGACCCGCCGTAATGACCCGATGGTCGTTTGGTGGATGCTACTGGCATTCCTTGGTGTCATTGTTGTAGGTCTGATCATCGGCATTCTGATCCAGAACTGGATCACCTTGCTGATTATCGCGATCCCGCTCGGCTTACTTGCAGCCCTGTTCATTCTGTCCCGACGGGCCGAGAAAGCTGCGTTCGCGCAGCTTATAGGTCGTCCAGGCGCCGCCGGAGCAGCAATGAGCGTGCTACGTCGAGGCTGGATTTTGAAGGATGAGCCAGTAGCGTTTAACCGTCACCAGGACCTAGTGTTCTTGGCAGTTGGACGCCCAGGCGTCGTACTTGTTACCGAAGGCCCAACCAACCGCGTTCGTGATTTGGTAACTTCCGAGCGTAAGCGTATTTCTCGCGTGCTGCCAAACGTTCCGATCCATGTGATCAACGCCGGCCAGAGCGAAGACCAGACTGATCTGGTCGACGTGAGCAAGAAGATGAAGAAGCTCCCTAAATCGATTACCAAACTGGAAATCAGCGCAGTTGATAAGCGACTGACTACCTTGACCGCGAACCGCTTGCCGATCCCTAAGGGCATCGACCCGAATCGTGCACGACCTAACCGTCGCGCTCGCTAATCTCGGTCAAAAGAAAAACCGCACTAGAATTTCTAGTGCGGTTTTTCTGTGTCTGGACTACATCAAATTCTTTAGCGGATATTCACCAGAACGCTCTTGGCGGCTCGATCGTGGAATCCGCGCTGGTCTGCGTCAGAGAAGAACACTGGAATAACCAGACACAGCAGGACCGATCGAATCACTCCGGCCAGCGGTTTCACCGCCGTTCCGTCCATCGACTGCACCTGAAGCCCGAAGGTACGATGCCCAATACTATGACCGGTGAAACCTACGGCAATCATTTGCCCTACGAGGAAGAGTAACAAGGTCGCCAGGTCTCTAAAATCAAATAGCCACCAGCTGAGCAACATGCACAGTCCCCAGTCTAGGCAGAGCGCGCCGACTCTGCGGGGGAAGCGCCCAATCGATCCGGCGCCCTTTTCAGGACGGCCTAATCGTTGCCCCGGCCATTCTTGGGATTTTAATTGCGGGGGGCCTTCAAGCCACGAGCTAAAGTCTTTACGTTCCACATACCCAGTGTATCGGGGGCAACTGTGTGAATCTCATCAGTTTGTTACGAGTCACATTGCAACTCTGACGGGGAACGACGCGCCCAAACGATTCCTATGTAACGTGGCCGAAACAATCGAGACACCAATGTGAAACGGATTCTAGGTAAGATTACTAGGTAAGCAAGAGAACCGGTCACATTCACTTGTGTGATCGTTCCGTTTACCAAACCAATATCTCAACAGGGAGTAACCTGCACATGTTTACCAGTCCAGAAGAAGTCTTGGCCTACATTGCCGAGGAAGAAGTCAAGTTCCTCGACGTCCGCTTCACCGATCTACCAGGCGTTCAGCAGCACTTCAACGTCCCGGCAAAATCCGTGGACGCAGACTTCTTCGTCAACGGTCAGCTCTTTGACGGTTCCTCCATCCGCGGTTTCTCTGGAGTCTCCGACTCCGATATGCAGCTAATCCCGGATGTCACCACCGGCTTCGTTGATCCGTTCCGCATCGAGAAGACCTTGGCCTTCAACTTCTCCATCATCAACCCGCACACCGGTGAGCCCTACCACCGCGACCCGCGTGGCGTTGCAGAGCGAGCCGAAGCATACCTAGAGTCAACCGGCATCGCGGACACCGCGTTCTTCGCACCAGAAGCTGAATTCTTCATCTTTGAAGATGTCCGCTACGAATCCACCCCACAGGGTGCCTTCTACAAGATCGACTCTGACGAAGCTCCTTGGAACACCGGCCGCAAGGAAGAGGGCGGCAACCAGGGTTACAAGACTCCTTACAAGGGTGGCTACTTCCCAGTCTCACCAACCGATAAGCAAGCAGACCTGCGCGACGCGATCTGCGTCGAGTTGGACAATGTTGGACTCGAAGTTGAGCGCAGCCACCACGAGGTCGGCGCTGCCGGTCAGGCTGAAATCAACTACAAGTTCAACACCATGGTTCACGCAGCTGACGAACTAATGCTCTTCAAGTACGTAGTGAAGAACGTGGCCGATGCATGGGGCAAGTCCGCTACCTTCATGCCTAAGCCAGTCTTTGGCGACAACGGCTCGGGCATGCACGTGCACCAGTCATTGTGGGCCAATGGCGATCCACTGTTCTACGACGAGAAGGGCTATGCCGGACTTTCCGATACCGCTCGTTGGTACATCGGCGGCCTGCTGAAGCACGCTTCTGCAGTGTTGGCTTTCACCAACCCAACGGTGAACTCCTACCGTCGCTTGGTCAAGGGCTACGAAGCACCGGTGAATATGGTTTACTCGCAGGGCAACCGCTCCGCAGGTATCCGTATCCCAGTGACCGGCTCAAACCCTAAGGCAAAGCGTATTGAGTTCCGTGCGCCTGATGCATCCTCGAACCCATACTTGGCCTTTGCAGCACAGCTCATGGCTGGCTTGGACGGCATCAAGAACCGCATCGAGCCTTCGGACCCAATCGACAAGGATCTCTACGAGCTTCCTGCCGAGGAAGCCAAGGACATCCAGCGCGCTCCTGAGAGCCTAGAAGAAGCATTGAAAGCTCTAGAAGCCGACTATGAGTTCTTGCTCGAAGGCGGCGTATTCACCGAGGATCTGGTCCGCACCTGGGTCGAGTACAAGCGTGAAAACGAAATCAAGCCACTGAGCCTGCGCCCGAACCCATACGAGTTCGAGCTCTACTACGGTTGCTAATTCTTCACACCTGCTAGCTAACCGCTAGCAGAAAGGCCTGTCCCCCTGGGGACAGGCCTTTCTGCGTTACTGCATCCAATAGCCCTAAGACTTACCGGATGAAGCTTTTCTGACATAGCGTGGAGTCATGGACATCAGTACATGGCTAACGGTCAAACGCGACGACAACGAAATCGTCGGCTACCTAGAGCCCCTGGACGCAGCCTACGACAAGGTGCGCCCTCGCTCAGTCCTTGGCCACCCGGTAGTCGATGCATGCGACTACATGGACGGCGAAGAGCTGCTTTTAGAGCGAGGGATTGGCGAGCTTGCCGACCACTGGACATTGCATGCTGAGGACCACCGTGGTCAGGTGCCATTGGCCATACTTGAGGTCTCAGCTAATGGCATCGTGGTCGCCGACGCGTTACTGACCAAGGCGTTGGCGCCCACCGAGCGAATTATCGTGCCATGGCCGGATGTCGAGTCAAGGCTTATCCCATGCCGGGGTGCTTAATAGCGGGTTTTTTCTTCCATGACGGTCCATTCGGAGAAGACCTCCGCGGCCTCATCAAGGGGAAGATGCGTGAAGGGGATAAGCCGCTCCCCCATTGGCTTGTCGAGCTCTGTATAGATCAGCTCGTCATCAAAGCCGATGCCCGCGGCGTCAACCCGCGTATTGGCGTAGTAGACGTGCCGAAAACGCGACCAGTAAATTGCGCCCAGACACATCGGGCAAGGCTCGCAACTTGTGTAGAGTTCGCAATCTGAAAGATCAAAGGTGGCCAGTTTGGTGCCGGCGTTACGTATCGCGACAACCTCGGCATGAGCGGTAGGATCATTGGTTCCAGTCACCTGGTTGGTGCCCGTAGCGATGACTTCGCCGGCCCTGACAACCACTGCGCCGAAAGGGCCGCCCTGATTTGCTTGCATCCCGCGACGTGACATTGCCACGGCTTCGCGCATGAATCGCTCGTCCATTTCTTCTACCGTTCCATACTCTGTTGCAGGAATAATATTCGGCACTCAGCTGTCCCTGATGCCTGACGCCAGTCTAGGCAAAATCTCTGTTAAACGGGGAATCTCGTTGATGAGTTATTTACTAGCTTTTGAGCTTCAACGCACGAAAGTACCGCCACCGAGCCACGACTTGCGCTACACGTAACAACGGATACAGCACTCGCCACGGCATAGCCGAAGAAGGTTTGGTCAATGACCTGATGGTGAGGAAAATATTTTCATCACGGCGTTCTAGAATAAATGCTTCTTCCCCGCGGACCGGATGCCCTGGAAGCGTTTGATAGGCAAAACCCACACGATATTCGGTGTTCACTACGGCTACCACCCGAACCGGTTCAAGTACCGTCATCCCTAAGGCGTGCACGCTGATTGCCGGTTCTTGTCCGGGTACCACTGGTACGGCGGGAGTGACCCTAAAACCACTGCGCGTTTTGATTCCCCAGCTCAGCAATTGAGCAGTGGCCCACCGCCATTGATCAACACCCTGGCCAATGTAGCGGCTCTTTTCCCAACATGCATAATCATCCGAGTTTGGTGACCAGCCCTTGTTGGACGGGTCGGTCAACGTCGTTTCGTATTGCTTCTTCAAGGGCGGACCTAGTCTTCGAAACCATAGAAAAGTTGTTCAAAAATCGCCCGGGAATGTCTCGTAGCTCGCAGATAATCTTCTTCCAGAGCAGGTCCCTGATTTGCTTCGTAGCCACACCAACGCGCTACTGCCTCCATATCGCGGGCGGACCGGGGAAGCACATCGCTAGAGCGTCCCGAAGTGATGATCTCTGCACTGCGAATACGAGTAGCCATTGACCAGGTGTAGTCCAAAAGTTCGGCATCTTCTTCGCTGATTAGTTCGAGCCCAGCCATCGCATCAAGTGCTTTGCGCGTTGCTGGTGTGCGCAATGAGGTATGTTTCCAGGCGTACTGAAGCTGGTAAAACTGCACCAACCACTCGATGTCGGATAGCGATCCTCGGCCAAGTTTAAGATGCCGGTTAGGATCCGCTCCGCGTGGCAGCCTTTCGGACTCCACACGTGCTTTGATCTTACGGATATCTTTCATCTCAGACTCGTCAAGTCCCTTACCGTAACGAACTGGCTCAATAAGTTTAATGAAGTCTTCGGCAAGCTGAGCGTCACCGGCGAAAGGACGGGCACGCTGTAACGCCTGCCGTTCCCAAATTTCCACCCAGCGCTCGTAGTACTTTGCGTACCCGTCAAGGGAACGAACAAGCATCCCGGCTCGACCTTCGGGGCGTAGGTCCGAATCAACTTTAAGCTTTACTTCGGCCGGGATCGCTGGCTTCAGCGGTTTCACGCACCAGGAAATCAGCTCCGTGACCACTCGCAGTGCCTGCTCCTGCGATTCTTGTGCACTCGCGTCGGGCAAAGGCCGCTGGACAAAGAGCACGTCAGCGTCCGAACCATAACCGATTTCTGCACCGCCTTGGCGCCCCATGGCAATCACCGTAATCACCGCATGCTCGCCATGCTTTTGTTGATCAGCATGGAGCAAGACCTTCAGCACACCATCGATCATATTTCCGTCGATATTCGAAAGCGCTTCTCCAACTTGCGAGACATTCAACAGTCCAGCTCCGTCAGCAAGAGCTACCCGCAAAAACTCGCGTCGGCGTACCAGCCGAATTTGTCGGATAGCCGCTTCTGGCTGCTTAGTCCGATGAATGATAGAGGCGTTTTGCTGTTGTAGGCTCTGATAGGACTGCGGTATCAAGGCTGCGTTTGAACCCAGCCACGCGGCCGCAGCTGGCTCATTAGCCAACAGATCGGTGAGGAAACGAGTGTTGGACAGCAGATGGCTCAGCCGTTCGGCGGCCGCGTTGGTATCACGTAGCATCCCTAAGAACCAGGGAGATTTGCCCAGAGCCTCACTCAATCGGCGAAACCCCAGTAGCCCGGCATCCGGATCTACACCGTGAGCGAACCAATCCAGCAGCACTGGCAACAGCTGTCGCTGCAGGGAAGAACGGCGCGATACTCCCCCAGTGAGCGCTTCGATATGGCGCATTGCAGCCTTCGGATCCAAATAGCCCAACGCTCGCAACCGTGCCTGAGCAGACTCTGGAGTCAACCGAACGTGATCTGCAGAGAGGTTTGAGCTCGTGACCAGCAGCGGCCGGTAGAAAATACGCTCGTGAAGGGAACGGACCAAACGTTTGGTCTCATTCCAGCGGCGTAGCAACCGCTCGGGGTTGGTGGCTTGCAAGTCGCCGACCCCGCGCACTGCACGGGCCAGCACGCGCTGGGCGCCCTCAACGCGTGGCATCAGGTGGGTTCGGCGAAGCTGGCTCAACTGGATACGGTGCTCCAGCAGACGCAAATACCGGTAGGACTCATCAAAGTTTTTGGCGTCTTCACGACTGATATAGCCGGTTTCGCTCATGGCGCGAATCGCTAGCGTGGTCGTCGGCACCTGAATGGACGGTTCAACTCGTCCGTGGACCAGCTGCAGTAACTGCACCGTGAATTCCACATCTCGTAGCCCACCTGGACCGAGCTTAATTTGCCAAGGAACTTCTTCCTTGTCGATATGATCTGTCACCCGGCGGCGCATCGCTTGAACGGATTCCACAAAACCTTCGCGTTCCGAACTTGACCAAACCATGGGTGAGACCATGCGCTCATAGGAGCGGCCCAGGTCGGTATCTCCGGCGATGGCACGTGCTTTGAGCAAGGCTTGGAATTCCCAAGAATGTGCCCAGCGTTTGTAATATGCCTCGTGCGACGACAAGGTCCGCGTCAGCGCACCGTCCTTACCCTCGGGACGAAGATTTGCGTCAACTTCCCAAAGCATCGGTTCCGGCCCCGGAGTCATGATGGCCCGTGCTGTGTTGCCACAAAGAACTGTGGCAATGGCCGCCGCCAGATCCTCATCTACGTTAGGAGTGCTTCCATGCACGTAAATGACATCAACGTCTGAAATATAGTTCAGCTCCCGGGCGCCGCACTTACCCATGCCAATAATGGAAAGCTTGACGCAGTCAACGTCTTCCGGACTGTATTGCTCGGAGGCTTCTGCGCGGGCGATCGCCAAGGCGCCTTCAAGCACTGCGCCGGCCATATCTGCCAGTTCTGCGGCAACCAACGGAAGAATTTCTTGCGGGTCCGCAGCTCCAAGATCACGGTATGCCAAGGACAGCAGGGCCTTGCGATAACTTGCACGAAGTTTTTGCCGCGCATCAGCACCGATACTGGAGGAAATCCAATGATTATTGGCTGTTCGGGTTGCCCCGACAGACTCCAGCATCGCGCTACGCATAGTTTCCAAGCTGACCGGTTTAAAGGTTCTGCTCGGAGCCTCACGCACAATCTCCAATGCTTCGGGACACCGGATGAGAAACTCTCCCAAAGCCGAAGAACCACCTAGCAAGCGGACCAATGCGAGACAAATCTCAGGCTCGCGAAAAATACTTGCGGCTTCCGGATGACGGTCCACCAAACGCAAGGCCAGCAACAGTGCTTGGTCTGGGTCCGGCGCATGCGCCATCATCCTCACAATTAGCACTGGGTCAATTTGCGCTAGTTCCTCTGATTCAAGGAATTTCTTTGCGCGTTCGGTATCGCTGAAGCCAGCGTTAATCAGTGCACGTGAGGATACTTCTGCCATGTTTTTCGTGTGTCTCCTGCTGCCGCCACTAGGTGAGCGTGACGTGCGTCTTAGAGGATTCCCAAATATTTGTTGAGCTCATAAGGGGTAATTACCTGACGGTACTCTTCCCACTCTGCTCGCTTATTCGCTAGGAATGAGTTGAAGACTTGTTCGCCAAGTACCTCGGCCATGAATTCGGATTCTTCCATCGCTTTCAGCGCGTCATGCAAGGTACCAGGCAGCGGAACGTGGCCCGAAGCGCGCCGTTCGGCGGTGGACAATGCCCACACGTCATCTTCGGTTGGTTCCTCTAGCTCGTAATTCTCGCGGATCCCCTTCAGCCCGGCGCCAAGCAATGTTGCATACGCCAGGTAAGGATTCGCTGCCGAATCAATACCGCGGTACTCCACTCGTGCGCTTTGGCCTTTACCCGGCTTATACAGTGGCACACGGACCAGAGCTGAACGGTTGTTATGACCCCAAGAACGGTAACTTGGAGCTTCGCCGCCGCCCCAAAGCCGTTTATAGGAATTGACGAACTGGTTCGTGATTGCCGTCATTTCCGGCGCATGGTGCAAAATTCCCGCGATAAACGATCGGGCGACATCAGATAGTTGGTACTCACGGCCGGCTTCAAAGAACGCATTTGAGTCGCCTTCGAAGAGCGAAAAATGAGTGTGCATGCCACTGCCCGGCTGATCCGAAAACGGCTTGGGCATGAAGGTTGCATGAATGCCCTTCTGCATCGCCATTTCCTTGATCACCGTACGGAAGGTCATGATGTTATCCGCGGTCTGTAAAGCGTCCGCGTAGCGCAAATCAATTTCGTTCTGGCCAGGACCGGTCTCATGGTGGGAGAACTCCACCGAGATTCCCAAAGCTTCCAGGGTCGTGACCGACGCGCGACGGAAATCTTGCCCAACTCCGTCGGGTACATGATCAAAATAGCCGCCGTTATCAATGGGCTGCGGGCGTCCCTGTGCGTCGAGTTTGCTGCTTTCCAGCAGGTAGAACTCGATCTCTGGATGTGTGTAGCAGGTGAATCCCATATCAGCGGCTTCGGTCAGCTGACGCTTGAGCACTTGACGTGGATCCGCGTTAGAGGGCTGGCCTTCGGGGGTGAGGATGTCGCAGAACATGCGGCTGGTGGGTTCTACTTCACCACGCCACGGCAAGATCTGGAAAGTCGCGGGATCCGGTTGCAGCAGCATGTCCGATTCGGAGATGCGCGACAGCCCATCGATCGAAGAGCCGTCAAAGCCCAGTCCCTCTTCAAAAGCGTCTTCGACTTCTGCCGGAGCCAGTGCCACAGACTTCAAGGAACCGACCACGTCGGTAAACCACATACGCACAAATCGAACGTCTCGTTCTTCAATGGTGCGCAGCACGAATTCTTGCTGACGATCCATAATTCACCGCCTTATAAAAATCTTTTATTCCCGCGCTGATCACGGCGGGGAGTTAAACAACTTGTTGCAAGACTATACGTTTTAAGCCCCGATCTCGCCCCCGCATCGCAGGGTGTAAGTGCGATAAGGTTTTTCTATGCCACAACCATATCTTTCTGACCCCGACAAAGGCCCATCACGCATTCGGGTTCACCATTTACAGCAGGCTAAAGAACGCGGCGAAAAGTTTGCCATGTTAACTGCATATGACGTCATGATGGCGGAAATTTTCGACCAAGCCGGGATCGAAATTCTGCTTGTCGGTGATTCAGCGGCGAATACCGTGATCGGCTACGATTCGACCCTGCCAATTACCGTGGACGAGATGATCGTCTTCACCAAGGCAGTTTCAAACGGTACCACGCGTGCTTTGGTTGTCGCAGATCTTCCTTTCGGCTCGTATGAGCAGTCTGCACAACAGGCTGTGGCCACTGCTGTGCGGCTGATGAAAGAAGGTGGCGCGCAGGCGGTGAAGATTGAAGGCGGCCAAGAATTCGCTGAACACGTCCGTGCCATGGTGCTAGCTGGCGTGCCAGTAATTGGACATATCGGCTTCACCCCGCAGTCTGAACATGCCTTGGGAGGGTACCGGATCCAAGGTCGTGGCGATGCCGCCGAAAGCATGATCGCCGACGCCAAAGCTCTAGAGCATGCAGGTGCATTCACCATCCTTATGGAAATGGTTCCGAGCCCTGTTGCAGCGAAGGTCGATGAAGCACTGACGGTACCAACCATTGGTATTGGTGCGGGTAACGCGACCACCGGTCAGGTATTGGTATGGCAGGATATGCTGGGCTTAGGAGCGAACCGCACGCCACGTTTTGTCAAAAAATTTACTGATCTTCGTTCGGTGATTTCCTCGGCGGTAAGCCAATATCATCAGGAAGTCGTCAGCGGTTCTTTCCCATCTGCCGACTACGAATTCAAAGAATAAGTCGCTTCGCGCTTAAACGAAGAACCCGCGTATGGGAATACTCCCCTACGCGGGTTCTGCATATTTAGGCTTCTTCTTCGTCCTCGGCATCCCACGCTTCGTTACGAGCCTGCACCTTGCTCATCGCGTTGCGTGCTGCCTCTTCAGTATCGTAGGGGCCTAAAAGTTTCGTCCAATCGGACTGTGGACCCTTCTCAATACTTCCCGTTGATACGTTGTACCAATACTTGCCTTCTTCTGAAATGGAAGTTTCGCTCACCGTAAGCTCCTCGGGTCGTTGGATCTTGATGACTCAACGCTAGCTCAATCTCACGCAGTTCGGTTGATCTTCAAAGCGTATGTTGTGCTCATTGCGTAGTTAGAATGTTTATATGGCTACTGTCGCAACTGCACCTCTTGGAACCTTGACTCCCGGCACAATCTTTCCCGAACTGAGTGTCCCGGCCGATATTGAACGCCCCGAATACGTGGGCAAGGCGGCCCCTGCAGAAAATACTGCCTCAGAGGTGAAAAGCCCCGAAGTTATAGAAAGAATACGTATTGCTTCGCGCATTGCCGCTCAGGCATTGGCCGAAGTGGGCAAAGCCTGCCAACCCGGAATAACCACCGATGAGCTTGACCGGCTAGGACACGAGTTCCTGATGGACCACAAGGCTTATCCTTCCACCCTGGGATACCGCGGTTTCCCGAAGTCTTTATGCTCATCACTGAATGAAGTTATTTGCCACGGCATCCCAGACAGCACCGTGGTCCAAGATGGCGACATTATCAATATTGATATCACCGCCTACATTGGTGGAGTGCATGGGGACAACAACGCAACATTCCTCGTCGGGGACGTTGATGAAGAGTCCCGGTTACTCGTTGAACGTACCGAAATGTCGCTGAAACGTGCCATTAAATCGGTCATGCCCGGCCGAGAAATTAATGTCATCGGGCGCATTATTGAAAGCTATGCCAAGCGTTTCGGCTACGGCGTGGTCCGCGATTTCACCGGACATGGTGTCGGTGAGGCTTTCCATTCCGGCCTGATCATTCCGCATTATGATGCGGCGCCCGCCTATAACACCATTATCGAACCCGGCATGGTGTTCACAATCGAACCGATGCTCACCTTGGGCACCACCGAATGGGATATGTGGGAAGACGATTGGACGGTAACCACCCGCGATAAAAAGCGCACCGCACAATTCGAACACACGCTGTTGGTGACCAACGACGGGGCTGAGATCCTCACACTCCCATAATCGCGTAGCACCGAAACATCGTCAAACAGCACAGGCCAGGTATCCACCCGCAAGGTTGAGACCTGGCCTGCGCTATATCTGCCACCATGACTGGCGGGTCAGGTTAGTTTGCTGTCAGTGGGCGTTGGTTGCCCTGTGGCGTGCTGGAACGGCGATCACGCAACTTCGCCATCGCAGTTTCAAAATCGGCAAGCGACTGGAAATTGTGATAAACGCTGGCAAATCTCAGGTAAGCAACCTCGTCCAGACGAGACAACGGCTCAAGGATGGCCAGGCCGACCTGATGCGCGGGAATTTCCGCTGCACCTGAAGTGCGGACAGTTTCCTCAACTTCTTGGGCAAGGATGGCCAGATCGTGATCAGTGACTGGCCGCCCTTGGCATGCCTTACGCACGCCGTTGATGACCTTGTGGCGCGAGAAAGGTTCAACTGCACCAGACTGCTTCAACACGTTCAACGCAGCAGTTTCAGTGGTGGTAAAACGACGCGAGCATTCGGTGCACTGACGACGACGTCGAATGGATACGCCATCATCGGCGACTCGACTATCGACCACACGCGAATCAGCGTTGCGGCAATAAGGGCAATTCATGACACCTCCAACTTTTTGCGATCGTGGTGCTAACCTACGCCGTCGGCGTACAGAAATTCACACACGTCACCTAACAGTTTAGCGTCTAATGGGCTTGGCGCACCGCGACCGCGTCACCGTGTGCTGGAAGGTCCTCGGCGTTGGCAAGATTGATCACGTGAGCGGCCACCTCAGCAAGCGCCTGCTTGTCGTAGTTGATCACCTGGATGGCTTTGAGGAACGTGTTCACGTTCAGCCCTGACGCGTGCAGTGCGGTACCGCTGGTTGGCAGCACGTGGTTTGAGCCTGCGCAATAGTCCCCGAGGGACACCGGAGCAAATTCTCCGACAAAAATCGCGCCTGCAGCATTAATCTGCGTTGCCACCTCGTCGGCGTTGACAGTCAGTACTTCCAAGTGCTCAGCCGCGTAAGCATTACACACTGCGACACCCTGGACGAGGTCATCAACCAAGATGATTGCGGACTGCGCACCAGACAGGGCCTGCTGGACGCGTTCGGTGTGTTTTGTGGCTGCTACCTGCGTGACGAGTTCGGCGCGCACAGCGGTGGCGAGAGCCGGTGAATCGGTCACCAGCACGGCCGCCGCATTAGCATCATGTTCGGCTTGTGAGATCATATCTGCCGCGACGAATGATGCGTTGGCAGTTTCATCGGCCAAAATCGCAATTTCAGTGGGCCCAGCCTCCGCGTCGATACCGACCACGCCTTTTACCAGACGCTTCGCGGTGGCCACAAAAACATTGCCTGGACCTGAAATAACGTCCACCGGTTCAATATCTCCACGCTGGTCGTTGGGCACCTGCACACCGTAGGCAAACGCTGCCACGGCCTGGGCACCGCCCATTGCGTGTACCTCGGTAATTCCCAACAGCTTCGCGGCAGCCAGGATCGTAGGGTGTGGCAGTCCGCCAAAGTCCGCCTGCGGTGGGCTTGCCAGCGCAAGCGAGGTGACCCCTGCAGCCTGTGCCGGAACGGTGTTCATGATGACCGAGGAAGGGTACACTGCCAATCCGCCCGGGACATAAAGACCAACACGTCGCACCGGAACCCAGCGCTGCGTCACGGTTCCGCCATGGCCATATTCGACGGTGGCGTCCTGAGGCAGCTGGGCTTGAGCAAAGGCGCGTGCGCGCTTGATGGACTCTTCTAATGCCAAGCGAACCTGCGGATCAAGCTCGTTCAAGGCTCGGTCTAATTCAGCTTGTGGGACCCGGGTATGTTCCAGTTCAACCTTGTCGAACCGCTTGGCGAGGTCTTTGAGCGTCTCCATGCCATGTTCACGCACGTCATTAATGATTTGCTGGACAACCTCTGCGGCCGTCTGCGAATTCATTTCAGGTCGAGGCAACTCTGCTTTGAGCTGAGCACGGTTGAGTTTCGCTCCACGCCAATCGATGGTCGCGAGTTCGGAAAAATCGGTATCTGGGTTTAAGGTCACCACCCCAGTTTAACGTGTAAGACCGGATTGGGTTCCCATAAGTTACCCCATCCGGTCATACGTCGTGCGATTGCTACACGTCCAGACAGGCCGGGCCGAGCAGTACCTTCAAATCTCCGAAAAGGGCCGGGTTCGGATTGACCCTGAAATTCATGCCTAGCCGCATCAACGAGGTGCCACGGCTTCCGCTGAGCTTTACCCGCACCTCGGTGTTTCCACTATGGGTGCGAAGCACATCTCCGAGTTTCTGGATCAGCGTCTCGGTGGCTTTATGCGTTGGTATACCAATAACCACCGGTCCGGTTCCTGAGGTATCAGAAAGCTCGGGGATCATCATCTCTTGGGCGTTAAGTGTGATCGATCCATCGTCGCGGCGCTGTACCCGTCCCTTGATCACGACAATCAAGTCATCGGCGAGAATCTCGGCGATTGGCTGGTAGGCCTGACCGAAGAACATCACTTCCATGGAACCGGAAAGGTCCTCAATTTCGCTGCGTGCGTAGGGGTTGCCAGATTTTTTGGCAATACGCCGCTGCAGACCGCTGATCATGCCGGCTATCGAAATAACATGCCCGTCGGCTGGTCCTTCATCGGATAACACGCTCGTCACCGGCATATCCGCGTACTGGTCAAGAGCGGAGCCCAAACCTTGGAGCGGGTGGTCCGAGACGTAGAGACCGAGCATATCCCGTTCATAGGCAAGCTTTTCCTTTTTCTCCCAGTCGGGAAGATCAGGGATTGCTACCGTCATCGCATCTGAAACTTCGGAGGTGTCCAGCGCGCTGAACAGATCAAACTGGTTCGCAGCTTCGTTACGCTTAAGCTGAATGACCGAGTCGACGGCTTCTTCGTGAATGGCCACCAGGGCACGGCGCGGGTGCTTCAAGGAGTCGAAGGCACCGGCCTTGATTAAGGATTCAATAGTGCGCTTGTTACATACCACTGCAGGGACTTTGCTCAAGAAGTCGCTGAAGTCCCGGTACGCGCCCTTTTCGGTGCGCGCTTCAACCATGCCGGCCACCGCGTTAGCACCGACGTTACGGATAGCGCCCATGCCGAAGCGGATGTCTTTACCCACAGGGGTGAAGTTCAGCGCTGATTCATTAACATCCGGGGGAAGCACGGTGATGCCGATGTGCCGGCATTCGTTCAGGTACAGCGCAAGCTTGTCCTTGTCATCGCCCACCGAGGTGAGCAATGCGGCCATGTATTCGGCCGGGTAGTGCGCCTTAAGGTATGCGGTCCAGTAGGACACCACCCCGTAAGCAGCTGAGTGGGCTTTGTTGAACGCGTAGTCGGAGAACGGCAGCAGAATATCCCACAGGGTTTTCACCGCTGCGTCTGAATAACCATTGTCGTTCATACCCTGTTTGAAGCCGGCGAACTGCTTATCCAGTTCTGACTTCTTCTTTTTACCCATGGCACGGCGCAGAATATCTGCTTGGCCCAGCGAGTAGCCAGCCAGCTTCTGCGCGATCGCCATAACCTGCTCCTGATACACAATCAGGCCGTAGGTACCGCCGAGAATGTCGGCTAGTGGTTCTTCAAGTTCTGGGTGGATCGGGGTGACTTCCTGCAACCCGGTTTTACGCAGCGCATAGTTGGTATGCGAGTTAGCGCCCATGGGGCCCGGCCGGTACAAGGCGATCACAGCGGAGATATCTTCGAAGTTATCCGGGCGCATCATTTTCAGCAGTGAGCGCATTGGGCCACCATCGAGCTGGAACACACCAAGGGTGTCACCACGTGCCAGCAGGTTATAGGCTTCGGTGTCTTCGAGCGTCAGTACCTCGAGGTCTAGTTCATCGCCCGTGTTATACGTGATGTTTTCTAACGCATCGGAAATGATGGTGAGGTTGCGCAACCCCAAGAAGTCCATCTTGATCAAACCCAAACCTTCACAGGTAGGGTAATCAAACTGGGTAATAACCTGGCCGTCTTGGATACGACGCATGATCGGGATGACGTCGATGATCGGATCCGAGCTCATGATCACGCCGGCGGCGTGAACGCCCCACTGACGCTTCAGCCCTTCAATGCCCTTGGCCGTTTCGAAAACCCGCGCGGCTTCTGGGTCGTTGGCCACCAGATTACGGAAATCTCCGGCCTCTGAATAACGCTTTGAATCTGGGTTATCAATATCGTTCAGCGGGATATCTTTGGCCATCACTGCCGGTGGCAGTGCCTTGGTCAAGGTCTCACCCATGCTAAATGGGTAGCCCAGCACACGCGAGGAATCCTTCAAGGCCTGCTTGGTCTTGATGGAACCATAGGTGACAATCATAGAAACGCGTTCGTCGCCATACTTTTCGGTCACATATTTGATGACTTCCGAGCGGCGCCTATCATCGAAGTCCACGTCGAAGTCGGGCATGGACACACGTTCCGGGTTCAGGAAACGCTCAAAGATCAACCCGTGCACCAAAGGATCCAGGTCGGTAATACGCATCGCGTAGGCAACCATGGAACCGGCACCGGAACCACGTCCTGGACCGACTCGGATGCCATTGCTCTTTGACCAGTTAATAAAGTCGGCGACGACTAGGAAGTAGCCGGGGAATCCCATGTTGATGATGACATCAAGCTCGTAGTCGGCCTGTCTACGTGAGTCTTCAGGGACGCCATCGGGGTACCTGTAGTGCAGTCCCTTATCGACTTCTTTAATGAGCCAGCTGGTTTCATCTTCTCCCGGCGGGCAAGGGAACTTGGGCATGTAGTTCGCGTTGGTGTCGAAAGAAAGATCAACACGGTCAGCGATTTCAAGGGTGTTGTCACACGCTTCCGGGTGTTCTTTGAACAACTCGCGCATTTCGCGTGCACTCTTGAGGTAATAGCCGGAGCCAGAGAATGCGAAACGGCTGCCGCCCTGGTCGTAGGTCGGTTCGTCGAGGGTGGAACCGGAGTTGATGGCCAGTAGCGCCTCATGGGCCTTCGAATCGGCTTCATGGGTGTAGTGAAGATCGTTGGTGGCAACGAGCGGAATGTCTAGTTCTCGGGCCAGGCGCAGAAGATCCTTGGTGATTCTACGTTCAATCTCTAGACCGTGGTCCATGATCTCGCAGAAATAATTTTCTTTTCCGAATAAGTCTTGAAGTTCGGCTGCCGCTGCCTTGGCCGCATCGTACTGGCCTAGACGTAGCTTGGTTTGGACTTCACCTGAGGGACAACCGGTGGTGGCGATCAGGCCTTCGGAGTGTTCGTTGAGCAGTTCCCGGTCCCAGCGCGGGTATTTGCCAAAAACTGAGTCTAGAGATGCTCGGGAGGATCCTTTAAAGAGGTTATCCATGCCCTTGTTGTTGTAAGACAGCAAGGTCATATGGTTATACAGGCCACCACCGGAGACATCGTCACCCTTTTGAGATTCGTCGGTGCGCCACTTCACACGAGTCTTATCGTTTCTCGCCGTGCCAGGAGTTACATAGGCTTCTACGCCGATGATTGGTTTTACTCCGGCGTCGGTAGCCCTCTTCCAGAAGTCGAAGGCACCAAAAAGGTATCCATGGTCGGTAATCGCCATGGCTTCCATGCCTTGTCGGTTAGCTTCTTCAAAAAGCTCCGAAAGCCGGGCCGCCCCGTCCAACATGGAGTATTCGGTATGGGTATGCAGATGGACAAAACCGTCACGTGTCGCGCTCACTGAACCAGTCTAACGATTTACGCCACGAATATCGTCCACCTGCCACCGGCTGTGGGAGCTCTCATAGCCGGTGGGCCAATAGACTAGTAGCTACCTTCGCGCAACAGTTCTAGCGCACCGGCGAGGTCATGAGGGTATTCGCTTTCATATTCAACCCAATCTCCGGTGACGGGGTGGCTAAATCCCAATCGTTTGGCGTGCAGCCACTGGCGCGTCAACCCTAATGCGGCACCGAGGTTCGGATCTGCCCCATAGGTCTGGTCACCCACACAAGGGTGTCCAAAGGCGGAGAAGTGCACACGAATCTGATGGGTGCGCCCGGTTTCCAGATGCACTTCTACCAAACTTGCTCGGCCAAAGGCTTCGAGCATCTCGTAGTGCGTGATGGAGTCGCGTCCACCTTCGAGGACCGCGAATTTCCAGTCATGGCCTGGGTGCCGGCCGATCGGTGCATCAATGGTGCCTTCAAGAGGATCAGGCAGTCCTTGAACTACCGCATGGTAAATCTTTTTGGGGGTCCGTTCCTTGAAGGCGCGCTTCAACCCCGTATAGGCACGTTCTGATTTGGCTACCACCATGAGACCGCTGGTTCCCACATCGAGGCGGTGAACAATGCCCTGACGCTCGGCAGCGCCGGAGGTCGAGATATTGTAGCCTTCAGCCATGAGTGCACCCACGACGGTAGGCCCGACCCATCCAGGCGAAGGATGCGCGGCGACACCGACCGGCTTATCGATGACAACGTAGTCGTCTTCGTCGGCAATGATCTTCAAATCTTCCACGGCAATTACTCTAATTTCTAGTGGGTCGGACTGCGGTGGAATACTCACATGCAACGCATCGCCGGCTCGAACCTTCAGCGGCTTGGTCACCACGCGTCCATTAACTTCAACCATGGAGTCTTTGAACAGCGTCTTCGCCAAAATTCTAGGGATCTCCAACGCCTTGGCAAGATACGAATCCAGCCGTTGACCGGCATCCTCTTCAGCCACGAGGAGATCATGGATCTGAGTTCCCTCAGTAGTGCTCATGCAGTGGGCTCCGTCTTCTCATCGTCAGCGTCAGCCTTGTTGTTCTTGGGTGGATCACCGATGGTTCCATCGAGGTTGCGTCCGCGTATCAGCATCAGCGCCACCACGATCATCGAACAAACGATAAATGAGTCTGCGACGTTGAAAATTGCGAAGTGCTGGACTGAGAACATGTCGACAACGTGACCGAAGCCAAAGGCTGGTTCGCGGAACAACCGGTCGGTCAAATTGCCTAGTACTCCCCCAAGCAATGAACCTAAGACGATCGCCCAGCCGCGTGTGCCCACTTTACGTATCAGCAGATAAATCACGTATACGGCTACCGCAGCCTGCAAAATGGCGAATATGATCGTGAAATCTTCGCCGATGGAAAAGGCTGCGCCAGGGTTGAGAATGTAGTGGATATCCAAGAAATTCGGAATCACTTGAATTGATTCGCCGAGTTTCATTGTTCTCTCAACGAGAATCTTGACGGCTTGATCCAGAAGTAGCGCGACTAAGGCGATGATCAGGCCAAGACCTGCGAAGCGCTTAGCCGCGGCAGTATTCCTAGATGGTGAAGCACTCACACTGTTACCCATTAATTCCCTTTAAACAACAACGGTGGTGCCGGATCAATCCGAGCACCACCGTTAATTGTACTGATATTTAGTTCAAGCCATCAAACCCGGTAAGGATTAGTTGGTCTTCCCTGCGTTATCAATGGATCCCTGCGACTCAAGGTCACGGAGCTGTCCTTCGATGTAAGTCTTCAGACGTGCACGGTAGTCACGCTCGAAGCCGCGAAGCTGCTCAAGCTTGCGCTCAAGTACCGACTTCTGCTGCTCCAGTGCAGAGAGAGTCTTGCGGCTCTTCTCTTCTGCGGTGGTAACCAGCGAGTTTGCCTCGGTTTTAGCTTCCGAGATAATCTTGTCGCGCTGCTCAACACCGGAGGCGACGTATTCATCGTGCAGACGCTGTGCCATGGCAAGCACGTTAGCTGCGGATTCTGCGGACTCGGTGCGAGGGGCAGCAGCAGGAACAGCGTTGGCTCCAGGAGCCGCGTCCTTCTTGTCCTCGACCTTAGCTGCAGCAACCTGAGCTTCGGTCTTCTTGACCTCAGCGGCTGGAGCAGCAACTGGAGTCTCGACCTTCTTAGGCTCTTCGGTCTTGGTTTCGACCTTCTTTTCTTCAGCTGGCTTAGCAGCTGGAGCGGCGGCAACTGGAGCAGGAACTGACTGTTCCTTGGCCGAGACGTTTGTGTCTCCACCCTGCCCTGCCAAGCGGCGGCGCAACTCTTCGTTCTCACCGGTCAGGCGACGTAATTCCACAACGATCTCGTCGAGGAAGTCATCTACCTCGTCTTGGTCGTAGCCTTCTCGGAACTTGGTCGGCTGAAACCGCTTATTGACTACGTCTTCTGGCGTCAAAGCCATTGGGTCACCTCAATACTGGGATCATTTCCGCCCGACAGTTGCTGCCTTGCGAAACACTTACCGTTCATTCAGTGTCGCGACCGGTGAAGTCGGAGCACCATTTCCTAAAGGATATAACGATTCGGACACTAATTACGAAACCGAACTGCCGGTTCAACTCAATTTTATTGTTTTTTGCTCTTCAGGACCTCTTTAGAACCTCGCATTCTTCTACGAAATCCCTAATCAGTTCCCTATGTTGTAACCTACGCCACTTACGATCGATTTGACAATCATTACAACGATAAACAGGATCAAAAATGACAAGTCAAGCCGGATTCCACCGATATCCAGAGGTTTGATCTTGCTACGCAGCCACCGAAGTGGAGGATCCGT
Organism: Glutamicibacter sp.; assembly: GCF_035257265.1. Lineage (GTDB taxonomy): Bacteria > Actinomycetota > Actinomycetes > Actinomycetales > Micrococcaceae > Glutamicibacter. Next base: position 80,057 of record NZ_DATEXC010000032.1, read on the forward strand.
TATCGTGACGATTGTTGTCGCAGCGAGCAGAGCAATCCCTTTAGGACGCCAGTGCCGAGCGAAACTTTCAGTTATGTCCAACACAATTCGCATTATCAGCAGAATTTGCAGGACAGCTAACAAGAGATAAATTATCCCGAACACCATTTTTACGCGCTCGCTCCTGGCAACTTAGCTCTGGTTAAAGAAGGTCGCCTGGGCTTCAGACTGCTTGCGGTCTTCTCCCAGTACTTCAACAGTGGCTGGGGACAGCAAGAAAACCTTGTTGGTTACTCGTTCAATCGAGCCGTGGAGTGCGAAAACCAGGCCAGCCGAAAAATCGACTAACCGCTTGGCATCGGTTTCTCCCATATCGGTGACATTCATGATCACCGGGATTCCGTCACGGAAGTTCTCACCGATGATCTTGGCATCGTTGTAAGAACGTGGGTGCACGGTAGTAATTTGACGCAATTCGGAATCCTCATCCCGTACTGAAGGGGCACGCTTAATGGGTGTGACCGGAGCACGGTATTCGTTCTCTGGTTCTTTGGCTACTGAATGCGGTGCAACCGACTTTACAACCGGCTGCGGGCGCGGGGCCTCGACTGGACGTTGCGTTGCAACATCTTCGACGGCCCGTACCTGGGTCCTCGGTTCTGAGTTGTCCGTTTCGACCTCACTCTGCTCAACGGCATCCGCCAAGCCGAGATAGACCATTGCCTTGCGTAGTCCGTCAGCCACGTTTTTTCTCCTCAGTTGTCCCGTGCATGCAACCCCAGGTGCATGAATCCGCTACTCTGACGCTACCGCACGCCAAACGGCTGGCATTGCTCATTCGATATTTTTGCGCGGTGTGTCGCGCAGGCCTATGTTTTCGGCCAAATCAGCCCGGCCAGTCGGCCCGACCGGGAACTTCTTCGGTAGGAGAAGAATCTCTCATCTTCTAAGGTGCAGACACCACTTTGCTGCACATTTACTCCGAGGTCTGACAATTCCTTGTGCGCGGAGGCCTGCAAATCGAGAGCCGGAGTACCCCAGCTAGTGTTGCTTCGTATTCCGGGACGAGACTGCTCAGATTCGGCTGCCATCGATTCAGGGACCTCGTAGCATCGGCCGCAAATTGCCGGGCCAATAACGGCCTCGATGTGCTCGGCTCCCAATGCTTGAAGCTCACCCACCGTCCGAGTCAATATTCCGTCCAGCAACCCGCGCCGGCCCGCATGAGCCGCTGCGGTGAACGTCTTCTGTCTGGCGGCATCTTTAGCGACGAACAGTACCGGCAGACAATCTGCAACCATCACCGCCAGCGCTTCGCGTCCGGTGGGGTCCACCAGTGCGTCGCAGGTTGGCGCTTCCGGTTCTGTCCACGAGGTGCGCCGCTGCGGAGCTATGTGCACCACCTCGGTGGAATGAATCTGGTTCATGAAGTGCAAGGAAAAACGACGAACCCCGATCGAGTCTTCCAATCTGGCCCGATGCTCCCCCACGAGGGAGGGATCATCGTTCACATGCAAGGCGAGGTTTCCCTCGGCTTGTGTAGTAAACGCCAGGTGGATACTCGAATCGAGGTTCGACGCGAAATGTAGCACTGCTCAGCTAATCGCTGATTTACTTCAGGAAGTCAGGAACGTCCAGATCGTCGTTCGAACCGTTAAGGTCTGAATCGACGACATCTGGAAGATCCTGGAAGGAGTTGTTCTGCTCTGCAGCAACCGGCTTCGCTTCCGGCGCTGGCGCCGCTTCTGCCGGTGCAGCCTGTGGAACGGGCTGCTCTTGCGCTGGACGGCTTGCTGCTGGCTTGGAGGCCAACGGAGCCATTGGCTTGCTGGTGACATCTGGCTCGTCAAATCCTGCTGCAATCACGGTGACACGCGCTTCGTCGCCCAAGGCATCGTCAATGACGGCACCGAAGATGATGTTTGCCTCTGGGTGTGCGACTTCCTGCACCAGTCGAGCAGCCTCGTTGATCTCGAACAAGCCGAGATCCGAACCGCCCTGGATGGAAAGGAGCACGCCGTGCGCGCCATCGATGGAAGCTTCCAGCAGTGGCGAAGCGATTGCTAGTTCGGCGGCCTTAACCGCACGATCTTCGCCTCGGGCCGAGCCGATACCCATCAGTGCCGAACCAGCACCCTGCATCACGGACTTGACGTCCGCGAAGTCGAGGTTGATCAATCCTGAGGTGGTGATCAGGTCGGTGATGCCCTGGACGCCGGAAAGCAAGACCTGGTCTGCCTGACGGAATGCGTCGAGCACCGACACGTTACGGTCAGAAATGGACAGCAGACGATCGTTAGGAATAACGATCAGCGTGTCGACCTCATCGCGCAATGCTTCAATGCCGTTTTCGGCAGAGTTCGCACGACGACGACCTTCGAAGGTGAATGGACGGGTTACCACACCGATGGTCAGTGCACCCAGTCCGCGGGCGATACGTGCCACGACAGGTGCGCCGCCGGTACCGGTGCCGCCACCTTCGCCGGCGGTCACGAAGACCATATCGGCGCCGCGTAGGACGTCTTCGATCTCTTCTACGTGATCTTCGGCTGCCTGGCGTCCCACATCAGGGTTAGCACCAGCGCCGAGGCCACGCGTAAGTTCGCGTCCCACGTCTAGCTTTACGTCGGCATCACTCATGAGTAGAGCCTGCGCATCGGTATTGATGGCGATGAACTCAACGCCCTTGAGACCGACTTCGATCATTCGATTGACTGCGTTTACACCGCCACCGCCGATTCCGACGACTTTAATGACCGCGAGGTAATTCTGTGGAGCTGCCACGTCCCGCTTCCCTTGTTAGATGTGCTACATATTTCACGATTCATGCGTAAAACCTTGACCCTTAACCTTAAGGTTAAGATTCTGTCAAGCTATCGCTATTAAGAACGCTATGAGCCATGTTGGCTTTCTGCAACGACCGCTGGGGCGTGTCGTCTATTGAAACCTATCTTTCCAGAATTTCCCTTGAGAATGTTCATCCCTCGCCCGTGGCGAACGACTTAATACGTCACCGGGTTTTCTGGGTTGGTTACGTCGATGACCTTAGCCTTGACCTTATTTTCTTTGAGCTGTTTCAAGAAAATATTAGCCACTTCGTTTTTAAGCGCGGCTTTATCTCCGTCTCCCCAGATCAGAGTCCGCTTGTTCGGCAATGCTAGTTCCATGAAGCCAGCCTGCGTGAGGGTCGCCGTTGACACCTGTTCGAGCACCTTTGGCTCCACGGTACTCAAAATTCCCGTCAGCAGTTGAAATTTCTCGGGATCTTTCGTTTCATCTGACGCTTTGACGCGAGGAAGCTTGGTTTTATCTTTCTCGCCAACCTTCTTCAGCTTCTCTCCGGACGAGGACACAATAAATGAGTTCTTGCCGTCCACTAAGATCGCAACAGGTTCAGCTTCAACGACCTCGACTACGAGAGTATCTGGCATCTTTGCCCGGACGACGATTTCATCCACGGCCGGTTCTTCACCGATCAATTCCGCTACGCGCGACTCTGAGATTCGTGGCAGCGGGACCCCTTGCAACGGTGCCAATGCTTCAAGTAGATTTTTCTCGCTGACCAATTTGCTGCCGGTCACTTCGATTTTTTTCGCCGCAAGCAACGGAGAAAAGCTCAGCACCAGCACAGCGGTAATACTCAAAGCCACAATGCTCGCGGCAATAATTAGCAGTAGCTTGCGGCGCTTTTTCTCCGGACTTGCCGGGAGCTCGACTACCTTGGAATTTTCCATCACATCAACCTCCAGATTTAGTCGAAGGACAATGCGGCAACTATTTGCTCGCCTAGGTCGGTCACATCACCGGCGCCGATGGTCATCACCACGTCGCCAGGTTCGGCATGCTCCACCGCGTGGGCTACTGCAGCTAGCGGAGTAAGAACCTCGCTAGGTACTTCAATGCGCTGGGCAATGAGCTCGCTGGTAACGCCAGGGATCGGCTCCTCGCGGGCAGGATAAATTTCTAACACCCTCACGCTATCTGCCAAAGACAGGGCCCGGGCAAACTGCCGGTAGAATTCCTGGGTCCGGCTAAAGAGATGAGGCTGGAAGATGACATGCAACTTTCCGTTGCCTGCCACCGCTCGGCCGGCCTTCAACGCGGCATCAACCTCGGTGGGGTGGTGTGCGTAATCGTCATAGACGCGAACGCCATTGCCCGCGCCTTTGAATTCAAAGCGGCGAGCGGCCCCAGCAAAGCTTCCCAGCGCCGCTAAGGCTTCGTCAATCTCCAAGCCCGCGTCCATGCCTACGGCTAGTGCCGCTGCGGCGTTGAGCAAATTGTGCTCGCCGGGCACCGCGAGGTTCAGTGTCTGGCTCTGGCCGCTACCCCACTCAATGGTGGCCTCGAATCGCCCATCCTCCAGAGCCCGAGCGTTACTTAGCCGGCGATCTGCGTGATCCGCAAAACCGTAGGTCTGGATCCGCAACTCGGGTCGTTCCTGACGCATCTTCCGCGCAAGATCATTTGCGCCTTGGTCATCGGCACAACAGATCAGCAGACCGTCTTCGGGCAGCAAACGGGCAAATTCTACGAAAGCCTGGTGGACTGCTTCGGCTGTGCCGTAATGATCCAGATGGTCTGCCTCAATATTGGTGACGACGATGACATCCGGTCGATAGTTTAAGAACGAGGCATCGGACTCGTCTGCTTCCGCCACGAAGATCTCTCCACGGCCCAATTCCGCATTCGTACCTAGGCTTGGAATGTTTGCTCCCACCGCGAAGGATGGCGCAGCCGATGCGGTTTTGAGCATATGAGCGGTCAACGAGGTAGTCGTGGTTTTTCCGTGGGTACCGGCGATAGTCACAACTTGCTGGTGTCCGCGCATAGTCGCTTCGAGTCCCTCGGAACGGTGCATGATCTTCAGTCCACGGCGCAATGCTTCATCGTATTCCGCATTGCCAGGTTTGATGATCGAGGAGATGACTACGGTATCCGCATCACCCAAGTTTTGTGGGTCGTAACCGATATGGATCCGGGCGCCACGCTCGCGTAGGCCTTCAAGGACTGGCAGATCCTTGGCGTCTGAGCCAGAGACTGCTACCCCATAGTCCAGGAGGAGTCGGGCTACGGCTGAGACGCCGACGCCGCCAACGCCCATCAGATGCACTTTGCCTAATTCGGCGATGTGGTTGTCTGGCTGCTGTGCCATAATTTAGCCTTTCTGACCCGACGTGGAACGTCGGGATGAAACTTCGTCGATAATCATTGCTGCCATTTGTTCGGCAGCGTCTCGTTGTCCCAGCGAAGCAGCAGCTTGCGACATCTGTTCAAGTTTATGCTGATCGGTGATCAAGTTCAGGACCGTGCCGGTGACATAGCCGGGAGTAAAGTCCGAGTTTGAAACAAGTAATGCGCCTCCGGCTGCAACCAGCTCGCTCGCATTAAGTTTCTGTTCACCGTTGCCAATTGGCAATGGAACGAGAACCGACGCGGTTCCCGCCACCGCCAGCTCACACACGGTGCCCGCGCCGGAACGGCAGATCATCAGGTCTGCCGCGGCGTAAGCGAACTCCATTCGGTCCACATACTCGCGTTGCGTATAACCGGCATGTTCCAGTTCGTTTCCTTGCGCATCAGTGATTTGCTTACCGCGGCCGGTGATATGCACTACGTGCACTCCTGCAGCGTCGAGCTGGTCAAGCGAAGCAACAATAGTCTCGTTAATGCTCTGTGCGCCGGAAGACCCACCGGTGATCACCAGCACCGGCGACTGATCGGTGAGGCCAAAGTACGCCCGAGCCTCGTCGCGAATCGCGGCCCGATCCATCAGCGCAACGTTAGATCGCATCGGCATTCCAACCTGGCGTGCGTCTGGTAATCCGGTGTTAGCGAATGTAGTTCCGACACCCACCGCGTGTTTTGCACCCAGCTTATTGGCCATGCCTGCAACAGAATTGGCCTCGTGAACAAAAGTTGGAATACCAAGCTTTTTAGCCGCTAGATAAGCCGGGGTGCAGACATATCCGCCGACGCCGAGCAACGCTTCGGCTTTGGTTTCCCGGAGTATCTTCTTTGCTTCATTGATTGCTTTGAGGAACCGAAACGGAAACTTGAGCAGATCCAGATTGAGGCTTCGTGGCATCGGTGCCTTGGGGATCAGCGCTAACCGATAACCGGCTTCGGGAACCAGCTTCGTTTCAAGCCCACCGGGAGAACCCAGCGCAACGACGCTTGCCTGTGAATCTTGCTGACGCACTGCGTCTGCGATGGCTAGCATTGGCGAAATATGGCCGGCGGTTCCGCCTCCGGCAACGACCAGACGGATCGGATCACTCATGGCTTTTATACTCCTCGGGTCCAAGACCAGCGATTAGGCACAATCAACGTAAAACTTACTTTGGCGACTTTTTTGTGTCCGTAGCAAAGTTCGCTAGGGCAGCGAGTTTTTGAGCGCGTGCTGAACAAAGCACGAAGCCCATAGCTAGCATTACCGCTAGCATTGCCGAACCACCGGAAGAAATGAAAGGCAGCGGCACACCAATGACTGGCAGCAATCCACTGACCGTACCAAGATTGATGAATGTTTGTCCGATGATCCAGGTGGAAATGCAACCCATCAATACCTTGGTGTACAAATCACTGGCGCGCATCGCGATACGGAACATGGCCAAGGCCAGCAGTGCAAACATGCACAGGACGAAGAGGACACCGACAAATCCGAATTCTTCGCCAAGAATTGAGAAGATGAAGTCGTTTTGCGCTTCGGGAACGTAGGACCACTTCAGTCGTGATTGACCTGCTCCGACGCCGAACCAACCGCCGGAGGCGAATGCGTGCAGTCCCATGCTGGACTGGTAACAGATTCTGTCATCGACACCGCAGTCAATTTTCAACCAGGCCAGCACACGAGCACGACGGTTAGAGGACGCGAATACCAGCACCGCGAGCATTGCAAAGCCAACAATGCCGGCCAGCGCCAGCCACTTCATCTTCAGTCCGCCAAGAAACAGTGCCGTGGCGATGATCAAAATCAATACCAGCGCGGTGCCTACGTCTTTTCCGGCTAACACCAGCAAGAGAATGGCGCCGCCGACGGGGAGGACGATGGGTACAAATAAGTGCTTGTAGTCATGGAGCATGTTTTGCTTTTTTTCAAGCATAAATGCAGCAAAAACTGCCAAGGCTAACTTCGCAAACTCACTGGGCTGCAGGCCGATGGAGCTGGTGATACGGATCCAGTTTCGGTTACCCAGAACCTCATGGCCTAGCGGAGTGAACGCCACCAGGAACAATAACAGTACCGCCACGAGTGCGGCTGGCCAGGCCAGTCTTTTCAGCGTTGCAGGTTTGAAAAATTGCATCGCTACCATCGCAACAATGCCTAATCCGGCAAACATCGCTTGGGATAAGGCCACGGTGAAGCCATCATTTCCGCGAGCAATAGCCTCAACGGACGCCGAGGATTGAACCATGAGCACACCAAATATTGCCAAGGCAATTGAGGTGACAAACACCAGCATGTAGTCGATCGAAGCGGTGCGTGCACTGCCGGATTCAATGTTGCCGATGAGCCGACCTACCGGGGAGAACTTAGGCTTTCTATTCCTGGTTTTTTTGCCACGTGCTGTTGCCATCATTGCCTCCCGTCCGGTCCAGTAGCTTACTTAGTTCCTGCGGTTCCCTCATCCATGACATCACTGACAGCGCTGATAAATGCGTTGCCACGCTGGGCGTAGGAACTGAATTGGTCCATCGAGGCAGCTGCCGGGGCCATCAATACGGTATCCCCGGATTGCGCGAGTTCGGCTGCCTTGCGCACTGCTTGGGTCATCACCTGCGAGCCGCTCGGAGGCACTGCCGTAGCAGCTTGTCCTAGCGCGGTGATGTCTACCAGCTGAACGTCACTCGCATGTTCGGCCAGTGCTGCCCGCAGTGAGTCGTTATCGGTTCCAATTAGCAGTACGGCGCGTAAACGCTGAGCATGAGTTTTGATCAGCTCGGTGTAGTCCACACCTTTAGACAGGCCGCCGGCAATCCACACCACCGAGCTAAAAGCTGCCAGCGAAGCGTTAGCTGCGTGCGGGTTGGTGGCCTTTGAATCATTGATCCACAAGATGTCATCGCGTCGCGCGACGGCTTGAATACGGTGAGCACCTGAATCAAAACTGCTCAGGCCCTTGGCAACGGCCTCCGCTTCTACCCCGTATGCGCGCGCCAAAGTAGCGGCCGCGGCGGCGTTGGCTGCGGTGTGCTTCGGAACGATTTCGCCGATGTCACTCAGCGCCACCAGTTCCAAGGCGTTGCTTCGGCGCTCTTCGATAAATGCGCGGTCCACCAATAGGCCTTCAACGATCCCTACGGTGGAAACCGTTGGGCTGTCGGTGGAGAAGCCGATCGCGCGGCATCCTTCAATAACATCCGCGTTCTCAACCATTTGAAGTGTCTTGGCGTCTGCGACGTTAAAGATCGCGGCGACTTGAGTTCGCTCATAGATCTTGGCTTTATCAGCCTGGTAGGCCTCAAAGCCACCATGCCAATCCACATGATCTTCGGCAATATTCAAGACGACAGAGGCCAACGGAGAGATGCTGTGGGTGTAGTGCAGCTGGAAGCTCGAAAGTTCAACAACAAAGACGTCGTAGTCCACCGGTTCACGAACCGCATCCAAAATAGGGGTGCCCACGTTGCCTACGGCGATCGCACGTAACCCGGCGGCCTGCAAGATCGCTTCGGTCATGCCTACGGTCGTGGTTTTACCGTTGGTACCGGTGATCGCTAGCCACTGCGGCGCGGTGCGCCCTGCACGGTTCTGCACGCGCCAGGCCAGTTCAATATCGCCCCAGATTTCGATCCCGGCTTCAGCCGCGGCGGCCAATACTGGGTGGCGTGGATTCCAACCTGGCGATACTACCACCAGATCCGGCGCGGCCCCGACAATCTGTGGCAAAGAATCGATATGTTCCGCACCGAGCAGCACCTGATGCGCTCCGACAATCTTCAGGGTCTCGGCACGCTGCGAGTTGATCTCATCATCTCGTCCGTCAATGACGGTAACTATGGCGCCAAGCTCAATTAGTGTATCGGCGGCGGAAAATCCGGAGAGTCCCAGACCCGCAACAACAACGCGCAGATCTTTCCAATTTGCATCCCAGCTGGTCAGATTGGCCAGTTTTTCACTCACAGTGCGACAACCCATTCGGAGTAGAACAGACCCAGTCCGGCTGCGACAAAGAGACCGGCCAGAATCCAGAAACGAATAACAACATTCTCTTCGGGCCAGCCCGAGAGCTCAAAGTGGTGTTGCAAAGGCGCCATCTTGAAGACGCGCTTACCACCGGAAAGTTTGAAGTAACCCACCTGGATAATCACCGACAAGGCGATGAGGACGAACAGGCCAGCAATGACAACCAGCAGCAGCTGGGTGCGTGAGAGGATCGCCATCGCTGCGAGGGCGCCGCCGATAGCTAGCGAGCCGGTATCCCCCATGAAGATCTTCGCTGGTTTAGCATTCCACCAGAGGAAAGCGATCAAGGCGCCGGAAATCGTTGCACCGAGCAGCGCTAGATCCTGCGGATCACGCACGGTGTAGCAAACTTCCATCGCATTATCGCGGCCACAGGCCTGGTTTTGCTGCCAGATACCGATGAGCGTGTAAGCGCCGAACACCATAATGGAAGCACCCGTGGCAAGACCGTCAAGACCGTCAGCCAGGTTCACACCGTTGGTGGTCGCAGTGGAGATCAGGTTAGCCCAAAGGACAAAGAGAATCAGACCCACCAGTGGCCCGGCGAAGGCCAGGTCAATCTTCAGATCCCGCAAAAATGAAATCGCCGTCGAGCCAGGCGTCAGCCCTTGAGAGTTAGGGAACTGCAAGGCAAGAACTGCGAAGCTGATGCCCACAATCGCCTGCAAGATGATCTTCTGGTAGGCGCGAAGCCCCAAGGAACGCTTCTTGGCGATCTTGATGAAGTCATCGAGGAAGCCGACAAGTCCCATACCGCCGAATAAGAGCAGAACCAGCAAACCACTTGCGGTGATCCCGGAGGAAGTACGCCCCATCAAACCTAGGATGCCGTGGGTGAGAAAGTAAGCAACAAAGACCGCAAGGATAAAGACCACACCACCCATGGTGGGGGTACCGGACTTCACCGCATGAGAATTTGGTCCGTCGTCACGCACTACTTGTCCGTACTGCTTTTTGGTCAGCAACCGGATATACAGCGGCATGGCCACCATGGTCAGCACTAAGGCAATGCCTGCGCCTAGAATCAATGCGATCATGCGTCTTCGCCTTCTTTCACCAGTGCTGCAATGTCATCACCTAGGTGTCGTAACCCGGCGCCATTTGAAGATTTGAACAAAACTATATCGCCGGGCAAAAGCTGCTCGGCAAGCTGGCTACGTGCTTCTTCGATGGTTTCCACGAAGTAGGCTTCGTCGCCCCAACTGCCTTCGAGCACCGCCGAGTTATATGCCAGCTTTGCGCCCCAGCCAATCACCAACAACTTTTTGATGTTCATTCGTACCGCGATGCGGCCCAAAACATCGTGCTCGTGCCGGGATTCGTCGCCGAGCTCCAGCATTTCGCCTAGTACCGCCCAGGTACGCCGGGCAACACCTTGCTCGTTAGGAAGTCCGAGTTCGGCCAGCGTGCGAAGTGCTGCACGCATGGACTCTGGATTCGCGTTGTACGCATCGTTAATGATGGTGACTCCATCGGCGCGCTCAATGCGTTCCATGCGCCAGCGACTGCCAGCAGCCAGCCCGTCAAGGGTCTGTGCAATCAGGGCCGCGTCGATGCCTAATTCAGCGGCAGCACCTGCAGCGGCCAAGATATTCGAGACATGATGGCGTCCAAGCAGACCTGAGGTGATGCGCTGGCTGTAACCATTAGAAAATTCGAGAGTCAGTTCAGGCTGTCCATCGGAGTTGACCACCACATTTTCAGCCCAGACGCTTACGTTTTCGGGTTTGTTGCTGACGGTACCGAAGTAACGTACCGCTCCCCCGGAGCGCTGCGCCATGCGTGCGACTCGCGAGTCGTCAAAATTTAGTAGTGCGGTCCCGGAAGCGTCTAAAGCTTCAACAAGTTCGCCCTTGGCCTTTTCAATATTTTCCACTCCGCCAAATTCACCGGCGTGTGCGGTACCTACACAAAGCACCACCCCGATCTTAGGGTGGACCATATCGGTGAGGTAAGTCAGGTGGCCAATACCGGTAGCGCCCATCTCGATCACCAAGTACTTGGTGTCTTCGGTGGCACTAAAGACGGTCAGTGGTACTCCGACTTCTCCGTTATAGGAGCCAATCGGGGACACCGTGGGCGCAACTTCGGACAGGATACTTGCCAAAAGGTCTTTGGTGGTTGTTTTGCCGGCCGAGCCGGTTATGCCGATGACCACGGCGTCGTTTTTCTTCTTCAGATAGTCAACGAGGTGCGCAGCGATCTGGCCCATAGCTTCGACCGCGTCTTCAACAATAATTGCCGGATGTTCGGCTCTTTGCTCGTCGAGGGTGACACGTTCGGCTAGGGCCAATGTGGCCCCGCTGGACAGGGCCTTGTCGATAAAGGCGTGTCCGTCAGAAAATTCGCCGGGTTTAGCAACGAAAAGGGCTCCGGGAAGCACGTCACGCGAATCGGTAGTAACCGATGAGATGACGGCGGATGGGGCGACAGTAGCTGTCGCGCGACCCCCGGTGATCGCGAGCAGGTCGGAGAGAGACAAATCAATCATGGCAATTAGGACTTTACACTTGAGCGGCGGTTGAGGAGGACTTCTGTGAGCTAGTAAATGGTCACAAATCCATGAAGCTTTAGCGCATTGGCCAGTTCGACGCGGTCATCCAACTCAACGTCAATACCGGCTACGTCTTGGCTAACTTCGTGTCCGCGGCCGGCAACGAGTATCGCGTCTTGCACTCCAGCCAAACTCACAGCGAATTCTACGGCTTTAGCGCGTGGCGCGATGTTAAATAGCTGGACCGATGTACGTTCAGCATCGATCACCGCTTGCGCGCCGGCGGCAACCTGTTCGCGGATTGGTTCCGGGTCTTCCCCATGCGGGTCATCATCGGTGACAATGACGATGTCTGCATGTCGCGCCGCCACTGCACCCATGTCTGGGCGCTTGGTCTTGTCACGTTCGCCGGTGGCACCGAAAACGATGATTCGTCGTCCTTGCCCGGTGACGCGCATCGATTCCAAGGCCTTGGCAATAGCATCGGAGTTATGCGCGAAATCAACAACGGCCACCGGCGACTCGCCAATGACCTGCATACGACCAGGAACCGATACCGACAGTGGGTCAGCTTGTTTCAGTGCTTCCTGGAGCCGTTCTAGTGCAACACCGCTGGCCAGCACCATCACGGTTGCCAGCGCCGCATTGGCAACATTAAACAGTCCCGGCAAACCGGTGCGGGCATGAATTTCACGTCCATCGCGGTGCACAATGGAGAACTCGTGTCCTAAGACGCTGGGCGCAATGTTCGCTACGTGCCAGTCGGCATCGGTCTTTGCATCAAGGCTCAGTGACTCGGTGGGAATCAACGCATTCTGCGCCAGTCGCTGTCCGTATGAGTCATCGACCATCACCACTGCACGCTGGCTGTGCTCCGAGGTAAACAGTTGCGCCTTGGTCTGGAAGTAATCTTCCATAGAGCCATGGAGATCGAGATGGTCCTGGGTGAGGTTGGTATATCCCGATACGGCAAACTGCAATCCGTCGACTCGACCGTAACTCAGCGAATGGCTAGAAACTTCCATAGCCACCGTGGAAATATCTTGTTCAAACATCCGTGCAAGGACCCCATGCAACTGCGTGGCCTCGGGGGTGGTGAGCACGCTAGGGATAATTTGACCGCGAGCAGACATTTCAATGGTGCCAACTAGACCTGCATGTGAGCCAAGGGCCTCGGTAATTGCCCGGATCATAAAGGTGGTGGTGGTTTTTCCATTGGTGCCGGTCACCGCTAGCAGTTCCGGGCAGTTCTGGGCAGTACCGTAGACCATGCTGGCGGCGCGAGCTGCAATTTTACGCACGTCGCTGACTACTGCCACTGGAATCGACGCCGGCTGCGTCAACAAGTTCAGGCCTGCTTCATCGGTGATCAGCGCGACGGCTCCGTTGGCCATGGCGGTGTCTAGGAATTCTGCACCGTGACGTTTTGCGCCCGAGATGGCTAGGAATACGTCCCCGGGCTGGACTATCTGTGGGTTCAGGCTCACTCCGGTAATGGGTCGCTTGTTAGCGGCTCCATGAGCGGTTGCAGCGAGAGGTTCCAGCAACTGATCAAAGTCCATGCCTTTGACTGTGCTAGGTCGCAAATGATGTTCCAGCTCGCGTGGCGTGCCTGATTCCTGAACTACCAAGGTTTCTTTTGTTCCTTACCAACGAAGACGTCATACGCTTCTGATTTTGTGGAGCTTGGTGGCACGTTGTAGGTGTTGAGTACATGACTCATTACTTCGGTAAACGTGTCGGCGACCGAAAAGTTTTTCCAGCTACCCTGCGGACGGTACATGGTTGCCACCACTACATACTGTGGGTCATCCAGTGGTGCTACGCCTGCGAAGGAATAGCTGTACCCGTCATAGCCTTTGTCACTCGCGGCCTGACCGGTACCAGTTTTACCGCCCACGCGGTATCCCGGTATCTTCATTTTAGTACCGGTGCCCGATTCCACGACACCTTCCATGAGCTTCAGCATCTCTTTTGCTGTCTCTTTCTTCACAACGCGGCTCGTTTTTGACTGATCCGGTTCGGTTACGCTTCCATCGTCGTTTTTATAGCCTTCGATGAGGCTCGGTGCGATCCGTTCCCCGCCGTTGGCTAGAGTCTGGAAGATCGAGGCAGTGTGAAGAACAGTTTGCGAATAACCTTGACCAAACATCGTGGTGTACTGCTGGCGGCGGTCCCAATTTTCCGGTTTCGCCAGCTGTCCGGCGCTTGCACCATTAAGTCCAAGGTAAATCGGGCTTCCTAGCCCAAACTTACGCATGTAGTCATAGCGTTGTTTTTTAGTCAGCTTGTTTCCGACCATCACGGTACCGGTGTTGTAGGAGCGTGCAAAAACTCCGGCCGCAGTCATATCGAAGGTGTCGTGTGGCAAGGAGTCGTTAATAGTCTCTTTGGTGACTGTGTACTTGTTCGGAACACGGAACTCGGTCTTGGGCGTTACCGCTCCCTGATCTATGGCCGCAGCAAAAATTGCAGCTTTGCCGGTGGATCCTGGCTCAAAAGCCCGGGTAATAGACACGGAGCGACGGAACTCTGGGTCGGTGGCACCCGGGTCATTGGGATCCAATTGAGCAGAGTCACCAATGGCGAGGATCTTGCCGGTCTTTACTTCCTGAACGACAACCGATACCCATTGAGCATTAAACTGCTTCTGCTTCTTCTCGGCCTCACGCTGTGCCACGTAGTTGACATCAGAGTCGATGGTCAGCATGACGTCTTGGCCGTTAACCGCTGGGGTCTCTTCAACCTCCGTGACCGGAATGCGGACCCCGTCGGCACTAACCTCAATCTTGCGACTGCCTTCGGTTCCTTTAAGATGCTTTTCTTGGCTTAGTTCCAAGCCTTCGGCACCCACCACGGATGTTTGATCCTCCGAGTTTCGCACGAAGCCTAGGAGCGGTCCGGCGATCACGCCTTGTGGGTACTGTCTTTCGCTGCGCAGCAATGGGGAAAGGCGTGGGATGCCGACTTCCATCACTTCGTTTTTAACTTCTGGAGTGACCCCCTTGGCCAGAACCACGTAGCCTTTGGGCTTGGCACCGTCTTGCGGCTGAACGGAAGTGGCAAGTTCTGCTGGATCTTGGTCGAGAATCTGAGCTAGTTCTTTGACCGCCTGATCCCAACCAATGAACTCGCTACCGTTGGTGCCATCGCGCTTGGCGCGGCGGAATTCATCTCGCTGGTCTCGCTGGTCAATGACCAGATCGTAACGGTCAACGCTGACCGCCAGCAATGTACCGTTGCGATCAACGATAGAACCACGGGTCGGCGCGATGACTTCTTCGCGCTGGCGGTCTGCCTGTGCGGCATCGGCGACGGTCGAAGCGTTAATTCCCTGTACCCAAAACAATCGGCCTGCGATTGCTAGGAGTGCTGCCAAAGATAAGATGAGCAAAAAACGCATGCGCTTTTTTGCTGTGTCCAGTGCGGTCGAGCTCACGGTGATACTCAGTCCCCTCAACGTGGTTTCTTGACAGCGAGAATTACCGTCGTGGTTCTAGCTTAGAAAGCGAAAGCTAGTTCGTCGGGGATTTGATCATTGGTGCAGGGATCGTGCCGCCGTTGAGTTCGCTATCTTTGAAGACCGGGCGTCCGTCGTCGGCAACCTTGCGGGTTGCCGTTTCGTCTTTCACTTCAGATTTCATGGAATTCTTCGAGTCCGCGGAATCGCTAGCCGGCTTCGCATCATCTTTAGAGGTATTGCCCACAGTAGGCACTGGAGCCTTGGACTCACTCTTCTTCGTGTCGGCCTTTGCCTTGTCGCGGATGCTCTGCCCCGGTAGTGGCAACGTCGCGTAGTTGGCGGAATTGCCTTCCACCTCCACAGCCTTGTCTGCAGACTTCGTGATGGAGTTGTCGTTGAGATCTACCAGTCCAGGAGCCCCCGGTGCTACTAAGCCAAGGGCTTTTGCTTTTTTGGCCAGCGCCTGCGGAGCTGACAGCGATTGGGCTTCCTTGAGCAGCGCCTGGTTTTCTTGCGAGAGCACGCGTTCTTGGTTTCGCAAAGACACAATGTCATATTGTCTTTGGGCTACCGACGTGTTCATCAGCACGAGCGTGACTATCACTGAAAATGCCACGACGACCAGAGCAATCACCATAACCAACATGGAGCGCTTGTTAGTCTCGTTAATACGCGGTACGAGTGAGAGGGTAACGCGCTGGCGCGAATCAATCTCTGGAAGTTCACTTGCAGCCACTGGTTCCGGACGAACGGCGCGAGCAGCACTACCGTCGACAACCGTCTGTGCGGTCATAGCGGCGGTCTTGGTGACTCGACGTTGGGCTCGTTGGGTCATGGGCTAGCTCCTTTTCAGAACTCTCTCGACCGCGCGCAAGCGGGCCGATGCAGCACGTGGATTTTCTGCGATTTCTGCTTCTGTCGGCTTCTCGGTGCCCTTGGTGAGTACCTTGAATTCGGGCTTGTGCTCTTCCAACTCAACTGGAAAACCCGGAGGAGCTGAAGAGGTAGAACCCTTGACGAAGTGACGTTTGGTGATTTTGTCCTCGAGTGAGTGGTAACTCATGACCACCACCCGGCCGCCAATATTTAGTGAGGACATCGACGCAGGTATGGCTCGTTCCAGAACGTCAAGTTCTTCATTCACCGCAATACGCAATGCTTGGAAAGTTCGCTTTGCGGGGTGCCCTGAGGTTCGTGCTGCAGCAGCAGGAACTACCGAGCGAATAACTTCGACAAGCTGAGCCGTCGTCGTGATTCGCTCTGTGGCTCGTGCATCCACGATGGCTGTGGAAATTCGACCCGCAAATTTCTCTTCGCCCCACTGTCGAATAATCTGCAGCAGTCGCTCTCGGTCCAGGTCATTGACCAAGTCTTCGGCAGTTGGACCAACCGAGGTGTCCATACGCATGTCTAGAGGCGCATCGTAGGAATATGCAAAACCTCGTTCTCGCTCATCGAGTTGCAATGAGGAAACACCAAGATCAAAAAGTACTCCATCGATTCCCGGGAAGCCCAGATCTTCCACAACGTCCGAGATTTCGTCGTAGACCGCATGTACAAGGTCCACTCGATCTTCGAAGGACTTTAGACGAGCTCCGGCAAGCTGGTGAGCCTGTTCGTCACGGTCAAGACCGATCAGGTGGAGATTGTCGAAGCGTTGAAGGATCGCCTCGGAGTGTCCGCCCATCCCTAGGGTGCAGTCCACAACAACGGCTCTACGTCCGTCGGCATTGGCGCGTTCGATGCCCGGTGCCAAAAGATTGACGCATCGATCCAGTAATACCGGAACATGTCGTTCCGAAGCTGGTCGTTGAGAATCTTGATTCGGCACTGCGCCCCCTTTTCGCTGTTGTTGTCTCCGCTGGAATCAGATCCCCATCCAACCTCGCGTCGATGATCGTTGATCTGGATCCGGGGAAGTGGAGCCAGAGCAAGTCACCATCAAGGTGGCTGGAGATCTCATCCCAGCGCTCTTGTTTCTGTGGAAAGTACCGGAACCCGAAATAGGTTCTAGTCTTCGTCCGTTTCGGAAAAAACTTCTTCTTGTTCTTGCAGGTACTGCTGCCAGGCCGTGGAGTCCCAAATTTCGATCCGGCTTCCCGCACCGATGACCGTCACTTCACGGTCCAAGCCTCCGTAGCTACGCAATACCTGCGGAATCGTGACTCGTCCTTGTTTGTCTGGCAATTCATCAGAAGCGCCCGACAAAAACACACGCGCATAATCTCGTGCTTTACGTGAAGTCAATGATGCCTGAGCTAGTTGCTCATGTTGCTTCTCAAACTCACGCTGGCTAAAGACATAGATGCAACGTTCCTGCCCTCGGGTAAGCACTAGGCCAAATGAGAGCTCGTCACGATATTTAGCAGGCAGAATTAGTCGACCTTTTTCATCGAGCCGGGGCGTGTACGTTCCAAGGAACATGCACACCGCCTTTCCCGCAAAGTGGTCTAATTACCCAATTCCCTCTACTGCACTCCACTTTACTCCACAACCCTCCACTGTCAACGCAAACAACGCGTTTTCGCGAGGAGTTGGAATTAAAAAAAGCCTTGATTTCGCGGGTTTTTCCCAGCTTCCGTTGTGGAGGGCCTAAGTAACGATGGATCGATAACTAAGGATTTCTAGCGCAAAAAGGCCGAGAAACCGCTGTTTATGGGCGAAATCTAAGCTTGGGGAGCATTATGGAGGGGTGCGGGGTGGAAAGTGGGGGTGAGTAAATAACCCCTAAAAACCCGTTACCTAGGAATCTGCCGAGAATTGTGCTGACGCCGGCCAAAGTCGATTAAAAGAAAAAAGAGGTGCAACCCCACAAAGGGTTACACCTCGAAAACAAAAATCTATCCGTCGGACTGGTCCCGCTTACGCTGGTTCCATTTCTCTTCCAGACCGCTCATGAACGGCGAATTTCCTGATCCCGATGGCTTGGAATTAGCCGGAGCCTTGATGCCACCGACTTTTCCTTCCGCCGATTTAGCAAGGGCCAGAAGAACGCCAGCGAACATGGCTGCGAACCCGATAACACCGACAATGATCAGCTGCTGGGAAATTCCAAAGATGAGACCAGCGAGTCCCACGATGACCAGAAGCGCACCAAGTGCAATGTTGCGTGTTGAAAGACGACCAGTACTTGCTGGAGCCTTCATGCTGGAAGCGAAGCGACGATCCTCGTGCAGTTGCTTCTCCAACTGCTCCAATAGACGTTGCTCGTGCTCTGATAGCGGCATCGCCTTCTCCTTCCAATCACTTCCGTAGCGGTCCATCACCGCCTACAGGTATAACGCACAACCACTTGGAATCGTTCCCAATCGGTATTTGCTACCTACTTATTAGGATAGTCTCTTTTGCCGCTCCCCTGCTAGTTGATCTTCAGCACTTTCAGGCAACTCCATCATTGTGAGTAGCAGACCTATTTTTCTTTAGGTCGCAAGAACCGAGCTGGAGACAATCCGAAGCCAGGAAAACGTTGGCTTATTTCGTCAGCAACTCTTTCAGCTTCACGGGTTTTCTCTTCCACAGGGTCCAGGCTCAACTGTATTCCCAGTTCAGGGTCGCTTAGCCTTTCCGCTTTGACACCCACCAGCCTTACGGACTGAGATAGCGGAGTCATGCGGCGCAACAGTTCGACGGCATGTTGACTTATAGTCGCCGAGGAATCAGTCGGTACCGTCATAGATCTACTTCGAGTCACTCCGCTAAAGTCCTGATACTTGAGTTTTAGCCCCACCCCGGACGCGGCTTTTCCGGAAGCCCTTAGGCGCTGTCCCAACCGGTGGCCCAACCTCAGTAGTTCTTCCTCGAGCACCTCGAGATCTTTCACATCACCAGCAAAAGTATGCTCCGCAGAGATGCTCTTCTCCTGCCGTGTCGTTTGCACCTGTCGGTTATCGATACCGTGGGCCAGCAGATGCAAAGAACGTCCGTGTTCTCCAAAGCGTTGGATCATTCGGGATTGCGGCTCGGTAGCCAGCTGCTCGATGGTTTCAATTCCCAGGGCGTGCAGTTGTTCCCCGGTTTTCTTTCCCACTCCCCACATCGCTGAGACCGGAAGCTGATGCAAAAATTCTGTGGTTCGCTCTGGAGCGACGACAATTAGGCCATCTGGCTTCGCGTGTGTCGAGGCGAGCTTTGCCACGAATTTGTTTCTGGCAATGCCCACGCTCGCAGGAAGATGCAGTTCTTCTGCCACATGCGCTCGGATCTTATGTGCGATTGCTACCGGTCCACCATGCAATCGCATACTTCCGGTCACATCTAAGAAAGCTTCGTCGATACTTACCTGTTCGACCAGCGGCGTAATGGTCTCAAAATAGTTCATGATTTGTGCCGAAACTTCGGTATACACACTATGTCGAGGCTCAATGATCGTGGCCTGAGGCATCAAGGCCATGGCTTGGCTCATTGGCATGGCCGAACGCACCCCACGTGCGCGGCAATCATAGGAAGCCGAAAGCACTACGCTACGACCGCCAGGGAATCCCACTATGACTGGTTCATTAAGTAGCTCTGGCCGGTCGCGAAGCTCTACGGATACGAAAAACGCATCCATATCCACGTGCAAAATTGCGCGATTATCCAGATCTGCCATATTCCTAGTCTAATGAGCGACCCGACGGTTCGGCGGATCACGATCAACCTCGATTAGTCCGCCGTTCCAGTCACCGTGATCGCGGTACAGAGATGACTGTAGAGTTGACAGTATCCGTTAGTAGTTCACGCTTAGAAAATGGTTTTTCATGTCCTCGCCTGAACCTCTGTCAGCTCTGGTATCCAAGGCTGAACAGATGAGTCGCACCTATACCGATGCGGTCGCCAAACTTCTGGAACAATTCTTGTCTTCAAAAGGTGACGAAGTTGCTCAGATTACCTCCAGCGCCACTGAAATTGTCAGTAGCATCCAAGATTTAGTACGTGGCGGTAAACGCCTGCGTCCACTCTTTGCGTACTGGGGATACCTCGGTGCTGGAGGAAATCCAGACGACGAGAATATCGTTCGTCTAGGCGTTTCTCTGGAGCTTTTTCAGGGTGCGGCCCTGATCCACGACGACATCATTGACAATTCCGATACTCGTCGTGGAAAGCCAAGCGTTCACAAGAGATTCGAAGCTCAGCACTCATCACTCGGTTTAACCGGCGATGCCGCCGCTTATGGAATGGCGAGCGCCATTTTAACTGGCGACCTATGCCTGTCTCTGAGTGAAGAAGTATTTGCGGAGATTGATGGGCTCAATTCAGCGACTCGATCCATTTTTAATAGGATGCGACTGCAAGTCATGGCCGGGCAATACCTCGACGTCCTTGAAGAGTCTGCCGGCTCTGCTTATGATCCGGCAGAAGCAGTGAAGCGGGCTCGGACTATCGTGCGCTTTAAGTCTGCAAAGTACTCGTCGGAGAACCCGTTTTTGTTGGGTGGGGCATTAGCTAATGCAGGCGCAGAATTGCTAGAAAACTATAGCGCGTTTGCATTGCCGCTAGGTGAGGCCTTCCAACTTCGTGACGATGTTCTTGGCGTCTACGGTGACCCTTCAGTGACTGGAAAACCAGCGGGAGACGATCTGCGTGAAGGTAAACGAACCGAATTGATCGCCCATGCGTTAGCAAAGTCCGCCCCGGCGGAACGTGACTTTATCCAAGACCGCCTCGGTGCCTCAGATATGAGCGACGTTGAGGTGGACAAGATGAGCACAATTTTGAAAACCTCGGGAGCTCTAGCGGAAACCGAATCGAGTATTAGCGAACTAACTGAGCAGTCTCTTACCGCACTCAAACTCATCACCGTTACGGACTTGTCGCTGGCAGGGATGCATTACCTCAGCGGCATCGTGACCAAAAGAAGTAAGTAAACAACCGTATATCCGTACTCAGTTAGCAGTGGCCGACCACGAAGTTTTTATTCGTAGTCGGCCACTGCTATTTCCAGGATCATTAGCGGGACTCCGTCGACGTGTTTTCGCAAATACCCGAGCACAAACTAAGGTCCCGAACATGAGGTTATCAACAACACGTTCGAGACCTAAGGTTTATGCAATCTTTACGATTAGTTCTGCTCTATTACCAAGCTAGAGCTTGAGCCCTACGACGGATTTCTGTTTTTCGCCCAGTACGAAGGGCATTCATCGGAGTCCCTGGAAGTGATTCGTCTTCAGTGAATAGCCACATGATGGCTTCTTCATCCGAGTACGCGGCATCCAGCAGGACTGACAACGTTCCCTTGAGACTTTCAACGACTGCACCATCAAGTACAAAGTCAGCGGGGATTGACCGCACGTTTCGCTCTCCGATTCGCACAGAGATAATGGCTCGTTCATCGAGTAACCGGTGTATTGCCCGGATATCGACATCAAGAATTTCGGCTAAGTCCGGAAGAGTCAGCCACTGGCCAACGGTTTTTTGAAGTTCATTCACCTCTTAAGGTTCCCACAAAAAGGTAAACCGTGCAGAAACTTCTTCCCGAATCGCCACAATGGTTTCCTTGCGCCCCACTAGTAGTGTAAATTTTCATGTATCACTTTGATAACAATTTCAACACGAACCACATTGGCCCCGTTGCCAACGAAGACGTGCGAACGAAGTTGTTACCTACTCCACTGATTTGAGGATTCACTCCATGCCCCACGAATCGAGCAATGCAGCTAAGCATGCGCTAGGCGTCGTAGCCGGCGCAGCTATACCTGCCGCGGTGATCGGCAGTCTGGCGTTAGCTCCAGCCGTACACGCGGCACCTGTTTCAGTTCCACAGAGCCCGAGCGTACTTGCACCTAAAAGCGTCTCGCCAGCAAGTCTAAAAATTGCTGAAAACCAAATCAAAGCTCACCTACTCGCTTCACGAGTTTCAACTCTTGGTCTGCCTGCCCAGCGCAGCGCCAAGGAGATTAAAGTTGAACCGGGAGCTTCCTTGTGGAGTATCGCCAAGGAATACAACACTTCGATCTCCGAGCTAAAGAAGATCAACAATCTAAAGAATGACGTGATTGTCGCCGGGAAGACGCTCAAAGTCCCTGGCAATGCGTCGTCATCGAAGAAAAAGTCTGCTCCGCAAACCCAGCAGAGCTCCTCTTATACCGTGCAGAACGGCGACACTCTAGGTGGTATCGCTGCCAAGCACGATATGAGCCTGTCCAGCCTGTTGAGCAAAAACGACATATCTACCAGCACTTTGATCTTCCCTGGCGATAAGCTCACCGTTGCAGGCAGCTCTAAATCATCTGCGCCAAAGAACGATTCGCAGCGCAATAGCTCGAACTCGGGTCAGGTAACGTATACCGTCAAAGACGGCGATACTCTCGGAGCCATTGCAGTCAAGCACAATATGAGCCTGTCGACCCTGCTGAGCAAAAACAAGCTCTCAGCTTCGAAGTCGATTTTCCCCGGTGATAAGATCACCGTTTCTGGCAAGTCCACAAGCAACGATTCAGACTCAAAGTCGAGCTCCCCTAAATCAACATCGAGCTCCTCGACCTACACGGTCAAGAGTGGCGATACCCTCGGGGGAATTGCAGTAAAGCACAATATGAGCCTGTCGACCTTGCTCAGCAAGAACAACATTAGCTCCGGTAAGCACATCTTCCCAGGCGATAAGCTCGTTGTTTCAGGCGGTTCTTCGGAATCGAAAAACACCGAAAAGAAGAGCTCACCAAAGAAGTCGGGCAACGCGACCTACACTGTCAAGAGTGGTGACACCCTCGGCGGTATCGCCGGTCAACACGATATGAAGCTGTCAGCTCTGCTGAACTTGAACCCTCAGGTAAGCTCGCAGACTGCCCTGAAGATCGGTGAAAAACTCCGAGTCTCAGGTTCTTCGGTTTCGCCAAATGGAAACATTGAAAAGAAAAAGGACCGTAAGATCGGTAATTCTTTCTTGGGCCGCACCTACCCGGATGCCACCGTGAACAGTGCCAACGAGAATAAGAATTACCTCGATTCCGTCTCGGTCCCAAGCCGAGACGAGATGAAAGCGCTGATTCGTTCCACTGCCAACAGCATGGGAGTAGACCCGTCGCTTGCAATGGCACATGCCATGCAGGAGTCTGGCTTCGACATGCGTGCGGTATCCCCTGCTAACGCCCTTGGCACCATGCAGGTCATTCCAAGTACCGGCGAATGGATGTCATCTCGTTTAGGACGCGATCTAAATCTTCTGAAGCCTCAAGACAATGTCGCAGCCGGTGTTGCTACGATTCGTTTCAACTTGGATAACACCAACAGCCTGGATGAAGCGATTGCATCCTACTACCAGGGCTTGGGTGGAGTTCGAAAGTACGGGATGTTCGAAGACACCAAGCGCTACGTTGCCAGTGTTAAATCTTTGATGAAGCAGTACAGCTAGACATGAGAAAATGCGGGTAGGTTCCTTCCGGAACTTACCCGCATTTTTTGTGCTCAGCGAAGTTGCTTAGACAGTATGGTGATCTCTGCGATGTCGATGCAATGGCATCTCAATGACGACCTTGGTCCCTTGCGGTTCCGACTGCATCCACTGAATTTCACCAGATAATTCGCTAGTGACCAATGTGCGGACGATTTGTAGGCCCAAGCCTTCACGCCGTGGACCTGCTGGCAACCCATGCCCGTCGTCCTGGATCACGACTCGCAACCAGTCTTTACCATCGTGTCCGCTGTAGCGGTTTGCTAGCAGCCCGACCTCACCATCACGGTTCGCTAACCCGTGTTCGACCGCATTTGTCACAAGCTCGTTGATGACCAGCGACAATGGAGTGGCTAAATCGGCGTCCAGCATCCCGAATTCACCTTCACGTCGTGTTGCCACACGCTGACCGGGTGAGGCAATTTCGACGATCAGCCTGAATTGACGATCCATAAGATCATCAAATTTTACGGTTTCGTTCAGACCCTTAGATAGGAAGTCGTGTACTGAGGCAATGGTCGAGACACGACGCATCGCTTGTTCAAGGCCTTGTTTACCTTCATCAGAGCTCATACGACGTGACTGCATACGCAGTAAGGCGGCAACCGTTTGCAAATTATTTTTCACCCTGTGGTGAATTTCGCGGATAGTGGCGTCCTTGGTGACAAGTTCTTTCTCCCGGCGCCTAAGTTCGGTGACGTCTCGGCACAATACCAAGGCACCCCAACGTCTGGATTCATCACGAAGTGGAATGGCACGCAACGAGAGCGTCACTCCGGAGAACTCTACTTCGGTTCGCCACGGCATTTTCCCTTGGAGTACTAAGGGCAGAGTTTCATCGACTACACGACGGTCACTAACCAGAGCCATCGTGAGATCTGCTAACGGTTGTCCTTGGAGCACTTCGGCTGCTCCCAAACGGCGGAAGGCCGACACGGCGTTAGGGCTCGCATACTCCACCACACCGTCAACATTTAGTCGGATAAACCCGTCGCCCACGCGCGGCGCTCCACGACGCGACCCGGTGGGGCTTGCAAAATCGGGCCATAGGCCACGAGTGCCCATGGTCAATAGGTCATCGGCGCTCTGCCGGTACACGAGTTCAAGATTTGAGGGGGTTCGGGCTTGGTTTGGATCGAAGTGCGAGGTGATCACCGCAACCGAACGATGCTGACGAACCAATGGGATCGCTTGGACCGAGGTGAGACCGGAGATCAGTTCTGCGCTTGGTTGCTCGGCAGATTTCTGCACCTTTTGGCTATCCCAAGCCTGGTCAACCATCATCCGTAGATCCTTGCGGATCCGTTCGCCCACAAAGTCGGTATGGAATACCGTGTGGGACGTTGACGGTCGTACGTGCGCGAGAGCCACGTAGGAACCGTCGCCGGTGGGGAACCAGAGAACCAGGTCTGCGAATGCTAGATCCGAGATTAGTTGCCAGTCCCCCACCAGTAGGTGCAGCCAGTCCTCATCACCGGGCCCGAGATTTGCTCGTTGACGTTGTTGCTCGGTAATGAGGGCCATTAGCGGGTGTTACCTCCGGACGATGGAACGCAGAAGGCGAAGGGCTACAGACAGCGACGCCATGTCGTCGCGTCCGAGGCTGTTTACTTCAGCAAACATTGTCTTCGCACGATCAAGGTTAGCCGCGTTTGCCTCTTCCCAGGCCGCAACACGCTCTGCCGGGTCGGCAATGTGTGCACCGTTATCCAACACATTGCCTGTTAGGTCCACAAGCGTCGTGTACAGATCATCACGCATTGCCGCACGTGCCAAGGCCTGCCAGCGGTCTGAACGAGGCAACTTGGTGATTCGGTTCAGCAGTTCATCGGCACCAAATTCGTTGTAAAGCACGAAGTAGGTCTCGGCGATCTGCTGCGCTGAATACTCTGAGCGACCCACAAGATCAGCAATATCCAGCAACGTGTAGGACTCAAACTGCGAGGCCCACATGCTGGCCCGGTGCTCATCGATTCCATGGTTGATGGCGTCTAGCTGCCATTCGTTGTATCGCTCAAGATCCGAGCCCACCAGGTATGTCGGCAGGCTTTGACGTAGCTGGCTGACAATCGGCTCGTAGGTGCGGACGATGTCATCTACCGGCTGCTGCTGATCGACGCGGTTGATGAACCAACGGGTTGTACGATCGAGCAAACGGCGCATGTCATGGTGTTGACGTCCCCAGTATTCGACATCGGTACCGGCCCGCTGGACGTTGATCGCAGCGAACTGACGGTCGAAGCCATAAACATCGCGCAGTGCGGTGAACATCTTTGCGATCTGGACCTCGTTGGCACCAGTCTCTTCCATGGCGCGGAAGACATAGGTGACGCCACCGATATTGATCATGTCGTTGGCGACAACCGTCGCAATGATTTCACGACGCAGCGGGTGCGTTTCCAACTGGTCCCCAAAACGCTCAACGAGCTGTTCTGGGAAGTAGCGGCGCAACGTTGCAACGTAGTACGGATCATCTGCCAGGTCTGATTCGGCTAACGCGTGAGCGAGCTGAATCTTGGCGTAGGCGGCGAGCACCGAAATTTCGGGTGTAGTCATTACTCCACCGGAGTTCTTACGCTCTTCGAGTTCCTCGTTACTTGGGAGGAACTCCAATTCACGATTCAGATCCGCGTGCTCCTCCAACCACTGCATCAGACGTTCGTAAGCTGGAGCCCAAACTTTCGCTGCATGCTTCTCGTTGAGTAGCAATACGTTCTGATCGAAGTTGGTCTGCAAGACCAGGTCGCCCACGTTGTCGGTCATTGACAGGAGGAACTCGCTTCGTTCCTCAGCGCTCAGCTGCCCGGCCTTGATCTGGCGATCAACGAAGATCTTGATATTCACTTCGCGGTCAGAGGTGTCGACACCAGCCGAGTTATCAATCGCGTCGGTGTTGAGAACAACTCCATTTTGCGCGGCTTCAATACGGCCTAGTTGGGTCATGCCAAGGTTTCCGCCCTCGCCAATGACCTTGACTCGGATGTCTCGTCCATCAACGCGGATCGCGTCGTTTGCACGGTCTCCAACCTGCCCGTGGGTCTCGGCGCTGGATTTCACATATGTACCGATACCGCCGTTGTACAATAAGTCGGCCGGGGCCGACAAGATGGCCTTGAGCAATTCGTTAGGGCTCATCTTGGTTACCGACGCGTCCAAGCCAAGCACTTCCCGAACCTGTGCGTTGATCGGGACCGATTTCAAGCTGCGGGAGTAGACCCCACCGCCTTCGGAGAGCAGGTTCTTATTGTAATCAGCCCAGCTGGAGCGAGGTAGATCGTACAAGCGCTGACGCTCGACAAAAGCTGCTTCTGGCTCAGGATTTGGATCCAAGAAAATATCGCGGTGGTCAAAGGCCGCCACCAGCTTTACCGTGCGGGTTCGCAATAGGCCGTTGCCAAAAACGTCACCGGACATGTCGCCCACGCCTACGGCTTTGAATTCGTCACTTTGTGTGTCCACACCCAGCTCGAAGAAATGACGCTTGACCGATTCCCATGCACCGCGAGCGGTAATTCCCATGCCCTTGTGGTCGTAGCCCACCGATCCACCGGAGGCGAACGCGTCGCCTAACCAGTGGCCCTTATCTTGGGAGATCGAGTTGGCAATATCGGAGAAGCTTGCAGTTCCCTTATCCGCTGCGACAACAAGATATGTATCATCACCGTCGCGACGCACTACATTCTCCGGGTACGCAACGTGTTCTCCGTTTTCATCGGTGATCAAGTTGTCCGTCAGATCCAACAAGGTTTTGATGAAGATTCGGTAGGAAGCTTTGCCTTCTTCCATCCACGCTGCACGGTCCACTGCAGGATTAGGCAATTGCTTAGCGTAGAAACCACCCTTGGCGCCGGTTGGAACGATGACTGAGTTCTTCACCATTTGCGCCTTGACCAGGCCCAGCACTTCCGTGCGGAAGTCTTCTCGACGATCCGACCAGCGCAGTCCACCACGAGCTACCGCGCCGAATCGGAAATGTACGCCTTCTACACGCGGCGAGTAGACCCACATTTCGTGTTTTGGTCGCGGGAACGGTGCGAAGTCAATTTCTTCTGGAGCCAATTTGAAAGCGAGCGCCACACCATCAGCGAAGTAGTTGGTGCGTTTGGTTGCTTCGATGACCTTTACGAACCGGCGAAGAAGGGTATCGGCGTCCAGCGTCGGTACGTTCTCCAGTGCTTCGGTGATCTGCGCATGCGCTTGGTCGCGTGCCGAAGTCGAAGCCTCAGCGGACAAGGCAGGATCAAAGGTTGCCTGGAACAGCGCAACGATTCCGTGAGTTACCGCGGAATTGTTCACCAAGGTCGAAGCAATGAACCCCGTGGAGTTCGAGACGCCGAGCTGCAACAGGTAGTGAGCGTAGGCACGAAGCATCGCTACCTCTTGCCAGGTGAGACCTTCGCGCAGTACCAGTGCGTTTAGCTTGTCCGATTCAGCTGCCGAGCGAACCACTGCCGAATATGCGTCGGCAAGTTTGCCTTCGATGGCAGAGAAATCAATGTCGGGATCAACCTGCAGTCCCATGTCATAGATGTAGCGTTCCCCCAGACCATCCGGGCTCAACTCGAACGGTCGTTCGTCGACGACATCCAGTCCCAGATCTTGAAGGACAGGCAGGATACGCGAGAGCAGCAATGGACGATCAACGAAGATCTTCATGCGCTTGGTGACCGGCGAGCTCTCGTCAAAAGGTGCGTCGTAGAACGAGACTACCGGCCCCTGATGCTCTGGGTCATTCAACTCGGTGAGCAAGTCGATGTCAGCCAGCGCGTCTTCAATTTCGAATTGCACCTTGTACGCCTCGGGGAAAGCACCGGCCCAAGCATTTGCCAGCTGGTTAGCGTCTCCCGAAGAAAGGCTCAGACGTGCGGTGTCGGTGATCGCATCGCTCCAAGAACGAACAGCCTTAGCGATACGGTCTTCCAATGCCTTACGGTCCACGACCGGGGCAAGTCCGTGGTGCTGCAGACGCAGGCGGTAGAAGAGACGAACCAGCGCACCGGCACCAAGTTGTGCCTCGTATTCGGTGGATACCGGGTTGAAGCTTGAGGCCAATTCCTTTTCAATACGCTGACGCACATCGGTAGAGAACCTGTCACGAGGCAGGTACACCATTGCGGTCACAAAACGCCCGTAAGAGTCTGTGCGTAAAAAGACCGAGGTACGCCGGCGTTCCTGCAGTCGCAGAATACCCAAAGCTATCTCAGTTAGCTCTTCAATCGAAATCTGGAATAGTTCATCGCGAGGGTAAGCTTCCAGAATCGTGACAATGTCCTTGCCCGAGTGTGAATCGCCAGCAAAGCCAGTGTTTTTTAGTACTGCCTCAACCTTTTCACGAACCACCGGTACTGACTTAACACTTGAGGTATACACCTTTGAAGCGAAGAGGCCGATGAAACGACGTTCACCGTTGACCTCGCCGTTTGCATCAAAGCTCTTCACACCCACATAATCGAGGTAAACCCCGCGGTGCACAGTGGAGCGCGAATTGGCTTTGGTAATGATCAAAGCGCTCTTATCGCGGGCCATGGCACGTCCGCGTTTAGTCAAATGCTGTGGACCCTGATTCTCCACTTCACGCATCAGACCTAGACCGCTGCCTTCCCGGGCAACCAGAACATCTTCACCGTGCTCGGTGCTGAGATCGTAATGGCGGTATCCCAAGAAGGTGAAGCGGCCATCGGACATCCAGTTCAGCAGCTCAACGGCCTGATCTAGTTGCGCGATGTCCCCCGCATTAGCGGTCTGTGGCAATGTTGCAGCAATGTCTTTGGCACGATCAAGCATGGCTGGCCAGTCCTGGACTGCAATACGCACATCCGACAAAACCTTATTTAGGTTTTCGACGATGGTCACTGCCTCGTCGTCGCTCAGGTCACGGGCGACCTCCACCGAGATCCACGATTCAACCTTGGTGTGGGTATCAAGTGAGGTCAACGCGCTGAGATCTGACAGAGCCGCAGTATCTCCACTGGCAACGTGCTGCAATCCTGAGTGTGACAGCTTCTTGATGAATCCGCTTTCGCGGTCGCGCGAGACGACGAACGTCGGGTGAACTACAAGCTGGATGGGCGCCGAAAGACGAACCAATTCCGCGGTGACGGAGTCAACCAGAAAAGGCATGTCATCGGTGACGATATGTACCACCGAAACGCCGTTGTTGCGGGTGATAGATACGTTAGCCGTGTCAACGTCACGGCCATATCCAATTTCTAGGTGTGCAGCCACTCGCGCTTCAAGTTCGTCGGGCGTGTACGCCGCAACGTCCTCTTGCGCGGTCTGGCCATAGTACTCGCCCACCAACTGCGTGGTGAGTGTCGCATCCATAAATGATTCTGACATGTTGGATTCCGACGAGTTCAAGTGAACGCCTCCAAGAACGAAATTCTTATCAATCCGCGTCTTTGCGGATCTCCGATGTAATCCACACTACCGTGTTTTCGATTCGTCAAGTTCATGCCTTTAGCCGAATCGACGACTCAAGCGTTTCTGCCTCTTATCCGAAGATTTAATGCCCACCAAACCCTTGATTTCAGTACGCAATGTACTTTTAGGAGCAATTTCAGCTAAAGGTGATCCAGCAAGCAACGCGGCGTTGCAGCTGACGGTATCCTGCGGAAGATAGCCGGCAATAGTATGGCGCGGTCCAAAACGGTCCCATGCTTCCAAAAGACGGCGTTTCGGGCTGTGACCAGTATTGGCAGTGCCAAGCTTGTTGAAAAGAATTTGAAGTTCAACACCTGGTATTTGTTCTTCAAACTCATCAATGGCTCGAAGTGCACGAGGAATTCCGACGCTATCGGCAGCAACAACCATGAACACTTCATCGGAACTACGCAGCATTTCTACCGTTACCGCATTCCGTTGAGGAGCTTGTGTATCGAAGCTGAGCTGCTCGTCTAATTCGATGGGAGATGCCACGTCCAGCACCACCAGATCATGATGTTCACGAAGCACTTCAGTGGCACGGCGTAAAGCTGAGGCACGTACTTCTGGCCACCTGCTTGCACGCGGTAAACCGGTAGCAACCTTGATGACTGCCGAGGCAACCTCAACGCTAAGACACGTTGCAGCTAAACGGGCTGGTTCTTTGGATCCCGAATCAATAACTCGACACAATTGCGCGATAGACGCAGACTCATCCAACAATCCCAATTGTATTGAGATCGAGGCAGCAAAAGTGTCCGCGTCTAGTATCACCACTGATTGCCCTCCCAGGGCTGCTTCCACCGCATAGTTCAAGGCAACGGTGCTTCGCCCTGGCGAACCTGGCGCTCCCCAAAAACACACAATTTTTCCGCTTGTGCCATCAGAGCCGGTACTAGTTGGCGATGCGTTCCCAGTATCGAGTCTCTCAGGATGGGTCAGTTCACGAAGTGTTCTCAGGACGAGTGGTTCTAATTCAATCATCGAGATGTCTGGTTCAACTTCCAGAAGACCGGTAATGATGTTCTCGGTCCGCGGTTTGTTGTCAAGGAGCACCAAGGCAGTGCGCAGAGCGGCAATTGCATCAATCTGTTCAACTGGGGGCAAAAGTTCACGGCCTGAAACCAACAGCACGTCTACTGCACCGACAGCACATACTGCGATTGCTTCAGCTACATCTTCACACACGCGTGTCACCATAAGTTCGCCTCGGTAGCCCTCGATTTGGCGCACCACATGCTCATCGTTACCTAAGACAACAACGCTGATACTCATTTTTGGGTTCCGGCAGGATTGTAGATAACAATAATTCTTGATTCATTTGCTAGCGCCTGGAGTAGAGGTTCAAGGTGGGTAGGCTCAACGAGCAGTTCCAGATTAGTTCCGGTCTGGTTCACCAGTCCGCCAGCTCTGGCCACCCTGGCAGATACTTCAACCATGCTCGCTAGTTGTTCCGGCACCCCATAGGTTGATCCTGCTTTTTCACGTTGCGCGATCCACACGTCCACAAAACTGCCCGGAGTGATAGCGGGCGTGAGGTCAGCCGGAAGTTCAATATTTATTGGACGGCGCGAGCCTAAGTCATTATGCGTAATCGAAGAGTTCGGGATGAACTCGCCTTCACCGATAAACGTATTAGCGCGTGCCTCACTGATCAGTTCCGGGTTCGCTGCCAGATATTGTGTACCTGACTCACCAAGCTGGACATTTTCAATCCTGAGATTTTGGAGTGTTAGCTCTTCTCCTAAGGTGATGTTGGCACCTGCGACATAGACCTCGGTCGTGTGGTTCAGCTCACGGACTAAATATACGGTGCCAACCACCGACGCGACCACCAGTACTGCACCTAGAGCGAGTCGAGGATCCTTCCATGTAGGGCGTTTGACCCGGGCCGCTGTTGTTGAACGAGATGCGCTACTACTCTGTTCACCAATCATTGTTTATCCTTTGACCGCACTAGTTGCTTGTTTCGCGAGCCTACGACAACTTGCGCACGCTGTGAACCCTTTGCCGCGAGGGTGTGGATTAATTCGACCCGGCGATTTGGATCCATCCAATGGTTTCCAAAGGTAAAAGTTGATAGCCGCTGATACTGCGATCCCGTGCAAATTCATCGCGCGGATGAATAGCGATGATGAGGAAGTCTGCACCTACCTGCCACAATGTCCCTTCGGCAACCAGCTGGCCGCTGACATCGTAAATAACAAGTCGTTGCCGATCGCGTAATACACCGCGCACTACGGCCGCAAATTTTACCGGGGATAAACGGGCACCCGGATTCAATTTCGTCGATGACAACCCAAGCGACCGTAATGCTAGCCAGCGAACTATCCACCGCGTCCCGTCGCTTTCCAAACAGAAGTACTCGGCGGCAACCGGTCCGAGCCTCGCATTGAGCTCTACTCCCCCGGTCAGCTTGACTTCCACGGTTGAGCTCTGCATCTCCAACAGCCGGTTGCGCATGCGTTCGGTAGCGCGCTCAACTCTGATACCTTCAGCTACTTCATCGCGTAATTGCGCTGCATGTTGAGCTTCCGCTTGGGCCTCAAGATCTTCAAAGAAAGATTCCCACCGCATGCGCCAACTGTACGAGAGATGAGTTTATTGGGAAACCCTATTCCCTAAATTCACTTAAAGTGTCATGATCTATATCTAATGACATCAAATTGCATCTACTCTAACCTAACGAGGCAAAGCAATGATCCGTCACCGAAAGACCTTCATCATTTGTCTGCTCGTCGCTGCTTGCTCTGTACTCACCTTTGCAGTGCACGATTGGGTGCGTTCCACGCGTCCGCGTTTTGAAGCGGACGGTGATCTCTTGCAAAACTCTCTGATTCTTTTTCTCTGCGCAGTCGGCATCTGTGTGTTAACGGGTCTTCTCACCTACTTGATGCTACGCATCGCCATCTTCGCAGCACGGCACGGCCATACCGGACCCTTAGAGCTCTTTTGCCGGATAGCTCCCACGCTAACCCGCCGGATCCTGGGCTCCGTTGTAGGCACCAGCTTGGCTTTCGCGGCTACCGGGCTCGCCCACGCCGCGACTTATACGATTCCGCAGGTTTCCTCTTCTCAGAGCGAAGAACTCGCGGCATTTTCAGATGACAGATTGGCAGTAAACGCACAACCAAATACGACGGTCCCAACCCCTGGGTGGTTGCCCGGTTCACTAAGTATTCCGATGAATCGGTTGATGGGTCCAGGAAAAGAACGCAACCGGCCGGCACCCGATAACGAGGTAGTAATCGTTACTTCAGGGCAAACGCTGTGGAGCATTGCCCAACAAATGTTGCTTAGCGACGGGTCGTCTGCAGAGATCGCCAAATTATGGCCGCAAATATACGAGATGAATCGCGAGGTGATTGGAGACGATCCGAATATGCTTCAGCTCGGTCTTGAGCTGAAACTGCCCGTTGTCGATTAAGGAGGAAACCAAAGTGAGTATTCAATCAGAGACGTTCACCGAGCCCAGGACTGAACCGGTGAACATAACTTGCGCTAATGTTCCACTACGTATCTCTTCAGAACATCGTGAGAACAATAGAACGAGATCGCCCCAACAAATTTCGTTGGCCATGGATCGAATCTTCCGCCGCCCTGCGGTGACTACTTCGGAACGCAAGAACGTAATCGAACTTTCACACGCTGTATCTCGCGCAGTCTTTGAGATCATCGCCGGCTATCGCACGGTAGGCCAACTAGCGTTCGTTATGGAACCCGAATGCGTGAAGAAACTTCGTGCCCAAGCGATTTTACAAACCGGCGGATATACCCTTCAACCCGAACCCGGCACGAGTCATGGGCAGGTTAGGTCGTTGCATCTTTGGCCCACACTCTCCGGAGCTTATGAATGTTCGGTAATAGTTGCGTTTAAACACCGCGTCCGCGCCGTAGCTCTCAGAATTGAGCCATGGCACGGACGGTGGCAGATCACAAGCGTCGAAATGATTTAGCGGCGCTTGGCCTTCTTGTTTTTCTTGGCTGCCTTGGCAGGATTAGAAGCCTGTTCAGCCTGAGTGCTAGCTTCACCGTCTTCGTCGGGCCCAGTGAACTGCAAGTTCTTTGGAGAAGCTGGCGTTTGCACGGCCGCGGGGCCGGCCGTATTGGCCTCGCTACTGGCAGGAACTTCGAGGTTGAACAATGTTCCGATGCTTTCTTCACGAATGGATTCCATCATGGTCTGGAACATTGTGAAGCCCTCGCGCTGGTACTCAACCAATGGGTCACGCTGTGCCATGGCACGAAGGCCGATGCCCTCCTTGAGGTAATCCATTTCGTAGAGGTGCTCCTGCCATTTACGTCCAATGGTGGAAAGCACTACACGGCGCTCTAGGTCGCGCAGAACCTCAGAGCCAATGGCATTTTCACGAAGTTCATACTGGTACTTAGCATCGGAAAGAATTTCCGTCTCCAAGAACTTAGGCGTTAGATGCCCTAGGCCATTGACCTCTTCGATAACTTCATCGATGGTCAAACCGATGGGATAGAGCTGCTTGAGGTTCGTCCACAGCTGCTTCAGATCCCAGTCGTCAGGATTACCGACCAGAGTCACTTCATTAACCATGGCGGTCACAACATCTTCGAGGAAGTGACCCACCTTCTCATCGATATTGGCGCCTTCTAGGATGGCACGACGATCTGCATAAATTGCTTCACGCTGACGGTTCATCACGTCGTCGTATTTCAGCACATTTTTACGCTGTTCGGCGTTTACGCCTTCAACCTGAGCCTGAGCAGACTCGATTGCCTTAGAAACCATTTTTGATTCGAGTGCCACGTCATCTGGCATCGACGGGTTGTTCATGATGCGTTCGGCCATACCGGAATTAAAGCGTCGCATCAGGTCGTCGGTCATCGACAGGTAGAACCGTGATTCGCCTGGGTCACCCTGACGGCCGGCACGTCCACGAAGCTGATTGTCGATACGACGCGATTCGTGACGCTCGGTACCGAGTACGTAAAGCCCACCGAGCGAGGTGACTTCTTCCGCTTCGCTGGCAACGGTCTTTTTGGCGTTCGCAAAGACCTCGTCCCATAACGTGTTGTACTCTTCGGGATTATTTTCCGCGTCGAGTCCGCGACGTTCCATCTCTGCCACGGCTAGGAACTCGGCGTTGCCACCGAGCATAATATCGGTACCGCGGCCAGCCATGTTGGTGGAGACGGTAACGCCATTTTTACGACCTGCCATAGCAACTACGGCTGCTTCACGGGCGTGCTGCTTAGCGTTGAGTACCTCGTGGCGAATGCCTCGCTTGGCGAGCAGACGTGAGAGATACTCACTCTTTTCCACGCTGGTGGTACCAACAAGGATGGGCTGCCCGCTTGCGTGACGTTCAGCGATATCTTCGACAACCGCGTCAAACTTAGCAATTTCATTCTTATAGATCAGGTCGGCCTGATCGTTGCGAATTGCCGGTCGGTTAGTAGGGATTTCCACCACGCCGAGCTTATAGGTGCTCATGAACTCCGCGGCTTCGGTCTGAGCCGTGCCGGTCATGCCCGAGATCTTTTCGTACATGCGGAAGTAGTTCTGCAACGTAATGGTTGCCAAGGTCTGGTTTTCAGCCTTGATACTGACATTCTCCTTGGCCTCGATGGCCTGGTGCATGCCTTCGGAATAACGACGGCCTTCAAGCGCACGTCCGGTATGTTCATCAACAATCATGACTTCGTCGTTGACGACGACGTAGTCCTTGTCTTTTTTGAACAGTTCTCTTGCCTTGATGGCGTTATTCAGGAAACCGATCAATGGGGTGTTGTTCGACTCGTAGAGGTTGTCGATTCCCAGGTAGTCTTCGACTTTTTCGATGCCTGCTTCGAGCACACCGATGGTGCGCTTCTTCTCATCGACCTCATAGTCGTCATCGCGGTCAAGGCGCTTCACAATTTTAGCGAATTCGGTGTACCAACGGTTGACGTCACCCGAGGCCTGGCCCGAAATGATCAATGGCGTACGCGCCTCGTCAATCAGGATCGAGTCGACCTCATCGACGATGACAAAGTTGTGGCCGCGCTGAACAAGTTCTTCCTTGTTCCAGGCCATATTGTCGCGCAGGTAGTCAAACCCGAATTCGTTGTTCGTGCCGTAGGTAATGTCGTTTTCGTACTGCTTACGACGGGCGGCCGGATCCATATTCGACAGGATGCAACCGCAGCTTAAACCGAGGAACCGGAACACTCGACCCATAAGCTCTGACTGGTATTGTGCCAGGAAGTCATTGGTCGTCACCACGTGGACGCCCTTACCGGTCAGTGCATTGAGGTAAGCCGGTGCTGTCGCAACCAAGGTCTTACCTTCACCGGTACGCATTTCAGCGATATTACCCAGGTGCAATGCGGCGCCGCCCATGAGCTGTACGTCAAAGTGCCGCATGCCAAGGACTCGGTCAGAGGCTTCGCGCACCACGGCGAAAGCTTCCGGAAGCAGAGCTTCGAGCTTCTCGCCTTCGGCTAGACGAGCACGGAACTTATCGGTTTCGGCTTTTAGCTCCCCATCCGACATTTCGCGAAATTCGTCTTCCAACGTATTGATCGTGTCGGCGTAAGTTCGAAGAGTCTTTAAAGTCTTCTTGTCGCCGGTACGTAAAATACGTTCTAGCAATGATGCCACGTGGTAGCTCCCAATATCTCAAGCACAGTAAATTCTGGCGTCTTTAGTCTACGTGAGGAAATCAGCACAATCTGCTATTTCCCGGGGCGGTTTGATGTTCTACAAGCGAACAAGAACTGCGCTGACAGCCTGTTCACAGAAAATATTTCACTTCGCCTAAGCCGAGCCAGCGGGCCATCCGCGCAAGTTCAAGATCGAGGGCGGCAGGAACGTCAGTCGGCGCATGACTCTCGTAATGCACTGAATTTACCTGCAATTGCCCTCCGGCGCGGTCCGCTTTGAGATCGACCCTACCAATGAACCGGTCACCGTAGAGCATTGGAAATACATAGTAGCCATACCGCCGCTTCTCTTTGGGGACATAGATTTCGACACGGTATTCGAAATCAAAAAATAGTTCCAGACGGCGCCGGTTGAAAACCATGGAATCAAATGGGGCCAATAGTCGCAGATCAGGTACAATATTTCGCTGAATTTTTGTCTCTGGCAATAGATAGCACTGTTCATTAATGTCTTGAACTTGCACCTTTTGGACCATTCCTTGCAGTGCTAGAAATCCTAAAGCACTTCCTACTTCCTTCAGCGGCAGTCGGAAGTACTCTGCAATGCAGTGCTTAGTTCCGATCCCCTGGGCCGAAAGGGATTCCAAGACTAGCCTTCGCAGTGCTTGTTCTCTAGCTCTGTTTTCTACATTTTGGAGAGAAGGCAGGACTACATGCCCTAAGGCGAATAGTCGTTCAAAGCGTGAGTTTCTGCCTAGCGCGAGAATTTTTCCCTGAGCGAAGAGCGATTCGGTGACAATCTTGGTGTCGTTCCAATTCCATCCCCAATGCTCTCGATCTTTCATCGTCGCTACGTCCAGAGCAATACTCAACTCACGAGCACTAGTGCCTGGGTGTGCTTCGAGATAGATCAGCACTCGGTCTGCCAATGCTTTGAGCTCACTATCAAAACTCGCAGAACGGTCTACCCAGCGCCGGCGTTGCCACGGAATAAGGTCTGGCACCAGGTCGCTGCGCACATAACTGGCCTCATGAGCCCAGTACTCGGTGATTGGCCCATGCTGCTGCGACACAAGCGTGTCTAATAGCGTGGTGTCGTAATGACCTAATCTGGCGAACAGTGGAACGTAGTGCGCTCGCTTGACCACATTGATGGAGTCAATCTGAAGTTGCGCGATACTGCCAAGAGTTCTCTTGAGATGACTTGAGGAGATAGTAACTTCGGTGCGTGGACGAGACAGACCTTGGGCGGCCAACGCGATTCTGCGGGCTTGTGGTAAGCCCAGAATGCGTTGACCGCCCTGGTCGATCGAGTTGTTAATGACTAACCCTCGGTTGCCAAAGCCTTATCGCGGTAGCCGCGAATTTCGGTTGGCAGTTCGTCGCTTTCACTCAATGACGGGTCAAGGGTGATCACACCGTACTGGTACTGGGTACGTCCGTAAACTACCGAGTGCGCACCGGAAGCTTCATCGATGAACAGGTAGAAAGGGTGCCCAACGAGTTCCATGCGGTCTACTGCATCATCGACGCTCATAACTTCTGCAGGGAAGACTTTGCGGCGGATGACAACAGGTGAGTATTCCGCTTCCTTATCGTTAGCCTGAGCCTCAGCCGTTGCCTGTGCTTCAAGGGTCTCTTCAACCAGCGACTTGCCGCTTTGCACTACCGGCAGCGTACTAGTCGCCTCGTGAACAGCAATCGGCGCATGGTTTCCACGAT
The DNA here is from genome assembly GCF_035257265.1 of Glutamicibacter sp. GTDB lineage: Bacteria > Actinomycetota > Actinomycetes > Actinomycetales > Micrococcaceae > Glutamicibacter. Next base: position 118,311 of record NZ_DATEXC010000032.1, read on the forward strand.
GCACTTTCTTCTTGTCACGTGCCTTGCGCAGTCGTTCAAGGAGCTTTGCGAATGCAATGTCGAATGCCGCAAATTTATCGGCTCCACGGGCTTCGGCACGAATCGCCGGCCCCTTGGAAACGACCGTCAATTCGACGCTGAGCGCTGTGCTCTGATTGCGTGCATGTGTTTCCTGGACAACCTTCACGTCGATGCGCTGGACCTTACTGGCCAGCTGATCAACTTTCGTGATTTTCTCGTCCACGTACTCACGGAATCGATCCGAAACGGTGATATTACGTCCGCTGTAATTCAGCTCCATGGTGTCCTCCAATAGGGAGTCGGGTGACACAACAGCCCGGGGGTTTCCTCCCCCAAAGGCTGAAGATGGGCCTTCGCTGCATCTGTGATGCAACCCATACTTCACCCTATGCCACTTCCGTCAAGATTCAAGTACCCAACCGCTAGATTTCATATCGCGCTCAGCGAAATCGCTTAATCCTCTTCGTCGCTAGGAGGTTTCGTATAGGCAAGGACTACCGCACCGACTACGTCGTAACCGGCGTGAAAACAGGCAATCGCAGCCTTGCGCAACGTCGCGCCGGTGGTCGTTACATCATCGATGAGGAGAATCGGCTGATGCGGCTCTGTCGAAAGTTCGGCAATCAACGGCGAGTCGCCACCTCGCCTGGCCGCACCCGACTTAGATTTCTGCGCTCCGCTCAAAAGATGCCCGAACCGATAGTGCAATAAGGGCGCCGTTCGAGTGTGCGCGGCCAGAAGGCCTCTGCGCTGCGCCTCCTGCAGGATCACCTGGACCGGACGATAGCCACGAGTACCTACTGCACGCACCGAACTGGGCATGGGCACCAGCAACGTGGGTTGGTCAAATAGTCGAGGAGGGCAGGCAGTATTAATTGTGGCGGCCAGGAACGGCGCAAATTCTTGAGCCAAAAAATAGCGTTGCTGATTCTTGAAGGACAGGATCGCGCGGGCCAACTCATTGCGATAGATGCCGGTCGCGCTGACCGGTAGCTGCCATTGCAGACTGGGTAGCTCAACATAGAACTGGAGTTGTTCACCGAGCGGGGGCAAAAATAATTGCTGATGAACCTTAAGGCGGCATTCGGGGCAAAGCCGAAAATCGGCACGCTCGCAAATCGCGCAGCTTGCGGGCAATAGAAGGTTTATCGTTTCGCGCACCGCAAACATCAGCCACCCAACACTTCTCGTATGTACCTGGGTGTCCAGGAAATCCAGTAGGCGTAACGGAATCGGCATAGCTCAAGCATGATGGTGCTAGGTGCGCGCACAGTGAACTGTTCGCGCTTTGTGGACTCAGCCCGGGTAAGCGACGTCTTTGGCATAGTCATCCAGTGCATGCCACGAATTACCCACACGCGTGTAAAGTTCCTCGCTGGTTTCCGCATAAACCGGACGGAGATCGCCGACACCCGAAGTTATACCGGTCATTCCCAAGAGAAGCCCCAAGCGTTCCGAACCATGTTCAAAGGTGAGCTGCTCGGCAGCTACCTGTTCGGTGGTGCTCAGCTTAGCCACGATAATTGATCGGTCCGAGTCCCAGACCGCCGTTGATACCGGGACGGAGGGGTAGACCTTCATTGGTTCGTCGCTCAGGCCACGCGGAACACCATCTGCGTCACGCACAATTCCGGCGATATACACAGTTGATTCATTGTTCTCTTCTGCGACAATCAACGCCCTGGCTCCATCGCGGGAAATCGAAAGCGAGGTTACTTTCTTTCCCTCAAGCCACGAAACGCTAATCGGGCGGGCTTCGCCTTGCCCGGCCACATCTTCGGGAACTACTAGTAAGGGATGCTCCGCCGCGTTATCCGCTGTCCAGGTCCAGCCAGCCACATCAATCGATGGCCGGATCAAGGCCCCGCCTGTTGCGGCCAACCCGACTCGTCCACTTTCATCGATTGTCATCAACTGAGTGGATTTACCGTTGAGGAAAGCGTATCTATTGCCCACTGCGGACATGGCCGGGTTGCGCGGGTGGTAAGCCGAGATGTCTGGCACGCCACCGACGGGAATAATAGAACGTCCCTTGACGTACACCAACGACTCATTAGAGATCGCGATGAGTGTGTCTGGAGTACTTGGATTAATTTGCGCGGTAACAAAGTCCGCGGCTGGAGCCCCGAGGGTTACTTCGGTTTCCTCTTGCAACATGCGCACAGTACTGACCGAGGACAACGCGGTCAGCGTTTGCTCTAGTTGTTGCTGCATCAATTGTTTTGCACGGTCGGTGGATTCCCGAATGCTTTCGGCACTAAGATCAACAGTCGCCACACCGTCTTGTACCGGGACTGCTGAACGCACAAGAGTGCTGGCTGGAGAAAACGCAGAAACTACAGCGTTCTGCAAATAGGGTGCGGGGCCGGCGAGCAGCGCTTCCACCATGGAAGTGGTGGTGCCGGCGCCAGAGGTGAACCACCGGACATCAGGCACCAAATAGTTGAAGCTGGAGTCGTAGAAATAAATAGTCTGAGGCGAGAAAATCTTACTGAAGGAGCTTGACTCAAGCATGATGCCGTCTGGGGCCTTCGAGATCCGCCATTGGTCTTCAACCTTGGTCACTTCAACATCCACCGCACGCGTGGAGTGCTCTGGTTCCTGGGTATAGACGCCCATTGCGTCTATTTCGCCTGATATTTCAAGCTGTATCGTATACCGGTTGCTGTCTGCCCCGGTCAGCACGTTCATTGCCTCGTAAATCAGGGTGCGGCTATCACCTCGCCAGTCAGCACCCAGTTCGGGGGTCATGAATTCGCGTGAGAGCGCATAATCTTCTAGGACCGAACGCCCGGCCTCAACAAACCCCTCAACGATCCGCCGCGCGTCTGATCCCTCAGTGGGACCTTGCGCGTCGAAGCGGAAGGGCTGGGACTCTTCCTGATTAGACTCGGCCTGGATCTGCTGCACCATTGAATTGCGCGGAATAGTAGCGCAACCGGCGAGCACTAAGAGTCCGGTCAGCATGAGTGCCAGGAGCTGAGGTAGACGTAGGCGCATTATTTACTCTCCCCTAGGCCGTCTGTCGGATCCGTGGGTTTGAGGGAAATTTCATCCTCAATCAGAATATCTTCGTCATCCAAAATAAGTGGGGTGTAACCAATCTTTGGAACTTCGCCGGTCAGTGGGAAGGAGTCCCCGAGCAATCCAACGATTTCTTCGGTCACGGACGGTTCCAGAGGAAGCGGCGAGGAGGAAATGGAATCGAATGCGGTTCGCGGTAAGGTGAGCCGGAATACCGACCCAACACCTTTTTTTCCCCAGGTTTCCAAGCGTCCGTCATGCAGGCGGGTGTCTTCCATAGAAATGGAAAGTCCCAGGCCAGATCCGCCCGTGGTGCGAGCGCGAGCCGGATCTGCACGCCAGAACCGATCAAAAACGTGCTGGCTGGCCTCGGGGCTCATGCCGATGCCGTAGTCGCGAACGGTGACCGCAACCGAAGAGTCGTTCTGTCCGATGGTGATATCAATTGGGTTCTGCTCACCGTGCTCCACTGCGTTCAGCACCAGGTTTCGTACAATGCGCTCCACGCGACGCGGATCGAATTCTGCGACACAGCCTTCAGCCGGAGCGTTAAAACGGATGATCGAACCGTACTCATCAGCGACCGGAGTGGCGATGTCGATCACTTTGCGGACGATGACATTTAAATCAGTAGACTCACGGTCGAGCACCGCAACCCCTGCATCAAATCGGGAGACTTCAAGCAAATCGTTGAGCAGGTTCTGGAATCGTTCGATTTGTTCGTACATCAGCTCTGCGGAGCGTGAGGTGAGTGGATCAAAGTTCTCGCGTGCGTCGTGAATCAGTTCGGCGGCCATGCGCACCGTCGTGAGCGGGGTACGCAATTCATGAGAAACGTCAGAAACAAAACGTTGCTGCATAGCCGAAAGATTATTGAGCGCCGTGATCTGTTCCTGCAGCGACTGCGCCATGTGGTTAAAGGCGGTTCCGAGACGTGCAACCTCGTCTTTACCCGCAACCTTCATTCTGCGATCAAGATCGCCAGCAGCAATACGTTCCGAAACATAAGCTGCATCGGCCACGGGACGAACTACGGTGCGGGAAACAGACCAAGAAATGAAACCAACGACCAGCAAGAGCACTAGCCCGGTAAAGACCATGGCACGGTTGATGAATTCTAAGGTGCTTTGCACGCTGGATAAGTCGTAAACCAGATACAGTCCGTATTCACGGCCTGGCGGGATGAGTACCTTAGTGCCGATAATAATCCCTGGTTGCCGGCCAGAATCCACGCCAAGCTCAATGGAACGCCAGAAAATCCCCGAATTGTTCTGAACGCTTTCGGCAAGATCTTCGGGAACGACGCGAGTTGTCAGGGAGCCTGATGCCGTTGGTCCTACATACAGATTTTCGTCGCCCGCCACTGGGACTGGTTTAAGCACGAAGTCACGGATCACCGTGGCTCCATCACCTTCAAGCGTGGCCAGTGTGGAATTGACCAATGACTGCGTAGAGACACGGTCGGTGGTTGATGCCGATTCCAAAATAGAGCGCGCCTGGGTCAGTCCGCGTTCAGATTCTTTGGAAATCTGATTGAAGCGTTCGCTGAAAAGCGCAGAGGAAATCTGGTTGGAAAGAAAGGCACCGGCTGCCAGCAGCGCCAATGAGGTAAAGAGCAGGGTGGAAATCACCGTGCGATACATTAAGTGTCGCTGCCAGCGCTGGCGAATCCATTCGATTGGTCGCCGAATCCAGAGTTTCAGGCGCAAAAATGCGGGAGCTACCGGAGGGACTTGGGCACGCGCATCGACCGGCACAATCTCGTTTCCGGTCGTGGCGTGTTCACTCAACTTGCCGTACCAGCCTTGTAACCCACACCACGAATGGTCTGAATGACCTGTGGCTTCTCGGGATCTACCTCAATTTTTGAACGCAAACGCTGCACGTGCACGTTGACCAGACGGGTGTCGGCAGCGTGACGGTAACCCCAGACTGCCTCCAATAGCTGTTCACGGCTGAAAACCTGCCAAGGTTTGCGTGCCATGGTGACCAATAGGTCAAATTCCAAAGGGGTCAAGGAAACTTGTTTGTCCGCGCGGGTCACTCGGTGTCCGGCGACGTCAATGGAGACATCTCCTACGGTCAGAGTTTCTGCCGCATGAGTCTCATTCGGACGTAAGCGTGCCCGGACGCGCGCTACCAGCTCGGCCGGTTTAAATGGCTTGGGTACGTAGTCATCTGCGCCAGACTCCAGTCCGCGAACTACGTCGGCGGTATCTGATTTGGCCGTCAGCATGACTACCGGTACATCAGATTCAGCACGGATCTGCTTGCATACCTCAATGCCGTCAATTCCAGGCAGCATCAGGTCCAACAAGACTAGATCTGGATTTGATTCGCGGAATGCTTCTAATGCTCCGGATCCGTCGTAGCAGAATGATGCGTCAAAGCCGTCATTCTGTAGGACGATGCCGATCATTTCCGACAGCGCCTCGTCATCGTCGACGACTAAAATCCGAGCCTTCATACAACATCCCCCTGAAACCGAAAGCATTGGCATAAGCCACGTGACCTAAACGGGTACTTTTACTTTCCCCACTCTTCTCTAAGATACATGACGCACCCCCACTTTCGTGGTGTGACCGCACGAATCAAGACTTCTTCTATGCATCCACGCGGGTTTGCTCCAGAGCTTGGGCATAACCGGTGAGGTGTTGCAGGCACTCAATGACCTGCCTGGAGCTGGAGTGAGCGAAGCTCGTAGCCGGCATGAGTGTTAGCTGGCCAAGGCTAGTCAGCGGAAGACCTAATTGCTGCCACGGACGCAACACGTTATGTACGCCCTCAACTACGCCAGGTGCTCGCATACCCGGTGCTAAGAGTTGCAAATAAATTTGCGAACCGGCTTCGATCAGGGATGCCATCCGTTCCCACCGCGGGTGGTTCATCGATGGCGGGTCAATCAAATACCCGGTGACACCTGCCTGGTGCAGAATATCAACGCGTTTGATCCAGTCAGTATCAGTTCCGGGCAGGTTAACGATCACGCTAGTACCCTGAACCTGTGAAATTGTCTGTACAAATTGAGCATAGACTTCGCGGACCTCGGCGCGCGGGATTGAACGCAGCGTGCGATATCCACTGGCGGTGGGAAGCATTCCGTCAAGTACTGCGGGAAGCTCAGGCTCGTCCAGCTGCACCGTGAACTGCCGAATCGAGGTGCTTGAACGCAGGCGGAGTAGATGTTGCTTTACCCCGTCTGCGTAAGCCTGAAGTATGTCCCGTCGGGCACCGTGATCGACTAAGATCCGCTCGCCATGGCTCAAATACAGCCCCGCCGCTAACGACCATGGTCCCAGCACCGATACTTTGAGGCGTTGGGCCGGTTTCTTCTCGGCTCCCAGAACGTCGGCAAGCAAGTTTTCATCGCTTCTGAGGAAACTACGGGCTCGGCGGGCATCGATGCCATCGCCAACACCGATGCGCCAGCCATGAGGCTGCAAATCGAATCCCATGTCGCTGACCATCGAGGTACTTCGCCCCAAAGGATCTGCGCCCACTCCACGTTCGGCCAGCTGTGGCATGACCGCAAGATTAGGTTCGCCTAGTTCCCCACGAACAACCTTATGGATTTCCATCGGTTCCTGCCCCGGAAAGTGGCAGAATGAAGTGACGAAAACATCCGAGCGGGCGAAATCGTCACTGGTTTCAGTCATTTTTATGCGCGTCAGAAATGTTTTGGTGGTGTCGGATTACTTCAGAAATAACGAAGTTCAAAAACTTCTCCGCAAATTCCGGGTCAAGGTGCGCCTCATGGGCTAGCGAACGCAGCCGCTGAATTTGTGCTTTTTCACGGTTTGGGTCGCTGGGCGGCAGATCGTGGCGAGCTTTCAGTAGCCCCACACGCTGGGTGGCTTTAAAGCGTTCGGCAAGCAGATAGACCAGCTGGGCATCAAAATTATCGATGCTCCCGCGGATTGCATATAACTCGTCGAGGACTTCCTGCTCAACCTCTCCGGGCAGAGAGCTGGCATGCGGGTCGAATTCCTCGCTGGGCACAGTATTGTTCGGCTCGCTCATGGTCTTTAGTTTACGTGTTCACCTCCAGTATTTCCCATTAAGTGACGATGCCCCGACAACCAAGATCGGTTGCCGGGGCAAAAGCGGTAACTACGCCTAAGCGCGGTTCAGTTCTTCAATCAGCTTGCGTCGCTCGGCCTGCTCGCGGGGGTCCGGAACCGGCAGGGAGGCGATCAAACGCTGGGTATAAGCGTTCTGCGGATTTGATAGAACTTGCGAGCCGAGACCCTCCTCGATCAATGAACCGCGGAATAGCACGCCCACCCACGAGGCCAGCATGTCAACTACTGCCAGGTCATGGGAGACGAACAACGCAGCGAAGCCAAGCTCCGTTTGAAGTTCACGGAACAAATCCAAGACCTTCGCCTGCACCGAAACGTCCAACGCACTGGTTGGTTCATCCGCGATCAGCAATTTTGGTTCAAGCGCCAAGGCCCGTCCCAGTGATGCACGTTGACGCTGCCCACCGGAAAGTTCATGCGGATAACGGTCTGCATAAGCACCGGGCAATTGAACCGCTTCCAATAGCGAAGCAACCTTTGCCCGGGTCTGTGATGGATTCAGTTCTCGGTGCACGTTCAGCGGTTCGGCGACGCACTCCCCCACGGTCAGATGCGGGTTAAAGCTTGCCGCCGGATCCTGGAACACAAACCCAATCTGCTTACGCAGTGGTTTGAAGCTTCGTTCTTTGAACTGCGCCATTTCATAGCCCAACACATTAAGTGAGCCATCGGTAATCTTGTTCAGACCGGCGATACTGCGACCAATGGTCGTCTTGCCGGACCCTGACTCACCGACCAGTCCATAGACTTCACCGGCATGAATTTTCAGGTCCACTGCGTTGACTGCGGTAAAACCTGGGGCACCCAGGCGCCCTGGGAAGTGCACGCGCAAGCCCTTGGCTTCGACCAGTACCTCAGCCTGAGAATGCGGGCGTTCGCTCAAACCTTCTGACGCAGAATTGCGTCCCAGATGCGGGACCGCCGCCAGCAGCGACTTGGTGTAGTCATCTTGCGGGTTTTCAAAAAGCTCAACCGCTGGCGCCTGCTCCACGACCTGCCCGTGATTCATCACGATGACCCGATCGGCAATATCGGCAACCACACCCATATTGTGGGTAATGATCACGATTGCAGTACCCAACTCGTCGCGAAGGTTGCGCAGCAAGGCCAAGATTTCTGCCTGTACCGTGACATCCAATGCGGTGGTCGGTTCGTCGGCAACAATCAGAGCTGGTTTCAGCGCCAAAGCCGAGGCGATCACCACACGCTGTTTCTGTCCGCCGGAGAACTGGTGCGGATAGTAATCCACCCGTTGTTCGGGATCCGGAATACCTACCTGGCGCATTGCCTCGATGGCACGGGCTTTGGCTTCCTTCTTCGATACCTTGGTGTGCGCGCGGATGCCTTCCATGATCTGCCAGCCCACGGTGTACACCGGGTTCAGTGCGGTGGAGGGCTCCTGGAAAATCATCGACACATCTCGGCCTCGCGCAGCGCGCAAGGCTGAGCCATGAAGAGTAAGCATATTTTTGCCCTTGAGGTACACCGCTCCATGCGAAGCACCATTCTCGGCCAAAATACCTAGCGCGGTGCGCGCGGTCACCGATTTACCGGATCCTGATTCGCCAACGATGGCCAGGATCTCCCCCGGTTTGACGCTGAGATCAACGCCGCGAACCGCCGGGACGGCTCCGGCATCGGTGACAAAGTCGATGTTCAAGTCTTCAATGCGCAACACGTCATCGTTGCTTTGCGGATCTGTGTTCAGTTTCTTGTTCACCGGGTGACTCCTGCCTGCGTGATGCGCTGTGCTTTTTTGCGGCTAAAACGGCGCAACCGTGGATCGTTCAAATCATTCATTGATTCGCCAACCAGGGTCAGGCCCATCACCGTTAATACGATGGCAAGGCCGGGGAACAATCCGGTCCACCAGATGCCACTGGTGGCGTCAGACATCGCGCGGTTGAGGTCGAAGCCCCATTCTGAGGCGGCAGTCGGTTCAATGCCGAACCCCAGGAAGCCCAACCCTGCCAAGGTGAGCAGTGCTTCGGTCGCGTTCAAGGTGAAGATCAAAGGCAGTGTGCGGGTGGCATTTCGCAACAGGTGCGTGAACATCACCCGCCACGGGCTTGAGCCAATAACTTGTGCCGACTCCACGAATGGTTCTGCCTTGAGTCGCATGACCTCGGCGCGGACCACGCGGAAATACTGCGGGATGAAGACCACGGTAATGGAAATCGCCGCTGCCATGATGCCGCCCCACAGGCTTGATTGCCCCTGCGAAATCACAATCGACATGACGATTGCGAGAAGCAGAGAAGGGAAAGCGTAGATTGCGTCAGCCAGGACCACCATGATGCGGTCAAACCAGCCGCCGAGGTAACCGGAAATCAGGCCCAGCAGGACACCGATAAATAAGGACATCAGCACGGCGGCAATGATGACCCAGATCGCGGTACGTGCACCATACATGGTGCGTGAAAATACGTCGTATCCGGTGACTGTGGTGCCCCAAATAAATTTGTCGTCGGGCGCCGATTGACGCGGGAAGTCACCTGACATGTCGGAGGATTGCGCAAAGTCGAACGGGGCAATCAATGGAGCAAAAAGCGCCGAGACGATGAACAGCACCGATAGCACGAGACCTGCTATGAGCATTCCTCGTTGCAGTCCCGAGGACATGCGCAAGTGCGAAACTACCGGGAGCCTAGCGAACCAGGACTTACGGGCTGAAGCTAACGAAGGGATACTCATGGTTAGTACCTGACTCTCGGGTCGATCAGGGCCGCAAGGATGTCAACAATAAAGTTCGTGACAGCCACGATGATTGCGAGCACCACCACGATGCCCTGCACGGCGACAAAGTCACGGGCGGTGAGATACTCAGCCAGTTTAAAGCCGAGTCCGGCCCATTCGAAGGTAGTCTCGGTCAGCACCGCGCCACCGAGCAGCATGGCGATCTGCAGGCCCATCACGGTGATGATCGGGATCAACGCCGGGCGGTAAGCGTGCTTAGTCACCAAGCGGAATTCACTGACCCCACGTGAGCGTCCGGCTTCCACATATTCGCGGCCCAGCGTTCCGATCGCGTTGGTGCGCACCAGGCGCAAGAACACGCCACCGGTGAGCAGGCCCAAGGCTAAGGCGGGAAGCAGCGCGTGGGCGGTGACATCGCCCAGGGCAGCCATATTGCCACTGCGCAACGCATCCAACCAGTAAATTCCGGAAGGGTTCTGCAGTCCGGTCAGCGCGAGTTCGGTCTGCCAATCGGCGCGACCACTAATTGGCAGCCAACCGAGCCAGACCCCAAAAATTAGTTTCAGCAGCAACCCGGCAAAGAAGACCGGGGTGGCGTAGGAAAGAATTGCCAGGATTCGCAAAACTGCATCTGGGTAGCGATCACGGAATTTTGCGGCCACGAGGCCCAAGGGAATACCCACTGCGAGAGCGACGATGACCGCGTTAATAGCCAGTTCTAGGGTGGCCGCGCCATAGGTGACCAGTACTTCGGTCACTGCACGGTTGTCGCTCATCGTTCGTCCGAGGTTTCCGGAGAATACTTGACCTAGATATTCAATGTATTGAATAAAGACTGGACGGTCATAGCCAGCCTCATGGATTCTTATAGCTAGTTGGTCAGGAGTTAAACGTCCACCCATGGCTGCGGTAATTGGATCACCGGTGACGCGCATGAGGAAGAAGACCACCGTAATGAGGATAAAAACGGTGGGAATGATCAGCAGAAAGCGGGTAATCAGATAGCGGAGGAAACCTCCGCCTTTCTGCTTCGCTGGTTTGCGCGCAGGTGTCGGGCTAGGTGTTGTGCCCGTTTGCGACGTGATTGTCATCTTTTGTCCTTAGTATCAGGAGCAGGATTTTGGTGCTTGGTCCGAAGTGGACATGCCAAGGGGATCTACCTGTGGAGCAGAACTTCTGCCCTTGGGTAGATCCCCTGGTCTTAGGTGTTCTTATGGCGAGGCAGAGACTACTTGCTCAGCACACCGAGGCGGAACTTGAAGGACGCGTCCAAGGTCTTTTCAACACCTTGAACATCCTTGCCCGCTACGGCTACCTGCGAGCCCTGCAGCAATGGCAAAGTCGACAGATCTTCGGCGACCATGGTCTGCAGCTTCTCGATCGATGCGGTACGTTGTGCAACGTCGGACTGACCGCGCTGCTCGGAAATCAACGAGTCAACTTCCTTGTTGTCGTAGCCATTGGACAGGAAGTTATCGGTGGCGAAGAACGGCGACAGGTAATTGTCAGCATCAGAGTAGTCAGGGAACCAACCCAGCTGGTAGGCCGGGTAGTCGGTGACACGCTGTTTCTGGTAAGTAACCCACTCGGTCGACTTCAGGTCAACATCGAAGAGTCCATCAGCTTCAAGCTGCTTTTCAACCAGTGCGTATTCGTCACCGGAGTTCGGTCCGTAGTGGTCCGGGTTGTACTGCAACGCTAGCTTGACCGGAGTCTTTACCCCTGCGTCTTCCAGAACCTTCTTGGCCTTGGCAGCATCTGGCTTTCCATCGGTACCGTACATGTCCTTCAACGGCTCAATTGCACCGGTGAAGCCCTGCGGGACGTAGGAGTAGGCGGGGGTGTAAGTGTCCTTGTAGACATTCGTAGCGATTGACTGACGATCCACTAGGTGTGCAGCAGCCTGACGTACTGCCAAGGACTTAGCCGGATCAGCATCGGCGGTCTTAGCACCAAACGGCATGGAGTCGAAGTTGAATACAATGTAGCGAAGCTCGCCACCCGGCCCCTTATGGACCGCAAGGTTTTCTTCCTTGCCGAGGTCTTCAATGTCAGTTGGCGTCAGCGAACGCCAAGCAACATCGATCTTGCCCTCTTGAACCTCAAGTTTGAGGTTATTGGCGTCGGCGTAGTACTTGATTGCTGCTTTGGAGTTTGCCGGAGCGCCAAGCACACCTTGGTACGCGTCATTAGCAGCGAAGGAAATCAAGTTGTTCTTGTTGTAAGAATCGATGATGTACTGGCCACCGAAGGCCTTAGCATCGACGATTTCTTTGTCATCCAGCACCTTGTCGGCTGGGAAGACCTCATCATCAACGATAGGTCCAACCGGCGAAGTCAGCACCTGTGGGAAGGTCTGGTCCTCGGCTACCTTGAGCTTGAAGACCACGGTGGTAGCATCCGGAGCTTCAACCGATTCCATGTTGCCCAACAGCGAGGAAGGACCGTTCGGGTCAGCAATCTTTAGCTGGCGGTCGAAGGAGAACTTCACGTCCTTGGAGTCCAGGTCGTGGCCGTTAGCCCACTTGAGTCCCGACTTCAGCTTCACCGTGAATTCGGTGGGGCTGGTGTACTCGGCCGACTCGGCCATGTCGTTGGAGGGATCAGGAGAGCCTGGCTCCGAGTTCAGTACAAATGGGTAGATCTGGTTCATGACCATGAACGAACCGTTGTCGTAGGAAGCCGCTGGGTCAAGCGACGTAACCTTGTCAGTGGTGCCCAGGGTGATGGGGGCACTGCTGGCTTCATCGGATCCGCCGTTGCCCGAGTCATTCGATGATGGACCGGTGCAACCGGTCAGGGCGAGGGCGGAAATGCCGATAACGGCAGCTGCGAGTCGCATGCCGTTCTTTTTGCTGGCCATGAGCAATCCTTCTCTTGTTGTAGAACATGTGCGGAGTGATAGTTAGCACATGCTTCATACATCCTAGGTGATCGAGGTCACCAAAGGCGAATGAATAAACCGATTTTCGCACAAAAAATGAGATCTGGCTCGCACCACCAAGTGACCCGCGCCTCGCTTTACGTTGCATGCAGCGAGGCCGAGAGCAAAGACATATACCGAACAAAGTCGCCGTACTCTAGGCTTGGACACGATGATGACACGTAGAGACGCAGCAATTGCGTTGGATATTCCCATGGAAATGGCCAAGCGCCATGGCATTGCCCCGCGCATGAGCGAGAAGGAATTTGCCGAGCTCAATGCCAACCCACCGGCTTGGCTGGTGCAGTCTCGGGCGAACCGCAAAGCCGGAGCCCGCCCAGTCTGGGTCCACCTCACCTGCATCGTCTGCGGGCAGGACGAATACGAACGTCCCAAGAAATGGTGGCCGAACTTCGACTTCGTGCACTGCGCCATTCACTCTCCAGCACAGCTTCCCACACTAGACTCGGGTAAAACCCGAGTGGAGTACCAAGACATTTCCGCACGCATGTTTGGCATTGTCGACGAAGACGGCAACTAAGATTTCCCAGTAGTGCAAAAGGCTGGGCTCACGAATCATTTGAGGATTCTTGAGCCTAGCCTTTTGCGTTTCTTAGTAAATTTCCTGGCTTATGCCACTCTGCTGCGCTTGCTAAGTTGCGCCGTTGAAAAGCCAGCTCTGTCTGACCACCGGCATATCCCATAACCCGAGCATTGGGCAGTAAAACTCGAAAATTATTCGGGATCAGCAATTCCAGCCTGCTTCATTTCTGTACAAATTTCATCGACGAAGACTTCAAAGACCATCCCGCCGGCCCCATCGCTTCGCGTGGTGTCATGATCGCAATGCCCAAGGACTCTTCTTCAGGCACCTTCGGCCATGAACCAGCCAGCCAACTGATGACTCTTGTCCTAGGTTTATCTTGTCCAACTTCAAGGCATCGGGCTCTAGGCCGGTTTCGAAAGTTCAATTGCCTGCTGTGGTCGACACCTGCGTCAAACGACCTTGACAGCACCGTCCGCTCAAGAACATAACTACCCTCAGGTTCATTGGCTGAGTAGAGGAAGAAATGTCCGTCAATCGACGCCAAAAATTCTCACTATCATCCAGATTAGATCGTTGTATTCAGCACAGTACTGCAGCCATTCGTTCACCACATATGCCAGCTTTCAGTGATCACATCTGCTAACTGCGACCGGTCCGGGTGTAACTCGCAGGGAAGATCCTTCTTGGCTGGCTCGCTGACCAGCAAAAGTAGAAAAATTGACTTCGACTGTACTGACTTTGAATAGTTACTCAACTTTTCGTATTAGCAGTCCCAGAAGCAATAGAATCTAGGCATGTCGCCACAACGTCTCGGTCTAATCCTGGCAGGTGTTCCGCTCTTATTATTGGGAGCCATCGGTGTGATGCTGGCCGTCCAAGGCGACTCCCTTAACGCCCGGAGCACGTTCGCGGTTGGGGTGATAATCGCTGCTACAAGTGGCGCTTCTATGGTTTATCAAATAGATCGCTGGACACTACGGCTCCAGTCTTTGATCCATTTTGGAATCATGCTTTGTACGGTTCTACCCGCACTGTATTTGAGCGGATGGTTCGTCCTCGATAATCCCTTAGATTACCTGTCGGTACTTGGCATATTCTTGATAACCGGAGCTGTACTCTGGACAGTTTTATATCTGATCTTTGGAATCATTCAACCAAGAATCCAAGCCAAAAGTCTTCGCAGCTAACGTTGCCCTCATAGTTTCTTAGCCCCCTAAGGATTGGCAATCCTGTCAGTTGACCGTTGACGCACCACGATGGTGAATGAGCTAACAGTTTGCATCCAAGGTACTTTTTGATGCTCCTGGCGGGAAGATCGAACACGCTATATATGCTTCTAGGGCACGAAGAGGTCAATTACCCAGAGGTCGCTGCCGCTTCGACAAGGTAATCAACGAACTGCCTCTCGAACTCCAATTGTGACTAGACAATGTTCCATCGAAGCACCCCGGCGCCTGTCCTTTCGGAATCAAAGCTGACCCTGCCTGCTCCCAAGCAAGCGAGCCATGAGGGCTCCCGTGCTAGAGCGTTCACACTTTCTTACTGAGAATTGTTGAAGACTATTAGGCACGGGCACGTTAGGTCTGCACCCGAATGCTTTGGTCCGGTATCGCGGGTGACAACCGGGAGCGATAAATCCAGCACTTACTACGTACTTGCTGGGCACAGGAAACCGCCTACAAACAAGGACACTTCCGAAGACCATCCCCTACCCGGCCGCTTTCGACACCGGTGTTCTGCTCCGCGAAGCAGAACTGTGGAACATCAAAATCACACGAAAGCGATGAAAAAACGCCTCGGAGCAGTGCGATCATTTCGCTGCTCCGAGGCGTCTATTCTTACAAGAACCTAGCTGACCTTGCTCGAATCCCATGAGGTGGACCGTGCTTTGTCGATAGTGGCCTGGCCCAGCACACGAGTACCTTGGTAAACCACCATGGTTTGTCCCGGTGCCACTCCACGCATGCCTTCGGGCAGCTGGACGACCAAAACGTCAGATCCCTCGCTACGCTCCATACGTGCTTTGGCATCCACCGGATCGCCATGGGCGCGAACCTGCACCATGCAATCAAATTCTTCGCCAGTGATGATCTCCGGAATCGGAACCCCGGCCCAGGAGATACGAATACCGCGCAGCTCGTCAACGGATAGCAACGCCT
This sequence comes from Glutamicibacter sp., assembly GCF_035257265.1. Lineage (GTDB taxonomy): Bacteria > Actinomycetota > Actinomycetes > Actinomycetales > Micrococcaceae > Glutamicibacter. Next base: position 133,764 of record NZ_DATEXC010000032.1, read on the forward strand.
CTGGCCCCACGATCACCTTGTTGTCCTTGGGACGGATTTCCAGCACAAAACGAGGCTTGCCGTCAGCTGCTGGCCGGCCCAAGCGAAGCCCCTTACGCTGACCGACGGTGAAGGCTTGCGCCCCACCGTGTTCACCCAGCTGGTTACCGTCTTGATCAACGATCTCGCCGGGTTTCATGTCGATACGCTCGGCCAACCAGCCGCGGGTATCCCCATCAGGGATGAAACAAATGTCGTAGCTGTCTGGCTTATTCGCCACGGTCAGACCACGAGCGGCCGCTTCGGCGCGAACTTCGGCCTTTGAGGGCGTTTCAGCCAGCGGGAACATGCAATGATCTAACTGCTCGCGGGTGAGCACACCAAGTACGTAGGACTGGTCCTTCGCCCAATCGGCGGCGCGGTGCAATTCTGGGTTGCCTTCCGTATCGCGCAAGACCTTGGCGTAGTGACCGGTGCATACCGCGTCAAAGCCTAAGGCGAGGGCCTTTTCCAGAAGCGCGGCAAACTTGATCTTCTCGTTACACCGCATACAAGGGTTTGGCGTGCGTCCGGCTTCATATTCATCAACGAAGTCCTGGACTACGTCTTCGGCAAAACGATCCGAAAAGTCCCAGACGTAATAAGGGATCCCCAGTTTATCGCAGGCACGCCATGCGTCATTGGAGTCCTCCAACGTGCAACAGCCACGTGAGCCGGTGCGTAAAGTTCCGGGCATGCGAGAGAGCGCTAGGTGGACGCCAACCACGTCGTGACCGGCTTCAACCGCACGTGCTGCGGCTACCGCCGAATCGACGCCACCGGACATCGCTGCTAGTACCTTCATCTTGTAAAACCCGTCCCTGCTGTGTGAATACTGCTTTCGTCTGCCGCCATACCGGCTTTCTTAGCCCGTTGATATGCATCTGGCAGAGCTTCTAAAAGTATGTCAACGTCTTCATGCGTTGTTCTATGCCCTAAAGTGAAGCGTTGCACACTTCGGGCACTGCGCGCATCCCGGCCCATGGCCACCAAGACGTGCGATGGCTGCGGTACCCCTGCGGTGCAGGCCGAACCAGTGGACGAGGCAATTCCCACCATATCTAAGAGAAATAGCAATGAATCCCCCTCGCACTCGGGAAAAGTGAAATGCAGATTTCCTGGAAGTCGCAGACCTGCATTGTCTTCATCTCGTGGGCCATTGAGCACCGCGTCGGGAACAAGCCGAGTAATATTTTGGACCGCGTATTCGCGAAGCTCGCTCAATCGCGCGCTTTCTGCGACCAATGTCCCGTGGACCGCAGTAGCGGCTGCCGCAAACCCCGCCGCGGCCACGGCGTTCAACGTTCCTGAACGGAGTTTACGTTCATGCCCGCCACCGTGCTGGACCGGCATCAGTACTACGTCACGGCGCACAAAGAGCGCTCCGATTCCTACCGGACCACCAATTTTATGGGCGCTAACCGCCATGGTAGCCAAACCGCTGGTAGCAAAATTTGTGGGTACCGAGTCAAAGGCCTGCACCGCGTCGCTATGCACTGGAATGCCATATTTTGCGGCAAGCTTGGTGAAAGCAACTACCGGTTGGATAGCACCTACCTCGTTGTTGGCCCACATGATGGTCCCCAGAGCGATTCGCTCATGGTGTTCCTCGATAAGCTCTTTGGCCGCTTGCAGATCAAGCACCCCATCGGCGTCCACCGGCATCCATAGAACCGTGGCATCTTCATGAGCTTCTAGCCATGAGACGGTATCCAGCACCGCGTGATGCTCGATTCCGGCAACCAGGATGCTGCGTGCAAGCGGATTCTTCTCAGTCCGGTTCCAGAACAGGCCTTTGAGCGCCAAGTTATCCGATTCGGTTCCGCCGGAGGTGAAGATCAGTTCTGTGGGGTGTGCCCCGGCAACCTTGGCAATGGCAGTGCGCGCCTCATCTACAACTCGGTTAGCCCGGCGTCCGGCCCCATGGAGCGAGGAGGGGTTTCCGGTTTGCGAAAATTGCTCGGTCATAGCCGACAACGCCGCTGGGTTCAGGTCGGTAGTTGCCGCGTGATCTAGGTATACCGCGGAGTTGTTCATCATTTTAATGGTACGAGCTTTCCCTACCTAGTTTGAATGGCCAATGCGTGTGAATTGGCCGACTTCAATGGCTTCCAGTGCAGGGTCTTGCAAAATAGCTTCGATAAGTTCTGCCGAGCCACCGATCAGTGTGCAGTCATCATAGGGCTCGGTGGAAAACATCCAGCTGTGGTCTTGCGGAAAGGCCAGCGATGGACGCTGACGCTGCTCGCCGTCTGCGGTAGTGGCCCACACCGGGTTAGCCAGAAATTCTCCATCTACCTCGAAAAGTCGATAATTTCGGTAGCCACCTCCAAGTTCTAAAACAGGAGTTGCCAAAACTTCTGCTGCAAACGCTGGACGTTGTGCCACGGCGAGCGCTGCAGCTTCGGCGGCCCGGTTCTCTTCTTCGCTGAGCTCAGGATCATCCTCATAATCAATCTGGATGCGTTCCCCGCCCTCGATAAAGGCATAACCACCCCATAACCCAGCGACAAAGTGATCCGTGGTGTTTGTGGCGCTCAGGATCTTGACCAGTGCTTGCCACTGTTCAACAGGTAGTTCGTCCACCGGAAGGTCGGTTTCTTCCCAAGCATCTTCGGTGGCTGGATTACCCTGGGCGTCCCACCCGGCAATCGTTTCAAAGAGATCTGCGGCGGTGAAAATGTGGCCACGGCTATTCGCAACAGTCCCCCAGCGCACTGCCTGATCATCTTCGTCATAGGCCGGATGGAGGATCCGCGCGTATCGTTCATAGCCGACCGGGATCTGTGCGACTACTGTCAACGGATCGGCGGTGGCGCAGGAATCAACGATCCATTGACCCTGAGTGGCTGAGACATGGGAAAACTGCATGTTACAAGCTTAACCAGCAACAGCTCATATCCCGCATCGGTGATGCGTCCAGTGATATGAATGGAGGAAGCACAGCTCAGCGGCGCGTCCGCGGATCGAGGGAGACCAGCTCAATGTTAATGCCCGAACTCAAGGTTCCGGTTCACCACTTTTCGCGTCGAAGCATCAACTTTTCACGCGAAATCGCGGTGATGGCAGTGATCAACCGCACTCCGGATTCGTTCTATGATGCCGGATCTACCTTCGGTTTGGATGCGGCGGTGGCCTCAGCGCTGCAGGCTGTCCAGGCCGGTGCACACTGGGTGGACATTGGTGGGGTACCTTTCTCCCCCGGACCAGAGTTACCGTGGCAAGAAGAAGCTGAGCGCATCGTCCCGGTGATTCGAGCTGTACGCGAGCACAGTGATGTGGTGATTTCTGCCGACACCTTCTTACCAGAAGTTGCCCAAGCAGCCATTGACGCTGGAGCCGATGCCATCAACGACACCACGGGTCTGGCTTATCCGCAGCTGGCCCAGGTAGTTGCACGGAACAATGTTCATCTGGTGTTGACCCACTCCCTAGCGAAGCCACGTACCATCTACCCGCATCCGCATTACCAGGATGTCGTGGCGGAGGTACGCGATTACCTTGAACAAAAAGTGCAGTTGGCTTTGGACGCTGGCATCGATGCGTCAAAAATCATTATTGACCCGGGTCATGACCTGAACAAGAACACTCGGCACACGTTGGATATCACTGCGAATTTCCAAGCAATTGCCGCGTTAGGCTATCCGGCGCTTGCGGCGGTTTCAAATAAAGACTTCATCGGTGAAACTCTTGACCTGCCAAAATCTGAGCGATTAGTCGGCTCAATGGTGGCGGCCACCATGTGCATTATGGGCGGGGCAAGAATCATTAGAATGCACAATATCGTCGAGTCGGTTCAGACAGTCCGGCTGATCGAAGCGGCTCAAGGCTGGCGCGATCCCGTGTACCAAATTCACAATATGGGCGAGGTTAATCCACCGGCTCATCCAGAACGAGAAACCAGCAGATAGGATAACCCCTTGCGTTCACTGCTTCCTGAATCATCGCCCATGGTCGACGATGCGTATCTCTTAGCGCGCTATGCCACATCGCAGCGTCCGTTCATCCGATTTAATTTCATCTCCAGCGTGGATGGAAGTGCACAGCGTGAGGGACTATCTGGAGGTTTGGGCAGTCCCGGCGATAAACGCATCTTCGGTTTACTTCGCCGTTTAGCCGATGTCATCGTCGTCGGTGCCGGAACTGTACGTGCCGAAGGCTACGCAGGAGATCTAGTCAGTGCCGAGGACATTGCATGGCGGCAATCGCGTGGGATGTCGGCTCAACCGGTATTAGCCATCGTTTCGCATGGGCTCCATCTGAAACCGGAAAACGAAGTCTTCACGCTCAGCCCGGTGCCGGTATTGCTCTTTACCAGCGCAGAGATTACCGCGCAGGACCGTGCGCGTTTCCCTGCACAGGTTGAAGTCATTCAGGTTGCCGAAGTGAATGAAGGCTGCGACCCACAGGAAATCGTTGAAATCCTCACCTCTAGGGGACTTGAATTCATCCATGCCGAGGGTGGTCCGCATTTGCTGGGCCAGTTCATCGCAGCAGACCGTCTCGATTCGTTGTGTGTGAGTTTTTCCCCCATGGTGCTGGCCGGTTCCGGTCAAAGGATCGCCCACGGACCCCAGGAAGCAGTCCGGCACTTACGCCTGCATTCGTTATGTGAAGAAGATTCGATGCTCTTCAGCGACTATCGGCGCCAGGAATGAGCGAGAGCGCATGCTGCAGCACCGAGAGTTCAAAATCACCGCGCCCAAGGAGCTCGCCGTCCGCATAGCTGGCTTCCGCGGTTTGCACGTTGACCTGTGAGCTGCGAGCAATTTCCCGGTACGGATGCTTTCTGCCGCTGAGGATATGTCCTACGTACGGCAACACCTTAATTAATCGGTTTCCGCTCACCAAGGAGATATCCGCTAAGCCATCGGTGTAATCCGCTTGGGGGAACAAAGTGATCCCGCCACCTAGGGAGCGAATATTGGCAATGCTAGCGGCATAAACTTGCCCTCGGAAGTCGAATTCTTCGCTGTGCACCACGGTCCGGCGAGCTTGCAACTTCGGTAGGCTGAGCACCAGCCCGACCAGATACCGCAGCGCGCCAAGGCTTCGCGGTAGTTTATTGGCTCGTCCATTCACCAAGCCTTCAAAGCCCCACGACACGGCACCGATGGCGAGCTTGGCCTGCGAATCTTGGTTGGCAAATTTCAGTTCAAGCAAATCTACTGGCTTTGCTTCGATTCCTCCCGTCAGGAATCGAGCAATGTTCTGTATCGTTTGCTCGACCGTCCGGGCTGAGGACATTCTCCAGGTGTCGTTCCCGCTGCCGGCTGGCACGATGCCCATGGGAGTGCGTGTTCGGGCCAGATGCGTGATCACGTGGTGGATCAGTCCATCCCCGCCGATAACGACTACGGCGTCGGCCTGGCCGAGCGCTTCTCCAAGCTCACTGCCGGAAATCTTCGAAGTATCTAGCCTTCGGGGACGCAACCCCAGGGAGAAAAGCAGTGTTTCAAGTTCCGCGACGCGGCGTGCGCCTAGCCCCTTACCCGAATTGGGATGAAAGACGAGGTGGATACGTTGATATTCAGCCGGTGGGACCATAAGAATAGACAATACCCAGCAAACATCATGGTGCGAAAAAGCTGACTACTATTAGTGGAAGCTAAAATGTTCTAATGGGGTTTTGATCCAGCGACATCGGTCGTGGAAAACGCCCCATTTGAGAGGAAATATCCGCATCATGAGTTCGCCAAGCCCCTACGAAATTCTTGGCGTGCCCCAGAGTGCAAGCCTTGAAGATATCAAGATTGCATATCGCAGAGCGGCTCGCGCTTCTCACCCCGACTTAGGCGGCAGTGAGGAGCAATTCAAAACGGTCCAGCAGGCCTACCAGATCCTTTCAGATGAACACGGCAACGATAAGTTTGAAAAGTCTTTTCAGGCTCCTGGCCAGGCACCACGGGCAGGTACCGCCTCGCGTGCCTATGACGAGAAACTACGTACTTCTCCTCAGCATCCCAAGGCGCAGTTGGCAACTGAGTATGAACCACGGCTCGATGATGCTTCGTTTACATCGCTTGACAGGGCTCGCTCGATCCAGCGAGTGCATGGTGAACCGCGTAAGCGAGGACTGTTTAGTTCACGGTCGCGGATGTCGCGGGAGACTCACACCATTAACTTGTTGACCAAAAACGTACTCAACATTCTTCCCGCTGCACGTTTAGTCAACGGACTCAACGCCCCGGGTGGTGGACACTTCGACCACGTGTTGGTTGCCGGCTACCGTATGGCGGTGCTCAATACGATGACTCTGCCTGAAGGCTACTACTCGTTTGATGGCAACGTCTTACGCCATGGAAATAAGATGACGCAGCCACCGGCATTGAACATCACCGGCATGCAGCGCTCCTTCATGCAGATGAACGTCGTGGCTTTTACTTTGGTAATTGCTGGCAACGGAAATCCACATGAGCCGGTCATTGAATACCACCGCCGGGCAGATCCCACGTTATCCTCCAGTCCGAACGTGTTGAACGCTGCTGGTCTGATTCGTGAGTTGAAACTTTTCCTCGGTTCGGGCCCGTCACCGAACATTGTTGATCGTCCGGTACTTGCTCGACTCCTCGACAGAATGTACTGATACCAGTTTTCTGGCACTTAGAGCTTAAACTGGTTGATGTGTTCCGTATTCTTTTTAATGCCCCCGAAATTCCTGGCAACTCCGGTAATGCCATCCGTCTAGCTGCCATCACCGGTGCCGAGCTTCATTTGGTCAAGCCCTTGGGCTTCAACTTTGAAGATGCCAACCTCCGACGTGCCGGCTTGGACTATCATGATCTTGCGGTGGTTACCGTGCATGAAAATCTTGATGCGGCTTTTGAATCCCTAGGTGAGGGTCGAGTTTTCGCATTCACCTCTGAGGGCAACACGATGTACACGGATGTGGCATATGAACCCAGTGACATTCTCATGTTCGGCAAAGAATCAGTTGGCCTCAGTGCCGAAGACAAGGCGCACCCGCGAGTAACAGACTTGGTTCGACTCCCTATGCTTCCCGGGCGACGATCATTGAACCTAGCTAATACAGCTTCCGTCGTTGCCTATGAAGCCTGGCGTCAACATGGGTTTGCCGGAGCTTAAAATACCAGCACTAACCGGTCTAGTACACAGCTTTACCCAATCTTTATAAAGTAAGCTTTTGAGTATGTTCGCTTTGGCGCACATGACAAAAAGACCGACAACTTCTCGGGAGATTCCAAAACAATGAACCGTAGCCCTTCGCAGCACAGCGACGAGCCTCAGGACGAAAATCTAGGTCTGGATCTGGTCAGTGAAGTCTCCCAGAGCTCCCGTGCCGAACGGCGCGTCAGGCCAAAACGCTGGATCTTTGCACTCATCGGTCTGATCATCGTGGTCGTCTTGGCGTTAGTAACGTTCTCTCTGCTCAATGGAGGAACCAAGGCTACTAAGGCCACAAAAGCTTCGGATGTTGTCAGCCAGACCGTTGATTTGCGCAGTGGCGGTCAAGCGATAATCAGCACCTCAAAGCAAGAGAACGCTTTGGGCATTGAGCTGTCCTCGCTACCTGCACTTGATGCGTCAGAACAGTACGTGGTGTGGGCCATTCTTGAAGAAGGTGGCATCAGCGTGGTAGCCAAGACCACTGGTGAAGACGTCAAGGGAGGATCGTCCCCCATTGATGATGTCGTTGCGGTACACATCACCATAGAAGGCTCCGAAGTTCCAGCCTCACCCTCGGAAGAAACCGAAGCCTCGGTAGATTTGCCGCTGAACCAAGCTGAACAGCCACAAGAATAACGATCTATCGTTGAGTTACTGAGAGCTCATACAAAACTTCAGATGATTGAGGCGCTGGTTCCCGAAAGAGAACCAGCGCCTCAATGTTTAAACTGGCAATCTACCTTAGAAGCCAGCGATCGTGTCGTCAGCATTGACCGCTACCAAATGGAACGCTTCAGCCAGCGAACCTGCAGGCTTTTTCCCACGCTCTGCGTTCGCCTGGCATTGCTCTAAGACGAACTTCTCCATGGCTCCTACATCTGGATGTTGGGTGAAGTGGGCTCTCAAGGCATCCATCTTCGACTCAAAAAAGTTGCTGATATCCATGAAGGCATTTTCACGTTCTCTCGGAGCACCATAGAACCAAAGCCACGGCACTTTATAGGCCTGCAGACCCTCTTCAGCTATAAGCTCAGGATAAGAGAAGGGGTTTTCCACTGCTGGGTAAATAGCACGCGTTACCGCTTCACCACAGGCAAGGTGATCGGGATGGGAGCGTTGTATCCGCTCCCAGTTGCGTTCGGGATGCATGGCCATGACAATCTGCGGCTTAAACTGGCGGATTAGACGCACAATTTGACGCATCACGTGGTGACTAGGTTCTAGAAACCCGTCGCGTTCACCTAAAAAGTGCACCGTGCTCACGCCCACGCGAGCAGCTGCGACACGTTGTTCTTCATGTCGCAAGCGAACCGTTTCGGCCGGATCCCGGTCATCAAAACCGCCAGCGTCGCCGTCCGTCATAATGCAATATTGCACTTCAATACCAGCTGCGGTCATGGCCGCGACCGTACCTGCAGCACCAAAATCTAGGTCATCGGGGTGTGCGGCAAATGCCAGCACTCGCTGAGTTGCCGGGTTTATGAAGTCATTTGGATCAAGCATGCGTCGCATCGTCACATTTCTGAGGCTGCCTTAGGCAGGGTAATTGTACGTTTTTATAGCTTCGGAGTTGTATCAAGATTGCTTCACTAAGCATTGCTCCGTGCTCCGCCTACTATCGTATCTATATAGGCCGATGACTTCGATTTTAAGGCAGAAAATATGGTGTGATGCGATTGTTCTCTGCACCACACCATATTTAATTGCTTGCCGTATACCTGACTGGGCTACTTCAGTGAGCCGACTTCTACGCTCACATTGTTTTCAGCGCCATTACGGGTATAAGTAATATCGGCTTTGCCGCCGGCTGGTACTTCACGTATGGCAGCAGTCAATGTCTGCGAGTCTTGAATGGCTCGTCCGTTGACACCTGTGATGATGTCTCCGGACTTCAGCCCTGCTTTTTCGGCAGCTGAGTTCGGCGAAATTTCCTGGATTGCTGCGCCTACGCTGAACTGCGAGGCATCCGAATCGGTGGAGGCCGCTTGGGCTTGTACCGTTGCTCCCAGGAGTCCGTGGGTGGCCGAGCCATTGGCAATTATCTCGTTGGCGATGCGCTGTGCGTAATCGATGGGTATCGCAAAGCCGACACCGATGGAACCTGATTCTGATCCTCCCGAACCGCTGGACGCGATCGCAACGTTCACGCCAATAATCTCGCCCTTGTCATTGACTAGTGCGCCGCCCGAGTTGCCATGGTTAATCGCCGCGTCTGTCTGCATGACGTTAATGTAGATCGATCCTTGGCTGGATTGATTATCTTGTTTAGGCATACCTGGGAACTCGAAGTTGTACTGGCTGTCACCGCCACCTTGTCCGTCGCCTTGTGCGTTCTCCTTCGGCACTGCCGAGGACGCCACCGAGATGGTGCGGTTAAGTGTGGAAATAATGCCGTCGGTTACCGTACCGCTCAGCCCAAGAGGTGCGCCAATGGCCACCGCGGTGTCGCCAACATTTAGTGCCGAGGACTTGCCAAGAGTTGCTGGGACAAGGTTTGACGCATCAATCTTGATCACTGCCAAATCTGAGAGTGGATCTGTACCCACCAGCTTTGCCTGGTGCACTTTTCCGTCACTCAGACGGACGCTCAGGGTTGGATTGGCTGTTTCTCCCCCGAGGGTCACGACGTGAGTGTTGGTAAGGATATGGCCTTCAGTATCAAGGATAATTCCCGAACCCGATCCCCCACTGCCATTGCCCGAGGCCTCGATGGTCACCACACTCGGCGAAGCCTTTGCAGCTGCAGCAGTTACCGCAGTGACGGAGTCAGGATTGTTGATGACCACGCCGTTTTGGGGTGTCTGCACCGAAGTACTGCTGGCGTTGCCGCCATCATTTATGAAATACGTGGTTCCAGCCGCTGTCACGCCGCCAATTAAAGCTGCAGCGACCATTCCGGCAATCAAGGTACTGCCAGCAAACTTCTTCTTCGGCGCACGTTCAGGCGGGACTGGATAGTTTGAGTGTTGGTCAGAGTGCCCATATCCTGCTGCACCATAGGCTGACCCAGTAGCTGCTGAATGGTGTTGCTCCGAGGCCTGTCCATAGTCGCTTGCCGCCGGCTGCGGTTCAGCATGATTTGCCGGTCGGGAATACACATCGGTCGGCTGGTCACTTGCGTTGCCACTGTCGCTGACGCGCTCATGATTGCGAGTTGGGTCGACATTTGAAATCGGCGTGGTTTCAGGACTCTGAGGTGCACCGTTGGAAGGAGCGACCCGTGGCTCTTGAGCATGATTCGGGGTCTGACCGATATCTTCGGGCTGCTCGGGTTGGCCCAAGTCGTTGTTTCGTGGTTCATCTGGTGACTGGCTCATCGTCATACCTCTTTCGAATATCGTATCTCTTGAGTTTTATTATTCACGGTCGAACTGTGGCTGTTGAGAGGGATAACTTAGCGCTGGCTGTGAGTTAACTATTCTCGCAGCTGAATAGCATGGACGCTGGCATGCGCGCCAAATAGAATCGAATTGAGCTAACAAAGTAATCGTAGGTAAAAGCGGTTGGACGAGTGGCTGTTTTATTCGTTCGAATCAGCAATTCAGGTGAGGACGACAATGATTTCCAAAGCGCGGCGAATAACTGCTGCAGCATTAACGGTGGTGGCATTATCACTGGGAGCATCAGCACCAGCTTTTGCAGAACCCCCTGTCACCATCCCACCTGGGGACTTTGTTGTCGACAACGCCCAGGTTCTCGGTGGCAATGAAAATAAACTCGAAAACGACATTAAGACACTTCGTGATGACACTGGCATTAGCCTGTTCGTCGTTTACGTTGACGAGTTTACCTCCCCTTCAAACCCGGGCAAATGGCTTGAACAAGTTGCTGCGAATAAGAATATGGGCAGTTCCGACGCAATCTTGGTGGTAGCAACCAAACAGCGCCAGGCAAACTTCGCCGGGCACCAAAATGGTCCGCTTACCGCTTACACCCAAGAAATCTATACAAAGCAGATCTCCCCAGCCCTCGCGAAGAAAGATTGGTCGGGCGCCGCTGAAGGAGCAATTGAAGGTATCGCAAATGTTGCCGATGGTGGCAGTGCCACCAGTTCCTCAAGCTCCGGCGGTAGCGTTTTCTGGGTTCTTCTCATTATTGGCGGCGTAGCCGTAGCCGGCTATGTCTTCCTTTCGCGCCGAAGCAAGAAAAAGACTAACCAAATCCCTCAAGGAAACCCAAGCACTGGGCAGCCCCAGCAGCTTGAGTCATTGGAGAGCCTTCGACTGCGAGCCGATCAATTACTTGTCGCAGCCGATGATTCAATTCGCTCTTCCGAGCAGGAACTAGGATTTGCTGAAGCTCAATATGGTGCTGGATCCGTCAAGGTTTTCTCCGAGGACCTGGCCGAAGCCAAAACACACCTAGTGGAATCCTTCCGCCTGCAGCAACAACTTGACGATCATATTCCCGACACCGAGGAAGATCAGCGCTCCTGGCTCGGCGAAATCATCAATCGATGCGGTCAAGTTAACGACAACTTGCAAAAGCATGCTAGTGAATTCAAAGATCTACGTCAGCTAGAGCAAAATGCTGAGACTCGAATTGAAGAAGTCGCGGCCGAAAAGGAACCTCTTGCGCAGCAGCTTTCACAGCGGGTCTCCGAGCTTGAGGTGTTGACGACTAAGTATGAGGACAGCGCGGTCTCACAGATCACCGATAACGCTGAGCAGGCTTCGGAACGACTAACCTTTGCAGCGTCCTCTCTGAAGCAGGCACGTGAAAAGCTCGGCACCGACCGTGCACATGCAGCCCTGCTGATTCAGAATGCTGAAGAAGCCCATGATCAGGCCGAAGTCCTGTTGGCCGCAATCAGTAAGTCCGCGACCGCTCTTCGCCAGGCAGACAATGATTTGGAATCAGCTGTTTCCACAGCCGCTCGGGACCTCGCACAGGCTAAAGCGCTGGTAGCTAATGGTTCACAACCTAATCTGGCGGGTCCCATCGCCGGGGTAGAAAGCACCCTGGCCACGATTCAACAAGCGCTACGCGCAGATAAGCATGATCCGCTGGCCTTGATCTCTGCGCTCGATGATTCTACGACTCCGTTAGCTTCTGCTCTGGGCTCGCTTCGTGATCGCGCCCAGCAGGACCAAGCCGCCCGTAATCAGCTGCAGTCTTTGCTTAACACTGCGGCTTCGCGGATTCAAGGCACTGAAGATTACATTCGTGCTCGTCGCGGCGGCGTCCGCTCCTCGGCACGTACCCGCCTAGCTGAGGCACAGCGCGCCTACGATCAAGCGCTGTCCTTAGCATCGCAGAATCCCTCTGAGGCAGTTGCTTCAGCACAGCGTGCTAGCCAGCTTGCTGATCAGGCAGCTCGCATGGCCGAACAAGACGTCAATGGCTTCGGTGGCGACGGTGGATTAGGTAACTTTGGCGGTTCCAACCGAGGCCGTGGAGGCATGTTCGACGGAATTGGTGGCGCCGTCCTTGGAGGTATCCTCATCGATTCGATTCTCGGCGGAGGAAACCGCGGAGGTGGAAACCACGGTGGCGGCGACGGTGGGTTCTTCGGCGGAGGCGGCTTCGGCGGCTTCGGCGGCGGCGGAGGAGGATTCGGTGGCGGATTTGGCGGCGGCGGAGGTGGTGGAGGCTTCGGCGGAGGTGCCGGCGGCAGTTTCTAGAGTTACGCGGTTTTATCTCAGTAGTACGCAAATTTCAGCAATACTATTTCGTATAGAAAGGTCTACACATGACCAAGCAATCACTTTTTGGACGCGTTGCCCAGCTCGCAAAGGCCAACATCAACTCAATTCTGGATTCTGCCGAAGATCCAGAGAAGATGATGGATCAAATGGTTCGCGACTACACCGACAACATTGCAGAAGCTGAACAGGCTGTCGCCCAGACCATCGGCAATCTGCGCATGTTGGAAGACGACTACCGCGAAGATGAGCAGGCCGCTGGCGACTGGGGAACTAAAGCCCTGGCTGCCTCGAACAAGGCCGACGAATTCCGCAGCGCAAACGATGCCGACAACGCCGGGAAATTCGACAATTTGGCTAAGGTTGCCATTCAGCGTCAGATGCAGGCCGAAAGCGAGATGAAAACCGCTAACCCGACCATCGCCTCGCAGCGCGAAATCGTTGAGAAGCTGAAGACCGGCCTGAACCAGATGAAGGAAAAGCGCAACGAACTGGTCAGCAAGCGCGACGAACTCGTTGCTCGTGCCAAGTCCGCAAACGCGCAGAACCAGGTCAACGAGGCCGTCAAGTCAGTGAATATGATGGATCCGACTAGCGAGATCAGCCGCTTTGAGGAAAAGATCCGCCGTGAAGAAGCTAAGGTGCGAGGTGCCTCCGAGTTGGCCTCGTCCAGTCTGGACGCTCAGTTTGAGTCATTGGAAGACCTCGGTGAGCAGACTGAGGTTGAGGCGCGGCTGGCGGCTCTGAAGGCTAATCAGACCGGTGCGTTGGAGAGCTAGACTCCCAGCATGGCAATGGGCGCCGGATTTGTTCATCATGAACAGATCCGGCGCCCATTATTCGCCCAAAAATAGAAGCTTAAACCCAAAGTGGAGATCCAATTGGATCTCCACTTTTTCTCTGTGGCGGGGAGAGGATTTGAACCTCTGACCTCCGGGTTATGAGCCCGGCGAGCTACCGAGCTGCTCCACCCCGCGTCGGTAAATACAACATTACCAACTCATAAACTCCATGGCGAATCGACAGGCCATGTCTTGCGTCACACCCTTGGGTTTGGGGCAATTGGTGGGGACACTAGGCGGATATTCAAGCCCACTCACGAGGCCAGATCGCGTCCACCCAAGAATTCAGAGATACCCCGTTAATAATGCCGTTCCCAAGAAGTGATCCATCTCGAACCAGGGCATCCGCTCCAATGTCCGGGGCCGAGTCAATGTTGCGAGTGTCAGCCTCGAGCTGCTCGTGGTTCAGCACGTGTGCACCCGAAGCCCCACGAAGGATGAGCAAAATCTGAGTTCCCGCGATTACACGGGCACCGGACAATTGACGATTTGTCCGGAAGAGATTCCGGCCAAGAGTACTCCACTGCCGTCTTTAGCCACCCGCAGACAGCCGGTTAAAGAAACATACGGTTGAGAGCTTCCCCGTCCACGGGGGCGAACCTGACAGAGCAGGACGTGCACATTGCTTTCTGCAGATCATAAGAAATCTGCGACTACCGCGCTACCGAGTCGCAGTCGTTACCGTCTGGTGGCGAGAGCGGGAGCGGACGCGCGTCCACCGCCTCGTTTTAAGGTCCTAGGTCCTAGGTCCTGCCAAAGAAGATCTCGAACAACATCCAGCTCCCCTGAGAAAATATGATGGGAAGTAGGGTAATTATGTACGGACTTTTCGGTTCCACAATTGATGTGTCAGCCCGCTGGCAGTGCCAATCGATTCGACCGCGAAACGATTTTCCATACCTACTAGTTGATCCCAGATTTGCACACCAGAGCCCAGCACTACCGGGACAATCGCCAGATGAAGGAAGTCAATCAAGCCCGCGCGGAGAAATTCATTGACGGTCGATGGCCCACCCCCGATGCGAACATCTAGCCCGGCTGCCGCTTCTTGCGCCATGCGTAAGGCATCATGTGGAGTCGCATCGACAAAATGGAAACTTGTGCCGTTAGTAAATTTGAGTGTTTCTCGCGGGTAATGGGTCAAGATAAAAACCGGGGTTCGAAAGGGTGGAGCTTCTCCCCACCAGCCGTTCCATCCGTCACTGGGCCATGGTCCTGATTGCGGGCCAAACTTGCGACGCCCCATAATCTCGGCTCCGACTCCCTGCCCCCACATGCTGAACAATGCGCGATCCACCGTGACAGGATCGCTGAGCCCCTGAATCCCGTGAATGACGCGCCCATCGAATCTTGCAAAGAGTGCAGCCGCTCCCCCGATCGGCTCTTCAAAGGTCACTCGATCTCCTGCGGCGTAGCCGTCTAACGAAATGAAGAGGTTATGCACTCGTGTCCGACCCATGTTGGCCTCCGTCGCCATTAAAACCAGAAACTGATTGAACCCTAACGCAGAGCAATTTCATTTGACAAGGATTTCCGAAGTCCGAACCAATAGCCGGCGCAGACTGATGGGAACACTTCTTTGATCAGTTTGAGGTCATCGGACAACGACTTAAAACAAAAGTGGAGATCCAATTGGATCTCCACTTTTTCTCTGTGGCGGGGAGAGTGTCGAGCTTCAAAACATATTTGACTCATGAGTTGCGACATCCTTGACACTTGATCATGTCGAGAAACCACGTCATCGTCCACCAAATCCGAGATGCTGGACTCAGCGTCACCGAAGCCGCCAACCGGTACAAAATCTCCCGCCAA
>NZ_DATEXC010000033.1:0-1785 GCF_035257265.1 Glutamicibacter sp.
CATGTTGACACGCCCAGCCAATCCCCTACACTGGAGGCAGTAGCACTCACTAGCTTCCCCTAGCGCTCTGCCGCCATGGCGGCTCACGGCTGCAGAGTGGCATAAAGTTTGCACTTTTACCTTGATGCGTGTGCTGGGCGAGCGATACCGGCTCGCTGACAGCGACGCGCATACGCTTCGTGAGGGGCCAGCGAGGGTTGCCGGCCATAGCTACCTTGCTGGCCTTTCAGGGTGGGCACGCTGATCCCTCCCAAGGCTGCTGGAGATGTTCCGTCACCGCTCTTTCCACGATCCCTGAAATAACTCTACGCGCGTCCAGCATGAGAGACCTACCTCATTATGAGAGAGAGGTGCGGCACGCAGAGCACCGGTCTTAACTTAAGCTCTAAGCTGTCATTTGCGCTATCATGGGGCCCCCTACAAAGAGGAGGCCCCCCATGGCACATAAGCACACGAGAGCCCGTCCCCATGCTGAGTTTCGGCATCGCTCACAGATCCCAATGCCAGCGGTGGAAGAGGTAGAACAACGTCTGACAGACCTGCTCAGTCCATCCTTACTCGCTCCACGCCAGCTGGAGCGGCGCGATCCTCGGCAGCCGCAGCGGATCATCCGTATGCGGCAACGGCTCCTCACGCTGCCCGTGATGGTGGCGATTATCGTGAGCCTCGTGTGGCGTCGGGTCCCGTCCATCGCCGAAGTACAGAAAGTCTTGCCCCGAGAAGGCTTGTTAGGGATGGCACCGCTGCAGGTCAGTGCCCAGGCTATCACCAAACGGCTCGACGTCCTGCCAGCGGCCGTGATGGGGCAGCTCTTTACCGAAGTCTGTATGCGTGTGCAGGCCCAAGCGCCGCCGCCCCTGCCGCATCCACGCTGGGCGCCGGTGTGGGAGGCGTTCTCCCGGATCGCCCTTGTGGACGGCTCGACCCTGGAAGCGCTGCGCAAAAAGACGCAGGTCTTGCGGGCGTGCGAGGGCCTTGTGCTTGGCGGCAAGATGATGGTGATGGTACCGGCCTTCAGCCACCGTCCGCTGTGGCAGCTCTATACCGAAGATGCCGCCGCCAATGACAAGCGCTTTGCGGCTGAAATCATGGCCGCCCTGCCCATGGGGGGGCTGTTGGTCTTTGATCTGGGATTTTTCAGCTTTCTGTGGTTTGATGACTTTACGGACCAGCAGAAGTTCTTTGTCACTCGCATGCGGCAAAAGATCGCCTATCGCACGGTGCAGGTGCTGAGTCAGGGCCCTTATTATCGCGACGAGATCATCCAGGTGGGCCAGTACCGCTCGCACCCCTGTACGCATCCACTGCGCATGGTATCGGTCCTCTGGCAGACGGTCTGGTATCGCTATCTGACCAATGTCCTCGATCCCCAACGGTTGTCTGCTCGTCAGGTCTGTGAGTTGTATCGACGGCGCTGGCGCATTGAGGATGCCTTTGCGCTGACCAAACGGGTCTTGGATTTGGCCTACTTGTGGACAGGTTCCACCAATGCGGTCCAATTGCAGATCTACGCCACGTTGATTGTCTATGCCGTGTTGCTGACGATCTGCCAACAGGTCGCCCAGGTCTTGGGGGAACCGTTGGAGCGGATCTCGGTCGAGATGGTGTTTCGTGCCTTCTACCACTATAGTCGTGCCGTGGAGCGCGGCGAATGTGACGCCTTGGTGTCGTTTCTGGCCGAACACGCTAAACTCCTGGGGATTGTCAAGCGGTGGCGCAAGCATCACCGCGAGCGCCAGCAACTGGAGTCCATCATTTGGGGAGACCCTTAAGTTGAGACCGGTG
>NZ_DATEXC010000034.1:0-14262 GCF_035257265.1 Glutamicibacter sp.
TGGACGCACCAACGCGTGATACACCGACGCATTCGCCTGGGCACCAGAATGCGGCTGCACGTTAGCGAACTTCGCCCCGAACAAGTCCTTCAGACGCTCAATAGCCAACGTCTCAATCACGTCGACTTCCTCACAGCCACCGTAGTAACGGCGGCCCGGGTAGCCTTCAGCGTACTTGTTAGTCAGTACCGAACCCTGAGCCTGCATTACTGCCTGCGCCGTGTGGTTCTCCGAAGCGATCATTTCCAAACCACGCTGCTGACGAGCCAACTCGGCATCGATACGCTGCGCAATCTCAGGATCCAAGGTCCCAAGGTCCTCGGTCAGCGATGTCGCTGCAAGAGAGGTAGCTAGAGTCATGACTCATTCCTAAATGTATGAATTGCCGACAACTGATATATCAATCTGCTTCTCACTGTATGATGGAAGTCACAGCCCGGTCAATGAGTTAGTCGAAATTACTTTGACAGGTAATATTCGGACAGAATAAAGCAAAGGCAGCGGACAGGTAATGACCACGACAGCACAGCTCGTTAGCAGTAGTGAATCTCTGGCAGAACGCGCATACCTCGTCCTTCGAGATCGTCTGATCATGATGGACATCACCCCTGGAGAACCCATCAACGAGGGGCAACTAGTTGATGAACTTGGCATCGGACGCACGCCACTTCGCGAGGCGCTCAAGCGTCTAGAGGTAGATCACCTAGTGCAGTCCTACCCACGACGAGGCACCTTTGCGACCCGAGTGGACATCACCGAATTAGCTGCCATCACCGAAGTCCGCAAGGCGTTAGAACCGCTCGCTGCGCAGAAAGCCGCAAATCTTCGCGGCGGAATCGTTCGCGACGAAATGCAAACAACAGTTGATGCCGTGGGATCACTGGGTTCACACACCGCGCGCCGACAACTCATGGAAAACGATCTGGAAGTCCACCGGCTCATCTATCGCGCGGCCGGCAACCACCATCTAGAAGAAACACTGATCCGTCTGGATAATCTGGCTACGCGAATCTGGTGCATGGCACTTGATCGCTTGCCGACAGTAGAAGAACATATTTCTGAACACGCGAGCCTGCTTCAGGTAATCCTGGACGGGGATCCGCACGCTGCCAAAGAGTTAGCACTAGAGCACATCGTGCATTTTGAAGAGTCGGTGCGCGCGGTTCTCTAAAGAACGAATCCTTAATTCCCCTAAGCGACCCACCCCTATGAGGTGGGTCTCTTGCTATTTATGACCATCCGTCTCATTGCACACAACGAGACGCGCTTACCCCGACTCCGAAGCCACGCCGACCAAGTGGACCTTAGCCTTTATTACCCAAGAGCTTGACTGTGACCGATGCCACTGCCATGATTCATTGCAACAGCGTTGCATTTAACGCAACCATCACTCCGGAACTAGACCACACAAGCCTCGCTGGCACTACCTGTGTTCCACGGGCCTAGGAGATCTCAATGCATTCAGTATTCATCGACGAAATTGATGCCCAAACGTACGCCGAGCACGTGGCCCGAGCCGGATCGACGATTATCATCCCTGCGGGAGCCACGGAACAACACGGTCCCCATATGCCACTAGGCGTCGACGCGATGCTTTCGCGGTCTATCGCCCGCGCAGTCGCCGAGAAGACCGGCGCACTTGTAGCACCGGCACTGAGCTACGGATACAAATCTCAGCCGCGTTCCGGTGGTGGAAACCATCGCATTGGAACCACTAGTCTGGGCGGAAATTCGCTTAGCCAAATGGTTGATGATGTAGTCGCTTCGTTCATCACCCAGGGCTTCGAGAACGTTGTCATCCTTAACGGCCACTTCGAAAACTACCAATTCATCTACGAGGGCCTAGACAATGCAGTCGCTCGAAGCAGGGCCTCCGGTTCTTCAGCTCGCGCAGTTCTTCTTTCCTACTGGGACTTCGTGGATGAACACACCCTTTCCAAGGTCTTCCCCGACGGGTTCCTCGGATGGGATATAGAGCACGGCGGAATTCTCGAGACTTCGCTCATGCTGTTACTGCATCCAACATTGGTCAATATGGACCGAGTCATCGACCATCCACCAGCACAAATAACCACCTACGATGTCTTTCCCGAAGATCCCTCGCGTACCCCACCCAGTGGCTGCCTCTCATCTGCTAAGGGTGCCACCGCCGAACGTGGTGAATTGCTTTTCACGACGGTCACCAGGCAGGTGGCCGATGCACTTAAGAGCGAATTATTGCTTGGCAATATCACCTTGGAGGTGAACTAACATGTCATTGGACAAAGCAACTCCCCAAGGCGCCGATAACGTCAAGTCCCGGGAGGAACCGGTTGAGCTTCCACGTTTCATGGGACGGCATATTCCTCCGATAGATCGTTTACTGATACGGGTTATTCCGCCGGTACTCATCGTTGCCGTCATGATCTGGGTACTCGGTAACCCAGAGGCTGCATCCACCGCAATATCGAAGATGCGCACTTTTGTGACCGGCAAATTTACCTGGCTCTTTGTCCTCTACTCGGTATTTACAGTAGGCGTGTGCGTCTGGTTATCCATGAGTCGAGTAGGCAAGATCCGCCTTGGCGGACCCAAAGCAAAACCCCAGCACAGCAAATTCGCCTGGTATTCAATGCTCTTCGCCTGCGGTCAGGGCATTGGGCTGATCTTCTGGTCGGTAGCCGAACCAATCATGTTGCGCGATGAAAACCCGGTAATCCCGGCGGGAGCCAACGGTGGTGGAGAAGAAGGTGCCATCGTATGGACCTACTTCCACTGGGGCCTGACCGCTTGGGCGATGTACTGTGCGGTGGCCGTATGTTTGGCGTACTCACACCACAACCTGGGTAAAACCCTGACTTTCCGCGAGGCCACGGTTGATATCCTTCCGCGGTGGTCCCGCCGCGGGGCCGGTGTTGTGGTCGAGCTTCTGGCGATTATCGCCACGGTACTTGGCTTGGCAACATCCTTCGGCTTTGCGGCCATGCAATTCTCTTCGGGCATCTCTTCCTTTACCGGGGTGGGAGCAAGCCCAATGATGTGGTTCATGGTGATCTTGATCTTCGCCGGCATCACCTCAATCTCAGCCATCGTTGGAATCAATAAAGGCATGGCGAGAATTAGCGGGCTGAACTCAATTTTGAGTATTGTTTTGCTCGCTGCAGTGTTGATCTTCGGGCCGTCGCTGTACATTATCTCGAATATGTCGCAGACCTTTGGAAGCTTCTTCACGAACTTTGCAAGCATGAGTTTGTGGACCGATTCGGGTCTGGCAGCGACCACCATAGATAGTTGGCAAGATAGCTGGAATGGCTGGTGGACGGTATTTATCTGGTGCTGGGTTATCGCTTTCTCACCTTTCGTCGCCGGCTTCATCGCCCGAATTTCGCGAGGCCGCACTATTCGCGAATTCGTCTTGGGCGTCACGATCATCCCTTCGTTGATCGTCATGGTCTGGGTAGCCATCATCGGCTCGGCAGCCATCTACTACGACGACCAATCCAACCGCTCAATAAGTGATGCGGTAGCCGCGGACACGTCCTCCGGATTATTTGTCATGCTCGATTCGGTGCCGGTGATCGGCACTATCTTGCTAGTGATCGCCACGATCCTGGTTGCCACCTACTACGTCACTTCGCTGGACTCCGGCATTTATGCGCTCAGCGAGTTCGTCTCAGCACCAGGTAAATCCGGTCCAGTCTTCCGCGTAGTCCTGGTACTTTCCGTGGCGACGGTGACCACCGTGTTGCTGACCATGGGAGGAACTGCGGTAGTCGATACCGTGCAAACCGGTACGATCATCGGCGCGTTCCCGTTCTCCTTCGTGATCATCTTGATGATCATCAACTTGATTCGGCGGCTGCTTAAACGCGACAAGGCGATCAGGCAGCTAGAGAAGGACATTAACAATCCAGATCCATCTCTGGTCTTTGTGCCGGATCCCGATGGCGAGGGCGCAATCCGCAGGACGGATCAGCATCCCGATGCACAGTCCTAGCACTTCGACACCCAAATAGCTGAAGGCCGTGGCGCTTGAAAATCGAGCTCCACGGCCTTTGCCGGCTTAGTTCGCTTCGAACTCGCAACAATATTTCACTAAATCAATATCACCGCTTGACAGTGAGCTGAGACACACATAATCTATTTGCAACGGCGTTGCAGTCAGCGCAACACGTACATTCTTCTCCGGCGATTCCCATGAATCCTCGCAATCCTTCTGATTGGGCCGGCTTCCCTTGACACTTCATTTACTCCAAGGAGCCAACACCATGACCGCTTCAAACATCGCCACTAACGTTTCCGAACTGGCACGCCTGAAGACCCTGCACAACGGCGTGAAGCAGCAGCTCACCTTCTCGGATGCAGAGTTCGAGCGACGCTTGGCCGGCTTGCGTCAGATCATGGCAGCAAAGTCCCTGGACGCTGTCATCCTGACCAGCTACCACGGCATCAAGTACTACTCGGATTTCCTGTACACCACCTTCGGCCGTAACTACGCACTGGTGGTCACCCAGTCCAACACCACCACCGTCACCGCGAACATCGATGCAGGCATGCCCTGGCGCACCAGCTACGGCGAGAACATCGTGTACACCGACTGGAAGCGTGACAACTTCTTCTACGGACTGCAGGAAGCCCTGAAGCGCGACGGAGTGAAGGCCTCGCGCATCGGCGTGGAAGATGATTTCCTGCCAGGGCTGACCCGTCAGCAGATCCAGGCAACCTTTGACGGTGCCACCTTGGTTGATGTCTCGCAGGACGCTATGCGCCAGCGCATGATCAAGTCGGCCGAGGAAATTGAGGTCATCAAGCACGGTGCGCGCATCGGTGACCTCGGCGGTGAAGCCATCAAGGCTGCGATCCGCGAAGGTATCTCCGAATATGAGGTCGCACTGATCGGCACCGAAGCCATGGTGCACGAGATCGCCAAGACCTTCCCGCACCGCGAAGTACGCGATACCTGGGTCTGGTTCCAGTCAGGCATCAACACCGATGGCGCGCACAACTGGGCCACCACCCGCAAGCTTGAGCGCGGCGACATCCTCTCACTGAACTGCTTCCCAATGACCAGCGGCTACTACACCGCTTTGGAGCGTACCTTGTTCCTCGGTGAACCAGATGCCCGCAGCCTGGAGCTGTGGAACGTCAACGTTGAGGTTCACAAGCGTGGCCTTGAACTGATCAAGCCAGGTGCGGTCTGCAAGGACATCGCAGCAGAGCTGAACGAAATCTTCATCTCACACAACCTGCTGCCAAACCGTACTTTCGGCTACGGTCACTCCTTCGGTGTACTTTCGCACTACTACGGCCGCGAAGCCGGACTGGAACTGCGCGAAGACATCGACACCGTGCTGGAGCCAGGCATGGTCGTTTCCATGGAACCAATGATCACCGTCGCAGACGGCGAGCCAGGTGCCGGCGGTTACCGTGAGCACGACATCTTGGTCATCGGTGAAGACGGTGGAGTTGAGAACATCACCATGTTCGGTTTCGGACCGGAAAACAACATCATCGACGCTTAACCGCGTGCGGTAGCCGTGGGGTGGGTCTGAAGTGGTTGACCCACCCCACGTGCATTCTTTTAGTAGTCTCGCAGCAAGCACGGGCGCTGCCCCAAAGTCCTTACACCCCAGACGTTTGGACACTCCGTATTCCTTCAGCGGCAACGTAGCCAAAAGCCCGAGCCGCTTCCCATACCGAGGCGATTTCTGATGACCCAGCCCAATGAATTGACATCATCGACAACACCGGCGGCCCTGAATAAAAGCGCATCAGCAGCCGACACCATAGATCCTCAAATCCGGCGCAAGGTCGTCGCGGCCAGCTTCATCGGAAACTTTGTGGAATGGTTCGACTACGCGGCCTACGGGTATCTGGCAGTAACCATTGCAGCAGTGTTCTTCCCCGAGTCGGCCCCTCAAACAGCGCTGCTACTGACTTTTGGTTTGTTCGCTATTTCCTTCTTAGTCCGCCCATTGGGTGGATTCGTCTGGGGCCACATCGGTGACCGAATTGGACGACGCGAAGCACTAAGCTGGTCAATCCTGCTGATGTCTGGCGCGACCTTCGCAATCGCACTGTTGCCTGGATATCTCACCATAGGTGTTGCGGCTCCCCTGCTCTTGCTTGCGTTGCGACTAATCCAAGGATTCTCTGCCTCTGGTGAATATGCCGGAGCTTCCGCTTTCCTCGTAGAATATGCTCCAGCCAACCGCCGCGGACTATACGCAGCAGTGGTACCCGCGAGCACGGCGGCAGGGTTGCTCCTAGGATCGCTCATGGCTGCCTTGCTTACCGGACTTTTGGATCCGGAACAAATGCAGAGCTGGGGTTGGCGTATCCCATTCTTGCTGGCAGCACCTATGGGTCTGATTGGCCGTTACATACGAACCAAGCTAGAAGATTCGCCGGTATTCCTAGAACTTACTGAGGATGAGAGCGTCTCAAAGACCCCAGTTTCTTCGCTTTTCCGTAACCATTGGAAACAGCTTCTCCTAGCAGCTGGCGCCGTTCTTCTCAACGCGGTTGGGTTCTACGTCATTCTCAGCTACATGCCCACCTACCTTTCCCAAGAGCTGGGTCTGGCTAGCTCACTGGCATATCTCGCCACGACAGTAGCGTTGGCAACATATATCGGATTCATCTTTATCACCGGGATGTTGTCTGACCGTTTTGGTAGACGTCGTGTACTCATGACTGCATCGGTTCTTTTCATTCTGTTTACGGTTCCGGCCTTTATGTTGCTCGAAACGGGAAACTTCGCAATGATCCTGCTCGTGCAAGTTCTACTGGGAGCGATGCTGACGCTCAATGACGGAACCTTGCCAAGCTTCCTCGCAGAGATGTTCCCAACCCGTGTCCGTTACTCGGGATTCGCAGTCTCTTTCAATCTATCCAATGCATTGTTTGGTGGCACCGCTCCATTTGTCGCAACTTTGCTCATCGCTACGTCCGGTAGTGTGCTCGCGCCGGGCTGGTATTTGATGGGCGCAGCCGTCGTGTCGCTCGTTGCGGTTGCGCTCTCCGTCGAAACCAGCAAGAAGCCACTGACATAGAAATTCTTGCGACTAGGATAAACATGAACGCCACCAGTCAGTAAAGAGGGAAATAATGACTGCATCACAAGACACCGAAGACGACACGCCACGCGTGGAACAAGAGCGAACCGCCGATAGTCGAGGCGCTTCGGTCATCGTTAATGTCATCGATGTGTTGCGATGCTTCACCGTCGAGCGGCAACTAGTAGGTGTCACCGAAATCGCGACTGAAGTGGGATTACACAAATCCAGTGTGTCGCGGATTCTTGCCACCTTGGTGCAAGAACGGGTGGTGGAGCGTGATGAGCCGACACGCAAGTTCCGACTTGGGCTCGGCCTGATCGCTATTGCCGGACCGCTTCTAGCCAATCTGAATGTGCGACAGGCGGCTTACCCACCGCTGAAATATTTGGCCGAGAAAACCCAAGAGACCGCGGTACTCAACATTTGGGACGGTAACGAATCCGTGTCGGTGGAACAGATCCCTTCTCCCCGCCCGGTCAAACACACCTCTGCGATGGGAAGTCGGTATGACACCGGGTTAAGCGCCACAGTCCAATTATTCTTAGCCTACGAATCCCCCGAGCGCACGCGCGAGCTAATCGCGTCCGGAAATATTCAACTGCCCGAGCAACTCGGAGCTGGGCAATTCCTCGAACGGATCAGTGTGGCTCGTAATCAGGGCTACGCGGTGAACTACGGCGAAACTTCTACCGAAGAGGTAGGCGTCGCTGCTCCGGTCTTTGATCATCGCGGAGATCTGGTGGCCTGTGTGCTTATCGCCGCTCCGTTCTATCGAATTACTCCTAAGATTCTTGAGGATCTCATCGAGTCGTGTGTTAGAACCGCACAGAAAATTTCCTTGCGCATGGGCTACGCACATCAACCTGCCTAGCGCCTGCCAAACCAGGAGAACAGAAATGCTTGAGAAACGTGATGCACACGGTTTCACATACCGCTTACATGAGGGTAGCCAGATGGTGATGCACCACCATTTTGGTGGACAGACCGGGATGCCAGTTGCAATTCAAACGTGGGTCATCCCGCCCGGTGGTTTTGAAGGTTCGCACCACCACGGCGAAGATGCACAGTTGGTCGAGTTTTATCAGGTTCTGGAAGGTACTGGGCGGATGCACGTTGGCGCGCAGACCTATGAGCTAGGTCCGGGAGATTCGGTGCTCGCTGGCCCCCAAGACGTACATGAGCTGACAAATACCGGCAGCACAGACCTGCGGGTCCTGGTGGTGTGGGGCCCGCCGGGCGAAACCGACTTATCGCCCTACGGGTCCCACCAGATTTCCCAGCAACTGCGTGCCGAACTACCCGAATAATTACTGGGCAGGAATTCGCCTGTGCAATTCGTTCACGATGGCCTCATGCAGGCTCTTGAGCTCCTCGTTACTAAGCGTTGAGGGATCTAATAGGTCCCTTGATTGCTCACCTTCTTGTTCAGATCCCGAGTTCTGGCCGGCGTCGGAGGAGCAACGAAGCTTCTCACCTGCGGCGGTCAGTAAGCATGAAGATCCGTCGGCGTTCAGCTGGACACGATAATTTACGTTCTGCTTCTGACCGATACTCGCATGCCACACGCCTTCGCCACCCGGAACGATCTCCATAACGCTCATACCGGTGGCCCAATCGCTGAGCGATGAATAGTCGGCTTTGATCTTGTCTGCGGTCGCCGCATTTGATTGCCGGGGAGTTTTCAGCGTGTGCAGTGTGACGTTCGCGTTGCTTCCGGCGCTGACTTGTGAGCTGTCCAGGACCGCCACCTGATCGATGGTGCGTGAAGAAGCACGAGAGGTAAAGGGCGAGAAGAAACCGAAGTGCTGCTCCCCATAGCTCAGGCTGAAGTTTGAGTGACTACCCAAATTTGTGTCATCTTCATCCTTGGGCTCATCGGTAATACCTGTGGACTTCAGAATTTTGGTGGTCCACCAATTTCCGTTCAGCGTCTCCAATGACTTGTTCACGCGCCGCGACTGCGAAATTGAGATGGCAGGACCAGGTAGTTCCCCGGTAGCCACATCCTTCTTGTATTCCAAGGCATTAGTTTTTCCGTCATAGATCACCACTCCTGCAGGGACATCATAAGGAGCTAACCAATTGGTGAGCTTGGTGACCGGAACGACGATTTGCGGGCTTCCCTCTTCGCAGTATGCCCAGACATCGTCTTTTTTGGCGATGAGCCCGCTGTCGATCGAAGCAATCGCCCGCGTCAGGCTATTGCCGAAGAAACCGTCTATCCGTTTATTGGCTTCGGGATTAAAATCGCAGCGTTCGCCCTTAGCCTGCCCGGTGAGTGCCAGCTTCTGCACGATGGCAGTCTCATATCCGGGGCGGAAAATCCCGCGGCGTTCGACAAGTGTCGAGTAGCTGTTGTCCCCTGCCAGATAGGTGGTTCCGCTAATATCGCCTACGGTGCCGGAGCTATTGGACGAAGCTTGGCGTTCAGCAACTAGATAAGGTGCACGCAGTCCAGTCTGCGGAAGCAGCTCTTCTTCGGGCGAAACTTCTTTCACCGAATCGCGTAAGGCGACCTGCGAAGACCAATTCGCGGCGAACGCTACCGGAATGGCCAGCAGCGCAATGACCACCCCCAGCTTCAGAAGCCACTTTTTCGTCCCAAGGCCAATCAGGATTAGCAAAATGCCGACCGCGCCTAGGCCTAGTTTCAGTCCACCGCCGAAGATGATCCCGGTAAACAGCCTCGCCCTGGTCAGCGGGTCCAATAGTGGTAGGGCCAAGATGGCCAGGACAATAATGCCGAAGAGCAGCGACAGTGCGCGTTTCACTGTAAATATTCCTTACGACTGGACAAAAGAAGTTTCTCAGCAATAATTCCACAAGTCACACCGCAATCGGTAATGCGCTAACTCATTAATAAAGATAATTCCGCCCGCAACTAAACGTTGCGGGCGGCTGCATTTAGAGCTCGGCCAAGTCCACGGACTGATCGGTGAGCCGCTCTTGATCAATGCTCTGACCAAGCAACCCACGCAGGGTGTCGTTCACATCCCAAATATTCACGTTCATCGCCGCAGTAATTTTGCTTTCGCTCAACCAGAAAACAATGAACTCCCCTGTCTCGGTGTCCCCGCGAACCACGCTGATATCCTCGGGTGCTGAATAGCCAACGTATTCCATGCCCAGATCAAATTGATCGGTGAAGAAATACGGTGCCCAATCATAATTTTGGTCTCGCCCCAGAAGGGTTGCGGCGGCAAGTTTGCCCTGCCGGATCGCGTTATCCAAGTGTTCTACCCGAAGCTGGCGACGCAGGGAGGTATTGAATGCTTCGGCAATATCCCCGATGGCTAAGATCTTTGGATCAGAACTGCGCAATGAAGCATCAACTACTACCCCACGCTCCGTTTTAAGTCCTGCTTCTTGGGCTAGCTCGATATTCGGTACTGCTCCAATGGCCAGCAGCACCACATCGGCGCGACTGGTTCCGGCGCTACTGACCACTTCCAGATGGCCATCGGTTTCTTGGATCGCATCAACCCGAGTAGAAGTGCGCACATCTACCCCGTTGCGTTGATGCAATTCGAGCAGGTGATGTCCGAACCGGTCGCCAAAAACCTTGGCCAGTGGAACCTCGTCTGGGGAATATACGGTGACTCGGGCGCCACGCGAACGTGCGCTGGCGGCTACTTCCATACCAATCCAACCCGAACCGATTACCGCTAGTTGGGTATCTTCGCTCAAGGTTTCGCGTAGTGCCTGGGCTTGTTCCACGGTGCGCAGCAGGTGGACACCTGGCAGATCATGGCCTTTTAAAGGCTTTTTTCCACCAAGATTTGGCCGGGCTCCGGTGGCCAAAACCAGTTGGTCATAGTCGACGGTGCTTCCATCGCTCAGGCTTACCTGCTGGTTCTCGCGGTCAATTTTTTCGGCACGTACCCCGAGGTGTAATTGCACGTTGTGCTCTTGGTACCACTGCGCCGGTTTGACGGTAAAGTCCTCGAGCTTGTCGTTGCCTTGCAAGTACCCCTTAGACAGCGGCGGTCTTTCATAAGGAAGTTCTTGTTCCTGGCCGATCAGCGTAATCGTTCCCGTGTGTCCTTGCTCGCGCAGTTCATTCACGGTCGTAGCGGCGGCAAGGCCCCCGCCAACGATGACAATTGAATCTTGTCCCATCGAACACCCCTTTAGTTTCTGCCGCTATCGATAGCACCGACGGCGGCAGTGATTAATGACTGCTACTTCGATCCTCACACGCGGTCAGGCCACTGGCAATATCCCTCGTCATCTTCGCGTGTTTGCTCTGCGCTCAGAAGAACTTGTCAGTAGCGTAAAAAATGGTCTGCAAAACCGTGGTGGCAGAGACCCAATGGCCGGTACAGTGCTAAGTACCCACAGCTTCGGCAACGGTTTTTTGCGGTAGTTCCTCGGAGCTGGAAGATGACCCGATCTCGAAGGAGTCGACCATGTTCACCCCAGAGGTTCCTTTTCTCCGTTCTGGTGCCACCGCTATCCCCGGCCGTTACGTGCTGGTCTTTGATTCGCCCGAGCACCTCGATTCACCGTCTATGGGAATCCGTACGTTGACCGAAGACGTGCCGCAGATCCTTGAATCCCAAGGTTATGGTGTCACCGAATACTTCCCGCGTCTTGGTATCGCAGTGGTGAGCAGCGAAAATGATCAGCTTAATGAATTTCAGGCGCGTTGCGCCAGTGTGCGGATGCCAGCGCGGGTGGTTCCGGAGATGGTTTACTATGCGTTGACTGAACAGCCTGCAGCACCGTTGCCAACGACTTATGAAGACACCGACAAGTTCACTTGGGGCTTGCAGGCAGTACGCGCGGCGGATTCCAAATACACCGGCGCCGGGATCAAGGTTGCCGTGTTGGATACCGGCTTCGATTTGGCTCACCCAGATTTTGTCGAACGCACGGTGGTCTCTAAGTCTTTTGTTGACGGCGAGGATGCTCAGGATGGGCATGGCCACGGTACCCACTGCATCGGTACTTCTTGCGGCCCGCGGACCGTGGCAGAGGGACGCGGTTATGGTGTGGCCTCCGGTGCAGACATCTACGCGGGCAAGGTGCTCGGGTCCAATGGGTCCGGTTCCGACGCGACCATCTTGGCAGGAATCGATTGGGCTCTGGAAAACGAATGCCAGGTCATTTCCATGTCTCTTGGCGCCGATGTGCAGCAAGTTCACCCTCCCTATGTGACCGCCGGACGCCGCGCATTGGAACTTGGTTCACTGATTATCGCGGCAGCTGGAAATAATGCCCAACGCTCCCAGGGCAATCCGGGATTTGTCGGCGCCCCGGCAAACAGTCCGTATATTATGGCTGTCGGCGCCTTGGACAACACCCTGAACATCGCCGATTTCTCGGCTCGCACCCTCCCCGGACGTGGCGGCCAGGTCGACACTGCCGGTCCTGGCGTGAACATCTACTCATCGTGGCCGGGAGCCGAACGCTACAACACCATCAGTGGCACTTCGATGGCTACTCCCCATGTGGCCGGCATTGCTGCACTGCTTGCCGAAGCTACCGGGTTCCGCGCCCACGAGCTCTGGGCCGAACTAGTTCAGGAAGGCCGTCGCTTGGAGTTATTCTCCGTGGATGTGGGCTCCGGGCTCACCCAAGCACCGCCACCAGCAGCGGACACAGGAGCCTAGCCATGAATCAGGCCTCACCGGATTCGGTTTCGCATACCTACATCGTGACAGTCACTGCGACCTATACCGCACAGATGGAGCAGGTGGTCAGCTCCCTTGAATCTTCAGGCCTGCGTGTGAATAAAGTACTCAATACCCTGGGCCAGGTGATTGGACACGGTAATGAACAGTTGCGCGGCCAGCTCGAACAAATTGAAGGAGTGCAGTCGGTAGATGAGGATAAAGTTTATCGTCTACCTTCTCCCAAAGATCCCCTGCAGTAGGCGTTGATCTGAGCTTTACCAGCATGACGCGCACAGGTGGTGCGCGTCTCTGTGTTGCGCGTCAGAGCAATACAAGGCCACCTTGCATCAGCTTAAAAGTACTGGACGCGGACCCGGATCGGTGCTGAACTAGGAGCTATGAGACAGTACAACATTGGCTATTTTGTCGGTTCGCTAGCCACGAAATCCATCAACCGTACGTTGTCCAAGGCCCTGATCAAATTGGCCCCGGAAAACCTGAGCTTCACCGAGATCCCGATCAAGGATCTACCGCTGTACAGCTACGACTATGACGAAGATTTCCCTGCCGTAGGCAAAGAACTCAAAAGCGCCATCGAAGCTTCAGACGGGCTGCTGTTCATTTCCCCAGAATACAATCGCTCCATTCCAGGTGCGTTGAAAAATGCCATCGATTGGGCGTCACGTCCATGGGGTACAAATTCGTTCGCCGGTAAGCCCAGCGGACTTGTTGGAGCCTCCATGGGAGCCATCGGCACCGCCGTCATGCAGTCATCAATGCGTAGCGTGCTCAGCTTCCTGGATGCGCCCCAGCTGAACTCCCCCGAGGTTTATCTCGCGTTCAATCAGGAAGATTTCGATGCCGAAGGAAATGTACTCAATCATTCCACGTCCGAATTCCTGAAGCACTACATGGGTGAGTATGCAGGTTTTGTCGCCCGAGTGCTCGATGCCACCGCCGAGGGACATATCGGCGACCACAGCCCGCAACACGGCTGATTTGGGCTCATCTGCCGCTAGACGGTCCCGAACCTGATTAGGTTCGGGACTCAGTCTTGCTCCCTTCGGGTGTGCACAGGATCGCGCAACCGTTGAGAAGTCAGGTGCGAGAGGGCAGACAGCTCTATATATCGAATTTTCAGCGGAACATGGGGCAGCTGATCAATCAGTAATGTGCTGCTCAGACTTTCAGGTCGTGGGGAGATTCATTGCGGTGACTGATAGAAACTGTCCAATAGACCGTCGATCGGTGTATCGGCATCAGCTGGATCCTCGAGAGCGCGTTAGTCCGACAAATTCTCCGCCCACATGCTGGGGTGCTCAACCGGTGAGCAGAACGCGTGCATTGCGAGAAAGGCGGGCCCAGCAAACTTGGAGAACCGGCAGTCGTATTTTAATGCGAAAATCCCGGTATTACTCGTGGAAGTAATACCGGGATTTTAATCTGTGGAGGTAAGGGTGTCTAGCTTCAAAACATATTTGACTCATGAGTTGCGACATCCTTGACACTTGATCATGTCGAGAAACCACGTCATCGTCCACCAAATCCGAGATGCTGGACTCAGCGTCACCGAAGCCGCCAACCGGTACAAAATCTCCCGCCAA
>NZ_DATEXC010000035.1:0-75418 GCF_035257265.1 Glutamicibacter sp.
GATGCGAAGAACGCGATCAGTAATGTGCAGCGTGATGTTTTTGATTCTACGGTTGCGGCGTTTGAAGCGCATATCGGTTCACGGGTGTTTGATTACAAGATCTGACTGGCTGGCGACCGTTTTTGAAAAATCAGAGCCATAGCTGCTCATATTTCTGGGCTTGTGCGGTTAATTCGAATAGGTCCGCGAACGTTGTCGGCTTCCACTGTTTTTCCTTTTTGGGTGGCCTTGACCTCACCCGCGGCGGCCATTTCTGCAGTAATCTGTCGTACATTGTTCATATATTTGCGCCAAGCATCTTCCGGTCCACCTACCACGCGTGCCACATCGCTCGGGCAGATGGAAGCACCGGCTCGTTTCCTCAATAAGGCGCGAATGGTCGCCGTAATTCGTTCATTCAGCGCTGTCGGGTCGGGATCTTCCCACCAGGGTTGGCCACGTTCTCCAAGGGCGACTTTCGCGTCGTTTACTCGTTTCCTGACGCCAGTACTTCCGTCCTTGACCGCCCGGCGGGCCGACATTAGTTCATCGACCAGTTCTAGGCGAAGTTTTGGAGGAATTGAGGGATTACTAGCGCGCCATTTCCTACCTTTGATGATGAGGTAATGTCCGTCGGGCGTGGATTCTGGTGAGCTCTCCGGCGGTGTCATCTAGTTCCCCTTTATCAGGTTCGTTCATCGTTGAAATGCCGATTTTGGATGGGCTCCATGATACTTGGAAGCAATCGTCAGCACTTTAAAGTACGAGTATGGTCGATCAGATTAATAGTTTCTCTGGCAACACCGAACAAGGCCAGATGCTACCCATCGTCGTGGAGAAGCGGCCATGGGCAACGACGGGGGAGCAAGGAACGTCCTGACCTAACCCGGGGTAGACGAAGCGAGCAATCTGGGAGTACTGACCCAATACCAGTTTTTAGTTTCTGCGGGCGTGTCTGCTCGACTAGATATGGCCATGTCTTCTGATGACCAAAGCATGTCATCCAGGAATGTCTCGATTTGCGAGCTGGCTTGCCATGGGTAAATTTTACGAGTGGCCATTAAAAATCTATTGACGGTTTTGTCTGTGCGATCGTTCGCGCGGAAACTGGATTCTTGGCTTAAGACCCAAACATGAAGCAATCGAAATTCAAAAGTTGAGGATCTTTGTCCGTTACAGGGAATTGGGACCGCCAGTGCTTATTTCCGTGGAAATTGTTGAACCTTGCCGACCGATCATCAGTTAGCATCGCAACATGTGGCGAGGTGGACAAATAACATTCGCGTTAATCTGTAGGCCGGCCGGTGAACGCTCATGAGCTCACCGGCCAGCATACGAAAGATAGCTAGCTATCTTTAATTTTTGTATTCGTCCATGCTGCCTTTAGCCTCTTGCTGAAGACGCTCAGTCTCACCAGAAGCCTCGGATTTGACTCGTTCCATGGATTGCATCGACGAGTTTTTCAACTCTTCAGCTGCGGCAGTTACTGGTTCTTTCAGATCACTAGCAATTTTCTTGGCTGCCTCACCGAGTTCGGAAGCCAGCGGTTCGGCCTTATCCTTAGCCTTTTGCACCAGTTCCGCCTCTGCACGAGTCGAGGGAATCAACGAGGACGCAAGTAAACCGGCACCGAAAGCAATCAATCCTGCGGCCAGCGGATTTCCGCGAGTTTTATCAGCAACTTTATGCGGTGCGTCATGCACTGCTTCTGACGTTTCCTGCGTCAAACGCTGGGTATGATCGCTCACGCTTTCTCCGCTTCCCATCACTGACTCCTTCACTTTGGTCACAGAGTTTTTGAACTTCTCGCTTTGTCGGTGGGCAATTCGAGTCGGACTCGCCTTATCCACAATGGCATCAACGTCATTACGTAGTTCTTCTCGGGTCTGAGCAATCTCGGCCCTGAGTTCGTCTGCATCCTTGTTCATGAGTTTTCCTCTTTCGGAGTAAAAGCTGAAGGAATTTTCTTTACTGTGCCAGCCGTCTCAGGCAGCCCTTTGATCTCCTTGATCTTTTTCCGTCCTAAGACGGCCAGGGTTCCGGCGATAATTGCCCAGACAACAGCGATGATCACTGCTGACCATCCGTAACCAAGCCACTGCGCTACACCCACCCAGGCTGCTAAGGAGAGGAAAAGCAATACGAAGTGCGCTGCGATTCCGGCTCCGGCAAACATCCCTGCGCCCTGGCCAGCGTTGTTCGCCGATTCTTTCAGTTCGGTTTTCGCAAGCTCAATCTCTTGCCGGACCAAAACCGAAACATTTTGCGTGAGATCGCTAAAGAGAGCGCCAAGCGTGTGTTGCTCCCCGTTACGCGAATCGTCTGATTCGAAATCTGAAGACGAATGAGTCATCAGTTCCTCCTACTTGTAGTCTTCGGAGCGTGGATCTTCACGGGGATATGAGCGCAGTGGATCAACGTCAATTGTTTCGTCAGGGGCCTGCGATTGTGGCTCTGTCGAGACCGAGTGTGGCGTTGTCGCTTGAGCTAGGTTCCCGGCAGCCGGTGACGGCGAGCCGGTCACGGGGTTGGTACCCTTCGGGGCTTTCAAGCTATTCGCTGAAATGTTTTCACTGCCCCGCTCGCCTTGCTTCGAGGCGCTCGCATTACGCGTGATTCGTCCTGCTAAGAGCCCTGCGCCTAGGGCAATACCCAGGAAGGCTCCCGGACGTTTACGCGCGAACTGCTTGACCTCGTCGACCAGTTCGCCGGGTTCTCGCTGATCGAGCCAAGTTGCGATCTGTCCACTGTGATGGGAGGCCTGGTCAACGAGGGTGGCCGCAGTGCCGGAAGCCTGGGACTGATCCAGCATGGTGCGGAACTCGTCACTGATGTCGCGTAAATTTGTTGCGACTTTCTGCTGCTGAAGCGATGCTTGTTCGCGCAGATCCGAGCTGAGCTCCGCAAAAAGGTCCGCTGCTTGTTCTTTGGCCTGTTCACCGATGAGGGATGCTTCTTGCTTGGCGGTATCTAGCACCTCAGCCGCTGCGTGCTGACCTTCCTGTGCAAGGTCCTTAGCCGTGTCAGCGTCACTGCTCAGGTTGGACTGTGACGTCGAATCCTGCATGTCTAGATCATCGGAGATGTCGACATGTTCCGGGAGGAACTGATCATTGCGCAGGATGGGTGTGGCAGGGCGGAGAGTTTCTTGCCCAGATCCCGGCTCCGGCAAATATGGTGATGGGGTGGAGCTTGAAAAATTGTCGTTGCTCATTTCGTGCCTTCCACTAAAGTCCAGAACTTGCCCTTACGTGAAAAAGACTAGAGACCTCGGATAATCCGAAAAGGTGTTATTGAAAATCCTAAGGATTCTCTCAGCTTCGAGATCTGAGAAAGATCAATCATCGTTCTACGAAGGCAGAGCAGTGCTCAATATGCGAACGAGGTCGCAACAACTGAGAAAGACAAACGGCATAAATTCATAGCTCGCTGAGGAACCGCACTTCTCGCCATGCCAAGCTAGTCAAATGAAATAAATGGGGTTTTGACTGAGGTCATCCATTTTCATCAAATGTATATTTCTGGAACGCATGCGTCCTCGCCCAGTTCTCTAATCTCCGCAGTAATATCCCTGAAGTGAGTCAGTAGCGAGGAGCCCGGTCTATGGAGTATCTTCGCGTTCACCACGAGTTCGCTGGCGCTGCAGAAGACGAAAAAGTTCGACTGCCAAACGGCAGGAGTTTATATGTGAGATTGCAGGAGCCCTTTCACATTTCTGCGTCGGGGCTCCTGCAAGCGGTCTGAACGTAACCATCGCCGAACACGAAGGTATATTACGTTCCTGAACGTCCCCACGCTCGTCGGTCAACCGCGGAACCTGGAGATCATGTTATGTCTCAAAAACACGAATTACCTTTGCTTTCAGGATTTTAAAAGTTTTCTTACGTGGCATAGCCCCACCGAGTCATTTCAAGCATGCCTTCGCTGATTATGGACGGAGTCTCTTGTCCGGTTGCATGTTCCAGTTGGCTAAGTGCTGCCGGTGAAAACGCAGATCGTCCCGTTTCGGCGCAACCCGGACGCTAAGGACCGCATCGAACTGGGCTGGGCTGTTGTGGCCTACCTGGAGTGATTGCATACTTCGAAGCAAGCAGATACCTGCGCAGCCAGGGTAGTGCCGCAAACGATGGCCGGCGTAGGAATATGGCGCTCAACTCCTCCTTACTCGCTGGTATCAGGTTTGCCCCGAGCCTGCTCCTTGTCATCCTCATGTTGGAGCTCTGCTGAAATGCGTAGTTCCTTGCCTTGCCGGACATCTTTTTCTTCCTTGGCAAGTTGTTTCTCACTCGCCTTGATGTCACGAGGTGGCAACTGAATCGAGCTTTCAGCGGGGATGCCCGATTGAAGTTGGCGTGCCCGTTCAACTTCCGCGTCGAACACCACACCGAAGAGCAATGAGAGGTTTCCGATCCAAATCCACAAGAGCAGAACGATGACACCGCCAATAGCGCCGTAGGTTTTGTTGTAGTTAGAGAAGTGCGAGACGTAAAAGAAGAACCCAAGGGTTGCTACGCTGAGGATCAGCAGAGCGATCGCTGAACCGAGGCTGATCCAGCGGATTTTGGGTTGCCGGACATTGGGTGTGCCGTAGTAGAGTAGAGCGATCATGAAGACCGCGGCTAAGACGATGACCGGCCACTTAGCGATATTCCAAATCAGGATTGCCGTTTCGCCGAGGCCGATGAGATCGCCCAAAGTGCGCGCCAGCGGTCCCGAGATGACAAGCAGAACCACCAAAAGCGCAGCACATAGCAGTAACACCAGCGTAATGAGCAGCATTAACGGCTTCAGTTTAAACGCTGACCGACCCTCTTGAACATCATAGATCTGGTTGATTGAGCGACCGAAAGCTCCTACATAACCGGAAGCGCTCCACAGTGCGCCAATTAGACCGACGGCCAGAGCAAGACCTGCGGACGGGGCAGCGGAGAGTTGCTCGATTGGCTGTTTAAGTGTCTCGACTACCTGAGCGCTGGCGAGCCGATCCAAAATACTGACCATGTTCCGTGTGGTGGTTTCCGCCTGACCTGCAATTCCCAGCAGGGAAACCATAGCCAAGAGCCCCGGGAAGATGGATAGCATTGCGAAGTAGGTCAGCGATGCTGCGAGGTCAGTGCACTTGTTACGCGAGAACTCATGTACCGACCTCTTGAAAATGTATTTCCACGAGCTAGCGTGCAATTGAGTCGGTGAATCCGTTTTTGAATCGTCTTCCGGGTCCGGCGCATTCGCATATTTTCGGCGGGTATCGACGGCGGTCCCTTCATTGACTTGAGGATCATCCTCCATCGGACGCCCCTGTGCCGATTCTGATCTGGACATTCCAATACCTCCGCAACGTAGTGCATGTTCAATTTTCAACATTCAAACAGAAGCTAGCGAACCGTATCAATGGTTTAGCTGGAATACTCAGGTAGGGCGAAGTCACAGGTTAGTTGCGGCGCTCCACGCTAAGCCCAGCCCGGTCGATTTCGATCAGAATTAGAGTCCGCTTGGTGGATGATTTCCAGGTTCTTGCTCTCCTCGCTGAAACCGAATTGTTTGGCAAACTTGGCGCAGCTAGGGCGTGACGCAGTACAGGGCTGGGCGGTATTCCGGGAACACAGACCCACAGTTCCAACTGCATCCTCACCATCACTAATTGAACAAGTGAACAATCGGTGTCAAACGTTTATGGGATGCACCTGAATGTGAATTGCTCTGCCTTTCATCCGCTCTGGCCAGGTATTGCTCGTTTCAGCAGGAGTGGCCTTCGTGTCTAGTTCTTTGGTGTGATCCACCCTCAGCATGAGGACGTTTACCTCGAAAGAAAGCTATCAATTGACATGCCCCACCCCGTGCAGGGATAGATGCTGGTGCGTCCTGAAGAGTTGTTTAAGTGTGCATATAGCTGTAAACCATTCAGTGTCCTTGCTGACTTTCACTTCAGCAGCTGCTGGTAGGGCTCGGGAAATTTTTCTGCCGGTGAGGTCTGTGTCATGGTGAATCCGGAAGATCTTCCTCTAGACTTGCCCAGTACAATCCTATTTCACGCGTCTCCTGGCGCGGGGCCTGTTATTCAGCACGGTGTACTTCAGCCTAGCTAGTTTCGGATTTTGTGGGGTTGCTGAGTAATCAACTTCGGCCTTGACGTATACCTGTTACCCGGCAGTAGTGTCAATGAACCGCAGGGCTATCGGACAACCCAGGAATTCACCGTGAACACTCACCGTAAAAACATTCATCTGTCTCTCTCGCATGACCAGTACGATGACCTGACCAGCGCTTTGGAAACCCACCGCGACAGTTTGCAGCAGTTTGCCCAGGAGTCGGTTAACGGTTTCGGACTAGATACCGCTTATTGGTCTCACCGCGTTGCCGAGGTCCAGGACCTGCTGGAGGCAGTGCATCGTCTCGCGGCAGGAGAAAGCCCCGACGCGGTGAAGCAAGACCTGCAGAATCATTCTCCCGGGTCACACGAGCATCCGAACTCGTAGGCCACACACGACGGATCCTTGATCCATCCGATTGGAAATACGAGGCTCGGATTCCGAGGTCGACTAACACTGATAAATCGTGAGCGATCAACGCACTTGATGACTGGCATGAGAATCATGCAGCTCTGGCTGAGCGGCATGCCCGGTGACTGGCCGCGGGCCGTAATGCACACTGCAGCTTTCCCACTCTGTCCTCGGCTGAATGCTAAAGGGGCATAGGCTCAATCGCTACCCGGAGATGTTCGAGTTTACGGATGGGTGGAACACCGGGATGCGGTGTGCAGTAGCGCAGGAATGCCAATACTTTATTCGGAAAGTTATCGAGCCCTAGTTTTTTGTGCGAGTAAAAGCTCGTGGATCTGAGCGTTATCTCTTTCGAAGTCGTCTGGATTCAATATGGGATCCGGCATGGAAACGTACCAGAGATTGAAACCGTCGGCACCCGGATCGAGCGTGGAGACGAGTGTCGAACATCGATGCGTAGATACTTTGTTCATGACATCATCGACAGATTCTGAAGATGCGGTCATCACTATTGGTATTCCCGGGTCCCAGTCGTACTCACCGAGGTTTTCGCGACCTTCGTGTGATCCGACGAGATCGCTTACATGTTCGGCCGTAGATCACGTCGACACATGAATTTCAGGAGTTCTGTGGCCTGGTGTTTTATCTGGAATGAATCCGAGGAATGGCGGAATAAACCGGGATTTTGCCAGTCAAAACTGTATCGGACCGTGGAGCTGTATTCCCGTGAATAGATACGAGGCGCCGAAATTGATAGTTGACGGCTGGTCAGAATTGCTACGGAACTCAGGACCCGTTTAAGAGATTGAACGAATGTCTTAGCTGTATCGAGGTGTCAGTGGATGCTCTGTAGCATTGTTATCACTACTGACGTAGAGGGGGATCTGGTGGATGGCGGCGCTGTGGGCCCAAAAAGCGACCCGGAAAGTCGTAAGCCTGTTTTCGCTGTGCCTGACACAGAGCTCTGCAATTGTAGTCCCGGCCGGCACCGGGGAAACTTTAGCGAATATGGGGCTGGGGACCGTGATATGCCATAGCTGAAGTTCCTCGGACTGAGTACCGGTGAGAATCAGAAGCACGGCACGTCCATGAACGGAAACAAAACCCATGACATCTTCTACCAGCTCGGCGCTGTGCGCAAAAACTGCCGGCATGCCTTCGACCCATCCGTAGGCGATGAGGTGTCTTCTGGTCTCGGGACACTGCATGAGCTCATTAAAGCGCTGGATGGCATTTGCATGTAGCTCTGGTGTGTTCATATCTTCCTCCGTTGACAGCAGCCATCGATAGCTGCTGGACCACGAGCTTTCCTGAAACCTATTCAGGCGCGTTCCCCGGGTTTCGCCTCAGGCGCTCGGTGATCTTCGTGGAGTGATCTACTAAGGATATGTTCCCGGCCGAATCTAATAAAGTCTCATGCCCCGCAAATTTTGGAGGGGAACTGCGCCGTAAGGAAGTGAATCTTTACGAATGACCTAATCAGCATGGAGATGACTTTGTCTAATTTGAGTGGAAGATGTGCGGAACATCTCTATAGCTCCAGCGATTCAACCGCATGAAACCATCAGTTTAGTTCCCTCGGCCAAATCCTTAAATGCACTGCTTTGCAAAGACAGGAGGGGAGATTTTGCGATTTTCAATCGAAACCCTGCTTCCACGTCATGAAGACGTCCACTTACTGAGGACCGGCCCAAATCAGCAATCAACGTGCTGCCACCCCAAGCTCGCTGGCAACACCGCCAGACGGTCGATTTGCCTGGAGTAGAACACCGTGACGAAAATGGAATCCGGCACTCCCGATGAGTCTTTTCCGGGGAATCAAAAGTAAACGGGAATGTTATTGACCACTCACGGATTGATGACGAAACGGATCGGAGTTTGCTCTTCGCT
This sequence comes from Glutamicibacter sp., assembly GCF_035257265.1. Lineage (GTDB taxonomy): Bacteria > Actinomycetota > Actinomycetes > Actinomycetales > Micrococcaceae > Glutamicibacter. The sequence goes on from NZ_DATEXC010000035.1 coordinate 8,370, forward strand.
CCGCGCGTTTGAGGAGGCAGCCAAAGTGCAGTCATTCGACCATCTGACCGGTGACTCGAAAGGCGAACAAGGCCGTCCGGTACGCCTGATGGTAAGTATGGACAATGGTGCGGCTGCATTATGTGATGCCTGGGTATCACGCGCCGCCGTGAGTTCATCAAATTTATTGCGTATGCATTGCGCGAGATGACCAGTGAACGGCGGTCGTAACAGCTACCGACCACGTTGGGTGGGACTTCGCGCGAGCAAGGTAGCTCATGAAATGCATAAGATTTCCATGAACACTAAGACAATGCGAAGGAACATGCGACCAGTAACTACTAATCACCGGATAGATACTCAATACCTTTGGGCAGAGGGTGATGCCAAGGCTACAGTTGGCCCTAGCCGGTGCCGCCGCCACCGGACCGTTCAGTGCTTTCTAGGCCACTTTCTGACCCCGCGTCGACTACGGCCGTTTTTGACGTCTAGCGCTCATTACTGTGGTGTTGAGGGTTCTGGCGCAGTTCGCAACCCTATTATTAGCCGTGTATAGATCCTGGTGGTTGGTGAGCATCTCGGACGGTCAAATGCAAGACTTCCAGTGAATGCGCTGCAGTTGATGCTCATACCAATCTCTGGCTCGTCTTCTCTCTTCAAAGAATTATCTCAATGGGCCAACCTACCAATTGAGCATTTTTGGGAGAATGGAGCTGCCTCGTCAACTGCACAAGGGAAATTATCAGCGTAAGAGACTTATCGCCAATCCAACGGGCACCATCGAGTAAAATCCTAATAATTGCTATTCGGGTAGTTGGATTGGGTACGGCACCTGAATCCCTTTCCCAATCAGAGGGTATGTTGAATTCAATCTAAATGACCCTGATTGCAAGTTCTCGTCAGAGCCGTATGGAGGTTAAAGCCTAAGATGACACGCGTCGCGGAAGATACGCAGGAATTCAACGGTGCCCAGATATTCACTGATTCTTCAGAGCAAGCTATTGCTTACCTTAAAGCACATACCCCGCTGACAGACTGGTCAGTTTCTCGCGTGATTGATGGAGAACAGGTCCACCTGCACGTTGAGCCGGATCAGTTGCTCACAACGGGCCAACGTGTTGAGTGGGAAGAATCGTTGTGCAGTCGAATGGTCAATGGGGCTGCTCATGTTGTGGGAAATACACGTCTAGATCCCGACTATTCGAGTATGCGATTTTCAGCCAAAGTGGGTGCTTATGCCGGTTATACCCTCAAAGATGACCGAGACGAGATGTTTGGTGTCTTGTGCGGGGTGCGCACCGATCCGCTCACTGAGGAAGAGAAAATAGATGAAGAACTCGTGGCTCTGATCAGTTCACTTCTATCTGCTCAATTGAAGCTCGCGAGAGTAGCTGATAGGGAGCGGAGAAATAGTGAACTATCCGATGCTTTGGCGCAAACAGATGCTTTGACTGGACTGCTCAACCGTCGCGGCTGGGACAAGATCACTAGTGATGCGCAAGAACGTCTTGAGGCGTTCGGAGATGCCGTGTCTGTCGCGGTGATAGACCTCAATGGGCTCAAGGTGGTCAACGACATCCAAGGCCATGTCGCTGGAGATGATTTGTTGCAACGTACTGGCGAGATCTTGAGGAATAAGAGCACCGAATCCTGCCGTGTCGCCCGATATGGAGGCGATGAGTTCATGATTTTGGCCAACGGAGTGTCTCCATCCCAAACAGAATCTTATTTCTCAGCTTTCACAGATGCCTTGGAAGATGCTGGAATTTCTGTCGCCATGGGGCACTGTTCAGCTCAGCCAGGGCGGACCAACGTTGAACAGTGCATTGCAGAAGCTGATGCCTTAATGTATCGGCAGAAATATCAGTAGTCCGTTCGGACCGGCGGCGCTGAACGAACGAACTAAAAGCTTAGACCGGATGTTTGAACAGGCTAACCGCATCTCCTGCCACTGAACAAAGGTATTTACCCGCCGATTAAAATCCATCCCCATTTCTACCACCCCCATTGAAGTGCAGATTCATCATGCCCAACGGAATTACAACGCTGATCACTTATCCAGGCGACATTCAATCGTGATCAAATTGCCGGTCAGATCAAAAATTTTACCGAGGAAGAAGCTTGCACCAAGAGTTGGATTAGTTCTTGAGGAAAGAACCGATAGCAGGTCCAAGGCACGTGCCATCCCCACGAACTATTTTCCGAGCTGTTCGAGAGTCTTATTGATATTCATGATTGAAGCGTAACTAACTGAACCGACTAAACGAATATCCGTACCGCAACGTGAGTCTTCGGACTTTAAACGGATCAAAGGAAGGCACCGGTCGAGGATTTCTCCTGGCAGGTGCCTTCCTTTGTATGTGTGCGGTTCCTGATTTGAATTAGGAAACCAATGGATCAGACGCGGATCGCGTCCACAATACGCACCCGGGCTGCTACCAACGCGGGCAGCACGCCGGTAAGCGCGCCCACAGCGATGGAAACTCCCAGGCCTAACAGGGCTGCATCCACCGGGAAGCCTGGCATGTCATCTATCCCCATGGCCAGCACGGAGTTGATCAGCTTCGGATTTGTCACCAATGCCACCGAGATCATCACCCCGAGTCCGCCGGCCACAGCCGTGGCGACAACACTTTCCATCATTACAGAGAAGAAGATGCGCCCGGTGGTAGCGCCGAAGCTTCGACGAATACCGACCTCGCGGATTCTCTGCTTCATGGTCACCATGGCCACGTTGAGCAGGCTCAAAGATCCCAGGAGCAAGATGATGCCTGAGATCCCACCGACCACCAGACTCAGCTGAGATAGAGTTTCGTCGGCGCCCCACGCCAGGTAATCCTGACGGTTGGAATCCACGATGTAGCCTGGCAGCTCCGCGCGCATCTGCCGCGCAAATTCGAAGGCTAATTCCTCGGAGCCCTCGATGGGAACCCACATGACATAACTGACGTCATCCAGAGGGGTGCTTGACGCAAACCAATGCTCATATGTTTGCGGCAGCATCCATAACTGTCCGCCCATGCCCATATCTCTGGTGGAGGTTGCCCCGATCACCGTCACCGAGACGGCACCGCCGCCGCTCTTTAATTCGATGGTTGCCGGTAGCGGGGCCTTGTCTAGCCCCAGCTCGGTGAACAACGCCTTGTCTACCACTACCGCCGGGGAAAGATTCTTTGCGTCTTCGGATTCCAGCCAGCGTCCGTGCTGGGCGGAGATGCGGTGCATTGGCCCGTAGCTCGGGTCAACCACCTGGATCATGGCCTCCGCGTTCAGACCTTGATAGGAGGCCTGTGGCCCGTAGGTTCGACCAATCATGGAGGTGTATTCAATATTGAAGCGTTCGCTCGTCTTGGCGAAAGCCTGCGAGACTTCTGCCGAGCCGCGCGGGATTCCCAGGCCTGAAGGATCCGTCGCGTAGGTGGAGATCAATGCCGGACGTCCCTGACGTTCAAGCTGTTCGGTCATCATTTGCTTCGCCATAGAGGCGCCGGCCACCGCGGTGGTCAGCGAGGCTACAGCGATGGTGACGCCGATGAGCGAGAGTAGTACCCGTAGCTTGTGAATGCGCAGCTCTTGCCAGGCTTCGAGCAACGCGGCAACAAATCCGGTAGCCATGCGTGCAAGGCTATTCATTAGGCAACCTCCAGACCCAGCGGATGAAGCAGCCCGGATTCCAGACGGAACTGTTGACGAGCCAGTGCCGCCACATTGGCATCATGGGTAATGGTGATCAGAGCCGCACCCGAGTCCACGGTGGCAGCATCGAGTAATTCCATGACCGCACGCCCGGTGGACACATCGAGTGCACCGGTCGGTTCATCGGCCAGCACTACCCGTGGACGGCGGACCAGTGCACGTGCGATGGCCACACGTTGTTGTTCGCCTCCCGAGAGGGTTTGCGGCACTGAATCGAGCCTGGCGCCAAGCCCCACGCGGTCAAGTGCCTCGCTTGCCAGCTTGCGCCGTTGCCAGAAGTCCCGCCCGCTGGCGTACATCAGCGGTGCCATCACGTTTTCCAAGGCGGTCCGCCCGGGCAGCAGATTGAATTGCTGGAAGACAAACCCCAGATCCCGTCCGCGGGCGGCGGCCGCACGCCGGGCACTGAGTCCGGAGGCATCTTTGCCGCGCCAAGCAACGGTTCCGGAGGTGGGCCGGTCCAATAATCCCAAGATATTCAGCAGGGTAGATTTGCCAGTGCCGGAACGTCCCACAATGGCGATGTGATCACCCTCGGTGACGGTCAGATTAATTCCATTGAGGATGTGCAGCTGACTTTCATCGGGCAACAGCACGCTGCGGGTGACATCTGTGAGCTGTAGCAGCTGAGCTGCACTCATCAGGGGTAGATCTCCATTCCCATTTCCTCATCAAATTCCTGATCTGGAACTGGATCTGATCCTGGAACGTAGCGCAGCACTTCACTCTCGGCTTTCAGCCCGGAAATGACCTCGATGATTTTGCCATCGGTAACTCCGAGTTCAACTTCGGTGCGGATTTCCTTGCCGTTCTCATCCAGCCGCCAGACCGCGCCCTGACCTACCAATCCGCGCACGGCGCTGACCGGTACGGTAAGCACGTTCTCGGCGGAGCCGGCCTCGATGTCCATGTTCATGGTGAGCCCGTCAAAAACGACGACATCCGCTGGCACCTCGCAGGAAATTTCGCTGCCTGAGCTGTTCCCAGTCTCGGATTGACCGCTCATGGTCTCCATGCCGGCATCCGGATCTTGATCCTTGGAAGAATCAGCGGATGGTGCGGAAGTGTCACCTACCCGCAGGTTTTTGCAGGTGAAGGGTTCGGGCCCACCCTCGATGGTGACCGTAGCTTCCAGAGTTGAATCGGTGAGCCGGTAACGGTCCAAAGGATTGATGGTGCCGACCGCGGTGAAGTTCTGCGGCTGCACCTTGGCTAGATCTGCGCCCTTGGTGACCTCATCATTCAGTTCAATATCAAACTTGGTGACCTTGCCGGTGGCTGGTGAGTAGATATCGCGGTAGCTCACCACGGGCTTTGCGGAGCCTGAAGAGCCCTGGTCGGTGGTTGCATCGGAGTCACCCTCGGAATCGACCTGGTCGGTGGCTTCGGGCATGGTTTCAATGCGCATCTGGAAGATGCGATCTCCCTTGCTCGCATTGTCTCCGGGATTCACGAAGGCCCAGTTGACCACGCCATCTACCGGGGCATTAAGCGACTGTGATTCCAGGAGCTTGATGTTGCCAGCAATTTTCAGCGTGTTCTCGATGGTGGATGTTTCCACCATGACGGTTTCGGCAGGTACTTCACCGGTGGGGTATAGCTGGTCGTCTTGGGCCGAAGCACTGCCGGTAAAGGCGAGTTTTACGAGGCTGACGGCAATCAGTGCGCCGATCAGCAACCAGGCGGTGGGCAAGATGAAGCGGCGGAATACGCGGCGTTGACTCATAGAGCGGCTCTTTTCACCACCCAATCGAACCAAACTGTTTGGTAAATTCTAGGTATAAACACGCTAAATTTTCACCTTTACCCAATCGTTATGTACTTTTACACCGCAGGTCAGTTGCATGATGGTTCAAGTGAATCAAACCTGGTGGACGATTAAGAGTGCGGAAAGCAGAAGCTTGGAGAGTGAGTTCTGCCTGAGTGGAGCCGCCGAAGGGAACCGCGGGATGCCAGGGATGTGCTCACGATGAGCTACCGCTATGGATCGTGGACGCTCAGCATCATCTGTGCGGTTCGGTAGGGTGGGGGTAGCTAGCCAAAGAATGCTTGGAAGGATACCTGTGGGCCTCACCGTGCCTGAGTCCGTGATTCCGTTGGTACTTAAAGCTATGCGTGCCAACAAGCCGTTTGTGACCGAAGCCGGGGCTCGGAAACACCTCAAGAAACGCTATCTACGCCCGATTCCCTTTGGGCCTCCGGCAAGGCTTCGAGGTGTGCGCCTAGAACGCCGGTTATCAGATCCGTCCGGGTGGCCGGTATACGACGTACATCCGGCAAAGAAGGCTTTTTCACGACCTGCCACGGACGGCGTTGTGGTGTATCTTCATGGCGGCGGTTGGGTCAACGAGATTGCCAGTCAGCATTGGCAGATCATTGCACGCATTGCTCGTGAAACCGGTCAGAGAGTAGTGGTGCCGATTTACCCTCTCCTGCCGCTAGGCAACGCTCGTGAGGTTTGCGAGAAAACCGTAAATCTGGTCCGGGCGGAAGTGGAAGCGCCGAAGCAGGTCCGAATTGCCGGTGATTCTTCCGGCGGTCAAATTGCACTATCCGTGGCTATGAAATTGCGTGATGCGGGTATCGACTTGCAAGGGATCACGTTGCTCGCACCTGCGCTGGACCTGACATGGACGAATCCGGAAATTGATATTGTGCAACCCAGCGATCCATGGCTTGGGGTTCCGGGCGGCAGGATACTTTCCGAAGCCTGGCGTGGGTCGGACGAGGTGACGGATCCAGTAGTGAGTCCGTTATTCGGCGACATGTCTGGGCTTGGCCCCATGACGATACTGGTAGGCACCAGAGATGTGCTTAACCCGGACGCTCATCAACTGCGGCGTAAAGCAGAAGAAGCCGGCGTATCGGTGACCTGGCACGAAGCCCAGGGCCAATTACACGTCTTTGCACTGCTGCCAACCAAAGCAGGAGAACTTGGCGCCCAGCAAATTGTAGCGAGCCTGCAACCGGTTGCTCCGGGGAAGTAAGGCACGGCCCATCCTGTACGGCAACGCACTAACGCCCGTTATCTTCTAAATATTTAGGAGATAACGGGCGTCTTCGCTTACCGAGGAACCGGGCTGATTAAGCCTTGGCTGTTTCCGCTGTTCGCAGAGCTGCCGCCGCGCGCTCATCAGCTTCGCGCAACGCGCGCTCCACACGATCGACGTCGCGCACGGCGCCCTTATCTGCGGACAAAGCCATGGCCGCGTAGGCACGTAGCGCAGGGGAGACCACGCGTTCGCGGCTCACCGGACGGTAGCCGGTAGTTGCCAGCAGACGCTCGCGGCGTTCGGCCAAGACGTCATCTGAAACGTTCAAGGTCAGGTCACGGGTGGGGATGTCGATGGAGATAATATCCCCGTCTTCTACCAAGGCGATCATTCCACCGGAAGCTGCCTCGGGGGAGACATGCCCAATGGACAGTCCCGAGGTGCCGCCGGAGAAACGGCCATCGGTGATCAGTGCGCAGGTCTTACCGAGACCGCGTCCCTTGAGGAAGGAAGTCGGGTAGAGCATTTCCTGCATACCCGGACCGCCCTTTGGCCCTTCGTAACGGATGACCACAACGTCGCCGGCCTTGACCTGCTTGTTCAAGATTTTCTCGACTGCTTCATCCTGGGACTCGCAGACAACCGCTGGACCGCTAAAGGTCCAGATCGATGGGTCCACGCCTGCGGTCTTAACCACCGCACCATCTACGGCGATGTTGCCGCGCAGTACTGCCAGGCCTCCATCCTTGGAGAAAGCGTGCTCAACCGAGTGGATGCAACCCTCTGCGGCGTCAGTGTCTAGCTCTTCCCAACGCGCTGACTGCGAGCCGGCGGTGGAGGAACGTACACCACCGGGAGCGGCATGCCATAATTCGCGAGCTACCTCGCTGGCCTTACCGCCACGGATGTCCCACTCGTCCAGCCATTGACCCATTGTTGCTGCGTGGACCGTGTGGACGGTGTCATCCAAAAGACCACCACGGCGAAGCTCGCCCAGGATGGCTGGGATGCCACCGGCACGGTGGACATCTTCCATGTAGTAGATCTTCCCGGCTCCAGCGGAGTTCGGAGCGACCTTGGCCAGGCAAGGAACCCGGCCAGAGATTTCATTGATTTCTTCCAATCCAAACTCAACGCCGGCCTCGTGGGCGGCGGCCAGCAGGTGCAAGATGGTGTTAGTGGATCCGCCCATGGCGATATCCAAGGTCATCGCGTTGCCGAAGGCCTCGATGGTGGCGATATTGCGTGGCAGTACCGTCTCGTCGCTGTCCGCGTAGTAGCGGTTGGCGATATCCACGATGGTCTTGCCGGCGTTTTGATACAGTGCGGTGCGTGCAGTGTGGGTAGCCAAGGTGGAGCCGTTTCCTGGCAGGGCCAACCCCATGGCCTCGGTAAGGCAGTTCATCGAGTTCGCGGTGAACATGCCAGAGCATGAACCACAGGTAGGGCAGGCGGACTCTTCGATACGCAGCAGGTCTGCATCTGAAACATTTTCGTTGACTGCCTCGGAGATGGCATCTACTAGGTCCAAGGTACGAACGGTGCCATCTACCAAGGTGGCGCGGCCGGACTCCATGGGGCCACCGGAAACGAACACGGTTGGGATATTCAAGCGCAAGGCCGCCATGAGCATGCCGGGGGTGATCTTGTCGCAGTTCGAGATGCAGATCAGTGCATCTGCGCAGTGGGCGTTGACCATGTACTCCACCGAGTCTGCAATCAGATCCCGTGAGGGCAGCGAGTACAGCATGCCACCGTGTCCCATGGCGATACCGTCATCTACGGCGATGGTGTTAAATTCGCGGGGAATGCCGCCGGCTTCAATAATCGCCTCGGAGACGATACGGCCAACCGGCTGCAGGTGGGTGTGGCCGGGGACGAATTCGGTGAAGCTATTTGCCACGGCAATGATTGGCTTGCGGCCTAGATCTGCGCCGTTGACGCCGGCTGCGCGGAGCAGCGCACGGGCGCCTGCCATGTTGCGGCCGTGGGTGATGGTGTGCGAGCGATATGTGGTCATTTTAAAATCTCATCATAGATTTGTGCGTAGACCCAGACGGCGTTGATACTAGTAGTACTACTACCATGATAAAAAGGATCCAGGATGAACGCAGGTCAGCGCCGACGTGAGGAGCTCGCAGCATTCCTCAAAGACCGCCGAGCACGTGCCGAGCGCGCTTCGCACGGACTGCCTGAGGTTGGCCGAAGCCGTGTACGCGGGCTGCGCCGCGAGGAAGTCGCAACTTTAGCCGGCGTCTCGGTCACCTGGTACACGTGGCTGGAACAAGCTAGAGACATCAATCCCTCGCGTCAGGTGCTGGATTCCCTGTCTCGTCTCTTCAGGCTTACGCCGGTGGAGAGTACCTATCTGTTGTCCTTGGGCGGACATGGTGAAAAAGCTCCGGACGTCACCAGTGAATTTACGCCCGAGTTGCGACGTTTATTAGATGCCCTTGATTTCCCAGCATTCCTGCTTGCGTCCGACTGGAAAATTATTGGCTGGAACGGTGCCTATGCCAAGCTCTATCCGCGCATCTCGGCATTGGACGAGGCGGATAGAAATCTCTTGTGGCTGGTTTTTACCGATGACCAACTGCGCGAGATGCTCCCGGATTGGGAAGCTCAGAGTCGAAGTTTTGTCGGTAGCTTCCGCGCCGAAACCCGTGGCTGGCTTTCTCCGGCCGGGGAGAGCGGAATCGTGGCGCGAGTGTCCGAGGCTTCCGCGGAATTTGCGGCCATCTGGAAGGAACGAGATGTCGCCGGATTTGGTACCAGGGAACGGACGTTTCAACACCCCGAAAAAGGGCTGACCCGTTATGAGCAACATAATCTCACTCCGGCAGAGGCCCCGGATCTCACACTATTGGTTTATGCGCCACGGTAAAACGAGACTCGGGCGGTGCCATCGACGAGCGAGCTTAGTCCAGGTCGAGAGAAAACAAAGTACCGTCCGGTCGCGGGATGCTGATTTTGCCCAGCTCATCAGCTGTTTCTGGGAGCATGGCCACTGACACGAGTCCGAAATCGGTGGAACCAAATTCCACAGGTGGTCGCAGATCCTCATGATTACCTGGAATCTTGAGCAGTTCAGTGCGTACTACGTCTTCGGTAAGATCCGGTGGCAGCATATTGAGCACTACGCCCGGGTTGTCTTTGCTTGCTTCGATTCTCAGCGACAGCCCCTCATCTTTCACCTCTGCGGGATCGTCGCATTCAATGCCAGGGCCGTTCAGGTTGGCGGATCCATCCCCGTCTCCGCTGTTGGCCAAGGCGATTAGGCATAGATCGCCAGCGTCATTGACCGCCGCGAATTGTTCGGCATAGGCCAAAGAAGCTAGAGCTCGGAAACTGACCTGTTTGATCGATGGGTCATCGATTTCTGCTGGTGGCATGTCTTCGTCGGTCTCTGGGCGCGAGAGAGTTGGAATAATTTGATCGGCAGTGATTCGATCCTTGGCAGAAGCGGATGTTGCGGGTGAAGATGACTTCGAGACAGGGGCAGAGACGCTTGGTGGAGAAGCTGCTGTTGACGCTGCCGCAGTAGGGCTTTGGCTAGTTGCCACGGAGGTAGCTGCTCCGCAAGAGGAAGCCAGCAGCGCGAGTGCGCCGAAGGAAACGAGGAGCGGGAGTTTGTTTGTCATCATGCACCTTCTGTGGACTTTTAGCCGTCGTGGCGTGGTGGTCGTGGGTAATCATGGTGAGCTGCGAAACACGCAATGCCACATCTGGCTATTTGCCGAAGTAATAAACCAGAAGCAGGATGCGGATTCGGTTCACTCAACAACTCGACGATAACTACTCAAATAGAGATAGACAACGATTTTAGGTGATTCTTTTCAACGATTGATTAGGATTCCTAAAGTCCACTGAATCACGTTGAATAGTGGGCGAATAGTAGGTAAACATTGCAGGCTCATGGCTGACTGCTGATCTTCTCATCTGCCCGAGGACATGAGTTGCTTTCAGCGAATAGATTGGTGCTTGGAAGTGCGGAAGTTGATGTTATTCGAAATAAGCCCGAGTGCCAGTGTGATAAGTAACGCGTTATGCGTTAATTTGGATCCAAGACCATCAATTTGTCCGTTACCCGTGTTTGAGTAGGAACAGACGAAATCGGTGTCGTGCACGTGCTAGGCAAAAGACCCTATGGGGATAGGATCTGCCTGGCACGCGCATCGTGGGGATGCGTGCATGACACCGGTTTTGTTTTAATTAGGCGCTGGCGAAAAATTCCAGCGCCTTTTCCTTGAATTCGCGGCTGGTGACAGCATTTGCGTGATTGCGTCCGGGGAGCCAATGAATGGCGCACTCGGTGCCAGCATTTTTTAGAAGGCGGCGAAGCTGAGGCATGGTGGTGGCCAGATCATCGTGATCGCCAGCCACCAATAACGTCGGGCAGACCGGAAGCCTTGATGCCGGAATATATGGATCAGTCTTGATCGCCTCAATAAGCCGGAAAAGCGCATTGAAGTCATTTGCACTTTCCGACTTAGCGATATTGATGACCTTAGCGGTGTATTCGTCGTGTATTTGTTCGCCTCGCTCCAGATAAGCGCGCGCCTGATCCACCTCAAACGCAGCCAGCGGATCGATGCTTGCCGGACCTCCCATAACCAATCGGTTGACTAGCTGTGGGAAATGAGCGGCGAATTCCCAGCCGAGGCGTGCTCCGAGCGAATAACCTAACACGTCCACTGGTCCGAGATTGAGATCTTCGAGTCCTGCGGCGATGGCTTCGCGGATTCGCGTTGGAGTCCAGCTTCCCTCATTGCGGTAGGGATCTTCTCCATGTCCAGGCAGGTCAAGGAGGATGACATCACGGCCGTGGTCAAGGAAATGCTGAACCCAGCGTGAACGGTTCCAGTTCATCTCGGCCGATGAGGCAAATCCGTGAATGAGAAGCACCGCGCGTGCTTCGGATTCATTGCTTGCGGTAATCACACGAAGATTTAGATCCAGGCTCATGCTCACGATCCTAGGCGACTTTGCAGTGCTCTGCCTCGCTTACCTGTCTGTGGCCGAATATCGCGGAGAAAGCGAGGTAAAAGTACACGGGTTTGTAGACGAATGCACATAATTGCTCTGAATAGTGAACTCTTCGTAGACGCGTGCAGGGGACTGATGACACAGGTTCAGGAAATATTTCTTCGTTGAAGGGGGACATTGGGAAGATCTCGTCGGTGGTGCTCCCCGCTCAGATCAGCCAGTGTTTTATGAGGCGAGTAAGGTCTCCAGTACCTGTCCTTGGACACCCGTTCCGTGGCTCCGCGCGGCCTGAAACGTGATGTGGCTCGCGTATGATTCTAGTTAATGTCAGAATGACTCTAACGACGTGGAGTGCCGCACCTTGCACTCCAACACCAAGGCGAAAGAACGTTGAACATGTCATCGGTACCCGGATGGGCGAACGTGGACGAGCGGCGCAACCTGCCGCCAGCCCTAGCGGTGTCCACCGTAATCCTCGGAATCCGGCGTGATCCCGTGGGCGGACCGGGCAAGCTTTGTCTACCGCTGGTTCGGCGAATACGCCAACCTCATGCGGGTTCGTGGGCTTTGCCTGGTGGACCGGTGGGCTCACGCGAGTCTCTAGGACAGGCGGCGGGACGCACCTTGGCCGAGACCACCGGACTGCACCCAAGCTACCTCGAACAGCTCTACACTTTCGGAGACACTGACAGATCGCCAACTCACCGATTAGTCACCATTGCCTACTTCGCTTTGGTGAACATCGAAGAGGTAAGTACCCGCGTACCGGATGAAAACGTTGCATGGTTTGATGTCGATGATCCACAGATTGCGCAGATGGCCTTTGACCACCGGAAAATCGTGGACTACGCGCTGTGGCGGCTGGCGAATAAAACCGAGTATGGGCAGATCGCACACCGGCTGCTGGGCGAAAGGTTCACCCTCGCGCAGTTGCGGTTGGTTTACGAAGCCATCCTCGGCAAAGAACTTGACCCGGCGAATTTCCGCCGGCAATTGAAAAACACCGCCTCGATCGAGGCCACCGACGAATATTTAGCAGGCGGCAAGCACAGGCCGCCAAGGCTGTACCGGTATCTCGGACACGGCCCGGATCCCATGGAAGTAGACACCAGCAAATGAGCGAACAGACCCTCTCCTCGACCATCACCCGGCTCACTCTTGTGGCTCCAGGCTCCACGTGTTCCACGGACTTGGCAGCGAACCCATGGGATACCCCAGCCGGCTACGGCCCTGGTGCCTCGCAGGAAGACAGGATTCCTTCCGGCTACCCGGTGCAAGGTGGTTTACCTGCCGAATACAAGTCTGCAAGTGTTGAGGAACTTGATACCCGCATTCGTACCGCAAAGGAAACTTTGGGGGAGCGCGCGGTCATCCTTGGGCACTTCTACCAGCGCGACGAAGTGGTGCAGTACGCGGACTTCGTGGGCGACTCCTTCCAGCTGGCCAATGCTGCGCTGACCCGTGACAAGGCTGAGGCGATCATCTTCTGCGGCGTGCACTTTATGGCAGAAACCGCAGATATTCTCTCCAAACCAGAGCAAGCAGTGATCCTGCCCAATCTTGCCGCAGGCTGCTCCATGGCGGATATGGCAGATGGTCCCAGTGTCCAGCAGTGCTGGGATGAGCTGACCGAACTGTACAAGGACGAGGAAGATGACGGGCGTATGCCTGTCATTCCCGTAACTTATATGAATTGTTCTGCAGAACTCAAAGCATTCGTAGGAAAAAATGGCGGACTCGTCTGCACTAGTTCCAACGCAGCCACCGTCCTTGAATGGGCTTTTGCACGCGGACGCCGTGTGCTGTTCTTCCCGGACCAGCATCTGGGACGCAATACCGCCAAGGCCATGGGTGTGCCATTGGAAAAGATGCCAATGTGGACCCCTCGCAAGGCGCTGGGCGGAAACAGCGAAGAAACTATGCGCGAAGCGCAGGTGATCCTGTGGCACGGATTCTGCTCGGTGCACAAACGATTCAACCCAGGCCAGATTGCTAAGGCCCGTGAAGATTTCCCTGGCGTGCGTGTCATTGTGCACCCCGAATGCCCTATGGAAGTAGTGGATGCTGCTGACGAAGCCGGATCCACCGACTACATTCGCCGGGCTATCGCAGATGCTGCGGAACCCACTGTTTTTGCCATTGGTACCGAGATCAACATGGTCAACCGACTGGCTGCCGAATACCCGCAGCACACGATTTTCTGCCTGGATCCGGTGATCTGTCCTTGCTCCACGATGTACCGTATTCACCCGGGCTACCTTGCCTGGGTGTTAGAGGAACTAGTGGCCGGACGTGTGGTCAATCGAATTCAGGTTCCAGAGAGCCAGCAGGGTGATGCAAAAATTGCTCTGGAACGCATGCTCGCGGCTAAGCCATGACCAAAACCAGCGGACGTCGATTAGTTATTATCGGCTCCGGTGCAGCAGGGTTGAGTGCTGCATTGGAAGCGGTGTGTCTTGGTTCGTCGGTGACGGTACTGACTAAAGATTCCTTGGGAGACGGGAATAGCAAACTCGCCCAAGGCGGACTCTCGGCAGTTACCGCCCAGGGTGTGACTGCCGGGGATAGCGTCGATGCCCATGTGGCCGACACAATAAACGCTGGTGCCGGACACTGCGGGAGAACCGCGGTGCAGCTGATGTGCGCTGCCGCCGGCGAACTGGTCTCAACGCTCGAAGGCTACTCGGTGGCTTTTGATAAGAACTCGGATGGAAGTTACCAGCTAGGTCTAGAAGCCGCGCATAGCGCACACCGTATCTTACATGTGGGTGGTGATGCCACCGGTGCTGGGCTTATTGACGCACTGCGCCAAGCTGTCCGCGTGGCTCAAGAGGCGGGGAAGCTGAATATTATTGAGCACGCGCTAGCTACCGAGCTTGAATACGTAGATGAGCAGCTGCGCGGCGTACGCTACCTGAAAGATCAGCAGAAACTGGCCCTCGAAGCAGATGCGGTATTACTGGCTACCGGGGGATTAGGAACGCTGTACCAAGCGAGCACAAACCCGGCTGGCGCCACCGCAGACGGTATCGGGATCGCCGCCCGGGCCGGAGCGGTGATAGCGGACGCTGAATTCATTCAGTTCCACCCCACACTGGTGGACCCAGCTAAGTACCCACAAGCTGGGATGATCAGTGAGGCAGTCCGTGGTGAAGGAGCAATCCTGATCACCGAAGATGGACAACGCTTCATGCCAGCCATTCACGAATTGGCTGAACTTGCACCAAGGGACGTGGTTGCCCGGGCGATCCACGGTCAAAACCTTGCAGGGCACCGGGTATTCTTGGATGCCCGAGTGGTAGAAACTGAGCGTGGTTCTGGCTTTCTGAAACGTCGCTTTCCTTCCATTACCGCACGCCTCGCAGAGGCCGGGCTGGACTTGGCCACGCAGCCGGTGGAAGTGGTTGCCGCACAGCATTATTGGATGGGCGGAATTCATACAGACACCGTTGGGCGCACCAGCCTGCCTGGACTATATGCCGCGGGTGAATGTGCGAATACGACCGTGCACGGCGCAAACCGCCTAGCCAGTAACTCACTGCTTGAAGCGATGATTTTCGCGCGCCAATCGGTGCACTCCATGATCAGAGATGATCTTCTAATTACCTGCGATATTTCCCAGCTGCAAGTCAATGTTCTGCCGCCCACGCGTAACGATGCACCCTTGGATCTAACCCAACTGCAGACTTTAGCTAGTGAACATTTAGGTGTGCACCGCACTGGCGACGGCCTCGAAACAATGATCCGTGTTCTGATGAGCAGTGCCCCGGTAGCCCAAAGCCAACGAGAGCTGATTGAGCTGTCAAATCTCTGGACTACCGCACGGATCATCGCCCAGGCAGCGTTGCAACGGACCGCTAGCCTTGGAGCCCACCATCGACGCGATGCATCCAAGGAATCCAAGCCCGCAATCATTCGCTACGGACTCCGGCTCGCCCAAACCCAGCAGACCGAACACCGGACACAGAACAAGGAAATCAACGCGTGAACCAACCAATCCACCCGGTGCCCGTAGCGGCAATCGACCGCATTCTTGAATTCGCTTTCGCAGAAGACAACCCACGCGGGGATCTGACGGCGGACACCATTGTGCCCGCCGGGGCCAGAGCCACCGCAGCGGTGCGGGCACGCGAAGCCGGCGTCTTGGCCGGCGGTACGGTCTTCGCCCGCGCGATGGAGATGATTAACCCGGAAATCCGCGTGGTCCAGCTGGTCAAGGAGGGCCACAGCTTCGAGGCTGGGGACAGGCTGCTGACGGTCACCGGTCCAGCCGCTTCAGTGTTGACCGCAGAACGCGTGGCGCTGAACTTGTTGCAGCGGATGAGCGCCATTGCCACTGCCACACGTCAGCTGGTGGATTTGGTGGCGCACACCAAGGCGAGGATTGCCGATACCCGGAAAACCACCCCGGGACTGCGTGTCCTTGAACGCTATGCGGTGCGCTGCGGCGGTGGAGTGAATCACCGCGACAACCTCTCCGAGGCCTTTATGGCCAAGGACAATCACCTTGCCTTGCTGGATGACGGCGAAGAGCTGACAAATGCGCTGATCTCAGTACGCGCCCGTTTGGGACACACCACGGCCATGGAAGTTGAGGTTGACTCCATAGATCAGATTCCCACAGTGCTGGCAGCGAAGGTGGATGTGATCATGCTGGACAACTTTGCCGTGGCAGACCTTCCAGCGGCAATCAGGCTCATTGACGGCCAAGCGATTATTGAAGCTAGTGGCAACGTACGTGCCGAAACCGTGGCAGCGATTGCTGAAACTGGAGTGGATATTATTTCGTCCGGCGCCATCACCCACTCGGTGCAGGCCATTGACCTTGGCCTCGATATGGTTGTTGCATGATCTACATGGATGCGGCGTCCACGGCGCCGCCGCGCCAAGAGGTGCTGGACTTAGTAACACCACTTCTTACCAGCAACTTCGGCAACCCCGCCTCACTTCATGAGCTGGGGCAGCAGGCAAAACGTGCCAACGATTGGGCTCGGACTCAAGTTGCAGATTCCTTAGGCGTACAGCCAAGCGAAATCTACTTCACCTCGGGTGGCACTGAAGCGGATAACACCGCAATTATTGGTGCTGCTTTGGCTCGTCCACGCGGAAAAGTTGTGGTGACTAGCTCCATTGAACATCCCGCGGTGCTAGAGGCCTGTGCCTATCTGGTTCAATTCCACGGATTTGAACACCGAGTGATTCCGGTGGATCGAACAGGACTTGTGGATCTGAATCAAGCCGCGCAACTCATCGATGAGCAAGTGTCCGTCGTATCGGTGATGGCGGTAAACAACGAGGTTGGAACTATCCAGCCAATTGCTCAGGTATCTGAACTGGCTCGGGTGGTAGGCGCGGTCATGCACAGTGACGCGGTCCAGGCGGCCGGTTGGCTGGACCTCGCCAAGATTGCCTCGCATGTGGATGCGATGAGTTTATCTGGTCATAAGATTGGTGCACTCAAGGGTAGTGGCGTTCTCTATTTCTCAAACCAGTACAGAATGGTGCCTTTGCTTCAAGGGGGCGGGCAACAAAGCGGGATGCGCTCGGGTACCGAAAATCCTGCGGCTGCGGTAGGTATCGCCCGCGCCTTGCAGGTTTGTGCCGAACAACGCGCAAGCGGTGTGGGCGATGGCTATGGCAAGTACTTGATTGAACGAATTACCAAGGCATTAGATGCAAAAGGTGCAGGGCTGGTTCAGCTGACCGGCCATGATCAGCAACGTGTGGGTGGAATTGTCTCCTTCGTGTTCCCGCGTACCGCGGGGGAGACCGTGCTGATTGAGCTTGAGCGACGTGGGGTGCTGTGCTCTTCTGGTTCGGCTTGTTCGGCTGGAAACACTGACCCGTCGGCTGTGCTGACTGCAATGGGATGTGAAGCAGAGCTTGCCCACACCGCGGTGCGCTTATCGTTCACCCGCGGAATCAAAGAGAACGAGCTGAGCCAGGTGGCCAGCGCGGTGGTAGCGACGGTATCTGCGCTGGTGTCGTAGTTAATTGCTGTCTTCCTACCTCATACCACATTGCCCTCTGAGCGGATCTGTAGACGGACATTAAAAAGTAGAACGGTTCGGGGCACATGGGTACACGCGCGGGGGTAGAAAAATGTGAGGCCCTCCATTTCTGGAGGGCCTCACAATGGCCAAACTAGCATTTAGGAACTACCGCGCTATTGGACTTGGTTTCCAAAAGTGCTTCTGCGACCCATCCTCCGCCAGGGATTTTGTACCACATGGTGGATTTCGAGTATGGTCCCGTCACCTTGGATCCCCATGCATAGCATTGGATGGCGACCATTTTGTCCGCGGAAACCCGGCCAAGATAAGTTGAGCTTGCACTTGGACTCTTACGGATATTGACGTACTTCCAAGCCGGCTTATTAACAACTTTGGCTGCGAAGTATTCGGTCGAGTACGTGGCTTTTGAATTGAAACCAGCTTTTGAACCAGTGACTTTTAGCCGGACTTTTTTGCCGAAGTCAGATCCTGTGATCGTGTACGAGCTGCCAGTAGCACCAGTAATGTTGCCACCGTTGCGTAGCCATTGCCTCTTAACTACGACTGGACCTGGTGCCCAAGTTCCGATTGAAGAATTCAACTTTCCTGGAGCCGAGTTGCTGGCCCATGTTGCTGGACGAGGTGCGTTCGTCAAGTTTTTTAGCGGTGGCACAGGTGCAGGCGCTGCTGTAGTCGACTTGAGCGCGCCGGTCATGTATCCAGGACGCGGAACGTTGAACTTGAGTGCATTTGTTTTGGCATCCACCCATTTGCCAACATACGTTTCGGACCCGGTTACAACCTTGTAGTTGCCGAATTTGAAATTGTTGACATTAGTGTAGTCGTTGTCTTTCAGAATCGTTAGGTGTACATGCGGTGCCGACGCAGCTCCACCGCATGGCGCGGTGGTGCTGGCTTGACCTAAGTAGGCACCTGCCGACACTTGCTTTCCAACTAGTCCAGATTGGACATTTGAAAGGTGGTAGTAGGTCGACTTCCAGCCATTACCGTGTTTGATGCCTAGGTACCAGTTTCCATTCGAACAGGAATGTTTGTAAACAATTCCTGAAGCTATTGCTACAACCTTGTGATTCGAAGTTGCAGTTGGCCCGAAATCTATGGATCCCCATACACTGGAGTTTCCCTTTTCACCTTGGTCATGGTGGGGAGCATTTGCTCTCCAAGTCTGCCCATTCTGGAACAGGAGTTGCCAGCTTGGTTGTGGACCAGCTGCCTATGCTTGCGCTGGCCCGAAGGTGACAATCATTAGAACTGCGGATGCAAAGATTGTCCCCACTTTTGTTGCGAATGTAGGTTTAGACATGGTCATCCTCCTCAGAATAAGAGTGCGAAGATTTCGCGAACGAACGAAGAATGGCCTGAGCAGCATCTAAATCCCATAATTTGAAACTGCCTTTAGCTAAGTTAATCTTGTGGCATAAGTCACTTAATGTCTACGCGAAATTTACAACGAATTCGTAACGACGGTCAGACTTTGAATTCTAAATATATAAATTAAAAGTTAAGTCCGAGACTTTGGCGGTAAGTCGCTGTTAATTCGTGCGGATCATGCAAGATGTTATAGTCGCCTGCGACAGAACGAAGCGTCCGTTCATATCGAAAACGGACGAAAAATGCACTGGTTCGCACTCGCGTATTTTTACTTCAGAAAAGTTGCCGAAACCCAGCCTTCTTCGATTTATATATCACCGGGTATCACCCCGATTTCTTCGAGCCGGTATTTCAACGCTTTTGCCCTTTAAGATGACCAAGGCGAACTTCTCCTTGATGCTGTTGTGTTGTGCGCCGTGTTGAATGCCGACCACGCGCCACGCTCCATGTCGAAGAGCCCGACGCCCGGAAAATAACCCTGGTTTTCCATTAACGTGCCCCGTGGTCAGCGCCAGCCTGACCATCACCCTAACCCTGGGAAAATAGGCAACCAGGATTAATGACGAACGACCCGGCGCCGAGTTTCGAAGCCGCACTAGGCCGCTCTAACGCGAAAGTGTCGCGCCGAGTGCACCGTAAATCAGGAAAACAAGCCTATCGAATCAGAACCCACCATCGGACAGCTAGCCTGTCCCACCTGCACCGGATTTCTCGGACAGTGGCGCCATGCCCAGGCCAGGACCATCCGCCACGGAATCCCGCCGGTCAACCAAGAAATTATTCCCAGCCGGGCCAGATGCCGAACCTGCAAAAACACTCACGTTCTACTCGGTACCGGTTACGCGGCCGGTCTCGCCGATCATGGCACCCTTGATAACCTCTCGGGTCTTGAACGAGCCGGAACTATTTCGAGGTCAGTACAACAGTCTTTGTCTTGTAACCCTTCTTTGACGCGACTACTTTAACGGTCAGCTTCTTGGTTTTGTCTGCTTTAGCGACCTTGTAGCTGGACTTGGTGGCACCCTTGATGTTCTTTCCGGAGCGTTGCCACTGGTAAGTCACCTTGTCGGCCTTCGGGCTGTAAGTACCCGCCGAAACCTTCACCTTTTTTCCCGCCACCTTCTTGCCGGAGATTGCCGGTTTCTTGGCAATAGCCAGCGTTCCTGGTGCAACGGTCTTTGTGGCGGCGCTGCGCGGAACCACAGTGTTGTAGTACTTGTGCGTGTACTGAGCCTTGACGCTGATCTTCTTGCCCAGATCTGCAACCTTCAAAGTGTAGGTGCTGCGGTTCTGCTGGAAGATCGGTTTGCCGTTGCGAAGCCAAATGTAGGTTAGTTTTGCATCTTTCTTAGAGATAGTTCCCGCTTTGGCAGTTAGTTTCGAACCAACCTTGGCGGTGCCAGTGATGGCTGGCTTCGAAGCTTTCAGAGTACCTCGGTCAATTTTTATTGCCTTGGAGCTCAGCTTTACTGGGTCAGCAGTTGCACCAGTGAACGTCACTTGTACATGCACACGTTTGAGGTATTGCGCCGTTCCAGGGGTGAATGTAGAGCTGGTTGCACCCTTAATCGCATCCGTTTCATTCACAAACCATTGGTAGGTCTTTTTTGCTTTGGGGAAGACTTTCGGGTCAACTGAAGCAGAAAGTTTCTCCGTCTGGTATCCGGTGCCGGTTATCTTGACGGTAGGCTGCTTAGCTAGTGTTGCAGGGATTGACGTGTCGTACTCAGTGGACAACGTCGCAGTTGGTACGTAGATGGTCTTCTTGTCCCACGAGGTTTTCTCTACGCTGGTGTACTTCGCAGTGATTTTCTTGCCAGCATCAGCGGCATTTAGTTGATAGGCACGCGCGGTGGCTCCCGGGATCGGTACGGCGTTGCGGAACCACTGGAAGTTCGTTTCTTGATAAACACCCCAAGGTATTTCCAGTTCATCGCCGACAACGGCGACCTGGTAGTCAGCGGTGTTGCTCCTGCCCACCTTGTAGTTCACCTTCACCGGTGCGGCCTTGGCCGTGTCGAACACGTCAGCTATGAGCTGAACATTCACATCAGCGGTCTTCAACTCGCTTCCAACGGTCGCATCTGAACTGACAATTAAGCCGTGATTACCGGCCACCATTGGCATGACCGATGATGCTGAGAACTTCGTAAACGCTGGTACAGGATCAACAGGCCACGACGGAAGACTAGGAACCAGTGCCTTACCGTTCACTCCGACGATAGGAGTGAAGTTCAAGGTCTTGCCAACAGCGCCGTTGGGTAACCCGTGGGTTTCATAAGCCCCAAATTCTTGCAAATTTGGAAGGGCGGCTACCCACGCAAAGCTTTTGAAACCTGCTCCACCAACTCGCAGCGAAGTCACCTGGGCCATCTTGGTGAGAAGAGCACGAGAGGAGTCGGTTACAACTGAGTCATTATTGAAATCGAGGGAGAGGTTTCTGAGGTTCGGCATGTCAGATGCCGCTACGACCGCCTCGTTGGTGGCACCAGAGACTTCCAATGAGGTCAACTGCTGCAAGTCTTTGAGGCTTTCAAGTCCTGCAATCGAGGTGTGATCTTTGTCCAAGATCCGCAGTTCGGTCACCGTGGGTGGAATGTCGAGGTCTGACAATTGTTCAACATCCGAACATTCCAGATGGTAAGGATTCTCAGCTGCGTCAGTCCAAGACCAACAATTGTGCTCTGGAGCTGCTTGGGCAGCCGGTGCCATGCCGCCGGCAAGTAGAGCGAGGACTGCACTGGTTGCCAATGCTTTGCGCTGGATGTTCATGGCCCCTTGGGATGCTAAAAAATCGAATTCTTGCTATATCTTTACACAGCTTTTGCTGTTCTGCGTGTATGAGTGCGGTGGTTGGTAAAGATAAGCTACTCGCACGGATCATCGGTTGATCTGTAAATGCCACCCCCGCGCGTTTAGATGACATCTCAACTCGATCTCCTGGTGGAGGCCTCATCATTTACCCGGTCCTGACAGCCATGCTTATGGTGCCGCCAGGATCGCAGCGATCATCAACGCCTCAGCTCCCCAGCAGGGGGTTCGGCAGCGCTGCCGCGCTGCTTTCCCACGCTGGATTGTCACTCACCTCGCGCTAATCGGGAACTTCAATTAAATCCGGCAGTGATAGCAGATAAGGGACCACCCATTTGAAACGCGCGCACGTCTATCGGTTCCAAGGTTTTGATCAAACCAGTTTGCGGGAGTATGAACGGAAATAAGCTCAGGATAAGCGCCGCTACCAAGTATGCATCGCGATGGCCCACCGTCGTGTGACACTCCGGTTCGTGATGATCCGAGCGAGGAACATCATAGCTCAGTCCTACTTTCGGTGATCTTCTAGGTTGCTACCTCAGATAAGTCCCCGAGGCCCAGCCAGTCTTCGATTTGTAAGTCACCCGCAACCAACCGGACTTAGCCTTGCCCGTAGTCTTGACCGTCTTTCCCTTTGGAATAGTGAGAATGACGCGGTTACCGGTGCCTGCACCGGAGCGCATATTCAGATTCGCCGTGGTTTTCTTTGACGAACCGCTGGTTTTAGGCGAAGACTTTTTGGTCTCTTTTTTCTTGGTGTCCTTCTTCTTCGTATCGCTCTTTGGCATCGAGACATTGCTCAAGTACGTTCCGGAAACCCAGCCGGTCTTCGAGCTGTAGGTGACTTGGTACCAACCAGATTTCTTAGATCCAGTGAGCTTGACGTTCTTGCCCCGAGGGATAGTGAGCAGGACGCGGTTGCTTGTTCCTGCACCTGAGCGCATGTTGAGGTTGGCTGTAGTCTTTGCGGTGCCTTTAACAGATTTAGGCGAGCTCTTCTTAGTGGAGGCTACGCCGTGGTAATGCTCGAATGTTTTTGCGCCAGAGTTCTTATAGGACTTAGCCAAGGACGTGCCTACATAGCGGAAATGCCATGGCTCGTAGGCGTAGCCGGTAACGGATTCTTGGCCCTTGGGGTAGCGCAGGATGAACCCGTACTTGTGGGCATTCTTCTTCATCCATTTGCCCACCGGGGTACTTTCAAAGCAGGACTGCAATGCGCACGCACCATTGTAGTTTCCTACGTCTGCGGCGAGCCCCGTTTGGTGTTCGCTGGTGCCGGGCTTAGCCGAGATGCGTTCGGCATACTTCTTGCCGTAAAGCCTCGTGTATTGGTTGAACAGCTGGGCTTGGCGATTGTATGAACGGTAGCCGCTGATGAGTTTGACGCGGATGCCAGACTTCTTGGCTGCCTTCACCATCTTGTTGTAGGCGTTGGCAGCCTCGGGGCGAAGACTGATGCCGGTGCCGCTGACCGTTTTGGTTTTCGGCGCGTACTTGGTTGGCTTGAGCGGGTAGCTTTTGTTAACGAAGACGTCGAGGTGATTTGGGTTGCGGTCAATTCCCCGTGCCGCGGCAACGGAGAACGAGCTGGCGCTCGCCGGTGCCAGCATTGAAGCGGCGGGCACGGAAGTAGCAGATTGCACCGAGGCAGGTTGTCCGGCGGCAACCGCTGCCCCGGGCAGTGTGCCTAAGGAAAGTATCGCGCCAACCGCTATTGCGGTGAGAATCTTCGGGGCAGAGTATTTGGGCATCTGAAGTCGCTCCGTTGTCCAAGTGATGATGGTCCATTCGATCACTATCTGACTTCGAGGGGCAAGGGGGATGATGAACCCGTCCGCAACTTTCTTCTCTCGATTGTTTGGGTCTGTTTCGGCGAAAGTTTATAAATTTACTGGTCGGATAGCGTTTTGAGTCATGTGTAGTGCAGTGCGGTCATAAAGTCCAGCGAAGAAACGAATCTCCATCTGGACCGTAATTTTGGTAAGTTACCAACATGCAGATCAGGCAGGAAGTCTTCGATGACAGAGCGGGAATCTATGCTGTGACGCATGCGGCGTTCAGCAAAGATGACCATCTGGTTGAACCAATGGAAGTTGGGCTGGTCCAGCAACTCTTTGAATGCGACGGTTATTCACCGACCTTTTCCTTGGTGGCCACGAACGACAAGACGGTCATCGCTCACGTGATTGCCACGTGGGGAACCATTGATGGCAAACATAAACTTCTGGGCCTTGGCCCACTTGTGGTAGCTCCTGAATTTCAAAGCAAGGGCGCCGGTACCGCACTGATGCAGGCAATTGCCGACCGTGCGGAAATTGAGCATGTGGCCGGAATTGTGCTGCTTGGCGCTACCGGATATTACAAACGATTCGGCTACGAACCGGCTATGGCTCGAGGAATTTTTCCATCCGACCCAGCATGGGGAGATAACTTCATGGTTCGAGTCTTCAACGAGCGAGCACTGCCTACCGGACGCTACCGTTACGCAGCACCTTTCGGCTGTTGAATAGTGCGCAGCGGTTAATCGAAGATAGACAGCCAGGAGAGTGCGAAACCCAGCACCCCGGCACCGAGCAGGAATTTTGCCAGCATGGAAAAGATCTCCAGCGGCTCCTGAGGATCGCGGTGCATCATCCTTTGATAGGTTTTTCTGTCCACGAGGACCGTTTGCCACCCGTGTTCCATTGCGCGTCGTTCAGTGTAAGTCAGCGGACGTTCCTGCATTCCATCCGGGGCCATCCAGCGGATCAAGGTGGCATTTGCATCGGAGAATACGAAAGCATCAAGATAGACCGCGGCGGCTTTCTTTCTCTTGTATTGCTTCGCGAGCAGAAGGCAGAGCAGGCCTAAGCTGAGTCCGGCCCAAGCAATAATCTCGCCGATAATCGAAATTGTGTCCAATAGATTCACTGAGGCAACCTTCGGGCAGGCATGGATTGGCGTCGCCGCGGCTGTCAGGTTTACCACTGCGCTATTCGGAATCTAACAAGATTGGTATTAGTCCTTGTCCTTCGACATCCCGAAAACTCAAGTTTATTTGGCGGGTAGGCGATAGTCAGTTTCCCCTGGCGAATTCAACCAGCTGATGTCAGTCATTAAGAAGGAATCGTGTTGCAAGGCGAGCCATCAGCTTGCCACAGGGCATTGACGGTGCTGTACTCAGGCGGTAGACCATAAGGTATGGATACTCCACAGCCTTCCGAACCACTGTCCTTCACAGTTACTGGACACATTTCCAAGACCAGCCACGAAGTGTATGAGGCGGTCGCGGATCCGCAGCAGCTGTCCGCATACTTCACTACTGGAGGCGCCAAGGGGCGCTTGGAATCAGGTGCCGAGGTCAGCTGGGATTTCCATGATTTCCCCGGTCGTTTCCCCGTGCAGGTGGTCCAAGCAATTCAAGAAGAAAAGATTGTGCTGAGGTGGGCCGGGGAAGGCGTGGCATCCGAGGACGGATTGAATACCGTCACCTTCGAATTCCAGCCCGTAGACGAGGGTACACGCACCAAGGTGAAAATTACCGAGGCGGGCTGGCTGTCTACACCGCAGGGATTGACCGGAGCTTTTGGAAACTGCGAAGGATGGACCGGGATGCTAGCTGCCATGAAGGTTTGGCTGGAGCACGGTATCAACCTGCGTGAAGGTTTCTATAAATAACTCTTGCTAGTCCATCAACTGACGAATTTCCACGCTGCTGTAAAACAGGTGTGGCATGCGTCGGGCGATTTATTGATTCTGGTGCACGGCTGCAATTTTGATAGCCTGTACCGCACAAGGATCCCCGCCTCAGTTTCCACTCTTGTCACGGAACCGAGCGAGCGGAGAGAACCCCTCCACAGAGCGATCCGTCAGTGCAGCTGAGTGAACGCAACTACTTCGTGAAGTATCAGACGCAAACTTTGAGGACAATGAACCGCATGAAAAAACAAAGGGTTCATTGGAAAAGTTCGCGAAATAAGAATTGCCGCATCCGGCGCGAGGGGCACTGGAATTAGCAAGAGTGAAATGGCCAACCGAATTGTGGGTCACGAAATCGTCGAGGCATTTTTGCCATCCGGTTCACGACCTCGGCCGGCGGTTGATATCAGGTAGAACAACCCCAGCACAACGCAGATTGCTAAGGTGAGATAGGGAGATATCAAGGCAGCTGCCGCGGCAATCACATACGCCGGGAGGGCGATCGTCCCACGGCGCAGAATGAGCTTTTTCTCAGATTCCGTCACCGGCTCACGCAGCAGGTGCGCACGGCGCGAAAGCACATGATGCTGCAAGGTGATGAACAGGAACGAGGTCGCGAGAAATGAGCACGCGTAGACAATAGCTGCAAGTGTTCCATCACCAGGATCGTTCAAATAGGTGGACAGCAGTGAAGTGGAGAACGGCAGGGTTACGATGCAAAGCAGCAAAAACAGGTTTAGCACCATAATTGAGTGGTCCACCCGGGCTAAGCGGTTGAACATCGTGTGGTGATTGAGCCACATGATGCCGATCGCTACAAAGGAAATCAGATAGGCCAGCATATTTGGCCACAGTGCCACTAGCTCGTCGGCTAAGTTTTTCCCGACTTCAGGTTCTGGGACCTTGATGTCTAAAATCAGCAAGGTGATTGCTACGGCGATTACTCCGTCGGAGAAGGCCTCAAGCCTGCCGGTATCGCTTGGCTCTCCATGTTCGTTGGCTTTCATTAGTTCGTCCGCCGTGCGTACTTCTCCGCGCGCCTTTCCATGTCCCCAACTCCATTGCCGAAGATTGTCTGGTGGCTTTGAGTGTACTCCGGCGGTGCGGACCCAGGCAGGGCGCAAAAGGCCCGAGCATGCAAAGGGGCCGTGCTCCCGAAACTAGTTCTGGAGAACGGCCCCTATGGTGGTGTGGCGTCTATTCCACTGCGTTATGCAGCTTGGTGCTCAGGCGCTGTAATTCAATGAATTCTTCCTCGCTCATCGCCTCGCCTAACAACATGTGCAACTGCTTGACGTGAGCCCGGCCGATATCCCGCTGCATGGACAGGCCCGCGTCGGTGAGCTTCAGCCGGCTAGCACGCTGATCGCTTGGATCCGTGCAACGGCTGACTAGCCCGCGCTCTTCGAGTCGGGTGATCATCCGGCTCAAACTCGGCTGGGAGATCAGCAGGTGCTTATTCAGATCAACTAGCCGGGTCTCATTTTCCGGAGCATGGCGCAGATTGAACAGCACGTCGTACTCGCGCAGTGAGAGCTTAGCGAACTCAGGCATGGTGGTAATCTGCCTCATCACCGCGACCTGTGCTCGAAAGAGCGCCTCCCAGGCATCTGTGGTGACCTTGAGTGATGCTTGGGTGTTACTGGTCCCGGTCACTGACTTCTGGCTCCTTAGGGGCGTTGGCTTGTTCAGCTACCAGTTTAGCGTTGCGCGCAGCCACCCGTCCGGCGTGAGTTGGAGCCTGTGCGATATCGGGAGCTGCACGCGAGGCCATTTCCTTCTTCAGCTCCGGCAGTACGTACTCGCCGAACATATCCAGCTGGTTCAGCACGGTCTTCAGTGGAAGACCTGCGTGGTCGATGAGGAAGAGCTGACGCTGGTAGTCCCCGAAGTACTCCTGGAAGCTCAAGGTCTTCTCCAGTACCTGCTGTGGGGAGCCCACGGTCAGCGGAGTCTGCGCGGTGAAGTCTTCCATCGAAGGTCCATTGCCGTAGACCGGTGCGTTGTCGAAGTAGGGGCGGAATTCCTTGACTGCCTGCTGGGAATCCTTGGCCATGTAGAACTGTCCGCCCAGGCCAACAACGGCCTGGTGTGCTTTGCCGTGGCCGTAGTGCTCGTAGCGCTCACGGTAGAGATCAATGAGCTGTTTGTAGTGCTCCTTGGGCCAGAAGATGTTGTTGGCGAAGAACCCGTCACCGTAGTATGCGGCGATCTCCGCAACCTGCGGGGTGCGGATGGAGCCGTGCCAGACGAATGGCGCCACATCATCGAGTGGACGCGGGGTCGAGGTGAAGTTCTGCAGCGGGGTGCGGAACTTTCCTTCCCAGTTCACTACGTCTTCATCCCACAGGCGGCGCAGCAGGTTGTAGTTCTCCACCGTCAGGTTGACCGAGTCCTGCATGTTCTTGCCGAACCAGGGGTATACCGGACCGGTGTTGCCTCGTCCCAGAACCAGGTCAACACGTCCGCCGGAAAGATTCTGCAGCATCGCGAAGTCTTCAGCGATCTTCACTGGGTCATTGGTGGTGATCAACGTGGTCGCGGTGGAAAGGATAATGCGTTCGGTCTGCGCGGCAATGTAGGCCAGCGTAGTGGTGGGGGAGGAGGAGAAAAAGGGGCGGTTGTGGTGCTCGCCGATGGCATAGACATCCATGCCGATTTCTTCGACCTTTTTAGCGATAGCTACCGACGCGTCGATGCGCTCTTTTTCGGTAGGGATCTTACCGGTGGTTGGATCGCGGGTGATGTCGCTGACTGAAAAGACTCCGAACTGCATGTCCACTCCTTGGTGTTGAGGTACGTTGTGCGCTTACCTCTAATTTATATGCGTATGCATGTAATAACAAGTTGAAGCGTCAATTATTCCCGTAAAAACGGTATGGCGTCGGACACGTGGAGGATTTAGGAGTTAACTATTCCAGCCCGGTAGGCAATCAACGCTGCGTCCACGCGGTTACGCGCTCCGAGCTTGAGCAAGACCGCGGTCATATGTCCCTTGACCGTCGCCTCGGTGAGCAGGAGCCGTACAGCAATCTCTGCGTTGGTGAGGCTCGCACCAACGAGGGCGAGTACTTCCTGCTCGCGAGGGGTCAGCTCTTGTACCAGCTCTTTGGCCCGGGAGAGCGAAGCGGTATTGATTCCGCGCACCTTGTCGATAACCCGCCGGGCTATGCGCGGAGAAAGGACCGCGGCACCCTCGGCTACCGCATGGACCGCACTCAGCAGCTCCTCCGGTCCGGAGCTTTTGAGCATGAAACCTGCGGCGCCGCCGGTCATCGCGCGGTCAATATACTCTTCTTCGCCGAAGGTGGTCAGGATCAGT
Source organism: Glutamicibacter sp. (assembly GCF_035257265.1). Classification (GTDB taxonomy): domain Bacteria; phylum Actinomycetota; class Actinomycetes; order Actinomycetales; family Micrococcaceae; genus Glutamicibacter. Next base: position 37,223 of record NZ_DATEXC010000035.1, read on the forward strand.
ACCTTGGCTACCGGATTCCCCTGCAATATGGCTTCCATAGCGCTGAGTCCATCAAGTTGCGGCATGCGGATATCCATGAGGATCACCGCTGGGTTCATTCGCTTAGCCAACTCAATGGCACGCACCCCGTTCTCTGCCTCGGCGATGATTGAGAGCCGCTGGTCGCTGGTCAGGATGGCGCGCAGCCCGGCGCGGATCAGCGCATCGTCGTCGACCAGCAGGATGCTGACAGGTGAAGCCATTGTCATCAGGGGTTCCTCGGTTCAGCGTCTTGGATACAGGTGATCGGCGGAAACCAGCGAGTCTGCCGTAAAACAGAGCCGGAACATTTCACTGCCCAGATCCAGCACCCCGGCGCGTGCGGCGTAGTAGCGGCATTGAGACTCGGACGGGCGTGCTGGGTCGTCGATAACGGGCAGCGGCTCATCCAGACCTTTGGCATGGACAATCTGGTCAACTTCGTTGTGAGTCATACCAATTGCCAGGTTGCGGAAATCAGTGGGGTGCAGAGCCGTTGCCCGGTACGTGGCGTTTTGAAGCAGCAAGAGACCGCTGGCTACGAGCACCACGGCGAGGGCAGGCAAGAAGATGATGGCCAAACGGCTTCGACGCTTCACCGGTACCTGGCCGGCCAGTTCTGAGCGACTATGCTTAGGCTGCGCAATCACGGCGACGAGCTCAAATTGTTTCCCGGAGTGATTAGTGCGCAGCGAACCACCGTGCGCTTCCAGGGCCGTACGCAGCGAGGCGAGCCCGGTGGCTCCCGAACGGACTGCTGGCACCTCGCCCGTCAAAGGATTAGAAATACGAAGGACCGTCGGGTCGCTTCGGCTGTCCAGAACCATGTCCACAGGGGCGCGAGGCGCGTACTTCGCCGCATTAGTCAGTGCCTCCTGAGCTACTTGATGAAGCAAGCTTGCTCCGCCTGCAGCGGGTGGAGAACCTAGCCGGGTGAACTTGATGTCCATGCCCTTAGACCGCGTCCGCTCCACGAGTTGGTCAAGAGCCGTGGCCGCAGGTTCCAAGGGCGCACGCTGGACAGCATCATGGAGAACTCCGATGATCTGATGCAGATGCTCTATCGCCTCGTCAGCCTGGCTGCGGATCTTGGATGCCTGTTCATGAGCGAGAGTTCCCTTGTCCAAAGAAATCTGCAGGCCACCGGCCTGCAAGGCGAGCAAGGCAAGGTCATGGCCCAACTGGTCGTGCATGGCCTCGGCGATGCGCGCTCGTTCGCGCAGCGCCGCCTGTACCACCACATGCTGGCGTTCCTGAGCGCGAAAGATAAATGAGGTGCGCCGGCCCCTGCCGATCCACCAAGGCAGGAGCGCAAACAGGACCACCCCGGTCAAGATATTCAAGGCGAAAGTCAACAGACTCACTGGTGCGGACAAGATCAGCGTGACCGCAGCAGCCAAGAGACCCGCGCCGAAGGCAATCAGGCCATGGACTAAAGACGCCACATGCCGTCCTGCCAGATAGCTGCAGATCGCAGCGACCGGAGCAAGCAGGATCCACGCTCCATTAGTAGAGATGGGAACCAGATATGCGCAGAGCGCTAAGGCGACCAGGAGTGCCGGCTGCTTCCACGAGGTAGTCATGTAGAACATGCTACTCAGCGTGGTGCCGGGCGAACACCGACCAAGGTAGGGGGTAGCCCGCTCGAAAGTGCCGACGAAAGGCCGGTATGCAGGGACATGTGTATTCCTAGGGTTGAAAGCAGAACCTAAGGAGCACATCATGATCACCCTGGAAGCCTTGACCAAGGACTACGGAGCCACCCGTGCAGTTAACAACCTGAGCGTGAATATCACCGCGGGGAAGGTCACCGGATTCCTCGGACCCAACGGTGCCGGCAAATCCACCACCATGCGCATGATCCTCGGACTCGACGCCCCAACCGGAGGACAGTCGCTTGTCAACGGAGTTCCATACGCAAAGCTGCGCTATCCCTTGCATACCGTAGGTGCGCACATCCTAGGGACAGCAGGTAATCCCGGGCATACTCCGCGTACCTTCCTCAAAGCCTTAGCTCAAAGCAACCAGATCCCGGTGCGCCGGGTGGCGGAAGTGCTCGCCGAGGTTGGACTGCAGTCGGTGGCCACCAAACGCATTGGAGGATTCTCCCTAGGCACGCGCCAGCGTCTGGGGATCGCCGCCGCCTTGCTGGGGGACCCGCAGATCCTCATCCTGGACGAGCCGATGAACGGACTTGATGCCGAAGGCATCTCCTGGGTCAGGCAGCTAATGCGAACCCGCGCGGATGCAGGCGGAACCATCTTCGTCTCCAGCCACCTGATGAGCGAGGTGCAGCAGGTGGCTGATCACCTGATCCTCATTGGACGTGGAGAACTCATCACCGAAGCGACCACCCAAGAACTGATTCAAGAATTTACCCAGCAGCTCATCACGGTTCGCACCCCGCGAGCGGCAGCGCTCGCCGGACTGCTGACGCAGCGAGGAGCCAAAGTCAGCACCAGCGGGGAGGGTCATCTGGAGGTCATCGGCATGCCCGTTGAGCGCGTAGGCGCGCTGGCCTTTGCCGGAGGAATTGAACTGCATGAACTGAGCATCATTCATGGCTCGCTGGAAAACGCATATAACCAATTGACACATGACACGGTGGACTACTCCGCCGAACTAACCGGGGGAGTGAGGACAAAATGAGCAAGCTAATGATCAGTGAATCCATGGACGGAAGGTTTGCCGGATCTTTGCTGGCCGCGGCGCGTGCCGAAAGTACCAAATTCTTCGGATTGCGTACCTTAGCGGGGCTTTATGCCTCGGGAATCCTAGTGACCATCGCGTTGGGCTGGCTGCTTGGCGCCAGTGCTAAAGCCAGCGGCGACAATGGCTTCGACACCGTCATGCCAGCTCCGCTGCTAGTATTCGCCACGCTGCAATTCGGGCAGCTGTTCTTTGCTGCGGCCGCTGCCCTGCACATCACTAATGAGTATTCCAGCGGAACCATCGCTACCACATTGCAGTCGGTACCTCGCCGGGCAATCCTGCTGACCGCTAAAGCACTCTTTCTCGCTATAGCGGGTTTGCTGACTGGCATGGTGATGATTCTCTTGGCGACTATCCCGACGGCGTTGAGCGCGGAGAAATACGGAGTTTTTGACCTGTCCGATTTGCTCTCTGCCGCAGTCGGTGCGGGAGTCTACCTAGCACTGCTGAGCGTGATGGTCCTCGGGCTCGGACTGGTGACGCGAAACTCCGCCGGAGCGATCGTCTCGGCCATCATCCTGCTCGTGGGGCTGCCACAGATCCTGCAGCTGATCCCGATCCACTGGGTCCAGACACTGACCCAGTTCCTGCCCACCAACGCTGCCACCTTCATGGCTACCGGTGCCAGCGAACCTTACGGCCCGGGGATGGCGCTGTTGGTGCTAATCGCATGGAGCGTAGTCCTGCTGGGTGCGGGATGGATGTCGCTAAAGCGGCGAGACGCTTAATCTTGGAATCGGCATTGACCACGCTCTTCCAGTGGCGAATCCAGCTGACGCGTCTTCGCGTACCGTAATTGCCTGGCCGTTCCCAGAAGGAGGCGAAACCTGCGCCGGTGGACGTTGTTCGGCCAAGGCCGGAGGTGATCGCAGAAATGAACGAGCTGGCCGCAAGGAGTGCGATGCACCGGTGGCAACCCCAGCACCTTAGAGAGAAGCCCAAATCCGAGTTCGAACTTTCTTGTCGGGTGGTGGTTCGGATTCGCTTTCTCTGAGAAGCTTTTCCTAACATTCGTCCCCCGAGTAAGGCACAATTTGCACCTCAAGGAACGTCCTGTAGTTGTTTTCTTTTGCTGAAGTTAAGTCATGCAGAAGCGATGCTTAGACGATCCGAGTAACCGTATTGTGCGTCCCGAACTTATTGTGTGGCAATGGATCGCTTCGGAATTTCATTTTGGGAACGCTACGAGCTACAGCTGGCCCGGCTCATGTCGCCAGATTCGTGCGTGCGCACGCGAATGCTCCGTGCCATGAAATTGCCGATAAGCTACAAGAATGGAAAACCAGCAGGCACCGCTGCCCAATGAAGACGAGCCGGAAGCTGCTAGCTCCTTATGGGCGAATTATGCACGCAATGGCGCGCTGATTGCAGTTTTCCTCCTGATGGTCTGGTTAGCGTTTAACGTCCACCTGCCAACTATTGAACAGATTCGAAATATGGCGGATGCCACCACCTGGACTACTCGGCTGTTGTTCATCGGGGCTTATGCCTTGGTGGCTTTGACCCCGATTCCGGTGACCATCATGGCCACCGCCGGCGGGTTGCTCTTTGGAGTCTTTGAAGGCACCATCTACTCCCTGATCGGGGTAATGCTCGGCAGCTGGGGAGCCTACTGGATTGCCCGGGCGCTGGGCCGGCAGACGGTACTGCGATTTCTGGGCAGGCATGCTGCCACAGTTGAACAAAAATTGGAGTCCCGTGGGCTGCTGGCTGTGTTTATGCTGCGTCTGATGCCAGGAATTCCATATTGGCCGGTGAACTACGGCAGTGGAGCCTTCGGAATCACACAACGCGAGTATCTCGTTGCCAGCGCGCTCTCGGTGATTCCGGGGCAGTTGTCCTTGGTGGCTATCGGGGCTTTCATTGCCGTGCCCTCGTTTTTCCACGGCGCGGTCATCATCGTTGCTTGGATCGCTGTAGCGATCCTGACCATCTGGGCTTATCTTCGGTGGCGCCGTCAACGTAAAGCTGTGATCCTCGAAGCCCCTAACGCCTAGCCTCCGAGCTGCCGAAAATTGCACGCTGAAAAAAGTACTTAACCAAGTTCGCACCACAACAGGTTGGCATGATGCCATTCCGGTTATGGTGCGAACTATTTTTTTAGATTCTGCTGCTTAGACTCTCGTTGGTGATTACTTTTGGCGGCGCAGTTGCGCGCGGTCCCGCCACGCGGCAGTTGACCATAGTGCCAGTGCAATCAATACCGGTTGGAAGAAGAGTCTGGTAAATCGTTTACCATCGGTATCCAGCCCAAATCCATCTCGGCCTTCCTGCCATTGGATCAGGTTTCCGGGGAAGACCGCGAGGAAAAACAGTGCAACAACCCAACCGACATGTACCCGCTTCTTGAGCAAGGTCAGTACCGAGAGTCCCAATCCGATCTCCGCAACGCCGGAGAGTACTACGGTCAGATCCGGATCCAGCGGAACGAAGTGGGGAACTTGCGCTTGAAACTCTTCGCGGGCAAAGGTGAGATGGCCAATTCCAGCAAAGGTCAGAAACGAGCCCAGAACAATGCGTGCGCTGTGGCGGGCAAACCCTAGCGGCTTGGCGGAGTTTAGCGCGGCACTCTTAGTCATCGCTGACACTGACAGTGACATCGATATTTCCGCGAGTTGCGTTGGAGTACGGGCAGACCTGATGGGCCGCATCTGCTAGTTCTTGAGCTTGTGCATGATCCATTTCGGGAATGACTACTTCAAGCTCGACGGAGAGTTTAAAACCGCTGTCACCGTCGCGGTGCAAGTGGACGCGTCCGCCGACACTGGAATCCTCAATCTTGATCTTGCGGCTGCGGGCCACCGAATGAAGTGCCGAGTGGAAACATGCGGCATAGCCGGCGGCAAAGAGCTGTTCCGGGTTGGTACCGGTTCCGGAGCCGCCCAATTCAGTTGGGGGAGTCAGGTTCATGTCGAGCTTTCCATCAGCGGTCTTCACGCGTCCTTCACGTCCGTGGCCGGTGGAGAGTGCCTCTGCAGTGTACAAAGATTCCATGATGTTGCCTTTCGGTGTGGTTGAGAGTTGTGCGCTCTTTCCTCGGCCTATTTGTCGGGGGAAGAAATCTTTTGCATTGATTCAGTGACCCGGTGCAGCGAATCAATCAGGGCGTGCGCGGCCTTGAGATCCGGGAGTCCGGTACCGCAGGCAATCTGTGCGGGTATATGTGCCAGGTCGTTTTGCAGTGCAGTGCCTTTGGAAGTCAGGCTGACGTTGACGACGCGACTGTCCTGTACGTCGCGTTGCCGGACAATAAATTCTTTGTCTTCCAAGCGTCGCAGCAGAGGTGACAAAGTTCCTGAATCAAGTTGTAGTACTTCGCCTATTTCGCGGACCGGCTTTTCGCCTTCGGTCCACAAAATGACCAGTACGAGGTACTGGGTATATGTCAGTTTCCACGGTGCAAGCAGCTCTGTGTACGCCCGGGTTGTTGCCCGGCTCGCGGAGTAAAGAGCGAAACAGACCATCTCATCGACTATTGCCATGAAATAAGCATTGCACACAATTCAATTGTGCACAACTTAAATTGCAAATCGATGATTCAGCAACCCCTCAAATCGAGAGGAAGCATCGAAAGCAACGGATCGGGGGAGCATCTTGCGTCGAGGCGTGCGCCAAAAGCAAACGAGTCTGCAACCGCTAAAAGCGGTTGCAGACCCGTTTGCTTCGCAAGCCGAAGTAATTACTCCTTGGGCTTTTCGCTGGCCTTGTTCATCATTTCCTCAAATTCGCGGCGTTCCTTGCGGGTGACCGGAATCTGCCCGGTGAGCGGATTGACTACTTGCTCCCCAGAAACTACGGGTTTTACCGGTTGCTTGGAAACTGGCTTGGCGTCCTTGGCAGGTTTTTCTACTACCCGTTCAGCAGCGCGCTTAGCTGATTTCTTTGCCGGCGCCGTAGCCGGTTTTGCCGCCGGAGCAGTGGAGAACTTGGCACTAGCGCCGTCCATGGCAAGCGCAAGATCCTGAGCGGCGGTGTGCTGCTCGGTTGAGTGCTTACGCGCCGCGCGGTTCACCATGCGCTTTTCCTTGCGTGACTCTACCAACCGGTAGAGCACTGGAACCAGGATCAGGGTCAGCAAGGTCGAGGACACCAGGCCACCAATGACCACCACAGCCAATGGCTGGGAGATGAACCCGGACTGGCCGGTGAGGCCCAGCCCCATAGGGACCAGCGCAAAGATGGTCGCCAATGCTGTCATCAGAATTGGGCGCAGACGTTGCCGGGCACCTTGCATAATTGCCTGATCCAGTGGCATCGCAGGACGCTCGGGGGTATTCCTCCGGTACTGGTTGATCAGGTCGATGAGCACAATTGCGTTGGTTACCACAATGCCCACCAGCATCAACATACCGATCAGCGATGGCAGTCCCAGTGGGATTCCGGAAATCAGCAGCAGGCCAATGGCGCCGGTGGCTGCGAATGGAATGGATACCAGCAGAACCAGTGGCTGAATCAATGACTTAAAGGTCGCCACCATGATCACGTAAACAATCGCGATGGCAGCCAGCAGTGCGAGGTAGAGCTGGTTGAATGAGTCTGCCTGCTCGGTGGCCGCGCCACCCAGCTCAACACTGGCACCCTCAGGCAGTTGCACCGAATCCAGACGCTGTGTGACATCCTTGGAAACCGCACCGAGCATATTCTCGGCCGGCGTCAACGTGACCGTAGCAATACGTTCACCATTGGAGGTGGTGACCTGCTGGACTACTTCGGTGCGATCCACCTTGGCAAGATCTTGCAACTCAAGAATTCCGGTGGCGGTTGGGATCTGCAGCTCACGCAGCTTGGCCAAGCCGTTGAGGTCCATACCTTCACCGATCTGCACCGTCATATCCGTGTAGTCCAGGCGCAGGGTGCCGGCCGGGACGGACGAAACCTGAGAGGCAACCATTCCCGCGAGCTGAGTTTCAGTCAGGCCTGCTTCCGCGGCCTTTTCTGCATTGATATCAATCGAGACCTGTTCACGTTTAGCCGAGAGATTGTCGCTAATGCCGGTGACATGTTCGGTGCCGGTCAGCGCCTCACGCATCTTGTCGGTGGCTTCGCGCAGGATCTCCTCATCCGGTGCCTTTACCTCGACGGTGACATCGCTTGACATCATTGCCGAGGAGTTGGAACCGAAGCTGAGGGTCAAGTCCTTGGAAAGATCCAGCGACTCAACCTGAGTGCGTACGGTGTTGGTCAATTCTTCCTGATCCACATCAGGATTTGTGATCACGGTGAAGCTTGCGGTATCGGCGCCCGAGGCAAACATGGCAGCCATACCGCTGGCGCTGCCGACGGTCATCTGGACATCTTCGATTCCGTCGATGTCCTGAAGCTTCGCCTCAACCTTGTCCGCTTCCTTCAAGGTGGTGCCCAATGCGGTACCCGAAGGCATCTTAGCGGTGACCGAGATTGAATTTTCGCCAGTGGAGCCCAGCAAGTTGGTGTTCAGCAGCGGAGTCATCGCCACGGTGCCTGCAAGGATCACTACCGATGCCAGCAAGGTGATCACCGGGTGCTTCTGGGTGCCGTTGAGTACCGGCACATACAGCCGCTGCAGCCAGGATTTGTCCTCGGCCACGTGTACGGTGCGGGTAGCCCCTGTGCCCGGGCGGTGCGGCAAGAACCAGTACGCGAGCACCGGAACAATGGTCAGTGAGACCAGCAGCGAGGCAAGCAGCGCAATAGTCATGGTCATGGCGAATGGGCTGAACAGCTCACCGGCCATGCCGCCGACCATCGCGATGGGCAGGAACACCGCCACGGTGGTTAGTGTTGCGGCGGTAATTGCTCCGGCCACTTCCTTCACCGCAAGCAAGATGGATTGGGCCTTGGATTCCCCGTGGGAAAGGTGGCGTTTGATGTTCTCGATGACCACAATCGAGTCATCCACCACGCGGCCAATTGAGATGGTCAGGGCACCAAGGGTGAGCATGTTCAGGGTGTAGCCGAACACGTTCATCCCGATGAAGGTAGCCAGCAAGGACAGCGGGATAGAGATCGCGGTGACCAGGGTGGAGCGCACGGAAAAGAGGAAAACTAAGATGATGATGACCGCGAAGCCAAGACCCAGTGCGCCTTCCAGCGCAAGGTGGCTAATCGAGTCTTCGATAAATGGTGCCTGATCAAAGATAGTGGTCATCTTTGCCTTGTTTCCAAGCTCAGATTCCAGGTCGCCAATCATGGCATTGACCGCATGGGAGATCCCCACGGTGTCACCGGCTGGGGTTTTGGTGACCTGGATAGACAACGTCTCTTCACCATTGGTGCGGGTGACGCTGGTGGCCTTATCGGCTTCGACAGAAATCTTGGCAACATCCTTGAGCAGGACAGGACCGTTGTCGGTGACCAGCGGGATGTTCTTGATGGCATCTAAGCTATCGGGGGTGGAGCCGGCAATGACCGGAAGTTCCAGACCATCAACGTTCATATTGCCGATAGGCATCGGTGAACCGGCATTCTCGATGCCGTCTTTCAAATCAGCGACGGTCAGTCCGGACTGACTCATCTTTCCATCATCGGGAATCACCGCAATATGCTGGGAAGCGCCTCCGGAAACCGAAGCCTCACGTACCCCGTCAATTTTCTGCAGTTTCGGCAGCGCAATGCGTTCAACATCATCGTTCAGTGCTTCCAGCGACTGATCCGAGGAAACCGCAAGCATCAATACCGGCAGGTCGGCAATGGAGCCGGCCAGCGCGGTAGGCTCAACATTCTCCGGAAGCTGGGACTTAACGTTGGAGATGGCACGCTCAACCTGAGCACGCGCGCGGTCCATGTCGGTACCGTACTCGAAGGTCAGGGCGATGCGGGTGAAACCAGCCTGCGAGGTGGCGGTAGAGGACTCAAGTCCTTCGACTGCCTGCAGTGCGGTCTCCAGCGGAGCTGCGACCTGCTCGTCCACCACATCAGGGCTCGCACCCATCTGGGTGGCCATCACCGAGATCTGCGGGAACTCCATGGAAGGAATGAGTTCTTGCTTCAAAGATCCCATAGAGATCACGCCAAAAACGGCGGCAAAAACCGTGATGAGCGCAATGAGCGCCCGGTTCTTTAATGACAAGGTGGCCAAGCGCTGCATGCGTGTGTAGTCCTAGCGGTGTCGCGAAGTAAGGGGTTTAAAACAACTTTAGTTGGTTGTTAGCGCGCAACGGTCTCTAAGAGATGTAAACCACCCAATATCATCCAAAGGGTTGACGAAGAGTGTTCAAAAATTTCTCGAAGCCGCATTACTTCTCGGCACATAAGGTCACCCAAAAGGGACGGCGGGGGTCATTGTGTCGGTGCTTGATCTTATGCTCAGAGCTACTTGGTCACGAAGAAGTTTTCTCCGGCCAAGGACACTCATTGAATGTTCTAGGGGGCATCATGTCAAGTCGTTTCAACCCACCGCCTGCATGGCGTGCTTACCTGCCGGAGGATTTTGTGCCGGCAGTAGATTGGATTCCAGAACGTGCGTGGGGCGCGCCACCAGTTGGCTGGCCTCTGTGGATCGAATCCACGACTGGTGAGGCATCCGAACCTCCAATCCAGTACCAAGCTAATCCCTACCTGTATATGTCGGTGATGCCCGATTGGGATGCTCCAGAAACCGCTCAGCTAAATACACCGGTGATGGGATCCCAGCACAAGCCAAAGAAGCTACCACTGAGTCGTGGAAAGAAAATTGGACTGGGCGTAGTAGCTGGTGTCCTTGTTATCGGAGTCATCGGGGCTCTCGGGGGAGGGAGCGAAGAGCAACCGGTGCCAGTTGCCGCTAGTCCAAGTCCAAGCGCGGTGGAAGCCAACGCCTCGTCGGAACCGACGGCAGAACCCATCACGATTTCATCGGCAAGCGTCGAAGCGGAAGCCAGCGCACAAAAGGCTGCCGATGAGCAGGAAAAGAAGGCTGCTGCCGAAGCTAGTGCCAAGGCGGAAGCTGAGGAAAAGGAAAAGGCCGAGGCTGAAAAGAAAGCCAAAGCTGAAGCCGAAAAGAAAGCCAAGGCGGAGGCTAGTGCTCAAGCAGAAGCCGAAGCGAAGGCCGAAAAAGAGGCTGGAACACTGAGCCAGCAGAATGCCCTGAGTAAGGCCAGTGACTATTTGGACTACACCGCATTCTCTAAGACTGGGCTCATCAATCAGTTGGAATTTGAAGGATTTTCAAACGGTGATGCCACATGGGCTGTTGAGCGAGTCAGTGTCGACTGGAATGAACAAGCCGCGTTGAAGGCAGCCGACTATTTGGATTACACCTCATTTTCCAAATCTGGTCTCACCGACCAGCTCATCTACGAGGGCTACACCAAGAAGCAAGCTGCCTATGGTGTGAGCACTACAGGCCTCTGAAGGCTTCCTGGCGCACTCAGGTATTAACTAATAAAGCCCGTTCACCACAAGTGGTGAACGGGCTTTATCTGCAGCTCAGAGACTAGATCAGTTCCAGAGTCTTATCGGTAGCAGCCTTGACCTCTGCGTACAGCGCAGGGTTTTCGTTCAGCTTCTGACCGTAAGAAGGAATCATTTCCGCAAGTTTCGACTCCCAGCCAGCGAACTGCTTCGGGAAGCAGCGCGAGAGCAGACCAACCATGATTGGGGTCGCGGTCGACGCGCCAGGGGAGGCGCCGAGCAGACCGGAGATCGATCCATCCGAAGAGGTGATGACCTCGGTACCGAACTGGAGGACACCGCCCTTCTTGGCATCCTTCTTGATGACCTGTACGCGCTGACCGGCGGTGATCAGTTCCCACTTGGAACCATCCGCTTCTGGGAAGTACTCGGCCAGGGCCTCATCCTTCTTAGCGCGTGACTTGAGCACCTCCTTGATCAGGTAGGTGGTCAGTGACATATTGTCCTTGCCAACAGCAAGCATCGGGATGATGTTGTGTGGACGCAACGACAATGGCAGGTCAAGCTGGGTGGTGGACTTCAAGAAGTTCATCGAGAAGCCAGCGTATGGGCCGAACATCAGCGAACGCTCGCCATTGACGAAGCGGGTGTCCAGGTGCGGCACCGACATTGGCGGGGCACCGACCGAAGCCTGGCCGTACACCTTGGCGTGGTGCTGGTTGATGATAGTCTCATCGGTGCAGCGCAGGAACTGTCCGGAGACTGGGAAGCCGCCGAAGCCCTTGATCTCATCGATGCCCGAGTGCTGCAGCAGCGACAGTGCGCCACCGCCTGCACCCACAAAGACGAACTTTGCCTTCACGGTCTTGACCGCGCCGGTGGCGTTGTTCTTCACCGTGATGGCCCAGCCAGCACCGTCGCGCTTCAAGCCCTTGACCTTGTGGCCGTAGTTCACCGAGGCACCATTGGAAGCCAACGAGTTGGTCAGATCCTTGGTGAGGCGGCCGAAGTCAACGTCGGTACCCGAGGTGACGCGGGAGGCAGCGACCTTTTGCGCGCCGTCGCGTCCCTTGGCAACCAGCGGTGCCCAATCGTTGATGGTGTCCAGGTCGGTGGTGATCTCCATATCGCCAAAGAGGGCGTTAGGCTTCAGCGCGTCGTAACGTGCCTGAAGGTACTTTGAGTGGTCTTCACCGATAACAAACGACATATGCGGCAGTGCGTTGATGAACTTCGCGTCGGAGACGCGCTTGTTCTCAACTGCCCACGAGTAGAACTGGCGTGATACCTGGAACTGCTCGTTGATTCCAACCGCCTTCGCGGGGTCAACGGTGCCGTCGGCCTTGGCCGGGGCGTAGTTCAGTTCGCATAGTGCCGAGTGACCGGTACCTGCGTTGTTCCATGGTGAGGAGGATTCCTCGCCGGCCTTGTCCAGGTTTTCGAAAAGACCAATGGACCAGGTCGGTTCCAGCTGGTTGATCATGGTGCCTAGGGTGGCACTCATGATGCCGGCACCGATTAGTACTACGTCAAATGATTCGGTTGACGTTTCAGAAGGCACGAGGATCTCCATCGACAGTGGTACTTTGCTCTACTACAGCCTAGACCCAGTAGCGCACCGGTTAAAAATCGTTAACTGGAAAGTGCGGGTGAGTTCGTCATCTGCACGTCCAGATAGCTCTCATTGAGCATAGGGGAGGACGGGTAGTAAGTGACGTTGGAGTTGAAAGCCAACGCAGAGATGGGAAATACCAGTGGGACCAGCGGTAGATCGGTGTTCAGCGTGGTCAAAATGCCGGTTAAAGCGGCGGTGCGTTCGTCCCCAGCTGGCAACGAACGAGCCACCAACGCCTGTGAGTCAAGCAACTTAGAGGTGTATCCGAACTCATGTTCTTTAGTTCCCAAAATTCCGGAAATAAAGTCATCCTCTAATCGGTAACCGCCGGAGAAACCCAACAGATGCAGTCCGGTGAAGTCTTTTGAGCGGATCTTCTGCACATAACCATCGGTCCACGGAATCGGGCGCGGCTTGATTCGAATACCCACGGTGGCTAAATCTTCGGCAAGCTGGGCAAAGGTACGCTCGGGCAGCGGCAGATAGCTGCGTGAGACCCGCAACGGGTAAGTGAACTCAATAAGCTCACCCTTGTAGCCAAGGCCCGCCAAGAGTGCTTTGGCCTTGTCGACGCTGTGCGTGATGGTGTCCTCAGGATCTGGGACGCCAAAGGTTGGCGGCAAGATGCTCTGCGCGGCCTTGGAACCCTGCAAGAAGAGTTTGTCTGCCAGCGAGCCGCGGTCAATTGCGTGCGCAATAGCTTTACGGAAGTCTGGTTTGGCCAGCCAGATATTGCGTCGGTCCATTCCGAGGTACAGCACCGAGAATGGGTCACGCTGCACTACCACCTTGGCGCTGCGCACCAAGGAGCGCATGATGTCTACCGAGACCATGTCAAAGCCGTCAATTTCCTCGGCCATCAACGCGCTTTCACGGTTGTACGGGGAGGAGATCGAGGAGACTTCCACCAGCTGCGGATGGTTGGGGTTATTTCCCAACTTTGCTTTGTTCCAGTAGCCGGCGAAGAGTTCTAACTTCACAATGCCATCAGCGTTGGAGACAAATTTGTACGGGCCGGTACCAACAGGCTTGGTAAGCAGTGATTCACCTGGATTGGTCTTTGGCCCACCGGCCAAGGATTTTGGAGCGGCAATGGCCATGCCAGGGAGGGTCAACGCTTCGATGAGCCCTACGCGGCGTCGGCGCAGTTTCAGTGTAACGGTGTAGTCGCCGGCGGCTTCGACGCCCGCAAAATAGCTGGCGCTGCCACCTGAAGATTTGCCCGTGAATAAGTCACCGGCAAAAACAGTCTTAAGTTTTTCAAGTTCAGCCAGACGCAAAGTTTCAGCCGCGCGTTGTTCCTCGGTCAGCTCTTCGCCCTTTTCCAACGTCAGTTTCAGCTCGGCCTCGGTGGGCAGCTTCGGAAGATCTTCTTCGTGGTGGAATACATGCCCGAAACCTTCAGATGCACGCTCGGCCAAGGGCTTGGGCAATTTGACCCAGCGGTTGAAGTTGGCCACGACCGCCTTGGCATTAAAGGCGCTGCCATCATGAAAGGTGACACCTTGGCGCAGGGTGAAGGTGTAACGCAGTCCGTCTTCACTCTCAGTCCAGGCTTCGGCGAGCCCGGCAATGGGGCTGCCAGTATTTGGATCAATGGAAATCAGGGTTTCATAGACCTGGCGGGTGATCCGGAAAGACTCGCTGTCATTGGCTAAGGCTGGATCCAGATATACCGGGGGAGCGGAAGAGGCCAGGCGCAGTGTGCGCGGGGTGGCCGGCTTAGTGGGCGAGGCGCTCACCGAGGCCTGAGCTTGTCCATCCTTGGAAGTGCAGGAAGCCAAGGCCAACGTTGTCGCAGCGAGTGATCCGGTGAGCATCATGCGTCGCGTCACGAGATGGTGTTGCTTCGAAGGCACAGTGAAGACTCGACTTCCTGGTAAATGGTCGCGGTACCGAACCAAAAGAAATCAGCAGATTTCCCGGTGGTGAACGGTTGGGTATTTATCAAAGATAGCGCACACCACTTGCGGCACCCCGAGTATCTGCCGGGATGCCGCAAAGTGGCATCAAATTGTTAGCTAAAAAGCCTTAGCTGGTGATCTGGTGCACAGCATTTTCGCCGAGTTCACCCGCGGACCATGCTTTGAGCTGTCTTTTGAGCAGGCTGACCATACGTGGGAAGAATGCCGAGGTATTGCCGCCGTTATGCGGCAAGATCAAGGCGTTGGGGCACTTCCACAAAGGGTGGCCGCTGGGCAATGGCTCAGGATCAAAAACATCTGAGGCAACCGAGAGCCGGCCAGAGGCTACCTCGGCTACCAGTGCGTCGGTATCGACGACCGGCCCGCGAGCCACATTGACGATGAGTGCACCATCAGGAAGTTCGGCGAGCAGCGGCGCATCCACCAGGTGGTGGGTGGAATCATTGAGCGGAACGATGAGGATTAGTACCTCAATCTCCGAGGCGCGCTGAGCCAGCTGATCAATGGACAGCACTTCGCCGTGCTCATCGGTGCGGGCACGGGAGCCAAAGCGGAGCAGATTGACCTCAAAGGGTGCTAGACGTTTGCGGATTTCCTCGCCGATGCCGCCCACGCCCAACAGACCTACGGTACGGTCGGCCAATCCGCGCCACTGCATGGGATTCCAATTGCCCTCGGCCTGGTCGCGTACCGCTTGCGGGAACCCGCGTAACGAGGCGATGGCCAGCCCGACGGCCATCTCGGCGGTAGCCGCCGCGTGGACGCCTGCAGCAGTGGTGATGCTGGCACGGTCACCGACCAGATCAACTAGTCCGTCAAAGCCCGTGGTCTGGGTTTGCACGTGGGTGACGTTCGGTGCCTGATTGATGTTGCGCAGGCTATGCGGGGACGCCATGTACGGAAAGACCGTGATATCGATCTGCGCTAGGTCAGTTTCTGGCTCATTAACCAAGTCCCAGATGACCGGGGTGAGATTCTCCGGCATTGGACCGACAGCGTCGAGGAGTTCTTGGGTCGGGAAGGAAACCGTGCGTTGGTTGCTCATGGGTTCACTGTACAAAGTTGTGAGGCTCTACGGAATAACCCCAAGTCATCTCCTGTAACGAAGGTCACCGGAAGGCAGATGCCTCTCGATTTGCACTCCGGCTGAAAGCTGGTAAAGTTTTATCTCGTTGCGAAAGCGCGAAGCACAAAAAGCTTCTAGAACATCGCAGCGGGCGCCTCTAGCTCAATTGGCAGAGCAACTGACTCTTAATCAGTAGGTTTCGGGTTCAAGTCCCGAGGGGCGCACAGTAGAAAAGGTCGGACTTCGGTCCGGCCTTTTTGCGTTTCCGAGATCATCTGCCACGGTGCCAGCTTTCTAAGCAAGTGTTTGGTGATGTAAGTCCTAGTGGGTATTTGTTTTGGGTGGGTTTTGTAAACCTTTTCTGGCGCTTAACCCGAAACATGGGCTGCTCGGTACTGGCTTAGCCTTAATTTCCAGCCGAACCCCATAGATTAGTTTGTGGAACATTTCTTGCTGATCCAAGATCATTGATCGTATGCGAGCCGGAATTTATAAGGATTCGAGGGGGCTTCTGCCTTGGCAGATAACGAAGTAATTGAACAGCACCGCCAATCGGTCAGTGACCTATCGGCACCGGGTGAAGCCTTGGCCAGAGATTCTGCGCATGTGACCGTGCGAAACCCTAAGTGGTTCACCGAGGTGGAGCCGGGCGTGTGGGTGGCCACCGATGTGCGAAAGCAACTGCATGAACAATTAAAAAACGAATTCTTGGCTGCCGTGCCAGAAGTCCGCGCCGACCGGCGTGCGTTGGTTTTAGCGGGTCCTCCCGGGGCAGGCAAAAGTACACTGCTTGGCCAGGTACTTGAAGGGAACCTTGAGCACTATGTGGTCATTGATTCTGATGAATTCAAAGAGGCGCTGCTTCGCGAGGCGCAGTCCGATGGCAGTTATGAATCGTGGATTAAACCTCAGGTTGTCAAAGACTTGGAAGACCAAGGTGAAGAATTCTTCCCCTTGGACCTGGCCACACTGGTTCACGAGGAATCTTCGATACTTGCCGAGCAGTTACGCAGTGACTGCATTGATTTGGGATACAACCTCGTAGTTGACAAGGTACTCGCTTCACTTGAGCCGGCCTTGGAGTTGATCAGCGACTTAGACGCGGCTCGCTATAGCGTGCAGATTATTGAGGCGCATGTGCCTTACGAAGTCTCCGAACAGCGCATCACCGAGCGTTGGGAAGAAATGCACGAGGCCTCTCTGGCCGGTGAAGACGATTTGGGTGCACGGTGGGTACCGTACGAATTCGCTCGTGAGGTATTCAACGGACCTGGCGATAAATCAAAGCCGGAAGCGGTAGCCGAACATTTGGCCAATGAGTGTTCGGCTGTGCGTCGATATCGCGTGTACCGCACTACCGGTGAGGCGCTGGATGGTTCGGCCGGCTATGGGCAACTGCGAAGCGACTTCCGCCGCGCTGAACGTGGTGCACCTTTGGTTGAATTTGAGGTTGAAAGCAGGGTCTGACCCCTTTTAGGGATTGCCTTTGGCGCTAAATGTGGCTCAAGCCACGCAGGTATTTTTGATTGATTTTTGGTGATATTGCATCAAAAATATCTGAATTTCCTTGTTGACTAGTGGTTATGTGTCATCGACGGGGGAGGGTGGCCGATTTTCCTTTTAGGTGCAGTTCTGCCTATGATTATCTACGTCGCAAAGACATGTTCCGGAAACGGACTAGTCAGAGCGAAGTAAGCGCCTCTAGCTCAATTGGCAGAGCAACTGACTCTTAATCAGTAGGTTTCGGGTTCAAGTCCCGAGGGGCGCACCATTAGATCCGGTCTGAATTCTTCAGATCGGATTTTTTGTATACCCAGCAAAAGGAGTTCTACCGATGAGCAATGAAGCAACCACGCCTACTCGCTTAGCAGTAGGGGAACAGGCCCCAGACTTCACTTTGAGCGATGCCGAAGGTAATGAAGTCTCGCTGTCCAGCTACCAGGGCAAGAAGACCATTGTGTACTTCTACCCAGCTGCCTCGACACCGGGCTGCACCAAGCAGGCGTGTGACTTCCGTGATTCCCTGGCCTCGCTGCAGGGTCTGGGCTACGAAGTTCTAGGAATTTCTCCGGACGGCGTGACTAAGCTGGCCAAATTTGTTGCCAAGGAAGAATTGAACTTTCCATTACTGGCCGATGAGGACCATAAGGTCGCCGAAGCTTATGGCGCCTGGGGAGAAAAAAAGAACTATGGCCGCACCTACGAGGGTCTGATTCGTTCCACCGTAGTAGTCGACGAACAGGGCAAGGTCACGCTGGCTCAGTACAATGTGCGTGCTACAGGTCACGTCGCAAAGCTTCGCCGTGACTTGGGGATTGACCCCAAGTAGCGCCGACGTTTGCCGATTTTATATCTGCGAAAAAGTCCGCTATGCTAGTTGAGGTCGAGTTACCGGGCAGCAAGCCGGTGTAGCGCGAGCGAGTATGGCGGAATTGGTAGACGCGCTGGATTTAGGTTCCAGTGTCTTCGGACGTGAGAGTTCAAGTCTCTCTACTCGCACCAAAGATATAAAACCTCCCGGACTTCTAAAGTTCGGGAGGTTTTGTGTATCCAGCGAAAAATTTGTGCAGGCTAGGTGTCGTTGCTCCCGCGCACCGCGGGAGTAAGCTTTGGAAGAGTCATCCCACGCGGGAAACGATGCAAGTGATATTCAAGGGGTGGAATGTGGAGCGCGAAAAGCTGCCCACGATGTTTAGTCTGGCGCAATCGGATCCAGAGCAAGCGCTCATACCCCGCGCCGATATTCCCGCGCAGGACCTAGAGCAAATTGACCGCATCATGGCTGAATTTGGACGGCTGCGAGCGGTAGAGCGGCGCATCATGCTTCGCAGTCAGAGTTACATGAAGCTCAACGAAACCGATATGCGCGCCATCCGCCAATTGATTTCCGCTAAGCACGCAGGTGAAGCCGTCACCCCGAGTCTGCTTGCCCGCCACTTGGGAGTCACCACCGCCTCGGTGACCAAGATGATTGACCGGCTCGAAGCCGGTGGGCATGTGGTACGCAAACCACATCCCACCGACCGGCGCTCCCAACAGGTGGAAGTCAGCGCAGAAACCCATCTCGCCGCCCGCGAACAAGTGGGGCGTCACCACGCCAAGCGCTTCGACGTAGCGCGTAATTTGAGCTCTGCCGAACGTGACGTCGTGATTCGTTTCCTCGCTGGCACCTCCGACGCCCTGGAAGATAGCCTTGACGGGAACGAACCCCAGGCTACCGAGCCGGATAAATAATCGTTTAGTTCGTGCTGGCTTCGGCCTGCGACACGATGCTGCGCAGCATCGAGGAGAAGATGAGCCCATGAAATGGGTACACCGACCACCAATACAATCGCCCGGTGAGACCCCGGGGGAAGAAGATGGCTCGCTGGGTGAGCCGCGTCTTCCCATCTGATTCCGGGCTTAGCTGGAATTCAAGCCACGCGCTGCCGGGCACGCGCATTTCTGCACGTAAACGCAATAACTGGCCAGGTTCCAGAGCTTCAACCCGCCACCAATCCACCACATCTCCCAGGGCTAGGCTGTCGCGTTGCCTGCGGCCGCGGCGTATTCCTACACCTCCAGCAAGTTTGTCCATGAGTCCCCGCGCTTTCCAGAGCAAGGGGAACGTGAAGTATCCTGCTTCTCCGCCAATGCGTCCCACCACGGCAAACAATTTTTCGGCGCTGGCGGTGGTATCAGCGGTCCGCTGATCTAAGTAAACCCGGTGTCCTGCCCAGTCCGGGTCTGAAGGCAACGGATCAGCCGGCGCAGTGACCGGATGGGAGGTGGCCCAGTTAGTCTCCACCGAGTCGGAGCGGATCTTCTCAAGGGCCAGCGCCACCGCACGCGGGTAGTCTGTCAGGCCGCCACTGGGGCGTTCAATTAGCTCATCAATATCCCAGTTGCGCATCACGCAGTCATGCTGCAGGGAATCAACTAAGGCTCCGGCGAGCGTGTGAGGCAGGGGAGTGACCAGATTGACCCAATGCGAAGCCAAACGTGGCGTGAGCAACGGTAAGGCTATAACCCAAGGTTGGCGCAATCCAGCCGCGGAGGCGTAACTGCGCATCAGTTGTGCGTAGCTATAGGCGTTAGGCCCGCCGATATCGTAGGTACCCTGCACACCGTGCGGAAGTTCGGCGCAGCGAGCCAGGTAGTGCAAGGCATCGCGCACGGCTATGGGCTGGACCTTATTGAGCACCCAGCGTGGGGCGGGCATCACCGGCAGCACATCGCTGAGGTGGCGGATCATTTCAAAGCTTGCCGAACCCGAACCGATGACGAGTCCGGCTTGCAAGGTCAGCAGCGGAACCGGGCCGGAACCCAGGATCTGTCCAACGCTCACCCGGGAAGAGAGATGATCGCTGAGTTCCCCCTCAGGATGGAGCCCGGACAGATACACCAGCTGTCCTACCTGAGCCTTGGTCACGGCACGCAGCATATTGTGTGCACCGTCTTCTTCGGCTTGCTTAAAATTATTGGTATTGGACATTGAATGCACCAGGTAGTAGACAACGTCGGCTCCTGCGCAGAGCTGCGCAACTGCTGCGGGGTCCTCAAGTGTTCCAATGACCACCTCGACCTGAGCACGCCAGGGCACATCTCGAAGGCGTTCTTCATTACGGGAGAAAACCCTGACCTGGTGGCCTCGTTCCAGAAGCAGTGGGACTAGCCGCCCGCCAATGTAGCCGGTGGCCCCGGTGACGGCGATGATGCTCATGGCCGGCTCATTTCTGCGCGGTGGCGCTGTGAAAATGCAATGGCCAGCGCCCCAATGAGCAGCACGCCCGCGATTACCAGCGCGGAGTATCCCACGAGTGTTGATTCGTTGGTGCCGGTCAGCCGGCTATGTCCAATCCAAGCGATACCCCAGGTCATGGCCAATGCGGTGTAGATCTTTCCGTGAGCATATCGGGTTACGCCTAAACCAATGACCGCTGCCACGACTATGAGCAATACCGCAGCGTAGGGTGCCCAGGCCGTATCAATTCCTACGTTCCAGGAGGACAGAAGTGCAGAGGTGTTGGCAATGCTCGCTACGCTCACCCACCCCAGATAGAGGCCAAAGGTTAGCCACATGATCCAGTGTTCGGCTCGTGAAGCGGTGCCGAAGTTCACCAGTCGCAGCAAAATCCAGATCAAAACCCCAAGCAAGATGAAAATCACAATGGTGCTCACCAGTAGCTGATCCAGCTGGACCACAGCAATCCACGCGGCATTGAGCAGTGCCGAGGCTGCCACAGGAACCCGCAGCGCGCGCAAGGTCCGCGAACGACGGCCTTGAGGCAGAGCCTGATAGATGGCAAAGACTGCCAGGCCTAGATAAATGACGCTCCAGATGGAAAATGCTGGGCCTGAAGGGGCTAGCAAGGTTGAATCCGCGCTGAGGTATCCACCGGCTGCTTCTTGTATCGGGGTGCCACCCATTGCTCCGCTGCCGATAAAAGCCGCAGTAATTGCCGCACCCAGGGCGAGGATTTCCAATATCACCACCGGCCAAGAGGCCGGGGTGGTTTCTTGACGAGTTTGCTTCATCAGTTGCTCCGGACGATTGTTTGTTCGGTTTTCTCGAATGTCGGGTCGACAAATCAAGATACTTAAACCATGATGTATCTAGAGAAGCTAATAATCAACCTATCGAGAGAAGTTCTCTATGGAAACCCCACCGGACACCCGGTCTTCGAAGGTACTGCGCCTGATGGAGCAGTTCCAAGAAGCATACATAGAAGCAGAAGAGGGCTATCGTAAAGAACTCGGTCTGAATGAAACAGACCTGCGTGCACTACGCGCACTCGGGACCAATGAGCATCTCAGTCCGGGTCAACTAGCTGAACGATTGTCGCTGACCTCCGCCTCCATTACCGCTGTCCTCGACCGGCTGGCCACTCACGGATACATTCGCCGCGAGGCCCACAGCCATGACCGGCGCAAAACACTGATTCGGCACGGCGAAAATTTTCCGGGAATCCCGCAACAGACGGCACTGCGACTACGCAGCATCTACCGCGCGTTCCGAGAATTAAGCGAAGCCGAGCAGCAAACCGTTCTCGGCTTCCTGACGCAAATTTGCAAAGTATTAGATTCTGCCGCAGAAAATCATCCACGGAGTAATAAATCATGAGCGCGCACACCGCCCACGCCGCCCTGCCTAGCTTTGCGGATACGCAAACCTTGGCCGAGATCCGCACGCACCTAGACCAGCTGGTCACCGATGCCCAAACACGCGCCGCAAGCTATTCGGCATACACAGCAAATTTGTGGGAACAAATCTCGTTGAGTATCGGCGGCGGGAAACTGACCCGCCCGGCTCTGGTGGTACTTGGCTATCAGGCCTTTGGCGGGCTGGCTTCCAAGGCATTGCTCGATTTGGCCTGTGCCTTCGAGCTACTGCACACCGCACTGCTGATGCATGACGATGTGGTGGACCGCGACTACGTACGCCGCGGAGCCCCGACTCTCTCAGCGCACTACCGCGATCTTGCCTTGGCCGCGGGACGCAGCAGCGTCGACGCGGATCACGCGGGTAATAGTGCCGCCATCATTGCCGGCGACCTCCTGCTGGCCGAAGCAATCAAAATTGCAGGCCGCTCGGCACAGGGCCTGGACTGCGAGGCTGAGGTGGAGGCAGCGTTTCACCGTGCCATTGCCCAAGCGGGTGCCGGAGAACTCGAAGACCTGCTTTACTCGCTTTCGCAGCAGCCTGCCACTACCGGGGAAGTGCTGCGCATGGAGGAACTGAAAACCGCCGCGTATTCTTTCCAGCTCCCGCTGCAGGCAGGCGCATTGTTAGCCGGAGCAGGGAAGGGACAAGCAGAGGTGCTCGGAGATGTCGGATGCCAGCTAGGTATCGCCTATCAGGTCATTGACGACGTATTAGGAACCTTCGGGGATCCAAAAGCTACCGGAAAATCCATAGATTCGGATCTCCGCGAAGCCAAGAGCACCATCCTCATCTCCTTGGCTAGCGGCCAGCAGGGCTTCAGCTCTCAGTTGGCGCACTACCGGGCAGGAAAGAGCGAGCTAAGCGACCTACGCCGTGCCCTCGAAGAATCGGGGGCCGAGCAATTCGCCCGCAAGCTCGCCCACCAGCTGTGCACCTCGGCAACCCGCTCTGCCACCTTCTTGCGTTTGCCTGCCACGGCGCAGACCATGCTGCACGAATGCACCGCGCTGATCCTCTCACGGAGTAACTAAGCCATGGAATTGACAGACCTACAACGATACTCAGCCACGGCAACGCGCAGTGCAAAGGTAGTCATCGGTGCGTACTCGACTTCCTTTTCACTGGCCTGCAGAATGCTGGACCGCGTCACTGCCCAGCACATCTCCAATATTTACGCATTGGTGCGTCTGGCCGATGAGGTTGTTGATGGGGTCGCCAGTGAGGCAGGTTTGAGCGGTGCTCAGGTGGCAGCCGTCCTGGATGCCTTGGAAGCGGAAACCGTACAAGGTATGGAACGCGGGTACAGCACCAACCTGGTGGTGCATGCCTTCGCAGCTACGTGCAGGGCCACCGGTATCGGCGTGGAACTGACCGAACCATTCTTCGCCTCGATGCGCGCAGACCTGGTTCGCAACGATCACGACGCTTCGTCTTTGGAAGATTATATTTACGGCTCAGCCGAAGTCGTGGGACTGATGTGCCTGCAGGTCTTCCGTGCGATGCCCGGCAAACATCACAGTGAGTCACCCAAAGCGGCGCAGGCGGCCAGAAGCTTAGGCGCAGCCTTCCAGAAGGTGAACTTCCTGCGGGACCTTGCCGCCGACAGCCAGCAACTGGGCCGGAATTATTTCCCTGGTGCTGCGGCCGAGACATTTAGCGAAGACCAGAAGGACGAGCTAGTGGCACAGATTTATGCAGACCTGGCAATAGCGCGCGAAGGCATTAGCCTGCTCGCACCTAGCGCAGCACGAGCGGTACGCATAGCCCACGACTTATTTGCCGAACTCAACCGGCAAATAGATCACACCCCGGCGCGGGAGCTGCTGACCGAGCGGATCTCGGTCTCAACACAGCGCAAGGCCTTGATTACCTTCAAGGCCGTGCTCGCTACTATTTCTTGGAGTACTAAATGAGCTCAGCTTCATCGCGCATCGTGGTGATAGGCGGAGGGTTTTCCGGACTGGCCAGTGCCGGTCTGCTCGCTGCCAGCGGACACCAGGTGACTTTGCTTGAACAGCACCCCAGCCTAGGCGGGCGCTCCGGACGGCTGCACCGCGAAGGCTTCAACTTTGATACCGGACCCTCGTGGTACCTGATGCCCGAGGTCTTCGACCACTGGTTTAAGCTCATGGGCTCCAGTGTGGATCAGCATCTTGATCTCCGTCAGCTCCCCGTGGGTTACCGGACCTTCTTTGAAGGTCACAGCAATCCGGTAGATGTGAAAACCGGCACCCAAGTACAGGATCTCTTTGAAGAACTGGAAACGGGTTCTGCCCCCGCCTTAGCTAAATACTTGGACCGGGCCGCGACCGGCTACAGGCTGGCCCGGGATCATTTCCTCTACGACGATTTCAACACCCTGAAGGGCTTGATGCATCCGGCGATAGCGCGCCACGCGCTCACCCTGGCTTCACTGCTGACTAATAACTTGCAAGGTTATGTAGCCAAACGCTTCCGTAACCCACAACTACGCCAAATCCTGGGCTACCCGGCAGTATTCCTAGGTTCTAGCCCACGGCGTACCCCAGCTCTCTACCAATTGATGAGCCATTTAGATCTCACCCAAGGGGTGCAATACCCGATGGGAGGATTCGCGGCGCTCGCCGATGCGATGGGTGAGCTCGCGCAAAGCCGTGGAGTACAAATCATGCTGGGAGCTACAGCCACCAAAATTGAAACCGGGCGGCGCCCGGAAACGGCAGTCGAAGCAGTGCGCTGGATTGACTCTGCAGGCAGGATGCAACGCACCGAAGCCGATGTGGTGATTGGAGCGGCAGACCTGCATCACCTTGAAAGTGAACTACTGGAGCCGTCGCTGCATACCTACCCAGCGAAAACTTGGAAGTCCAAAGACCCTGGCCCCAGCGCGGTACTGCTCTGCTTGGGCGTCACCGGCAGCCTTCCGGAACTCGAACACCACAACCTGTTCTTCACCAAGGACTGGGACGATAACTTCGCACGCATCCACGAAGGCCGCGAGCTGGCTACGCACACCAGCATCTACGTGTGCAAACCCAGCGCCACCGATCCCTCCGTTGCTCCGGAAGGACACGAGAATCTCTTCATCTTGATCCCGGCGCCAGCCTTACCGCAATGGGGTAGCGGGGGAGCTGACGGTCAAGGAGACCCAATGGTGGAACGGGTAGCGGACGCGGCCATCGACCAATTGGCGCAGTGGGCCAAGATCCCGGATCTGCGAGAGCGCATTGTGGTGCGGCAGAGCATTGGACCAGCAGACTTCGCCACCCAATACGGTGCCTTCCAAGGCTCCGCTTTAGGACTGGCGCACACCCTGGGGCAAAGTGCATTTTTACGCCCGAAGAACCGCAGCAGCAAAGTATCTGGACTCTACTTCGCCGGAAGCTCGGTACGACCAGGGATCGGTGTACCCATGTGTCTGATCAGTGGGGAACTCGCCGCTAAGGCGGTTAACGGCATCAATACTCCGGGAGCCATCGATGAGACCAGCTGGATGCGGAAGCACGGGATGAAACTATGATTTATCTACTGATCTTGCTGGGATTGCTGACCTGCATGGCCCTGCTGGATGCGCGCTTTAGGCTTTTCATATCTGCCAAGCCGCTGGCCGCCCTACTGAGCCTGATTCTGGGTACGGCGTTTTTCCTCCTGTGGGACGTATTGGCCATTAGCCAGGGGATCTTCCTGCACCGGGATTCGCACCTGATGACAGGAATAATGGTGTCCGAACAACTGCCGCTGGAAGAAGTCTTCTTCCTGATATTCCTGTGCTATTCCACCATGGTGGTGGTCACCGGACTGCCGGTTCTACTCCGCACACTCCGTAGGAACAAGGCAACGGCTACCGGAGGTCACAATGTTTCTTGAAATGGGATTCTGGTTTGTCACCGCAGCAGCACTGCTGCTGCTAGTAGTTTTTGTGCTCAAACGGATCAAGTACGGTCACGCGCTCGCCGTGCTCGGGATGGCATTGGGCATCATGGTGGTGCTCACCGCGATCTTTGACAATGTGATGATTGCGGCCGGACTCTTTGATTACGGGCAGCAGACATTGCTTGGCCTGTATGTAGGACGAGCGCCTATAGAGGACTTTCTCTACCCGCTGGCTGCGGTCATTTTGATGCCTGCGCTGTGGTGGCTCTTTGGCGGCAAACCAACTGTACACAAGGAGTCGGCGAAATGATCCGGGCTATTTTGGCGACCTCCCGCCCGGTGTCCTGGGTCAACACCGCTTACCCATTTGCAGCGGCCTACTTGATTGCCGGACAGCAAATCGACTGGCTTCTGGTAGTTGGTACGGTGTTCTTCCTATTTCCATACAATTTGGTCATGTATGGGGTCAACGATGTCTTTGACTATGAATCTGATCTGCGGAATCCACGTAAGGGAGGTATTGAAGGAGCGCTGTTATCCAAGAACAAACACCGCATGATTCTTGCCGCCAGTCTCTTCAGCGCACTTCCTTTTGTCGTGGCACTGATGCTGGGTGGAACGGCGCTCTCAAATATCATCTTGCTGATCAGCCTGTTTGCGGTTCTTGCCTATAGCGCACCGAAGCTGCGCTTCAAAGAACGACCGGGGCTGGACTCTCTAACCAGTGCAATACATTTTCTCTCGCCGGCAGTTTATGGCTGGGTGCTGGCGGGCAGCTCCGTGGCAAGTACCCAGTGGTGCGTCTTCGGTGCCTTCTTGCTCTGGGGAATGGCAAGCCACGCACTGGGAGCCATCCAAGACATTATTCCTGACCGTGAAGGACATCTCGGATCAATTGCCACCGTACTTGGTGCAAGGCTGACCCTGCGCCTGGTGTTAATTGCCTACCTTTTGGGTGGGGGATTGCTGGTTCTTGGACTCCAGTGGCCCGCGGCGTCCGCCGCGTTACTGGTCATCCCCTACCTGCTCAATGCGCTTCCATACATACGGGTAAGTGATGCAAATTCACAAGAAGTCAACCGGGCATGGAAGAGATTCCTGTGGGTCAATTACCTCTGTGGCTTCTTGCTTACTATGCTAATTATTTACACGACCATGTTCGCCTAGGCGAACAATCAAGCTAAGGAAGTGCTCACTTCATGGACGTCATCTTGCTTTCCGAGGACGGCGAACCAATTGGCGCATGTCCCAAGGAATTGGTGCATACCGAAAACACCGCGTTGCATCAGGCGTTTTCCTGCTATCTCTTTAACACCCAAGGTCAATTGCTCGTCACCCGCCGGGCACTGTCGAAGCTCACTTGGCCAGGGGTCTGGACCAACTCCTTCTGCGGCCACCCCATGCCCGGCGAACCAATAGAAGAAGCGGTACGCCGCCATGCGGCACACGAACTAGGTACACGGATCACCGAACCGAGCGTAGTACTGCCGGGCTTTGCCTACCGTGCCGTGGATGCCTCGGGAATAGTGGAAAACGAACGCTGCCCGGTTTTCGTCGCGACGTTGGCCAACGAACTGACAGCTAACCCGGATGAAGTCATGGATTACCAGTGGGTGGATGCGCAGAACTTCGAAGCTTCGGTGGCGCAAACCCCTTGGGCGTTTAGCCCATGGGTGGTAGAACAACTCGCCCAGTTCTCACCACAGCCCACAGGCTGAGTTCGCGTTTTTCTCTCTACCCCAACAGCTCAAATACGTCGGTATAAGTCTGGCGTTTGGTACGGCACTGTACCGTGAGCTGTATGGGGTGGTCTATTGTGGCCTGCTCCACAAAGAAAGAGAAAACAACGCATGAATTCGACAAATGACCTGTCACTGGGTGTCATTGCAACTTCTCGGAAGACCGATGAACGGCGTTTACCGATCCACCCGATGCACTTCGAGCGCATCGAAGAGCGCTTCCGCAAACGAATGATGGTTGAAACCGGCTACGGTCTCCCATGCGGCATCGATGACGAACAACTCGCACCGTTGGTAGGCAAAATTGCCTCACGAGGCGAAGTCATGAAAACCGCAGATATCGTGCTGCTGCCTAAGCCGCAGCATGCAGACCTCGAAGAAATGCGCGAAGGACAGATCCTTTGGGGCTGGCCGCACTGCGTTCAGGACCAAAAACTCACCCAGCTGGCGGTAGATAAGAAGCTGACGCTGATCGCCTTCGAAGCGATGAATCACTGGGGTGTCGACGGGAGCTTCGGGCTTCACGTATTCCACAAGAATAACGAGCTTGCTGGCTATGCTTCGGTGCTTCATTCCATGCAGCTGTGTGGGGTGACCGGAGACTACGGGCGCCGTCTGTCTGCGGTGGTCATTGGTTTTGGAGCGACCGCTCGCGGTGCGGTGACTGCCTTACGGGCGCACGGTGTTAATGAGATCAAGGTGCTCACCTCGCGCGCTGTGGCAGCGGTGGCCTCACCAATTCACGCGGTGGACATGGTGCAGTTCGAACACGAAGACGGTCCCAACTTGGGCGAAGTGACCACCGATACCGGCAAGGTGCCCTTGGCGCCGTTCCTCGCGGAACACGACATGGTTATTAACTGCACCCTGCAGGATCCCAATGCACCACTGATGTATCTGAGTACCGAAGAACTGAGCGCCTTTGCCCCAGGAAGCTTGATTGTTGATGTCTCTTGCGATGAAGGGATGGGTTTCGAGTGGGCTAAGCCGACCACCTTCGCTGATCCAATGTTCAGCGTGGGAAAGAACATCAACTATTACGCGGTGGACCACTCGCCCTCATATCTGTGGAACTCGGCCAGCTGGGAAATCAGCGACGGATTGCTGCCATTCCTCGACGTGGTGCTCGCCGGGCCTGGAGCTTGGAACGAGAACAAGACCATTGCGCGCGCCATTGAGATCCAGGATGGGAAGATCAAAAATCCGGCCATCTTGGAATTCCAGCACCGTGATGCGAACTATCCGCACCAGTTGCTAGCGTAAGAACTCTTGAGCCTGTGATAGGTGAAATCTGAGGCTGTTTTTGCGTACCGACCGCTTCGGGTTGGTGCGCAAAAGCTTTCTAGGGCGTTGTTCAGTTCGCTCAGTTCCCGGCACATAGGAACTGAACACCGAGAAAAAGAAGAATTAGCAGGCCAGAAACCACCGGAATAAGACAATTTCTGCACCTGAAATTGCCAAGCGATTTCAGGAACACGTCTAGCTTTCTTAATTGCCGATGGGGGATGAGAAGTCCGAGGCCTGGGAGTTATTTCCGGCTTTGTTCACTGCGGCAATGAGTTGCTCAACGGAGGTTTGTGCTGGGGCGTGGTCCACCCCGATACGGCCCGAGGATCAGAGTAACTGAAGCTCGTCAATCCCCTCGAGTCGGTCAACTTGCTTCTCGATTTTGGATACGCACGATGGGTTGGAGAAGCGTTCGGCACGGAGCAGTGTGGAAGTGCTCGCAGTTGTCGCAGACATGGTGAAACCTTTCACTCAAAACAGAGAAGGAGCACTAGTTGGAATGATTTCCAACTAGTGCTCCTGAGCGTATCTGTGTGCTGAAATATTGTCCTAGACGTGGATCAAGTGCGTACTTCGCGCAAGTTCGGCCGGGTAGAACGCCAACTGCCAATGAGGCTACGGGTTAGTTCGAGCCTGAGGCGAAATGCGCCGAGAGCTGTTGTCGATTCCGTGTACCGGTTTTGCGGAATAGCCGCGTCAGTCTGGCCTCCACGGCACTAACCGTGATGAATAGTTCTTCGGCGATATCCTTATTTGTCATGCCTTTTCGAACCATGGCGACAACCTGGGCCTCGTCGGTGGAGAGCATTTTGAAATAAGAGTCCTCCGCGGTGTTAGCGGTGCTAGCGTTTACGCTTGAGAGCTGAGATTCGACCCGTTGCGCCCAGCCTAAGGCCCCAATATTCCGGTAGATGGTGCGCGCAATAGCAAGTTGCTCGATGCTCTGTTCTATCCGGCCAGCAGTTCCCAAACGGGTCCCAAAGCAGTGGTGGATTCTTGCGAGTTCAAGTTGGCCATCTGAGGGTTGCCACATATCGAGCAGTGCTTGGAAACGAGCGCGAGAAATATCGCCGGGCAATGCGATGGCTTGAGCGCGAAGTATCAACATCTTGGCATGCCGACCCGAAATTCTAGCCATCAAAGATTGAGTAGCTCTGAATTCATTGGCTGCTTCTTGAACATGATGAGCGCAGGACAGTGCCTCGATGAGATTTACGCAGGTTTCCACGTAATGGATACTGACGATTTCGCCGTGTGCCAGTTGCGCCTGCTGAAAGTACGTGACTGCTTCATCAAACCTTGCGCCCATCAGCGCTTGTAGTCCTTGAAGCTCGGTGACCAGAGTGGAGTAAATTGAGGGCAGCTGTCCTATCACGAAGGGGCGCAAAGCATCTAGGACGGGGCCCGCCTTATCGGCGCGGTCCTTCATAATCCAATACCACGCGTTGATAATACATGGCAGCGGACGCATCAAGTCCACACCGGACGAGGCGTTCCAGCGTTCTACCGCTCGTAATGCCCGCGGTACCTCATGAGCCGTGATGGCAAATTGGGCTTCGTACAGTAGCCCCAATGATTGGTAGACAACCTCGGTGCTGGTCCCGTTCAGCAGCGGCAAAAGTGCAGTGCGCGCCTGTTCGTGGTAACCAAGCCTCGAGAGCGCAGAGGCGACAGTCAGGAATGTAATGCCATTAACGTCGGCTGCTTTTCGCTGGATCACCGACTGATAGATAGACATTACCGACGCTTGGTTTCCGGTATACGAGTCATGGAGTACCTGGGCGTGCTGGAAACGTGGACCAGGCGCTGATTTAGCTTCGGAAAATAATCTCCGGGCATGCTGCAAATCTGTGTGTGCTTCGTCAAGCTTTCCATCGAGGCACAGGGCCAGAGCGCTCATGCTCATTAGATTTGCGCTGAGTGCGAGGTTATTTGCTTGGTGCTCTTCCACCGCATTATGGATACTGGAAGTGGGGATGGTTGAGCCTTCGAGGACACGCAGTTCTACCTCTTGGTTTAATAACATGAGTTTCTCGTCAGATGCCAGATTGAAGCCATCGAGATATTTGATATAGCGCCAGGCGATACCTAAATGTGCACTGCGCATGAGTTGCTGAATGAATAGAAGGAGTTCGGGCGCCGGATTCTCATTATCGAGGTGAGTCAGGGTCCATTCAACAACTTCAATGGCTGCATGGATGTAGCCGGCGTCAACCAGGCTGACGGCACTACGAATTAGCTGGCGTGAGGGTATCTGCGAATCGTCAACCCGGCTTTGATGAAATAGCTTGAGTTCTATGGAGTTAGCGGCTTCGGCGATGAGCTGATGCATCTGGCGGCGTTGCAAAGAACCGATACCCCAAAACAAATGGCTGCGCATGAGGGCATTGGGAAGGTTGAGTAATTCTTGAGAAAATCTCACGACACCGGCGTTTACCAGTTCGCGGAGGTCATGCTCCGAGACATCAGGAATTTCTAAGGCCACGTTATATGGCAGTACCGGGCCAATCGCGATGTGTTTCAGCGCTGTAATCTGCGTTGAGGTAAAGCGCGATTCCAAGGCACGCAATGTGGAAGAGGACTCTATCCGTGCATGGTAGGGAAGTGTCAGGGGCTCCCGATTCGACTTTTGTGCATCCGACAACGAACGCACATGTTCAAGTAGCGTCCCGGGATTTCCACGAGCAAAACAAACAAGAATTTCGGCGACGGACTCCTGTAGCTCGATAACACTTTCTTCTATGGCCATCTGTTTCAGGGTCAGTGAATCCACGATCTCCAACTGGAAGCGTTGGAAGACGTCGAATGGCTCAGGTGCCGTAGCTGAAGTAATCGTGGCGATAAAACTTACACGGTTGCCCTGCAGCCGGCTTGCAAGGAATCCTAAGATCCGTTGACTGTCGGGATCCATGAAATCTAAATCGTCAATAAGGAATACCGTGTCTGGTTCAATTTTTTCGGTGAGTTCTGGGAGCAACGCCATGGCGATTCGATAACGGTCGACTACAGAATCCGTAGAATCGGGGAAGAGCCCAGAGACCGCAGGGGAAAGCTTCAGCGGAACAGCCGAAATAAAAGAGAGTAATCCAGACAAGGGCCACGCCGAATCGTGTTTGCCCGAACGTATAAGACGGTGGGGGTGTCCGTCGAGCCGCTGGCCAATTTGTTCGAGTACCCAGGATTTTCCCAAACCGGATCCGCCCGTCACGATGGCAACTCTGTCACGGTATCCTTGCGTGAATTTTCCCAGCTTATCAAGAAGCATTTGCCTGTTATGCATGGGATTTTCCCGGCCAGAAATGGTAGTACCGGATGGAAGAATGCGGATTTAAAAACAACAAGTCGAGTACTCCCCAAAGCACCTAATTTAGGTTCAGTACTGACGAACCTTTGCGAGTGTAGGTTGCGCTCCCCAGCGATACCTAGTTGATCTTTATTATGGCCAACTAATCCAACAATACGATGAAAGAAGGAATAGGTAAAAAGTATCACGGAGTATTTCAGAAACCATTTAGGGGTGCCTTTAGCGCTTTGGACGTTTAGCCAACCAAAACTAAATTTGGCATACATTCTTCTGTCCTGTGGGTGCTGAGGAGTTAGCTTTAGGCACGCTGAAGGTGGGTTCTAAGTGCAGGATATATTTCTTGGCGCTCGGCACAGAATGGCTTAAACCCAGAAATTGGACGTCAATGTGGCGAGGATGATTCTCGGTGTTCCACGGTGCTCACACATCGAGCCCATCTGGAGAAGACCAGTACGCATGCTGGATATTTCCCAGCATTACCGGCTGTTCGGTCACCACGAAACAGCGCGTGTACGCACGATATTAGTTGAAGCGCCGTCCAAAGGTATGCGTTTAACGTGGGGTTAACCCCACATTTCTCGCTTCGCTTTGGGGTTTTCTGTATTCCTCATTGGATGTCCTAGCCAACTTGGCATGTGCCAGTTCAAGCTTGTTTCAGGACGGACCGACAGTTTGCCTGGGCTGGCGTCAACTCACTGTGCACTTTTGGGGGAGTACAGAGGAAATGTTGCGCTGGCCCTGCACCTGTTCTAACGAAAGTGGGAGCACCGTAGTATTCTGAACGGTATCTTGGAGACTTCTTGGGGGAAGCATCATGGCTGTTCAAAATATTCGTGGGAAACTCGGCCCGTCAAACGCTGTCGATACCGGAGACTCGCCGCAAAAATTCGCAGGCGAGAATCCGCGTATTGACAACAAATTTGACTACGACATCGCAGTGGTCGGTTTGGGGCCGGTCGGAGTGCGGATACTTCACAAACATTGCATCCCCAAAGTCCGGATGCTCGGGTTTGATGTCTCTGAGTCCCGGCTCGCTGAGCTATTCAATGGGTCCATGAGCTTGTCGTTGCTCGAAAATAAGAGGATCGCCCACGCGCTTGACGAACAGCTGCTGACGCTGACTGCCGATCCGGCAGCACTTGCCAGAGCTGCAGTGGTGATCATCTGCGTACCCATACCAATCCTTGAAACCAAGGTCCCAGATTATTCGCCTCTGCACGAAGCCTGCGGCCTCGTGGTAAACGCAGCGGTATCAGATCAGCTCATTGTGCAGACCACGACAACCTATGCAGGTGCTACGCGCGAACTGATTGTGGAACCATTGCGCGGACTTTCCTTAGTACCAGGCGTTGACGTACACGTGGTATTCAGTCCTGAACCAACTCACACGGATATCTCCCAGCCAAAAGATACTCATGCCCCGCGACTAGTCGGTGGATACACCACCTCCTGCCGCGAAGCGGCGGTGAAGTTTTTCGGACACGGAGTATTTACGTTCCAGCGTACTTATGGCTTGGAATCCGCGGAGATGACAAAACTCTTCGAAACCGCGTACCACACGGTAAATACTGCGCTGATTAATGAATTCGCTCAGGTATGTACGGCGCTCGATGTTCCATTTGAAGAGGTTCTGGAGTTGGCTAATCTAAATCCAGATGCTGTTTCGGATTCCTTTGCTGGCTCGGGTGCCGGTGGTTACGCGCTGACCCGCGACCCGACCCATTTGCTCAATCAATCACAAGCCGTTGATTTACAGTTTCCGGTACTTGAAGCGGCTCTGAAGTCCAACAAGCACCGCCCTGCCGCGGTGGTGGAACGTTGTGCGCGTGTGCTCGCAGATTTGGGAAAAGCCCTGTCCGGCTCCAAGGTGATGGTCATCGGTTTGTCCAATCAACCTGACACCGCGGATCTAGCTGGCTCTGTGGCGCTGCAGGTTATGGATTTGCTGCTGAAATCCGGAGCCGACGTTGGATTCCATGATCATCATTTTGCTGAACCCATAACTTTAGGGGAAGTTCAGATATCGGGATATCTAAACCCGCGTGACTTCGGTGCAGATCTGATCTTTTTACACACCCAGCATACCTATGCGGACCTGTCATGGATTCGCCATGTTGACACGGTGATTGATGGGACCTACCGGGCCAGGGGAGTGGCGAACCGGGTGCCGCTCTGAGCATTTAGATGATTTCCTGCGGGGCTCGCTGCAATTTTTCTGCAATGCATCTGAGCGCAGTTCAATCAGCCAGCTACGGTCGTTTTTCCTGCCAAGGCCGGATGGCGTATGCAGCAAGAGGGGCATTCAACGCGGAAAACACCGCGGTGCCCTCATTTTCACGAGGTGCATCGCGGTACAGCGTGAACGCCAGTGAAAGCCGGCTCAACGGGCTGGAGTACCCAGCCTTATCAACCGGTAGACGGACGGGATTAAATCTGTAGATGCGGAAAGTATCGCTGTAATCGCCGCTCGCGCGCCCGTTTCCAAAGGTTCGGAAGGATCCGTAACATAGCGTCTGCTTTACGCCGGCTCTGCACCTCCAAAGAGCCGATGGCCCGGGGTGTATCGGAGCAGCTTCGCTGCTCGGGATAGTGGGACAGTCCCCAGCCATGGGTGCCCAGATCGATACTGGATTCGGTACCTTCGTTGGCCACGCATTTGCCGCAGGCTGGGCGCTAAGGCGCCGAAGATTCGGCGTGGACGGTCTTGGGACAACTCAGCTCTCAAGAAAATCATTGAGGCAGAAAAGCCGCCCAGGCCTCAGGCGGGTATCCCGCGGCCGGCGTCCATGCAGGCAGGGACCGCCAGGCTAATCGGGTTTAACGCTACAGAGGCTCGCCATCGGTGAGGTAAGCGAGCGCTTCGTCGAGGCTAGTCACGTATTTGGCGATGCTCGAGTTGCACATGTCTGCCAGCATGAATCCGGCAAGTACCCGGTCCACGCGACTTTGACCCAGCAGTGCCAATCGTGTGGAGGGCTTTGACTTGCTCAGTCGCGGCGCCGCCTCGGGGCATACGTCGGCCAGGCCGCTGAGGTGAATCAGGGCGCGGATGCCACCCTCGGGCTCTTCACTCAACAGATACGTGCTGATTTCATGGAGCAGTGCGGGGTCAAGTGTGGTTCCCGGGGGAAAGCTGATTTCCTGGATGCGCGCCTGTAGAACGCTGACGGTCCATTGCGGCTGTGCACCGGGATGCGGCTGCGCTTCCATAGGTTGAGTGATCATCGTTCCCCAAATGTGATCGCTGACTGTCCACCAGCACCAAGTCCCGACTGAGCGGTGAGGTGAAAGTCACTAATATTTCCCGTGCCATTCTATCCCAAAGTTTGGCTAAGTTTTACCTTCCCATGGTAGGTGTGTAGGCTCCCGGCAAACCGTAAAAATAGCCTTGGAAATAAGTTGCTCCCAAGCGCTTGAGGGCTTCTTCCTGGCTGGCAGTTTCGACACCCTCCACGATGCAGTCAAGCTCGCAGGCCACCGCAAGATCAAAAATCGAGCGCAGGATTGCGCGTTGCCGCGCACTGGTTTCCACCTCGGTATTCAGCGAACGGTCGATTTTCACGCCGGCAACGGGCAGCTTGCTGAGGTAGCCGAAGGAAGAATATCCGGCCCCAAAATCGTCGATGTACACTTTCACCCCCATGTTTCTCAGGCCATTGAGCGTGTACAGCTCTAACTTGCCATCGGAAATATAACGCTCCTCGGTGACCTCGATGACCAAGCAGGCGGCAGGAATCTGATACCGGCGCAATTGGCTCTGGACGATGTCTGGAAATGACAGGTCGCTGAGTTCCGCCGGTGTCACGTTCACCTGCACCCGGAAGTCCTCGGGCACCGCACCCTGGGCCCGCCACGAGGAAAGATCCGACAATGTTGCAGAGAGGATTCGTGCGGTCAACTTGTCCGAGATGCCCGCGGCGGCGGCCAGCGGCAGGAATTCGATGGGCGGCAGCACGCCAAGTTGCGGGTGCGCCCAACGGGCCAATGCCTCCACACCCACATGCACCCCGGTGGCGGCGCAGACGATTGGCTGGTAGACCGGGAAAATTTCCTTCGAGGTCAAGGCATCGCGCAATGCGGCGCTGAGGCTTGCTTTTTGATGCCGCTCATAGAGCATGTACTGCTCAAACTGCATGACCTTTTGGGTGGCGTGCCGCTTAGCAACGTACATTGCGGTATCTGCCTGCTCGATCCACTGCTCGGAATTCAGCGCCGGGTTGCTGCTGCAGAAGCCGATGCTTCCGCCTGGAGCAATCACCGACGTGCCGAGGTCCATGGGTTCTTGCAGTACAGTACTCAGGCGCTGCCCCATAGCCTGCGCAGTCACCAGATCCGCGTGCGCCAGGATGGCGAACTCGTCACCGCCCAGCCGAGCCACAAAATCCCCGGGTCGGATATTGGCTTCCAGCCGCCGGGCGACCTCTTGAAGCACCGTGTCCCCGGCGTTGTGCCCGTGGGTGTCATTGATGTGCTTGAAGGAATCCAGATCCAGCAGGAACAGCACCGCAGCTGGTTCGCCGCGCTGCAGCGATTCGCGGTGGGCATTTAAGGCGCGGATGAGCGCCGCGCGGTTTGCCAGGCCGGTCAGTGCATCGGTGTAGGCCATGACTTCCAGCGAGCCACGGGCTTTTTCAAGCATCACCGTGCGCTGGGCAACCCGCTGCTCCAAGGCATCATAGGTGGCACCCAACCTGACCGCCATAGCCTTGATGCCCACGGTGATCGCGTCTACATCGTCGCGCAGCGGACCGGGGGATAACGACACCGAGAAGTCGCCGCTGGAGATGCTCACAATCGCCTCCACGATGTCCTCGATGCGCGGGTCAGAATTATCGCTCATTGGCCTATTCCTTGCTCGCCGGTGCTTTCCGGGGTCCACCTGGCAACGTACTGCAGCTTCTTCGCAGCCAGTGCTTCGCGCCCCAGAGAGGTCAGCAACTCGGCCCACCACTGGTAGAGCGGCACCAGATGCTCCCCGGAGCCCGCGTAGTCTGCGGTGAAATCTTCGAGCAGTTTCAGCCCTGCCTCGGGCTCACCGCTCAGCGCGGCGAGCCGGGATTGGGTCAAGCGCAATCCCATCCGGTCCAGATCCCCGGCATCGATCAGTTCGAATGCTGTTTCTGCGCGCCGCAGGCAGTCCCGCGTGGCCGAGTCGAGTAGTCCTGCCTGCAGCCTCAGCTCGGTGGAGGCACGATTGAAGCGTGCCCAGAGCAGCATGTCTTTGGCCGGCGAGAGCAGCACCGCAGCCCGGTCATGGTAGTGCAGTCCAAGCGGCAGCTGGTCGACCAGGAAAGCCAGATTGCCCAGAGTCCAATAGGCTTTGCCCTGTTCATGGGTATCGGCAATCAGGTGCAGGCAGTTATCGAGCAGGCTGTGCAGCGCCCAGGCGTCCTGGAAATTTCCTGATTCCACCAAAGCTGCAATAAGCACCTGGTAAACCTTGACGCGCAGTGGAGAATCAACAGGAAAATTGATGCTTTCTTCCCGGGCCTGATGGGCAAGGGCTAAGGCAGGTTCCAGCTGGCCAAGGCAGCGTTGGGCGGTGGATGCTTTGCACAGCGCCACAACCTGCAGGTCCGGGCGCGCAAGCAATGCTGCGCTGTGCAGCAATTGTGTGGCTACAGAATTCATGAATTCGTAATCATCGGCTTGATGAGCCGCAGAGCAGACGGCGTCCTGGACCAGCCACGCGGTCCCCGGATCGGTTTCCACGGAAAGCCGCGGGAGTAGTTCTCTGCCTAGTGCGCAGGCCGCTTCATAGTCTTCAGCCTGCACCGTGTGCAGCAGTCGGGAGACGGACATTTGCACGGAGGCTGCTGGGGGTATTTGATCCACGGAATCAGTATCGCATTATCGACCGATCACTTGTTGCCCGTGTCGATTGTCACTAGGATGAACCCCGGCGCTTCGCACTTCTAGCGGGGCGTCGTGGCTAGCAACCGCATTTTCACAAGCGAAGGATCGCACCCGCAATGAAGAAAATTAAGCAGATCGCAGTTTTGACCGCTGCGGCACTGGCACTGGTAGTCGGCGTCGCAGCCAATACCGCAGCTCCGGCTGACACCGATGCTGGTGGCTTGTGGCCATACAAGGCATCCGTCTCACAGCCAGCGGGCGGTTTGTGGCCTTACTAGGTCTTGACACCTAAAGCCGCCGGGTGACCAGCGGCGGCGAAAAGGGCCTGGAACAAAAACTCCGGCGGGCTCGCGCGATGCGCGAGCCC
>NZ_DATEXC010000036.1:0-12089 GCF_035257265.1 Glutamicibacter sp.
GATGCGAAGAACGCGATCAGTAATGTGCAGCGTGATGTTTTTGATTCTACGGTTGCGGCGTTTGAAGCGCATATCGGTTCACGGGTGTTTGATTACAAGATCTGACTGGCTGGCGACCGTTTTTGAAAAATCAGAGCCATACTGCCATCAATTATCCATTAGATTTTTCACTTTTCTTCGAATGTTGATTTAGTTTGCTGATTCCCCCACAAATTCACAGGACTTTCATAAAGACAATTTCCGGCGGTGAAAAATCGGCTGCGCTTGGAGGGTGAGCAGTAATAGATCTGCGGTATGGATTGCCCGCTTCGAAGACCACGCCATCTGCCGTTGCGATTCGCAGATCTCACCGAGGCACTATTTCGCCGAATATTTCCGCGCCCGCAAATTGACCTTTTGCGGGACGGCTCAACGTCACCGGCCGCCGAATTACCTACTGCTGAGGTAGCCCCCGCCGATTGTGACGAATTGGCTACCCTTGATTATCATGCTCGTCTAACAGAGGCAAACGTCATCGATGACACGACCTAAACCGAAAACCGCACAAGACCAAGTGATGCCGCTACCGCTCTGGTCGGTTCCGATGCGCATTGCCGTCGTCATCGGCGTCATGGTTGGTGCACTATTGCTCGCGGTGGCATTGAGCAACGCGGCCGATCCGACCGCACACGGCACCCTTGTGGCAAGGATCTTGAGCGGTGTCGTTATATCTACGCTCGTGATCGCCGTCATTGCAATCCTCGGGCGCTGGACCGGGCAGCATTCACTCAGGGCTGCCGGCTTCACCACAGCCTCCGGTGACGTGCAGGCGTTCTGCCTGGGCATCGCTGCGTGGACCGTGCCCGCGGCCGCCGCATTTTTCGTTCTCGCACTCTTTGGCAGTCCGTTGCAGATCACAGCGCCAGCCACCGAATTCTGGCTTGTGTTTGGCCTGCTTTTGCCCGCGGTGCTGTTGGCTGAGGCGATTCCCGAAGAACTCGTGTTCCGCGGCTACGTGTCCGCGGTTCTTGCTGAGCGGCTCGCACCGTGGCGGGTTATCGGTGTGCAGTCCGCGCTCTTCGTTGCTGCCGCGATCCTGCTCCGCGGCGAGGCCAACCTGCTGGACGTATCCCTGTTCGCAGCCATGGGATTCGTCCTGGGCTACGTTCGACTGGTCACTGGCAGCGTGTGGACCGCTGTCGGCATCCACGTGGCCTTCCAGACCGCTTCCCAGCTCGTCTTCACCCACAGAGTCATCGAGTTCGGCGGCTCACCGGAACTCGCCATGTTCGCTCTCGGTGCGGTGCCGTTCACGGCAGCCGCC
This sequence comes from Glutamicibacter sp., assembly GCF_035257265.1. Taxonomy (GTDB): domain Bacteria; phylum Actinomycetota; class Actinomycetes; order Actinomycetales; family Micrococcaceae; genus Glutamicibacter. Next base: position 1,304 of record NZ_DATEXC010000036.1, read on the forward strand.
ATCTTGCTCCCGCTTCTTGTCGCGTGGAAGACCCCTCCTACCAATAACCTCAAGGTTTGACCCCGGGATAAGATTCCCCTCGGGATTCAATTAGCCGCCCGTCAGGATTTCTCGTTTGAGTCCCAGGGAATAAGACCTGGCCTTGGGGTAGCTGCAGGTTCTGCTATGGCGGTGAGAACCGGACGCAACTAGGAGGCAGATTCTGAATCATTTGGACAAGTTGTCCCAGATGCATGCGGCAATGGTGTTGATTCTCCGCCTGCCCCTCACCGGCACATTGCACGAGTGCGCGTTAGCGGTTTCACCGTCAAGGAATCAACCACCGCTGAGCAAGATTCAGGCTCTTATCCAGCCAAGAATCAGCACCGCTTTCTACTGATGTCTCCGAGCGGAAAGCGGCGCGTGATCTACTGAGTTCGAACAGGCTCAAGAGCTAGTTCGCCCAGAATGGGTAGTCGGTGTAGCCCTGCGGCCCTTCGGTGTAGAAGGTAGCCGCATCCGGTTCGTTCAGCGGCAGCTCATCACGCCAGCGGCGTACCAAATCCGGGTTAGCGATGGCCGGGCGTCCGACGACTACCGCTTCTCCCCAGCCTTCGGCGGCCACGCGCGCAGCTTCCTGATAGGTGGTGATCTCGCCGAAGCCGGTATTCAAAAGAACCGGCCCGCCAAATGCCTTGCGCAGCCCCTGAACCAGCTCGCCCGCTGGATCATGGTGCAAGATGCTCAAGGCAGCCAAACCCAGTGGTGCCACGCCTTCCAGCAATGCGCTGTAGGTAGCGGTGACATCCTCACGGTCGCTTTCAATAGCACTCTGGATATTGTGCTCCGGTGAAATGCGCAGCCCGGTCTTGCCGGCACCGATGGCGTTGGCAACGGCGGTCACCATCTCGATGACAAAACGGGCGCGGTTCTCAGGTGAGCCACCGTACAGATCGGTGCGGGTGTTGGAGGTTGGTGCCAGGAATTCGTGCAGCAGGTATCCGTTGGCGCCGTGAAGCTCCACCCCGTCAAAGCCAGCAGCAATGGCGTTGCGTGAAGCGGTGACAAATTCCTCGATAATGCGTGGCAGCTCTTCGCTGGCCAAGGCATGCGGGACCGGGTAGTCGTACTTGCCGGTGTAGGTGCGGGACTGGCCTTCTACGGCGATAGCACTCGGTGCCTCGACGTACTCAACTCCGGTGGTCTCCGGGTGGGTCACGCGTCCTGCGTGCATCACCTGGGCCACGATGAGGCCGCCTTCGGCGTGCACCGCATCGGTGACTTTTTTCCACCCGGCAACCTGTTCGGCGGTGACCAGGCCTGGCTGGCGCACAAAGCCCTGGCCGGCAGCCGATGGATAGACGCCCTCGCTGACAATCAGCCCAAGGGACGCGCGCTGGCGGTAGTACTCCACCACATCGGTGTTGGGCACGCCGTCCTTGCCCGAGCGGGAGCGGGTCAGCGGTGCCATGACCAGACGGTTGGACAGCTTGAGGTCGCCAAGGGCGAGCGGGGAAAACAGATCCATGGGGCGGGACTCCTGAAGTGGAAATTGTAGTTGCCTCGTGCAACATGCAGGCGGCGAACTCTATTCCAGCTCGGTGCCCCAGGTGAGATGGATTACGTGCACAACAGGTCACTCGCCACCCTGGTTCGGGACCTCGCACGCTACAGCTCCCGTGGCCTTCGCCACTGGTAGTCTCGGTTCATGGATGAAGAATTGCGCGGTTTCCTGAAGTCTTTCGCTCGCTTGGCACAACTTGCCGAGCAAGATCAGCAGCAGCCCAAAGGCAAACTTCTGGCACCGGTGCTGGCAGAACATCTGGAAATAGACCCCGGCACTGTACCGCTGGTTGTTGAGAAATTCGCTTCCCACCGTTTGGCAGATGCAAACATTGTCTTGGAGCGGTTGATTTCAGGTGACCCGCAGGCCAGGATCATCGGTTTGGCGGGCCAGGATCGGCACCATTTTGATCTGGGTGATCTCGTTGGTGTGCAAGGTGACTTCGGCGTCCTTGGTGAGCCTTCCTACACCACCTTGGCGGTGGGCCCGGGACAGCAGCAACGATTTCTCTCCTTTGGCATTCACTTATTCAGCACAGAGCAGATACCCATGGTCATTCTGCTGCGCCAGGCAAACCCGGAATACGGCAAACCCGAAGCGAGCCTGGAAGTGCTGTGCACCGAAGAGAAGCTTGTCGATTCCTTCCTTGCGAACTTCCGCGAGCAGCTGCACACCACCAGCATCTACCGCGGCCAAGTCATTTCCTTCAAGTCCAGCGAATACTCCGAATCCAATGCCGGCATCACCTTCCACCAGCGTGAAGAAATTAGCGCAGAGCAGCTGATCTTGCCTACCGGTCTGCGAGAACGAATCGAAGAGCAGGTGCTGGGCATCGGAATCCACCGCGATGCCCTCTTGGCCCACGGCGCCCATCTCAAACGCGGGGTGCTGCTTTATGGCCCGCCGGGGACGGGCAAGACCCACACGGTTCGATATCTGGCTTCGGCGGCTACCGATCATACGGTCATCTTGCTCAACGGCAATACCCTGTCCTTGGTTTCGCAGGCCTCGGCCATGGCCCGTGCGCTGCAGCCGTCCATCGTGGTGCTCGAGGATTGCGATCTGGTTGCCGAAGACCGCAGCTTTGGCCATGGTCCACAGCCTTTGCTCTTTGAGGTCCTGGATTCCATGGACGGTCTGGATTCTGATGCAGACGTGTCGTTTGTGCTGACCACCAACCGCGTGGAATCCCTGGAACAGGCTCTGGTCCAGCGTCCGGGACGTATCGATCTGGCCGTCCAGATACCCCGGCCCGATTTTGACGGGCGCAAGGCGCTGCTTCGGCTCTACGGTTCAAAACTGGAGTTGCCTGAGGAAACGGTGGACTCCGTGGCTCAGCTGACCGGCGGCACGACCGCGTCGTTCACCCGCGAGGTAATCCGCCGGGCCATCCTGACCGCGTCCATCGCTGGCGTGCCAGTCACCGAGCGGCATGTGCGCGTCTCAGCCGCGGAGCTCATGGATGATTCGGCGGCACTGACCCGCAACTTCCTCGGCGGCACCGAGGACCCAGACCTGGACAGCGGGGAACCGGACGAGGAAAGCTATGGATCCTTTGGCTGGTCACCGCTGCCTGAGACGAGGAGTTTCGGATTTGTCACCGATACCGAATCGCGTTCTGGTGAAGAGACACCGGAAGCGAAAGACGACTAGGGCGTGTCTCGTTATCCTCTAGGAATGGCCTTGCAACGACGGAGAGGTGAATCCTCGATATCGGTTGATGACCGCTACCGTGCCGAGATCGCTTGGCATGATCTTCCCGAGCACTACGGGGCCATGGGACACCACCTTTGGGGTGCTGCTTTCCCACGCAGACTCTCATGGGTCGATTGCTTGGGAGGAAGCCGGTGGGCTCCGCGATTACTCGCGCCCAGCTGACAAGGTGCCAAGTCTAGGGATGCTGGTTCTTCGGTTAAATGCGACACAGTTGCAACTCCAGAAATATCAGGAGTTGCAACTGTTGGTACTCGCCCTTAATCCAGCGGAGGGATATGGGACCTGTGCTTTGCCACGCACGGCGTAGCGGGAGCGCCTAGTTGTATTGAATGACCGCGCGCACGACATCGCCCTGATCGAGTTGGCTGTAGCCTTTGCGGATGTCAGCAAGGCTAAAGCGATGGGTGATCAGTTCATCGAGCTTGTACTTGCCCTGCCGGTACAGCGCGAGAATCGTCGGGATGTCGCGTCGCAACGAGGAAGAACCCATCACGGTGCCACGCACGGTTATGTCATTCATGACCAGTTGGTTGATCGGCAAATCCAAGCGGAACGAGGCTGGATTGCCCAGAGCCGCAAGTACCAGCCTTCCGCCCTGGTCGAGGATGGATACCGCCTGAGCTGCCAGCGCGGCGACCGGAACAGTCAAGATCACCACGGTTGGTTTGCGGCCGTGGCTCGCCTTATGTATGTATTCACTAGCCTCACCCAATGAAGCGAAAGCGGCATCAGCACCGAATTCGCGGGCCAGCGCCAACTTGTTGGGCGAGAGGTCCACTGCCACGACAGTTGAGGCTCCAGCGACCTTGGCACCCTGCACTGCGTTGGTGCCTACACCGCCCATGCCAACTACCACCACATGGTCGCCTGGCTGCACCTTGCCAGCGTGTACCGCTGCGCCGAAGCCTGTGGGAATCGCGCAGCCCAGCAGGGCCGCCACATCCATGGAGATGTCCTTGTCGATGACGACGCAGGCCGTGGCCTTCACGATGGCGTGCTCGGCGAAGGTGCCAATCAGGCTCTGCGCGTTGAGGGCGACCCCGTCCTGCGAGAAGCGCGGGTTCGGGTCGCCGGCCTTGACCTGGTCGATTTCCGTGCACAGATGCGCCTTGCCGTCCACACAGTAGCGGCACAAGCCGCAACTTGGCCGGAAGGTGAAAACCAGGTGGTCGCCGGGCTTGATGTGGGAGACCCCTTCACCCACGGAAACAGCCACGCCAGCACCTTCATGGCCGCCGACCAGTGGGAACTGCGCGGGCAATTCACCGTGCCGGATGTGCTCGTCGGTATGGCACAGACCGGCTGCGCCCATGCGAACCAAGATCTCGCCGGGGCGGATATCTGTCTCCCGCAATTCAACTTCGCGGATATCCCACTCGGCGTCAACGCCGTCGATTACTGCTGCTTGCACTTTCATTTCTAGTCCAATCCAATCCAGGTTGCCTTGACTTCGGTATAGGCTTCCAAAGCTTCCGCACCCATTTCACGGCCCCAGCCCGAGGCGCGCATGCCGCCCCATGGTGCTGCCGGGTCCAGGCCCGAAACAGTATTCACACGCACCGCACCCGCGGATATTCGTGCCGCCAAGCGGTGGCCGCGCGCCAAATTTTCAGTCCAGACAGAAGCTGAGAGCCCGTATTCTGAATCGTTGACTCGTGCGATGACCTCGTCTTCATCCGTGTAGGTCATAATGGGCATCACCGGACCGAAGATCTCGTCACGGGCTACTGCCATCTGTTCAGTCACTCCGGTGAGCAGTGTCGGCGGGTAGAAGCTACCGGCTGCAAAGTCGCCGCCCATGCGGCTGCCACCCAGTACTGCGCTCGCCCCTTCCCGCAGCGCCGACTGGACCATTTCGTCCACGCGTTCCATGTGCTCAAAACTGTTCAACGGGCCCATCTGGATGCCTTCATCCAAGCCATTGCCTACGCTGATGCTGCCCAACTGCTCCTGGGCCCGGGCGATGAACTCGTCGGCGATGGATTCGTGGACATAGAAACGGGAGAGCGCACCGCACACCTGGCCGGAGTTGTTGGTGACATTAGCGATGTTCTTGGCGATGATCTTGTCCAAGTCGGCATCTTCGCAGACGATCGAAGCGGCCTTGCCGCCCAATTCCAGCGAAAGGCGTTTGAGATTTCCGGAAGAAGCGCGAACAATTTCGCGTCCCACGGCGGTCGAACCGGTGAAGGAGACCTTGTCAATGCCGGAATGCTCGGTGATCAGCCGCCCGGTTGCGCCGGCTCCGGTGACGACGTTCAGCACCCCCTGCGGCAGGCCTGCTTCTTCCATGATTTCGGCCAGGCGCAAGGTGGTCAATGACGTCTGTTCAGCTGGCTTGAGCACCACGGTGTTTCCCGTGGCCAGTGCCGGTGCCAGTTTCCAAGCTGCAATCAGCAGAGGGAAATTCCATGGCGTGATAAGTCCGCAGACCCCGACTGGCACCCGCTGGGTGTACAGCATGGCGTCCCGGCGGGACACCGAAGGGACTCTGCCGTCGAGCTTGGTGCACCATCCGGCAAAGTAGCGGAAATGCTCGGCCGCTCCGGCCACCGACATGCCCGCCGAAACGCGCAAGGGCTGTCCCTGATCGAGAGTTTCCAGGCGCGATAGCTCGGCGGCGTTGGCTTCGATGCCGTCGGCGATGGCCCATAGCAGGCGTGCACGTTCGTTGGGAAGCATTTGGCCCCAGGCAGGCGTATCCAAAGCTCGGCGGGCGGCACCTACCGCGGCATCGACTTCGGCAGCGGTGGCTTCACCCAAGTTCCCCAGATGTTCGCCGTTCGCGGGATTGATTGCTTCGTGGGCACTACCGGAAATTGGTTCGCGCCATTGTCCGTCAATGAGGAAATTGCTCAATCCGCCGAGGACGAGTCCTCGGTCAGTTTGGCTGGATTGCTCTACTAGGTTCACGCTGCGCTCCTTGAAATTGATACTGAGAAGAGCATCCCAAGGTCACGTCCATATATCCAATACTAAAAATGGGTGCACGATATAGGATAAAAATATGGATACTCGTTTACTTCGATACTTTCTGGCAATTGTCGAGGAAGGCTCCATTTCGCGTGCCGCCTCTCGCCTGCATATGACCCAGCCGCCATTGAGTGCAGCTCTGGCCCAGCTTGAACGTGATTTATCGGTTTCGCTGGTCACACGCAATGCGCGCGGAATCATTCCGACCAAAGCCGGCCAGGAGCTAACGCGTTATGCCAATGAACTGCTGGGCTCGATGGACGATGAGCGCCATCGCCTGCAGCTGATTGAGGCCGGAGGAATCGGAGACCTGCGCCTGGCCGTGGTCTCCCCCTTCCTTTGGGGGCGCATGCCGCGCCTGCTTGAGAGCTTTGCCGAAGCCGCCCCGCAAGTGGATGTTACCGTCACCTCGCCGGCACCGCTTGAGGTGCTCGACGCAGTGCGCACTGGAAAGGCTGACCTAGGCGTCATCTCGGTGACTTCAGTGGATGATCTCAGCGAGCGATGGGGCCATCACTTGCACGTCCACCGGGTGGGGTCCTTTCCGCTGATCGCCGCACTGCCCTCTGGCTACAGTGCTGCCCAGGGGCCTTTCGACCTCACCGATCTGGATGGCGCGACTTGGTTCATGGTGCGCGCGACGCTTGGGGTCGACAGCTTGCCGGAAATCATTACCAATGCTTGGCGTGATCATCGAGTGCGGCCCGGGCGTGTGCGCGTGGTCGAGTCGGTCCCCACCGCGGTGCCCTTGATTGCCGCAGGCCTTGGCGTCTCATTAGTGCCCGAGCCGGTACGCACCATGCCTGGCGGCGGTGTCGTTCTGCGCGAGTTGAAGCAGGAGCTTCCACAGCTGCAATCGGCGCTCATCTACAGCCGGCGTGTTGAATTCACTGCCGTGATGAAGCTTTTCCTGGAGCTGGCCTTAGAGACGGGAGATACAAGGGTATAGGCAAAACCAATAGGGTTGGCAGGTTTTTCCAACTTGTCGTATATGCCAGGCACTGGGATCGTTATGTTGAATGAGTCACACCGTTTAGGGTGATGGAGCACTTTTCTAACGAAGGATCCAGATATGAAGCGTCGATCATTGCTAGGCCTGATGCTGGCGGCCCCACTTTTGGCGGCTTGCAGTGCACAAGGCAATCAGCCAGCGGGAACAGGCGGCTCCGGAACTGCTGCCGGCCTGCTGACCGTAGGCATGATTCCGGTAGCTCATTTCGCTCCGGTTTATATTGCCCAGCAAGAGGGCCTTTTCAAAGCCGAAGGTTTGGAAGTGAAGACCCAAGTGATCCAGAACGCTGCCTCTATCGTTCCCTCGGTGATCAACGGCCAGCTGTCCTTCGGGACCTCGGCCGGCACCCCGTTCATTAACGCGGTAGCCAAGAACCTGCCAGTGCGAGCGGTGGCTCCTGCGGGTGCGAATCCGGGTACGCCCAAGGAAGATACCATCGGGCTGGTGGTACGGGCCGACGGACCCAAGACGCTGCAGGATCTGCCAGGCAAAACCATGGCCATCAATGCCCAGGGCGCGCAGCCTCACATCGCCGCAGCAAAGGTGCTGATGGATGCAGGAATCGATCCGAAGAGCGTGAACTTCGTGGCAATGCCAATGGCCGATGCACTGGCTGCACTCAAGCAAGGCCGCATCGACGCGGCCGGACTGGCCGAACCATTTGTCACCATTGCCCAGAACCAAGGCGACAAAGTTCTCTCGGCGCTTTACTCACTAGCGTTCAAGGGGACCGGGATGGAATCGGTATATTTCAGCTCCAATAATCTCGTGGAGAGCAATCGCCCTGAAGTCGAAGCCTTCCAGCGTGCGATGATCAAGGCCAACGAACTGGCAAATGCAGATTCTCAGCTGCTGCAATCGATTCTCGTGTCCAAGCTGGAAATGGACAAGGACCTGGCCGCAAAGATGGTCATCCCGACCTTTGGCACCGATATGGATCCATCGACTTTGGTAGAAATCTCGAAGGTCATGGTTGAAACCGGCTTCCTCAACCAGGAGCAGCCGGGCGACAAATTGGTGATGTCATGAGTGCCGGCACATGGGGAATGGCTCTCGGCAAAGCGGTCAAAACCCGTCAGCGCCGGCTGCGCATGAACCACTCCCTGCTGGGACTGGGAACCGTCCTGTTTGCCTTGCTGCTCTGGGAATTCGCTGCCAAAACCGGGATTCTTCCGGCAGTTGCGTTCCCTCCGGCAAGCGCGGTGCTCGCAGCACTCGGACAGCTCGTGATCGGCACCGGATTCTGGATGGCATTGGGCGCAACCTTATCCGGCGCAGGGGTGGGTCTGCTGATTGTCGTTGCCCTGGCCTTGCCGTTGGGACTGGCTATCGGACGGCTGCAGGCAGTCGCCAAATCAACCACCTTGGTGATTGAGTTCCTCAAGCCTATTCCGCCAGTAGCCTTGCTGCCGTTGGCGCTATTGTTCTGGGGCCCATCGCCGACCATGAAGATCTTCCTGGTGGTGATGGGCGCTCTCTGGCCACTGCTGGTCCAAGTGATCTACGGTGCCCGTGGCGTGGAGAAGACGCAGCTGGACCTCTCTCGTTCCTATCGTCTCGGCTGGGTGCGCACGGTGCGCCATATTCTGTTGCCGACCTTGCTGCCGCATGCTCTGGTAGGACTGCGTGTTTCTGCCAGCATCGCGATTGTCGTAGCGGTCGTGGCAGAGCTGATCGGCGGTGCCCCGGGATTGGGGCAAGATATCGCCTTGGCGCAGAACTCGGCGGATCTGCCAAAGATGTACGCACTGATCATGGCCACTGGCCTTCTTGGACTGGCCATTAACGGCCTGTTCAGCTTGATCAGCAAGCCCTTGTTGTTCTGGCACCCATCGGTGCGGACGAAGGAGAACTGAGATGAAAGTATTGCTTCGGGACACCGGATTGATGTTGTGGTTGCCAATTGCCATTCTGGCACTTTGGTGGTTTGGTTCAGCTGGTTCACAAAATGTGTATTCCCCGCCGCTGGAAACGATTTTGCAGGTATTTGCCCGGGATTGGCTGGGCGAACGGTTCATCACCGATGCGTTGCCGAGCATCGGAAAATTCATCGCCGGCTTCCTGCTCGCTGGTTTGGGCGGAATCCTGCTGGGTCTGATGATCGGCATGTCCAGATGGCTCGGCGCCGCGTTGGATCCCTTGATCCAGTTCTTCCGGGCTATTCCGCCACCGGCACTTCTCCCGGTTGCGCTGTTGCTCTTCGGCATCGGAACCACTATGAACATTGCGGTCATTGTGGCTGGGTCCATTTGGCCAGTGCTGCTGAACACCATTGACGGTGTTCGTGCGCTGGATCCGCAGGTCGTGGACATGACTCGTTCTTACCGCCTGTCCAGAACCCAACGGATTTTCAAGGTCCTGCTTCCGGCCGCTGCGCCGCAGATCTTTGCTGGTCTGCGAGTGACCCTGCAGCTGGCGATCATCCTCATAGTCGTCTCAGAGATGTTTGCCTCGACTGCCGGCATTGGTTTCTACGTTTTGAATTCGCAGCAGTTCTTCGCTGTTCCAGAAACCTGGGCAGGAACCATCGTGCTGGGCCTGCTCGGCTACGTTGCAACTGCCATCTTCGTCCTTATTGAACGTCGCGTCATCTCCTGGCATCACGGGATGTATGCCGCAAGCGAGAAAGCCTGAGAAGCATCATGACTAATCAAACTTCAGTTGAAACGCTGCTGAGCGTTGAAGACCTGCGTAAGAGCTACGGCGAGGTGGCCATCTTGGATGGCATCAACTTCGAGGTCAATCGAGGCGAATTCGTTTGCATCGTCGGCCCTTCGGGCTCGGGCAAGACCACGTTGCTGCGAAGCATTGCAGGGTTGCAGCCGCCAACCAGCGGCAAGACCGTCTTCGAAGGGCAGGTAGTGACCGAGCCACCGGCGAAGCTTGCAGTGGTTTTCCAGGACTACTCCCGCTCGCTCTTGCCGTGGATGAGCGTGGCCGATAACGTCGCACTCCCGCTCAAAGGACAAGGCGGCAAACGAGAGATCTCGGCCCGGGTCGAGCAGGCCTTGATATCGGTGGGACTGGCGGGCAAGGGCAAGCTGTATCCATGGCAGATGTCCGGTGGAATGCAGCAGCGTGCTGCCATCGCCCGCGGATTGGCTTACAACCCCGACGTGCTCTTAATGGATGAACCTTTTGCAGCAGTCGATGCCCAAACGCGCATTGAGCTGGAAGACCTGGTGCTGCGCTTGCGCGATGAGTACAACACGACGGTGCTCTTCGTTACCCACGATATCGACGAAGCAGTCTACTTGGCCGATCGCGTGCTGGTGCTCTCCGGGGCGCCAACGAGGGTGACCGAGAATATTCGAACGGAGCTTCCGAATCCTCGAAACCAGCTGGAGACCAAACGGTTGGAGCGTTACGGAGAGGTCCGCGAGCAGGTGTTCACCCTGATCCAGAACGCCAAGTCGCACGCCTCGATCTAGAACGGTTCTTGCGCGCTAGGCCTCTGACGGCTTTCGCTTTATCCGCAAGAAACTCGAATCTCGTTGGACAGTCATAGCTATGGCCGGGAATCACGGTTCGTGATTCCCGGC
>NZ_DATEXC010000037.1:0-2186 GCF_035257265.1 Glutamicibacter sp.
CGACATGTGCAGCAAGATGTAGGCACAATACACCCAGTAGACGTGCGACGCCACAGAGTCAAATGACGTGGTGGCAACATCTTCAAAACCCAGATGCATCTTGACGTCTTTACAGCAATTCCCGGAGAGCGATAAACCCCAGTAATCACCGCGACCTCCTGGTTGCCTTTTCGTAAACCTCCATGCGACAATACACCCCTCACAGGCACAATTTGAGGTCTCCATGTCGGGGGTTGCCATGTCTCTTGTTGCTCCCAAAGCACGCAAGCATCTTTCTGCCGATGCGCTCTTTGGCTTGGTTCGCAGTGGCTTTGCCGCCATCCCAGATTATCGCCTGAGCGAGACGGACATTGCTTTAACGGATGCGCTCATGTCGGCGTTCGCCATGTTTTCCCTCAAATCGCCCTCTCGCCTCGCCTTTGACAAGGAACGGGCAGAGGGCAATTTGGAAACCATCTACGGTATGGAGCGTGTCCCGTGCGACACGCATATGCGCGAGATACTTGATCCCGTCTCCCCCGAGTGGCTACGCCCCCTGTTCAAAAGCGTCTTTCGTCAACTCCAGCGCGGCAAGGCGCTAGAAGACATGGTGTTTCTTGACGGCTATTATCTCTTGGCACTCGATGGCACGGGGTATTTTTCCTCGCAGACGATTCACTGTGCCTCGTGCCTGCACAAGGTCCAGCGCAACGGTTCGATCACGTATTATCACCAGCTGTTGGGCGCGGCGATTCTCCATCCCGACTGCCGTGCAGTCATTCCGCTCATGCCCGAGCCGATTATCAAACAAGATGGCACGGAGAAAAATGACTGTGAGCGCAATGCCGCCAAGCGCTTCATGAGCAAGTTGCGCCAGGATCACCCCCATCTCCAGTTCATTGTCACCGAAGACAGTCTGAGTTCCAACGCCCCTCACATCGAGACCCTACACGATCACGGGTGTCATTATATCCTTGGAGTCAAAGAAGGCGATCACGCCTATTTGTTCAATCAGGTGCAGAGAGCGGAGCACGATGGGCGCGTGACTTCTTATGAGCGGCACGATCGCGCCGCAGGCATCCGTCATCGGTTTCGCTTTGTCAATGACGTGCCACTCAATGGATCGCACGCGGACGTACGGGGCAATTTCATCGAGTACTGGGAAATTGGTCATGACAAGGTCCAACACTTCAGTTGGGTGACGGACTTGCGGGTGAACCAGCGCAACGTCTTTCGTCTCATGCGAGGTGGACGAGCCCGGTGGAAGATCGAAAACGAAACCTTCAATACGCTGAAAAACCAGGGCTATCACTTTGGGCACAACTACGGGCATGGCGAGCAGCATCTCTCTGTGGTGTTTGCCATGCTGATGATGCTGGCGTTTTTGGTGGATCAGACCCAGCAACTCTGTTGTGCGTTGTTTCAAACGGTATGGGCACAGCTCGGCAGCAAACGCCTGCTGTGGGAGCGGATGAGAGCGTTGTTCTATGCCTATGCCCTTGAGTCCATGCGGCAACTGCTCGAAGCCCTGTTGTACGGCTTGAAGAAGTCTCCCCCCAGCTTTGCGTTGGATTCTTCTTAATCTCTCCATCGATTCCCTGTGCGACCGCGTTCCATCGAACCAGACGATCCTCCATCATGGTGGGGAAGCTATGCCTACATCACGAGATGAGTCTGCCAGCCACAAGACATCCTGCCATGGCTGATTGCGAAAGTCTCTGCAAAAGACGGAAACGGGTGGTCGAAACGCGGCGAGAGCTGTCCGCTGCCACGGTAACATAAGACTCACAGTTCATAAGCGGGAATTACTGGATAAAGTGCGATGTGGCAGCATCCGTATGCACATCGGCATTGACCCTGCTCTGAGCGGTGCTCTCGCCGTACTCGACACCGCCGTCCGTTCCACCCTGCAAGGAGTTCCTCCGAGAACTGCCCGCTGGCAGCCAGCAGTTCCAAAACCGTTGCAGCGGTTCAGCTACCCCACAGCGTGAGGGTTTGTCCCTGTCCCCGAAACTCGTCATAGGTTGGCGGCACGCTGACGGCGGAGCGTGGCACGCTTTTCGCACGATTCCAACATTTGTCGCCAGAATGTCACAGATGGCGCAGGGCGCCTGCGCTATAGTTTGCCTGGTGAACGAGTTGCGTTGCAGGGATCGTCTCATACACACAGCGGTGAGCTTTGCATCATTTTTTCTCACCACACTCGT
>NZ_DATEXC010000038.1:0-462401 GCF_035257265.1 Glutamicibacter sp.
CCGGAGCAACTTTTCAACTCTAGCATGTTTCGTGAACCGGTCATAACCAGTCGAAACGCCTTGTGAAAAGCTCTTTGCTACCGAATGAATTCTTCGTGTATTCCACGTTGTTTTCGTTTCGGCAACAGAGAAAAACTATACGTTCATTCCCGGCAACGCGCAAATCGGCTATTCCCAACAAAAATTACCCATAAACCAAGCCTGACTAGTGATTTAGTGTTTTGGATACAAGAAAACCGCCAGAAAAGTGTTGTGGTTCACAGACTTTTCTGGCGGTTTCTGGTTTTTTAGCTGAATTACGTGGGTACTTGACTAGGCGGTTAGCTCGACAACTGCCATATTCTTCTTGCCGCGGCGCACGATGGCGTACTTACCGTGCAGGAAGTCTTCGGTGCTAAGTACCGAATCGATGCCGGCTACCTTTTCGTTATTCACGTAGGCACCACCCTCGTTCACGGTACGGCGCGCTGCCGAAAGAGATTCGCTAAGCCCAGATGTATGGAGCATATTCAAGATGCCTAGATCATCGGAGCTTATCTGAGCCGAAGGCAGCTCAGCCAGCACCGATTCCAGTGTTGGCAGATCAATCTCGTTCAAATCTCCGTTGCCGAAAACTGCGGCCGAGGCAGCGATGACTTTATTGGTAGCGTCTTCACCGTGAACCAAGGAGGTCACCAGCCAGGCAAGTTCGCGCTGAGCTTGGCGCTTGAATGGACGTTCGGCAACCTCGACCGCCAACGCCTCAATCTGCTCGCGGGTCAGGAAGGTGAAGACTTTCAAACGATCAATGACGTCGGCATCGGCGGTATTGAGCCAGAACTGGTAGAGCGCGTAGGGGCTGCACATCTCGGCATCCAACCAAATGGCGTTACCTTCGGACTTGCCGAACTTGGTGCCATCGGAGTTAGTGATCAGAGGAGTGCCGTAGGCGTGGGCGGACTTGCCCTGTACCTTGCGGATCAAATCGGTACCGCTGGTCAGGTTGCCCCATTGGTCCGAGCCACCGGTTTGCAGGGTGCACCCGTACTGGCGGTTGAGCTCCAAGAAGTCATAGCCCTGCAGCACCTGGTAGGAGAACTCGGTGTAGCTGATGCCCTCATCGGAGTTCAGCCGTGCAGAAACAATTTCCTTCTTAATCATCGTGCCCACGCGGAAGTACTTTCCGACGTCACGCAGGAAGTCCAAGGCCGATAGCTGTGAGGTCCAGTCCAGGTTGTTCACCAGGCGTACCGCGTTCGGCCCCTGGTTGGACAGGAAGCGTGAGACCTGAGCCTGAAGCCGGGTGACCCATTCGGTCACGGTTTCTTTGGTATTCAGGGTGCGCTCGGCGGTCTGCCGCGGATCGCCGATCAGTCCGGTGGAACCACCGACTAGGGCCAGTGGCTGGTGACCGGCCAACTGCAGCCGACGCATATTCAGCAGCTGGACGAGGTTGCCAAGGTGTAGTGAGGGTGCGGTCGGATCGAACCCGCAATAGTAAGTGATACTCTCCTCGGCCAGGGCTCGCTCTAGCTCGGCTTCATCGGTGGACACGTGCACTAGGCCGCGCCACTTTAGTTCCTGCCAGATGTTCTCGAAGGAGGGATCATTACTCTGTCCCGCAATGACGGGATTCTGCTTATTCTCAGACACGCTCTCAACATTAGCAAAATCCCGTCGCCACGGCGTAGTTTGTACCGCCGATCACACCCGCAAATACTCGTGCGGGAGGAAACCTCTGGCCTCAGGCTTCGGTAAACCCGGCCGGCAGTGGCTGATGGTGGATCACGTGCAGACGCTGCGTGGTGCGGGTCATCGCTACATACAAGTCGCCCACTCCGCCATCTACCTCAGCCACCAGCAGTGCCGGTTCCACGATCATTACCCCGTCGAATTCCAGACCCTTCGATTCGCGGGCGGAAATCACCACGATGTCCTGCGCCAGGCCACCGGAACCGGTTCCCACCCGCTCCGTGTAGCGCTCGGTGACCGCATCACGCGCGGCGGCCAACAGTTCTTGCGGCACGATTACCGCTTGCAACCCGCCGGCTGAGTATTCCAATTCGCCAGGCAGCTCTTCGAGCAAGCTCTGGACAAGCTGGTCCTGGTCCACGGTGGTGATCACCGGCGGCCAGTCACCTTCACGAACCGCTTGCGGCGTGGTAATCCGCAAACCTGCAGCCTGTGCCACGCGCGCCGCAGCGTCGGCGATCTGTGCCGGGGTGCGGTAGTTGACGGTGAGTTCTTCGAGTTTGTAGCGGTCCGCGAAGAACGGTTCCAACGCTTGGGCCCAGCTATTGGCACCCGAAGCGGCGGAGGTCTGCGCGATATCCCCGACGATAGTGAAGGACTTCATCGGGCAGCGGCGCACCAAAAGCCGCCACTGCATCGGGGAAAGTTCCTGAGCTTCGTCGACCACAATGTGCCCGTAGGCCCAGGTGCGATCGGAGACCGCACGTTCGGCCGCGCTGGCCGCGGCGGCGGTTTCCTGATTGACCGCAGCTACCTGCTCCGCGGACACCACCCCGTCGATTCCCGCATTGGCGAGCATCGTATCCATGTTGTCCAGCGCCCGTTTGGCATTTTCCACGTCGCGCTCGTACTGCGAGGTATCGGGCAGATCCTGTGGGTTCACAAACTCGCCCAATAGTTCCGCTGCCTCGTCGAGCAACGGCACGTCAGCCTCGGTGAAGGCCGAACCGGCCGGGCGGAACAGTGCATCGCGGTCAGCCGGGGACATCCGCGGGGCGGCAGCCTCCAGCAGATGCGGTTTTGCAAAGAGCTCCGATAGCAAGCCCTGCGGGGTCATTGGCATCCAGCAGAGATTGATGGCCACGCGCACATCCCAGGATTCGCGCACCTCCTGGGGCAGGTAGGAACGATCCGCGGCGCTTGGCTGACCGGCGGATTCCTCCAATTTACGGCGCAGCTGCTCGGCGAGGTCTCCAACGATCACCTTGGTAAAGGTTTCGCGCGCCTCGTTATACGGCTTATGCGTATGCCGGGCACGTTCGCGGGCGTTGCGCACCATTCCACGGGTCAGCGTGAGCCGGGTACCTTCGACAACTACCGTGCGGTCTTCGGCCAGCAGGCGCTGGCGGTTGCGCACCGCGGCGCCAATGACCTTGGCCATCGATAGCCGGCCCTTCACCCGGGCGACATTGCGTGCGGTTTCCGGTCCGGCATGCACCCCGTGGTACAGCTCGCCGACCGAGGACATCACCACGCCGGTTTCACCCAGAGAAGGCAGCACTCGTTCGATATAGCGCATAAATGAATTGGACGGGCCAACGATGAGCACCCCTGCGTGCTTGAGCCGTTCGCGGTATTCGTAGAGCAGGAACGCCGCACGGTGAAGCGCGACGGCGGTTTTACCGGTACCCGGTCCGCCCTGGACCACTACGGCCCCAGGAAGATCGGCGCGAATAATCGCATCCTGCTCGGCCTGGATGGTGCCGACGATGTCGCCCATCCGGCCTGTGCGCTTTTCGCGCAGCGCGGCCATCAGTGCACCTTCACCGTGGTGTGTATGCCCCTCATCGAGCCAGGTTCCGTCGAGCACATCGTCTTCGATACCTGCCACGGCCCGGCCCTTGAGCATGAGGTGGCGGCGGCGGCGAACACCGCGCGGGTTCAACGCGGTCGCCTGATAAAACGGTGCGGCTTCCGAGGCACGCCAGTCGATCATCAACCGGTTCAGCTCATCATCGGAAAGACCGATGCGTCCAATGTAGCGCGGTGAATTCTCCATGCCGTTGGAGTCGGCTTGCGCTTGCCCCTGCTCGGCCAGATCCAACCGGCCAAAGACCAGCCGGTCCTGCACCGCATCCAATTGCGCGATGCGATCTTCATAAAGGCTCGCAAAGGAGTCACGTTCGGACTGGTTCTGGAAGGTTCCTACCGCGCCGGTAGCCCGGGTGCGTGCAAGCTGCTCTACCTTTTCGGCGCGCAACTCATCAAGCCGGTCATATAGTCGTGAGACATACTGGCTTTCGGCGAGCAGATCCTGCTCGATCGTACCGCTCAATCTTGGTTCCCCTCGCGCTCATATCGCTTATATACAGGACAGATTATGATACGCGCGTTGTTCGGCGCGGGGTTAATCCCGCGAAGTCGCGTACGTCATCTTCCGGCCGTGGCCGGTGCCCGGCACCGGGTTGAAAAACTAAACTTTTTGCAAGCTGAGCACCTGGTGATCACCCAGGTTGGCGCGTCCGCCGAGTGCTTCGAGCTCCAGAATTACGCCGACTCCGGCCACTACACCGCCGGCGCGTTCGATCAAACGCACCGCCGAGCCCACGGTGCCACCGGTGGCGAGCACATCGTCGAGCACCAGCACGCGGGTGCCGGGCGCGATCTCATCCTTGTGCAGCTCCAGCGAAGCTGAACCATATTCCAAGGTGTAGTCATCGCGGTATACCTCGCGCGGCAGCTTGCCGGCCTTACGGATGGTCAGCATTCCGCGGCCCGAGGCGTAGGCGGCCGCGGCGGCCAGCACAAATCCACGCGCTTCCAGCCCGGCGACGATGTCGAACTGACCGGCGAAGGGCGCGATCAGCTCATCAACCAGCCGACGCAGCCCCTGCGGGTCGGCAAACACCGGGGTGAGGTCTTTAAAGGAGACCCCGGGTTGCGGGTAGTCTGCGACCACTGCGCACAGTCGGTCCAGCAGCTCACTTATACTCTCGTTATTAGTCACGCGTAATATTTTAGTGCGTCAAACGGGTTGCGAAGGACCGGGAATCGGATTTTGCCCTGCGATCGCGCACACGTTTACCGTCGCCCGGAGTCTAACGCGCCATTAATACGTCGCTAGGCCACGGCAGCAAGGTGGGGAAATCGGCTGAATCCGCGGCCTGCGTGGCGCGAACCACCCCGCCCACCGGCCGTCCGGATAACCACGCGGCCAAATCAAAATCTGTTCCCTCCAATACCCACGATCGCCCGCCGTCGCCAATCACCTGACGCTGGCGGCCGTGGGGCTGCAGTACGATGCGGTCCTCGGGCTGAACCCGGGCGGCCAGGGCGCGCAGGAGGTGGTCGGAAAATTCTTGCGGCCAGCTAGCGGCGGGGCGGATAAATTCGTTCAGGTCGGTGGCGTGGATCAGCATTTCCCGCCAGACCGCATAGACCATATCGGCCACCTTCGCTCCCGGACGATAGCCCACTGGCTCTTCGAAGTGCGCTTGTACGGTGCCCAGGGTTTCACGCAGCTGGGCCAAGGATGCGGTCACCAGTTCGCGCAGTTTTTCCGGCCGCATCAGCGCGGCCATGTTAATTGCCTCGATCCGTCCGGCCGCTCCCCCGTCATACATCGGTGGCAGCTGCGCGGACCCGGCCTGCTCAAATTGCCGGTTTGCGGCCAGCGCCAGGGAATGCAGGTGCGCAACCAGTTGCGCGGTGCTCCAGCCGGGCAACGAGCTGGGCTTGGCGAAATCCTCGTCAGCCAAGGCGGAAAGCTGTGCGACCAGTTCGTCCAAGGCGGTGGTCACATGTGCAATGAGTTGGGCTGGAGGCAGTTGAAGTGTCATGGCACACACTCTAGCGCGCGCCGGTTCCCGGGCAGAAGTCCGGCATCCAGAACGCGCCGGGCGGCCGCTCACCCACGCGGAATGCGTGGCCGAGCGGCCGCCCGGGAAGCGGTCTATTTGTGCAGTGCCGGGTTAGGCCTTGACCCAGGCGCGAATTTCATCGAGCTGGCGCTCAAATTCGACAATCTGCTGCGCGACGGCGCTCGGGGCGGTACCGCCCTGGCCATTACGGGCATTGAGCGAACCCTCGGTGGACAAGACCTCGCGCACCTTCGGAGTTAAGTGCTCCGAGATGCCGGCGTATTCATCGTCGGTCAAATCCCACAGCTCCACGCCACGTGATTCGGCCAGCTGCACCGCGGCACCGGAAAGTTCGTGCGCGTCACGGAACGGCACACCCTGGCGGACCAGCCATTCGGCAATGTCGGTGGCCAGTGCAAATCCCTGTGGCGCGAGCTGCGCCATGCGCTCGGTGTTAAAGGTCAGCGTGGCCATCATGCCGGCCATCGCCGGCAGCAGCATTTCCAGGGTGTCCGCCGCGTCGAATACCGGCTCTTTGTCTTCCTGCAGGTCGCGGTTGTAGGCCAACGGCAGTGCCTTGAGCGTAGCCATCAGTCCGGTCAGGTCACCGATCAGACGTCCAGCCTTGCCGCGGGCAAGCTCGGCAATATCCGGGTTCTTCTTCTGCGGCATGATCGAGGAGCCGGTGGAGAAGGCATCGTGCAATTTCACGAAGCTGAACTCCTTCGTGGCCCACAGGATGACCTCTTCGCTCACCCGGGACAGGTCAACGCCGATCATCGCGGTGATCCAGGAGAATTCGGCGAAGACATCGCGTGCAGCGGTGCCATCGATCGAGTTGAAGACCGCCGAGTCGAAGCCCAATTCCGCGGCCACGAAGTTCGGATCAAGCCCGAGGGTCTGCCCGGCAAGCGCACCAGAACCATACGGGGAAACAGCTGCTCGCTTATCCCAATCGGCAAAGCGCTGCACGTCGCGCAGCAACGGCCACGCGTAAGCAAGCAACAGGTGGGACAGCAGGATCGGCTGAGCGTGCTGCAGGTGGGTGCGGCCGGGCATCGGCGCGTATGGGTGCGCCTTGGCCTGCTCCAGCATCGCGTCGATGGTATCGATGACGCCGCCGGCGATGATCCGCGCATGGTCGCGCAGGAACATCCGGCCCAAGGTGGCGATCTGGTCGTTGCGTGAACGGCCGGCACGCAACTTGCCGCCTAGCGCGGTGCCTGCTCGTTCGAGCAACCCGCGCTCCAATGAGCCGTGCACATCTTCATCCGATTCGGCGGCCACGTAGGCTTCGGACTTCACATCTGCTTCGAGCTGGTTCAGGGCGCTGAGCATGTCGGTCAGTTCGGTCTCGGTCAGCAGCCCGGCGCGCTGGAGCACCTTGGCGTGAGCACGGGAGCCGGCGATATCGTACCCGGCTAAGCGCCAGTCGAAGTGGGTGGACTTGCTCAGTGCTGCCATCGCTTCTGCTGGCCCACCGGAGAAGCGGCCACCCCAGAGCGATCCTTGATTTGTTGACGAGGACATAACTCGTTCCTTTCAGCCAGATCCCGCCGGGCGACGGGCAAAGTTGATGATGCGCTGCTTCCACTCTAGCAAAGCATTATGCATTGGCGCTCATAATTATTCAGCGAGTTCAGCCTGCACCGCTTAGAGCTCGGCGCGATCATCAACAAATCCATGTCCGGAGCCTTGGTTCTCCACCCTCTGCAAGGCTCCGCACCCGAGGCATATGCCCATCGGGCGCGAACCTGTGAACCAGGTAGAGATTTTTTGTCAGGACACGGTGAGTTGTGCGTTTGCTACTTCCGCAGGTGCCAGCGCGAGCGTATGGTGAGAGACACAAAGCCGAATACGGATACTTCGTTGGAGGAAACCCCATGGAAATCCAGTTGTACCGCGGTGATATCACCACGTTGAATGTTGATGCCATCGTCAATGCAGCCAACCCCTCGTTATTGGGTGGGGGCGGCGTCGATGGAGCTATTCATGCGGCGGCCGGGCCTGCCCTGCTGGCCGCCTGCCGTGCAGTTCGTGCGGCCAGGTACCCCGACGGAATCCCTTCAGGTATTGCGGTGGCGACAAAGGCCGGAAACCTTAGCGCCAAATGGGTCATCCATACCGCGGCGCCCAACCTCGCACTGATCAAACCCAACCCGAAGATCTTGGCCGATTGTTTTAGCAATTCGCTCTATCTGGCGGCGCGGCATGAGGCGCACTCCATCGCATTTCCTGCAGTGGGTGCCGGTGCGTTCGGCTGGCCTGCACAGACGGTCGCCCAAATTGGTTTTGACACCATCAGCGCATGGGTGGAAACGAATAAGCATGTTTCGCCGATCCGCCGCATCGTCATGGTCTCGCACACTGACGAAGTTCAGGAGGCCTTCGAAGAGGCCTTTGGAATGTCCTCGGTAGACCAGCTGGCCGCCTAGCACCAAGAGTCCAACGATCACCGCACGTCATTACCCGTCACCGCTCCTGTGCGGTGACGGGTAATTCTTTCTCCCCCGAGCTGTGCTGTACGCCCTTGATGCACCGGTGACACCGCAGGTTAAAGCAGTGCGCCACCGCGGGTGGATACCCGTTCGGTGGCGCGTTACTCAGGCATGAAATTTGTGCGCTGCTGCGCTTGGCGCGTCGGGCCAGGTTAGCGCGGTTCAGCCAGCTGCAAAAAGCGGCTAGCTACCTGACTGGCCCCATCGGCGGCGCGGGTGATCACCATAATCGTGTCATCGCCCGCGATACAGCCAAGAATCGCGGGAATCTGCGAGTGGTCGATGGCCAGCGCCAGCAGGTTCGCGGCCCCCGGCGGGGTGCGCAGAACAACGATATTTGCCGAGCCCTCGGCGGTCACCAACTGCTCCTGACAGATTTTGGCCAGGCGCGCGTCGAGGACCTCTTGGGTGATGGCGGTCTGCGGGGAACGATCCCCGCCCTCTTGGCGGATCGCATAAATCAGTTGGCCCAGATGGTCGCGGATGCGCACCGCACCGATCTCCACCAGATCGCGGGAGAGCGTAGCCTGGGTGACTTCCAACCCGTCATCTTTGAGCAAGCCGAGCAGTTCTGCCTGGGATTTAACCGAATTATTGCCCAAGAATGCACGGATCCGGGCTTGACGCGCGGTTTTGGTGCTTGGCTGTACCGACATTTAGAGCTCCACTCGGGGATCATGTGCCAGACCGGAGGCGACCATCAGCCAGGTCATAATGGCCTTCTGCGCGTGCACCCGGTTCTCGGCCTCATCAAACACGACCGACTGCGGGCCGTCGAGCACCTCGGCGGAAATCTCGTAGCCGCGGTAGGCCGGGAGGCAATGCAGCACGATCGCGTCGTCCTTGGCAAGCTTCATCGCCTCGGCGTCCACCGCGTAATCCACGAAGAGCTTCTGCCGCGCTGCCTTCTCATCTTCCTGGCCCATGGAAACCCAGGTGTCGGTGACGACCACGTCGGCATCTTTCAGCGCCTGCGCCGCATCGGTGGTGATGACCACCGAGCCGCCGGTTTCTTCGGCACGGATCTGGGCGGCGGCAATAATCTCCGCCGACGGCAGGTAGCCTTCGGGACCGGCAATGCGTACGTGCATGCCGGCGGTGACCCCGGCCAGCAGGTAGGAGTTGGCCATATTATTGGCCGAGTCACCCAGATAGACCATGGTCAGACCCGCGGTTTTGCCCTTGTGCTCCCGCACCGTCAGCAGGTCCGCCAGCAGCTGGCAGGGGTGGTAGTCATCAGATAGCGCGTTAATCACCGGCACCGTCGAGTTCGCGGCCATTTCTTCGAGCCCGGACTGGGCGTAGGTGCGCCACACGATGGTGGACACCATGCGCGCCAGCACCTGGGCGGAATCGGCGATGGTTTCCTTGTGCCCCAGCTGCGAATCGGTGGAATTGATGATCAGCGGCGAACCACCCAACTCGGCGATTCCCGCGTGGAAGGAAACGCGCGTACGCGTGGAGGTTTTATCGAAGAAGACCGCGACGGTTTGCGGGCCCGCGTAGGGTGCAAAGCCGTATTTGTCGGCCTTCATCGCTGCGGCAAGGTCCAAAACCTTGGACTGCTCGGCCGGGCTCAGATCAAGGTCGGTGAGGAAGTGGCGGGTAAGACTCATGGGATGATTCCTTAGTTTCCGGCGGTAGCCGGGCTGTTCGTTCGCAAGATTTAGACGGCCGCGGTCAGCAGCTGGGGCACTGCGGCGAGGAAGGTTTCGAGTTGTTCGCGGGTAATAATCAGTGGTGGGGCCAGCCGGATGGTGTGCTCATCGGTGGCGTTGACGATGAACCCGGCATCAAGCGCGGCGGAAACAAACTTCGGCGCGGCAGCCGAGTGCAATTCAAAGGCGGTCAGCAGGCCGCGGCCGCGCACGGCGCTAATCCCTTCCAGCCCGGCCAGCGCGGTGCGCAGCCAGTCACCGGTTTCGCGCACATGCTCCAGCAGATTTTCGTTTTCAATGGTGTGGATGACCGCCAGCCCCGCGGCGCAGGCCACCGGGTTTCCGCCAAAGGTAGTGCCGTGGTCCCCCGGCGTCAGCCAGCTGGTGTTTTCTTCTCCGAAGACGATCATCGCGCCGATAGGGAATCCGCCGCCCAGCCCCTTAGCCAGGGTCATCACGTCCGGGAGCACCGGGGCGGAGGCAAAAAACTGCCCGGTGCGGCCCATTCCGGTCTGCACCTCGTCAAAAACCAGCAGTGCACCGGCGGCCTGGGTGATCTCGCGGGCCGCGCGCAGGTATTCTGCGTCCAGCTCACGCACTCCGGCTTCACCCTGAATGGGTTCAATGAACACCGCAGCCACGGTTTCGTCGACGGCCTCACGCAGCGACTGGATATCGCCGGCCGGAATCCAACTGACATTATCCGGCAGCGGGGCGAAGGGCTCGCGGTACTTGGGCTTATAGGTCAGCGACAGCGCGCCGAGGGTGCGGCCGTGGAAGGAGTGTTCCAGGGCGATCACCTTGGTGCGCGGGGTCTGTTCGGACCCGGCGTTACGCCGGGTGAGTTTCAGCGCCGCCTCATTTGCCTCGGTACCGGAGTTCGTGAAGAACACCTTGGAACCGGCCGGCGCGGCAGAAATTTCTAGCAGCTTCTCCGCCAGGGCGATCTGTGTGGGGGTGCTGAAAAAGTTCGACACGTGCCCCAAGGTGGCCAACTGACTGGTGATCACGCTGGTCAGCAACGGGTTCGCGTGGCCAAGGGTGTTCACCGCGATGCCGCCGAGCAGATCCAGGTAGCGGTTGCCGTCTGCGTCCCAGACATGGCAGCCGGCGCCACGCACCAAAACCCGCGAGGGTGTGCCAAAAACGCCGAGCAGCGACTTGTTATAGCGCTCGGTCAGCTCGGCGCCATGCATCGTGGAGAGCTCGTTGGCCTGATTCAGCGCACCGCTTGGATGCAATTCCTGACTCACTTTGATTCCTTATCCTGGGGTACCACCTGGGTGCCTACCCCGGCAGTGGTGAAAATTTCGAGCAGCATCGAGTGCGCCTCGCGGCCGTCGACGATATGCGCCTGGGCCACCCCCTCGTCGACCGCCTTCAGACAGGCCCCCATCTTCGGGATCATGCCCGATTCCAGGGTGGGCAGCATAGTGCGCAGCTCATCGTTGGTAATGGAGCTGATCAGCGAGGACTTGTCCGGCCACGCCGCGTAGAGACCCTCCACGTCGGTGAGGATGACCAGTTTGGCGGCACCCAGCGCGGTGGCCAGCGCCGCGGCCGCGGTGTCCGCATTGACGTTGAGGATCGCGCCGGTAGGCTCCCCCGCCGCATCAAATTC
This sequence comes from Glutamicibacter sp., assembly GCF_035257265.1. Classification (GTDB taxonomy): domain Bacteria; phylum Actinomycetota; class Actinomycetes; order Actinomycetales; family Micrococcaceae; genus Glutamicibacter. Next base: position 11,309 of record NZ_DATEXC010000038.1, read on the forward strand.
CGGCGCCACGGTGGAAATAACCGGGATCATCCCGGCGGAGACCAGCGAGTCCACCTGATCGGTGCGCACGCGGGTCACCTCGCCGACCAAACCCAAATCAACGGGCAGCCCGTCGACAATGGTGCCGGTGCGCACCGCCTGGAGCATCGCACCGTCCTCCCCGGACATGCCCACCGAGTAGGGCCCGTGCGAGTTGATCAGGCCCACCAGGTCGCGTTGCACCTGGCCGGTGAGCACCATGCGCACCACATCCATCGCCTCGGGCGTGGTCACCCGCAGCCCACCACGGAATTCTGACTCGATGCCCAGCGTGTCGAGCATCTTGTTGATCTGCGGTCCGCCGCCGTGCACCACCACCGGGTTGATTCCGGCGTGGCGCAGGAACACGATGTCCTCGGCGAAGGCGCGGCGCAGCGACTCGTTGACCATCGCGTTGCCACCGTATTTGATGACCATCGTGGTTCCGGCGAAACGCTGGATCCAAGGCAGCGCTTCGATGAGCGCTTCGGCCTTGGTGCGGGCTGCGCCGAGGTGGCTTTGTGCGGTGTGCGGCATCGTGGCCGGGCTCCTAGGGTGTGTGCCTAGCTGGAGTAGGCGGAGTTTTCGTGGACGTAGTCGTGGGTCAGATCGTTGGTCAAGATGGTGGCCTGCGCGGATCCGGCGTTGAGATCGATGTCGATCGCGACGTTGCGGTCCTCCAGCGAGACCAGCGAACGATCCTCGCCGACGCCACCGTTTTTGCAGACCCACACCCCGTTGATCGAGACGTTGAGTTCATCGGGTTCAAAGGCGGCGCGCGTGGTGCCGACCTCGGAGAGCACCCGGCCCCAGTTGGGGTCCTTGCCGAAGATCGCGGTTTTCACCAGGTTCGATCGGGATACCGCGCGGGAGACCTCCAGTGCGTCGGCCTCGGTTGCGGCATTAAAGGTCCGCACCGCGATGGTGTGCTGTGCACCCTCCGCGTCGTCGATGAGCTTTGCCGCCAGCTCCTGGCACATATCCGCCAGCGCGGCGGTGAATTCCTGCGCGTCCGGGGTGATCGCGGAGGCGCCCGAAGACATCAGCAGCACCGTGTCGTTGGTGGACATGCAGCCATCGGAGTCGGCCCGGTCAAAGCTGACCGCGGTGGCGGCGCGCAACGCGGCATCAAGCTGGGCGGCGTCGAGCACCGCATCGGTGGTCAGCACCACCAGCATCGTGGCCAGCGCCGGGGCGAGCATACCCGCGCCCTTGGCCATACCGCCCAAGGTGTAGCCGCCTACACTGCGTGAGGCCATTTTTGGCACGGTATCGGTAGTCATAATGCCGGCCGCCGCCTGATCTGCGGCGTCCTGGCCGCCGGCGAGCGCGGTTGCTGCGCGCGCTACCCCGGGCAGCAGCTTGTCCATCGACAGTTGTTCGCCGATCAACCCGGTGGAGGCTACTGCCACGTCACCGGAGGAAATGTGCAAAAGCTGGGCGACGTGCTCGGCCGTCTGGTGGGTGTTGGCAAAGCCTTGCGCTCCGGTGCAGGCGTTGGCGCCGCCGGAGTTAAGCACGATCGCGTCCACCCGTCCGTCCGTGATCACCTGTTTGGACCAGTGCACCGGGGCTGCCGCCACGCGGTTGGCGGTGAAGACCGCGGCCGCCGCATAGTCCGGGCCCTGGTTGGCCACCAGCACCACGTCATTTTTACCCGTGGATTTCAGGCCCGCCGGCACGCCTGCGGCGCGAAATCCTGCCGGTGCGGTGACCCCGGCCACTGCGGCCTGCTCGAAGGTTGGGGTGTGGGTGAGGCTCACGGTGCGACTCCTTGCATTAACAATCCGGTGGTTTCGGGCAGCCCGAGTGCGATGTTCATCGATTGCACGGCGGCGCCGGCGGTGCCCTTGGTGAGGTTATCCAGCGCGGCGGTGACGATCACGCGTCCGGCGTGTTCGTCGAACGCTAATTGAATGTGCACGTGGTTCGAGGCTTGCACCGCGCCGGTGGTGGGCCACTGGCCCTCGGGCAGCAGGTGCACAAACGGTTCGTTGGCGTAGGCGGTTTCCCAGGCGCCGCGCAATTGAGCGGCGCTGACCCCGGGCTTCACCCGTGCGGTGGCGGTGGTCAGGATGCCGCGCGGCATCGGCGCCAGCGTCGGGGTGAAGGACACGGTGACTGCCTCGCCGGCCAGCTTGGAAAGACCCTGTTCCATTTCGGGAATGTGGCGGTGGACGCCGCCAACCCCGTAGGTGCTCATCGAGCCCATGGTTTCGCTGCCCAGCAGGTGGGTTTTGGCGCTTTTGCCCGCGCCGGAGGTGCCCGAGGCGGAAACAATCACTACGTCTTGCGGCTCAAGCAGCCCGGCATGGTAGCCCGGCGCGAGGGCCAGCTGGCCGCCGGTAGGGTAGCAACCGGGTACGGCGACGCGTTTGGCGCCGGCAAGTTTCCCGCGCGCCCCGGGAAGTTCGGGCAGTCCATAGGGCCAGGATCCGGCGTGCGGTGAGCCGTAGAATTTTTCCCAGGCGCTCGCCGATTCCAGGCGGTGATCCGCGCCGGCGTCGATAACCAGGGTGGATTCGGGCAGAGCCGCTGCCACCGCTGCGCTCGCGCCGTGCGGAAGGGCCAGAAAGACCACGTCGTGCCCGGCAAGGTTTTCCACGGTGGTTTCCACCAGTACCCGATCGGCCAGGGAATGCAGATGCGCGGCGATGCCGCCTAGTCGCAATCCGGCTTGGGAATGCGCGGTGATCGCACCAATCTCTACCTCTGGGTGATTAGCAAGAATTCTAAGGACTTCGCCTCCGGCGTATCCGCTGGCACCGGAGACAGCAACTGAAATCGTCATGACCTCACTCTACAACCGCTTATGCATCAAACCTAATAAATATGCATAAATTGTTCGTCATTTCATGCCAGCTCGGGGTTGTCGCTCATCGGACTCACACCCGCCACGCTTAGACTGGGAATAGGCAACGGCCAGCAACTTGGCAAGGGACAAAGATTGGAAGCGCATCGTATGAACCAGCAGAGCATACTCGTCTCCCGCGCAGGTGGACCCGAAGTGATGGAACTTAGCGTCACTCCCATCCAGGCCCCGGGCGAGGGCCAGGTCCTGGTGAAGGTCGAAGCGATCGGTGTGAACTTCATTGAAACCTATCAACGCTCCGGCGTCTACGCGGTGGACTACCCTTTCACCCCGGGAACCGAATTTTCTGGCACCGTGACCGAGCTGGGCGAGAACGTGCGTCACCTGAAGGTCGGGGACCGCGTCGCGACCTCCAGCGGCACTATGGGCTACGCGCAGTTTGCGGTGGTCGACGAAGCCCAACTGGGCAAGGTGCCTGACAGCGTTGATCTGCGCCTCGCCGCCGCGCTGCCGTTGCAGGGAATGACCTCGCACTACCTGACGCATTCGAGCTACCTGGTCCGGTCGGGCGACGTCATCCTCACCTACGCCGGCGCCGGCGGAGTGGGCCTGCTGCTGACGCAGATCCTGAAGATGAAAGGCGCGACGGTGATCACCACCGCCTCAACCCAAGAAAAGAAAGACCTGGCGCGTGCCGCCGGAGCGGATTACGTGGTGGATTATGACCAGGTCGAGGCCACCGTTGACAAGGTCACCGCAGGCCAGGGCGTGCATGCGGTCTACGACGGCATCGGCAAAGACACCTTCGACATTTCGCTCAAGGTACTCAAGCGTCGCGGCACACTCGCGCTCTTTGGCGGAGCCAGCGGCCAGGTGCCGCCCTTTGATCTGCAGCGCTTAAACGCGGGTGGATCATTGACCGTCACCCGCCCGAAGCTCGCAGACTTTTTGGCCACCGATGAGGAGCGCGCCTGGCGCTTTGGCGATGTATTCGGCTGGGTGGCTTCCGGCCAGCTCGATATTCGGGTGGGCCAGGAGTTCGCGCTCAAAGACGCGGACCAGGCGCATCGGGCTTTGGAATCGCGAAAGACCACCGGCAAGGTGCTTCTCGTTCCCTGAACACCTGGCTCACGCGCCAAGGCACCTCGCAGCACCTCGTAGCGAAGGCCTGCCACCAATTTTGGCGGCAGGCCTTCGCCGTTCGTTTCATGAGTTGCGGCGCCACCTTAGAAGTGCGAGGAGCCTCCGGCACCGGAAAAACTACCCCCGCCGGAGTAGCCCTGGGAAACACCGGAGGAGCCGCCAGATGAGCGTGAGCTATCCACCGAGCTGACCGCCTGGCCGTACCCGGTGCTGTAGGAACCCACGGACCAGTACATCGCGGCCGGGTAGCTGACGTCCAAAATTGTGCCGACCGCGCGTGGCCTTTGATTCGTTGCGTCATCGCGTGAGCGGATCAGTTCCGTGCGCATTTCCTCTTCCTCTTCCGGACTCGTTGCATAGGTCGAGATTTGGGCGTTGGCCAAAGCATCAAGTTTTTCGCTCAGTTGCACACGCAAATCCGAGAGCGCATCAAGCGCATCATCGACCTGGATGCTTTCACTGTTCAGCTCATCACCCAGACGCTGCAGTTGCGTACGGGCTTGAGCCGCGAAGGAATTCAGTGCGGCCACGCTGGCACGAACCGCTTCGCTGCTTGCCTGGTCGCCGGCAAGATTCCCGGTCAGTTCCGGCAACGCGTTGAGGTCTTCAAGCAGCGGGGCGATCTGCCTGCGCCAGGCCGCTTCCCAGTGGGCATCCCGGGTATAGAGTGACGCGGCATCGATGATCGCGTCGTCGGTCAAATCCAGAGTTTGCGCAGTGGACAAGAACTCCTTCGCCCGCAGCACTCCGGCACTGCGCGAACGCAGCTTTTTCGCCGCTGTCTCCAGCTGGTGGCGCTCGCTGAACACCACACGGTACTCGGCGCTGAAGTCGGCGAAGCGGCTGGCCAGTACGGTTGCGTGCGCGGCGCCGGCCGGGAGCGTGCGCGCTGCAAGTTCGGTAGTATCCAGGTCCAGCGTGACCCGGGTCAAGTGTTCGGTGCCCTCACTGAGCGCTTGGCTAAAACGTCTGCGATGGTGTGCGCGCACCGCTGCGGTGATCCCCACCGCGCCCAGCACCCCGAGCCCGCCAAGTCCCACGGTCCAGCCCAGGGCCGGATGCTGATACCAGGGGCGATTCATGATTTTAGACCCGCGCTCGGCCACCGCGATCACCCCGTCAGACCAGCGCCCGGCATTAAAATCCTCGTACCCGGCCTCATGAATGGACCCCATCTGCCCCTCGGAGACCTTGCGATCCTCACCGAAGTAGGTGCCGACCTGCCCGTCACCCTGGCCCTCCACCGACAAGGTGATGATGAAGTAGCCATCGGCCCAGTAATCGCCATAATCTTCGGGCTGATCCGAAATCCACTCACTGCGGCTGCTGCGCGCAAAATCCAGGGTCTTGGTGTTGATGTCATCGGAATACTCTCCGTTGCGCGAATATACGGCCACCTTGGTCGGCTCGTTAAACTCCAGCCGTTCGATCGCGTCGCGCAATTTGTCCTCATTGAGCACATTTGCGGTGTCATCAACGCTGATCGATTCCAGGTTGTCCGGCGCAGCCGCGGCGGCATCAGCCCCGGGGATGACGCTGGCCATCAGCAGCGTGGCGGCAAATCCGGCAGCCACGGTGCGACGCGTCGCCGCCGCAACTTTGCTCAGACCTGTTGACTGGGGCTGATGCATGGAAAATTCCTCCAGAAGGGTGTCGAGATTTATTCCGATCGATGCGCTTATCGCCCAGCCTACTAGGTACTCCCGCTGCCGCGCATCCCCGCGCAGCAGCGCACAGGGCCTTCGAACGGCAAGCATTATCCTCCCGCGATGAGTTCGAAGAGCGAGATTGCTGCTGTGATCCGTACAACCAAAAGCGCCCAATGCTTCCCCGCGGCCGCTTCGAGGGGCTTTAATAGGTGCAGGACGTCGCAATGTCCGATCCCCTCCAGGATCCGTACCCCTTATTTATGCGAACCCGTCTCCCCCACGAACTCGCAGCCCACTGGTGCACCCCACCCGTAGCGAAGGGACGGATCCGCCCGCTTATGGACTCCGCAGATAGTTCTACCCCCGAGAATTCGGCCATCTACCCGGCGCAGTTTCCGGCCGGTCCGCTGGCCCCCGAGCCACGCACGCTGATCGAAATTCTGCAGGCCACCGCCAAGGCCCATCCCGATGCGCCGGCCATTGACGACGGCGCACACATCGAAAGTTACGCCGAGCTGATCGAAGAGGTCAAGGCCAAGGCGCTGCGGCTGCATCAGTCGGGTCTCGGCGCCGGGGACCGGATCGGGGTGCGCGTCACCTCCGGGACCGCCGCGCTCTACGAGTGGATCCTGGCGATCCTCTGGGTGGGTGCCGCCTACGTACCGGTCGACGCCGACGATCCGGACGAACGCGCCAGGACCGTTTTTGACGAGGCCCAGGTGGCCGGCGTCATCTCCGGCACCGATCAGCTCACCGTGATCGACCCATTGCGCCCGGCCCCCTTCGACAACCCACGTGCCCCGCACCTTGGCGACGACGCGTGGATCATCTTCACCTCCGGGTCCACCGGAAAACCCAAGGGGGTTGCGGTCACGCACCGCTCTGCGGCGGCCTTCGTGGACGCCGAGGCGCAGATGTTCTTGCCCAGCGACCCGTTGAACACCACCGACCGGGTGCTCGCCGGACTATCGGTGGCCTTTGACGCCTCCTGTGAGGAAATGTGGATCGCCTGGCGCAACGGCTCCTGCCTGGTTCCGGCGCCGCGCGCGCTGGTCCGCAGCGGCATGGACTTGGGCCCCTGGCTGATCTCGCGTTCGATCACCGCGGTATCCACCGTGCCCACACTGGCCGCGCTGTGGCCGGCCCAGGCACTGGATTCGGTGCGTTTGCTGATCTTCGGCGGGGAGGCCTGCCCACCGGAACTTGCCGCCCGTCTGGCCACCGGCAGCCGCGAACTGTGGAACACCTACGGTCCGACCGAGGCGACCGTGGTAGCCTGCGGTGCCACCATGGACGGCAGTCTGCCGGTGCGCATCGGGTTGCCCCTAGCCGGCTGGGACCTCGCGGTGGTGGACCCCGAAGGCATCCCGGTGCCCGAGGGGCAATCCGGTGAACTGATCATCGGCGGCGTGGGCCTGGCCCGCTATCTGGATCCGGAGAAGGACGCGGAAAAGTATGCGCCGATGCCCACCCTGGGTTGGGAACGCGCTTACCGTTCGGGCGATATGGTGATCAACGATCCGCTGGGGCTGGTATTCATCGGGCGCGTGGATGACCAGGTGAAAATCGGTGGCCGGCGCATTGAACTGGGCGAAATTGATGCCGCCCTCGCCTCGCTGCAGGGCGTGTCCAGCGCGGCCGTCGCGGTACGCGAAACGAACACCGGCACCAAGATTCTGGTCGGTTACCTGGCCGCGGACCCGGACTACGATCTGAGCGCGGCACGCACCGCACTGCTCGCGGATTTACCGGCGGCGATGGTGCCGCTGCTGACCCTGGTGGACACCATGCCGATGAAAACCAGTGGCAAGGTGGATCGCAATGCCTTGCCCTGGCCGCTGGCGGGCGCCGGCGAAGAGACCGGCGAGCAGCTGGGCGGCTTAGACGAAACCGGGCAGTTTGTGGCAGATGCGTGGCAAGGCGCGTTGGGCGCCGCGGTATCCAGCGCGGATGCCGACTTCTTCGGCTCCGGCGGCGGATCGCTGTCTGCCGCGCAGCTGGTCTCCGCGTTGCGCTACCGCTACCCGGACCTGACCGTCGCCGAACTCTACGACTATCCACGCTTCGGCGCGCTGGTCACCCACCTCGGCGGTAAGCCGGTCAACGACGAGGTCATCGAACCGCGCATCGTCAAACGCACCCGGCGCAGCACCCAGATCATCCAGTCGCTGCTGGCGGTTCCGCTGTTTATCCTTTCCGGGCTGCGCTGGTTCACCTACCTGATGCTGGGGCACTGGTTCCTGCTCAGTGTGGGAATTTTTGATGCGCCGCTGCCGATCCCCTGGTATGTGCTGCTCTCCTCCTGGCTGATTTTTGTCACCCCGCCCGGACGCATGCTGCTCTCGGTGCTGGCCGCCAAACTGCTGCTGCGCGGGCTGACCCCGGGCACCTACCGGCGCTCCGGGGCGATGCACCTGCGGCTCTGGCTGGCCCAGCACATCGCCGACGTGGTCGATCCGATCTCGCTGGCCAGCGCACCACTGCTGCCTTGGTACGCGCGGATGCTCGGCGCGGACATCGACAAAACCGCGGCCGTGCACACCCTGCCGCCGGTCACCGGAATGCTCACCGTGGGCCCCGGCGCCTCACTGGAACCCGAGGTTGACGTCTCCGGTTACTGGATCGACGGAGATCTGGTCCACGTCGGACACATCACCGTGGGTGATTTTGCCTCTGTCGGCGCGCGTTCCACACTGGCCCCGGGCGCAATCGTTGCGCCGCACACCATCGTGGAAGCCGGCTCAGCGGTCTACGGCGAAACCCGCGAAAACTCACGCTATGCCGGCTCCCCGGCCACGCGTGCAGGACGCGCAAAACCGCGCTGGCCCGAACAAGTTCCCGCTTACCGGGTGCTGCCGCGGCTGCTCGGCGGGATTGGCTCGCTGCTGCTGAACCTGGCCCAGTGGATCCCCGTGCTCCTCGCGGTGCTCGCCGTGACTCCGCTGCTGGATGGTGACAAGTCGCTGAGCAGCATTGGGTTGAGCTTCATTCCCGCGGTGCTGCTGGCCGCGCTGGTCTGGTTCCTCTCAATGATGCTTCTGGTGATTATTCAGGTGCGGCTCCTATCCATCGGGCTGCGCGAGGGCTGGCATCCGATCACTTCGCGGGTGGGCTGGCAGGCCTGGGCCACCGAACGCGTGCTCGATACCGCACGCGATGTGCTGTTCCCGCTCTACGCGTCGCTGTTCACCCCGATCTGGCTGCGCCTGCTCGGTGCAAAGGTGGGACGCGATGTGGAAATTTCCACGGTGCTGCTGATCCCGAAGATGACCACCATCGCCTCCGGCGCCTTTCTGGCCGATGACACCATGGTCGCCTCCTACGAGCTGGGCGGCGGATGGATGCACATCGCCCCGGTACGCGTGGGCAAAAAGGCGTTCCTCGGCAACTCCGGCATCCTGCATGCCGGGCGCCGGGTCCCCAAGCGCTCGTTGATCGCCGTGCTGTCGGCCACCCCGCGCAAGATGAAGGCCGGCACCTCCTGGATCGGCTCTCCCCCGCATAAGCTGCGGCGCACCACCGTGGATGCCGAATCCGAACGCACCTACAGCCCGCCGATGAAGTTGAAGGTGATGCGCGCACTGTGGGAGTTGACCCGCGCGCTGGCCGTGTTCACCACCGTGGGGATCGCGGCAGCCGTGTTGTGGGCGCTGTCCGCGCTGACCAGCTACGGCCATCCGATCACCGCGGCGCTGCTCTCCGGAGCGGTGCTGGTGGCAGCCGGCGCGGTGGCCGCGCTGACCGCACTGGCCGCCAAATGGCTGGTGGTCGGGGTGATCCGCCCGGGCGAGCACACACTCTGGAGCTCGTTCATCTGGCGCACCGAGATGGTGGACTCCTTTGTCGAACTGGTCTGCGCCCAGTGGTTTGCGCGCCTGGCCTCCGGCACCCCGGCGCTGGTCTGGTTCCTGCGTGCGCAGGGCGCCAAGATCGGGCATGGGGTGTGGTGCGAAAGTTACTGGTTCCCCGAGGCGGACCTGGTCACCTTGGAGGATCACGCCACGGTGAACCGCGGCTGCGTGCTGCAAACCCACCTCTTCCACGACCGCATCATGTCCATCGACACGGTCACCCTGGGTGCGGGCGCAACGCTTGGCCCGCACAGCGTGATCCTGCCCGCCGCGGTCATTTCCGAGGGCACCACCGCAGGGCCGGCCTCGCTGATCCTGCGCGGTGAGCGGCTGCCCGCCAATACCTACTGGCGCGGCAATCCGGCGGTACGCTGGAACATCACCCCCGATCAGCCAGTGAAAGCCTAGAGGACCGCACCGCATGCCGCAGCAGCTAGATGACTACACCAAACACCACGGTTCCGAGCAGTACACCGTGGAGCACTACGACCTGGAGCTCAAGTGCAAGCTGGCCAGCAACCTGCTCGAAGGCAAGGCCGTGCTGCACATCCGCGCCTTGGTCGACCTCGATGTGGTGCGGCTGAACCTGCATGGGCTGCGCGTGCTCAAGGCCACCTGCCAGGGCAAAAAGCTCGCGGTCGCCAAACGGCACCACCGGATCGAGGTGAAGCTGCCCGCGCTGCTGCCCGCCGGCGAACAGCTGGAACTGGCACTGCGCTATGCCGGAAATCCGGGGGTGGACGACGGCATGTGGGGCGAGGTCGGCTGGGAGGAATTAACCGACGGGGTGCTGATTTCCGGTCAGCCCACCGGGGCGCCGTCCTGGTTCCCGTGCAACGACCACCCCAGCCACAAGTCCAGCTACCGTTTTTCAATCACCACCGATGCCGGCTACCGGGCGGTGGCCAACGGCGAACAGGTCGGCTACTCCCGGGCCGCAAGCGCCGATACCTGGGTCTACGAACAGCGTGAGCCGATCGCCAGCTACCTGGCCACCGTGCAGATCGGACGCTACAGCGAAATCCCGTTTGATAGCCAACGCCATCTGCTGGCCTACGCGGTGCCCGGCATGGATCTGGCAGTGCGCGGCGCCTTTGCCAAGCAGGGCGAGATGGCCGAGGTTTTTGAACGGCATTTTGGGCCCTACCCGTATGCAAGCTACAAGATTGTGGTGGTCGACGACGAGCTGGAAATCCCGTTGGAGGCCGCCGGGCTGAGCATTTTCGGGCGCAACCACCTGTCCTTGGACTGGGAGGCGCAACGGCTGATCGCGCACGAATTTTCGCACCAGTGGTGGGGTAATTCGCTGACCTTGAAGCGCTGGAGCGATATCTGGCTGCATGAGGGGTTCGCCTGCTTCAGCGAATGGCTGTACTCCGAATCCACCGGGCTGCTCTCGCTGGCCGAGCGGGCCGAAGCGGCCTGGCAGATGCTCGAACAGTCCGCGCAGGACCTGGCCGTCGGTGCCCCGGGGCCCGAGGCGATGTTCGATGACCGGGTATACAAACGCGGAGCGCTGGCGCTGTTCGCGCTGCGCGGGGAGCTGGGCGCCGAAACCTTCTACGCGATGCTCAAAGACTGGGTCGCCGTCCACGCCCACGGGCATGTGGACTCCGCCGCGTTCCTCGCGCACGCCCAGGGGTACGCGCCCGGCACGCTGGATGTCGCAGCACTTTTGCACCCCTGGCTCTACGAGCAGGCGTTGCCGGCCTTCCCGCACTAACGCGCCGTGTCCCGCGGGAACCACGTGGCGCAGGCCATAGGTCATAAACGCTTAAGTCAATGTACGGTTGGCCAATTGTTCATGAGGTGTTCATCTGGTAAAACTACGCTGGACCCATGACGGTTGAACTCCCCCTGCTTGAAGATGCGTTTCGCGGCTACCGCGTGCTGGACAACGACGACGATGACCCGGTGCTGGTGCGCGCGGACGGGTCCATCGTGGACACCTGGCGCGAGGACTACCCCTACGACGCCAAAATGGAGCGGGCGGCCTACGATACGCAGAAGCGTGCGCTGCAGATCGAACTGCTCAAGCTGCAGAAGTGGCTCAAGGCGCACGATCGACGGCTGATGATCGTCTTTGAGGGACGCGACGCGGCCGGTAAGGGCGGCACGATCAAGCGCTTCACCGAGCACCTGAATCCGCGCGGGGCACGCGTCGTGGCCCTGGAAAAGCCGACCGAGCGCGAATCCACCCAGTGGTATTACCAGCGCTACATCGAGCATTTTCCGGCCGCCGGGGAGATCGTGCTCTTCGACAGGTCCTGGTACAACCGTGCCGGAGTGGAGCGCGCGATGGGGTTCTGCAGCGAAGATCAGGTTGAGCACTTTTTGGAGCAGACCCCGCTCTTCGAACGGCTGCTCGTGGAAGAAGGCATCGTCCTGGTGAAGTTCTGGTTCTCCGTCTCCGCCGCGGAACAGTTCACCCGCTTCCTCATCCGCCGCATCGACCCGGTGCGCCAATGGAAGCTCTCCCCCATGGATCTGGCCTCGCTGGACAAGTGGGATGACTACACGGCCGCGAAAAAACAGATGTTCCTGAAGACCGACACCGAGCATGCCCCGTGGACGGTGGTGAAGTCCAACGACAAAAAACGCGCCCGGCTGCAGGCGATGCGCCACGTGCTGAACCTCTTTGAGTACAAGGGCAAGGACCACGAGCTGGTAGGCACCCCCGATCCGCAGATCGTCGGTCGGGCTGCAAACGTCATCAGCCACGGCGAAGAGTTCTAGTCCCGACTCTTGCGCCTCTTGCGCCACGGCGCGGCCCGGCACTAGGCTGGGGCAACCGATGAACGCCGGCGCGGCATCTCAGTGGTGTACGAAGTGTGGAGGAAAGCTCATGGCAGAACCTGAATCCCCCGAATCCGCGGCGCGCCCAGCGGCTGCTCCCGCGCCCTACATTCTTTTTCCGGGGACCGCTGCCCGCGCGCTGGAGCGCTACCAGCATATTTTCGGCGGAACGCTCGCGCTCTTCAGCTACGCCGAATTTGCGCGCACCGACGGGCCCGGCGAGCACATCGCCCACGGCATGCTGCGCGGTGCGCTCACCTTGTACGCGGCCGATGCCGCAGCGGGCGAAGAAGCGGTGTCCACCCAAGGGCTGATGCTCAGCCTGCTGGGCACGGCGCCACCGGAAACACTGCATGGCTGGTTCGACCAGCTCGCCGAGGGCGGCACGGTACTGGATCCGCTGGCGCGCAAAGCCTGGGGTGCCAGCGACGGACAGGTGCGCGATCGTTTTGGGGTGCACTGGCTGATCGGCTACGAACCGGAAAAGTAATGTGAACTAGCTCTCGCGCGGCTCGGCCAGAGGCATGCCGTAGGGGTAATCCACCCACGGGCCGTCCCCGGTGTGCGGACAGTGCTGCCTGGCCCCATCGCGGACGCATTTGGTGTCAGCCGGATAGCGGTGGCCCTGCAGAAGTGTATCGAACTCGATCGCGCCCACCTCGTGCAGTTCACGCCCATCGGCGTAGCGCAACGCATAGCGGAAGTAGCGGAAACTGCGCCTGCTCAGGCGCCTGGTTCCCTGCAAGGCGGTGGCTCGGACCGCGATCGGAAGCTGTCTGCTCTCCCGCGGGCGGTCGATCACAACCCCTCCTCCGCCGTGGAGACACGTGCCGAGTCGAACACCGGGTCAAAGTGCTCCACCATGGGGAAAGGATCATAAAAATGGTGCAGCGCCTGCTTCCAGCGCTGATACTCAGGTGAGCGGCGAAACCCTTCGGTGTGCGCGGCCACCGACTCCCACCGCACCAGCAGCAGGTAGTGGTTCGGGCTCTGGATCGAACGCGAAAGTTGCAGCGCGATAAATCCCGGTTGTTTTTCGATCAGGCCGCGGACCTGGGCGAAGGCGAGTTCAAACTGCTCCTGGGCGCCGCTTTGCACGGGCAGGATGGCGTGTTCCACAATCATGGTGCTGCGCTCGTTTCTAGGGTCCGGCGGGGTGCCCGGGCAGCGGGTCCGCGGGCGGATCGCTGAATTCCACGCTCGGGGTGGGCGGCTCTTCCAAGTGCGTCCCGGCACCGCGCTGGATCAGATTGACCGCGCCCATCGCCAAAAACACCGCCACCGCTACCGCGAGGGCGCCAAGCACCACAATAAGCAGCACCGCGCCAAGCCGCGCGGCGATCCGTGAACCCATATATTGCCCCCGAGGTAGCTACCGTGAACCCTCATTCTAGCGCGCACCGGCCGGTGCCAGCTGGCGCTTGCCGGAGAAAACCAACGCCCCGGGGCAAGCTGCGAGAATGCAGATTGCCCCGGGGCGTAGACTGCCCGGCGCCGGGCGCCGGTTGACGAGGTTTAGCGCTGGGTAGCACCGAACTTTTCGGCCGCCAAGGCTACCGCGGCGGCACGCGCCTCGGAGGCTTCATCGGCGGTCAGCGTGCGGTCCTCGGCGCGGAAGCGCAACCCGAAGGCCAACGACTTCTTGCCATCTTCGATGCCCTGGCCCTGGTACACATCGAACAAGGTGATCTCTTCGAGCAGTGCGCCGGCACCCTCGCGCAGGGTGTCAAGCACGTGACCTGCGACGACGTGCTGATCGACGACCAAGGCGACGTCCTGGGTAGCCAGCGGCTGGGTGGACAGCGACTGCGCCACGACGACCTGCGGCGCGGCGGCCATCATTGCGGCAGCGTTCAGCTCCATCGCCACGGTGCGCGGCGGCAGATCGGCGTCCTTGAGCACTGCCGGGTGCAGCTCGCCAGCGTAGCCAACCACTTCGCCAGCAACCTTCAGCGCCGCGGCGCGGCCCGGGTGGAAAGCCTGGTGATCGCCCTGCGCGACCTCCAGCTCCACGCCAAGGATGTCCGCGGCCGTGCGTGCGGCGTCCAGCGCGTCGGCCCAGTCCCAGAGGCGCGGCGCGAATCCGGCGGCGGCCGAAGCCTCGTGTCCGGTGAAGACCGCGGCTAGCTGCCACGGCTGGTGGGGAACTCCTTGATACAGGTCCGCGAGTACCTCATCGCTTGGCTTGACGCCCAGCGGTGGAAGGAATGCCGAACCCAGCTGCTCACCCGGGAGGAACACCAGACCGCCCTCGTACAAGGCCAGATCGCGGAAGCCACGGCCGATATTGCGCCGCGCGGTGTCCAGCAGACCCGGCAGCAGGCTGGTGCGCAGGAAACGGAACTCCTTGGAGATCGGGTTGGCCAGCGACACGGCTTTCACCGTGCTGCCGGCTTGCGCGGTGCCGAAGATGTTGTTCTGCGCCTCGGAAACGAACGGGTAGGTCAAGACCTCGGTCAGGCCAGCATCGGCCAGGCCCTGCAAGAGGCGCCGGCGCTGGGACTGGCTCCGGGTCAGGCCGCGCCCTGGCGGGGCCACCGGCAAGGTTGCCGGGATCTGGTCGTAGCCAACCACGCGGGCTACTTCCTCCACCAGGTCTTCCTTAATCTCCAGATCCGGGCGCCAGCTTGGGGCGGTAACCAGGAAACCCTGCGCGTTCTGCGCAACGCTTGCGCCGATGCCCTCCAGCGCGGTGACGGTCTGTTCGTCGGTGTATTCCACGCCGATCAGTGCCCCGGCGAAACCGGCAGGCAGCTGGATCTGGGTGTCGTCCGGAACCATGCCTGCGTCGGTGACCTTGGCAGTCTCGGTGCCCGCGGCCAGCTCCACGAGCAGATCCACTGCACGCTGCGCGGTGATGTCCATAATGCGCGGGTCAACCCCGCGCTCAAAACGCTTGGAAGCCTCCGACGGCAGTTTGTGCCGGCGGCGGGATCGGCCGATGGACACGGCGTCGAAATGCGCGGCCTCGATCAGCACCCGGCGGGTGGAATCGCTGACCTCGGTAGCCGCGCCACCCATGACGCCAGCGATGCCCAGGGCACCGGACTCGTCGGTGATCAGCAGGTCCTCCACCGACAGCTCGCGGTTCTTCTCATCGAGCGTGGTGAGCTTTTCTCCGGCGTTGGCACGGCGTACGGTGATCGCACCGGTGAGCTTGTCCGCATCGTAGAAGTGCAGTGGTGCGCCGAGCTCAAGCATCACATAGTTGGAGATGTCGACAACCAGCGAGATCGAGCGCATTCCTGCCAGTTGGAGGCGCGAGGCCATCCAGCGCGGGGTGGGCAGCGATGGGTCGATGCCGGTGACTTCGCGAGTGACAAAACGCGTGCAGCCGGGCACCTCGTAGATTGGTGCCTCGTCGGACAGGTTGACCTGGTGGCCGGCGCCGGTGGCCGCGGTGACCTTGATGCTGGCCGCCGGGTCGGTGAACGGGGTGCCGGTGGCTAAGCTGTATTCGCGGGCGACGCCGCGGATCGAGAAGCAGTAGCCGCGGTCCGGGGTCACGTTGATTTCCGCGGCCTGGTCATTCAGCCCGAAAAGCTCAAAGACGTCGGTGCCCACTTCTGGGTCCAGCCCGAAGTTTGAGAGCACCATAATGCCCTCGTGGTCCTCGCCGATGCCCAGCTCGCGGGAGGAGGCGATCATTCCGGCTGAAACATGTCCGTAGGTTTTGCGCGGGGTGATTTTAAAATCTCCGGGCAGCACGGCGCCGGGCAGGGTGACAACAACCTTGTCGCCCTCCACGAAGTTATGCGCGCCGCAGATGATTCCCTGCACGCCGTTGGGCTCGATGCCCTTGCCGGTCAGCGTCTGCTCGGTCCCTTCGGGCACCACGCGGACCTGGCACCAGTTGATGGTTTTTCCGTTGGTCTGCTCTTCCTTCACCAAGGAGAGCACCTGGCCGACGACGATCGGGCCCGAGAGGTTGTCGGAGGGACGGTGTACGTCCTCTTCTTCCAAACCGACCTTCACCAGATCGGCCATCAGATCTTCGGCGCTCGCATCGGCCGGAAGCTGCGTGTATTCGCGCAGCCATGAAAGTGGAATACGCATAACTTAGATCTCCATCCCGAAGTGCTGGCTGAAACGAATGTCGCCCTCGATCATGTCGTGCATGTCGGGAACGTCGTTGCGGAACATGAGCGTGCGCTCGATGCCCATGCCGAAGGCGAATCCGGAGTATTCTTCCGGGTCGATCCCGGCGGCGCGCAGCACGTTCGGGTTGATCATGCCGCAGCCGCCCCACTCGATCCAGCGCGGTCCGCCCTTGGCACCGGGGTGCCAGATGTCCAGTTCGGCGCTTGGTTCGGTGAACGGGAAATAGGCCGGACGCAGACGGATCTGTGCGTCCTTGCCGAACATCTGACGCGCGAAGTGCTCCAGCGTGCCGCGCAGATCGGCCATGGTCAGGCCCTTATCCACGGCGAGGCCCTCAAACTGGTGGAAGACCGGGGTGTGGGTGGCGTCCAGCTCATCGGTGCGGAAGGTACGGCCCGGACAGAGCACGTAGACCGGCGTCTCACGCTGCAGCATCGAACGCACCTGCACCGGGGAGGTGTGGGTACGCAGCACCAGGTGTGCGTCGGCAGGCTCAATGAAGAAGGTGTCCTGCATTTCGCGGGCCGGGTGGTCCGGCTTAAAGTTCAGGGCGTCGAAGTTGAACCACTCGGATTCCACCTCGGGGCCTTCGGCGATTTCCCAGCCCATGCCGACGAAAATGTCGGACACACGGTCCTGCAATACCGACAGCGGGTGGCGTGCCCCGACGCGGCGGCGGCGCGGAGCCGCGGTGACGTCGACGGTCTCCTCTTCCAGGATGCGTGCAGCCTCGGCCTCTTCGAGCACTGCCGTACGGGCGGCCAACGCCTTGTTCACCCGTCCGCGGGCGCCGCCGACGAGCTTGCCGGCCACCGCTTTCTCGGACTTGTCCAGCTTGCCGATCTGCCGGTTGGCCAGCGACAGCGCGGACTTCTCACCGCTGTGGGCGAGCCGTGCATCTTTTAGTTCGGTCAGGTCGCCAGCGGATTCGATGGCTGCCAGTGCAGCTTGAACCGCGGCGTTGATGCCTGTTTCATCTGTCGGATGCGGTGCGTTGAGCTCCGCTTCCGTTGCCTCTTGGATTGTCTGATCAGACATGGGATCGATCGATCCTTCTCTTATCTCGTGGAACTATTAGTCCCTATTCTATTAGCTAAGGCCCGTCAACGTTTCAACGATGACGGGCCCAGGCCGTGAAGAAGCTAACGAATCACTTAGTGACCGGCTGGATCCTTGGCTGCCTTCGGTACAAAAGCGAACACGAGGATCATTGCTAAGACCAGCAAGGCGCCTGCAAAAATCAGCGAATAGAACACCGCGTAGTTTGCTGCGCCGGTAGCCTTGTACTCGTTTGCACCGGCAATCATGTCGAAGGTGACGGTGTGGTGATCGACCACTCCGGCGGAGTGGGTGAGCACCTTACCGGGGAAGCTGACCTGCAGGTTTGCCTCGGTGAACTGCTCGTTGACCGCGACTTCACCGGCACCTGGCATCGAGAATCCGAATTCGCCGCCCTGATCGGACAGGGTAATTGGGAAGCCGAAGGTCATAAATGCGTCCTGCAGCTGGACAAAGTTCATCTTGCCGATGGTTTCAAAGCGCAGACCGACGTTTTCCCCGTCATCGATGGTGGTGTAGCTCCACTGCTCGCCCAGAATGTTATCCAGCTCGTCGGTGTTCATCTGTGTGGCCAGCACGTCCTCAAACTTCTGGCCCTGCAGGTTTTCCTGATGAGTGGTGAGCTGCAATGCACCGGTAGCCTGGTCGGCACCGGTCACGTTGACCTCAGCGTTCATGTTGACGCAACCGGACAGGGCCAGCATTGCGGTAAAGACCAGCGCGAGAACGCCAAGAAGTCTCTTCACTCGGATTACTCCTAAAAATTTTGTGGGTTGGTTACGGGTTGCCGTTTCCAGGCACTGTGACCAGCTTACGTGCTTCAGCAGGTAGACCCCGAATGGGCCTGGGCCAGACAGGCAGCCACAATCGGGGCGTCGGCCTCGATCCATGGCACGACCGTGCCCAGGGAATCGTCGAGTTCCAGCCAGGCCAATTGGTCATGTCCATCGAGCGTGTCCGGCGTACCTTCGCTGATCGTGGCGAACCAGACGCGCATTGCTGTCCGCTCATTGAGCACCCAGCCCTGGGCGTGCGGCCCGGTGATTTCGGCTCCGAGAGTCAGCTGTACGCCAAGTTCCTCACGCAGTTCGCGGTGTACCGCATCGATCTGCGACTCCCCCGGTTCGACCTTGCCACCGGGAAATTCCCAGAGTCCGGCCAGTTGAACCGGCCGATTACGCCGTGCCGCCAGCATCTGGGTGGGCGCTTGGAAACTGTCGATGATCGCTACCGCGACGATTTGTTTGAGCTGCATCGGGCGCGACCTACCGCTGGGCGCGAGCCGAGGCGTAGAGGCACACCGTCGCTGCGGTGCTCACGTTCAGTGACTCGGCCACCCCGTAGAGCGGTACTGCGACGTTAAACTGCGCCAGCGCCTTCTCTTGTTCGCTCAGGCCCTGGCCCTCATTGCCGAATAGCCAGATCGTCGGGCGTTCCAGTGCTGGCTCGTCTGCGCTCACGGACTCCACTGCACCAGCGCGTAATACTGCGCCATCTTGCAGTGTGTCTAAGTTGTGTTCCGCGTAGCCATCGGCCGACAAAATTTGGAAGGATTCTTCCGCACTATTGATGTCCGCCACAACCTGTCCGAGGTCCACGTCGCTGAGCACCGGCAGGTGGAACAGTGAACCGGCGGTGGAGCGGACGGCTTTGGGATTATAGATATCGACGCTGTCCTTGGTGATAATCACCGCGTCCGCGCCGGCAGCATCGGCGGCGCGCAAGATGGTGCCGGCATTTCCCGGATCCTGAATGCGGCACAGCACCGCGATCAATTTCGGTTTGGTGGCCAGTACCTCAAAAAGCTGCGGCTGGGACATGGCAACTACGGCGAGGATACCTTGGGGGTTCTTCGTGTCCGACATGGCGGAAATGACATCGCCGGTGACAAAGAAGGTGTGGATGTCGGCCGCATCGAGCAACGTCGCAAATTCCTCGTGGCCTTCCAAGAATCCGGGCACCACGTAGACCTCTTGAACCAGCTGGTCGTTGCTTTGGTGGGCGAGCAGTGCTTCGCGCACCGACTGCGGGCCTTCGGCGAGGAATTCGCCGGTTGCTTCGCGCCCCTTACGGTGGGCGAGCCGGGCTACTGCCTTCACTCGGTCGGCGCGTGGGTTGGACATCACATCATTGGAGAAGCTGGTCATATAACGAGAATACCGGTAGAAACACCGAAGGGTGGGCTCCGCACTATGTGCGGTGCCCACCCTTCGGTGTGATCTGTCCTACCTGAGGCTTAGCTCAAAGGGAGAAACAGATTTACTTCATCTGCTGGCGGGATTCTCCACCAGCTGGCTCGAAGCCTGCAGCCTTAGCAGCGTCGGTCGAGTTGAACCAGAACTCGGCTTCGGTCTGCTCGTACCAGGTCGAACCTGGAACGTGGTACTTGTTCGAACCGGCGTTGCCCTTGATGACGAAGCCTTCTGGTGCGTCTTCGCCTTCAACGGCCTTGACTACGCCTTCGCCTTCGACGGACTTAGCCGCTGGTGCAGCAGCCTTGGCGGCCTTTGGAGCCTTAGCTGCCTTAGGAGCAACTGCAACCTCAGCGTTACGTGGCGCGTTGACATCTGCTGGAAGAGCGTCCTTAGCAACCTTAACCAAGGTAGCGAAAGCGTTCGAATCCGACACAGCAAGCTCGGAAAGCATACGACGGTCAACCTCGACCTCAGCGGCCTTCAGGCCCTGGATCAAGCGGTTGTAGGTCAAACCGTTAGCGCGGGATGCAGCGTTGATACGCTGGATCCACAGGCGACGGAAGTCACCCTTGCGCTTGCGACGGTCATTGAAGCTGTAAACGTACGAGTGGAGCAACTGCTCCTTGGCCTTACGGTACAAGCGCGAACGCTGACCGCGGTAACCCTTTGCGCGTTCCAGAACGACGCGACGCTTCTTATGGGCGTTTACTGCCCGCTTCACACGTGCCACGTGTGTACTCCTTCAAGTCAGTTCCTCCCACCGGGATTACCCGATGAAAGCGAAATCTATGGTTATTGGGGTGGTGCTTCCCCGAATTGCGAAAAGGGAGAGCTTAGATGCCCAACATCCGCTTGATGGTCTTAACATCGGCCTTAGCGACCAACTGGTCAGAAGCCAGGCGGCGAGTAACGCGCGAGGACTTGTGCTCCAGGTAGTGACGGCGGTTAGCCTGCTGGCGCTTGAGCTTGCCGCTACCAGTCAGCTTGAAGCGCTTCTTGGCGCCACTGTGAGTCTTGAACTTCGGCATAGCTGCCGTTCTCCTAACGTGCTCCACATAAATCGTGAGATCTGTGGGGATCATCCGAAGCGGACCCTCTTGGCAAGGTGACCGCTGCTGTTCTCTTGATAGTTGGAACTTCTCAAGGAAGCTCCTTCATCGTTTCCGATGACGGGCCCGAAGGCCCAACAGACTTGGGCTAAGCTTCGTCGTCAGCTACGTTGCGAGCCTGCTCCAGCTTGGCACGAGCATCGTCGTCCATCGCAGCTGCGACGTTCTGACCCTCGGTTTCTTCTGGGGCGTCGGTGCGGATCTTGCGCTTCGCGCTATCCCGGCCACCGGACTTCTGCTGTTGCTGCTGCTGTTCGCGGCGAGCTTCTGCCTTGTTCTTCAGCGGACCTACCACCATGACCATGTTTCGGCCATCGATGCGAGGCGTGGACTCTACGAGTCCTACCTCGGCGACGTCTGCTGCAAATTTTTCGAGCAAGCGAATGCCCATTTCTGGACGCTGCTGTTCACGACCGCGGAACTGGATCATGGCCTTGACCTTGTCGCCTGCGCCTAAGAAGCGTAGTGCGTGGCCGACCTTGGTCTCGTAGTCGTGAGTGTCGATCTTCAGACGGAAGCGAACTTCCTTCAGGATCGTGTTGGTCTGGTTCTTACGAGCTTCACGAGCCTTGACTGCAGCTTCGTACTTAAACTTGCCGAAGTCCATCAGCTTGCATACAGGAGGCTTGGCGGTCGGTGCGACCTCAACCAAGTCCAGATCGGACTCGACAGCTAGACGGAGTGCGTCCTCAATACGGACAATTCCTACTTGCTCACCATTGGGTCCGACGAGACGTACCTCTGGCACGCGAATGCGCTCATTAATGCGTGGATCGCTGATGTGTCACTCCTGATTTTCGTAAGTCACTTACTCGCAAACAAAGAAGGCCTCCGTCTGCGAGGTGCAGGCGAAGGCCAAAACATAGACGACACAATAGTTAAACGAATCTCATCGCAAAACTATTTCGGGATACCGCGAGGCATCCTGCCGAATGACCCGGAAGCCTCAACGGCTACAGCGGGTGGGAGTTGGCCTCCACTTGCATGGCTCAACACTGATCTCTTGTGGACATCATCCGGATACCGGACGCTCTCAAGTACCTGTATTGAGTCGGTCTATGACAAGCTTAGCAGTATGAGTACTCAAGACACCAACTCGCAGCAGGAAGCCGTCGCACAGCAGATGCGCGACATCGCCGAAGTTCCAGCAGTAGAAATCATCACCACCGCAGCGGTCCACCTGATGAGCGCAGCAGCGGTCAAATGTGGACTGGCAGAGGGTGAAGATGCCAATGAGCTGAAGGATCTTGATGAAGCTCGCAAACTAATTACGGCGCTAGCTGGCCTAGTCACCGCAGGCGCACCGGAGATTGGCTCGCAGCACGCAGCTCCTTTGCGTGATGGTTTGCGCAGCTTGCAGCTAGCCTTCCGCGAAGCCTCGTTGATCCCCGATCAGCCAGGCAAGGGCCCGGGCGAAAAGTACACCGGCCCGGTCAACTAGGCTTTATTACACAAAATTTAAGAGATTAACGTCATGGACTCGCTTCCCATTGGGAAGCGAGTCCATTGTTCTTTAGCTCACTTATTGGCTGCAGTTGCCCAGCGAAGAGTGCGCGGGGAACAATTATCAGGCAGCGCGGAGCTATCCGATGGTTTCCAGCCTGCGACGACGCGCGCGTCGCACACGGCGGCGAATCTGTTGGGCGATCAGCGCAATGATCACGATGAACACCGCCAGGGTGCCGATACCGATGAAAGCTTCTGCCGGGCCCAGCGTGTCAACGAAGACGCCTGTCAGCGGTGAACCGAGAGCGGTGCCGGTGGTCATCGCCGAACCATACCAACCCATCGCCTCGCCGCGGCGTTTTTCTGCGACCAGATCGGTGAGCCATTCTGAGGCCGCCGAAAGCGTCGGTGCGCAGAGGAATCCAGGAGCCAACGACAGTAAGGCCAGTGACCAGGTATCGGTGGCGAAGTACATGGGCACGGTGAGTATAGCCATGGCCAGCAACAGCATGAGCGGGGAGATCGAACGATTCATCGCGCCATAAAGCAACCCGCCAATGAGCGAGGCCCCGCACCAGAAGAGGAACACGATCCCTAGATCTCCGGAGCGCGACTGGGCTTCAAGCTCGGCGACGATGCCCACTTCGGTGCCGGTGAGCAGCGCTCCGGCCCCGCCAGCGGCGATGAAGACCGCCAGCACCGAGGCGCTAATCCAGTTAAACCGGCCTTTAAAGGCTCGACCTCGGCTCTTAATTCTGGCGCGCGCTGATTTCCAGCCGGCGGTAATCAGTTCGCCTTCCACCTCGGCTACGCCAACCGGTGCCGCGGCAATGAAGCTGGCTTCTGCGCCGAGGCGTTCCTCATGCACATTGGCGCGCATCGCGACCGCTTTTGGATCGTCGCTGCGCGTGGGTGGGTTCAAAATCATCAGCGCGAGCCCAGCCAGCGAGGCAGTGATTCCAATGACGCTCAGTCCGATGGTGCTGCTGATCTGCGTGGCGACGATTCCTGCGGAGGCCGGTCCGACGATGAAGACCAGCTCGGTGCCGGTGGCATCGAGCGCAAAAGCCGTGCGGCGTTGGTCTCCAGTGGTCATGATGCCCAGCGCCGTGCGGACCACGGAGAACACCGGTAAGGAAAATAGCCCGCCCACGAACGCCAGCGGGTAAACCCATTCCAGTGCAACGTGGGGCACAGTGCACCAGACGAGGGTTTCCACGAAGATCGAAGGGATCAGCGCCCGGCGCAGACCCCACGCATCAACGCGGGCCCCACGCCACGGTGCGCCAATTGCGATACCCAGGGTCATTAATGCGGTGACCAGACCCGCAGATACCCAGCTCTGATCAAGGTTGGTGACCAGGTGCAGGAGCAAGAGCATACTCAGCGCCGAATGCGGAAGTCGGGCAATCATTCCGATGACCAGTAGCGAAGAGATCTGCGGCTGCCGCAGAATCTGCCAATACCGTTTCATACCCGGGCTTTTCCTTCTCTATTAGTTCGGTGCGCTGTGCAAGCTCACTTCGATTGAATCTACCGCTTCGGCGAATTCTGGGTTTTGGGCCAGTAGCCCGTGAATACTTTGGGTGATCTGTCGGGCTTCGGCCTCCGGGGTGCCGGCGGCAAACACGAACTGCAAATTAAGTTCTGGACCCGCCCCTCCACCTGGAACTGTGGCGCCTAGCTGGTCACGCGAACCGACCCCGCAGCCCGGAGCAAGCCTCACGGTCCGTAATTTCTGGTGTCCGGCGGTAGCTTCTTCGACCAGCGTTGCCACCTGCTCGTTCAAATAACTCGGGATCCAGTCAATTTGTTTAGCCAGCGTCCACATTCCCGGGCGGCGCAGCACAAAGGTGAAGTCGCTGCCGGGATCGAGCACTAAGAGCTGGGCTTCTTCGCTGACCGCGGACAGGGCCGCACGCGGTGCATAGACCGCGACCGGTCGGGCCTGATCATGCCAGGCTTGCAGGCGTTCGACGGTAGTGAACACGGGCAGAGCCATGCGGCCATCGGGTGCCTTGATTTTCACCAAGGCCATATCCGCTTCCTTGTCGGCGGCGAAACCATGCTCGGTCATCGCCTCCTCACCCAGTTGCGCGACCACGGCTACGAAGATCCGGGCCTGAGACAGCGCGCGGTGCACCCCCGCTTCATCCCCGGTCCCAGCACGCAGTTCGGCAAGGGCCCGGACCACGCCCGCGTCGGCGGATCCATCGTCCTTATCAAATTTGTGCAAGGGATTTTCTTCGCCACTTAGATCGCGCCCATCCCAGCTTTGGCCCGCAGAATCAGCGTGATTACCGGCCTGCGCCAAGGCCGCTGCAATGTGGCCGGGCAGGTGTCGGGTGGGTTCTGATTCTGGGTGCAATGCGCTCATAAAACAATGCTATCCGGCGTGCGCAAATAGAAAAGACCTCAATGCTTCCTGCGCCCATGAGGTTGGCCACCCATGGCAGTGTCAGGGGGGCAATAAAGTCCCAATCCCCCAGCGTTGGCGTATTCGATAATCACCGGATTACCCGATCGTCGCGTTACACGATGCCGTATTAAAAGCAGGACCCGAGGGATCATTATGCGCTGCCTCGGGTCCTGTAATTAGTGTGTTTAGCGGCGGCCGGCCACGTCTAGCGCTTGCGCAAGAGTGAACTGACCGGCGTACAGGGCCTTGCCCATGATCGCGCCTTCGATTCCCTCGGAGACCAATTCACGCAGTACGCGCAGGTCCTCGAGCGAGGAGATACCGCCGGAGGCAATGACTGGCTTGCTGGTCTTCGCGCAGATTTCACGCAGCAGCTCAACGTTCGGGCCACGCAGTGTTCCGTCCTTGGTCACGTCGGTGACCACGTAGCGGGCACAGCCGGCGTCTTCCAAACGGGCCAGTACGTCCCAGAGTTCGCCCCCATCTTTAGTCCAGCCGTGGCCAGAGAGAGTGGTTCCGCGAACGTCCATGCCGACGGCAATCTTGTCACCGAATCGTTCAATCGCCCGAGCGGTCCATTCTGGATTTTCCAGCGCGGCGGTACCCAGGTTTACGCGCGTCGCTCCAAATTCTAGGGCGCGTTCCAGCGAGGCATCGTCACGGATGCCACCGGACAGCTCCACCTTGATATTCAGTTCTTGCGCGATACGCTGGACCACTTCGGTGTTGCTGCCGCGGCCGAATGCTGCATCGAGGTCCACCAGGTGCAGCCATTCGGCGCCTTCGCGCTGCCAGGACAAGGCAGCTTCTAGTGGGTCGCCGTATCCGGTTTCCGATCCGGCCTCACCCTGGACCAGGCGCACTGCCTGGCCGTCGGCAATATCTACCGCCGGAAGCAGTTCAAGAATAGGTAGCTCGCTCATAATTTCCTTCTATCACTAATGTCTAGAGTGTGCGGACCCAACCGGCGGCAACTGCCGCGGCGGCCAAGGCCCATAATGCGATGATCCAGGACAGGTGCGCCTTCTGACGTTGCAGCGAAATCGCGCCGCCAGCCAGAAAGGCTCCGAGGGCCATCAGGAGAATTGCCCAAATCATTTAGAGCGTCTCCAACCAGTTACGCAGCAGCTTTGCGCCCGCGTCGCCGGATTTCTCCGGGTGGAACTGCACTGCCGAGAGTGGACCATTTTCCACTGCGGCGACAAAGTCGGTTCCGTGAGTAGACCAGGTCACCTGTGGCGGGGTCATCGCCGGCTGGGTGACATCAAATTCCCACTTCTGCACCGCATAGGAGTGCACAAAATAAAACCGTTCGTTCTCGATGCCGGCAAAAAGCTTCGAATTTTCTGGTGGGCGTACGGTATTCCAACCCATATGCGGGATGACCTCGGCCTGTAAACGCTCGACGACACCGGGCCATTCACCGATGCCTTCGGTTTCCACCCCGTGTTCAACGCCCTGCTCGAAAAACACCTGGTGTCCTACACAGATGCCAAGTACTGGTTTGCCGCCTGCGATGCGCCGGCCGATCCATCGTAGTGCGCCGGTTTTGGTAAGTTGTTCCATTACCGATGCGTAAGCTCCGACTCCGGGAACGACCAAGCCGTCGGCATCGAGGATGGCTTGAGCATCGGCGGTCAGCTCAACTTCTGCTCCGGCAGCTTCCAACGCGCGCACTGCCGATCGGACATTTCCGGAACCGTAGTCCAGGACAACTACCTTCTTCTTCGCCACTTACAGGGCACCCTTCGTGGATGGGATTTTGTCACCCATGCGTGCGTCTGGTTCGACGGCTTCACGCAAGGCACGGGCGAAAGACTTGAACTGGGCTTCGACGATATGGTGCGGGTCGCGGCCCGAAAGGACTTCGATGTGCGCGCAGATCTGTGCGTGGAAGGTGATCGCTTCAAAGACGTGGCGCGTCATCGAACCGGTGAAGTGCCCTCCGATCAGGTGGTATTCCTGACCTGCCGGCTCGCCACCGTGCACCAGGTATGGGCGGCCTGATACGTCGACGATCGAACGGGCCAGCGCTTCGTCCAGTGGTGCATAGGAGGTACCAAAGCGGCGAATGCCTGCCTTGTTCCCCAAGGCAACACGCAATACCTCGCCGATGGTGATCGCCACGTCTTCAACCGTGTGGTGCACGTCGATGTGGATGTCACCGGTGGCACGCACCGTCAGGTCGATCAGCGAATGCTTGGATAGCGCGGTGAGCATATGGTCGTAGAACGGCACGGACGTGCTGATCTCCGAGGTACCGGTCCCATCCAGGTCCAGCTCGACAAAAACTGATGATTCGCTGGTCACGCGTTCCATACGGGCGCGACGAGCGCCAATCAATTCGGCAGACATGTCTTCCTTCGCTTGTGTGTAAGTGCTATTTCTGTGCGCCCAGCAACGTGGCTAGGTGCTCTAAGAAGGCGGTGGTTTCGGATTCGGTGCCGGCGGTGACGCGCAGCGTACCCTTGATTCCATTGTCGCGGACGATGATGCCGGCATCCAGCAAACCTTGCCAGATAGTGTGTGGATCTTCCAACCCGCCGAAGAAGACAAAATTCGAATCCGAGACCGAAGGCTTCAAGCCGAGCTCGGTCAACCTCGTGACGATGCGATCGCGCTGGGTTTTGATCTCTTCAACTTGGGCCAGCAACAGGTCGATGTTTTTCAACGCGGCGATGGCAGTCGCTTGGGTCACCGCAGACAGGTGGTAGGGCAAACGGACCAGGCGAATCGCATCGGTTACCTCGGGAGCTGCGGCTAAGTAGCCTACGCGGGCTCCGGCCAATCCGAAGGCTTTAGACATCGTGCGCGAGACGATCAGCCGCTGACGGCCCTCAAGCAGGGTCAGCGCCGATTTGGTGTTTGCCAGCGAGAACTCGGCGTAGGCTTCATCCACCACGACGATCGCGTTGGTTTCACTGGCTGCCGCGTAGACCGCTTCGATCACGTCTAGTCCCAGCGCTGTGCCGGTGGGGTTATTCGGGGAGCACAGGAAGATCACGTTTGGCCGGTGGGTGCGAACCTGTGCGGCGGCGGAATCGGCGCTGAGTGTGAAGTCCTCCGCGCGGGTGCCAGCGATAAATTGAGTATCGGTTCCGCTGGCCAGCAACGGGTACATCGAATATGTGGGGACAAAGCTCAGCAGACTTCGTCCCGGTCCGCCGAAGGCTTGCAGGATTTGCTGGAGAATTTCGTTAGAGCCGTTGGCTGCCCAGATGTTCTCGCGATCTAGGTTGTGGCCCAGATATGCGGCGAGCAGTTCACGCAGTTCGGTAAATTCACGATCTGGGTAGCGGTTGAGGGTAGTGGCCGCCTTGGCGACTTCTTGGGCGATGGCGTCGACTACGCTCGTTGGCAGTGGATGCGTGTTTTCGTTGACGTTCAGCTGAATGGGAACGTCGATTTGTGGCGCACCATATGGGGAAAGCCCGCGGAGGTTCTCACGCAAAGGCAGCTGACTCAGAAGTTCACTACGGTCATTCACGCATTAATTCTAATGGTGAGTTGCTCTGCGTGGTGAATCCACGACAAGAACAGGTAACAATGGTGAGCCAATTCCTAGTTCGCGAGGACCGGAATGTTGATGGTGTCCCCCGCGTAAAGCATGCCGGTATCAATCGCGTTCAGCTCTTCGATGTGGTTCATTGCAGCGTTAACCTCGTAGCCCCGAGCATATTCACTGGCAAGACTCCAGAGTGTGTCGCCTGGAATGACCGTGACTTCTACGGTTTCCAGACCGGCGGGGAGGTCGGTGGATGCGTTGGCGCTGGAGGTGAACATCGTGAAGACGAACGCCGCGGCGATCGTCAACAGGAAGATTGGGATGCCCACGAGGACCGCCCATCCACGACGATTGATGCGGATCTTCAGCGGTGCTTTGTCTTGCTGCGGTACGAGTGCGAGCGTAGCCATGACATTTCTCCTTAACAGTTTTGATGATGCGAACTGAAATTCGAATACGAACTTCGAACACTTGTTCGATACTAGTACATCTTTTCTAACAGACTCCGATCGAACTTGTCCAGACTCTTTCGAACAAATCTTTGAAAGAAGCGAGAAAATCAACTAAGATTTCGAAGTAGAAGATCAGTAAATACATCACAACATTGGGCACCGACAGTTTGAAGGTTAGAACTGAGGACCGAATGCAAGGGAAGGCAAAACTACATGTCAGCATCACAGCGCACTCCCCGGTCAAATGCCCGATCGCTGACCATACGTCAGAAAAAAATCCTCGAAACCATTCAACGCTCGATCGGTCGGAACGGTTACCCTCCGTCGATGCGTG
The DNA here is from genome assembly GCF_035257265.1 of Glutamicibacter sp. GTDB lineage: Bacteria > Actinomycetota > Actinomycetes > Actinomycetales > Micrococcaceae > Glutamicibacter. The sequence goes on from NZ_DATEXC010000038.1 coordinate 40,198, forward strand.
AGATTGGCGACTCTGTAGGCCTGAAGAGCTTGTCCAGCGTGACCCACCAACTCGGGCAGCTGGAAAAACTTGGGTACATCCGCCGAGATCCCCGTCGTCCACGCGCCATGGAAATCCTGCTCCCCTTGCAGCTGGCTGAAGATGGCGAAGCTACTGAGGAAAGCTCCGGCGCACCGGAGCCGGTAGAAGACGCCAAGGTGATCGAGCTAAGCACCTCAGCCGACACCACCATGGTGCCTCTAGTCGGACGGATCGCCGCCGGCGGACCAATCTTGGCCGAACAAACCGTCGAAGATGTGTTCTCGCTACCGCGTCAGTTAGTGGGACACGGCGAACTATTCATGCTCAAGGTCTCGGGTGATTCAATGGTGGACGCCGCAATTTGCGACGGTGACTGGGTGGTTGTGCGTCGCCAACAGACCGCCGAAAACGGCGATATCGTTGCAGCACTGCTCGACGAAGAAGCCACGGTGAAGACTTTCCGGCAGCGCGATGGGCATACCTGGTTGCTTCCACAGAACTCCCGTTACGAGCCGATCCTTGGTGACGCAGCCACCGTCATGGGTCGCGTCGTTTCGGTCATGCGCTCGCTCTAGTCCGAGTACGTTAAAACGTTTTTAAAGTATTCAGCCACCGTCTACGCACCATTTAGCTGTGCGTGGACGGTGGCTTTTCCATGCCTGCCTAGTCGCTCTGTGTACCGGCTTGGCACACGCGCTGAGCCGCCTGCAGGATCGTCCATCGCTGGATCGCCGCGGAGAGCTGAGTTTCAGTCCTGTCGGCAAGATGGGCTGCAGTGAGGCAAATCAGGCGCGCAGCAGTATGCCTGCTCGCTGCGGGAAGCCGTGGGTCAAGCGCGGCCAGGGCAAGATAGCGGCAAAGAATTCCGGTGAACAGATCCCCATCGCCACCGGTGCCCAGACGCAACCCGATGCCATGATCGTCGTTGGACAGATGCACTTTGACCGACTCAATAAGTGATTGTGCCTGAGCTAGGTGTTCGGTGCTTCCGCTGGCCAATAGCGCGCCGAGCACCGTGCCCTGGTTGTAGGTATAGATTGCGTTTTCGAGCTGTGGGCCGCTGGCGGTCAGCCGGATTCCATCAAGATAAAGCCCGGTGCGTTCATCGTGGAGATTGTGGCGCAACCAGGCCAAGAGACGATTGCTAGTCTGAACGTCGTTAATACGTGCAAAGTACAAGGCCGCTGGACCGTTGGAAGGCGTATTTTTAAAGTCTCGTTTACGTGACCAGTAAAGCCCGCCACCAAGTTTGTCGTCCTGGCCGAGTACCAGCTGGCGACCCAATGCCCGCATTGCGAGGGTGGATAACAGGGCAGGGCGCGCCGAAAGTTGCAGACTCAGCTCGTTCAGCCGAGTCGCGGCAAGAAGCAACCAGGCCATATCGTCGTAGAAATAATTGGGGAAACTTGCGAGGTTGCGGATCAGGACGCCCCTCAGCAATCGTTGAGCGCGCTTCCACTCCGCACGTGCCGTGCTGCGCTCCCCCGCTTGCAACGCGCTGAACGCCGCATCGATGATCGCATCCAGATAGTGCGCCTGCCACCAATAATGCCATTCGGACCAGGGACGTGCGCCTGAATTGGGCAGCGGCTGATCAGGCAGTGCGCGTAACGCTCCGATCCAGGTCCCGGGTATCCCCATCAGCCGATGCCCGAAACGTCCATGTACGTCGGTTTCAGCTGACTCGGCCAGTCGGTTCCAGTGTTCGGCATCGCTAATATCGCGCGCAGCTGATGGCGAGTCTGAGCCAGGATCGTGCATTGGATCATGCGCTGTGCTCATGGACCGCTCCCAGCTGTCGAAATTCCGTGACTGGGTACCAGCGTAGTCTGAATTCACCGGTGCTTCGAGCACCGTTTAGATGCAGCCGATCAGGCGGCGAGCACCTCGGCTGCCGAGAACCAGTGGGTGTTACGCCGAGGTTGTTGATCGGGGTCCAAAAATTTGGGCAGGAGCACCGCCGGGGGTTTGCCGTCGGCGACGATCAGGCTAAATAGTCCTGCGTGCCGGGCATGATGGTGCATTGGGCAGAGCAGTGCCCCGCGGTCCACTCGCGTTTCTCCGCCTTGCTCCCACGGATCCACATGATCTGCTTCGCAACGGCCGGCTGGCATATGGCAGCCCGGATAGATGCAACCACGGTCTCGCGCGGCCAGCGCACGTCTCATATGCGGTGGGAAGAGCCGTTTGGATCGACCGATATCCAGCGGTTGACTCTTACCGTTGAGTACCACGGGGTAAATACCGGCATTGCACATGAGGGTGCGGGCCGCGGCAGCGGTGAGCGGCAGACCGTTTTCGGTGGTGGCAAAACTTAGCGCACCGGCAAGCATTTTTTCGTAGTTCAGGTGCACGATGACCTGTGGAGCGACCAATGCAGCGCCCGGATCTTTGCCGCCCACACGGTTGGCGCGCAAGACTGCCAACAATGCGGTCATGTGGCGTAGTGCCGGGGAGAGGTCCTCGAAAGGAGGTAGCGCGGCAGGTTCAATATCAGGATCGGTGTACGGCTGCGGTGTTTCAGGTGCATCTGGTTCCGTAGCCTGGGCTTCGCGAGCCCACTGCGGCATCGTCGATGCGTCGTCCCATTCCTTCGGGATACGCGGTGAGCTAGGTGGCTCGGGCGCAGCGTTGGAAGGTTCATCGGACTCGATGGCCGCCGTTGGCACGGCGGAATCTGTCGGGTCTGCCGGGTCCGTGGGGTCGGCACCCTGCCGGTTTGCGGCCGCGTAATTTGCCTGCGTCAGCTCGTTTAGCAGCACCCGGTTGCCGGCGATGGTGTGGGGGTTATTCGTTTTGGCCCGCAATGATTCGATGATTTCTGCTTCGTGCGGGAAAACCTTGAGCAGGTAAACCATCAGGCCGCGCTGCATGCCACGCGAGAACAGGCCGGCTTCGGCGAAGAGGGCCGCGGCCGGACGCTGAGCTTGAATGTGCTCGGTGATCAGCGCGTTGAGGTGCTTGCCTGCACTGGCGGCGTCTTCCGCCTTGATCAGTTCCAGCGCCTGCGTTTCCAGTTCGCGGCGGACCTGCGGCGTGGCTAGATCTGGGGTGGCTTTACAGATGGCGTGAGCCGCCCTGATCAGCGGACGCGGATCGGTGCTCTGGCCGGCAAATTCGTCGGCCAGTTGGAGGCAATCAGGTTCGGTGCGCTGCCCTGACTCGGTGACCGCGGCGATCAGTGATCCGGCGGCATTCAGCCGGGCAACCGCTGCGCCGTGCGGGATGCCCAGCCAGCCGCTGTGCAGATCGGCCGCGTCCTTATAAGAGGCCCTGCCCAGCGTGCAGTGCCCGTGCAGTGCGATGAGCTGTTCATCGCTGGGATCTGTGCCAGCCTTGGTAAGCGCGTCCAACGATTCGGTGTCCAACTGGTGACTGCCGCTGCGTTGCACTGCGTCGGCGGCCTGAATTTGCAAGCGCGAGAGCGTCTGAGTGGCGCGCTCGGTCAGCCAGGCGAAATAGGCGGCGTGCCCCGGAGCGAGAGCGTCCGACGTGAACTGGGAACCGGCAGCATCCAGCGCGGTGATGGCGTGGGCCATCGCCAACAGGTGCGACTGGGTGCTGGTAAGTTCTTCCATACCCACCATCTTGCGCTGGGGTGCGCTGGGGTGCGCGGATCGGGTGCTGGCTGTGGATAAGGCCGGTTATGCGTCTGGTTTTAGCCGCGAGAGGACTCCGGTGATGACCTTTTTGTCGGTCGTCGGCCACATGGGAGGCAAGGAACTTCTCAGGAAGCTGCCATACCGCGCGGTAGCCATGCGCGAATCGAGCACCGCAACGACGCCTTTATCTTGCACCGAGCGGATCAGCCGGCCTGCGCCCTGGGCGAGGCGGATCGCGGCGTGAGTAGCGGAGACCTGCATGAAGCCGTTGCCACCGTGCTTGGCGACATCCTCGGTACGAGCCTTGGAGATCGGATCGTCCGGGCGCGGGAAAGGAATTTTATCGATGATCACCAGGCGGCAGGAATCTCCGGGCACGTCCACACCCTGCCAGAGCGTCATGGTGCCGAAGAGGCAGGTGTCTCGTTCGGCGGAGAAGTCCGCGACCAAGGATTTCATGCTCGCATCGCCCTGGCAGAGGATTTTAACGTCAAGCTTTTCGCGCAGGATCGCGGCGGCTTCCTCCGCCGAGCGCTTGGAGGTGAACAGGGCCAGCGCCCCGCCACCGGAGGCGCTGATCAAATCCTCGATCTCGTCCAGCGTTTCGGCTGCCAATTGCCGCCCGGGCTTGGGCAGGTGCTTGGCCACATAGAGAATGCCCTGTTTCGGGTAGTCGAACGGGCTTCCTACGTCGATCCCGGTCCAGCTTGGGGCCCCTTGGCCCATTAGTCCCAGCGAGCCTGCCACCGCATCAAATTGTGAGCCGATGGCCAAGGTCGCGCTGGTGAGCACGACGGTGCGCCCATCAAAGAGGCCCTCGCGAAGCTTGCCGGCTACCGATAACGGTGCCACGTTCAGCGTGGCCGGCTGGGAATCGTCGGTCTCCACATAGCCGCGGCCCTCCACAAATTCGCGTGGTCGAGAGGTAAAGAGCACCTCACGGCGTTCCTCGGCTTCGAGCATGCGGATCGCGTCGTCCATAATTGCCTGCATTTGCGAGCGGGCGGTCTGCCGGCCACCGTCGGCTGGGGCATTGGCTTCCGGTTTGGACAGGGCCAAAACCAGCCGGGCCTGTTCGACGATATCGTTGAGCGCGATACCCATATCTTCGCGCAGCCCCTGTTCGAGCAACCCCGTGGGTACGCCGGTCAGCGACTTTTCCAGCCTTGCCGTGGCCTTAGTCAGTTCATCAACGTTGACACCGCAGTGCCGCTTGGCGCCGCCGGCAGCGGTGAGCACGGTACGGGCAGACAACGCCCCGGAGACCGAAGAGGTCACCCGGTCTTGCAGTTCGTGGGCCTCATCGATGATCGCGACTTCAAAGTCCGGCAAGACCGAGAGCCCCTCAAAAGCGGAGACCGCAAGCAGCGCATGGTTGGTGATGACCACGTCCGCCTCGGAGGCGCGGGCACGAGCCATTTCGGAGAAGCACTCGTCGGCCATCGGGCATTTTTGCGAGCCCAAACATTCCATGGCGGACACCGAGACCTGTTTCCAGGCCTTATCGCTGACCCCGGGGATCAGCTCGTCACGGTCACCGGTGTCGGTCTTATCCGCCCAATCGCGCAGTTTGAGTACCTCGGCGGCCAGCGGGGAGAACATCTGTCCAGCCGGAGCCGCCGGGGCATCCATTTCAAACAGGGTGCCCTCATTATCGTCCGGGTAGCCTCCGCCGAGTTTGTACTGGCACAGGTAGTTGGACCGCCCCTTGAGCAGTGCCACATCCATCGGACGCGACAGTTTGCCCTTCAGTGATTCGAGCAGCCGCGGCACGTCACGCCCCACGATTTGCGACTGCAAGGCCAGTGTTGCGGTGGAGACGATCACCGGTTTGGCACTGGTTTGCGCGTGCGCGAGCGCCGGGATCAAGTAGCCCATTGATTTACCGGTGCCGGTGCCGGCTTGGACCAACAGGTGCGTTTCCTCTTCGAGGGCTGCGACGACGTGCTTGACCATTTCCTCCTGGCCGGTACGCATCGAACCTCCCATAGAGGTCACCGCGGTTTCGAGAAGGTCCAAGACCTGCGCTTGCTTATCCATGTAGGTTGAAAGGCTCCAATTGAACTGCCAGAGATTCGCGGACCTTCACGATCATCCGTGTTCCGTGTTCTGTGTGCTCGTTTTCCAGTATTTCCGATTCGCTCTGATGCAGCTTGGCGATCAGATCTCCACGATTGTAGGGCAGCATAATTTCAAGTTGCACCGTCGGGCGTGGGATCGAGGTGCGGACCAATTCCAGCAATTCGGTGATGCCGGCACCGGTGCGTGCCGAGACGACCGCGGTATTTGATTCGCGGTTGCGGATCCGCTCGATGACCATCGGGTCGGCCACATCGGCCTTATTCAGTACGATAATTTCCGGAATGTTCAGCGCGTCGACCTCGCCGAATACTTGGCGTACCGCGTGAATCTGCCCCTCGGGGTCCGGGTGGGAGGCATCGACGATGTGCAGGATCAGGTCCGAATCGGCAATTTCTTCCAGCGTCGAGCGGAAAGCCTCGACCAGTTGGGTAGGCAGGTTGGAGACGAAGCCGACGGTGTCGGCGAGCGTGTAGGTCAGCCCGTCGGAGGTTTGGGACTGCCGCACAGTGGGGTCCAAGGTGGCGAACAATGCGTTCTCCACCAGCACCCCAGCGTTGGTCAGGCGGTTGAGCAGCGAGGACTTTCCGGCGTTGGTGTACCCGGCGATGGCAACCGCGGGGACCTGATTGCGCTTACGGTTTGCGCGCTTGGCCTCACGAGCCGGTTTCATCGCCTTAATTTCGCGGCGTAGCTTGGCCATCCGATCGCGAATGCGTCGGCGGTCCATTTCAATCTTCGTTTCACCCGGGCCACGCGAACCGATACCGCCACCGGCGGCACCTACCCGGCCACCAGCCTGGCGGGACATCGACTCGCCCCAACCACGCAGGCGCGGCAACAGGTACTCAAGCTGTGCCAGCTCGACCTGGGCCTTACCCTCCCGGCTGGCTGCGTGCTGAGCGAAGATATCCAGAATCAGCGCGGTGCGGTCGATAACCTTCACCTTGACTACATCTTCTAAGGCGCGACGCTGCGAGGGCGCAAGTTCCGCGTCAACGACCACGGTGTCCGCGCCGGTGGAGGCGACGATATCGCGCAGCTCGATGGCCTTGCCCGAACCGAGGTAGGTAGAGGAATCTGGTTTACTGCGTCGCTGCACGACGCCGTCGAGCACCTCTGAGCCCGCGGTTTCCGCCAGGGCTGCCAGCTCGCGTAATGAGTTTTCGGCGTCGGTGATGGTGCCGGAGGTCCACACACCAGCGAGCACCACACGCTCCAGACGCAGCTGGCGGTATTCGACCTCGGTGACATCGTCCAGCTCGGTGGACAGCCCGGCCACGCGGCGCAGTGCCCGGCGCTCAGCTAGGTCCTCTTGGTCCCCGTCGAAGGATGAATGCTCGGCTGAAAAACGGTTCAACGCGGTAGCCTGCCCAGAGAAGATACTGTCATCTGCGGGTTGCTCGGCGTGGAATACCGCCGGCGCTTGTGCGTCGTCGGCCGCAATGATGCGATCGATTGCGGCTTGAATCTGGGCATCGTCCATGGATGCTGGCTGTTGCTGCGGTGACTCGGAGTTAGTCATGGTCTCCTTAGAAGAACTTCTTAATACAGAATAGTGCGGTGTACCCCCACTTTGCGAGGTGGCGGGGTTGGGTGTCGCTGGGTGTTCGCTCATACCGGTCCTAAGATTGAGGGCAAAAAGCCGTCGATATTCAGATGAAGTGCTGGTTACCGGGAGATGGCGTGGATGCACCGTGGGGTGCACTGAGCCTAGAAATAACAATAGACTTTGCCGTCTGCGGGCTTAAAGTTCCCCGGCGGCGCATAGAAATAGCGTCGGATGTCGGGGTAAGCCTAGGTAACCGATGGAGGTTACGTCTTAGACGAAGATCAAAGTCATAGGTAAAACTCTATCAGTGAACGGACCCGCCCGTATATCGGCTAGCTCACGTTGTTTGCCCGGCCTCGCGCGCAGGCGATAATCTTTTGCTTATGAGCTCCGATCATTACTTCAGCGCCAGCCCCGCCTCGGCCGACGAACGCCGCAACGTGACCGTCGAATTAAACGGCGCGCGCCATCAGGTGCAGACCGCGCCGGGAATCTTCTCCCCCGCTGGGTTGGACAAAGGCACCGCAATTTTGCTGGAGTACGTTCCCACCCCGCGTGGCCGAATCTTAGACATCGGCTGCGGTTGGGGTCCGATCATGCTCAGCGCCGCATTGCAGAGCCCGGAGTCGGAAGTTTTTGGTGTTGACGTCAACGAGCGTTCCATTGAACTTGCCAAGTTGAATGCGCAAAGCCTGGGGTTGAAGAACGTTTCGGTGGGCACCCCCGACTCGATTGATCCTCAGCTGCAGTTCGACACGATCTGGTCCAACCCGCCGATTCGCGTCGGTAAAGAAGCGCTGCATGAACTGCTGCTGCTGTGGCTGCCGCGGCTCGCACCCGGTGGCGAGGCGTGGATGGTCGTACAGAAGAACCTTGGCAGCGACTCGTTGCAGAAGTGGATGGGCACCGTGCTGCCCAAGGATTGGAAGATCACCCGCGAGGCGACCTCCAATGCCTTCCGCGTGCTGAAAATCGCTCGGCCCGACTAACTGCTGACTTTAGCTCTATACCTCAACGGCCTGCCGGTGAATCAGTGATTCACCGGCAGGCCATTTTTGAGCTGCAGGCCTAGCTTGCGCCGATGACTCCGCGGGCTACCAAGGCCGCAGGGCCGGAGAGGATCGTGTCCTCGTTACCGTCCTCGGTGGCGGCAAATTCGACACCAACCAGTCCGCCGGGAACTTCCACCGCCCACTGATTGATCAGTGCGGTGCCGCGGGCCCAGTAACGCATGGCGGCCGCCGCCGCACAGGCACCAGTGCCACAGGATAGGGTTTCCCCCGCCCCGCGCTCGTATACCCGCATCTTGATATGAGCCACGCCATCGTTGATCAAGGGTTCGGCGGGAACCACAAATTCGACATTGGTTCCATGCGGGGGTGTCGGTGAGACTTCCGGGAGGGCGGTGAGATCCAGATTTTCAAGTAACTGTGCCTCAGGTAGCGCTACCACGGTGTGCGGGTTACCCATGGTGATGCTCAGCGCCGGATGCGGCTGGTCCCAGCCCCGGGCAAGCACCAGCGAGTCTACGGAGTCCGCACCGGCTTTGGCCTCGTGAATTAGTCCCCACGGGCCAAGGTTCGCCGCATAGCCATCGGCCAACCGGGTAACGGTTTTGACCCCGGCACGACTGCCAATCTGCAAACTGGAACCGATCGGAAGATTGACCAGCCCTTCAGCGAGCAGGTAGTGCACAAATGCCCGCACCCCGTTGCCGCACATTTCGGCAATGGACCCGTCGCCGTTGCGGTAGTCCATGAACCAGTAGGCCTTCGGGTGATCGAGCATCTGCGTTTCAAAGCCGGGCATCTTGGAGGTGGGAACGGCGCGAATTAGTCCATCTCCGCCAATACCAAAACGACGGTGGCAGAGCGCGGTAACCTGCTCGGCGGTGATGTTCCGGGTGCCTTGGGGATCTGCGAGCAGCACGAAGTCGTTGCCGGTGGCATGGCCCTTTGCAAAGGGCAGCCCTGCAAGCTGGTCTAGTTCGGTGCGGTACATCTGGCTCCTTAGCGGGTGGGGCGTGCCGGGTTCAGTAGTGCTAAGGCCTTATCCAACAGGCCAGGTTCTTTAGGGTTAAGCCACGTCACTCGTGGGTCAGCGTTAAACCAGGTCAGCTGCCGGCGGGCAAACTTCCTGGTGGCGATGATCGTTGCCTCGATGGCTTCTGCGCGACTTATTTTACCGTCCAAATAGTCGATATACTGCTGGTAGCCGATCGCCCTTGAAGCTGTTTTTCCTTCACGCAGACCCTCGCCCAGCAGCTGGGCAACTTCCTCGGCAAAACCCATCCGGTCCATTTTGCATACACGTTCTGCTAACGTCTCGTGTAACGCGGCCCGCTCGTAATTCAGTCCAATCTGCAAACCTGGCTGGAAGTACTCACGGTTTGGCATAAATGAGCTAAACGCACGACCTGAAATTTCGAACACTTCCAGCGCCCGGATCGCCCGGCGTGTGTCCAGATTACGTGCTGCCGAGATCGGATCAACCTCAGCCAATCGACGGCGTACATCCCCATCACCGTGATCCTGCACTTCGGCTTCCAGCCGATCACGCACGACGCGGTCGGTAGGCGGGAAGTCGATGACATCCAATGCGGCACGGACATATAAGCCGGAACCGCCGACCATCACCGGCACCTTGCCGTGCGCACGAATCTGCTCAAAATGTTCGCGAGCTTGCGCCTGGAATTGAGCCACCGATGCTTCGTCGCGCACGTTCATGATGTCCAGCAGGTGGTGCTCAATGCCACCACGCTCGCCCGGCGCTAATTTGGCCGTGCCGATGTTCATTCCGCGGTAAAACTGCAGCGCATCAGAGTTGACGATTTCGCCGCCCAATTTTTGCGCCAGTGCGATCGCCAAATCCGACTTGCCGGTACCAGTCGGGCCAACGATAGTCATCACCGGCAATTGCGAAGAGGTCATCGCCTTAGCCGCGTACCTTCAACGTTGGCATGCCGAGATTTGTTTTACCGACGGTGCTCCCGCCAGTCGCTGGTACCCCGCAGCTATCAGCTTGCGACCGATCCCAGGCGTCCCCGGCTCGTGATCGGCGTAGCGAGTACTCTTCCAAAGTTGGGTCAGAAACCAGGTGGAACGCCGCTGCCTCGGTGATTGGCACCGTCACCAAATCTCCCGGGCGTGGAGTGTCACCGCCTTCAGGCACTGAAAAATGCACCAGACGCTGATCGCGGGAACGGCCAGAGAGCCGGTGGGTTTCCTCGGCTTTGCGCCCGGATTGCTCGGTCACCAAAACCTCCACGGTGCGCCCGAGCTGCTTGGCTTTTTCTTCCTTGGCAATGCGATCCTGCAATGCGGTCAGGCGTTCGAAGCGTTCCTGAACGACTGCTTTGGGCAGCTGATCGGGCAAATCGGCGGCCGGGGTACCCGGGCGTTTGGAATATTGGAAGGTGAATGCAGTAGCAAAGCGGGAGGCCGCAACCACGTCGAGCGTGGCTTGGAAGTCTTCCTCAGTTTCGCCGGGGAAGCCAACAATAATGTCGGTACTGATCGCTGCCTGCGGCATCCGTTCGCGAACCTTGTCCAAGATGCCTAGGAACTTTTTTGAACGGTAGGAACGGCGCATATCTTTGAGCACCTTATCCGATCCTGATTGCAGCGGCATGTGCAGCTGCGGCATAACGTTCGGAGTTTCGGCCATCGCGTCGATGACATCGTCGGTGAATGCAGCCGGGTGCGGACTGGTAAATCGCACACGTTCCAACCCTTCGATTTCACCACAGGCACGCAGGAGCTTACCGAAGGCCAGACGGTCACCAAATTCAATGCCGTAGGAATTGACGTTTTGTCCCAGCAGAGTAACTTCAACAGCGCCGTCGGCAACTAATGCTTCGATTTCAGCGAGGATTTCACCTGGTCGGCGATCACGTTCTTTACCGCGCAGGGCGGGAACGATGCAGAAGGTGCAGGTGTTGTTGCAGCCCACGGAGATTGAAACCCAACCTGCATATACCGATTCACGTCGGGTAGGCAAAGTCGAGGGAAAAACATCCAAAGATTCAAGGATCTCTAGCTCTGCGCGCTGGTTGTGTTCGGCGCGGCTAAGCAGCGCCGGTAGCGAGCCGATATTGTGCGTGCCAAAGACAACATCCACCCACGGAGCTTTTTGCAGAATGGTTTCGCGGTCTTTTTGCGCCAGGCATCCGCCCACTGCAATCTGCATACTAGGATTTACGTCCTTGACGCTTTTGAGCATGCCAAGGTTTCCATAGAGCTTATTGTCGGCATTTTCACGCACCGCGCAAGTATTGAACACGACGACGTCTGCGACAGCATCCGGGTCAGTTTCGTCAATGCGGGCCAGACCCGCGTCTTCCAAAAGGCCTGACAGGCGTTCGGAATCATGCACATTCATTTGGCAACCGTAGGTGCGAACCTCATAGGTGCGCGCAGAATTCTCGGTCATTACTGGGGTCATCTCGTCCAACTCACTCACTCTTCAAGGTTACCCAATTCAGTGACCCGCGACATCTTAGCCATGGCTTAACCAATGGCTTCTCCCAAAATCTCCGCTCAACAGTAATCTCATCAATCCGGAAACGAATCTACGCACAGCGTAGCCTTCGTCTCGTGTGGAGCGCAGTACGTACTCGCCATCTATCACAGGGCGGTCATAGTCGTCTAAACCTCGTGTTGAATTTCTACGGCAACACTCTGCCACATTGAATTTGACGAGAACTAGATGACACGTCCGTAGCCGATCTGGGCAGATGTCATACTGCCTTGCAGTTTCGCCGACAAATAGTGCGCCTACGTTGCAGGATCAACAGGAGGTATCCATGAACATTGACGAGAATTCTTCCTACCGAAACCATACGGCGATGCACTCCGGTGCAGCATCGCCACTTCTAGAAGAGCAAGCAGTTGAAAAACCAGTTTCCAGTTTGAGCAAGTCTCAGAAATTCCATCTGATCATGTTGTTGTTGACGCTCGGGCTACTGATCATTCTTCCGTTGTGCCTCGCCGGATTTGCGGTCACTCTTCCGCATGTAGGTTCGGTTTTGTTCTTCTTATTTGGAGCCTCTTCTATTGCAGGCATCCTGACTCTAAAACTCTGGATTGCGTATTTGCGCAAACGTTTCCTGCTCTGAGAACCGACGCAGCTCTAAGCACTCCCCAAACAAGATCCAAAGAAGCTCACTTCGGTGAAGCTCACTTCGGTAAGGGCAAGTTCGCAGCGTGAAGATCTTCAATAGCTTCGAGGCCTTGGCGACTGCAACGTTATTCGCTACGCTCGTTGCAGCTAGTCAGAGAATTCAGACCCGCAGTAGCCATTCACTTCTCGCCGTAGCGCTCTTCCCATTCTTCGCGGGCGACCTTGAAGGCCATCGAACCGTGGTAACCCTTGCGTCCGAGCATGCCAACGAGCCGGCGCAGCGCCTTGTCCCGATCCAAGCCCATGGAGGCCGGGCGGAGTTTGGTGCGCGCCAGTTCTCGGGCTCGCTGTTCTTCTGCATCATCGTCGATTTGTTCCAGCGCCTCGGAGGCCACCTCATCGTCGATTCCTTTGGTGCGCAGTTCACGGCGAATAGCGCCACGAGCAAGCCCGCGGGAACGGGCGCGTGCCACAACCCAGGATTTTGCGAACCGTTCGTCATCGACCAGGTTCAACTCGGCGTAACGCTCCAGCACCTCGTCGGCGATGTCTTCGGGGCATTCCTTTTCCAGCAATTTATCTTTGAGTTGCTTGCTGGTTTTATCGCTTGCGGTGAGCTGGCGTAGGACGATGCCACGGGCTTTTTCACGCCACTGGTCGTCGCTAAAGACTTCGGGCTCATCTGATTCTTGCGCCGCGCGTCGTTCCGCACGCGCCTGACGGCGTTCCTTTTTAGTGGGGCTTCCGGCCGATGGCTCTGTGCTGGCCACGATGTTATCCATCGCAGCTTGCAGCTCAGCGACGGTTTGCGGTCTGGCTGATTCAACCGTGGCTGAAACTATCTGCGTTACTTCGTTACGCTTAGCGGTCCGTGGTTCACGGATCGACTGAGGTTTTTTCAGCTCTTCCAGTTCCTGCTCACTGGGTTTGGCCCAGTCAGGCATGTCATCTAGGTCGCCTTGAAACTCTTTGGAAACGGACGTAGCGTCCGACCCGGATCGAGATCCGGGTCGGACGCTACGTTTATTGAAGCCTGAGGCCACTACTTATCGCCCTCGACGATTCGCAGGTCGGCCTCTCCTTCTTCGCCGTCTTCGAGAATGCCAAGCTTAGTCAGAATCTGGCGTTCGAGCTCATTGGCCAGATCAGGGTTGTCGCGCAGGAAGCGGCGCGCGTTTTCTTTACCCTGGCCCAGCTGATCTCCATCGTAGGTGAACCATGCGCCGGACTTTTTGACCATGCCGTGCTCAACACCCATATCGATCAGGCTACCCTCGCGGGAAATACCGTGGCCGTAAAGGATGTCGAATTCGGCCTGCTTGAAAGGAGGCGCCATCTTGTTCTTGACGATCTTGCAACGGGTGCGGTTACCGACTGCGTTGGTTCCCTCTTTGAGAGTCTCAATGCGGCGGATGTCGATACGTACCGAAGCGTAGAACTTCAGCGCCTTGCCACCGGTGGTGGTTTCTGGGCTGCCGAAGAAGACACCAATTTTTTCACGTAGCTGGTTAATGAAGATCGCGGTGGTCTTGGAGTTCGACAGACGACCGGTGATCTTACGCAGTGCCTGAGACATCAAACGTGCCTGCAGACCCACGTGGCTGTCGCCCATTTCGCCTTCAATTTCGGCACGTGGCACGAGGGCTGCCACGGAGTCGATCACGATGATGTCCAGTGCGCCGGAGCCCACCAGCATGTCCATGATTTCCAGAGCTTGTTCACCGGTGTCTGGCTGGGAGACCAGCAGTGCGTCGGTGTCGACACCAAGCTTCTTTGCGTATTCAGGGTCAAGTGCGTGCTCGGCGTCGATGAAGGCCGCAACGCCGCCAGCTTTCTGGGCACTGGCAACTGCGTGCAACGCCAGTGTGGTCTTACCCGAGGATTCTGGGCCGTAGATTTCTACGACTCGACCACGGGGAAGTCCGCCTATGCCCAGCGCAACGTCCAATGCTACCGAGCCGGTGGGGATGACCTCAACGGCTGCGCGGGTGGTGTCACCCAAACGCATGAGTGAGCCCTTGCCGAAAGCCTTGTCGATTTGGCCCAGAACGGACTCTAGAGCCTTTTCCCGATCATTACTTGCCATGGTTCACCTTTGGTCATGCAGGCCGTTGCGCGACCTGCCAATCAATCTTTGTACTGTATCTAGACAGTATGAGCGCCAACCGACACTTTAGACCGCTTGGGCCCGAGGTGTGGACAAACTCTGTGTGCTGTTGTTAATAGAATAACCTAATCCGAACAGATGTTCGAAATCAAGTAAGCGTGTTTCGAATATTTTTCAGTTCTTCGAAGACCAGGCCGCGCGGCAGTCGCGAGTTTAGGGCTCTTTGATTTCCAGATCCATGCCCAGCCAGCGTTCGGGTGGCAGATCCTGCGCGCGGCAGATCGCTTCCCAAACCTCTCTGGGCTTGATTCCTTTTCCTAGTGCTTCGGTGGCATTCATGCTCTGCAGCTCAGTGAGCGCGAGCGAATCGGCCAGAGTGCGCGAATAGATCGAACCAAATTCATGATCCATATTTCGCCAGAATTCACTATTTTTCACGACTCATATTCTTCCATGCAAAGCTCGAGGGCCCTCGCATTTGCGAAGGCCCTCGAGTCGAAAATTTAGGTCGAGACTAGACCGATGCCAGTGGCTTGCCGTTGCGGCTTTCGACGTCCGCAGCGAATTCATTGGTCAGATCCAATGGAACGGTATCTGGAATGGATACGCCCTCGGCCAATGCGATGCGGTCGGAAACTTCACGAAGCATCAGTGAGAGCGGCACCTCCAAGGCGGTGCAGATGGAGGAAAGCAACTCAGAGGATGCTTCCTTCTGGCCACGCTCAACCTCGGATAGGTATCCAAGGGAAACGCGGGCGCTATGGGAAACCTCGCGTAGGGTCCTGCCCTGACGTTGACGAACATCGCGCAGGACGTCACCGATTTCATGCCGGAGTACTACCATTTTGCGTTCCTCCTTCTGGGGCTGGACCGAATGGGCTTCTCCCATATCGCGCCAACGGACGACACCATTGACAGTTACGGGTTGCTTCACCATGTGTATAGCCTCTACTCCTAGGTCCTTCTCAAAAGATACATCTTACCGAAGAGCCAGAACTTTCGACCCTTTAATCCGTACAACCACACGTTATACGGATTTGTTCCCGACACCTCACCCTAATCATAAATATGCGGCGTACGCCACACCTAAGCGAAATATTGTGAAGTTTCTGGGTATTTCCAGTATCGCGGTTCTTACTGTGAAGAAGCTTTACCCACAATGGCAGCTAGCTGATTGATTGCCGCGATGGTGCTTCGTTCACGGATTTTGGCGCGATCGCCCACAAAGTGGTGAGCGACAAACCCAGATTCATCGTTGTATGCCCAGCCGATGAATACGGTGCCCACGGCTTTGCCATCATGGGGTTGCGGGCCGGCGGCCCCCGTGGCGGAGACCGTTAGCTGCGCACCACAGGCACGTTGCGCGCCCACGGCCATCTGTCGGGCGACTTCTCCGTCTACCGAGCCAACCTTGGCCAGCAAGGCTTGGTCAACCCCAAGCAGCGAAGCTTTAACCTCGGAGGAATAGCTGATTACACCCCCGCGTAAAACTGCTGACGCACCGGATACCTCGGCCAGCGTGGCCGCGATCAAACCGGCAGTTAAGGATTCGGCGGTAGCGATCTGAACGTTTGCGGCGATCGCCTGCGCAATCACCGGCACGGCCTGATGTTCCATGCGCTGCACCTGAACTACCTGGCCTTGGCCGCGGAGCGCAGCTTGGCGGCCTTGTAGATGTATTCCAAACCGGTCAGCACGGTGACCGCCATGGTCAGCAGCATCAAGATGAACGCGATCATGTTCAGCCAGCCGATCGTCTGGGTAAATGGCAGCAGGTACAGGCCGATAACCACCGCCTGCATGACGGTTTTCACCTTGCCACCCATATTCGCGGCGATGACCCCATAGCGGATCACTGCCAGACGCAGCAGCGTGATGCCCCACTCGCGGACCAGGATCACGATGGTGATCCACCAGGCCAGCTCACCGAGCATGGACAGTACTACCAGTGCGGAACCGGTGAGCAGCTTGTCTGCAATCGGATCGGCAATTTTGCCGAAGTTAGTGATCAGTCCGCGGCTGCGGGCTAGGTCCCCGTCGAGTTTGTCGGTGTACATGGCCACCACGAACAAGGCCAGAGCCACCCAGCGCCACAGGCCTTGTTCGCTGTTATCGGCCAGCAGGGCCCAGACGAAGAACGGCACCATGATGATGCGGATGGTGGTCAGGACGTTGGCGATATTCAGGTTCGGGACCGGGGCGTGCGCCGGGGAGTCCTCGGGCTGCGGGGCGTGCGCGCTCATGGGTTAGTTTCTTCCTGTCAGGTCCCAGGCGTCCTCGCCCGGTTCGTCGGCTTCATCATAGTATTCGGTAGCGGCCTCGCGCTTAGCCAAGTCCTCGGCAACCAGATCCACCGGTTCAGCATGGTTCACGTTGGCCTCGGTCACTAGTGCGGCTTCCGCGGCGGTGGCCTGGTGGTTGGTGGCGTCGTCGTCCCCGCGCATGGCGGCGAGCACCATCGGTAGGTCATCGGGCAAGATGAGCACATCGCGGGCCTTGGAACCCTCCGAAGGGCCCACCACGCCGCGCGATTCCATCAGGTCCATCAGGCGCCCGGCCTTGGCGAAGCCAACACGCAGCTTACGCTGCAGCATCGAGGTAGAACCGAACTGGCTGGTGACCACAAGCTCGGTGGCCTGCAGCAGCAAGTCCAAATCGTCGCCGATGTCCTCATCGATGGTTTTCTTTTTCTCAGCCACCGGGGTGACATCGTCACGGTATTCGGGCTTGAGCTGACCACGAACGTGGTTGACCACGCGCTGGATTTCCGACTCGGTGACCCAAGCACCCTGAACACGCATCGGTTTGGAGGTGCCCATCGGCAAGAAGAGCGCGTCACCCTGGCCGAGCAGCTTCTCGGCGCCGGGCTGGTCGAGCACCACGCGGGAGTCGGTGACCGATGAGGTTGCGAAGGCCATGCGCGAAGGCACGTTGGCCTTGATCAGACCCGTCACCACGTCCACCGAAGGGCGCTGGGTCGCCAGCACCAGGTGGATGCCGGCGGCACGCGCCAGCTGGGTGATGCGCACGATGGAATCTTCCACATCACGTGGGGCGACCATCATCAGGTCGGCGAGCTCATCGACGATGACCAGCAGATAAGGGTAGGGCTTCATCACACGCTTGGACCCCTCGGGCGGAATCACCTTGCCGGCGCGCACACCCTTATTGAAGTCGTCGATGTGCTTGTAACCGAAGTTCGCCAGGTCATCGTAGCGGGTGTCCATTTCACGGACTACCCACTGCAGTGCCTCAGCGGCCTTCTTCGGATTGGTGATGATCGGGGTGATCAGGTGCGGCACGCCCTCATAGGCGGTGAGCTCCACGCGTTTAGGGTCAACCATCACCATGCGTACCTCGTCCGGGGTGGAACGCATCAGGATCGAGGTGATCATGGAGTTCACGAACGAAGATTTACCGGCGCCGGTAGCGCCGGCCACCAACAGGTGCGGCATCTTGGCCAGGTTCGCCACGACGAAGCCGCCCTCGACGTCCTTGCCCACGCCCATCACCATTGGGTGTTCGGTCTTGCGTGCGTTGTTGGAACGCAGCACATCGCCGAGCGCAACAATTTCCTTGTCGGTATTGGGGATCTCGATGCCGATGGCGGATTTGCCGGGGATCGGCGAGAGGATACGCACATCCGAGGAGGCGACCGCATAGGAGATGTTCTTGGACAGCGCGGTGACCTTTTCCACCTTGGTGCCCGGAGAGAGCTCAATTTCGTAGCGGGTCACCGTTGGGCCACGTGAGAATCCGGTGACGTGCGCGTCGACCTTAAACTGCTGCAGGGTGTTGGTCAGCGCGGCCACGATGGCCTCATTGGCCTCGGATGCTTCCTTAGCCGGCGGGCCGGCAGGCAGGAAGTCATCCTGCGGCAGTGTGTAGGTGACATCGCCGGAAAGCTGAAGCTGTTCGGTGCGCTGCGGGATTGGTTCCAGGGCGGGAGCCGGACGGGTGTGGTTCACCGCGACGGTCGGCATCGCGTCGGTGTCTGGCTCTGGTTCGCTGGCACTGTTCAGGCCAACTTGTTCCATGATCGCAGCCATCTCGGCCTCGGCCTTGGTGGGGCGTTTGACGCCCGGCGGCGGACCGGCAGGGGCGGCGGCAGCCGCGGACTTGGCCGATAGGTCTGGACGGGCGATTGCCTCGGTGGCGGTGGAATCCGCGTCGTAGACCTGGGAAATGGGCAGTGCGTTGGTTGCGGGCTCCGCGGGATCGATAACGGCTTTATCGTAGGCGACATCGCCGGGGCGCTCGTCGGGTCCGTCGCCATCAACGTTATATACCTCGGAGACGCGTTTAGCTTCGGCACGGCGTTCGAAGAAGTTCTTCTTCTTCGGCTTCGGAGCGTGCTCATGCTCAGCATCCGGGTACAGATAGGTCTGGTCGTGAGTTTCGGCGTGCGGGTCCAGTACCGCAGACTGCGCCACCGTGGGCGCGGTACGCTCGCGGTGCGGGTCCTGGCCGAGCAACCGGTTGTAACCAATGCGGACGCGCGAGGCGATCTGCAATGGCGGGGTCGCGGTCATCACGAGCACCGAAAGAATTAGGAAGAAGATGTGTACTGCCATCGCACCGGGTACCGAGATCATCAATCCCAAGGGGGTGCTCAGGATCGACCCGACCATGCCGCCGGCAGCCCAAAGGGCCGTGAAGTCGTCACTGACCGATGGGGATCCGTTAGCCAAGGCCGCCACAGAGGCCCCTGCCAAGGTCATCATGAACAGGCCAATACCGATGCGGTTATTTGAAGCGTCCGCTTCCGGGTAGCGGAAGAGCCGGAACGCACCGATGAACAGAATCACCGGCAGCAGTACCGCCATGAAGCCCACTGAGCCTCCGGCCACCGCGTGCACGCCGCGCCCGAACCAGCCGACATCACGCAGACCCCACCACTCGACGATGGCAATGGTGATCGCGATCAGCGTGAGAAAGAGTCCAGTGCCGTCACGGCGTAACTCAAAGTCGGGTTTGACCGTGGCACCGATCCGGCGGAAGGCGCCACCAAAAATCCGGGCGACGCCCATCCACATGCTGCGAATTGCGCGCAGTGGAAGAGCGAGATCCTGTTCCGGGTTCTCGGGCGTTTTTTTGGCAGGCGAAGAGCTCGACGTTCGCGGTTTGCGCGTCGTCGGCTTCTTCTCCCCCTGCGACTGGGTGCGTGAGGCCATAGTTCTAGGGTATCGCCACCTGCTGGATACCAGCCGAATTTACACGTCTGCCCGGGGATTGGTACTACCTGCTATTGGTCACAGTGCCGGATTCTCTGCTTAGTTCCGACGGCCCTATAGCGTGACCGGCGGTCAGGCCCGGTGGTAAACACCGAACCAGCGGACGGCTAAGCACGCGGTAGATAGACTGCCTGCGCAAAAACTCCCAAGAAAGAATCCTTCGACGTACTTGGTCTCGTCACTCAGCACGGTTCGGGTTAGAAACTGAAGGTTTCCCAGCTAGCGCCGATACCGAAAACCAGCAAGATGACCGTGACTATCAGCGCCATCTTCTTGTGTTCCTCATATCCGGCTAGGAAATAGCCTGACTTGTCGCGCATGGTGCCACAAAGGATGAGGATGATATCTATCAAGGCCCAAATTCCGAAGCCTCCCAAGGTGACAAGCTTAAGGACACCTGTGCCAATTTTCCCTAGGTAGAACCGGTCGATTCCCAGAACGCCAAGAAACCAGGACAGCAGCCAGGTCACGATGAAGCTCTTCTTTCCTTCGCCGTTATACGCCCCATTTTCAGATGCGGTGTATTGATGGTTGTTCGAGGATACCGACATTTTTCTCCAGCTGTTGTTCGGTGAGAACCCTAATCGGAACATACTACTGGGCAAACCAACAAACTATTTAGTGAAACACTCAGGGCCATGGTTGCAACTAGCCCACACACGAATCTGCTCGTGCCGATTTCTTGGCACGAGCAGATTCATGTGTTTTAAGTGCATCAATGCGCAGGCCCCGAAGCGACAAGCTTCCAACCCTGTGTACAGTGCACAAAGCTACTTCGCGGCTAAAAGCTAGCAGTCCAGAGTTCAAAGATTCAGGTATCGAAACTAGCCACGATACTTATGAACGCTCCATGCCTTGATGTTAAACGGCGGTTACAGTCCTTCGGAAGCCAACCATGCCGAAGCAATGTCTGCCGCCGATTTTTTATCAACCGTGCTCTGCACATTTAGTTCAACGAGCGTATCCGCATCCAGCTTTTCGCTGACTGGATTCAGTACGCTAGCTAGGTCCGAGGACAAATCAGCAGATACGACTGGCACAACGTTCGAGGCAAGGAAAATTGACTTCGGGTCGTCAAGTACCACTAGATCTTCGGTCTTGATCCGCGGATCAGCGGTAAATACGTTGGCCACGTTCACGGTACCGGCGACCAACTCTTCTACCGTTGTGTCGCCTGTACCGGAAAAGTCAGCCTTGACCCCGTAGACGCTTTCAAGTCCCTTGGGCCCGTATGGGCGTTCGGCAAGTTCCGGTGGCCCGCCCAATGTTAGTTTGGTTGAAACACCAGCCAAATCTGCAATGGACTTCAGCTTATTTTCATCAGCGAACTTTCGAGTCACGGTGTATGAGTCTTGGTCCGAGGCCTTCGCTTGCTCAAGAACTGCTAATGAATCTGGCAACTCAGCTTCGAGTTCTTTGTACACTTCGTCCGAAGCGCGGGCCTTAGTATCCTCCTTGAAGAATTGCAGCAGATTACCGGTGTACTCGGGGAACACGTCGATGGCACCGTCTTCGAGCTGTGGCATGTAAGCGTCGCGCTGACCAATGTTGAACTTTCGTTCAACTTCTTTGCCGGCACCTTCTAGCGCTTGAGCGTAAATTTCCGCAACGATTTCATTGGAGTAGTAAGCCTGTGAGCCAACAACAATTTTCTCGCCACTTGCCGGAGCGGAGTTGCTCTCGGTTGCCAGAGGATCTCCCCCGCCGCAGCTAGCCAAGGCGAGACTTCCAGCCATTAATGCAGCTGACGTAGCGATGATGCGTTTTAGCTTCATGACATTTCCTTTTCGTTGGACTTCAAATGTTCGGGGCTCTTATTTGTATCTTTATCGGCTTCATTAGCCGGCGCAACTTTGCGGGGTATTTTCGTAATTTTGCGTCCCACCCCCGCTGGCACCGCCAGTTTTTGTGCCAAGGCGAAAATCAAGTCCAAGAGCAGCGCGAGCACGGCAACCATAAGTGCTCCCCCAAGCACCATGTCGAAGCGGCGCAAGTTCAGCCCGGTAATAATGGGCAGTCCCAGTCCACCAAGATTTACGTAGGCTGCGATGGTCACCGTCGCGACAACCTGCAAGACAGCTGACCTGATTCCGCCTACGAGCAACGGCAAACCCAACGGAATTTCTACCTTGAAGAGGATCTGCCATTCAGTCATGCCCATTGCTCGGGCCGCATCGATGGTTTTCCTGTCGATCGCTTCAAACCCCGTGTAGGCACCTGCGAGCAGCGAGGGAATAGCTAACAGCACGAAGGTAAGCACCGCGGCCTCAGGCTTGTGCAGTACACCAAAAATCAACACCAAAAGGATCAATAAACCAAAAGATGGCACAGCACGAGCGATTCCTGCGGCACCCACTGCAATCTCGCGTCCCTTACCCGTATGCCCAATGGCCCATCCTGCCGGAATTGCAATTAGTCCAGCGATGGCTACTGTCAGTACGGTGAATAGCAGATGCTGCCCCAGTAAGGATTGGAGTCCCCCGCTGCCTTCCCACTGCTCCGGCGCGAGGAGCCACTGAATTGCTTTGTTAATAAGATCCATTAGGACACCTGCTGCCGAGTAGCGTTCTTGACGGCCTGCTGAGATTTCTTAGGTTCTCGTGTCCATGGCATGAGCCAGCGGCCAATGAGGATGAGCAGAAGATCCACAACCAAGGCAATCAATGCGACGGCGAGAATTCCCGCAAATACCTCTTCGATGATGCGCCGTTGTAGTCCGTTGGTAAATAGGTAACCCAGGTTGGTGACACCCACCAGAATTCCTACCGTTGCCAAAGATATGCTACTGACCGCGGTGACTCTGAGGCCCGCCAGGATCACCGGTCCCGCAAGCGGCAGGTCTACCGCGAAGAATCTGCGTGCTGAGCCGTAGCCCAGCGCCGTAGCGGCCGAGCGCGCTGCAGGGTCAACTGAATCCAGTCCATCGACTACCCCACGAACCATAATGGCCACTGCATAGAGCGTCAACGCGACGATGAGGTTAGCTTCGCTGATCGCACTCATCCCAGTGAGCACAGGCAGAATCATCAGCAGTGCCAGCGAAGGAATGGTGTAGAGCAGCCCGGTTAACGTCACCACAGGCCCGCGAACGAGTCGATATCTCCAAGCCACCCAGCCCAACGGAATCGACACTATGAATCCCACTAGGATCGCAATCAGACTCTGTCGCAGATGTTCCAACGACAGTGAACCAATGAGACCTATGTTCTCAGTTATCCAGTTCACGAGCTGGAGCCGTCGTCAATGAGCCGTCCTTGAGTACGACCCTGCGAGTCGACCAGGACCACACCATGTGGAGTGTGTTTGACGCTCAGCGCTCTAGCGCCCCTATCGGTACCGATGAATGCGGCAACAAAGTCATTGGCAGGACTTTCGATGATTTCGCTAGGACTGCCCACTTGGAGCTTTTGCGCTCCGGCTGCAAGGATTACAACCTGGTCGCCCAGCAAAAATGCTTCATCGATATCGTGGGTTACAAAAACTATGGTCTTGTCCAGCTCCTGCTGAAGCCGGATGAGCTCTTGTTGAAGTTCTGCGCGGACAATTGGGTCCACCGCACCAAAAGGCTCATCCATAAGTAAAATATTCGGGTCTGAAGCCAGGCCACGAGCTACGCCTACACGTTGCTGTTGCCCACCCGAAAGCTGATGAGGGTACCTATCTGCCATCAATGCGGGCAGGCCCACGGTTTCCATCAGTTCCAAGGCACGGACTCGGGAGGCTTTGCGGGATTGGCCTTCAAGCCTGGGGACGGTGGCAATGTTTTCCGCGACGGTAAAGTGTGGCAGCAGTCCGGAATTCTGCATGACGTAACCAATGCTACGGCGCAATGCCACGGCGGGCTTCGTAGAAATTTCTTGTTCGTCAATGCGAATCGACCCCGAGCTCGGATCAACCATGCGGTTGATCATGCGCAACAAGGTGGTTTTGCCACATCCCGAGGAACCAACAAACACCGTGGTCTTGCGTGCAGGGATAGTCAGGTTGAAATTCTCGACGGCCATCGTTCCGTCGGCATAGTGCTTGGAAACATTCTCGAACTCGATCATGCGTTGTACCCGAGCATCGTTGACTCCTTGTCATGTCGTTGCGCCTAATTCTGCCTTAAAACATCTCCACGATCACCGTGGTTCAGGATTTGCTCATTTAATGAAATCCGTGTCGGCACACCAGATCCATTCAGGCCAGCGGCAGGACGGAATCTAATTCAAAATTATCTGGGTGGCTTGCGCCGCCGATCCGGCCACGCTAGTAGTCTCAGCCATGATGACGACAGACTTGGCCGGAATCACTCTGGCTCAAGCCAAAGACAAGGCTGCAAACGATTTTTTAACACTTCGGATTCGGTGATACCCGCAGAATTCGAGACTGGCGAGGCCTTGCTGGAATATTTCAGAGACGAGCAGGGCCTGCAGATCCTCCTGCCGGTGCCGGTGCCTTCTTGGTCATTGGGAGAACAGCTGGGAGGGAGATATCCCCGCGTTGCTTACTGGTCAGGTTGACCTTCATACCCATTATTAAACGCACTCGTTGTCACTCGTACCTTCTTTCGTCGGGCCACCAATGTCCTTGCGAGCACGATCAATGATAGGGGTACTGCTACTGTTCCAGCTGCGAGGGAGACCTTGAGCGAGAGTGGCAAAGAACTTACCGCATCAAAAACGTCATTTAACAGCAACGCCCAGACGGTGCTTGGGATAATTCCCATCGCCAAAGCGATCAGGCTAAGAAGCACCCTGCTCAACCGGGAAGAGACGGCCTTACCCAGAATCGACATGAGCCCTGCGATTCCAAGCCAAGGGATGAGTGGCAGGACCAGAGCAAACCAAAAGCTGAAGTCGAGGTAACTCCACCACGGCGCGTCAACCAATACTGGGTCCACTACAAGCAATAAGATCAGCCAGAGAATGCTGGAGATCAAGGGAAGCCTCTGCCATGAAGTATCGACCGAAGGCAACGCTTTTTTCTCGCCAACCATAACGTTCATTCTTGTTAACGCCGTTCTAACTGATGAGAGAATCGCAGGCAAGAATAAATTCATGCAAGCGGAATTTCGAAGCTTTCAATCGTCAAACCCTGCGACGCATTCGAGTACGTCGGCAGATTTTCGGCTAAGCCTTACTCGTTGCCTCGCGTCGCTGTTCTAAGGATCCAAGAGTTGTCCATGCGATGGCGAAGCACAGCCCGAGAAAAATGACAGCAACGACAAGAAAAATAGCGGGCCCAAGGCTCATATAAAGAACCATGGACACTCCTAAGACGACCATTAGCCCGCCAAGCAGCGCCCCGGTTGCACCAATCTTGGCCCGTTGGCTGGCGTCAGCGCTGGCACTCTTCTTTTCACCGATTGCCAAGCCAATCACCGCACCAGTGGCTGGGAAGATTGCGATGACAGCACCGACCCAGGCACCGTTGATCGCGGCAAGCAAAAGTCCGCCGATAGAATCGCCCGACGTACCTGAAGATCCGTGAGTTAGCACCGGCCAGAAAATCGCTGTGCTCAGTACAGCACCGAAGAGCGCACCTAGTATTATTGCCACACCGAAGATCGGTAGCGTGAAGGAGCCGGTCGCTTGTTCCGGGGCATCTGACATGAGTTCATCGTATGTGAATAGAAGCTGACTTGTCGATATTTAATACGCTGCAGTGATATCGATGAAAACACAAATCCACACATCAGGAGATTTGAGCCTGCAAACTATTCTTGACGGTCCGGTGATCTCTAAGTTGCAGATAGCCCAGCAACACATGCATCAGCACGTAAGTCAGCGCAAAACAGAGAAGAACAAATCCTGCGGCCACATACAAGATGCTGTGATCCGATGGATCGGAGAGGTAAAAAACGAGTAAAACCATTGCGAGGAGCAATGAACCAACGCTGGCTCCCCCTCCGGCCCACAGCGCTTGCCGCTGCCCCGAGGCATCCGGGTTTTTGAGCTCTTGGATGAAGACTGCAGTAACAGCCCCGAGTCCCGGAAATAATGCAACTGCCCCACCGATGAGCGCCGCATAAACCGCAAATGCTCCATATTCGAGCCAAAATCCGCCCGTCGCTGAGACGGAGCCGGGCTCAGCAACCGCCTCATCCCGGGAGGAAAACTCCATCAGCACCACCGCAAGTAGGCCACAGATCAAGCCTGCGATCAGCGCCAGCGCTCCCATCGGGAGCAGCAACCTATTTGAACTCTGCGCCGAAATCTTTCTCATGACCACATCATAAACCCTAGATACTTCCGCTGATATAAGTAATGCCTCAAACCAGGAACGGTTTGAGGCATTACTTATTTTGTTCTTTAGGCTTCGAGCACTACCGGTACGATCATCGGACGGCGGCGTAGCTTGCGCGACACCCACGACCCAATAACGCGGCGGACAATCTGCTGCAGCTGGTGGGTGGAGTGGTTCGGGTTGTTCGCCACTGCCTCCAAGATTGCTGCTGCGATCTTCGGCTTGATCTCGTTGAATACCGCATCGTCCTCGGCAACGCCGCGGGCGTGGATATCCGGTCCGGAGATTAGGGTGCCGTTCTGGCGGTTGATCACGGTGATGACCGAGATGAAACCTTCTTCACCCAAGGTGACGCGGTCTTTGAGATCTTCGTCGGTAATGGTGCCAACCTTGGAACCATCAACATAGACGTAACCACATTCAACCTGACCGAC
The DNA here is from genome assembly GCF_035257265.1 of Glutamicibacter sp. Classification (GTDB taxonomy): domain Bacteria; phylum Actinomycetota; class Actinomycetes; order Actinomycetales; family Micrococcaceae; genus Glutamicibacter. The sequence goes on from NZ_DATEXC010000038.1 coordinate 66,576, forward strand.
AAGTTCAGCTACGCCGCCCTTGAGGTCGATGACCGAACCGTCCTCTGCCAAGATCACGTTCTCTTCAGGAACACCGGAAAGCGCGGCCAGACGGCCGTTAGCGATCAGATGACGGGTTTCGCCGTGTACTGGCAGAACATTCTTCGGGCGGACGATGTTGTAGCAGTACAACAGTTCGCCGGCCGAGGCGTGTCCGGAGACGTGAACCTTAGCCATCCCCTTGTGGATGACCTCTGCGCCCAAACGCATCAGGCCATTGATCACACGGAAGACTGCGTTCTCGTTGCCTGGGATCAAGCTAGAAGCCAGAATGACGGTGTCACCCGGGTTGATCTGAACCTTGTGCTCGCCGTTAGCCATACGCGACAGTGCTGCCATGGGCTCGCCCTGCGAACCGGTGGACATCAGCACCACCTTGTCGTCAGGCAGCTGATCGATTTGCTTGAGGTCTACGACGACGCCCTGTGGGATGTGCAGGTAGCCCAGACGCTCCGCGATACCCATATTGCGGACCATCGAACGGCCAATGAACGCAACCTTGCGGCCGTGCATTGCTGCCGCATCGAGCACCTGCTGCACGCGGTGTACGTGTGAGGAGAAGGATGCCACGATAATACGGCGGCGGGCACGAGCGAACTTTGCTTCCAGCACCGGGCCAATTTCGCGTTCGGCCACGGTGAATCCCGGGACCTCGGCGTTGGTGGAGTCGGTGAGGAACAAGTCCACGCCTTCTTCACCCAACTTCGCGAAGTGTCGCAGGTCGGTGATACGACCATCCAGCGGCAACTGATCCATTTTGAAGTCACCAGTGTGCAGCACGGTACCGGCTTCGGTACGCACGAACACTGCCAATGCGTCAGGGATCGAGTGGTTCACGGCGACGAATTCGCATTCAAATTCACTGATCTGAGCGATCTCGTTCTCGGCAACTACGTTGGTGATCGCCTTGATACGGTGTTCGGCCAGTTTGGCTTCGATAAACGCTAGGGTCAGTTTCGAACCATACAGCGGGATATCTTCGCGCAGACGCAGCAAGTACGGCACGGCGCCAATGTGGTCTTCGTGACCGTGAGTCAGCACCACACCAACGATGTCTTCTAGACGGTCCTTGATGTAGGAGAAGTCAGGCAGGATCAAGTCCACGCCTGGCTGGTGCTCTTCAGGGAAGAGCACACCGCAGTCGATGATCAAAAGTTTGCCGTTGATCTCGAATACGGTCATATTGCGGCCAACTTCGCCCAATCCGCCCAGCGGAACGGTACGTAAAGTCCCCTTCTTCAGCTTGGCTGGTTTCTGCATGCGCGCAGTATCGGCCTTGCCTACCGAACTTTCAGTCATAAGCGGTTAAGCCCTTTCGTTAAAGATCCCATCCACCTTCACGTAGATCCGCGCGGATGGCATCGAGTTCTGCGTCCGATGGTGCCAGTAGTGGCAATCGAACGACGGTGTTCGGCAGGACACCCTGCCAGTGAAGTCCATATTTTGCAGCAACTGCGCCCTGAATGTGGCTCATAATGCCGCGCTGGATCGGATCCAGCTCGAAGTGTGTAGCGCGTGCAGTGGCCAAATCGCCAGCATGCATCGCATCAACAAGCGTACGGTATTTAGCCGCCGCAACGTGAGCCGTCACAGAAACGACTCCTACGGCGCCCGCTGCCATAAGCGGCAAGGTCAACCCGTCATCGCCTGAATAAACGTGCAAATCGGTGTTCGCCAACACGGTGGTGGTCGACTGGTAATCGGCCTTTGCATCCTTAAGCGCGATCACCTGTGGGATCTGCGCTAATTCAATGATAGTTTCTGGGCTCAGCGCGATTCCGGTGCGTCCAGGAATGTCATACATCATCACTGGAAGATCCACGGCGTCGATAATCGCCTTCACATGGGCGATAACACCAGCCTGGCTTGGCTTGTTGTAGTACGGAGCGGTGATCAGGATGCCGTGCACTCCGGCTTCCTTGGCGCGCAAAGACAGACGAATAGAGTGGCGAGTGTCATTAGTAGTGGACCCTGCAAGTACCGCTGCGCGGTCTCCCACGGCGTTGACGACGGTGCGGAACATTTCAATATTCTCGTCGTCGGTCAACGTGGAAGTCTCGCCGGTGGTGCCGGTTACGACCAATCCGTCACAGCCTTCATCAACGAGTTTGATAGCCAGCTTCGCGGCGACATCATAGTCAACCTCACCTGCCTCGGTGAAAGGGGTGACCATCGCGGTCAGCACGGTGCCGAAGGGGAATGACTGATTATCAATTTCACTAGTTGCCATGGCTTAAATCTACACGCGGAAGTGTCACGATGGCATATTCATGTAGTTACGTGATGCGATATGTCTATGCACGTGCAAACGAAGTCGCGCAGACTCACCGGATTAGACGCCACCCGAGCGTTGGCAATCCTGGGAATGTTCGCCGCCCACATCTTTGATCTCTTTGCCCTCGATAAATCCGGGACCTTATCTCCAACCTTCACTGGAGCGACCGCCAATGGCCGCGCGTCAGTTCTCTTTATGGTGTTGGCAGGCGTTTCGCTCATCCTCTTTGCCCGCTCCTTAGAACGCAAGGGGCTGACCCGGAAAGCCTCTGCAGGCGTGTTAGTGCGCAGAGCGTTGGTCATCGCGGTCTTAGGTTTACTCATCGGCCCTGTCAATGAATCAATAGCAAACATTCTGATGCACTACGGCCTACTATTTCTGCTGCTCATTCCGGCGCTCTATCTGCCTACCCGGGTGCTATGGGTCCTGTCCGCTTTCTGGCTGGTCATCGCGCCGCTGGTATGGCGACCGCTTGCTGCAGCTGAAGCAGCGCAATCTCTAGGACATAACCCCACATTTACCGACTTCGCACATCCCGGTCTGCTTCTGGCTGATCTGCTAGTTACCGGCTACTACCCGTTGTTAATTTGGATCGGTTTTGGCTTATTAGGCGTTGCAGTCGGCAAGCTACCTCTTTCACAGAAGAAAACCGTCGCTTGGATGGGCGCTGGCGCGGTAGTCCTTGCAGCATTGAGCCTGCTCATTGGCTGGCTCAAAATTTTACCGTGGGTAAGCGCCGTAGGTACCGTCGCCGGCATCCCACGCTCCCAGATTTTCACCGCACTGGTCACCGGCCGATCTCCGGCAGGGAACCTTGACAATTTTTTGAGCGAATCGTCCTACATCTGGTTGCCAACTGCGCATTCAGGTTCGATGATCTTCACGATCCATGCCGCAGCTTGCGCATTGGCGCTGTTGGCAATACTGCTCTTAGTGACTCCCCATTTAGGGTACGTCGGAGCTTTGCTGGCAGCAGCAGGCCGGGCACCGCTCACTTTATACATTGGGCACTTAGTCGTACTCCCGCTGTTGCAAGTGGGTTTATCTGCGTGGGTTCAATGGTGGACGCTGTGTGTTCTCATGTTGCTGACCGCGGTGGTGTTGCACCATTGGGGCAAGGCCGGACCGCTTGAGGCAGGCGTGCGCTATCTGAGCATCCTGCCAACTGACGAAAAGAATCACGACCCGAACTAGCCCGCACCCACCATTCAAGAACGAAACAGAAGCTTGTTATCTTGAACGACTGACAAGCGAATAGTTACACTTTCTTTATGAAAAAGCATCGACGCGGTAGAAGTAAAACCGACATTCTCTCGGGAAAAATTTCAGCTATTGCACTTCTACTCACCCTCGTAGGGTGTTCTTCTGCCCCAGCAGACCAACCCAGCACGCCGGCGCCTTCCCCCTCACCGACAGCTTTAAGTCTTCGCGATTTTGACTTGGGCAACACAGATTGGAAGTTAGGCGAAGGGTATGCGAACAAACCGCGTCCCATCGTAAAACTGCAGAATGGAAAGTCCGTCACCACAGATGACAAAAAGCTTTCACCATCCTACAAACTCGGCGATGTAGTCTACTCAGACTTGAATGACGATGGCGTTGAAGACGCCGCAGCCACGTTGGAATATTCAGATGGAAATGTTTATGCAACCTTCATGTATCTTTGGCTGGCTGGCGAGCAGAAGCCGACACAGTTGCTACAGCCAATTGCTGTGGAACGTAGTTGCGGGAACTCAGTGAACAAGGTCACCGCAGTAGCAGGTGGAATCAAAATCATGGAAACACGACGAACCATGTTTGATACAGAACGGTCATGCGCCGAAGGTGGAACGTGGAAAGAAACTAGAACCATCTCCGTAGAGCAAATCGGCAAAAACAAAATTTGGCTCCCGGTACAGACCGCCCCAAAGCGCGGTTATGGCGGCATCTGTAATGAAGCGATTCCTGGAGATATCCTCCCCTTTGACGAGCCATACTATCTGGCGCCAAACAAGGAAACGAAGCAAGAATTCGCGGCCAATGATCAGATTCGCGGCATTAGCATCGCAGGCAATGGGATGGACGCTACCGACACTGCGGAACCCGAAGGGTGGAAGCTTTATAACGTGGTCGAGAAAGATGACTCCGTTGAGCGCTGCATCTGGCTACCGGTGACCTAGTCCACCGAGAATTTGCGGCGAAAACTAAAGGGAGTGCCAAAACCCAGACGGGTTTTGGCACTCCCTTTATCAATGCGCTAAGTCGTTATTTGCTGCTGGCTGCCGAAGCCTTATTGTCGGCCACAAAGAAGTTCACCGCTGTACGCATCGACGAACGTGCACGTTTGCGGTCCCCGCTGGCGTCATAGGCCAAGGCCAAGCGATACCAAGACTTCCACGACTCCGGATTCGCCTCGACGTCTTCCTTGTGACGTGGGAAGTCGGCATCCGCAGCTTCACGGATAAACCGCCCCGAGGGCATCCGAGGAAGATCTTCGGGAAGCTGCCCAAGCTCGGCAAGGGTCTTGCCCATTTTTTCCGTACGCAGCCCAAAGAGCACCTCGCGAATCAAGATCCACACTCCTAAAGCCGGAATCACGAAGACCGCGACTCCCATGGCGATAGCGATCGGTTCACCGGTGCTCATGAAACGCACCGCTTGGGTGAATGACATAAAGATATACAAGGCGAAGACAAGCAGAATTACGCCTACCCAGAGTTTCGTTTTCACTGACCCAACTCCAAATATCCGTCTAGTCCATAAGTCAGGCCGGCATGCGCCGAAGCCTTTCGCAGCCCCAAAAGCACACCTGGCATAAACGAGGCGCGGTCATAAGAATCGTGGCGCAAAGTGAATTGCTCGCCCGGCCCACCAAAGAGGACCTCTTGATGGGCTACCAAGCCACGCAAACGCACCGAGTGCACGTGCACGTCATCTACAAGTGCACCGCGAGCACCATCGATCTGTGTATCGGTGGCGTCTGGGCTTTTCGCAACACCTGCGGTCTTGCGAGCGGCGGCGATGAGTTCGGCGGTGCGTACCGCAGTACCGCTGGGAGCATCCGCCTTATTCGGGTGGTGCAGCTCGATAATTTCTACCGATTCAAAGTATTTAGCGGCGGTGGCCGCAAATGCACTGGCAAGTACGGAGCCCAGGGCAAAGTTTGGTGCAATCAACACACCAACTTCCGGATGCTGCGCGAGTAGCTCTTCAAGGCTGGAGCGGCGCTCGGCATCCCATCCGGTGGTTCCCACCACGGCGTGTAATCCGTTTTCTACGGCAAAACGCACGTTAGCTTCGGTAGCTGCCGGGACCGACAGGTCAACGATGTGGGTTGCTCCGGCCTCCAGAATCTCGGTGAGGTCCGCGCCGCGTCCGAGGCTGGCCACGAGTTCCATATCGGCCGCCGCGGAAACAGCTTTAACAGCTTCCTCGCCCATTCGTCCTGCGGCACCTAGCACCGCAACCTTAATTTGTGCACTCATACCTTTAAGCGTATCGCTTGCAGGCGGTAGCACTTGGCATCGATGACGTGATCTCTACCCGTTCAAGTCCACATCGTGCCGTCATGAACATTCATCAGATTTTTTGCGATCATCTTGAGATATACGATACCCAGCTTGTATTGCTGGACAACTCAAGGAAAAATAAGCTTCAAGATCTTCCAAGGAGTTGGCAAGTAAAATGGGGACTGCCCTGAAGCGATGGTGCGCCGGCACTTTTTTAGTTGCCGTCGTCACGTTCGGTACCATCGCATGTAGTTCCGGCGATGTACCGCCAACCCTGAGCGATGATGAACGCGCACGACTCGTCGATATAGTCGAAGAGCAAAGCTCGTGGATTGAATCGCCTTCCTGCCAGGTCGAGGTATTTCGGCAAGACGGCGAGACAACCTATGGCTGGGCTGATTGCATGACTTCAGCTTCTGCTTCAACTTCTGAGCAAGAACTTCAACAGGGCGAGTCCTATCCTTTTCGCATTGATGGCGATCAGATCCGTGTCCCTGGCGATGGAGGCGCCTACGAACAGGACCTCAAGGAAATCTTCCCAGAAGACTTATGGTCAGCGATCGAGGAACATTCCGTGGGACTGCCCTGAAGCTGACCTGCATCTGCTTGGAACAGATCCTGGCTAAAGTAGAGCATTCAGCAAATAAATACTAAGTTTTTTCGTGGAATCGTCCGCGGACGGAAGGGTACGTGTGCGGCACGGCTATTTTGGACAGATCCCGGAGACGTTGCGTACCCGCTTATCGGTACGCGTGGCAGGAACTGGTCCCGATGTGGTGCTCATTCATGGCCTTGGAGCCTCCAGCCGGTATTTCACTCCCCTCGCCCAAGAGCTATCGCGTGACCATCGAGTGATCGTTCCGGAGTTGCCTGGCCACGGCAAGAATATGGATGATGGCAGGCCGGTTAGCGTGGCACGCTTTGCTCATGAGGTCTCTCTCGCCTTACGCACATTAGATGTGAAAGATGCGGTCATTCTGGGACATTCCATGGGAGCTCAGGTATCCATCGAGATTGCTCGGAGCCGTCCCGAGCTGCTCAAACACCTGATCATTGCTGCGCCAGCGGTTAATGACCGAGAAGATACGCTCTTCCGGCAGGCTCGCAGACTCCTGCAGGACTTTCCCCACGAGTTGAATGCCGTCAAAGCCATCCTGCTCGTTGACTACCTGCGATGCGGCATTCCGTGGTGGGCTAAGAGCTGCACGCAGATGCTCGATTACCCGACCATTGACTATTTGGGATCGGTGCCTGTTCCTGTCGATGTAGTTTGTGGAACAAAGGATTCACTCTCGCCACCGGACTTTGGGTTACGGCTTGTGGCCAACGCTCCAAACGCGAAGCTGTCGGTATTTGAAGATGCGGCGCACGGGTTCAACTACTCGCATTTTGACCAACTAGCCCAGCTGGTACGCGCAACCCTCTAAGCGCAACGGCTCCACCATCAAAAAGTAAGGGACGCCCCCACTGTTGAAGTGGTAAGCGTCCCTTAGGTTTTTGTTGAAGTATTTAGCGCCCCAGCGCCGCTGCCGATTCGAATGGACCGACCACGGTGATGGTGCGTTCCTTGGCAGCCAGTTCCTGAGCCAACCCCTGCACGTCTTCCTTGGTAACCGCATTAACCCGGCTCAACGCCTCGTCAATGTCCTGGAATTCTCCGGTGACCATCTCAGCTCGTCCCAACCTCGACATCCGACTTCCTGGATCTTCCAGAGCCAACACTGTACCGCCAGCGAGCTGGCCCTTGGCCTGCGCTAATTCAGCGTCGGTAATACCGTCCGCCGCCAATCGATCCAGCTCGGATTCAAGCAGACCTATCACTTCGCTCGCCTTGGCTGGCGAACAACCGGCATACATGCCGAAGTATCCGGCATCGGTATACGCGGCCGAGAACGAATAAGTGGAGTAGGCAAGTCCACGCTTTTCACGGATCTCCTGGAACAGACGCGAGCTCATACCGCCACCGAGGACCGCGTTGAGCACGGCAAGGACCTGCCGCCTCTCATCTTGTCCGCTAATACCTGGGCAACCAATGATGATACTGGCTTGTTCTACCGGGCGGTTGATTACTTCAATGCCGGGCACCGAGACAATGGTTGCCGGTTCCGAGGAACGACGCGGTTCTGGAACAGCCATCGGGTCAAGGTCCCAGCCTGCCTCGGACAGCGAGGTGAGAACCATTGCGCATAGTTCGTCGTGGTTCAGCGAGCCTGCCGCGGTGATGATCACTTCGCTCGGACGGTAATGCGCCCGATAGTGCTCCATAACGGCCTCGCGGGAGATCTCCATGATTTCGGCAGGTGTGCCGCCAATAGGTCGCGCCAACGGGTGATCGCCAAGAACCTTCGCGACAAAGTGTTCGTGTGCTACCTCGGTGGCATCGTCAGCATCCATTGCTAGTTCTTCGATGATCACCCCACGCTCTTGCTCCAATTCCAGGGGGTCAATAACTGCGGAGGTGACCATATCTGCGATGACATCCATGGCCATCGGCAGATCGGAGTCAAGCACCCGCGCGTAGTAGCAGGTGGATTCTTTCGCGGTCGCAGCATTTGATTCGCCGCCCACGGCGTCAAAAGCCTGAGCGATTTCAAGCGCAGTGCGTTTCTTAGTTCCCTTAAACAGCAGGTGTTCCAGGAAGTGGGTCGATCCATAGTGCCCGGCTTCTTCGTCACGAGATCCAATTGGTACCCAGAATCCTACGGTGGTCGACCGCTGGCCGGGCATGGCTTCGGTGAGCACACGGACTCCACCGGGAAGAATACTGCGACGCACCTCTGCCCCGCCCTCGCCACGGTGGACCAGCGAAGGGTCGGCCGGATCAATTGGTGAGAACTGTTGTGCCTCAACCGAGTGCAAGGGCAACGGAATCATGACCACAGAGAAACATCCTTAAAACATTGGGCCCCGGCACTTGAATCCGGGCGGAACACTGCCACCATTCTCCCACAGTGGAGCATAGACAGCGTCCGTGTTCCACACACAGAAGAATCCTTAGTAACCCAGCACAAAGCTCTCCCTCCCCCAAGATGAGGTGGAAGGAGAGCTTTGAAATTGGGGACCGAATGACTAGCAGAATGCCTCATGGTCATCAGCAGATGAGTTTAATTTCATCGAGTTCCGACGCAATTTCCACAACAGATCCGAAGCCGCATTAGTGCTGTTGGGACAACCACGAAAAGGTCGTGGCAGGATATGTCAGCCTATCCAAACGGATCATGTGGAATCGTCGGTGGTGGTTCGGGAGCTTCTGGAGCCCCCGGCGGCATCGTTGGATCTGGCGGAAACCCCGGAGTTGAAGGCGGCTCAGGACTGTTTGGACCTCCAGGGACGGGGGTCAACGGATCAGGTGTGGTCGGTTCCGCCGGCGGAGGTGGTGGTTCCGGAGCGGGCGCGTGCGTTGGATCAATGGTGTTGTCCATGTGGCTCTCCTTATCTCCTGGCACCAAGCCAAGTATTCCCATTCAAGAACAAAGCCGCCACGAGGACAACCACTATTCAGTGAATTCACAGGAGTGAAGGCGCTCTAACTGGGGGATCTCAACCGTGAATCGAGAACCCAAGTATCCTTCGTCCAAACTTAGATAAACTACAACGAACCCCAGCGTTTATATCTCAAACGCTGGGGTTCGTTAAACGGCATTGCGCTAAGCGAGCTCACGGAATCATGATCGATCGCCCGAAACTAGTAGTTATCGACATCGATCTAACAGCTTCAATTAAGCAATATTGGTGCGATCAAACGCATCCAGGCTGATGCCCTGTTCCAAGATGACTTTTGCCCATTCCTTCGCCGAGTGCAGGCTATGATCGCGGTAGTTGCCGCAGCTCACGGCTTCCGTACCTGGAACGTCATCCCAGGTGACTTTCTCGGCTAGATCTTCAAGAGAAGATTTGATGGCCTGGGCAACCTCAGCTGGAGTTGGCTCGCCCCAGACAATCATGTGGAAACCAGTACGGCAGCCGAATGGCGAGAAATCAATCAGGCCCTCGAAGCGCGTACGGATCAGGCCAGCCATGGTGTGCTCAATGGTGTGCAGGCCAGCGGTAGGGATCTCACCATGGTTTGGCTGCACAAAACGAATATCGTAGTTTGTGATGGCATCGCCCTTAGGCCCATGCTCAACGCCGATCTTACGCACGTAGGGAGCCTTGACCTTGGTGTGGTCCAGGGCAAAGCTTTCAACAGCTGCAAGTTCAATTTCACTCATAGTTTCAGTCTATCCGCTCCCCCATTGGCAAAATTGAAGAACTTCATAGCCCGTAACCGATAAACTCAAGTGAGCATGCTGACCATCGAATTTGTTACCGGTCAGAATCAAAAAGACTTAAGTGTTGTTGAGAGGAACCGAATGTCACTACAGAAGACCCTGCTCGTATTCGCGCACAGTGATGAAGCATCCGCCTTCGCAGACGTGCCGCACATCGTCTCCGGAGTAGGGAAGGTTAACGCTTCGGTAGCACTCGCAGGTGCGCTCGCCGAGGGCGGCGTAGAGCGAGTCATCGTTTTGGGCACCGCAGGCGTAGTCGGCAATGCCGATGAAGACCGCCCGAGCTTGGATACGATTTACCAGGTAACTCGTTTGATCCAGCATGACTTCCCCTTGGCTTCGAATGATGTGGTGCCCACCGGTAAGATCTTGTTGCCTGATACTCAAGCCACTATGGCCACCGGTGACGTGTTTGTCAGCAATGACGAGCAGCGCGCCCACATCTCGGGGTTGAACGCCGCGTTAGTGGATATGGAAGGATACGCCTACGCCAGCATGTGCCAGCGTTTTGACGTTCCATTGCAGATCTTCAAGGTTCCTTCGGACTACGCCGATAGCTCCACGAGCATGGACGATTGGGATGCAATCGTTGTGGCCAAGAGTGTGCAACTGCGCGAGTTCTACGATGCGCACCTGAGCCCGGCAATCGACACAGCCAAATAGTACCGCGAGCGCGCGTTCCTCAGAAGTGAACGATTGGTGATTCACCGGTCCACCATCAGCTTCTGCTAAATAGTTCCACCCGGTACAGACGTGGATCGAGGAAACAGATACCTAGACCACGTCTGTGCCATTCGCGTTCGCGAATGTGCACGGATTCCAAAATCCGGGAATTCTTAGATGTTATTTTGCCGAACTGCCCACTTATTACCTTGGCCGATCAAAATGAACAAACTTCTTTGGCTTGCGCCATGAGGCTGACGGGTCGCACTAGAATCGAATAACTAGGATCGATTGGAGAACGTTTCATGACCGCACAGGCAAACGCACGTGTCAGTGCTGGAGACCTCTCTGTGCCTCGCCATCATCAGCTGATTGTGTCCCTCTTTGGTTTATATGCACGCCAGTACGGGGGCGCCTTGCCTGTGGCAACGATTATTTCCCTGATGGAGGATGTGGGAGTTGAATCCACCGGAACGCGTTCCTCGATATCACGATTGAAAAAACGCGGAGTCATTGAAAGCGTTCAAGTGCAAGGCCGCAATGGATATTCGCTTGCTGACTCTGTCTTGACCACGTTCGCCGAAGGTGACGAACGGATCTTCCATCCCCGTCGCGCCACAGCTCAGGATCGCTGGTTGCTGGCGACCTTCACGGTGCCAGAGACCCAGCGCAACATACGGCACAAGATTCGCTCAGCACTCGTGCGGATGGGGTTTGGGTCCGTAGTTCCTGGACTATGGATTGCTCCGGAACATGCCAAGGACGCAGCACTGGCCTATTTCACCCGACACGGACTAGATCAGTATTTCGAATTTTTCCTTGCCGAGCATATAGGCGGCGCCGAAATTCAGAAGAATCTTAGTTCTTGGTGGGACTTAGTTTCTTTGGATCAGCTATATTCCGAATTCTTGAACGCGAACCGAGACCGATTGGAAAGCTGGCAACAGCTTGTCCGGGCCGGGGACAACCCTGAATATGATGCCCGGGCATTCGCAGATCACTTGATCCTGCTCACCCAATGGCGACGGCTCCCTTACTCCGATCCAGGGCTGCCAGCAGAATTACTTCCAGAGGGATGGAATGCATTAAAGGCAGAAGATCTCTTTCACAAATTACACACACTCTTGGCACCCATGGCTGGTCGTCATGCCAAACGTACCATCGGTCTGGACAGCTGATACTGCTCGCAAGATAGTTCTAACCGTGCCAAGCCGAAGAGCCACGGACTCGCCCTTTTTAGGCAAGTCCGTGGCTCTTCGGCATGTCTGAAGATTAGTCCCGATCCTGGATCACGGCGACACCCTGAATCTCGATTAGGGCCTCTTTCTGCCAGAGCCGAGTAACACCGACACCAGCCATTGCGGGGTATTCGGTGCCAGCCATTTCGCGCCAGACCCGACCAATTTCGCGGCCATTAGCCATGTAGTCGTCAACGTCGGTCAGGTAGATCGTGACGCTTACCAGATCTTCTGGATGTCCGCCGGCTTCAACCAAAGTAGTCAGCACGTTGGAAAATACCTGTTTGAACTGCTCCACTATGCCGCCAGGAACGATATTCATGTCCTTGTCCAGGGCGGTCTGCCCGCCAAGGTAAACAGTGTTTCCGGCCTTCATTCCATGCGCATAACCAGAGGGCTTAGCCATGGAAGCCGGATTAATCGTTTCATTGCGATGAAGCTTGGTCTCAGTCATTTCCAACTCCTGTACTGGGCTAATCAATTGTGCCCCATTTGGCTCTAGCGTCATCTTTGTGATGCGTGCTACATTGAGCTTACGTGACGGCAGTAAAAAAGTCGACACATGGAATATGTACCGGATAAACAAGGAGTCACACATGAAACTCGCAACGGTCGAAGCGGGCGGGCAAACACATGCGGCACTGCAGGTCGCTCAGGGTTACCTCCCTCTTCCAGCCCGCAATCTCAGTGAGTTTCTACAAGACACAGATTGGCTATCCATCGCATCTACAGTCCTTGCAGAGCACCGCTCGGACAGTCTGCTCCCGACCGCTGAGGCGCGACTGCTCAACCCGGTTCCTGCGCCGGCTAAGGTGATCTGCTGCGGACTGAACTACGCTGACCACATTTTGGAAATGGGACGGGAATTGCCTCTATATCCGACATTGTTCGCCAAATTCGCCGACACCCTTGCCGATCCCGGTTCGGAGATCATCAGCACCGCTTCAAATAACGTGGATTGGGAAGCCGAACTTGCCGTGGTAATCGGAACCAAAATCACTAATGCCACCGAAGAAGAAGCTACTGCCGCCATTGCCGGCTACACCGTGGCCAACGACGTTTCGATGCGAGACTGGCAGCGCCGCACCCTGCAGTGGTTCCAAGGCAAGGCCTTCGACGGCACGACGCCGCTCGGCCCGGTATTAGTCACCACCGATGAGCTCGATCCGGAGTCGGGCTTGGAAGTCATCTGCAGAGTCAATGGCATAGAAGTCCAACGCGGCAACACTTCGACGTTTGTCTTCTCAGCGGCCCGACTCATTAGCTACATTTCCGAGTTCACTACCTTGCGCCCGGGAGATGTCGTATTGACCGGAACTCCAGGCGGAGTTGGCATGGGTATGGAACCCGCGCGTTTCCTCGCCGACGGGGACGAGCTCCAGACAGAAATCCCGGGAATCGGAACTCTCAAAAACCGCGTCCGGCTGCGCGTGAACACCCCAATTCCGAGCCACTGAATACCTGCAAATAAAGAACACAAACTTCGAAGGAGAAGAACATGACTGAAACACCCATGACATACCGCACCGAAGGCGATAACTCGATCTACGCTTCGGAAAATGGCCAAGTTATTCCCGTGGTTACTCGTGCCGGCTCTGAAGACACCAACACCGCACAGTCAGGTGACTGCATCCGTGTTTCGGGCGTCAGTATCCAGCACACCCCAGCGACCAAAATCTGGTTCGGCCAGGTGTCCAACGTTCCGGGCTACCGTTCCCTGCCGCATCATCATGGCGAAGCAGAAACCGGCGGCTACGTGTTGCGCGGGCATGGCCGCATCTACTTTGGCGAAAACTACGAACAGTATTCAGATATGAAAGCTGGCGACTGGGTCTTCGTGCCGCCCTTCATGCCCCACGTTGAAGCAAATATGTCGGTCACCGAGGAACTCGTGTGGCTCACCGCCCGCACACCAGAAAACATCGTAGTGAACCTCCCCGATGTTTCAGACACCTCGCTGGAAGGATACCGCCGAGCATGAACACCACCGAACTTTCCGCACAAGTATTCCTTAACGCCATCGAATTAACTGCGTGCGAAGCCGAGGTCTTCGACCAGGCTTTCACCGCGGTTCCGCAATATGTACCTTGGCCCAAGGCCTACGGCGGCGACATGGTTGCGCAAGGTGCGCTGTCACTGATGAAATCGGTGGACACGGACCGATCGCTGCATTCGATGCACTCATACTTCCTACGCCCGGTGGATATGCATCAGCCGGTACGCTACGAAGTCGAGCACTTGCGTGATGGACGTGGATATTCCACCCGCCAGGTCCGCGCCTTCCAGAATGGCAAATCCGTCTTCTCCGCCTTGGGATCCTTCCATGTCCCGGAAGAAGGTGCAGAATACTCAATGGATGCACCGAGCGATTCCTTGGACCTCGACCCGGAAACATTGTCCAGTGCCGCCCAGGCTTTGCAGGGCGTTGACAGCGAAGCCGCCACCTACTGGGCTGGCGGGCGCAGCTTCGACATGCGCCACGTGCCCGAAGCGATCTATCTTCCCGGCGAGCGCGCACAGAGCGCTCACCAGGCCGTATGGATCCGCGCTTTTTCGCCTCTTCCGAACGACCGTCTCGTGCAGAAGGCCGCTTTGGCCTACGTCTGCGACTACACCATCTTGGAACCGATTATGCGCAGCCTCGGGCTGAGCTGGGGCGACCCGGGATTGGTGACTGCCAGCCTAGATCATTCCATGTGGTTCCACCGCGAAGGGCGCATGGACGATTGGGTGCTGTACGCCCAAGAGGCCGTATCCAGCCAAAACAGCCGTGGTCTGGCCATCGGGCGTTTCTACACCCGCGATGGGAAGCTCTTAGCCACCGTTGCCCAAGAGGGCATGATCCGCGCCGCTCGGACCACCGCAGCCTAGGATATCCGACCGATTCACCCTACGGAGTTACCTGATGGAACTTTCACCTTCCGCGCATGAGGATACCTTCACGCGAGATCACCTTCCGCCACAGAATCTGTGGCCCACAATGGAATTCACCTTGCCCGAATTGCAGTATCCGGAAAGGCTGAATGCCGCAGAGGTCCTCATCGACCAGGCTGCTGCAGAATTTGGTGCGGACCGCACCGCCCTTCTGGCCCCAGACGGCACCAAGCTCTCCTATGGTCAGTTGCAACGCCAAGCGAACCAAGTGGCCCAAGTGCTGGTTGAAGACTATGCGCTGCGCCCAGGAAACCGGGTGATGCTTCGTGGTCCAAATAATTCCTGGCTGGTCGCCGCTTGGCTTGGCGTGCTCAAAGCCGGCGGCGTTGTGGTCACCACCATGGCGGCCCTGCGCGCCTCTGAGATATCAAAGCTGGCTGAGCTGACGCGTCCTTTGGTGCTGCTAACCGATCACCGATTTGCCGAAGATGCCGTACAGGCCAGCGGAGGCACGTATCCAGTGCTGAACTACGGTGGCCAAGGCGAGGACGATCTTGCGCAGTTATGCGCTGCCAAGTCCGGTGAATTCACTGCGGTGGATACGGCGGCCGACGATGTGGCATTGCTTGGGCCTACCTCGGGAACCACTGGTGTCCCCAAGATCACCATGCATTTCCACCGTGACATTCTGGCCAATGCGGATACTTTTGCCCGTTACCTTCTTAAACCTACCCAAGATGATGTCTTCGCGGGTTCTCCCCCTTTGGCATTCACTTTCGGTTTAGGCGGCCTCGTAGTTTTCCCGTTCCGCTTTGGAGCTAGCTCGCTCCTGACCGAACGCGCTACCCCTGTGGAATTGGCCGAGTATTCGCATCAGGTCGGTGCCACGATTTTGTTTACCGCTCCGACCGCCTATCGCGCAATACTTAAAAACGGCAAGGAAGACCTGCTCAAATCGCTGCGCGTGGCAGTATCGGCCGGCGAACACCTGCCTGCCGAAACTTGGCACCAGGTCAAGGCTGCCACTGGATTGGAACTGGTCAATGGCATCGGAGCCACCGAACTGCTGCATGTGTTCGTATCCGCTGCAGGCCCGGATATCAAGCCCGGAGCCACAGGCAAAGCGATCCCAGGTTACCGCGCCACCGTGCTGGATGAAGATGGCAATGAGGTCGGCACAAATGAACCGGGCCGGCTCGCAGTCATTGGACCGACCGGGTGCCGCTATCTCGACGACGAGAGGCAGCACAACTATATCTGCAATGGTTGGAATATCACCGGCGACATCTTCTACAAGGACGAAGAGGGCTACTTCGTCTACCAAGCACGAAGCGACAATATGATCATCTCCTCCGGTTACAACATCGGCGGGCCAGAGGTCGAACAAGCTTTGGACCAGCACCCTGACGTGCTGGAAAACGCCGTAGTGGCTCGTCCTGATCCGAATCGCGGATCCATCGTCTGTGCTTTTGTGGTTCTCGTCGAAGGCGCCGAGGCCAGCGAGGCGAAGGTCAAGCAATTGCAAGACTTCGTCAAGGCCACAATCGCGCCGTACAAGTACCCACGGGAGATCCGCTTCGTGACTCAACTGCCACGCAATCCCAGCGGCAAGCTCCAGCATTTCAAACTCCGTGAAGCTTTCAATGGCTCACCGGTCGCCTAATCACTGACAAACTTATCCGGGCTCTTACCGGCCCAGCACCCCTGTGGGGTTGATGAAAGGACACACCATGAAAATTGCAATTATCGGCGGGGGCCCAGGCGGCCTGTACTTTGGCGCTTTGATGAAGCAACTGGATACCAACCACGAGGTCACCGTCTGGGAGCGTAACGCCGCCTCGGATACCTTCGGTTTCGGCGTGGTGTTCTCCGACGAAACGTTGGGAGGCATCGGCAATGCCGATCCGGTGGTCGCCGAATACATGTCACGGCGCTTCGCCCGCTGGAGCGATATCGACATCCACTTCCGCGGCCAGATGCATACCGTAGGCGGCCAAGGCTTCGCCGCCATGAGCCGTAAGGAACTGCTTGAGCTGCTGCAGCGCCGCTGCATCGAGCTGGGTGTGGATGTGCGTTTTTCCACTATGGCCCCAGATGTGGAACAGCTCTCGGCCGAATATGATTTAGTTCTGGCCGCCGACGGACTAAACTCCGCTGTTCGTACCAAATACGCCGAGTCATTCAAGCCTTCCCTTGATCCGCGTACTTCGAAGTACATGTGGCTAGGTACTGATCAGGTGTTCGAGGCCTTTAAGTTCTTCGTCAAGGAAACCGACGCGGGAACCATGCAAATCCATGGCTATCCGTACTCCGATGAGGGTTCAACCTTCATCGTCGAGATGCACGAAGACGTGTGGCGGGCAGCCGGTTTTGATGAGACTGAAAATGAAGTATTCGCCCCGGGGGTCAGCGACGCAAAGTCAGTGGCCAAGGTGTCCGAGATTTTCGCCGAGGAGCTGGCCGGCTACCAGGTGCTCACTAACAATTCGAAGTGGATCAATTTCACCACGGTGCGCAACGAAAACTGGCGTCATGGAAACATCGTCCTTCTGGGTGACTCCGCGCACACCGCCCACTTCTCTATCGGTTCGGGTACCAAGCTCGCCATGGAGGACGCCCTGGCACTGGCAGCCTGTTTGCATGAGCACGCTGACGTGGATAGTGCTTTGGCTGCCTATGAAACCGAACGACGTCCGGTGGTTCAATCCACCCAGCGTGCGGCCCAGGCCTCACTGGAATGGTTCGAAAACATTGGCCAGTACAAGGACCAAGACCCTGTGCAGTTCTGCTTCAACCTGCTCACCCGTTCCCGGCGGATCACCTACGACAACCTGAAGTTGCGTGATCCTGGGTTTGCGCAAACCGTTGATGAGAACTTTGCCAGGTTGAATGATTCGACCGCCGTCGCTCCTGCGATGTTCCAGCCACATAAGCTGGGCAACACGGATCTGGTGAACCGCGTGGTGGTCTCCTCCATGGACATGTATTCGGCCGCCGACGGGGTACCCGGTGAATTCCATCTGGTCCATCTGGGTTCCAAGGCCATGGGCGGTGCCGGGCTCGTAATGACCGAAATGGTATGTGTCTCGGATATCGGACGCATTACCCCTGGATGCACCGGACTCTACACCGATGAACAGGCCAGCGCGTGGAAGCGGGTGACCGATTATGTGCACGGAAATTCAAATGCCAAGATCGGCGCACAGATTGGGCACTCGGGCCGCAAGGGTTCGACGAAACTGATGTGGGATGGCATCGACCAGCCACTGGAGGAAGGTAACTGGGAGGTACTGGCTCCGAGCTCACTGCCCTACGGGGAAGGCTGCCATGTGCCAGTGGCGATGAACCGCTCGCAGATGGACGAGGTACGTGAGCAGTTCGTATCCGCGGCCCGCCGCGCCGAAGCCGCAGGCTTCGACGTGCTGGAAGTACACATGGCCCATGGCTACCTGCTCTCCTCCTTCCTTTCCCCGTTGTCCAATAAGCGCACCGATGAATATGGTGGCTCGCTGGAAAACCGGCTGTGCTACCCATTGGAAGTCTTGGACGCGGTGCGCAAGGTCTGGCCAGAGGGGAAGACTATCGGTGTGCGCATCTCGGCCACCGATTGGTCCGAAGGCGGCAACACCGAAGAGGACGCGGTGGGAATCGCCACGGCCTTCATCAACCATGGTGCGCAATTCATTGATGTCTCCTCCGGGCAAATAGTCAAAGATGAAAAGCCTGCCTTCGGGCGAAGCTACCAGACTCCTTTTGCTGACAAGATCCGCAATCAGGTTGCTGCTCAGACGGGCGTCTCCGTCATTGCCGTCGGCGCAGTCTCCTCATACGATGATGTGAACTCGATCCTGCTGGCGGGCCGTGCGGATCTGGTAGCACTGGGCCGTACGCATTTGTACAACCCGCAGTGGACTTTGCAGGCAGCAGCCGAGCAGGATTATGTGGGCGCTGGCGCGACTTGGCCGTTGCCGCTGAAAGCTGGTCGACGCAAGCCACCCGCAGCCCGCACTGATGCGGTACGCCCGCGCCTCTCGCTATTATCGGAGACGCAAGAAGTTGACCCGACGCATGTGCGTTGGACTCCGGCGAAGGATGCCCAGGCGCTTGCAAGCAGCCGGTAACTGGTCCGGTCGGTTTAACTGATGGCACAGATGCCCGGTTCGCGTGCTCGTTGAGCAGCAGCGGACCGGGCATTGTCGCGTCTGAACTCTGTTTTTCGAGGGAGCAACCGGATCTAATGTCCGAGGGAACAACTGGTGAAAGGTCGGTTGTTGCCCCGTCGCGGATCCCCGATAGAAGACTCCGTGATCAGCGACAAGCCACGCTTTCTTGTACTGGCTCGTGAACGGAGAACCCGGTACGCAGTTCTCAATTCTTCTAGCTTGGGTAATTGCTTCGGACTGACTACGGATGGCAAATGGAGTGCGGCCAAATGCTCACGGCAGCATCAAGGCGCTAGCTTCTGAATTCACTTTAAAAACCAAATACTCCGGAAATATGATCTTCCGGAGTACTTGGCCTAGATATCGCGGTCGTTGACCTAGTGCCCTTTAAATGCCTCAGCCAGCCACCAGGCTCCGCCATCCGACGAGATCTTCGCATCAATGACTAATGGCCCGGCCGGATCCGATTCAAGCCACTGCTTAACCGCTTCGAGATCTTCCAACGAACGCACCGTGATTCCTTCGGCACCGAAACCGCGGCCAATGGAAGCGAAGTCGGTCTCGGGGAAGACCACCGACCCCATGTCGGCGGTCGGATCGATTTCGCCGAAGTGGTGCACTTCCGCGCCATACGCGGCGTCGTTGTAGACAATGCACACCAGGGGCATCCTCAGGCGGACCGCGGTATCCAACTCGGCGATGGCCATATGGAATCCGCCGTCGCCGGTGCCCAGCACAGGCAAGCGATCAGGCTGGGCCAAGCCGGCGCCGATTGCCGTGTACAGCCCCAGTCCAATGGCCTGAAACGCCTGCGTAAAGCAGAAGCCGTGCTCATCCGGGACGGAGAGGAACTGGCTCGGGTATCCCATGAAGTTCCCGGAGTCCACGCTGAGGATCCGCTCGGCCGGCAACAGCCGATCCAAATGCTTAGTCAGCGTTCGGGGATCTATGGAATTATCCGTGGAGAGGTCCTGGTAGTCGACCTGTTGCCAGTGAATTCTCTGGGTGATCCATTCATGGATTTCCCCTGTGCGGTAGCCATCGCGTTGTTTGATCTTCTGCGATCGAAGAAGCGAAAGCACGTCGCTGGCGCATTGGGCCGAATCTCCCACCACGCCCAGATCCACTGGCCGGTTGGCGCCCAAAGCCGGTTCCTCCAGATCCACCTGGATGATCTTGGTGCCGTTGCCGATTAGGCGACCGTGGCGCATGGTCCACATATTCAATGCGCAACCGAAGCCGATGATCAGGTCCGCATTGCTGATCAGCTCTGCGGCCAGTGGTGAGGAGAATCCACCGGAGATTCCGAGGTTGAATTCGTCCTCGTTGAATAGCCCCTTGGCTACAGCCGAGGTGGCGACCAGTGCACCGCTATGCCGCGCGAGGGCCAGAATCTCATCGCGAGCGGACTTTCCGCCGCGGCCGGCCACGAACACCGGGCGCTTTGCGCCTTGCAGAAGCACAGCCATGGCCTCGACCGAAGCATGCGAGGGCCTGACCGGTTCGACTGGAACCACAACCGGGATTTCGACTGACTCCACGGCAGGTAAGGCCTGAATATTTAACGGCAGGTTGAGCACCACCGTGCGGCGATCATTGACTGCCGTCCGGTAGGCTCGCACTGTATCGGCTACAGCGCTTTCGGCGCTGTGCACCCGCTCGGAGACCGCGTGCACCGAGGTTGCAAACGAATCCTGGTCCATCGCGAAATTCGAGTAGACCGCGCTCGGGGCGGCTTCCGCAGCCAAGACGATCAACGGGGTACGCGACTTCGCCGCTTCGCCGATCCCGGTTGCGGCATTGGTCAGCCCGCAGCCCTGGTGCACTGAGAGCACCGAAACCTTGCCGCTGGTACGCGAATAGGCATCCGCCATCGTGGCTGCGCCGCCCTCATGCCGGGTGGCGGTATAAGCCACACCGTGGGCCATGAGGGCATTGGTCACCGTAAAGTTTCCGCTGCCAACTACACCGAAGGCATGTCCCACCCCGAGCCCAGCCAGGGTCTTGCCGACTAATTCTGCGACGTTCATTCACGTACCTCCATACAGGCGAAAATCAATAATTCGAGCACCCATTGCGCGACTGGGCAGTCGAGTTGTGAAGTCAGTTCTCAACCAGGGCAAACACGCGTGTGGGAGCACCGGTGCCGCCGACGATCGGAAGCGGTGCGACCACGATCATCGCACCGAATGCTGGCAACTTGTCCAGGTTTTTCAGCGAGGTGATCCCGTATTTGTCTGCTCCGAGCAGGTAATAATGCATGGGAAACGGAGGTTCCAGCACCCCGGCATTGCCCGCATCGATTCCCACTGTCTCCACGCCGATTCCTGAGATATCCAGTTCGTCGGCAATGTATTTGGCGCATTCGGCGCTGAAGCCAGGAGTGTGCGAACCGGAGTCATCCAGGTTAAGGAATGCCTGCTTATCATGGTCGTACTGGTCCCACCCGGTCCGGAAGAGCAACCAGGAGTTCCGCGGAACCTCCCCGTGTTCCTCCTGCCAGGCCCGCAGGTGCTCGACATCGATGAGGAAATCCGGGTTGGCGGCTGACTCTGCGCTGAAGTCCAGCACTACTGCTGGTCCGATCAGGCGCTGCGGGTCCAGCTGGGAGACGTCTTTGCCGTCTCTGCCACTGATCCAATGGATGGGTGCGTCAATGTGCGTCCCGATATGCTCACCGGTTTGGATGTTGTGGTGTTTCCAGAACGGTCCTTTCGCATCATAGGCTACTACCTCTTCGAGGCTGAAGTCGTTCAAGTTAGCGAACGGTTCTGGCAGCACCAAGGTAGGGGTCTCTGCCGAGAGCGGCGCGGTCAGATCGTGGACGTGGATTGCTCCCGTAGCCAGTGCCGTCAAGGTGGAGCTCAAGGTACCTTCGTTAGTGTTGGTCATTTATTCTCTCCTGCATGCGCCGGTTACCGCGTGATCAACCTAGAGGTAAAGTGACGATCGTCACGAATATTACATTTCGATTCAATCTATCAGCCCGGGCGCTGAAGGCAAACAATTTCACGAAATGGGTCAGGCCGCGTGAAGGCATCAGCGCACGGACAATTACAGCCCCGCCCTCGTGAAGGCGACATAGCCGAAAGCCGCGGCCCGCAGAGGCACGTCGGGGGAATTTAGGTTCCAGTACCCAGCGCGGCAAGGATTTCCCTTGGCCAAGGCGCCGCACCCTCCCCACTTGGAGGAGCACAGACCGTCACGAATTTCCCTTCGGCCGCAAGTACCAGCCCGCGCTCTTGGTGCGGGTGGCCCCAGACCTTGAACCCGAAGGTCATCGAGCTCGTTCCGATACGCTCCACCCGGACTGCGGCAGTCACCTCCTGGCCGAAGAAGAGCTTGGCGCTAAAGTCAATTTCTTGGCGCACTCGGGGTGCCATCGCGAAATAGGAATCGGCACCAGCATCGCGAAAGAGCTTCGCCTCGGCCGCCTCGACGAAGTGCATGATGGCAGAGTTGTGCTGATGCCCGGCCGCGTCCGTATCAACCCATTCAATAGTCCTCTGCAGCGCCTCGCCGTTCACTCCCGACGCAAGGAATACCTTGACCAGAGTCGACAGCGAAGCCTCCGCAGCGCTTGCTTTCTCTCGATTACTCATCGACCCTCCTAGATAATATTTATATAGGTATTGTAACGCACGTCACTTTAACGAGATGATTCATAAGTTGGACCTGAGAACACACGCCCCATCAACGACATAGGAGCTTGAAGATGCCATCTTCTTCCGAGGTATCGGATTGGAAAATCCCCAAACGCACCACCGGCATGGTGCTGTTCGCCTGTTGGCTCGCCATTCTGGCGGAAGGCTACGACGTCGGGGTGCTCGGCGCGGTACTTCCTGCGTTGGCAGAGTACAAGGAATGGTCACTCAGCCCGCTGGAGCTAGGTGGCCTCGGGGCATACGCCCTCGTCGGCATGCTGTTCGGTGCACTATTCATCGGCACTCTCAGCGACATCATCGGCCGCAAGCGCATGTTGCTGTTATCCATGGTCGTCTTCACCATCACGCAGGCTGGAGCCGCCTTGGCACCAACTCCTGAAATCTTCGGGCTGTTCAGACTGATTGGCGGATTGGGGATGGGTGGCATTATTCCCGTGGCTGCGGCATTGACCATCGAATACTCTCCGCCGAAGAAGCGTTCGCTGAATTACGGAATCATGTATTCCGGATATTCATTGGGTATTGTCGCTGCAGCATTGGTCGCTATGACCCTGCTCCCCATCCTCGGATGGCGTTGGGTAATCGCAGTCGGCGTGCTGCCGGTCGTGTTGCTGCCGCTTGTGGCATGGATTCTCCCGGAATCCCTTGAGTACCTCGTTGCCAAAGGCAAAATCAGCGAAGCGAAGGCCTTGGCCGCACGCCTCAATGTTGCCGACTACAGGCCGGTGGCACCGCCAGTACTGGCGGGAAAGATCCCTTGGCGTGAAGTCATGGGCTCCATGTTCTCCGGCAAGTATCTTCGTTCCACCATATTCTTTTGGATATCGCTGTTCTGCGGCATGGTCTTGGTCTACGGATTGAACACGTGGCTGCCGCAGATTATGCGCAGCGCCGGTTACGATTTGGGTTCATCGCTGACCTTCTTGCTCGTGTTCTCCTTAGCCTCAGCCGCAGGCGGACTGGCGCTGGGTTACCTTGCCGACCGGTTCGGCCAGAAGCCAGTCTTGGTGATCTTCTTCCTGCTCGGCGCCGGCGGCATCCTGCTGTTGATGTTCCCGAACACCATGTTCGTCAACTTGTGCTTCGTGGCCTTCGCAGGCATCGGCTCGATCTCTACCTCGCTGGTGCTCACCGGTTACATCGCCGATTACTACCCTGCGGCTCAGCGCGGCACCGCGACCGGCTGGGCGCTGTCCTTCGCACGCGTGGGCGCAATCTCTGGTCCGATCATCGGTGGTTGGATCGCAGCGACGGGAATCAGCTTTGAATTCAACTTTGTCTTCTTCGCCATCATTGGAGCCATAGCGGCCATTGCAGTGGCGTTGATTCCTCCGAGGATCAAGGAAGATCCCTCCCCGCAGCCGGTTATCGAGCGGGAGCTCGCAGCCGACTGATTAGTCGGAAATGCGCTTAGCTGCAAAACCAGCACGGTCTCGGAACTCGCCTTCAAGCGTAAACCGAGGCCGTGTTTGCACGTGCACATGAAGCCGGTGAGGCGCTGCCAGATACTCAAGTTTCCAAGGAGACGCTTGCACGCAATTGAGTCTACGGCTGCGCCGGCGTCCCAGCGCTCCATCCGGGCGTTACCATTGCTACTGCGCTTCGAAGACATGCCCAAATCGCCGGCCAGGAAGCGCTATCCATTGGTGCCTCACTTCCAACACCATGATCGTGAACCCAATCCCAAGGTAGTTGAGGTGGCACTTCCAAGTTTTAATTGCTGCGTCCGATCCGCATATGCAACCGTGTCACATCCCAACTTATTCGCACGCCCGTTACCGAATAGGCTGCGCAGTCATCGCGCTACCTGATTACCGCTGGTCGGGATCAGCGGGGGCTACCTACCTGACGCACGCCCGGACGTGCCCTGCATAAAAAGCAAAAGCCCCACTACCTGTGCCCGCTGACAAAGTAGAGTCAGCGGGCACAGAGGTAACGAATGCGCTCAGGATTCGTTTTTGCGCATCAACCGGTGAACGTGAACTTTGTTTGCAGCCTGCGCGCTGTTCGGTCCGGGTTGAGCATCAAGACGCAGAAGACGCCCACGATGACCAGATAGATGCCGATCATCCCGAATGAGGAGTTCATGCCTTGGGCGAGCAGTGCGGACATTTCTGCCGTATCAGCGACCCCCTTGGCACCGGGGACATAGCCTGCGCGATCCATGAGTCCACCGACCATGGCCGGAGCGATGACACCGCCGATCGAGGCAAGCCCGGTCAGGGTGGCCATGATTGCAGCTCGCTGCTTGGAGCAGACGCTGAAAGCGATGGCCGTAGGTGCAAGCGGGTAGATCATCGCGGTGCCCGCGCCCAAGGTCAGCATCGCGACCGCAGCGTATCCCGAAAGGAAAGGCAGGATCGAGAAGCACAAGCCGGAGACCAGAAGAGTCGCTCCGAACAGTGCACCCAGAGCCCAGCGGACGGTAACTCCGCGTTTCATCAGGTAGCGCGAGCCGAAGCCCAGAATCAACAGGGCGATGGCACCCACAACCCAGGGAAAGGTCGAAACTAGTCCGATCATTTCCGGTGACAGAGCGACCACTGAACCTAGATATTTCGGAGACCATGTGGTGAGGAATCCTTGGGCCCAGAAACATCCGGCCCCAGCCAATACCGCGGCAACGAACATCCACGATCCCAGGACTCTTCGAATCGGGACGATCTGCAGCAGGTCTGCCGAATCGGCGATACTGCCCGTACCATTGGGCTCGAATTCCTCCACCGGTTCCGACTGCGCTTCGTGATTCGTCACTGAATGCGGCGAGGTCCGCTGCGCTGCCTCAGACTCCTCCTGCGCTAAGGCTTTGCCAGCTTTCGAATGGCTGTACGGACCATCGCGACCTACAATGAGCCATGCCACGCTCCAGAGCAGCCCGAAGAGGCCCAAGAAGCCGAAGGCCCAACGCCATCCCAAAGCCGGGTTGGCGATAATCCAGGCCAGAGCAGGAGCTGCGAGAATCGGTCCCAAGGTCGACCCAGCGGCGACGATACTGCTGGGCAGTCCGCGTTCTTTGGGTTTGAACCATCCATGTACATGCTGCAAAGAAATAGGTGTGGCCGGACCTTCAGCACCACCTAAGAGAATGCGGGTCACCAGCAAGACCGCTGCACCGCCACCAAAGAGCATCGGGAACTGCAGGACGGCCCATGCGACGCCCATGGTCAGCAGGATCCAGCGGGTGGACACCTTTCCCGCCAGAAAACCGACCGCGACACCGACGATGGCGAAGAGGAAGAAAAATGCGCTGCCGATGAAGCCGAACTGCCCGGCGGTCAAGCCCAGCTCGCGCATGGCAGGATCAGCCACAAGGCCCAATACTGCCTTGTCGGCAAAATTGACGATTTGAAAAAGAACGAGCATACTCGTGACGATCCAAGCCCGCCGGTTCATCTTGCCATTTCTGATGGCGGCGCTCAGGGTGTGGTCTGCGAGATTCTGTGCATGGCTCATGCCAAGCTCCCCTTGGATTCAGTGGCGGCAAGTTGCAACTCTACTCCGCCAATATCAAAGACATCATTGTCTTCTGCGATGGAAACGGTCCCGGAAAAATCCCTACGTGCGGTATTCAGCATGACCTCCAAGTCGGCGGTGCCGGGAGTGTTGGGAACGATATGGTGCAGCACCAACGATGAAACGTTGGCTTGCTGCGCGACCTTGCCCACTTCGCTGTACGGAGTGTGCGATTCGCGCAGGTGCACTTCAATGCCATCCCGAGTCGGCCCGTCAGGGAATGTCTGAAGGATCCCCGGAAGATCAATAACTTCGTGGAGCAACAGATCCGCGCTTTGGGCCAGCTTGATGCAGTTCTCGGAGTAGGCCGTATCCCCCGAAACCACGACAGAACCGTAGCGCGAGTCGATCCGATAGGCGAAGGCCGGGAAGCACAATCGATGGTCAACGAGAATGGTCGAGATGGTGACCAGATCGTCGCGGTAGATCTCGAATGGTTCCATCTGCGGGTGCCTATTTTCCACAGCGCAAGCTCCGGTGGATTCCGGGATCTGGATATTGTGCGCCTGGATCCACTCATGTGGCTCGTCACGGCCTTCGTCTGCCATGCGGATGAGCACATCCGAGGCAAAAACCTTATCCAGCAAGGCGTCTACGATTTCTTCTGTGCTGCCCATCTCTCTATTGCCCACTCGTGCGGTGACATCTTTCTCGTGCTTCTGGTCCAGAGCGGGGACGCGGTTGGGCCGACCTGGTCCGAAGACCTGGATGGGCTGGGTGAAAGACTCTCCCGGCACCTGCCACCCGGTGACCAGATAGGCGCCGAGGTCGTAGATGTGATCTGAATGGTGATGGGTCAGCAGCACCGCGCGCAACTCGCCCCAGTCAGCGTGCGAACGGTAGTTTCGGATGCTTCCCATTCCACAGTCGATGACATAGGTTGCCCCATCGACACGAATCGCCGTGCTGGTTCCAGCACGGGAGCTGGAGACGATAGGGCCGCCTCCGGTACCGAGCGTATAGACGCTCATTCCTGTTGTCTGATTGGTGTTCACATTGATGCCTTACTCGTGGTGAGCAGCAAAGGGTCCCATCGACCGCGATGCGTGGATTGCGAGGGTAGTCAAGCGTCCGGCAACGACGCCGACGTGATAGAAATCATATACACCGTATTTTGCGACCGCAAGACCTATTGCATATTCAATGTGATCTATGCCATTCTGAGATCATAAGTTCGCAACCTCACAAAGGAGACATCATGGATCAGCAGCAGGGCCAGGAAATCATCTTGGGCGACCTCCCTAAGGGCATCACGTTGGCAAGCGAGTCAATGGGCAACAAGACATGGAACGTCCTTGGCCATACTTACCTATCCAAGGTCGAGAGCTCCAGCAGTTTTGCATGGCTGTCCCTGGACCCATCGGGCACCGGAGTACCGCCTCATGTGCACCCGACCCAGGACGAACACATCTACATCATGGAGGGCACCTACACCCTTTATCTGGACGGCGAATGGTTCAAGGCGGGTCCTGGCGATACCGTACGAATGCCGATGGGCCTTCCACACGCGTACTTCAATAAGGACGAGACACCGGGCAAATCGCTCTTCTGGGTCAGCCCTTCAGGTCAGCTCGCCACGCTTTTCGATGAACTACATGATTTGACCGATCCGGAAGAAGTCGTCCGACTCTCGGCACTGCGCGACGTCAACTTTCTGCCACCAGGATCGGTTCCTGGCGCGAACTAGTATCAGATGAAAATTCCGGGTGGCCGGCAGGGAGATCCTGCCGGCCACCCGTCGGCGAAAGGTAAAACCCCGTGACTCAAAATCAGCAAGGCAGCCAAGTATTGAGCTACGGCGGTCATCCAGATCAGAGCGTCACCTTGGTGCACCCTCAGGACCGGTCCTACCGGGGCACCGCAGTCTTGGTCCACGGGGGCTACTGGCGGCAGCGGATCACCGCCGCGGTCATGCAGCCCATACTTAAAGACCTGCTGCAGGCCGGCTGGAGCGTGGCCAATGTAGAATACCGGCGCGGACCGGAACATGCCTGGCCCATACCTTCTAGCGACGTAGCCGCGGCGATTCGGCTGGTACGCAGCACGCTGCGCGACCAGGGGCGCGAACAGCACGTAATACTGGTCGGGCACTCGGTCGGAGGGCAGTTGGCTCTGCTTAATGCCGATCTTGCCAATGCCGTGGTCGGCCTTGCCCCGGTCACCGATGTGGCAAAGGTCTTTGAAGAAGACCTCGGGGACTCGGCGGCCATCGAGTATTTCGGGAATTCACCAGTTGAAATTCCCGGCATCTACCGCCAATCGTCGCCATGTGGGCAGCCGGTCCCGATGGTTCCTATGCTATTGGTCCACGGACGAGATGACGACCGGGTGCCACTGGAGCATACCGAACGGTACATCCATTCTCTGGGCGAAAGCTCCCTGTACACGACGATGTTCTATCCCCAGTTGGGCCACTTTGAGATCATCGCTCCGGAGCAGCATCATTGGGATGCGGTTCGGGCCTGGATGGATCAGAACTCAGCTAATGCGCGAGCACAGTAACTGAGTCGCATACGCCTCTGCCAGCGGGGACAACAGCTCATGCAATGCAAGGAAAGTCTTCTTAGCCTGCGGCGCCTTCCACCCTTCGGGAAGGTATTCGAAAGGAAGATTCGGATCACGATAGGGGAAGTGCCGCCATCGTGTCAGCATGGGAACGTAGAAGGCAAAAGCCTCACGCTCTAGATCGCTGCGCTGCTCGGCAGATCCTGCTGGCGCGGCAAGTTTCTCGCGCCATGAGCCCAGTCGTCCGACGTAGAGCTGAAGGAAGTCGGTGTATTGCTGGTCCAAGGCCTGTAGGTCCCACCACTGCGCCACACGGTCCCGGATATCTGCCGCGGGTATGTAATCTGCACGGAAGTACTCAACGTATTCGGATAGACCGCGTGCATCCAGACGCGTCTTGGCCTGTTCGAATGCAATTTGCGGCCCAACGGCCACACCTCCTGCGACCATCCCGAAGCCCATGCTCCCCAGCTCAGTGCGAAGTTCGTACCGACGGTTCCGCTCGCTTTCGGGCACCGAGAAAATAGCCAAAATCAGCGACTCCTCCGAGGTGGAGCGCGAAGGGGCAAAGATCCGCTGGTCATCCTTGCGGAAGCCGTCCACGATTTCGGCGGACAGTTGATAGACGGACTCATTTCCCGTGCGCTCGTTGATGAGCACTCCGCGGCTTTTCAATCGAGAAATAGTCGAACGTGAGGCTTGGGACTTAATGCCCAGCGCACCGAGCATCTCAACGATGACGGAGACAGGGAATGAGCTGGCAGCTGATTGCCCGTATAAGCCATAAAGCGTCACCAGCAGATTCTGGTGTTGCAATTTCATTCCCCCGACATCCACTGAAACGACGTCCTCCATTTGCAGATTAGAATTTATGGTGCTCAATCTCATCCTATGCGGACAGTTGCTATTTCCAACGTAAGACAGTGACATGGCTGCATGCCAGAGGGCTTTTCAGCGTAAGACTATTGGAATGAACCACGGCCACTGCGCGCGACATCTCACCTTGGGCAAGCAGTGAAACGGGTATCGCCCGGTCGCTTAAATTGATTTCACGCTCACTTTGAAATCATAAGCCAGAGGCATCTCCCCGCTGTTTTCGTGTTGGCGCTCTTTATCGCGCGCAAAGTCCCTGACATGAGAAAACCCCGGCTCACAAATGTGAACCGGGGCTTTCAAACTAGAGGAGAGTATTACTCTGCTGCTTCTTCCGAAGCCTCGTCCTCTTCAACAACTGGAGACAGCGACAGCTTTCCGCGGTCATCGATCTTGGTGATTTCAACCTGGATCTTCTGACCGACCGAGACTACGTCCTCAACATCATCGACGCGCTTGCCGTCGTTGATCTTGCGCAGCTCGGAGATGTGCAGCAGTCCGTCCTTGCCTGGGGTCAGCGAGATGAACGCACCGAAGGTGGTCAGCTTCACTACGGTACCCAAGTAACGCTCGCCAATCTCAGGAACCTGAGGGTTGGCGATGGCGTTGATGGCCGAACGTGCGGCTTCAGCGGACTCACCATTGGTGGCGCCGATCAGCACGGTGCCGTCATCTTCAATCGAGATGTCGGCTCCGGTGTCTTCCTGAATGGTGTTGATCATCTTGCCCTTCGGACCGATGACCTCGCCGATCTTATCAACCGGGATCTTCACCGAGATGATGCGTGGCGCGTAGGTGGACAGCTCATCCGGGGTATCGATGGCCTGGTTGACCACGTTCAGGATGTGCAGGCGAGCCTCGCGAGCCTGAGTCAGCGCTGCGGCCAGTACCGAGGCAGGAATACCATCAAGCTTGGTATCAAGCTGGATCGCGGTGATGAACTCAGGAGTACCAGCCACCTTGAAGTCCATGTCGCCCATGGCATCCTCGGCACCGAGGATATCGGTCAGGGCAGCGTAGCGGGTTTCGCCGTCAACGGTGTCCGAAACCAGACCCATAGCGATACCGGCAACCGGTGCGCGCAGTGGCACGCCGGCGTTCAGCAGCGACAGGGTCGAGGCGCAAACCGAGCCCATGGAGGTCGAGCCGTTAGAGCTCAATGCCTCGGAGACCTGGCGGATTGCGTATGGGAATTCTTCACGCGTTGGAAGAACAGGCACGATGGCGCGTTCTGCCAGGGCACCGTGGCCGATTTCGCGGCGCTTAGGTGAGCCCACACGGCCGGTTTCACCGGTCGAGTATGGCGGGAAGTTGTAGTTGTGCATGTAACGCTTGCGGGTTACCGGGTTCAGCGAGTCGATCTGCTGTTCCATCTTGAGCATGTTCAAGGTGGTAACGCCCATGATCTGGGTTTCGCCGCGCTCGAAGATTGCCGAACCGTGGACGCGCGGCAGAACCTCGACCTCGGCGGAAAGCTGACGGATGTCAGCCAGGCCACGGCCGTCGATACGGATCTGTTCGGTCAGGATGCGCTGGCGCACGATGTGCTTGGTTACGGCACCGAAAGCCTTGGAGATTTCTCCTGCACGATCGGCGAAGGCTGAGCCTTCGGCGGTCAGCGATGCAACGATCTCGTCCTTGAATTCGCCGGCGGCGTTGTCGCGATCCTGCTTGTCTGCGATGGCGTAGATTTCTGCCAGGCGGGTGGAAGCTGCTGCTTCAACCGCTGCGTAGGCGTCATCTTCGTAGTCGCGGAAGATTGGGAACTCAACGGTTTCCTTCGCTGCACGCGAAGCCAGATCGGCCTGCGCTTCGCAAAGCACCTTGATGAATGGCTTAGCGGCTTCCAGACCCTCGGCAACGACCTCTTCGGTTGGCGCGGTAGCGCCGCCCTGGATCAGTTCCCAAGCGTTGTCGGTAGCGTCGGCTTCAACCATCATGATGGCTACGTCATCGCCTGCAACACGGCCGGCAACGACCATGTTGAACACTGCGTTCTTCAGCTGGCTATGCTTAGGGAATGCAACCCACTGGGCGCCTTCTCCATCGTCAACCAAGGCAACGCGAACGCCACCGATTGGGCCGGAGAATGGCAGACCCGAAAGCTGAGTAGACATCGAGGAAGCATTGATTGCGACAACGTCGTACAGCTCATCTGGATCGATAGCCAGGACGGTCACAACAACCTGTACCTCGTTGCGCAGGCCCTTGACGAATGCCGGGCGCAGTGGGCGGTCCATCAGACGGCAAGCCAAGATGGCTTCGGTCGATGGGCGGCCTTCGCGGCGGAAGAAGCTGCCCGGAATACGGCCAGCTGCATACATCCGCTCTTCAACGTCCACGGTCAGTGGGAAGAAGTCGAAGCCTTCGCGTGGGTGCTTACCGGCCGAGGTGGCCGAAAGCAGTGCGGTCTCTTCGTCGATGTAAACCATTGCAGCGCCAGCGGCCTGCTTAGCCAAACGGCCGGTCTCAAAGCGAATGGTGCGGGTACCGAAGCGACCGTTGTCGATCTGTGCTTCGGCGAATTGAATTTCTGGACCCTCCATTAAGGGGGTTCTCCTTTCGATCGCTCCCATAGCTGACAAGCGATCCGTGACGCCCTACCCAGATCTGGTCTTCGATCGAGACCCGCGCTTCAGCCATCAATGGGCTAAAGCGAAAGCCACTACCGAGGACCGCGATACTGGCGGTCAGGACTCACGGTGACGCGGTCAAGGGAGTGTTTTTATCGTTGAGGTCTTGGCCAGCGGCCAAGTCCTGCTCTAAGCCTACCGGGAATTGGCAAAAGGTGCAGTTCCACGCGATTTTCGCGGGTGTTGTCAACGCCCTCTGCGCTTCAGCGGCCAGCAGTATTTACCGTGATCTGGGATGCTCGATTTCGATTTTTCGTTTCAATACCCACCGCAGGTCTCTAGGTGAGCTCGCTCCTTGCAAGCTCCTTCTCACCCATCGCAAGTCCTCGCCCATAGATAATGTTCGCCAGGTCTGTGACTCGAGAATCCTTCGACTTCGATATCCTCCGGTGAACGTCAGTCCCGTCCAGAGCGCAGCAATTACCGTGATCAGCACAGCAGATCCAGTAGAAAGACTGCCGCTGGAGAAGGAGACGAAAGCGATCAGTGTTGTCCATAGACTCCACCACAATCCATTAATTGTTGACTTCAAACGGATCGATTGCAGCGCAATCGTCAAGCAATCTCGATAAGTCTGCTGATGGAGTTCATTGGCAGACTTTTGCGCAATTATGCATTGATCTTGTGCCTCTTCGTTTTTTATTCGCTCCAAATCTAGGTCTCGTTTGAGACTCTCGAGCAACCCTTCGCTCGTTTTTGTGTGCGCCCGCCATATTTTTTCTTCTTCATTCAGTCTTTGGTTCTCAATTTTGAGATCTGCGTATGAAGGTTGTCCATCGAAATAGCGTTTAGAATTCTCCTTGCGGATCGATGCACCGGCATCGTACGGCACGGCGAAATTTGCAGTCGCAGCCCTAGCCGCCAATGGAACATGTTCACTGTGTCCTAAGGCAGTGACGACAGGAACCTGACATTGAACTACGGCTTCGATGAGGTCTCGCTCGTCGAAGACCGAGAAATCAGCATAAGAACCGCCACCGCGAATAATAATGACGGCATCGGCATCACTAGATTTGAGATTTTTTAGCTTGCTGGAGATATCGTCAACAGCTCGGGTCCCTTGAATGTGCGCTTCGACAGCCTTGACCGATACCCGAAGTTTTCTGTCGCCTTCGTGCAGACCCCGCTTAAAATCGGCTAGCACCTGAGCATCCTGGCCACAGATAACCACAACGTTTCCGATTTTTTCTGTAGGACGAATATCTTCTAAATTGCGAATTGGCTTCGGTCCAATCCCGAATTCTGCGGCTACTTTTTGTCGGGAAAGTTCTAAGGGACCAATTTCGGGAAGGACCTGAACCTCTGGTTGCCCCTCACCGGCGCTGGATCTGATTACTTTCCATACCGGGTTCCTGCGCCATACGTCAAAGTTAGGTTTGGCTGTGACTACTAGCTGTTGTCCTTCTTGGAGCTTGCTGGGAATCGCGTGCGACGGTGCTTCAATTTCTAAAGCAGCAGCTCCGTCAATAAGTGTCACCCACCTTTTATCGGCCGTGCCTCTTACTTTTCCAATGATTTCTCCGCGAAATTGCACTGTTCGGGTAAAGGCGATGCGCCTGGACACAAATGATCTCACTTGGGCCAATGAGTGAATGGTTGAAGTCTTAGACTGTCCTAGCTGCGTCTCCATACCAACCACGATATGTCGCTAAACCGACAAGTGGCGGTACTTGGTGCATCTCAAGGTAAAAAATCAATTTTAGACTTGGAATTGATAATGCTTTTTCTCGGTCCTGCTGATTCCCAACCTCATCCACTTTTCGAGTCGGTGTCTGGAGTCAGCTACATTGAGCAGTTCACACTTTTAGCGCCATCTCGAGTAGCTTGTTCTGCTCGGTAATCCCTCAGTTCTCATTTCCAGAACATCGTTGTGAATACGAGAGATCTAAATGCTCAGGCTATCCAGCTGGCAACTGTTTGTGTTCGAATTCCTAAACACAGGGCGCACAATCCGTCAGGGTGAAATCAATATAGTCCAGGTTACATACCGAGCGCAGTCCTTGCGACTTCTATGCTTTGTCCGGTGTGGTCTGCATCTCTACGATTAGGGCAGCAGCAATCGAATCGAAAGCGCCCAATGTGGCATACAGCTTGATCGGGTCCTGCGGCAATGGCCAACTGGAAAGTTTCACGGCAACCATCTGCGCTGGACGGTTAATGTAGACCAGCTGTCCATGGATACCCATGCACAGCACCACATCATTGCCAGGATATGGAAACCACATTTGGTTCCGGTACATCCCACCGGGCATACGGTAGTCCCCCGGGCTGGCAGCAAAAGCGTCTCGTGAATCCGGAGCTCCTTCCAACGTTTGTGCAATCCATTCTTCAGAGAGCACACGTTCTCCAGTCAGGGACAGTCCGTCATTGAGGAATACTGCACCGAATCGGGCCATATCTCGCAGCGTGGCATTGATCCCGCCGTCGAAAGTTCCGGTTCCGTACTGATCAATGCATATCGTCGCGTCAGCTTCGCTACCCAGCTTGCTCCATAAGACTTCAGACATCAGCTGTGGCATTGCGGTTCCTGATGCGGCTTCACACACCCAGCCGAGCATGTCAGTCTCGCAGGATCGATACTCAAATACTCCGCCGTGAGCTGTTTTGCGTTGAAGTGTTTTCAGGAACGGGTACATCCCAGTCGGTCCAGGCGTACTGGTTGGTGCCCAACCGATGGCCTCCGACATCCGGCGGATCCCTGAGAGTGGATCCAAATAATTTTCGGAGAAATCAATTCCTGAACACATATCGAGCAAGTGGCGCACCCTCGCGCCGGCATAACCTGCGTCGGCCAGTTCGGGGATATAGTCCGTGATCTGGGCATCGGGATCTAGAACTCCAGAGTCGCATAAGGAACCGGCAACGGCACCAATTAGGGATTTGCTCATCGACATCAAAAGGTGCGAAGAATCTTCATTCATCTGCCCGAAGTATTGTTCTGTGATCACTGTGCCCCGATGCGAGACCATCCAGGCATCGGTATGTGTCGTAGCCATGATCGATCCAACGGTCACCAGCGGAGCACCCGGAAGGCTGGACGGTGCTAGTACCAAGTCCAAATTGCGAAGCGCAACGGGCAGTTCCGAAGGCGACGCTGAACCACGTGGGATTTCGGCGGTGGGCAAGAAGTCAGCCATATGCTGAAAAGACCAGTGCAGGTTCTCAGGCAATTTCCAATTCAGTGCGTTGATTGCGCCAGCGCCAGTGCCAGCGCCTATTTGAGTGTCATCCATGAGAGATCCTTTCAACGCCACACCAGTTAGTAAATGGGAGACTACCATTGAGTAACTCGGATGTGTCTCTTTGACTGTCACGTATCAAATACTTGGGTTCATAACCTGAGGACAATCAGTGACAGTCATACTTCTTCCCCGTCCTTTCGGCCCTAGTCTTCTTGGATTTAGCCGAGCTAGCTGAGAATTGGCAAATAATCAGGTTTGTCGGGATTATTCTGGCTTCCCGGGCTGTTGTTAATCTCCGGAACACACGCTTTGCCCGATCAGATCTACCCGATTCTTTTGGGGTAATGCGCATTCACTGAGTACGAGGAAAGAGAACTATGACAAGCATGGTCAATGCATACGCTGCACCTTCGGCTACCGAAGGATTGATTCCAACTCAGATCGAGCGACGCGAGGTA
This sequence comes from Glutamicibacter sp., assembly GCF_035257265.1. Taxonomy (GTDB): domain Bacteria; phylum Actinomycetota; class Actinomycetes; order Actinomycetales; family Micrococcaceae; genus Glutamicibacter. Next base: position 102,416 of record NZ_DATEXC010000038.1, read on the forward strand.
GGTCCGCGCGACGTCCTGATCGACATCAAGTACTCGGGCATTTGCCACTCTGACATTCACACCGTGCGCGGCGAATGGGGACCGCAGTCCTACCCATTGGCCCCAGGCCATGAAATCGCCGGTATCGTAACCGAGGTCGGATCCGAAGTCACCAAACACAAGGTCGGTGACCGTGTTGGCGTGGGATGCATGGTTAACTCCTGCATGGAATGCGAAAACTGTCTCGCTGGCGACCAGCAATTCTGCGACAGCTCCGTCGGAACCTATGGTTCAGTCGATCGTGATGGAACCATCACTCAGGGCGGGTACTCCACTCATGTTGTGGTCACCGAAAACTTCGTATTGAGCATCCCAGAAGGTATCGAGCTTGATGTGGCCGCTCCGCTACTCTGCGCCGGCATCACCACCTTCTCCCCACTGAAGCGCTGGGGTGCAGGCCCTGGCAAGAAAGTGGCAGTGGTGGGCCTTGGCGGTCTAGGCCATATGGCCGTGAAGATCGCTAGCGCTATGGGAGCCGAAGTTACTGTGCTATCCCAGTCGTTGAAGAAGAAAGACGAAGGACTGAGCATGGGTGCCAGCGATTACCGCGCCACCAGCGACGAGAGCACCTTCAAGGATCTGCACAAGAACTTCGACCTGATCATTAACACGGTCAGCGCCTCGATCAATATCAGCGATTACCTTCAGCTGCTGCGCGTAAACGGCACCATGGTCAATGTGGGTGCCCCGGCAGAACCACTGCCGGTGAATGCCTTCGCATTGATCGGTGGACGTCGTTCGTTTGCCGGTTCGCAGATTGGCGGCATCGAAGAAACCCAAGAGATGTTGGATTTCTGTGCCGAGCACGGCATTGGTGCTGAAATAGAGGTCATCGGCGCCGAGCAGATCAACGATGCTTACGAGCGCGTGATGAAGTCTGATGTTCGTTACCGCTTTGTGATTGATACAGCGACTTTGGTCTAAAAGCAGCATCCAGCGTTCTACGGACGGCGTTCGAACTATTAACTTACAGTTGATAGTTCGAACGCCGTATCCGCATGCGGCTTCGGGACACAGCTAACGATTACGCAAAACGCTGCTCGATTACAGAGGAATCTCAATGACCGCTCCTGATTTCGCCGAATACTCTTGGAATCATCTTGAACGTGGCAGCATCCTGGTAGTCACGCTCAGCGGACCGGCCTACCTCAGGCTCATGGACCCGGAAAATTTCGCCGCGTTCCAAGATTCAGAAGATTACGATTTTCGAGGTGGATTAGCGCGTAAAGCACCGTACCGAATCAAGGTTCCCCGTTCAGGCCCCTGGTATTTAGCGGTTGATCTCAGCGGATTGAGAGTCCGCAGGGTACGCCACGCAGTGAGCGTCGAACCGCCGCGGCGGCTCGACGGTCCACTAATCGACAAGTTCGAGTGAGAGCTCAACTAGATTTTGCGCGTTCATACCCGGCCAACCATGCAGTATTTCCAACCACTGCGCCGGAATAGCCCGTAGCCCACAAGCGGCACCGACCAACGATCCAGCAATTGCAGCCACGGTATCGGTATCGACCCCGCCGCGTACCGCAGCTTCGACAGATGCGACGAGGCGCTCAGCACTCCCAACGTCAGCAACTTTGGAGACCGTGATGGAACTCCAAGCGCCTTGGAACGCTTCAACCACCCAACCGTTATGCGAGAACTCGCGTGGGTGTTTTTCTTCAGCCTGCTGAATTCGTCGTTCCCAAACGACGGCGCGTTCAGGATCTAAAAATGCCAGCCCTACACGGATATCTAGTTCCGCGGTAAGTACGGCGTGCCGGACTGCTAGCGTCCATAAAGCGCAGGCTTCGGCGGCCTCATCATCGAAATGAGTCAGCTTACTAATCTTGACTGCCGCCTGGTACGTCTCTTCTGGCGTACGGTCTAGATATGCCAAGGCAATGGGAGCAGTTCTCATCAGGCTTCCGTTGCCTCCCGAACGACCTGTTTGCCGGTGAATCGCAGTCGCAGCCGAGACTGCATCCTCCGTATTCGGAGCATCCCGCTTATTAACCTGTGCGGTTTGTTCCGCCGCACTGAGAACAGCCCGGGTCTGGGTACCTACGTCCGGCGCATCTTTCGCCCAGATAGCCCACTGGTGCACCATATAATCAGATGCGTCCGTGTCGAGTAGTCCTTCGGAGTTCGCTAGCGCGCGTGCAATCACGATCGCCATCGAGGTATCGTCGGTCCACTCTCCGGGGGCAAAGTCACCAAGACCGCCACCAATCATGGCAACCGGACAGTCAGCCGGCATAGGAGAACCAAATTCATACCCCGCGCCAAGAGCATCTCCCGCGGCCATACCTGTAAGTACTCCACAGATACGATCTCTCATATCAGACGAAAGCTACATTCCATCCCCATCCGAATACTCGCACTTTGCCAATGTATTGGCGGTAAATCCAAGTTATCCCGTGTAACCGACACTTTTCAGCACTCAGTCTTTAGGAATATCGAGCGGAAACACAAGAAGAGATCCCGACGCGGTTGCCACTGCCTTCCCGTTTTTATCTACAACTTCTCCTTCGGCGAAGATCACCCGACGTCCCGGCTTGCTAACAGTTCCGGTGCAACGTAGCGGTCCACTATCTGCCATCACCGGACGAAGGTAGTTCACTTTGATTTCAATCGAGGTGTATCCCATTCCGGCCGGAAGCGTCGAGTGTGCGGCGCAGCCAAGTGCAGAGTCCAGCACTGCGCAAACTAGTCCCCCATGCACGGTCCCAATCGGGTTATACAAAGACACATCCGGTGTACTTGTGAACGTAACCGACCCTTCGGTGACTTCGACTAGATCCATATTGAGATGCGACGCGATTGGTGCACCAGGAAGGTCACCCGATGCCATCCGTTTCAGATATTCCACCCCTGAAAGCAGCGGGAGCTGATCCATGGCGTCAGCAGGATCTCGCCACTTCACAATTTTTTCACGCGCGTCAGTTCGAGCTTCCATTGATATGGCTCCTTTAGCCTTGCGTTACCGTTTTCTCGGGCAACGACACATTTTGTAAGCGCAGTTGCCCGCGGGCCAGCACCTTAGAACTAGCGTCATCGGTGATGATGACTTCCCATAATTGCTGGGTACGACCTTGATGCAAAGCTGTGGCCTCTACTAGAGCCAAACCGGAACTGCCTGGTCGTAAAAAATCTGTGGCGTTGTGAACCCCGACCGCAAATTGTCCATACTCTTTAACGGCGAAGCTCGCCCCAATACCGGCGGCGCTTTCTACGATTGTGGTGAACAGTCCTCCATGCACCACTCCCCACGGTGTGTGGTGATTTGTTCCTAATTGCACGTGCCCGCGCAGAGACGTGGCGTTAAGTTCATCAACGACAAAGCCGGTAGCGGCCACAAACTCGCTGGGCTCAGTCCGCGTCATTTCTGGCATAAGTTCTTCATTGGCATTCAATAGCTTGCCCTTCAAAAGCTGACTGTTATATTTGAAGCTAGCTAGATCGTCAGTATCTGTCAACGGTAAGGAGCTGCTTTGACTATGCAATGGCAGGACTACGACACAGAAAATTGCTCTATTCAACGCACTCTGGAAGTCGTCGGTGAAAAGTGGAGTTTGCTGATAATCCGAGAAGCATTTAATGGAGTGCGTCGATTCGACGCGATACGCAGCCACCTAGGTGCTTCCGAAGCGATAATCTCCGCCCGGCTAAATTCCCTGGTGGCCAGCGGAATACTCGTAGCCACTCCATACAAGGAACCTGGCCACCGTACGCGTAACGAATATCGTCTCACCCCAAAGGGATTGGATCTTTACCCAATAATAATTTCACTGCTCCAATGGGGCGACAGATACGAGGCACATCCCGCCGGTCCACCATTACTCATCAAGCACCGAGGTTGTGGCGAGCAGGTTTCCACCGTGGTGCAGTGCGCGCTCGGGCACGTTCTAGACTCACCACGAAAGTCTCAGGTATCCCCCGGGCCCGGAGCGAAACTGCGTGGATCAACTCCTTAAATTTTCGATCCCGCAGGCAATCAATTTCGCAGCTTCCGGTGGATTTTTCAGCGCCACATCTCTTAGCGTTGGTCTGTGCGTCCGGCTTGCGGTAGAGCTACCGTTGCTTGTCCGAGACTTGACGCTCCGTCCAACATAGTGAGTCTGACCTTGACCTGCTCTAAATCAATTTTGAGCTGGTCAACAGTCTCACGGTAATTATTCAGCTCTCGCCTTCGACGCCTAGCAGCTCTGAAACCCATCACCGCGACGAGAATCATCAGTGGAACGGCGATGAGAAATGCCCAGCCGCTCTTCGTGAAAAAATCCAGGGCTAACGGAAGCGCCTGCTGGAACGCCACGAGTGAGTTCACACTTCCAACCATTGACTGGAGTGCGGAATTTAAGGGGTCCAAGTATTGCCCGACAAGAGGTGTCTCGCTCAGGGAGGGTGCACTAAGTGGGACGGTTCCCTCCTGTGCCCATCTAGGATCCCCGACGGTTCGCAAAACGTAGATCCCCGCGCCGGCGTTAAGCACTGCAAAGAGCATCACAGAACTAAGTGCCACCCATTGCAGCTGTCGTCGACGCCAGATGCCCATCCCTACAGCGAAAATCGCGAGGCATACCCAAATCGCAACCGATAGGTCTTCTCGACTTAATCCGCGTAGTAGATCCATTAGATTTCCCGCCTATTTGCAGTAGGAGCGCCATCGGGCCCGCAGTTCAAGGCCAGCCTACCGGAGGATAAATTAGTGCCACGGGTTGCAGAACCTAATTCCTTGCACTCCCAGAGTTAGCCATCACTGGATTATTCCGCAAAAAATATTACTGTGCAGTAACTCATGGTGGTCGGATGAGCGAAATATAGCCAAAAAGACTGTGAGTTTCTTGCTAACCGCTGAAAATAGCGTGCCCGTGTACGCACTGTGCACCAACAAGGAATACGGTAGAGATAGACGTTTTTTTATTATTGCCCGTAAAGCATCTAACTACTTCTACTTCGTTGCGTCCAAGCACGGCGCAACAGCTCCGACACAAAGGCTACATTTTGAACGGCAACGCCACTTTTAAACACCACAACGTGGCCCTCTTAGCGGTAAATAGCGTACTTGCACCAGAGGTCATGAGTTCAGCAGAATTCGACGAGCGCCTGGCTCCAAGCCTCAAGCGCCTCCGTCTTTCCAAAAAGTTGCTTGAACGGGTGTCGGGCGTAAAAGAACGCCGTTGGTGGTCTGAGGGTGTCGAGTTCGACGACGCTGCAATCGTTGCTGGTAAAAATGCGCTGACGCAGGCAGGTGTGGAGCCGGGCGAGATTGGTCTCCTGATTAATACCTCAGTCACCCGCCGCAACCTAGAGCCTTCGGTAGCTTCCAAGATTCATAATGGTTTGGGTTTACCATCCTCTGCTATGAATTTTGACATAACAAATGCCTGCCTAGGATTCGTCAACGGTATGAGCTTGGCAGCAAACATGATTGATTCGGGGCAGATCAAGTACGCCCTGATCGTGGCTGGTGAAGATTCCCGCCCAACTCAGGAAACAACATTCCGGCGGCTGAATGATGAGAGCTCTACTCGTGAAGATTACATGCGCGAGTTTGCGACTCTGACTCTTGGTTCGGGCGCAGCTGCAGCCGTCATTGGCCCAGCAGATCTGCACCCGGACGGACACCGCATCATTGGTGGCGTCTCCCGCGCCGGTACCGAACACCACGAACTGTGCGTAGGTGGCCCGGCAGGAATGTACACCGACACCAAGGGGCTGTTAGACAACGGCCTAGAACTGGTGGTAAATGCCTGGGATGAAGCTCAAGCATCCGGATGGAACTGGAAGTCCATGGATCGGTATGTCACCCACCAAGTTTCCAAGTCCTACACCAACGCCATCATCAAGGCTGTGGGCCTAGTCAAGGATCGCGTTCCGATCACCTTCTCCAAGTGGGGAAACGTTGGCCCAGCCTCCTTGCCGATGACCTTGTCACAGGAAGCTGACACCTTGAAGCCAGGTGACCGCGTTCTGTGTATGGGTGTTGGGTCAGGATTAAATACCGCGATGATGGAGATTGCCTGGTGACCGAGCTTTTCCCCGGTGTAGACGGAATTTATTCGACTTATCTTGAGGTTCCTTCGACTTCAAAAGTGGATGATCCAGGGACGCTTCACATGTGGCATCTGCTCGATAACGAAGAAGAACTTCTAGCACGAGGAATTGAGCCCATCGGCACCCTCGTGTGTGTCCATGGCAACCCAACGTGGTCTTACCTATGGCGCAGCCTGTTGAACCATGTTTCGGCTAATGCTCTGCCGTGGCGTGTCGTCGCCGTGGATCAGCTAGATATGGGATTCTCCGCGCGTACCGGGAAGTTCCGTCGATTAGCGGACCGAGTTAATGATTTGGGAGATCTCATTGACTCACTCGGGCTCAGCGGCAAGGTCACTACCGTGGGGCATGACTGGGGTGGCGTCATTTCTCTGGGATGGGCCACCAGACATCAGGATCAGCTGGCCAACGTCATTTTAACTAACACCGCGATTCATCCTGCTGGCTTTGAACTGCCCGCAGCATTGAAGCTCGCTTCACATCCTGCGGTTCATGGTTGGGGCACGAAGACCACCAGCGCATTCTTACAGGTAACCCACTCGCTGGCCCAGCCTGCGCTTGATCCAGAAGTCCGCAAAGCATTCATGGCTCCCTACACAAGTGCTGCCAAACGCGAGGGCGTAGCGAACTTTGTGGCAGATATTCCTTTCGCCGACGAACATCCCAGCCGCTCAACTCTGAACGAAATTGCACAGGCCGTGCGCACACTCACCGTTCCGGCCTTGATGTTGTGGGGTCCAAAAGATCCAGTCTTCTCAGACCGCTATCTGCGCGACCTGATGGGTCGACTCCCGCACGCTCAGGTGCACCGTTTCGAGGGCGCCAGCCATTTGGTAGGCGAGGACAAAGATATCGCCACCCCAATGTTTGACTGGTTATCCAGCAGTCAGAACTCCACAAATTCTTCGCGAGCAGACAGCCTAGCTGCCTACCGGCCAATGCTCGCAGAGTTGGATTCACGCACCGCAGACCACAGCGTTGCTGTGGTAGATATTAATCCTCCACGCTCGCTTTCCTGGTCAGAGTTGGGTCAACGAGTCAATGCTTTGGCCGCGGGACTTCAGGAAATTGGTGTCAAGGCCGGCGACCGAATTAATTTACTTGTTCCCCCGGGCATTGAGCTAACAACTTTGATCTATGCTTGCCTGCGTTTAGGGGCCGTCATAGTGGTGGCTGATGCTGGACTCGGCACCAAGGGTATGGGACGTGCCATCAAGGGCGCTGGGCCAAGCTATCTTATTGGAATTGACCGTGCACTCACCGGAGCACGACTATTCAACTGGCCAGGTACCAAAATCTCAGTGGACACCTTGCCTGCTGCCAAGCGCAAACTCTTAGGCGTTGAGCATTCTCTTGCCGAGCTCTACGACGTAGGAAACAAGCTGGTGCCAAAGGCTTCAAATTCCGTGCCCGCCGAACCAGACGCTGACGCCGCGGTGCTCTTCACTTCTGGCTCGACCGGCCCCGCCAAGGGTGTTGTTTATACACACCGTCAGTTGGGCGCAATGCGTGACACCCTGCGCGAAACTTACAATCTCAAAGCCGGTTCTGCTCTTGTTGCTGGCTTTGCGCCGTTTGCTTTGCTTGGTCCGGCATTGGGCGCAACCTCGGTCACTCCAGATATGGATGTCACCGCACCCCGAACGCTGACTGCCGCGGCCTTAGCAGATGCTGCGGTAGCCGTAGATGCAACAACGGTATTTGCCTCACCCGCAGCACTGGCCAACGTTTTGGAAACCAAGAATTCTCTGGATGCAACTCACCGGAAGACTCTCGCAAATGTTTCGGTGATGCTCTCGGCTGGTGCACCTATTCCAGAGCCATTGTTAGCCAAAGTCCAAGAGCTAGTACCTAACGCACAGGTACACACACCGTATGGCATGACCGAGGCACTTCCCGTCACAGATATCGACCTTGCGGGTATTCGCGCCGCGGGCCAGGGCAACGGTGTATGCGTTGGTACGGCCGTTGCTGGCGCAAAGGTAGCGATTGCCCCTATAGATTCGATGGGAATCGCGGGAGACCAACCGCAGTACGCCCCTCACGTCACCGGTGAAATTCTGGTTCGCGCCCCACATGTCAAGGATCGTTATGACCGGCTGTGGGTTACCGAGCAGGTGAGCATTTCAATCCCGGGTTGGCACAGGACTGGAGATGTTGGACATCTAGATGATGACGGAAGGCTCTGGGTAGAGGGCCGACTGGGGCATGTACTGAGCACCGCTGAAGGGGCTATTACCCCGGTGGCCGCTGAACACGCAGTTGAGTCTGTGTCCGGCGCTGGTCGCGCCGCATTGGTAGGCGTAGGACCGGCTGGCACACAGGCCGCCGTTGTAGTGATGGAAACAATTCCACCGGCGCGCAAAGCAGGCCCGGCAAGTAACGAGTTATCGCAAAAAGTACGCAGTGCCGTCGCGGAAACCGGCGTGGATGTGGCTGCGGTTTTGATTGTGCCATCGCTGCCGACTGACATTCGCCATAACTCCAAAATCGATCGTGCCGCACTAGCTACTTGGGCAACTGCCACGCTGGCCGGCGGTAGGGTACGCAAGCCATGAGCACAGCCGTGAATAAACCAGAACCTCGTCGTGTCTTGGTTACCGGAGCCAGCGGGATGCTCGGCGGGGCGGTAGCTGAGCTATTGCGCGGCAAAGGACACCACGTTCGAACTTTCCAGCGCGGCACTTCGAGCCAAGCGACGGACGAGATCCGCGGCTCACTCACCGATAAGGATGCAGTGGCTACAGCCGTGCAATCCATGGATGCGGTGATTCATCTGGCCGCGAAGGTCTCCTTCACCGGACATTGGAACGAATTTTTCGCCACAAATATTGATGGAACAGCAAATTTGTTAGCAGCTGCGAAAAGCGCTGGCATCAAGGATTTTGTTTTTGTTTCTTCCCCTTCGGTCGCTCATTTCGGCGATTCGCTGGCGGGCGCATCAGCAGGAATTGCGGACCCGAATTTGGCTCGCGGTAACTACGCTCGCTCTAAGGCAGCTGCTGAGCTAAATGCATTGGCCGAGGACTCCCCCGAATTCCGGGTGGCTGCCATTCGGCCACACGTGGTGTGGGGTCCTGGCGATACCCAACTGGTTGAGCGTGTGGTTGACCGTGCCAAGAGCGGCCGGCTTCCACTGCTAGACAGTGGTGTGGCACTTATTGACACTACTTACATTGATAATGCAGCCTCCGCGATTGTTCGCGGGATGGAACGCATGGATTACGCCCACGGACGTGCGCTTGTGGTCACCAATGGTGAGCCTCGCCCGGTGGGGGAACTCATTGCTGGAATCTGCAAGGCTGGTGGAGCTCCGGCCCCGAAGCTCAATGTTCCTGGCTGGTTAGCGCGCGGTGCGGGCTCAGTTATCGAGAAAGTCTGGTTGGCCGCAGGTTCGCGCAATCTAGTGCATGATGAGCCGCCGATGACTCGGTTCTTGGCCGAGCAGCTTTCAACCGCTCACTGGTTTGACCAGCGCGAGACGCATGAAGTGCTGGATTGGAAGCCAACGGTGAGACTTGACGCAGGCTTGGCAAAACTTGCAGCCCACTATGGGCAGTTGTAAGTCAAAAGTACGCAGTCTTTAGTCCTGTGGCAGTGTCGGTTCCAGACAGCGCGACCCCGAAGTCTTGGGGGAATCTTCGGGGCCGCTATCCTGAACGTTGGTTTCCCGGGTCTTGGGGGTACTCGGGAAATACTGCGCAGGACGTTTAGAGGCTGTCTGGAATGCTAGATATCGCAGTTGGTCCGTAGCACTCGCGCTACATCTTGGATTTCTAGATTCCTGCTGACCTTCTATGCGTCCATCATCGCTGGTGGGCCAACTGGTCAACAAGAGACAAGATTTCAAATACTGATAAGAGATGGCCCCATTGCCAGACCGAGACGTCTCGCAGCCCTCTTAAGACTTGCTTCTTCGCCTTCCAGCAGCTTGCGTTGCGAAGGTAAAGACACTGCAATCGCGCCAACCATCCCGTTATTCTGGATGGGAGCCGCGTGACAGGAAATACCAAGTAGATATTCTTCTTTATCTGACCAGATCTTAGAACCGACGGACAGGTTGCGTTCCAGTCCGCCGCGGCTAGTAATGGTGTTAGGCGTTAGATCATAAAGATCGTGCCGGTTGATGTAATCATCACGCAGTTCGTCGCTAAGGTTTGCCAGAATCGCCTTGCCGAATGCCGTTGCATGCCCGGACTCATGCACGCCTACCCACAAATCCACGCTTCGCCCCTCGGGACCTTCGACCATTGCTAGGAGTTGGATCTCGTCATCCTGGTAGGAGGTTAAATACGTTGCTGCGCCAAGCTCATCACTCAACGACCGGAGCACCGGACGAACCCGTGGCACCAGTTCTTGGATCGCGTCATTTTGCACCGTAAGTGAGGATGCGCCGAGCGCATACCCACCATCAATTTTGCACAGGTAACCCTCAAATTCGAGGGTCCGCAATAGGTGATAGGTCGTGGGTAAGGGGAATTCGGTGATTCGTGCGAGCTTCTTCGCCGAAATGGCAGTACCGCTCGCCGCAACAGCCTCCAAAAGGCGCAATGCCTTCTGCACCGACCCAATCAAAGTTGGTTGTGCCACTTCACACCCCCATGAAAAGCTGAGATCCCAAAAACAGCAGTGAGCTACATCATAACCTAAGCTGATTAGAACCGTTGCAGTTCTAAATGCTGTCAAATTTTATATCTACACAAATCGATACTCACCGTGATATCTGGCTTCATGCGAACGACCAGACAGATATTCCTGGGGAATTTCACTCCCTGAGATTGTCAGCAACATTCGTAGATCAGCCACTTCGAAACATCCTTGCTAGCATTCATCGGTGGCGAGCACTCTGCGCTAAATTGAACTAATGAGCAAAAAGATTTCCTATCAGGGCGAAGCCGGATCCAATTCGAATATGGCCTGCACCGAGCAGTTCCCCGATATGGAAGCCATACCTTGTGCGAGCTTTGAAGACGCTTTCGCCATGGTAGAAAGCGGCGACGCCGACCTTGCCATGATTCCCATTGAGAACTCGATTGCAGGACGAGTTGCCGATATTCACGTTTTACTTCCCGAATCCGGACTACAGATTGTCGGCGAGCACTATTTGCGTATCCGTTTTGACCTGTTGGGACTTCCTGGAAGCAGCATTGAAAATGCTACCGAAGTCCATAGTCATATCCATGCGCTAGGGCAGTGTCGCAAGATCATCCGTGAGCACAAGCTGACACCAGTGATTGCTGGAGACACCGCAGGTTCAGCGCGCGAGGTCCGCGATTGGAACGACCCAAGCAAGCTATCTCTGGCACCACCACTTGCTGCCGAACTTTACGGACTAGAAGTACTAGCTTCTTCAGTTGAAGACGACGAAACGAACACCACCCGTTTCGTCGTTCTTGCACGGAAGCAAGAGCTCCCCGCGCGCTCTAAACTACCCGAATCTGTGATCACCACTCTGGTCTTCCAAGCTCGCAACGTACCTAGCGCACTGTACAAAGCTTTAGGCGGATTTGCTACCAATGGGGTAAACCTGACCCGCATGGAAAGTTACATGCTCGACTCAAGTTTCGCTGCCACAATTTTCATGGTTGACATTGAAGGCCATCCCGAAGATCTACCGGTACGCCTTGCCTTAGAAGAGTTGGACTTCTTCACTTGGGAAATCAAGATACTCGGTACCTACGCAGCAAGTGAACACCGCCAAAAAGTCTCTGCCTCCTTCGTGTAAAAGTTGGCAGCTCATTAGTCTCCGAACCACCGGAACTCGCCCATAGAAGTTGGCGTTATTTGCTATGCCCGACGGCGAATTATCGAGCACGAATTTCACCGAATCGACGTCAAACCACCCCTTCAATAGCTGCTTTAAAATTCCAAAAAATGAATAACTGGTAAACTCAAGGCTGAAGTCCTTTGAACAGGACAAGTTTCTCCTCGACATGCGAACGTTTTAATGCGTGACTAGTCGACTGGTTTGAAAGCATTTTTGTTGAATTGCGCGACACTGACGAACTCGATTATTCATTCGATTCCCGGCGCGCAACTGATATGAGGCTTAGCTAGCCGGAGAGGTACATTTGACTCAACGCGTCGCAATCATTGGAGCAGGACCCAGCGGCATTGCCCAGCTGCGGGCATTCGATTCTGCCAAGAAATCCGGGCGAGAGATCCCTGAGCTCGTCTGCTTTGAAAAGCAAGACGACTGGGGAGGCCAGTGGAATTACAACTGGCGCAGCGGTATCGACAAGTACGGTGAACCAGTTCATTCAAGCATGTACCGCAACCTGTGGTCCAACGGCCCCAAGGAAGCCCTGGAATTCGCCGAGTACACCTTTGATGAGCATTTTGGCCGCCCAATTTCTTCCTACCCACCACGTGCAGTGCTGTGGGATTACATCAATGGGCGTGCTGCGAAGTCCGATGTTAAAAAGCACGTTCGCTTCGCTACCGTGGTGCGTTGGGTTGATTTTGACGAGAGCACCAACGTATTTACTGTCACCACCGAAGATCTCAAGACCGGACAAACAGAAACTTCCGAATTCGATCACGTCATTGTGGGCTCCGGACATTTCAGCTTCCCCAACGTCCCAGACTTTAAGGGCATTGAAACTTTCCCTGGCGAGTTAATGCATGCCCACGATTTCCGCGGAGCTGAACGCTTGGCAGATAAAGATGTTCTGCTGATCGGAGCCAGCTATTCGGCTGAAGACATTGGCGTCCAATCATTCAAAATGGGCGCACGCTCAGTTACGTATAGCTACCGCTCAGGGCCTATGGGGTTCGACTGGCCTGAAGGCATTGAGGAACTTCCCCTCATTGACCGCTTCGAAGGTTCAATCGCGCACTTCAGCAACGGCATATCCCGCTCATTTGATACGGTCATTCTGTGTACCGGATACTTGCACCACTATCCATTCTTGCCCTCAGAACTTGCGTTGAATTCACCAAACAATGTTTACCCAGATACCTTGTACCGCGGTGTTGTTTCTGAAAATAACGACAGCCTGTACTACCTTGGTGCCCAGGATCAATGGTTCACCTTTAACATGTTTGATGCCCAGGCTTGGTACGTTCGCGATCTAATTTTGGGCGAGCTAACTGTGCCTTCTCCGAGCGAACAACGCGAAAGCATCGCTGCATGGCTTGAACGTTTTAACGCTATCGAAACAGCAGAAGACGAAGTGAAATTCCAGGCCGACTACATCCGGGACCTCATTGAACAGACGGACTACCCAATGTTTGATTTGGATGAAGTCACCCGAACCTTCATGGCTTGGAAAACGGATAAAAAGAAAAATATCCTTACCTACCGCGATAAGGTTTATCGTTCAGTGATGACCGGTACGATGGCGGACAAGCACCACACTCCATGGCTCAGCGAACTGGATGACAGCATGGAACGCTACATTTCCGCTGCCCCGCGAGAAAAACTCGAAGATCTCGCCTTACACGAGCATTCCAAGTCGAGCAAGGCTTAGCTAGATCTTGACCTTGAACTTGCAACACTACCCTTGAGCGCATGGTGGCCTTGCACCGAGTACCTGGTGCAAGGCCACAGCCATATCTAGATCTTTACTCGACTCAGATCCTTCGAGCCTGCTTCAAATCTGATGCCACGTTTTAACGGCTATATATTCCACGAGTACCGGCGTTCGGGCCGGCCCACTCCCCCATAACGCAGATTTACCTGTGCCAGATTTTCTTCGGCCAAATACTCCAGATACCGGCGAGCGCTCACCCGTGAAGTACCGAGTTTTTCTGCAGTTTCGGTGGCGGAAATGGGTTGCGCCGCCTCCTTGACGATGTTTTCTACCAGTGTCATAGTTTCGGCGCTGCATCCCTTAGGCAATGGCCGGCGATTTTGTCCGCTGAGTCCAAAAAGCCGATTGACGTCTGCTTGTTGCAGTTCTTGATCGGCTTGATGCAGTGGCTGGTAGGTTTTCAGATAGTGTTCGAGCCGTTCGTGTAAGTCTTCCCGGGAGAACGGCTTCATCAGGTAGTGCACGATTCCGCCACGAAGCGCCCGTCGCACGGTGTCCATTTCGCGTGCCGCGCTGATGACTAGCACGTCGAGGTCTGGCTGAATGTCGCGCAAGCGTTGCAACAGGTCTAGGCCGTTCATGTCGGGCAGGTGGATATCGAGCAAGACGAGGTCCGGTGACAACGCAGTGGCTGCTATCAGTGCATCTTTGGCCGAGTGGGCTACCCCCACCACGGAGAATCCTGGCTCGTTGTTAACGAAGCCGGAGTGAACCTTGGCGACCATGAAGTCATCATCAATCACCAGTACTTTGATCACGAGTTGTTTCCTACTTCCTGAGTGTGGCGGTGAATTGTGCGCCATCAGCGTTGATGGCTTGCACATCCCCTGCGCGCCGCCGGCAGACTAGCCTGGTTAGTGCCAGCCCAAAGCCTCTTCCGCCGGATACTGTGGTGTCTTTGGTTGAGAATCCTTGAGTAAAGATCTCATTAATTGCCGCGTCATCTATCCCGGATCCATTATCGCTTACCTGAACGATTACGTGAGTTTCGGACTCTTCTATGCGTAGCCCGATTTGAGGTTGAGTTACTTCTGCTACCGCATCCATCGCGTTATCCACGAGATTGCCGATAACCGTGGTGAGGTCTCGTGCTAGTTGCTCATCATTACGCCCAAGATGTGAATTTTCTGCGACGTTTAGCTTGATCCCCCTCTCGGTGGCGACACTGGCCTTCGCGATCAATAGTGCAGCAATAGTCGGCTCGTTAATCCTGGCCGCAACGTCTTCAAAGAGCTTGCTTCGGCTGAAGCTCACCCCATCAATGAAACCCACTACTTCGTCATATTCACCTAGTTGGATCAGCCCCGAGATGGCATGCAGCTGGTTGGCGAATTCGTGGGTCTGTGCCCGCAACATATCCGATGTTGCTTTACTGTCGCCTAATTCCTGTTCCAGGAGGGTCAACTCGGTTCGGTCGCGAAAGGTCGTGACTGATCCGAGGTCGCGCCCGGCGACAGCCACCGGCATTCTGTTGAAGACAAGGACTTTCTCGGCAACGAGAAATTGACGATCGGGGTGGTTCTGTTTGGTGGTCAGTGCCCGGGTCACTTGAGGTGCGACTTTTAGCTGTTCCAGTGTCTGTCCTACACAGTCACTGGGCAGCTGAAGCAGCGCAATAGCAATGTCGTTGGCCAGCATCACTCGCTGGTCTGGGGAGATGGAGACGATTCCTTCTTTGACCCCATGGAGCAGGGCTTCGCGGTGTTCGAAGAGTTCTGAGATTTCCCGGGGTTCCATGCCACGAGTTTGATGTTTAACTCTTCTGGAGAGAAGCACCGAGCCGACCGTTCCCAAAAGCACGGAAACCAAGAGCGTAAATAAAGCGCTGGGTGCGATCTCACGGATAACCGCTTGCGTTGAAGGATATTTTTGTCCGGCGCTGACGATGCCCACCATTTTCCCCTCATCGTCTAGAACCGGCACTTGCGCGATCAGCACATGATTTCCATTGCGCCAAATGTCTCCGGTCCACCCTCGACCCTCTACTACCTGCGATTGCTGATGAAGAATCGAGGTTCCTACCTCATCCGGGAAGCTGGAGGTGATGACATCGCCTTGCGGGTTAGCGACTGTGACGAATTGCAGTCCAGAGGTGCTTCGTACCGATTCCGCCATGGCTGGTAACGCTGAGCCCATTTCTGGTTCGGCTCCCGGAAGAAGAACGCGCATCAGCGGGTTAGCAGCGAGCGATTCGGCTGCTGCAAGACTGCGTCTACCTTCTTCTTGCTCAAAATTATTTGTTGCCTGAGTTGTGGAAACCACTACGACACCGGTAAGTACCACGGCAATGATCAGCAGCTGTAGGACGAGGTACTGCGCTGCCAGTGAGATTCGGTTGGGCAACATTTTGCCGAACCATACCTTGATCGTCCGCACTGCCCCACCTCCCGCCTACGTTTTGTTTTCACCGGACATTCCAGTCTCACGGGTTTACCCGTGCAACTGGCAACTTTACCGATAAATATCATGAAGCAGATCACAATTTTTGGTTACACAATGAACAGTATTTTCTTTGCGTACGCAAGAGTGACCTGCTTCACCCTTGTGCTTAGAGTTGAACTATTCGCACCCGATGAAAGCAAAGAGGCTGAATCAATGAAAACCTTCAAATCCATGCGTGTCATGGCAGCAGTTGCCGCTGCAGCAGCGCTGGCCCTAACCGGCTGTGGCGTCACAAGCTCCGGTTCCGGCTCCGATTCCAGCACTTCCCCCAGCGCCGAGAGCGGCCCGCTGAAGGATCTGCGCATCATGGTTCCTAATACTCCCGGCGGCGGTTACGACACCACCGCTCGTGTGGCAGCCAAGGTCATGGACGATGCTGACATCGCAGCAAACCTGGAAGTCTTCAACCTTGCCGGTGCTGGCGGCACCGTAGGTCTTGCACGACTAGTCAATGAAAAGGGCAATGGAGATCTGGCCATGTTGATGGGGCTTGGCGTAGTGGGCGCTAGCTACACCAATGAATCAGATGCCAAACTCACCGAGACCACCCCGATTGCCAAGCTCATCGAAGAGCCAGGCGCCATCATGGTCTCCAAGGATTCCCCATACAAGACCATTGACGACCTAGTCGCAGCTTGGAAGAAAGATCCAGGAAAGCTCTCGGTCGGCGGCGGCTCCTCACCAGGCGGTCCGGATCACCTGTTGCCAATGCAGCTAGCAGAAGCAGTGGGCATCGATCCCAAGAAGGTGAACTTCGTTTCCTACGACGGCGGTGGCGATCTTCTTCCAGCCATCTTGGGCAACAAGCTCGCATTCGCAGCCTCCGGCGCTGGTGAATACATGCAGCAGATCGAAGAGGGCTCGGTTCGTGTGCTGGCTACCAGCGGCGAAAAGCGTCTCGAAGGTGTGGATTCTCCAACCCTGAAGGAATCCAACATTGATCTAGTCTTCTCCAACTGGCGCGGACTAGTAGCCCCACCGGAGATCTCAGATGCGGATAAGGCCAAGTGGACCGATGCCATTACTAAGATGCACGAGTCTGAAGGTTGGAAGGAAGCATTGAAGACCAACGGTTGGACCGATGCCTTCATGACCGGTGACGATTTCTCAGCATTCCTTACCGAGCAGGATGAGCGCGTAGCCAGCGTACTCAAGACCCTGGGTCTGGCGTGAGCGAAGTAACCACAGTGAAGAAGAAGCGCGTCGAACTCCTGTTCGCCGCGTTTCTTTTTCTGGTGGGAATCATTGTGTTCGTTGATGCGTCGCAACTTCATGTGACGTACTCCCAAGCCGATGTGGTGGGCCCTAAGGCTCTGCCCTACGCGGTCTCTGGGATTCTGGTTCTGTCATCTATTGCCCTGGCCATCACCGTTCTCCGCGGAAACCTGGCGGAGGGCGAAGAAGGCGAAGACGTTGATCTGAGCCAGCCCTCAGACTGGAAGGTTCTTCTACCGCTGTTGGCGGCCTTCGTGATCAACATTTTACTGATCAATACCGCTGGCTGGGTTATCTCGGGAACGATCTTGTTCTTTGGCTCCGCAGTGGCATTGGGAAGTCGCCGATATGTACTGACAGCTCTCATCTCCATAGCGATGGCTTTTGGCACGTTCTACGGCTTCTATCTAGGTTTGGGAATCAAACTTCCAGCCGGAATTCTCTCGGGGGTGCTGTAAATGGAAACTCTAAGTCTCCTCATGGATGGCTTCGCCTCAGCATTAACACCTATCAACTTGTTGTTCGCGCTCGTTGGAGTGATCCTCGGTACCGCGGTGGGTGTCTTGCCAGGTATTGGGCCGGCTATGGCAGTTGCGCTGTTGCTTCCTGTCACCTACGGCATGGAAACTTCCAGTGCCTTGATCATGTTCGCGGGTATTTACTACGGCGGCATGTACGGTGGCTCGACCACCTCGATCCTGCTCAACACTCCGGGTGAGTCTTCAACGGTTATCACTGCCATTGAGGGACACAAGATGGCAAAGAACGGTCGTGCAGCCCAGGCGCTCGCTACCGCAGCCATTGGTTCATTCGTTGCAGGCACCATCGGCACCGCTCTGCTGGTCGGTTTCGCACCGATCGTGGTGAAGTTTGCGGTCAGCCTTGGCGCACCAAGTTACTTCGCCATCATGGTCCTCGCATTGATCACCGTGACTGCAGTCCTAGGGTCCTCAAAGATTCGTGGCTTCGCAGCCTTGGGTCTTGGTCTGGCCATTGGTTTGGTTGGCATGGATCCGGTTTCCGGACAGAGCCGTCTGACCTTCGGCTTTGCTCCTTTGGTTGATGGTTTAGATATCGTAGTGGTCGCCGTAGCTATTTTTGCCATCGGTGAGGCACTTTGGATTGCAGCTCATCTACGCAGCAATCCATCACGCACCATTCCGGTAGGCCGTCCGTGGATGGGCAAGGAAGACTGGAAGCGTTCGTGGAAGCCTTGGTTGCGCGGCACCGCGTATGGATTCCCGTTCGGCGCACTTCCTGCAGGTGGCGCTGAGGTACCGACCTTCTTGTCCTATGTGACGGAAAAGAAGCTTTCAAAGCATCCCGAAGAATTCGGTCATGGTGCTATCGAAGGAGTCGCAGGTCCTGAAGCTGCCAACAATGCATCAGCTGCCGGTACGCTCACTCCGATGCTTGCACTTGGTCTACCGACCAATGCCACTGCTGCGGTCATGCTGGCCTTCCTGACTATGAAGGGGATCCAGCCAGGTCCATTGCTCTTTGAAAATGAGCCGGCCTTGGTTTGGACCTTGATTGCCAGCCTGTTTATTGGCAACACCTTGCTATTGCTGATCAACCTGCCTTTGGCGCCAGTCTGGGCCAAGCTGTTGAAAATCCCACGTCCATTCTTGTATGCAGGAATCTTGTTCTTCGCCACCTTGGGCGCGTTCTCTGTCAACATGCAGACTGCAGACCTATGGCTGTTGTTGTTGATCGGTATTCTCGGCTTTGCACTTCGCCGTTTCGGTCTGCCGATTCTTCCACTGATCCTCGGTGTGATTATTGGTCCAATGGCCGAGCAACAACTGCGTAAATCATTCCAGCTTAGTGCCGGCGAGATTTCAGGTCTGTGGAGTGAACCAGTAGCAGTCACGGTGTACATCATCATTGCTATTCTGTTGCTCGTCCCATTGGTCCTCTCGATCCTTCGCAAATCACGTGGTGGTTCTTCAGAGCTCACCGCAGGCCTCGCAGCAGGTGGAATGATTAGTGAAGACGAACTGGATAAAGTCGAATCTCAGCAGACATCGAGCGGACGCCATTCGGCCGAAGACGATCTGGATGGAAAGGATAAGCCATGACAGTTGTTGTTGGATATCTGCCCACTCCACAAGGAGAAGCGGCGCTAGAACAGGCAATCGTCGAGGCGCAGCGTGCCAAGGTGAAGCTTGTGGTGGTGAACTCCTCCAAGGGCGACGCATTGGTCGATGATCGACTGATTGATGCCCGAGAATTTCATCTCCTCGAAGAACGACTTACCTCGGCGGGGTTGGATTTCTGGATCGAACGCTCCGCACAAGGTCACGATGCCGCAGATGAGGTATTGCGAGTTGCCCAAGCGCAACGAGCCCAGCTCATCGTGATCGGTTTGCGAAAACGAACCACTGTCGGAAAATTCATCATGGGCAGCACCGCGCAACGCATCCTGATGCAGGCAGGTTGTCCGGTCCTCTCGGTGAAGGCCGACGGCGCCTGGTAGAGATAATTAAAAGTGAAGCCGGTTGTGCAAGAAATTCTCTTGCACACCCGGCTTCACTTTTTTATCGCTAAATACCGCTTAGCGCTATTGCTTGTAAGGATTCTCAGGTGGAGTGTGGCCGCCTTCTGGATTCTGACGATTTACCGGACGTGTCGGGTCCGTCTGAACGGCGGGACGAACCTGTGGGTTCGTTGGTCCGGCTGGGTGCGGAGGGACTTCGCCGAATTGTTGTTCGCTCGGAGGAGTGCCACCAGCCAAACGCACGAGCTCTGAGGTGTTCTCTGCAGTTCGGATCTGCGCGATAAGTGATTCCAGGCTTGCACGTGCCAACGCGAGGTAAATCAGCGTAAATAATGGGCCAAGAATAAGTAGCACCAAGATGCCAAACATGACGTCGTTCGCAAAGGCCACGACGGTGAAGGCAATGTATCCCACTGCCAACATGATCATAATCAGGACGTAGATAATCTTGATGATGGACGGCGTGACAAATTTGCGGAAACCAAAATCGAATAGTGCTTTCAATGTTCAATCACCTTTCTCTTGGGGATGCGACTGACCTGTTCGAGGCTACCGTTAACCAGAGAGAATGTCCTGAAACATGACAAACTATTTTCAGTTGAGATAGGTGAACAGAAACTTAACGACAAGGCTCAACGAATCGTCGGAATGATCATCTTCGCAGATCACAGGACCCATGAAAACTTGGCGCATCACGAAAGCATTGCATGCTGGAGAAACTAGGCTTCCAGAATGAATCGCGAAATTTCCTGACGCTTTTCGTAAATCACCTGACGATTAACGGAGTTCGAGTACTTGAAGTCCATGAGCAGTTCGATCAGATGCCACATTTCCGTTCTAGGGATATAGCTGTCCGTGGAAATGGGGGCGCGAAGGTTCGGGTCCCAGTAGCCAAAGTTTTCAAGAACCTCGGATACATGAACGAACTCTTTCGCCACCGTTGTAGCCTTCCCATATCTGTCCAAGTTGTAGCCACCAGCGCAGAGCACCCACTCCGAAAATGTCGCATCAACTTCTACGTCCTTCGTTACCACAGAGCGCAGTTCCTTGAGGATATAGCGAACCATCGTTAGTGGATCTTGGAGCAGTGAAGAGCCAAGCTTTGTAGCGATGAGTTTGCCTTTGTACTTTCGGATCAGCCGAAGCTTGGTAACGACGTCGCGCATGATTGAAATGGTGGGCAGATCAACTTCCCGTTTAACCTTGCCCCGTTCGTAGTCGATCCCGTTCAAATCGCAACGAGTCATCAACTCGGCAATCATTGCTGGTGGCATCCAACCGGCTTTGGTCAGGGTGATTCCTTGATCCGTGCACAGTTCAACCAGGGCAGTAAAAGGCTGGAGAAGCTCGACAAACCATTCCGGGATTTCTTCGCCGGTAGGCTCAAGCCTGATGTGGCAGTGTGCAAAGACTAAGGACAGGTACTGCCGAATTCCCTCGTGAAATCGGGCGGCCCATTGCCCCGCCGCGTTAGCGCCGCTGAAACCGTCCGCGAGAATTTTCAGGCGCGCGTTGGCAAAATCAATGTCGAAGGTATCTGGATCAAACGCTTTCCAAGGTCCCCCGCGCCACTTCATCCACTCCACGGTTGCTTCGTCTTCGTTACTACGTGCTGTGGAGCGATATATCTCTAGCTTGTTAGACCAACCGCCGACTCCGCCACTGTCTTCCAATGGAGCGCGTAACTGACCATCCAGGACTTTATACTTAGAATCTTCCGGATTCAGCTCGCGTCGAGACTCAACACTGATTCGATGGATCCAGCCATCGCCAAAATCGTACTCAAAATAGAGTTCATCATTTGCGATCCGAAGCGCCTGACCGAGTGTGGTATCTTCTAAAGATTCTCCGTCGCCGCTCTCAGCGCGCATTTGCTCGTCATACCATTTGATGACCGAACTCGAACCAGGGTCAGCGTATGGATTGAGGTTCGTAAAAGCCTGCATATGAGCATGCTCCCACCCCATAGCAATTTGCACCGCTAATCCGGCTTCATCGAGTGCGACACTGTCTTCGAGCTCAAGTCTGCGCCAAATCACTGGCTCTGAGCCGAGCAGCTCAATTCGAAGGGTCAATATTTTGTGAAGGGTAAGAACATTACTCATGAAATGAGTCTAGAGGCCATGGCGGTCTAAAACTTAGGTACTCGCCATGACCTCTAGAATCTACAATTTGACCTGCTTAGGCCCTATCGATCGCTTCCTTCAATGACGCAAGGATCAGTGCCACCGAGGAAGGATTAGCGTTTGGTCCCATTAGACCGATACGCCATACGGTGTTCGCGTACTGTCCAACTCCCCCACCGATTTCGATATTAAAACGCTCCAGCAAGTAAGCGCGGACCTTCGCCGAGTCCACACCTTCTGGAACCTTCACTGTAGTCAGCTGCGGCAGTCGGTAACCTTCGGCGGCAAACAGCTCCAGGCCCATCGCCTCGATACCGTCCTGCAAGGATTTGCCCGCTTCTTGGTGACGCTTGGTGACCGCATCCAAGCCTTCGGCGAGGATCCGATCGATACCGGCTTCAAGCGAAGCCACCATGGCCACTGGTGCGGTGTGGTGATAGGTTCGTCCGCCACCGGTGTTACCGGTGGCATAGCCGCCGAGTAGTCCAAGATCTAGATACCAGGACTGCGGTTTCTGCACACGGCGATCAAATGCACGGTCCGAAATGGTGAATGGTGCAAGGCCCGGGGCCACGCCAATGCATTTCTGTGTTCCGGCATAACCAATGTCAATGCCCCACTCATCGGCCAACACCGGCATACCTCCAATGGAGGTCACAGCGTCAGTGATCAGTAACGCGTCACCCTTGATAGCGCCCAGAGCAGCAATATCAGAAACAACACCGGTGCTGGTCTCCGCGTGCACGCCGGCAATAACCGTTGGGTTTGGGTGCGCCGCAGCTACGCGCTCGGCGTCAATTGGAGTTCCGTATTCATGATCCACACGAACAACTTCGGCACCGACGCGCGAGGCCACCTCGCACATCCGCTCGCCAAACAGTCCATTGATGGCGATCACCGCGACGTCACCGGGATTAATGGTGTTGACGAATGCGGCTTCCATACCGGCGGAACCGGTAGCGCTGAGCGGCAAGGTGCGTGAATTCTTGGTGCCCCACAAGGTTCGCAGCCCGTCGCCTACACGGTCCATGCGTGCGATAAATTCCGGGTCCAGGTGTCCTAGCAGAGGCAGGCCCAGCGCAGCAGTTGCTTCTGGATAAGGGTTACATGGACCAGGGCCGAACAAATGACGTTGCAGAACAGTCGCGCTCATGACTACTCGCTCTCCTTGTAGGTACTGAAATCTCCTTCAGCCTATCGCCAATTCGGATAAAAACGAAAGTAGAATTTCACACAGCAGAATTATTTGTCTTTCGAGGATAGGAAAAATCATTGCCCGCACTTCTGGAATCCGCATAAGCCGCAGTTCCTATGCCCTTGGCGTTGCAACAGTTTTGCCCAATAGACCCAAAAAATCCCCGTCTCCCAATGAAGGGAAACGGGGATTTTCACACCGAAGCGTGAGACTACTTGCGTAGGCCCAAACGCTCGATCAGCGCACGGTAGCGCTCGATGTCGGTGTTCTTGAGGTAGCCGAGCATACGACGACGACGACCAACCAGAGCCATCAGGCCACGGCGGGTGTGGTGGTCATGCTTGTGCTCCTTCAGGTGCTCAGTCAGGTCCTTGATACGACGGGACATGACTGCAACCTGAACCTCAGGCGAACCGGTGTCACCCTCGTGGGTGGCGTAAGCCTTGATGATTTCATTCTTTACTGCGGCATCTAATGCCATAACAAACTCCTGGAGTTGGACCGCGTTAATAAGTCAGTGTGGACGCCGGGGCGTTCACGGTGGTTCTTCGCAACCGCGGACTGCAGCGTGAACCATCGTCAATCATATCACCGACGTACCCGCCGGCGCGCCCTCCATGCATGGGTGAGATAGGGCACCTCGACAATTTGTTCGGCCGCGTAGCCCAAGTACTCGCACCAATACCAGCGAAGATTCTCTTCCACCTTGGTCCGGGTTTCTTCTTTAGAGCGACGATAGTAGCTTCGCGAACGGGTCAGCTTCAATATTCGGTGAAGGTCTAGTTCCATGAACCAATGCCAAACCCCGGATTCTGGGGTGCTGAAGTCTTTACCCAGCGGTGGAGCCAGCTCAGGGCGGTGCACATCGCCGGCGTGCATGATGCGCGCTAACCGGTGAACCCAAGGAACCTGCACATCTAATTGATTCCAGAGCAGCACCAACGAGCCCTCATCATGAAGCAAGCGTGCGGCCTCGGCGCTTGCGAGCGGCGGATCCACCCAGTGCCAAGCTTGAGCGTAGGTGATGAGATCTGCACTATCTTCAGGCAACCCGGTCGACTCCCCCGAAGCGCATACGGTGTGTACTTGAGGGATGCGTTCTTTGAGCACGCTCAACATGTCGGCTGATGGGTCCACGGCCCATACTGCAAGCCCAGCGTCGACTAGTTGGGCGGTAAAAATCCCCGAGCCGCAACCTATATCGATGGCCAGTTTGGCCGTACGCCCGGCCAAAGAGAATTCGAGCGCTTCGTGCGGGTACGCCGGACGAATGCTGTCGTAGTCTTTAGCTCCTGCTTCATACGCGGAAGCTAGATCAGTGCGACGCTCGGCCTTCATGGTGAATGCACGCTTGGGTAATGCAGGAATTTCTGGCATAACCTAGTGGGACTCGGTGGCCAATAGGCTTCGCGCCTGCGTTACGTCATCATTCATCTGCTCAACCAGTGCTTCGATACCACGGTAGGCAACCATCGGGCGCAGGTGCGCGGTGAACTCCACAACAATCTGCTGACCGTAAAGGTCAAAGTCTTCAAAGCCTTCTTCCGGGCGGTCAATGACGTGGGATTCAACCACGCGAGAGACACCCTCGAAGGTTGGGTTGGAACCCACGGAGATAGCAGCTGGCCAGCGCACACCGGCCTCGTCAATAACCCATCCGGCGTACACCCCGTCGGCGGGGATTATTCCAGCTGCGTCCGGAGCAAGATTAGCGGTAGGGAATCCCAGCTCGCGTCCGCGGGCAGCGCCGTGCACCACTTCGCCACGCATCCGATGCGGACGACCGAGAATTGCCGCGGCGGCTTCTACGTTGCCGGCAGCAAGTTCTTCACGGACCCAGGTGGAAGATAAGCGTCGTTTGTCGCCCACGTCTTGTACACCGATCACTTCAAAGCCGTATTTGGTTCCAAGTTCACACATGTAGTCAAAATCGCCGGAGTTGTCTTTGCCGAAACGTACGTCGTGGCCAACTACCACGGCTACTGCATGGAGCTTCTCCACGATGATTGAACGTACGAATTCTTCGGCGCTCTGGTCCGCAAATTCAAGTGTGTAGTGGATCATCAGTGTGGCGTCTAAGCCAACACTGGCCAGCGTATCCACACGGTCTGCGATCCCCATGATGAGTTCGGGTGCAGAACCCGGGCGGTGTACCTGAGCCGGGTGCGGGTCGAAGGAGATGGCAACCGATTTAGCCGAACGTTTTTTAGCCTGAGTGATTGCCGAGTCGAGGACTTCGCAGTGCCCCAAGTGGACGCCGTCGAAGTTGCCGATGGTGACAACAGTGGGAGCCATGTCCGCGGGGACTGAGTCGAGGCCCTTCCAATAGTGCACTTTGCTCCTTTTGACTCTGCAACGAAAGTTAAATTGTTTACCGATGTAATTCTTGCACGTCTTTAGGCGTGACGCTCATTACGATTACGGAAGAGCCACCACAGGCCGACTAACGGCAGCAACAACGGAATGTAACCGTAGCCCTTGCCAAAGTAGCTCCACACGGAGTCATGACCAAAATGAGCTGGCATGGTGAAGGACAGCAAGCCGACTACAAGTACACCTAGAAGTTCAAAGCCAACGGCAAATACTGAAACTTTCCATGCCCCTGGTTTCTTCGAAGCCAGGGTGAACGTGGCCAAGATATAGACCAGCCCAGATAGCAATGACAGCGTGTAGGCTAACGGCGCTTCAGAAAAATCTCGAAAGAACATTTGATAGAGCGCTCGGACGGTCGCCGATAGCGCCAATACCCCGTAAACCGCAATAATAATGCGGCCTAACCCGGAGGTACGCGCAGGGCGTGGAGCCTTATTTGCGCCACGAGCCTGCGCAGCCTGGACGATACGTGAATTACGTGGTTTGTCGCTCATGAGATGACTCCTACATGCCAGATTTGTTCCATGCGGAACAGCATCACAAAGGTGATGGCTCCCGAAACGGCTAAGACGGTGTTTGCCCAACGGCTCTTGTCGCTAACCGCCCAGAAGAAAGCAATGGGTGGCATGATCAATGCGGTCAACAGGTAACCCCAGAATTCCCAAGGCTCACCGAGAATCGCTTCTCCCCCGACCTGACGTATTCCGGCGGCTACCGCGTAGACAATCAGGAATAACTCGGTACCCGCGGTGGCTACTAATGCCCAATCATCCGGGTATCGCCGGATGACGGTAGCGATGAGGCCAAGTAGTACGGCGAGCGCACAAATAATTGTGCCGGCAATGAAAAAGCCGTTTAGGGCAAACAAGGCTGAGCCTTTCTGAAAGTCTCAAATAAAAGTGAGTTACTGCTTTCCGGTGAAGACTATTTGCCCTCGGGCCTTTTCGCCCTTATCGGCAATGAGAGCAACCAAGGCACCGTCTGGCGCGAAAGCCGCGACGAGGTCATCTGCCGGTTCCTCCATGACGTTCTTGGATGCGGTGATGGTTCGCCCGAAGGACAGCTCGACTGCTTCCTCTTCGGTCAGTTGGCGGTTGGCAAAAAGCGCTCCGGCTGCTTTTTCCAAGGGAAGTACCTCGAACTCTTCGGCGAGCTCTTCGAGTCGCTTAGATTTTTCGATGGAGTACGGTCCCACTTCGGTGCGGCGCAAGGCAGTCAGGTGCCCGCCGACGTGCAGTGCTTCGCCGAGGTCCCGGGCCAGAGCACGGATGTAGGTTCCTGAGGTGCAGGAGACGGTTACGTCAACGTCTAGAACCTTGCCACCTACTTCGCGGCGGATCTTGTGGATGTCAAAGCGTGAAATGGTCACCGGGCGTGCCTTCAGCTCTACCTGCTCACCAGCGCGAACACGGGCGTAGGAGCGCTTACCGTCTACCTTGATGGCGGAAACCTGGCTCGGGATTTGTTCGATATCTCCGCGCAGCTTCGAAATCTCGCGTTCAATATCTTCATCGGTGACCGCAGCGGCGATGCGCTCGGAGATGATGTCGCCTTCGGCATCGTCGGTGACGGTGTTCTGTCCCAGACGGATGGTGGCGGTATAAGTTTTGTTGTGTCCCACGATATAGGTGAGTAAGCGTGTGGCTTTGTTAACCCCGATCACCAGTACGCCGGTGGCCATTGGATCAAGGGTGCCGGCATGGCCCACCTTGCGGGTTCCCGCGAGGCGGCGGATACGGCCCACCACATCATGGGAGGTCATCCCCTGATCTTTGTCGACTAATACGAGGCCTGAGGCCTGCTCTTCGGTGTTCTGTCCGGCTTTACTCACGCCTACCAGTATAGGCGTTATATAGACGGTGCCTGCGGTGATGCGTGTCATGCAGTTCTCGCGTGCAATCCGTGGATAACTCAGCTTTACTTCGCGGCGGATGGCTTCCGAATATTCGAAGTTGTCCCGGCTAATCTGTTAATGGGGTAAGTCGGTTGACCCCTGAACATCGTCTCGATAGGTTCGGATTGTCCATTCCCCTCCGACTGCTTGGGACAATTTGCAAGACAACAAGTTAAAAACACACGAATTGCTCATCTTCATACTTGCTTCTCTTAGGATGCGTATTTTTTGCAGGTCTGCCTGTTGCCCTTGGTTTCCTAACTCCTCTGGCACTACCGGTCCTAGGCGACCTCAAAGCAGGATTGTGGGGCTGGGTTCCGTTACTCACCGTCGTGTTCACGCTGACCATGCTCCTAGTCGGTGAGATCACCGACCGACTGGTTCTTCGCACGTTCAAGGGCTCCGGTAAATGGGGAATCGAGATTCTGCAGTCACTCTTGAGTTTTGTGGTGCTAGTGCTGCTTTTCAATCTGGTGATGGACACCTATAAATTAGCCCTAACCAGCGCGGGCGTTGCACTCGTGCTGTATCTGCTTTTCGCACCGCTAATCAACAAGTTGAATAGGAAATTGCCTCGTATTTCCTAACGATCTCAGATACAAACTCAATTCCAGGATGCTGGCTGACGACGTCGCTGGAGAACTACAGCTGAAGGTTCGCGCGCCGATACACGTATCGTCCGTGAACTATCGAGTTGCCAATAATTCACCGTGAGTGCGCGTAGGACTCATTATTCGACTTTCTACATGGGCCACCGCGAAGCCGGCATCCTCAATATGGGCGACTAATTGGTCCAGGGGCCAGCAGTACGCAATGGTGACGGCATGGTCAAAAGCAACTAGTTTGGGGCCAGTAAAGAATCCGAGGGCCAAACCCCCGCCAGGACGTAATGAGCGGGCAAATTCAGTAAGTGGTTTATGCAGATTTTCAGGTTTGGTATGAATCAGGGAGTACCAGGCGAGCACCCCACCTAAACTTTGCGCTGGAACGTCCAGCATCTCAGCACGACCTTGACGAAATTTCACGTTCGGGTAAGTCTCTTTAGCGATAGCGAGGAATTCGGGAACCGGCTCGATTCCTTCGACTTCAGCTCCCAAGCTAGTAAGGAGCTGCGTCCACTGACCCGGACCGCTGCCGACGTCGATCACTTTTCCTTTGAGCTTGCTAGCCCAATCAGTTACCAAAGCTAGATCCGTGTCCGCGATATGTTCTCGCCTGCCAACTGCGTCTACGTATTCACGAGCCTTGGCGCCGTAGGCCAACCTCACTGATTCAAAGGTCATGGCCTCACTCTAAACGCTCGGGAAGACTTGGCATTGATAAAATCAGCTTGCTACCTAGAGTCAACGCTCCATCTTCAAACTCCGCCAAGCGCTCCTTCCCAAATTGTCTTGAGCTGGCTGGATTAAGAAATTCCACGTCCCCGGCAGAGAAATCCCCGGTACCTCCGACTTTGCTACCGATTTCCTCCTTCTATGTGAGCCCCGCCCCACGAGAGCACGATAGACATGTAGAGTTTTTCCTAGTCGGTGACGTTGCTTAAGTGCACCCACCATGCGAGAAAATTTCATTTAAAGCGTTGCGCCAAAACAGCGGACAATCTCCGAATTATTTTGGCAATCACCAGAACCCCTCAGAAGGAGACCAGCGTGAAAATCGCCGTCCTGACCAAACAGGTACCTGATACGTGGTCGAGCCGTCGCTTGGACCTGCAAACCGGAATGCTAGACCGCGCAGCGGCGGACCTAGTTGCCGACGAGATCTGTGAGCGTGCCTGCGAAGTGGCTTTACAAGCAGAAAAGTCACTGGGCGAGGTTGAGGTTATCGCGGTAGCCATGGGCGGAGATAAAGCGGCCCTTGCACTGCGCCGATTGCTGTCCATGGGTGCCCACTCTGCGGTGCATATCTCTGACCCGGCTCTTGCTGGCTCAGACATGATCTCCACCGCCCGAGTTTTGGCAGCAGCCCTTGAAAAACTCGATGTTGATCTGGTGTTGGCCGGAAATGAATCCACCGACGGCAAGGGCGGCATGGTTCCAGCGATGATCGCTGAGCTAATGGACCGCCCGTTCCTGCCCTACGCAGACGAGCTTGAGATCAGTGCAACCGAGGTGACTGGTTCAAGCCAGCTCTCCGAGGCGACCATGAAACTCAGCGTGGCTTATCCTGCGGTAGTCTCCGTAACCGAGAAGTCAGCGGAGCCCCGCTTCCCGAACTTCAAAGGCATCCGCGCAGCAAAAACCAAGCCTTTGGAAACCTGGTCTCTGGCAGATCTAGGCATCGAAGCGGGACCAGAATCCGCGTATTACCGTTCGGTGATGGTGTCCGCCGAAGACCGTCCGGAGCGCGTGGCTGGTCCAAAGATTACCGATGACGGGACGGCAGCAAAGCAGCTGGCCGATTTCTTGGCTGAGAAGCACTTTATCTAAGTCCTCGTCTCAGCTTTCCGTCATCTTTAGTCCCCCACGACTTATCTTTGCTCAGGAGAATTCACCCCATGTCAGAAAATAATCAGCCGGTTGTTGTCCACGTTCAGGTCGCAGCCGATGGAACACCTCTAAACACCACCGCGGGCCTGCTTGGCACCGCGGCTCAGTTCGGCAGTCCGGTAGCCGTTGCTGTCTGTGCCACCGGGCAAGAACAGCAGCTAGCGGCCAAGCTGGGCGAACTGGGCGCTGCCGAAGTACAGGTCCTGCCCATCGATTTAGATGCCCTCGCACTTGGCTCCGCAGATGTCGCCGCGTTGGCCTCAGTCATCAAGAAGACTTCACCTGCGGCCGTTCTCATCTCCAATACCGCCATTGGACGCACCATTGCAGGTCGTTTGGCGATCCGTGTTGAAGGCGCAGTATGCGTTGATGCGGTATCTGTGCGTTGGGCCGATGATGAGCCAATCGCTTCGCACTCAATCTTTGGCGGCGATGTCACCTCGGAGTCCACCGTAGAAGGCGGACCACGGATTATTACCATCCGTCCAGGTGCCTCCGATCTCAAGGCGGAAGCAGTCGCCTCCCCGAAGATCACCGTCATAGAACCTTCTGCACTGCCTAAGGTTTCTAAAGGTGCGCAGATCCGCACGGTCGAGTCGGTACAGACCGATGCCAGCCGTCCAGACCTGCGAAGCGCCAAGATTGTCGTTTCCGGTGGACGCGGCGTGGGTTCGGCCGAGAAGTTTGAGATTGTCGAACAGCTCGCCGATCACTTCGGTGCAGCCGTCGGAGCATCACGTGCAGCGGTAGATTCCGGCTATGTTTCGCCGAAGCTACAGGTGGGCCAGACCGGTGTTATTGTCTCTCCCGAGCTCTACATTTCCCTGGGTATCTCCGGAGCTATTCAGCACCGTGCAGGCATGCAGACCGCCAAAACCATCGTCGCCATTGATAAGGACGAAAACGCTCCAATCTTTGACCACGCCGATTTTGGTGTGGTGGGCGATCTGTTCACCGTCGTGCCGCAGTTGCTCGAAGAAATCCGCAGCCGCAAAGGATAATCGTGGGCATTGTCCACTCAGGTAGGTTCCGGCCCCGCAAGATCCGCCGGATACGACGACGCGATGAGGTTCAACGATCATGACCAAGCAACGGATGGCAGGCTACACTCCCCTGCGTACCAAGGGCGGTGTGCAACCCGAAGCACCTGCCAGTGCCAAAGAAACACACACGACGCAACCGGTGGCCGCCGAGCCGACCGAGGCTCCCGTCGCACCAGTGCAGGCCACACCAGCTGCGGTAGCTGAACCGGTACAGAAGGCTGTGCCTGCAGAAGCGCCTGCGCCAGTAGTTCCCGCAGCACCCGCCGCGGAAACCAAGCCCGCCGCAGCGGCGAGGGAGGTTTCACCCCCGGAGACCGGCTCAACCTCAACACGTCAGCGCATGGCCGGTTACACCCCGTTGCGGCTGCGCGACGGGGTCGCCTCGAACGTCGCGGCAACAACACTGGTGGGAGCTGCTGCAGCCACTACAACATCGGTTCCTGCCGAGGCGGCAACCGCTGAGGCAGCTCCTGCGTCCGTGCACGCGCCGGCGACTGCATCCAGTGACTCGGAAAGTGCACCGGCGGCCGCGGTGACGGCAACTCCCGTGGCTAAGGCTCCGGCAATTCCCGCGAACAGGATGAAGGGCTACACACCATTACGTGCGCCCGATAGCGCAACTGAGTCTGCGGCTGCCGCTGCGGACCTTGCCACCGAAGAATCCTCCCGGACTCCGCAGGCCGCAGAATCGGTGTCCAAACCAGCAGCCGTTGCATCGACGGACACCGAACAGCCGGAGACCTCGCAAGAGGCCACGGCAGTGAAACCTGTTGCCGAACCGGTGGCAGAAGAAGCTCCTGCGCCCCAGATACCGGACAAGGCTGCGAACACCGCAGCACCAGTTACGCACTCCGAGTCCCCAGCTGCTGCCAAGCCGGCAACAGCGCCGGGGACCGGAGCAAAGCAGGAAGTTTCATCGATCAAGATGAAGCCTTGGGTTAAGCCTGCGGTGCTCATCTTCGGTGCGGTGCTGGCTGCACTGCTAGTGGTACTGGCGGCTCGTGGCCTGCGCCTGCTTGGTCCAGTTCAGGATTTCATCGGCACTTATGACGGTCACTCGACCTTGCCTGATTCTGCGCCCACCGGTATTCCCGGATGGCTCGGTTGGCAGCACTTCCTGAATATGTTCTTTATAGTGCTGATCATCCGCACAGGCTTGCAGGTGCGTCATGAAAAACGTCCGGCAGCCATGTGGACCCCGAAGCCCAACTCGTGGTTCTCTCCAAAGGGTAATAGTCCAAAGAAATACTCACTGAGCATCTGGACCCACCAGGTGTTGGATGTGTTGTGGGTAGCGAACGGCGTGATCTTCGTGATTCTATTGGCCGCCACCGGTCAGTGGATGCGTGTGGTCCCAACCAGTTGGGATATTTTCCCAAATATGCTTTCAGGTGCGTTGCAGTACGCTTCGCTCAATTGGCCTGTGGAGGACGGCTGGATCCACTACAACGCCTTGCAAATGGTCTCCTACTTCTTGGTGATCTACATTGCCGCACCGCTGGCAATCCTGACCGGCGTGCGCATGTCCAGCTGGTGGCCCACACAGCCGAAGGCACTGAATAAGTTCTACCCGGTTGAAGTGGCACGCAGGATTCACTTCCCGGTCATGCTCTTCTTTTCGGCGTTCATCGTGGTCCACGTGTTCCTGGTACTGACCACCGGTGCTTTGAAGAATCTGAATCACATGTACAGCTCGCGTGATGCGACCGATGCGTGGGGACTGGTGATCTTCTTAGTTTCCGTAGCGGTTATCGCCGCTGCGTGGATCTTCATGAAGCCAATGTTCTTGTTGCCGGTAGCCTCAGCGACGGGCAAGGTTTCCAAAAACTAAGTTCCACTACCCAGGGCGCCTGCCGGACTTTCTCTTGAAAGTCCGGCAGGCGCCTTCGGTTTTTCTGCTAGCTAGCCAAGTTCCGCTTCGAACAGCAAAAGCTTGGATGCCCCGTCATCCGCGCGTACTGAACGGATTTCCTCCGCTTCTGCGAGCCGTTCAAATCCGAGGCTTGCGTGCAGCGCTCTGGAGGCCTGATTCTGCTCGTTGGTGAAGTAGTACGCGTTCTTGGCGCGTTGGCCTATCCACCGAAGCCGTGCGGCCGTTAGCTGCGCCCCTATCCCCTGCCGCCGCCAGCTCGGATGCACAATAATGCCTCCAAGGTAGTGTCCTGCCGGCGCAATCCCGTCCGCCTGCGCATGCCAATGGGTTTTGGCTAAGCCAACAATCTGCGAATTGTGCACGGCCACCTGGACGGTCTTGGCTTCATTGGACGCTAATGATGCTGGTGCCCAGGGAAGCAGTCCGCCGGCCCGGCATAGTTCGGCAATCGGCTCAAAGTCGGCCTCTTCTGCCTGGCGTAGTTCAAACCGTCGCCGGTCATTGCTTGCGGCATTGATTCCACTCACCTCCAGACTTGCCTGTGACTCAAGGAAATTATTCGCTGCGCAGCGCCTTGATGACTTTTTCTACCCGGCGGGTCCGGGTATCTTCGCCGCGCGCGGCGATAATCGGATCCACGTGGCCGCGCTGCTTGCTGTAGGAGAGCCCGTTCCAGGCATCGGCGAGCTCGGGTTCAGCCGAGAGCAGCACGGCCAGCGGCTCGGGTACCTCAACGGTGCGTGGTTCTTCGTCAAGCTCCAACTGCACCGTAATCTCGTCTCCTGCACCTTTGCCCGTAGCTTCGCGGGTCTCTGAGTTGAAAGAGATCAGAAACTGCCCTGCCATGGAGGCAATGGTATTTCGGTAGGTATAGTCCCCATTGATCTGCACCGTCACCGGGACGCGTTTGCCGCGGCCAAATCCAAACACGATGTCGTCGGGCACAACGATTCCCACGTTGTTACCGCTAGCTGCTACGAGGGTCGTAGTGAATTCTGGCATGAGCTTTACCTTTGATCGGAGCCTACGGTGTGAGCCCACGCTATCCCAGGACCTGAGAGGTGACTAGTGGTAAACAACAAATTCAGCTTCGCTGTGAGTGTAATTCGCGTACCTGGTGAAACCAACAAACGCCCCGGGCAGCACGCACATTGTGCGCACCGCCCGAGGCGTTGGTGTTCAGAGACAACGTTCACAAGCCTTTAGGCTTCTTCGTCGCCTTCGTCCTTCTTGTATGGATCTGCGTCGCCGGCAAAGGACTTGCCTTCACGCAGCGAAGCGACCTCGGCGTCCTTTTCCCGGGCCACGGCCAGCAGTTCATCCAGCTGCGAAGCGTTCTCTGGAATCTCATCTGCCACGAAGGTCAGGGTGGGGGTCAACCGGATGGTCAGGTTACGTCCAAGTTCCTTGCGCAGTGCGCCGGTTCGCTTGGCCAGGATCTCGGCAATTTCTGCCTTGATCTCGCCCTCGCCGAACACCGTGTAGTACACGGTGGCGTGCTGCAGGTCGTTGGTGACGCGTGCGTCGGTCACGGTCACGTTGTCGATGCGCTCATCTTTGATGACGGTGCGCAGCGACTGGGCCATGAGGACCTGCACGCGCTTGGCCAGTCGGGCCGCGCGGGCTGAATCAGCCATGGTTCTCTCCTAATGAAAAATTGTGGTGAAGCTGAGCAACGTGGGCGCCAGCCGGTCAGCTGACCGGCTAGCGCCCACGTAATACTTAGTTAAGGATTAAGCTCGTGGCTTTTCGCGCATCTCGAAGGTTTCGATGATGTCGCCTTCCTTGACGTCGTTGAACGAGCCCAGGCCGATACCACATTCGAAGCCCTCGCGGACCTCGGTGACATCGTCCTTTTCGCGGCGCAGCGAATCGATATTCAGGTTGTCTCCTACGACCTTGCCATCGCGAACCAGGCGTGCCTTGGTGTTTCGCTTGATGGTGCCGGAGCGGATGATCGAACCTGCGATGTTGCCGAACTTCGAGGAGCGGAAGACCATGCGAATCTCGGCGCTGCCCAGGGCAACTTCCTCGTATTCTGGCTTCAGCATGCCGGTGAGGGCTGCCTCGATGTCGTCGATTGCGGAGTAGATGACCGAGTAGAAGCGCATGTCGACGCCTTCCTTGTCGGCCAGGTCTGCCACGCGCTCTGCCGGACGCACGTTGAAGCCAATGATGATGGCGTTATCAACGGTTGCCAGGTTGACGTCGTTCTGGGTGATCGCGCCGACGCCGCGGTGGATCACGCGCAGCTGCACGTCATCGCC
The DNA here is from genome assembly GCF_035257265.1 of Glutamicibacter sp. Classification (GTDB taxonomy): domain Bacteria; phylum Actinomycetota; class Actinomycetes; order Actinomycetales; family Micrococcaceae; genus Glutamicibacter. The sequence goes on from NZ_DATEXC010000038.1 coordinate 137,443, forward strand.
CACGTCAATCTTCATCAACGAGTCTTCCAGTGCTTCAACAGCACCGGAGGCATCGCCCTTGAGGATCAGGTTCAGCGTATCGATCTTGCCGTCAGCCACAGCCTGGTCGAAGTCTTCCAGGGTGATGCGCTTGCGGCGCTTGGCCAGCATTGCGTTACGCTCAGCGGTCTCGCGCTTGTCAGCGATCTGGCGGGCGGTGCGCTCGTCATCGGTGATCAAGAAGCCGTCGCCGGCACGAGGCACCGAGGACATGCCCAAGACCTGGACCGGGCGCGAAGGCAAGGCCACGTCGAGGTTCTCGCCGTTTTCGTTGAACATTGCACGCACACGGCCGTGGGCGGTGCCCACCACCATGGTGTCGCCAACTGCCAAGGTACCGGACTGAACCAGCACGGTGACAACCGAACCGCGGCCCTTATCCAGGTTCGCTTCAATAGCCACACCGCGGGCTGACTTGTCAGGGTTTGCCTGCAGTTCGAGCACGTCAGAGGTCAACAGCACCGCGTCAAGCAGTTCGTTGATACCTTCACGCTGAAGCGCGGAGACGTGGATGAACATGGTGTCGCCACCGTATTCTTCGGGAACCAGACCGTATTCGGCGAGCTGGCCCTTGACCTTGTCAGGGTTTGCAGCTGGCTTATCGATCTTGTTGACCGCGACGATGATTGGCACGCCAGCGGACTGTGCGTGGTTCAGCGCCTCAACGGTCTGCGGCATGACACCGTCATCTGCTGCGACAACCAGTACGGCAACGTCGGTGACCTTGGCACCACGAGCACGCATGGCGGTGAACGCCTCGTGGCCCGGGGTATCAATGAAGGTCATCGCGCGCTCGCGGTCCTCGTGCTCGTGAACGATCTGGTATGCACCGATGTGCTGGGTGATACCACCATGCTCGCCCTCGATCACATTGGACTGGCGGATCGCGTCAAGCAGACGGGTCTTACCGTGGTCTACGTGACCCATGATGGTGATGACCGGAGCGCGCTCTTCGAGCTCGTCCTCGCCTTCAGCCTCAAGTTCGGCGTCAAGGTCAAGGCCGAAGCCTTCGAGCAGTTCCTTGTCTTCATCCTCTGGGGAGACCACTGCAACCTGGTAGCCCAGCTCTGCGCCGAGGACCTCAAAGGTTGCCTCGTCCAGTGACTGGGTGGCGGTAGCCATTTCACCAAGGTGGAACAGTACGGTGACAAGCGCTGCCGGGTTGGCACCAATCTTGTCTGCGAAGTCGGTGATCGATGCGCCACGGCGCATCCGGATCTCGGTTGCTCCGTTGCCGCGTGGAACGTTTACGCCGCCCAGCGACGGAGCACTCATCTGCTCCAATTCCTGGCGCTTAGCGCGCTTGGACTTGCGCTGCTTGCCGCGTCCTGCGCCGCCCTTACCGAAGGCACCGCCAACGCCGCCACGGCCGCGTGGTGCGCCCGGACGGAATCCGCCACCGGCACCTGGTGCGCCACCGGTACCGCCTGGACCGCCGCCGCCTGGGCGACCGCGTCCGCCGGCACCCGGACGGCCGCCGGCTGCTGGAGCCGGACGATCGGTACGGTTAGGCATCATGCGTGGGGTTGCGCCGCCTGCTGCGGCACCCGGACGTGGGCCACCTGCGCCAGCGCCTGCTGGACGAGGTGCTCCCGCGCCTGCTGGGCGTGGACCGCCCGCGCCGGCACCGGCTGGACGTTGTCCGCCGGCACCCTGTGGGCGTGGGCCGCGACCTGGTGCGCCACCATCACGTGGTGGACGTGGACCGCCGGCACCCTGACCGCCTGCGCCCTGTGGACGTGGGCCGCGACCTGGCGCGCCACCATCACGTGGTGGGCGTGGTCCGCCGGTTCCGCCTTCGCCGCGCATGCCCTGCTGAGCAGAGAATGGCGAGTTGCCCGGACGTGGACCGCCTGGACGTGGGCCACCGGCTCCGGCGCCCTGTGGGCGTGGTGCACGGTTGCCGCCTTCGCGGTTTCCACGGCGTTCGTCGCCGGCTGAGCGCATTCCCTGCTGTGAGGAGAATGGGCTGTTGCCCGGACGTGGGGTGCCTGCTGGCTTAGGTGCTGGCTTTGGACCGGGGCGTGGACCGCCTGGAGCCGGAGCCGAAGGAGCCTTCGCTGCAGGGGCTTCGGAGGCTGCTGCCTCTGGAGCCTTAGCGGCTGGGGTCGCTGGAGCGGCCGGAGCTGCTGGCGCAGCCGGAGCAACTGGTGCCTTGGCAGCAGGTGCCGCTGCAGCCTTCGGAGCTGGCTTCATACCTGGCTTTGGGCCACCGGTGCGTGGTGCTGGCGTTGCGCCTGCTGGCTTTGCAGCCGGTGCCGAACCTGGGAAGGCTTCGCGCAGTTTGCGCGCTACCGGAGGCTCGACCGTTGAGGATGCCGAGCGAACGAATTCGCCCATATCCTGTAATTTAGTCAATGCTTCTTTTGAAGTAATTCCGAGCTCTTTAGCGAGCTCGTGAACGCGGGGTTTAGCCACATCTCTCCTGTATCGATGTGATCGGCTAGAACCCCGGGTTCAATAAGACTTGGGTGTTCTGGCTGATCAACGTTGTAATTCGTGAAATTCTTCCGTCGCACGGTTAATCACGCAAAACTGATTGTTCATCGTTGTGCGCTCAACTTAGCGGACTCATCGGGTTGCCATCAGATTTCTGACCCGCTTTCATCATGATTGCCAGATAGCCGGCCTTTTGCCGACTGATCTTCGTATGCAGCGAACTGCTGTGCCACGCAGGAATCATTCACCGAGCTTCTAAAAGCTCGGGAAAACGCCTTGCGTCGCACAGCATGCTGCACACACTTTTCTGTTCCATGGGTCCAGGCTCCCCGCCCTGAGGCGGCGGCCGAAAGATCCAGTTGCACACCGCGTAGCGGCGCTTCCTGGTTTAATACCCAACGGAGTAGCTCATCTTGAGATGTGATGGTTCGACAGCCAATGCACGTACGTTGCTGATGCAGTTTCATGCGAGCGCCATCCTCACCTTCCACAACTTGTCAACGAGCCAACTACTAGTCTAGCGCGTTTGAGCCTCGGTGCGTGCGTGAGGTTCAGATCACAGGCACACCGAAGCTGAAAAACGTGCTAGGCAAATCTTTCTTCCAAGCAGCATTCTCTACCGCCCGGAAGAGCAGCTATCTACAGCTGTGGTTCCTTGCCACCGGAGACGGCAATGATGTCGATGCGCCAGCCGGTGAGCTTGGCGGCCAGACGCGCGTTCTGACCTTCCTTGCCGATGGCTAGAGACAACTGACTATCCGGAACCACAACACGGGCACGACGCTCATCTTCATCGAGGATCTCTACCGAGACGACCTTCGATGGCGACAGCGCAGCCGCGATGAATCGTGCTGGATCTTCGTTGTAGTCAACGATGTCGATCTTTTCGTCATTAAGTTCGTTCATCACCGAGCGCACGCGGGTACCCATTTCACCGATGCAAGCGCCCTTGGCGTTCACTCCGGCTTGAGTGGCGTGCACTGCGATCTTGGTGCGGTGTCCGGCTTCGCGAGCCAGCGCCTCGACAACAACGGTGCCGTCTGCGATTTCTGGAACTTCCATTTCGAAGAGCAGTCGAACCAGGTTTGGGTGCGAACGGGACAACGTGATTGCCGGACCCTTGGTACCGCGTTCGGCGGACACTACGTAGGAGCGCAGTCGCGCACCGTGGACGTAACGCTCGCCAGGAGCCTGTTCTACCGGTGGCAGCAGTGCTTCGACGTCACCGATTTTGACCTGCACCATATGTGAGGAATGGCCTTGCTGGATCACACCGGAAATCAGGGTGCCGACGCGGGAAGAGTACTCCCCGACAACTACTGCGTCTTCGGCTTCGCGCAGACGCTGCATGATGACCTGGCGTGCGGTGGAGGCTGCAATGCGGCCAAAACCGTGCGGGGTGTCGTCAAATTCGCCCAATAGCACGCCGGCGTTGTCGCGGTCCTCTACGAGGATCGCTACGTGTCCGGTGCTTGGCTCGATGTGAGCGCGAGCGCCCGGCATGGCGCCATCGGTCTTGTTGTAAGCCAGCAGCAGTGCCGACTCAATGGTAGGGATCAGCACATCCATAGGGATGTCGCGGTCTTTTTCCAGGATGCGCAGCGCATCGAGATCTATATCCACGCTTAGCCCTCCAAATCTTCGTTATTAATATTTTCAAACAGCGCGTCGTCGAAATTAATTTCCGGGTCTACGACTGCCTTGCGGATGTCAGACAGGGCAAAGGTCTTAGGATCATCAATCTTGACCTTCATACCCTTCTTAGCAGGCTCGTGGTGTACGGAAATCACGACTTCGGTGTCTGTTACCTCGGTCAGTCGGCCGCGCAGCTTGGTGCCATCGCTCAAGGTGAATTTCACCATCCGGTTCTTCGCACGAACCCAGTGGCGGTTCAGGCTCAGCGGACGGGAAAGACCTGGGGAGCTTACTTCGAGTTCATAAGGATCTGCGGACGCAAATTTGGCGTCCTTGTCCAGTGCATTTGAAATGGTGGTGGTAACTTCGCCCAGTTCGTCCAAGATCACCGATTCGGTGCCGTTGGCTTTGTCGACGAGGACCTGTACAAGAAGTTGCTTGCCCGAGGGGCGTACAGAGACTTCTTCCAGGACCAGCCCGTGGGATTCCACTTCCTTCTGAAGCACAGTCGTCAACCGTAGCGCTTCTTGTTCGGTATCGGCCGGCTTAGCGGTCATGGATATCCTCCCACATTATTCGATGTTGTTCTTTAAGGGTATATGCACCCGCGCAAGATGAGAACTGCTTAATGGCCTCAGGTGAAAGAACTCACGCCCAATTCGCACCTAACGCGAGTTTGAGCCGGGGTCTGCGCCGTGTTTCGTGGCATGATCGATACGCCATGACTGAGAATTCCACGCCGCCAGCAGCTAACCGCAGTACACGAGTCAAACGTGCTCCGGGGTGGATTGCGCCGATGATTGCCGCAGTGCTCTGTATCGGGCTCACCTGGGGCATAGGAATGAGCGTATTCCGCGGAAGTCTGGAAAATCGTGGCTTGCCCGAAGAGATCCGTGGCAGTTCCGCCGAACAACGGCAGTTATGGCAGTACGGCTCGACGCTGGCAGATCTCGGTGCGCAAGCTAAAGCTCTGGCCTCGGTGGCAGATGAAAAAACCACCCCGGCACTGAACGAGCTAAGTTCCACCCTGAGTCATGGCGCGCAGTTGACCGGAGAATTGAGGTTCGATGATCAACCCGAGGTTGAATTGGCTCAAGCTTTCACGCCGGCAGCGCTCGTGGAACTCACTGCGAAAGTCGCACAACTGAGTACCGAACTTCCAACTCTGCCAGCTGACCAAAGCCACTTGGGCGGAGCACTGACCGACTTGGCATACCAATCAAATCTTCAGGCGCGCAGCGCGCTGCTCACGGTGCAGTCGCAAAAGAAAGTTATTCAGCTTCCTACCCCGCTGATTGTCGGCGCCGGTGATACCGCAGGAGAGCCGGTTGGCTGTCTGACGGACCTGACCCTGTTACCCACCACTTCCGAAATCATTGATCCGGCGTTAACCGATGACGTGTTGGTGGCCCGGGCGTTAGACCGTGGTTATGCGTTGGACTACACCTTGCAATTACAGGCTGCCCGCGGCTCCACTGACCAAGCACCCAAAATCGAAGAACGCCGCGCAAAACTCAACGATGAAATTCGCTCCGTTCGTTCGGTCTTGCCCGATAACTGTGCAGATCTGCGACAACCGGCCTATGTCTTACCGCAAGATGGTCTCAAAGATCTCAGCTCGGTAACTACCGCCGCGGAAAAAGACTTTGCCACCCAGCTGGTGCTGGCCTCTGGTGCGTCCGCAGACCGCGCCCAGGACACCTTGGCGAAGACCGCCTGGCAGGTCCTGCTGGACCAGCGCAAACGCGGACTAAACCTGCAGCTGCTGGATCCGGTTAAGTAACTCGCAGCACCGACGGCGCTCGACGCAATGCAGTGAACTTACCTGCTCAGAATGATGTCCGCATCTGCTGCGCTATGACAAGATGCTGTTAACTGCATGAATATTTCAGGAGGGTCAGTGGCTATATTCCTCGGCGACGCTGACTGCTCTGCGCTGTGTTCGCGTTCACTGGCTGCCTTCACTGCACCCACAAGACCCTAGAAAGTCGTTGCCATGGTTGCTCCGCCGGGTTCAGGTCCCACCCAAAACTCCCCGGGATCTCCAATTCGCTTCAATGCCAGTCGTTCCATGCTTGATCGGGTGAAGGCCTTGAGCCGGACCGTCACGTGGCAGCGCTCAATCATTGCTCTTGCCGGCTTTATCCTCGAAATGTACATCTGGTACGCGCGTAATCCTAGGGAATTTAGCGGTTCTGTTTCTGTGTGGATCATCGCAGGGGTTTCTTTCCTGGGATATTGCACACTGGTGTATTCACGCTCCTTTATACCTGCCTATCTGACGATGATGGCGTTGAGTACCGTTTGCCTATTCGTGCCCGGTGCCCCGACCATGATGGCCGGATTCCTGATAGCGCTCTTTTTTCTCGCTAGGCATCTCCCACCGCCGCGCGCCTATCTGGCTCTGCCAGCCGCGATTATCCCGATTCTCACTGCCTCGTTCGCCTCCACGAAGCTACAGCTATTGGGTAATCTCACCTCGGCGCTTCCCAGCTTCTTTGTGATGACCCTGTTGGTACTCTCAGTGTGGTTCTCCGCTGTGGCCTTGTCGCGTTATGAACACGCTTTGCGTACCGAACGTGCGTGGGCCACCCAGGTTCGCGAAGAAGCCACAATCATGGAGCGTCTGCGGATCAGCCGCGATCTGCACGACAGTGTGGCGCATTCGCTGACCGCCATCGTGTTGCAAACCGCGGGCTTGCGCACCGTGCAACGCACCAAGTCCCGGATGGTGGATTTGGACGCCGCGTTGGCGGACGTTCAAGAAACCGCAGAGCAAAGTATCCGGGAACTCCACCGTCTGCTGGGAATGCTGCGCAGCGAAGACGCTAAAGATCCTGGGTCGTTACCGCGCGAGCTAAGTGATATCGCAGAGCTCATCGACGCGGCTCGGGCTTCAGGCGTAGAGATTTCAAAGAAAGTTACAGGCATCGAGTGCCCCATTGATCCAAGTATTGGCCACGCAGGCTACCGGGTGGTGCAGGAAAGCCTGTCCAATGTCATGCGCCATGCGGGGCAAGGCGCCAAGGCAGCAGTTGAAATACACTGGGATCCGCTGTCATTAACAATTGTTGTCCGCTCAGTTTCTGGTGCGGTTAAAACTCCGGGCCTCTCCGGAGGATTCGGGCTCTTGGGATTGCGCGAACGCGTCACCATCAGTGGTGGCTCTTTAGTCGCTGAACCAACTAATGACGGTTTCTTGGTCAAGGCAGTCTTACCGGCCAAGAGTGATCAGGGTTCACGCGAGCAAGCCCCAATAGACGATGCTGGGTGAAAGGTAAGTCGACGAAGTGAATACCGAAAATTCCAGAATTCTTCCGGCGCATCTCAAGGCTAAAACGCGCGTGCTAATCGTGGACGATCAGCACATGGTCCGGGCTGGCATTTCCATGCTGCTTTCGGCAGAGCCTGACATTGAAGTTGTTGCTGAGGCTGGATCAGGTATCGAAGCGCTATCAATGGCTCGGGAATACGCCGTCGATGTGGTGCTCATGGATGTCCGCATGCCTGGCATTGACGGTGTCCAAACGACAAGAAAACTTGTTCAAGAAACACGTGAGTCCAGTGATCATCTGGTCCAGGTGCTGATCATGACGACCTTTGACGACGAAGAAATCGTAGCTCAAGCTTTGCAGGCCGGCGCCAGCGGCTATCTGCTCAAACATGCCTTGCCTACCGAAATTTCCGTCGCGATTCGGCGTGTGGCGGCCGGTGAAACGTGGTTGGATGCCACGGCCGCAACCCGACTCGTTAACCGGATTCGGACAAGCTCCACAGACCTTCCCGATGTCTCAACTTTATTGACCCGACGTGAACAGGAAGTTCTGCGGTTAGTGGCCGCCGGAATGTCTAACCACGAAATCCGAGATTTGCTGGTCCTGAGCGAGGCAACGGTAAAAACACATGTTGCCCGGATTCTTTTCAAAACTGGTTCACGGGATCGAGCGTCGGCGGTCGCGTTGGCTTATCGTTCGGGTTTCACCCTGCCAAATGACCCGGTTCCCAAACGAAGCTGAGTGTTCCCCGTGAAAGATACCGTGCTGGTATGACGCGGCTGACTCATAGTTTTGAGATTCTTAAGTGAACGTCAGATTGATCCGCTCAAAGTAGGGAATTCTCTGGCACAGCGGAAACTGTTGTTACCAACAAAAAACGTCCTAGAAGACGGTCAGCTTTCGCGGGCACCTGCAAATAGGGAGAAGGATTGGTTGTGGCAATACAACCGATTCGGCTCTTCAAGCCGCACCGGCCTATGGGGATGGGCCGGGGCTGGTTGATGTTGATTCTAGGTAAGGCAATATGGGGACATTGCCTCCAGAGATTGTCGGTTCGTTTTTGAGCGAACCGGCAGTTTTTGGTTAAACGAATGAACGGTTTTCGGCACTCCCGCAAAATTGCTTAGAGACATTTATGTCTTTATGGATTCCACGTCCCAGTTCCGCTAAATCCGGGCTGCGCACCAGAGTCGGATGAGTTGTAGCTCGACTAGGCGAATAACATGTCGGAACCGAGTTTAAGAATCAAGGCGCACACCACGATTACGAAAATGATCCGAATGAACTTGCTGCCCTTGGATATTGCCATGCGAGCGCCGAGGTAGCCACCGGCCATATTCATCACGCCCATAGCCAAGCCGAGCCCGAAGACAACGTGCCCAGCGGGGATGAATAAAACCAGCGCGCCAAAGTTGGTGGCAAGATTGACGATTTTTGCTTTGGCCGAAGACTGCAAGAAGTTGTAGCCGAGCACCGTGACCATGGCGATGATCAAGAATGATCCGGTGCCGGGACCAATCATGCCGTCATAACCACCAATAATCAGACCGATCAGAATTGCACGCAGGTAATGACCGCTACCTTGATACCGTAGTTTGCTTAGCTCTCCGGCAGCGGGTTTAAAGATTGTAAAGGCCAACACCGCGACGAGAGCAGCAATAATAATCGGCTGGATCCACTGTTCTGGAAGGACCGTCGCAATGGCCGCTCCCCCGAAGGCACCAAGCATCGCCATCAACGCCATGGGAATAGCGGTCTTTAGATCCGGACTAGTTCGCCGGTAATACGTAATGGCGCTGGTTGTTGTGCCAAAAATGGAGCCTAACTTATTTGTAGCTAAGGCCTGCACCGGACTCATTCCAGGAAAAAGCAGCAGCGCGGGCAACTGGATCAATCCCCCACCACCGACAACCGCATCAATCCAGCCCGCCGCGAATCCTGCTAGCAAAAGCAGGATCAGCGACGGCCAGCTGAATTCAAGACCGTCAAGTGACAAAAAGGAAAGAATCTCCGGCACCGCGCTGCTACCTCTATTCATTTATTTCTGATGAAATGCACCGGTGTTACGCGGTCAATTCCTCCACGACATCGGTCACTGCCACGTCGCGGCGTTCGCCGGTCGCACGGTCCTTGACCTCAACAACTCCGTCGGCAAGTCCGCGGCCAACTACCACGATGGTTGGCACACCGATGAGCTCTGCATCGGAGAACTTCACGCCAGCGGAGACCTTCGGACGGTCATCAAAGATAACCTCCATGCCCTTGGCTTCGAATTCCTTGGCGAGATTGTCGGCTGCTGCCAAAAGCTCTTCGCCCTTGCCTGTCACCACAATGTGGATGTCCGCCGGAGCAACTTGCTTAGGCCAGGCCAGACCATTCTCATCATGATAAGCCTCGGCCAGCGCCGCCACCGCACGGGTGACACCGATTCCGTAGGAACCCATGGTGACTACGGAAAGCTTGCCGTTCTTGTCCAGAACCTTCAGGTCCAAGGACGCAGCGTACTTACGGCCGAGCTGGAAGATATGTCCCATTTCGATACCGCGCTCGGTGCGTAGCGGTCCCGAACCGTCCGGCGCTGGGTCGCCTTCGCGGACCTTGACTGACTCGATGGTGCCGTCAAATGAGAAATCACGTTCAGCCACAAGCCCGAAGACGTGCTTGCCCTTTTCATTGGCACCGGTAATCCAGCTGGTTCCGGAAACAATGCGTGGATCTACTAGGTAGATGATGCCACTGGATGCTTCGGTCCCGAGTACTTGCTGATCCAGTCCGTTGCCTGGGCCAATGTAACCTGCGATCAGTTCCGGGTGCTTTGCAAGGTCTTCGGCGTTAGCCGCTTCGACAGCTACTTCACCGTTGATTTCCAACGCAAGGCCGATGGTTGCTTCGGCACGCTTCAGGTCGACCTGACGGTCACCTGGGATACCGATAACAACCACGTGACGGTTGCCTTCTGGATCAATAACCGCAACAACGACGTTTTTCAGGGTGTCAGCTGCGGTCCATTGGCCTTCGGCGCGCGGGCGCAGCTGATTAGCCACCTCAACCAAGGTCTCGATGGTCGGGGTATCTGGGGTGTCCAGTACTTCGAAAGGCGCAGCGTCGCTGAAATCAATTGCGTCAGGGACCACTGTCGTCACTGCTTCGACGTTCGCGGCATAACCGCCTGGCGAACGCACAAAGGTATCTTCGCCTACCGCTGTTGGGTGCAAGAACTCTTCAGACTTAGACCCGCCCATGGCACCGGCCTGCGCGAACACAGGAACAACTTCAAGACCCAAACGTTCGAAGATTCGCACGTAGGCGCCTCGGTGCGCAACATAAGCTTCGTCCAGGCCCTCATCATCAATGTTGAAGGAGTAAGAATCCTTCATGATGAATTCGCGACCACGCAACAGACCCGCACGTGGACGGGCTTCATCTCGGTACTTGTTCTGAATCTGGTACAGGTACGCCGGAAGGTCCTTGTATGAGGAGTACAAGTCCTTGACCAATAAGGTGAACATTTCCTCATGGGTCGGTGCCAGTAGGTAATCGGCTCCCTTACGGTCCTTCAGACGGAACAGGCCTTCGCCATATTCAGTCCAGCGACCGGTCTGCTCATAAGGTTCACGCGGTAACAATGCCGGGAAGTGAACTTCTTGGGCGCCAATGGCATTCATTTCTTCACGAACAATGGCCTCTACCCGAGCAAGCACCTTCAAGCCCAGTGGCAGCCAGGTGTAAATGCCCGGTGCTGCGCGGCGAATGTACCCGGCACGAACTAGCAGCTTATGGCTGTCTACTTCTGCTTCAACGGGATCTTCGCGCAAGGTGCGCAGGAACAGGGTGGAAAGCTTCAAAACCACGCGGGGGCGTCCTTTTCCGTCCGTCGACTCCCGAGGCGTTTTCGGGTGCCGACCAGCTATGCAAAATCAAATGGGTTTCGGCCACAATCTCGACCATCTTCAATCCTACCGCTTCCCGCCACTTGCCAATAAATTCAAGGGATACGAGAGGTCGGGTTTCGCCGACAACGGCCTGCAAAAGACCTCGGCGGAGCCATTTTCTACATGCTATTAACCTCATTCTCTGGTTCCATCGTCTTGATCCTTGCTACTCGAACCCGTTTTAGCGTTTTTTCGGTCACTTTTGGTGTGCTCCGGAAGAAACTTCAATGCTCGGATGGCAAATTCCCGGAGTCCTTAGGTGAGAGGAATTCAACAGCCTTAATTCTCTGGAAAACTACTTGCAGCTACTTTAAGTTGCCTAAGATCCCATTACCTTGAAAAGAGCTCACGCTCCGTCCAGCTAGCACCACTTTGACGACATATTGAATCGATTCTGAAAATAGTATTCAGACCACCCTATTTCAAATGAAATTCAGGAGAAAGACCCTCGGCACGAATTCAGCACATGCACAGCGGGCCCGGAGAAAGTACGTAGTTCGTACTTTCTCCGGGCCCGCCTGAACCTAGGTTCAATGGGAGTAGATCTCAGGATCGGTGATAGGTCTCGGCGAGCGCATAAACCGGGGTGGATATCCCCTCGTATCTAGCCTTGAGTTGCAGGCCCAAATATTTGGAGTAGTGCCGTGACTGATGCAGATTCCCACCGTGGAACCACAAGTTTTTAACCTTGGTGGGTTTCCACATATTGCGCAGTTCTCCCTGCCAAGGTCCGGGGTCTTTAGCAGTATCTGAGCCCAGGCCCCAGCATTTGCCGACTTCGTCAGCTACTTCTTGCGAGATCAGCCGTGCTGCCCAACCGTTCATCGAACCATAACCGGTGGCGTAAACAACAGCATCAGCTGGCAGTTCAGTTCCGTCGACCAGCACGACACTATTTTCCGTTAGATGGGACACTTCCCCTTTGGCCAGTGCAATAGAGCCGTCGGCAACCAGCTCGCTGGCACCGATATTGATGTAATAGCCAGAGCCACGACGTAAGTACTTCAAAAAGAGTCCCGAGTCGTCATCACCGAAGTCGAGGTCAAACCCTGCGTCTTCTAGGGATTGGTAGAAATCTGCGTCTTGCTCACGAATCTGGGCGAAGGCTGGCTTATGGAACTCGGGAAGAACCCTGTATGGGATTGAGGCAAAGATGAGGTCTGCTTGATTATGATCAATTCCCGCAGCTAAAGCTTCCTCAGAATATAGTGGACCGAGTACGTTGTTCATCAGCGACTCTGAACGCACAATGTGCGTGCTCGATCGTTGCACCATGGTGGGGTGCGCACCGTTTTGAACTAGATCTGCGCAGATGTCATGCGCGGAATTATTAGCACCAATCACCACGACGTTTTTACCTGCAAAACGTTCACCGCCGGAGTGTTGTGATGAATGGTTCTGCTCGCCTGTAAATTTCTCAGCTCCAGGATATTGCGGGACGTTAGGAATACCCGACATACCTGTCGCGATGACTAACTGAGTGGGGCGTAAGGTCAGGGGCACGCCATCACGTTCGACCTCTACAATCCACCCTTCTCCTTCTGGATCTTGCTTGGCGCTAGTTGCTTCGGTCAGTGACCAGTAATTCAGTTCCATGAGCTTTGTGTAGCTTTCCAGCCAGTCGCCCATTTTATCTTTGGGAGTGAATACTGGCCAGTGATCAGGGAACTGGATGTAAGGCATATGGTCGTACCAGACTGGATCATGCAGGGCCAGCGAATGGTACCGTGAGCGCCATTGGTCTCCTGGCCGAGCCAGCTTGTCGATAACCAGTGCTGGCACACCCATCCTTTTGAGCCGAGCGGCCAAACCAATACCACCTTGTCCACCACCGATGATAAGCGTGTAGGGCTGCTCGGTGATTCCCAGCGATTGCTGTTCGGCGAGACGGCGGTCCAACCAATTTTCTTTGCTCATGCTCGAACCGTGCTCTGCCCCCAGTTCACGGCGGGTACCGGCAGGTTCGGGATACTCACGCAGTGATTGCGCGGTGCTGAGCAAGGTCCAGCAGCGACCATCGCGTAAGCGAAGGAGACCAAGGCCTTCGAAGGTATCGTTGTGAAAGGTAAACCAGGCTTCAATAACCCCGTCAGCATGCGCAGCACTGGTGATCTCCAGATTTCGTGGCCAGGCACCGCGTTCGACACCGAGCAGCATCTTCGCAATGTCTTCCCGTCCTTCGCTGGTGTGCAGGTTCCAGGTCAACGAAGTGAGATCTCGCCAGTAGCATTCTTTACCAAACAGTTTCACGGCTTCTTGAACATCACCTGCGTCAAGTGCTCGCTGCAACTCTTGGCACCACTGTTGAGCTTGCATTAGCGGTTCGTTGTTCGCCATTCTCATCACTTCAATTCTTCGGGAGTCCGGGAAATGGTGCGGCAACATTGCCGCGCTGAAGTAAGACTATGAGCTGGGTCACAAAAAGAAAGTGTTGCAATAGGTTGCAACCAACAAAAATTAGACTCCCCGGATAACTGGAACTGCCAACCGGTAAGGTCTAGATGCGATCAATCCGGGCAGCTTTGCGCGCAACCGCGAAAGTTCCGCCCGTATCGTGACGCTAGCGGTGCCTGCCGGCCACAGTTCCTGCAAGGTCACAGAACTTACACCCGCTGGGCACGCGGCTAAAAGTTGCACAATTTGCCAATGCTTGGCGCTGAGCCCAATACGCGTTGATCCGCTGGTGCTATGCACAACGGCCTGGTGAATCAGCGAATCGTTGAGTTCCAAAGTGATCTCTTCTTGTGCGCGCTGCAACAGCCAACCGCCCAAGGTACGCTGCACGTCCACGGCGCCTACACCAGCAACCCATTGGCGCCCTTCCTCCATACCGACGGGGATCGAGATCCTTCCGTCTACGTCATAGCCCCGAGACGTGGCCACTGAGCCCTGAGTATCCACTAATAGGTATTCAGTTTCTGGCAGTGAAGTCGCTAATTCGAGACGTTGCATCCGTAACAGATGCTCGGTGCGTAGGACCGATTGTGCTTCACGCGCCACCGAAGAAACCAGTGCCAAGGAGTGTGGGTGTGCTGTCCGAAATGATCCGGCCAAGGTCACCGCACCTACAAGAGAAGAGTTTCCTGGATTAATCAGTGGCGCCGAGGTACATACCCAGGAATGTTGTTCTTCACGGGCATGCTCTGGTCCAAAGATCTGCACTGGAGACCGCTCCGCCATGGCTGCCCCAATACCGTTGGTTCCCACATCGCTTTCACGCCACCTTGCTCCGGCGACAAATCCGATTCCGTCACTACGTCGGCGTACCATTGAGGGGCCAAGTACCCAGAGCACATAGCCTTGGCTGTCAGAAATCACGAGTTGATTGCCAGCCTGTGTAGCAAGCGGAAGGAGCCGATCTTTAAAAAGATCTACGAGCGAGCTCAATTCATCGTTTGCTTCCCTACGCGCTTGCAAGGCGACTGCCGCCAAAGGAACGATGTCGTTGACCTGCGCGCCAGCCCGTCCCCAGGAACGTGCGACTACCGGTCGAACTACTGAGGGAATCTGTGTTCCTTCTGCCCACCGCTGATGCAAGGCTTTGAGACCTCTCGCCTTGACCATAGGATCTTCACCGGCAGTTAGCGCTGCTTGATATGTCGCTTCGGGTTGGCGGCGGTTCACAGTCATTAATTGAGAATGCCATGCAACGCAGTGGATGAGAAGGATTTTCTCTAAATTACCTTCTGCTGCCCGCCTTTTGTGTGGCAATCGTTGCTTTCAGCTATCTGTTTAGCTCTCCGGAGACCAAAAATGCCGCTTGAGCCCTTCAACGGGCACAAACGGCATTCATGAGAATCTTTGTAGCTACTGAGTCTTATTCAGCTCGGCAACAGCGACGTTCAATTCTTTGGTTAGTTCATCTAGCTTGGTTTTCTCGTCGTCGACCTCGCCAGAGTAGGCAACAGAGACCATGTTCGGGCCAACGAAGCCCTGTAGCGTGAGGCTGCCCATGGGAACTTCCTTGCCATCCATGGAGATATTCGACTTGGTGGCGACAGTCAGGTCTGCATCCGAAGTAGCATCCAGAATTTCGGCTGAGGCGTTCAGCTTCATGCCCTGCATCTCCATGGAGAACTTATCGCACCCCTGAAGATCCTTGGTTTCCGCTGCTTTCTTGGCCGTCGCCAGCTTCGCGTCATCCTCGTAGGAAGCAACGCTGTAGCTGGTTGATTCGCCAGGCTTTTCGCCGGCAACGATGGCCGTGGCCATGTTAATGCCCGTGATGTCTAGAGAACTCTGCTGAACAACCAGATCGGCACATTCAGCTGGTTCGATCTTCATGCTCTCGACCAGTTTTTTGGCCTGGGGCAGAGATTCAGCGATAGCGGCACTATCGATGACCTGTGCGCCGGATTCATCAGCCACAAGTTTTTCGACAATCGTCTTGACTGCAGCCGCGTCCAAAGGTTCTGCTGCCACGGCTTCCTGGGTAGGCTGCGCATCCCCCGAGGCTGCAGGAGCATCAGTGCCCGCATCGGAACAACCAGTTAGAGCGAGCGCGCCGGCAAGTGGAAGTAACCACAATGAGCGTTTTTTCATGATTCAATCCTCACGTCGAGTAGCTGTCGGTTCCACTGTATTAGAATATTGGTTAGAAATAAAAGTCATTCGTGGGTTTATTGCACCAATTTGATTTCGTCAAACGCTTCACTTAGGCGGTCACGACAACTCTTCACGCAAACACACGATTGAAACTCCCTGAGAACCCCATAAGTACGCACCGGACAAGCAGAAGTGTCCCAAAGCAATTTCTCCATGCTCAAAGTGTCTAACGAGTTACCGGCCCAACTTCTCCATTTGGACATAACCTAGAAATAAAAGAGCATTCCGCATTTACTGCAGTGCTTTGATTTCCTCAAAAGCTTGATCCGCTAGCTGCATTGCGTCACCGGCTAGTAATGGCGCTTCTACAGTGCCGCTAGAAAAAGTCACCAGTACGAAGTTGTTTCCATCGAGGGCTTGAACCGCGACGGAATTCAAGTGCTGGTCTGCTCCGACTTTCATCTGCGTAGCCATGGTCAGCGACTGATTCGCCGTGGAATCAAGCTTCAGGATCTGCCTGTCCGCACTGACATCCTGCCCAGAAACACTCACGGTGATGGTTTCGCAGCCATCTATGTTTGGCAGCTTTAAGGCCTCGGAGATCTTTGTGCGCGTCGCATCATCGGTGATCGAGAAAATCTGGATTACTTTACCAGTAGCGTCACCTTGGACTGTGGCTGAAGCCGCTACAGTCCCTGTCAGGTCGGTGACGCTATATTTTTCCTGTTCGTCGGCACATTTCTCGGGTTTGATTCCACTGGCACCAGACATCTTCTTGGCCTGTTCCAACTGGGGTTTCATCACCTCGTTATCCAGGATCTGGGCTGAAGAGTCATCCCCCACCAGCTTAGTGACCACGTCTTTGACCTGATCTGCTGACAGCGTCTTACCTGACGTTGTCTCTTGTTGCTGCGATGACGGGGAGCTCGGTGCGGTGGATACTGTATCGTCACCGCCGCTTGAGGAACAACTGCTTAGGGCCAGCATCGCGGCCAGAGGAAGTATCCAAAGGGAACGTTTAGTCATGGGGCATCCTTAGAATGTGCCGCGGTCTATCGCCGGGCTGGAAGTAAAAGTTTTCATGAAGCCAACAAAAGGCTATTCGAGTTCGTCAAATAACGCGTCGATACGTTCTGCGCCATATTGAAGTTGTTCTTGAGTTTTTTGCGCCGAGGTTTCCTGCTGGAAACCAATCATGACGTTGCCACGAGCGGCACGGATTACCAGCTGCTGTTGCGTCGCCGATCCGTCACTGCTGGTAACCACATATGCGTCGTTTAGCTCGCCTTTGGTCTTCAAAGACTGTTTCGCCAAATGATAAGCACGAGTTTTTCCATCAATGGTCACCGAGTATCTAGCGCATTCACCACTAGCTTTCGCTTCGCTTTCCCACTGATTTTTTAATGCTTGGACATCCTGATAGACGGCGACCGTCAGATATCGGTCATCAAACTGTACCGCTGCCATTTTTGATTTTGCTAGCTGTTCGGTGACCGGGGCGGCAAAGGTGACGCCGCACTTACTCGGCGAAACGCTCAACCCCTCAATCCACGCTTGGGCTTCTGGGATGCTCTTTCGTAATTTCGCATCAGAAATGACCCTTGCCTTCGAATCATCTTTGACGAATTCTTTCAAATGACTTTCAAGTTGGTCTGCGTTGATTTGCAAAGCGGTGCCCGAAGTTTCTTCGCTCGGTTCAGCTGGTGTGCTGCATCCGCTAAGCAATAGACCGGCAAGACAAAGCCCCGAGGCAAAGTAGAGTTTGGTGCGTCTGGCAAGAGCCACAGATATTCCCGTCACGATAGTTACTGTCCTCGAGTCTAGAAGACAGGAGCCTGCTCATCGTGGATTGTGACCATAGAAGGTGGCAGAAGGCCGCCTTCAGGGGTTAGAAGAGGATGGTCGCAAAAGTTCCAACCTGCTCAAAACCAACTCGTTCGTAGGACCTGATTGCAGGTAGGTTGAAGTCGTTGACGTAGAGACTGACGGTTGGAGCAAATCGTAGGGCGTAAGCAACTGTGGCTGCCATATATCCAGTGGACAGGCCCTGACCGCGATGTCGGGGGCTGATCCACACTCCCTGGATCTGCACTGCAGCCGTGGTGACCGTACCCAGATCCGCTTTGAAGATGATCTCACCGTACTCATCGGTGTCGATAAGCGTATGGCCTTCGCGAATCAGTTGGCGTACCCGGCTGCGGTAGTACCCGCCGCCATTTTCCAGCGGAGAATATCCCAGCTCCTCTTCAAACATGGCAGCGCTGGCCGGTAAGACGAGGTCAAAGTCCTGCAAGGTAGCCACACGCAAGGAACGTATCGCCGCGGCTTCAGAGCGACGGCGGATACTCATCATTGGTTGATTTTCTCTTACGTCAAAAAAATCTTGCGGGCCGGTGGCAAGTACTTCACGCATAGCCAAGACGGTTTGAGCTGGCCCGAAGACCGAAGCGAAGCGTTGTCTGGTGTCTAACGCATATTGGGCGTAAGCACGAGCATGTTCATCAGTCATGGCTGTAGGCGCAATATTTGCACCCACCCAGCAGGCTGATTCCAACCCGTCCTCGCCGTTAATGCCCAGCAAGTGCGCGAACCCATCCGGGACGGCAGAACGGTGCAGGGCAAGCTGAGAACGGGTAAAGATATTAACGACTGGGTCTTGATCAAGCAATGCGAGTAGGGCCGCAGTGTCCCTGCGGCCCAAGACTCGGACTTCCCCTGGTGGGCTCTGTCTAGCTGACGGAGACCACGGGAGAACCCGAGGTAGGATTCTCGTCATTGTCCAGATCCATTTGTTCAGCTAAACGATTAGCTTCTTCAATGAGTGTCTCGACGATCTGGTCTTCAGGCACGGTCTTGATGACCTCTCCCTTGACGAAGATCTGTCCCTTACCGTTACCGGAGGCTACCCCAAGGTCAGCGTCACGGGCCTCACCTGGACCGTTGACAACACAACCCATCACGGCGACGCGTAGTGGAGCCTTCATGCCTTCCAGGCCAGCGGTGACCTTTTCAGCCAAGGTGTAAACATCTACCTGAGCACGACCACACGAAGGGCAAGAAACAATGTCGAGCTTACGCGGGCGCAAGTTCAACGATTCAAGAATTTGGTTGCCCACCTTGACCTCTTCGACAGGAGGGGCCGAGAGCGAGACACGAATGGTGTCACCAATGCCACGCGAGAGCAAGGAACCAAAAGCCACAGAGGACTTGATAGTTCCCTGGAAGGCAGGACCAGCTTCGGTCACGCCTAGGTGCAATGGCCAATCTCCAGATTCGGCCAAAAGCTCGTAGGCACGAACCATGATGACCGGGTCGCTGTGCTTGACCGAAATCTTAAAGTCGTGGAACCCGTGCTCTTCAAAGAGGGAAGCTTCCCAAATGGCTGATTCAACCAATGCTTCTGGGGTCGCCTTGCCATACTTTTTCAGAAGTTTCGGGTGCAGCGATCCACCGTTGACACCGATACGGATCGACGTACCGTGATCCTTCGCAGCAGCTGCGATTTCTTTGACTTGGTCATCAAACTTGCGAATGTTGCCTGGGTTTACACGAACAGCTCCGCAGCCGGCTTCGATCGCAGCAAAAACATACTTTGGCTGGAAGTGGATGTCAGCAATAACCGGGATCTGCGATTTCATCGCAATAATCGGCAACGCCTCGGCATCTTTATCGGTCGGGCATGCGACACGCACGATATCGCAACCGGCGGCCGTCACCTCGGCGATCTGCTGCAATGTTGCGTTGATGTCATAAGTCTTAGTGGTGGTCATCGTCTGTACGCTGATTGGCGAGTTCGAACCGATGCCCACACTGCCGACATTAAACTGACGAGTCTTACGACGTGGAGTAATTACCGGCGGTGGTGCCGCCGGCATGCCGAGTTTGACCGAAGTCAATGGATGCCTCCGAAGTGATTGTAGGTTTTTCTATACCAAGTATCGCACCGTCTGGCGTGCTAGTGGTAAGGATGCGAGAAAAGCCACGACGAAGCCGGGGCTTTTCTCGCAAATTCACGCATAAAAACTTAGTTAGCTTCGGCTACCGTGCGAATGTTTGCCAGAACTTCGGCAACCTGCCCAACAACCTCGGCGTCATCCTTGGGGTGAAGTTCAGCAAAACGAACAACTGAATTAGGGATGGAAAGCTTCACGTCTTCCAAAACGTTTGCTCCGGCGATGGTCAGTGCCTTGCGAGCCTCATCCTGAGCCCACACGCCACCGTACTGGCCAAAAGCGGTACCAATGACCGCAGATGGCTTGTCCTTCACAGCACCAGTACCGAAGGGACGCGACAGCCAGTCGATGGCGTTCTTGAGTACCGCTGGCATGGTGCCGTTGTATTCAGGGGAAATCAGCAAGAGCGCGTCAGCTTCACCGGCTGCATCGCGAAGCGCCTGAGCAGCTGCTGGCACAGATCCCTCAACATCGTGGTCTTCGTTGTAAAACGGCAGGCTGTCAAGGCCCGAGTAAACACTGACTTCAACGCCTTCTGGTGAGTTCAATGCGGTTGCTTCAGCAAGCTGCAGATTTGTCGAACCTGCACGAAGGGAACCGACCAGAGTAAGGACCTTAGTAGCCATATTGTGTTGCTCCTATTTAACGAATCGAAAAGTAAATAAAGCTGACGCTTCATCTACTCCAACGAGCACTTCCGCAATTCAATTCCGAAACCTTACGTGACATGAAGCACTGTGCCGACTAGACCAGTAACTGCATTTTTGCGAGGCGCGGCAACTTTTCCAAAGAAAAAACCCAACGTTGCAGAAGCAAACGTTGGGGTTTTCCACACGGGTGGGTTAGGAAGCGAACTCGGAAAGCAAACCAATAACCGGATTCCATTCGGTGATGGTGGTCTTAGCCAGGCCACCGACCTTGTTGAACGGATCAACGGCTAGTACTTCTTCCAGCGCAGCTTCGCTCGCAGCGGCAAATATCAGCAACGCACCGTCAAATACCGGGGTGGGACCAGAAGCCAACAGCCGAACGCTACCCTCGCCCAAGTACTCAGTGAGGAAAGCCCGGTGGGCCGGACGGTGCTCGTTGCGCAGTTCTGTAGAGTCCTGCGCATACTCGTATTCAACAGCAAAAACAGTCATGGCTACAGCCTATTTCCTTCAGGGCTAGAAGATGCTTATTGGTTTGAAAATGTCCGCGTATATTAAGAGACCGCCCATCAGCAACATCGCGGCAGCCACCACGTAGGTCAGTGGCAACAATTTAATGGTGTCTACCGGAGCCACATTTTTGCGGCCGAAGATGCGTGCCACGGTTCGCTTCACGCCCTCATATAAGGCACCAATCACGTGCCCACCATCTAGTGGTAACAGTGGAATCAGGTTAAACGCGAACAATGCGAGGTTTAATCCGCCCGCTAGGGAAAGCAACGAGGCAATCTTGTCGCCGATCGCGATTCCTTCGTGGGCATTGATTTCACCGGCGATACGGCCCACACCCACGATAGAAACTGGGCCGTTGGGGTCTCGTTCTTCCGTCCCGAAGGCAGCCTGCGCAACGTCAACCATGCGTTGCGGTAGGTGCAGAATAACGTTGCCAATCGTCAGCAGCTGGTTTCCCACCACGCTAGGAACTTCGGTGACTGGTTGAGCTATATTCTCAACCTGCGAGCTCATCCCCACGAAGCCTACCTGCGCAGTTTTCGTGTTGCCATTTTCATCAGTAACCGGGTAACCCTGGTCATCTAGCACCGGGCGGTCGGTCAAATGTGGCTTGAGCGTGGTCTGGTGTTCCACTCCTCCACGGGTATAAGTCAGGCTGATGCTCTGGCCAGGATGATCGCGAATCACACCAGTGAGCTCATACCATGCGTCGTGAGCCACGGCGGTCCCATTGACCGAAGTGATAGTGTCCCCCGGGAGTAAACCAGCGGCGTAGGCGGGAGCCTCAGTGTCACTAGCCGTGCATTCGGTTGCATCCGTATTTTCTGCGCTTGCAATGCACTGGTATACCTCGGAAACTGTGGTGGTTGTTGTAGGAACACCAAAACCGGTAATCACCACGCCAATGAGCAAAAATCCCAGCAAGAGGTTTACAAATGGGCCGCCAAGCATGATTATC
This sequence comes from Glutamicibacter sp., assembly GCF_035257265.1. Classification (GTDB taxonomy): domain Bacteria; phylum Actinomycetota; class Actinomycetes; order Actinomycetales; family Micrococcaceae; genus Glutamicibacter. Next base: position 159,382 of record NZ_DATEXC010000038.1, read on the forward strand.
ACGCGCTTGTAAATGGGCAGCTGGTAGAACAGCCGCCCCTCGTCGCTGCTTTCAACATTTTCGTTGGCTTGTGAGCGGGCGTCGTCCACCATTTGGCCAAAAATCTTGTTAAAGAATCCTGGCTTCTTCTGCTTCCCTGCTTCAGCGACCGGGCGTGGCGGATACATACCCACCATAGAGATGTAGCCGCCTAGGGGCAGCGCTTTGAGCCCGTATTCGGTTTCTCCTCGCTTGAAAGAGAAGATCGTTTTGCCGAAGCCAATCATGTATTGCGGAACACGCAATCCAAATTTTTTGGCAGGAATCAGGTGGCCCACCTCATGCAAAGCAATAGACAAGGCAATGACAACGACCATGAAGAGCACGCCGCCAAGGAACATTAGTACGTTCATGCTTTTTCCTTCAGCATCGCGGTGGCGTGGGCACGCGCCCACTGATCTGTCTGGAGAACTACTTCAGCCGAAAGCTCCGCGTTCACCGGCGTATAAGCCTCAAGTACCCGGTCAATGGTTTCAACGATATCTGTGAAACGAATCCGGCCTTCATGGAAGGCTTCAACGGCGACCTCATTTGCCGCGTTGTACACAGCCATGTGGGTCCCGGAGGCGGCAGCTGCCTGTTTCGCCAACTTCACCGCGGTAAACACTGACTCATCCAATGGTTCAAAGGTCCAGGAGGAGGCGGTGGAAAAATCACAGGGTTCTGCGGCGCCAGCGACGCGGTGTGGCCAATTGATGCCCAGCGCAATTGCCAGACGCATATCCGGCGGCGACGCTTGAGCTATCACCGAACCGTCAATGAACTCAACCATTGAATGCACAATGGATTGGCGGTGAACTAGGGGTTCGATGCGTTCTAGTGGCACATCAAAGAGCAGGTGGGCTTCGATAACTTCCAATGCTTTGTTGACCATGGTCGCCGAATTCGTGGTCACCATGCGTCCCATATCCCACGTTGGGTGCGCCAATGCTTGTGCTGGACTCACCTCACGCAGTTGTTCATAGCTGCAACCGAAGAAGGGGCCACCTGACGCGGTGACAATCAATTTGGAAACTTCTTCCGGGGTCCCAGAACGCAGTGCCTGAGCCAGCGCGGAATGTTCGGAGTCGACCGGAGAAATCTGACCGGGGGCCGCGATCTGCTTGACGACTTGTCCACCGATAATCAGCGACTCTTTATTTGCCAGCGCCAGCAGGTGTCCGGCTTGAAGCGCCGCAATGGTTGGTTCCAACCCAATCGCTCCGGTAATACCGTTGAGAACTACGTCGGCTTCGTTGTATCCAGCTATCTGCGTCGCGGCATCGGCTCCACTGAGCAGCTGTGGAGCATAGCCGGTCACGCCCGCCGTTCGCGCGGCTGAAGAAATCGCGGTAGCCAATTCGTCAACATTCTCCACTGCGGCGCCAACCACCTCGGGGCGGAAGGTGACTGCTTGCTCGGCCAACAGCGCCAGGTTGTAACCGCCGCTAAGTGCTGCCACGCTAAATTGTTCCGGCGCATTCTGGATGACGTCTAGACCCTGAGTACCAATTGATCCGGTAGAACCGATCAGTGTGACACGGCGGGGACCATCCGCAGTTTTAAAAGAAGATTGGGTGCTCACCCAATCCATTATGGTCGTTTTAACTGTGAGGTCCCAAAGTGACAATCCAATGGAGCATCAATAAAAAGTTCGGACCGGTGAATAACCGCGGATAAGCGCTATTCACCGGTCCGAGTATTTAGATACTTTTACAGTCCGAGGCTGCGGGCAATCAGCATCAATTGCACTTGGGTAGTGCCTTCACCGATTTCTAGGATCTTCGAGTCCCGGTAGTGGCGTGCCACCAAAGAATCATTGATGAAACCGTATCCGCCAAAGATCTGAGTCGCATCACGTGCGTTGTCCATGGCAGCTTCGCTGGCCACGAGTTTTGCGTGAGCGGCTTCGATCTTGAAGTCCTTACCTGCAAGCATTTTCGCGGCGGCCGCATAGTAGGCCAGACGTGAAGTGTGTACCCGTGAAGCCATGCGGGCAATCATGAATGAAATCGCCTGGTTTTTACCAATGGCTGCACCGAAGCTTTGGCGGGTCTTCGCGTAGGTCACTGCCTCATCCAGGCAGCCCTGAGCAGCGCCGGTTGCCAGTGCTGCGATAGCAATGCGGCCCTCGTCTAGGATCTCCAGGAAGTAGGCGTAGCCACGTCCGCGCTCCCCCAGCAGATTTTCTTCGGGTACTCGGGCCCCGTTGAAGCTGAGCGGGTGAGTGTCGCTGGCGTGCCAACCGACCTTGTTATAGGCAGGTTCCGCGGTAAATCCTTCGGTCCCGGTTGGAACGATGATTGTGGAGATTTCTTTTTTGCCGGTGGATTCGTCAACCCCCGTCACCGCGCTAACCGTGACTAGAGAGGTAATATCTGTGCCGGAGTTCGTGATGAACTCCTTCGAACCGTCGATAACCCATTGGCCATCCTCAATTTTCGCCCTGGTCCGTGAGGCCGAAGCATCAGAGCCTGCCCCAGGCTCGGTCAGCCCGAAACCTGCGAGTTTTTTGCCAGCTGCTAGATCTGGTAGCCAAAGCTGTTTTTGTTCTTCGTTACCGAAGCGGTAGATCGGCATAGCGCCGAGGGACACACCTGCTTCCAACGTAATCGCTACTGATTGATCGACTCGGCCGAGTTCTTCTAGTGCCAGGGCTAAAGCGAAGTAGTCACCTCCAGATCCGCCATACTCTTCGGAGATTGGAAGACCAAATAGCCCCAATTCACCCATTTGTGCGACCACGTCATACGGGAAACTATGTTCCGCATCGTGCTTGGCGCTAACGGGAGCAACGACTTGCTGGGCAAATTCACGCACGACATCGACCAGGTCTTGGTACAGTTCGTCGAGTTCGAGATCAATCACGGGCACTCTCTTCTTTCGAGGTTGTCCTCACCGAGATGACCCTTGTGATGTCGTCTGCGATGACGGGTTATACGGAACGCGGACGCAATACCTTGGAAGCTGACTGTCCGGCGCGTATGGTTAATTCTTATTAACTGTGTTTTCTACCTACATTTTGACATTAGTGGCGTAGATCATAGTTGTCCAGTTGTGGGCGGGGTTCCTAAGGAGTAAATGCATTGAGTAGATATCAATCTCTCACTGAGCCAACAGATCGCGAGCGCGCCAAGGCAGAACGCCGTGACGCGCTGCTACGCGAAGCTACCCGGCTTTTTGCGTTGCACGGATACGCAGGAGTTTCCCTAGAAGATCTAGGCGCTGCCTGCGGCATTTCTGGCCCTGCGGTGTATCGGCATTTCGCAGGTAAGCAGGCTTTGCTCATTGCTTTGCTCGTGGACATGTCGAAAGATATCTACGCCGGTGGGCTGGAAGCTGCTGAAAACGGTGGGGATCCGCTTCAGGTCTTGTCACGTTTAGTAGATTTTCACACCGATTTTTCACTCTCCCGGCCCGATATCCTTCAGGTGCAGGACCGAGATTTGAAGTCATTACCAAAGTCGGAACTCGCTTTAGTCCGTAAACTTCAAAATAGTTATATCTCTTTATGGACCGAACAGCTGGCCAAAATGCACCCCACCGGCAATCCGCAATCGCACCGTTTCAGGGCTCATGCGGTGTTCGGGCTGTTGAACTCGACGGCGCACTCCGCACACTCACCACGTACCAAAAAATCAGGGTTAAAACCGTTACTGTCCAATATGGCACTCGCGGCACTAACATCCCCGGTAGTCTAGAACCTAAGTCCCACACATCTTTGGGCGCGTTCAATCGGGCGCGTACCACCTCACGAAAGAAAGGTCTTTATCGTGCAACTACGTGAAGTCCGCCCTTCCGACTTGGACGCCTTCTTTGCTCATCAGCAAGAGCCCGAGGCGAACCTCATGGCCGCATACCAGGCGCGTAATCCGTCAGACCGTGCGGTATTTGATCATCACTGGAGCTCCATCCTCAACGACGAATCGGTGCTGGTTCGCACCATCGAACACGAGGGCGATGTTGCCGGATCAATCTTGGTTTTTGATGGCGCGAAGCCAGAAATCAATTTCTGGACCTCCACCAAGTTCTGGGGGAAGGGAATCACCACCAGCGCGGTAGACGCCTTCCTGGCAGAATTCACCAAGCGTCCATTGACCGCTCACGTTGTTCAGGACAATCTTGGTTCACTGAAGGTCTTAGAGCGTCGCGGATTTAAGCAGGTTGGCACGGAGCAGATTTTCTCCAACGCACGCGCCGCAGTTGTCACCGAGATCGTCTTAGAACTCAACGACTAATTTTCGGAGCTTTCAAACTAACCGTGGTTCACTCAATGAAGAGTGAACCACGGCTAGTTTTTTAAGTTGCCTCCGGAAAAGTGCAGCCCATTCATCGCCCACAATTCTCAGGTGCTTGGTACAAGACGTTAACGGTCTGCACTTCGCATTGCTTCGAGCCGTTGGAGTTGCGTCCTGATCCCCTAAGACTCGAGAAGCAATACAATTCCCAGAATCCATGGTTCTAGTGTCGCGCAAGGGTAACGGGAACCCTCTGCGGGACCTTTTTTGGGGGATAGCGGCCATCAAACCAGTGGACTTCTGAATACGTTCTGAACTAGACTCGGAGCATGAGTACACTTGCACGATCCCGAACCGCATTCCGGTCTTCTGAATTGAGCCGTTCCTCAGCCGAGGTCTTCGCGGCAGCAGCAGATCATCCTGTTGAGGTAACTCGGCGCGATGGCGAATCCCTGGTACTCATGTCCGACAGCGCAGATCGAGCGCGCACCGCCCTCCTGGAGCTGGCAGCCCAATTAGTTGCAGTCTCAACGAACACCGACGGAACTCTCGTCACGCGCATGATTGCCCGGTTCCCTTGGATGCTGGCGCTGAGCGTGGCTGACCAGCAGACCTGCGCCAACGATATCTTGACTGCAGCTCGCGCGTCGTTTGCCACCAACCAGCCACACTTGGCCATTGCCGAACTTACCGCGTGGCGCGAAACAGCAACGGTAATGGCCGCCGGCCTCGGCCAGGAGCCAGTGGAATGGCTCGACGATTCTTTGGTCGTTGAGCGGCCCTAAGGGATGGCAAAGAACCTGAAGGTCGAGAGGCCAACAAAGAACTCCGAATATGAGATTCGCTTCGCTTCTACCCATGCGCAGCGCGGCTGGATGAATCTAAAGGCCACCATCAAGGGTCCCTTGACCGATGCCTGGGACTTCCTGACGAAGACGCCACTGGTTGTTACTCCGACTAACTACCACTTGCGTGGCGAGCGCGGCATCGTTACACGTAATGGCTCCACCCATGAACGATGGCAGCACAAGCCGACACTCAAAGGCCATGCACGCATCTGGTTCTACGTCGAAGGCCCGGTAATCTATCTGGAACAGGTCCACGCCAAGCATCCCAACAAGACCAAATAACGGCATGGGTAGAGGAAACCTCCGGCGTAAGTTCCAACTCTCAAACACCTCTCCATGACGCCGCATACCGGCTGAAGAAAGCGGTTCAACAGCTTTTCAGTGGAGAACCACCCCACGGCAGGAGAGTAACAAACCTAAGAAGCCCTATCGTTCCGAAAGCCGAACCCTCCACTGTGGCAATCCATTTCTAGAACACAGGTTCTTGAGTGACTATTTAGTACTGTAAATAGTTTAAGCATTCACCTAGGATTGAAACTCAGGAACCAGCGTGACCCAGAAAAACCAACGAAGGAAATTCCCCCGTGACTTCTCGAATCATCAAGACGTCTATATTCGCGGCACTCCTTCTATCTCTGAGTGCCTGCTCTGCCGAGGCCAGTAGCAATGGGCCGGAGCGCACCACAGTCGGTGTTATCGAGCTGGCGGTCACGCACGTTTGTGCCAGGGAATCAGATTCGAAATGTATTTCATTGGACGGTGAACAGCTTGTGCTGCCGTCCACTTTCGAACGGGCCGTCGTTGATGATGCTACTGTCGCTGCAGAACAGGGACCGAACACAGTCAACGTGATATTCAGCGATGCAGGGACGAAGATCTTCCGTGAAGTCACTGAGGAAGCTGCTAAAGCTGGAGAGTCTGCACGTCTGCTTATTAAGGTGGATGGCGAAATTGAGGCAGCTGTCGTAGTCATGGAGACGATCGAGGACGGCCATACGCTACTGGATTTCACGCCTAAGACTGCCCAGGAAGTCATCGAACTTATCGGCCGAAGCTGAGGGGCACCCCTGTTCCTAGGAACATCCGGGACTGCACCCCGTTTCCATTCCAAGTTTCGCTAGTTTCACAGTGCCCCAATGGGAACCCTATCCGGTCTCCATATTTGGTGTCATAGCCATCGCGTACCGGAGTACAGATCAACATTCTTCAACAGGGGCCTTAAACCGTACTGAAAATCTGCCGCAATGTAGCTTCAGGTTCCGGGTCAAAGATGAAAGCCGATACACCAGATGTCAGAACCATCATGACAACAATAAACACCACAAACACTACGCCAGCAATGAGCATGAGCTTCTGATTATCATTCATCAGCTCAGGGTATCGTTTGCGACACATGAGACCGAAATCGTTCAGCGTTCCCCGTCGATACCCACATAGGGAACCTCTGATGGGCAATATTCCGATCATTATGTTAGTTTTGCGCTACACTGCCGTCACGACTTAAATAGCAATCACGGATGCGCGCGGGCGCCTTGCGTCGATCATCGACACCGCGAGGGGCGAACGGGTGTACCTAACCCACAGGAAGCGTCCTGTCGCCGCGATCATCGACAACGACCAGCTGCACAGACTGTTTTGGCAGACGCCGACGAACTTGCGGACATCCGGGCAGCCGATGCGGCGTGGGAAGAAACAGAGCGCGGTGGTGAGACTCCCATTCCCTGGGAGGACGTGAAACGCGACCTCGGACTATCGTGACATACGCGGTTCAGGTCCTTCCCTTCGCAACCCGAGCAATCCGAAAGATTCCCCCAGAAGCACAACGCCGCGTGCAAGCGATGATCGAGCTTCTTAGCGAAAACGCTCGACCGCCATCGGCGAAGAAACTCACCGCGCGCCCGGAGTGGCGAGTACGCCGCGGCGGCTATCGAGTTCTTTATCGAATCGATGACGCAGTGCTGAGGGTCATCATCGTCGATGATGGTCCTCGCCGCGAAATCCATAGGTAACCTCGACGGCCTCGCTGTTCAAGGAAACGCTCTCGGTGTGCCACTACACGCACCCCAGCTACAGCCCGCAGACGTAACCTGCTGCAGGCTTATCGGTGAAGAAATCTATCTTGGTTCTTGACCGCACTTTGCCCAGCTGAGCAAGGCGGACACCAAAAACGATGGTTTTAATGGCGACCCAACCCAATTAGGCGTCTTGGCAGATCCAGTCTTCGGGAAGCACTCCCCCAGCCAACAGATGGGCGACCTGTTGTTGTTCCTGCACACTGAGTGCGGTGTCCATCTGCGGATAGATGATCGGTTCTTCTTTAGAATTATGGTTTTCCAACAAGGACAACAATTCTTGGCAGTCAGTCGCCAACTGTTCATCAGCGCTTCCGCTTTGCAATGATACTTCTAGGGCATCCATCCGACGCCACAGTTCACCGTGTTCCCGGTCCATCACCATCAACGGCATCATCAGGGTGGCCCGAGTTAGATGTGGGAATACGACCTCCTCTTCAAGAAAAATATGCCGCCGCAACGCGCTAACCGCTTCCAGCAGCATCTTGGCCCGCAGTTCTGGGTGCTCATCAGTCGAGGCCATGTATTTTTCAATCGCCGCGTCAATTTCATGATGTTCTTTAGCAAAGGCTTCCGCTAAAGACCCGTCGGGGACACTCGACATATTTACAGGCAAAACAACCTCGCTTCGGTATCTCGCTGGGGGCCAGCAGATTCTGATTCCACTCTAGGCAGGGATAGACAAATACGAAAGGGACTGGCCTGCCAAGTAATTTCTCGGCAAACCAGCCCCTTATCTATGCAGCGCTCTTTGGCTACTTGGTGCTGTTCAAAATTCTCCACGCATCACGACGTACGGCCTGCTCGATTGGGTCCGGCACCGGAGCGGCGGCCAACAAGCGACGAGTGTAATCGTGGGTAGGTGCGTGCAATACGGTATCAACACGCCCCTGTTCTACGGCCTTGCCATTTTGCATGACGACCACTGAATCGGCGAGCATATCCACCACGGCCAGGTCATGGCTGACGAAAAGGCACGCAAAATTGAAGTCGCGCTGCAAATCTTGGAGCATTTCCAGCACAACTGCCTGAACAGATACGTCCAACGCGCTGGTTGGCTCGTCAGCTATGAGCAATTCTGGATTCATAGTCAGCGCACGAGCGATGCAAATACGCTGGCGCTGACCCCCGGAAAGCTCATGCGGGTAACGGTTGATCACGTTGCGTGGCAGCTTGACCGCATCCAGCAGCTCCAAGGCGCGCTTCGTTCGAGAGGCCTTATTTCCGACCTTGTGCACCACCATTGGTTCGGTAATGCAGTCGCCAATAGGGAAACGCGGATTTAATGACGCGGCAGGATCCTGGAAGATCACACCGATGTCCTTGCGCACAGCGCGTGCCTGACGCGTCGAGAGCTTAGGCAGGTTGTGTCCCTTGACCGCGAGTGTTCCCGAAGCGACCGGAAGCAGCCCGAGTACCGCCTTGGCAATGGTCGACTTACCAGAGCCGGATTCGCCCACGATGCCCAGCACCTCGCCTTTAGCGACGTCGAAGCTAACGTTCTCCACCGCACGGAAGATCTTGCCACGCATGTTGTATTCCAGCACTAGATCTTTGGCTTCCAGCACCAGCTCCCGTTCCACCGGGGTGGTCGGTTCACTGCGTGGGGCGTTCTCATCGATGATCACCGGGGAAAGCCGGGGTACCGAGGAAAGCAGACGCTGCGTGTATTCGTGTTGCGGGTGTAGCAACACTTGTTGAACGTCGCCGGTTTCCACCAAGTTTCCCTGGAACATCACCGCGACCTGGTCTGCCATATCTGCCACGACACCCATATTGTGGGTAATCAGCAGGATACCGGTGTTCAGCCGGTCTTTGAGCTCACGCAGCAGGTCAAGAATTTCTGCCTGCACGGTGACGTCCAACGCGGTGGTTGGCTCATCGGCGATAATGACCTTCGGATCGCAGGAGATCGCCATGGCGATCACGATGCGCTGACGCTGACCACCGGAAAACTGGTGTGGGTATTGCTTAATCCGCTTGGCTGGATCCGGGATGCCCACCAGGGTCAGCAGCTCGATTGCCCTGTCGGTAGCTTCCTTACCGTATGCCACGTCGTGCAGCTCTAGTGCTTCGGTGAGCTGGCGTTCAATGGTCAGTACCGGGTTCAATGCCGTCATGGGCTCTTGGAACACCATGGCGATGTCGGTAGCGCGCATCTTGCGCATCTTCCCTTGGTCCAAGCCCACCACGTTTACGTTGCCAACTCTGGCTTCGCCAGTGATGTACGCGTTCTCCGGAAGTAATCCCATGGCAGCGGTGGAGGTGACGGACTTACCCGAACCGGACTCGCCCACCAAGGCAACAACTTCGCCAGGGCGTACAGCCAGGGATAAACCCTTAACCGCATGCACGTCAGGTCCGGCGGTTTCAAAGGTGACCTTCAGGTCGGTGAAGCTCAGTGCATAATTTTCTGCTGCTTCGGTGCTCATGGCTTCTCCTTACGAGTTGGCAGGGCGAAGAGCCCGGCTCGGCGGCGCTTCTTGCCGGTGTGACGTGGGTCAAAAGCATCACGCAGGCCATCGCCGAGGAAGTTCACGCTCAGCGCGATGGCAACGATGATCATGCCTGGCCACCAGAAGAGCCACGGACGAGAGGTGAACGCATTCTGGTACTGGCTAATGAGCAGGCCCAGTGAGGATTCAGGTGGCTGGACGCCGAAGCCCAGGTAGGACAGCGAAGATTCCAGCAGGATCGCGCCAGCGATGGCGAAGGTCGCGTTGACCACAATCACGCCGATGGTGTTAGGCAGCAAGTGCTTAAAAATTACACGCGAGGTCTTGGAGCCCATGGCTTGAGCTGCCGCCACGTATTCGCGTTCACGCAGCGAGAGAATCTCGCCGCGAACCAGACGGGCCAAGCCCGTCCAGGTAACCAGACCCAAGACGAAGGCCAAGGTGATAATCGAGCCTGAGCTCGCACCGGCGATCTGGCCTAACACAGCGGCCAGCACCAACAGCGGGATGACGATGAACAGGTCGGTGATGCGCATCAGTACTTCATCAACCCAACCGCGGAAGTAACCGGCAACCGCGCCGATAATTGCTCCGAGGAATGTAGCCACGGTTCCGACTACCACGCCGATGATGATGGACTTCTGTGTTCCGGTCATCACCAGGGCAAAGTAATCTTTGCCGATGGAATCCTGGCCGAATGGATTTTCTCCCCAGCGGATTCCTTCCCCACCCAACCAGGTAGGTACCAGGCTCAGCGTTGGCTTGCCACCATTGATGACCGCGCCAGCGTCTAGATAGGACTTGTCCCACCATCCGGGGATTACTCCCCACCCTACGGAGCTGAAAGCAAAAATGGTGATAAAAACTAGGATCACGCTGGAGGTCATGGCTAGCTTGTGCTTGACGAACCGTCCGATAACGATGCGGCCTTGGCTTTTTGAATCTTCGGACTGGCGCGCCAGCTTCGCGTCCTCGACCTCGGCTATGGAGGTGAGGTTCTGCGGCAGATTGTCGTTGGTGTTACTCATCGTTTGTCCTTAATGTCCCAGACACGATTGCTGATGATTGTCATGGCCGCCTAGACGCGAATGCGTGGGTCGAGCATGGCGTAGACAATGTCTGCCAGCAGGTTGAAAATGATCGCTGCGGTACCGGTGACCAGGAAGAAGGCCATGACCGGGTTAGCGTCCACATGGTCCAGGCCGGTGGCGAACATTTCGCCCATGCCTTTCCAACCGAAGACGCGCTCGGTAATCACCGCACCACCGATGAGCCCCGCGAAGTCGAAGGCCGCGATAGTGGCGATGGGGATCATCGCGTTGCGGAATGCGTGACGGAAAATCACCGTACGTTCGCTTAGTCCCTTAGAGCGGGCGGTACGAATGTAATCCTGCTGCTGTACTTCCAGCATTGAGGAGCGGGTGTAGCGTGAGTAGCTTGCCAGCGAAATGATTGCCAGCAAAATGGTGGGCAGCAGCAACTGGGTGCCGTTATCCAAGAAGTGATCCCAATAACCGCCCTCAAAGTTAGCGGTAGAGGATCCAATGGTGGAAATTGGGCGGCCCTTGTTGTCCAGGAAGCCTGGCCAAGCACGGAATATATGGTCGATAACGGTGAGCGCCGCGCCGACAAAACCTGTCACCATGGCTACGCTGGCTGCGTTCTTACGCAGTCGTCCACCCATAAGGCGTCCAACCAGGGCCGGGATCGCTACGGCGAGGATCAGCCCGCCCAGAAGGATCCAGGTGTTCGGTTCGGACATCAGATAGAAGGTCGCGTAGTAGGCGGCAAGCACGAGTACCACGGTGATCAGTGCCGGATAAAGCACACGTTTTTCCTTCAGGCCAGCTGTCATCGCGGTGGCGGAGAGTGCCACCAGCAAGGTCAAGATGACCACGATTGCCGGGCCCATTTGCGGGAAACGGTAGAAGTTCAGCCAGAGCGAGTATTGCAAGACCAAGGGCACAAAGATCGCTACTGCGACGAAGGTCAGAGCACGGCGTTTGAGCGAGCCGCCTAAGAACATCTGCATAATCAGGCCCAGGACTATGCCGATGAGTATGGAGGTACCCAAGGATATGTCTGGCGAGGCTATCCAGTCGTTAAAACCAATGGCCAGGTATTCCTTCAGCAATACCGCTGCCCAGAAGACTGGAAGTGAGAAGAAGAGGAAGGTCAGGAAGGTGACGATGTAGTCAAGTCCGGAGTACTGACGCACCGCGGTGAGCACGCCGATGGCAATACCGAGGATTGCGGCGATCACCGTGGCGATGAGCACCAGGCGCAAGGTCGAGGCGGCAGCATTGGCAAGCAGGCCGGAGACTTCCACGCCGTTGATATTACGGCCTAAGTCGCACTGTCCAACGAAGCACTTGGAAACGCCGGTCAGCCAGTCCCAGTAGCGAAGGTACCAGGGCTGGTCTAGCTCCATGTAATCGATACGCTGTGCCATCAGGTATTCGCGGTTATCTGCGTTACTTTCACGCAGGTCCTTCAGCGGGTCACCCGAATTAATGACCAGGATGTACAGCAGCAACGAGGCTGCAAACAGCACACCGATGGCCGATCCAAGTCGTTTGGCGATGAATTTCAACACGGCGTTTTTGTCCTACTTTCGTTTCTCACCGGAGGATTCGTTCACCTGGGGTGGTGGTGTGATCGAATCATTGTGGGGTGTGGTGGACACACTGCGGGGCCCGACGGTTTATCGGGCCCCGCAGTCGTTCACTCACGGTGATTGAGCTCAGTGCCTAGCGGCAATTACTCTGCACGTACCCACTGTTCGGCGTTCCAGACGATTCCGTTCTGCGTCGCAGTGTGGCGGACATTCTGGATATCTGAACCCGAGGCACTCAGCCCTGGGTGGGCAAATACTGGGATGCCGTACAGGTCATCCCACAAGAGCTTCTCGATCTTCTTGATCTGCTCCTGGTGTACCGCTGGGTCCAGTGAACTTGCCAAGGTCTTCCACTCGGCGTCAACCTGCTTGTTGGAGTACTGGCCGTAGTTCTGTGGCTTACCGGTTGCGTAGATGTTCTGGCCCGAAGAGATCTGGCCCGAACCTGCCCAAGCAAACAGTGCTACGTCGTAGTCGCCGCGTTCCTGGGTTCCGCCTGGCGCGAAGAACTTCGGATCTCCAGCGTCTTCGACCTTGAAGCCGGCTTCATCACAGGAAGACTTGATGGCAGCAACTTCGTTGGTGCGACGCTCGTTTGGAGCGGAGTAACCAATGCGTACCTTGGTTCCCACTGCATCCTCGGCTTCGAGGATCTTCTTTGCGCCTTCGAGGTCAACCTGATCGTAGCGTCCGTCATAGGAAGCTGAGACAACATCTTCATAGTTGTCCTGGAATGGGAATACTTCGCGAGCATTCATGACCACTGCTTCTGGGTTCAGAGGCTTAACCAAGTTGTCGACGATGTTCTGACGTGGAACACACATGGCAAATGCCTTGCGCAGTTCCAAGTTCTTGAAAGCATTCTTTCCTCGGAAGTTGAAGTCCAAGTGCTCCCAGGTCAAGGTGTCACCCTGCTGGATGGCCACCTGATCGCCAAGTGCCTCAAGCTGAGCCAAGGTATCGACCGTTGGCTGTGGGCCAATGACATCGATATCCTTGTTCTGCAGTGCCTGGACCATGGCTGCGTCTTCAACAAAGCGGAAGTTCAGCTGCTTGGTAGCAGCTGGGGTACCGTAGTAGTTCTCATTTGCTACGATGGTCACCGATTCGCCGGCTTTCCATGAGCCGAGCTTATATGGCCCGGAGACTGGCATGATTTCTTCCTTTGGAAGAGTGCCCGGGTTAGTGTTCCAGCCTTCGTTCCAGAACTTGGCGGCCTTCTTGAGCTTGTCTGATTCACCGGCGAGGATGGCGTTAGCCAGTTCTTCGGTGCTCATGCCTGCTTCCTTAGCTACCACGTGTGCTGGCTGCAGTAGCCAGGACTGCAGGGCCCAGTCTGGATCCGGAGCCGAGAATTCAACGGTGAATTCCTTGCCAGCGATATCGCCCTGTGGGCCCTTTGGCACGGTGTCGCCTAGGTCAACGGAGACCGAGTTGAAAAGTGGCTTTTCCTTGGAACCCTCGTTGAGGTTCAAGTTCTGTACACCCCAGGCCAAGACCGAGTCGGCCACCGTGATAGGCGTACCATCTGACCACTTAGCGTTTTCGTTGATGGTGTACTTCACGGTCAGGGGATCGTCGCTAATTTTCTCGTAAGAACCGAGGTCTTCATTCGGATACAGGGCTCCATCGGTGCCGGTGTAGGTGAAGCCTGCGAACATGCGGTCCGTGATTGCGGAGTTATAGGTTGAGTAAGTGTTCGGGGTGAATCCGTTGTAGCTGATGAATTCTGGTGCGCCCACCGAGACTGCAATGGTGTCATCCTTGGTGGTGATGTCACCGAGGTCTGCGAGACCACTGTTGGTTACTTCAGCTGAACCGTTCCCGCTGGTGTTGCCCGACTCCGAAGCCTTCGGATCGGTGCCACTGCCGCCTGGTGCACATGCCGACAGGGCCAAAGCCATTGCAGCACCTACTACTACTGCCTTCGAAACACGTTGGAATCGCATTTCGCCTCCTTGAGAATATGAACGATACGAGTTCTGAACCATGCGGTCCACTGTGGAACACATCACATGATGGAACCATTGAGCAATAGACTAACCGGCTTTTGCCATCTTGGATATAGAAAGATGCGCTTCATATCTCTACGGAGCTCTTCCAAAACTTTCGAGTCACAATCCGCTTGTTACCGGTGAGTTTAGCGACCCGGCTCACATCCCCCGAGATTTCAAGGATTTCTTTCACATTGGGTTTTTTCAATCAGAAGCGGTGATTGGCCACTTCGTCTGCCAAACTCGTTTATAACGTTTTTGCAACATTTATTTCAGATCTGAAAAAACTGAAACATTTCTTGAATAAGTCTCTTTTTAACGAACTCAGGGCAGTGACTCTATGAAGAAATCACTGCCCTGAGCTGGCGGCAAAAAGCCGTGGAATATTTAAATTAAGCTGGCACCGGGGATGGCCGCCAGCAGGTTTCGGGTGTAATCGCTCTTCGCATTATCGAAAATCTCATCCACCGTCCCCTGCTCAACAAGCTGCCCATGCTCCATCACACAGACGTTGTCTGCGATCTGGCGCACCACAGCCAAGTCGTGGGTGATGAACAGGTAGGTTAGTCCCAGTTCACGCTGAAGTTCATCAAGCAGCTCCAGCACCTGAGCTTGAACCAACACGTCCAACGCCGAGACTGCCTCGTCGCAGACGATCATTTCAGGCTGCAGGGCCAACGCACGCGCGATGGCAATACGCTGCCGCTGACCGCCAGAGAGCTCGTTCGGGAATCGGTGCATAGTCGAGGCCGGCATGGACACCTGATCCAGCAGTTCCTTGACCTTCTTCTCCCGCGACGCCTGATTACCGATACCGTGGATGCGCAGTGGCTCCTCGATGGTGCGGTAAATCGAGTACATCGGATCCAAGGAACCATAAGGATCCTGGAAGATAGGTTGCACACGGCGACGGTACTTAAACAATTCGCGTTCGCTGAGCTTGCCGATAGCTTGCCCGTCGAAAACGATGTCTCCAGAAGTTGCATCCAGCAGGTTCAGCACCATCTGGGCAATAGTCGACTTGCCCGAACCGGACTCACCGACCACTGCGGTCGTCGTGCCCTTGGGAATCTCGAAGGATACCTTGTCCACAGCGGTGAACTTATCCTTGCGTCCGAAGCCCTTACGGATGTCGAAGACCTTCGTCAAATTTGAGACCTTCAACAGTGGTTCGGACTTTTCCGCCACTACTTCATCCACTGCCATCTCATGCTTATCACCACGCTGCGCGGCCAATGACGGCGCAGAGTTGATCAGTCGCTTAGTGTAGGGGTGCTGCGGATTGCGCAGCAGTTCCAACGCTGGACCAGATTCAACAACCTGTCCCTTGTACATCACAATGACCTTCTCAGCGCGTTCTGCTGCCAAGCCCAAATCGTGGGTGATCAGCAGGACAGCGGTACCCAGTTCGCTGGTCATGGTGTCCAAGTGATCCAGGATCTGTTGCTGCACCGTCACGTCCAACGCGCTGGTGGGCTCATCTGCGATCAACAGACGTGGACGACAGGCCAAACCGATAGCAATCAGCGCACGCTGCCGCATACCGCCAGAGAACTCGTGCGGGTACTGATTCATCCGAGTTTCCGGATCAGGCAGACCAGCATCCGCCAAGACCTGCGCAACGCGCTGCTTGGGATTGCTTCCAGCCAGTCCATTGGCTTTCAGAGTCTCTTTGACCTGGAAACCAATTTTCCACACCGGGTTCAAGTTGCTCATCGGGTCCTGCGGGACCATGCCGATGTGGTTACCGCGCAACTCAACAAACCGCTTTTCGCTGGCCTTGGAAATATCCTCGCCATCAAAAAGAATCTGCCCAGCTGAGACTTCGCCGTTGCTTGGAAGCAGGCCAATGGCCGCCAGTGCGGTGGTGGATTTGCCCGAGCCGGACTCCCCCACGATGGCCACGGTCTCGCCGGGCATCACCGTCAAGTTGGCGTTGCGCACGGCGTTGACAGGGCCATCGGGAGTGCTGAAGGTGATAGCCAAGTCTTTGATTTCTAGCAGGGGCTTGGGGTTTGAATTCTGCACCACAGTTAGTTCCCCTTTCGAGACTTAGGATCCAGTGCATCACGCACTGCATCGCCGAGCATGATGAAGCTCAAGACGGTGACGGACAAGAACAACGCAGGCCACATCAGCATCATCGGGTTATTACGTAGCTGCGATTGAGCCGACGAGATATCGTTACCCCAGCTCATCACCTCAAAGGGAAGACCAAGACCAAGGAATGACAGCGTCGCCTCGGCGACAATGTACACGCCAAGGTTTACGGTAGCTACCACAATCACCGGTGCCATAGCATTCGGGATCACGTGCTTGAGCAATGATTTGCCACGAGACAGTCCCAAAGCACGTGAGGCTTTAACGAAGTCCGCATCGCGCGCTTCGAGCACCGCACCACGGGTAATTCGAGCGACCTGCGGCCAGCCGAAAATGGAGAGCGTGATAATAACTGTCCATACGCTCTTATTGTCGCGGAAGGCGGGAAGCTGCATCACGATGATGGCTCCAAGCACCATGGGAAGTGCAAAGAAGATATCACCTAGACGCGCGAGGATAGTATCCAACCAGCCACCGTAGAATCCGGCGAGAGCGCCGATGGTGCCCCCGAGCAGAACCACAAAGAGTGTGGTGAAAATACCCACCATGAGAGAGGCGCGTGTTCCGTGGATGGCACGCGCGTAGACGTCGCAACCTTGGAAGTTATAACCCATCGGGTGGCCGGCGCTTGGTCCTTCATTAGAAAATTCCAAGTAGCAGGAGGTTGGATCAACCGATGAGAACAACCCTGGAATCGCCGCAATAGCGATCACCAGAATGATCAATAGCGCCGAGATGATGAAAAGCGGCCGTTTGCGAAGCGAACGCCAGGCTTCTGCCCACATGGATAGTGGCTTACCAGTTTCCTTGACCGCATCGACACCCTGTAACGGGGTCTCGTCTAGTGGCGCTACGAAGTGCGGGATGGGGTATTTAGAAACTTTTCCGGCACGGTTCTTGCTGATAGGCAATCCGGCCTCAGGATTTGGATTCTGGTTCTCAGGCATATCGGATCCTTGGGTCAAGCAGAGCGTAAAGCATGTCTACGATGAGGTTGGCGAGCACGAAAACGATCACGAGCACACCGACAACCGCGACAACCGTGGGGGTTTCACCCTTGAGGATTGCGCGGTACAGCAGGTTTCCGACTCCGGGAACGTTGAAGATACCCTCGGTCACGATCGCTCCACCCATGAGCGATCCCAAGTCGGCACCCAGGAAGGTCACCACTGGGATCAGCGAATTTCGCAGGATGTGTACGTTAATAACACGTCCGCGGCTGAGTCCCTTGGCTGTTGCGGTGCGTACATAGTCCGCCTGTTTGTTCTCGATAATCGAGGTACGGGTCAGACGCAGGACATAGGCGAAGGAGACCAGGCCAAGAACCACCGCGGGAAGAATGAGCTCGCTCCACGTTGCTCCGCCGGAGACCGTAGGTTTGGCCCATTCGAGCTTAACTCCGACGACAAACTGCAGCACAAAGCCCAGCACGAAGGTAGGAATTGCGATCACAATCAGCGAAAGGATCAGCACGGTGGAGTCAAAGGCCTTGCCTTTGCGCATGCCAGCGATGACACCGAAGAAAATGCCGAAGACCGCTTCGATGGCCAACGCCATCACTGCCAGCCGTGCGGTAACTGGGAATGCACGGGCCAAGAGGTCACGGACTTCCTGCCCCGAGAAGGACATACCCAAGTCCAGCGTAACTAAGTTCTTCAGGTACAACCCATATTGAACCCAGAATGGCTGGTCGAGATTGTACTGGGCACGTAGCGCGGATTCGACGGCCGGCGTCATTGGCTTACCGCCGGAAAGTGCGGAGATTGGGTCTCCGGGGGTCGCGAAGACCAAGAAGTATACGAGCAGCGTGGCACCGATAAACACCGGAATCAACTGCAAGAATCGCTTGAGCGTAAAAGCTAGCATGAGTGCGTCTCACCTCGAGACGTTGCAAGGCACGTGGCCATTTTTATTTCCTCTTTCCGTCGGCATAAACCAGACGTTCAGATAGAGAGGGAGGACTGACACGCCAAAGGGAGACCCTGATGTTGCTGGGTCTCCCTGAGACGATTTCAACTGAGTCGAACCTGACTAGGCGACTTAGCTAGTGAATCTATTTGCCGGTGATGGCGTTGTAGATCGGAACACCGTTCCAGCCGAACTCGACGTTTGAAACATTCTCGCTCCAACCGCCTTGGACTGCTTGGTACCACAGTGGGATAGCTGGCAGGTCCTTGAAGAGGATTTCCTGCGACTCGTTGAAGATCTTTGCGCCCTCGGTTGGATCGGTTGCGGCGAGACCTTCCTTGAGCTTGTCGTCGAATTCCTTGTTCGAGTAATCGCCATCGTTGGAACCCGCTCCGGTGCCGTAAAGAGCGCCGAGGAAGTTGTACATCGATGGGTAGTCTGCCTGCCAACCGGAGCGGTGTGCGCCGGTCATCTTCTTCTTGGTGACGTCATCGCGCAACGCCTTGAAGGAGGTGTAAGGCTTAGCTACAGCATTGATACCCAAGGTGTTCTTGACCTGGTTAGCTACGGCTTCAACGAATTCCTTGTTACCGGCGCCATCAACGTTGTAACCGATGGAGAACTCTTCCGAGTCACCCCACGCCTCGATGGCGTTGGCTTCGTCCCAGAGTTTCTTCGCCTCATCGGCGTCGAAGTCAAGAACTTCGCTGCCCGGGATATCGGCGTTGTAGCCCTCAAGCACAGGTGCAGTGAATTCTTCGGCCTTGACCTTGCCGCCGAAGTACACCTTGTCGATGATCTGCTGGCGGTCAATGGAGCGTGAGATCGCTGCACGGCGCAGGTTACCTTCTTCACCCTGCTTGAAGTGATCCAAGTAGCCGGAGATGGTGATGGTTGCGTTACCTGCATATGGAGCGTTGACCGAACGGTCACCCAGATCGGACTGGTAGTTGGCCAGTGCTGATGGTGGGATCTGGTCCAGTACGTCCAAGTTGCCAGCCATGACGTCCTGGTATGCGGACTCCGTTGACTGGTAAACCTTGAAGTCGATACCGCCATTGGCAGCCTTACGTGGTCCTTCGTAGGACTCGTTAACTTCAAGCTTCAGGTTGACGTCGTGGTTCCACTCGGTCAACTTGTATGGGCCATTGCTGACAGGTGCTTCGCCGTATGCCTTGGGATCCTTGAAGGCTGCTTCTGGAAGAGGCATGAAGGCGGTGTAACCAAGACGCAGCGGGAAGTCAGACTCCGGCTGGCTCAGTTCAACGGTGAAGGTATTGTCATCGACAATCTTCAACCCTTCCATCTCCTCGGTCTCCGCTTTCTCAGCGCTGACTTCTTTATATCCCTTGATGGATTCGAAGAAGTAGGAGTTCAGCTGTGCATTCTTAGCGGCTGCACCGAAGTTCCAGGCATCCACGAAGGAAGCAGCGGTGACTGGGGAACCGTCGGAGAAGGTGTGACCTGGAGCCAGCTTGATGGTGTAGTTCTGGGAATCGGTTGTTTCAATCGATTCCGCGATCTCATTAACAGGCTTGCCCTTGGCGTCATAGCTGACCAGCCCGGTGAAGATCAGGTCCATCACGCGGCCGCCACCAACCTCGTTGGTGTTTGCCGGCAGGAGGCCGTTCTGTGGTTCGGTGGTGTTTGCGGTGATGACCTTAGTGGCATCCCCCTCGGAACCGCCGTTGGCAGATTCCTCCGGAGTCCCTCCGCCACAGGCAGTTAGGGTCAATGCCAAGGCAGCTGACAAAACCAGCGCCTTCGATGCGTGCGAGTATCGCATCTTTCTTCTCCTCAAAAGTTCGTTGCTGCTTCTGCAATTCACAGATGCCGTGCGCCTCAAAGGTGAGCTATAGCACGTAGTGAACGAGATTACATCAAATATTGCGAAACAACCAATGAATAAATATGAAAGTAGTACTTGAGGTCGATCTGATCAACCAGATATTTTAATTTTCACGACATGAAGACCCCATGGAATCAAATAAAAATATTCATCATTCCAGGGTCCTCCAGCACTGCGCCGACACCAGCGAGGAACTCGCTAGCTTCCTTGCCATCGACAACCCGATGGTCAAAGGACAGCGCCAACGTCGAGGTGTGACGCAAGGCCACTTGATCCTCAAACTCCCACGGACGGCGCTTGACCTGTCCAAGGGCAAGAATTCCGGACTGCCCCGGAGGCAGAATTGGGGTACCGGCATCCACGCCGAATACTCCAACGTTCGTAATCGAGAACGTTCCACCGCTCAACTGAGCAGGCGTTAGCTTTCCAGCCCGGCCTAATTCAATGATCTGCGTTAGCTCTTCGGCTAGATCTCGCAGGGACTTTGATTGCGCATCCTTGACAACCGGAACTAACAAGCCACGATCGCTGGCCACAGCCATACCCAAGTGCACCGAGCCGAACTCGATAATCTCTGCGTTGGCTTCGTCCCACCGCGAGTTCAGCGCACGGTAGGTGCCCAGTAAGCGTGTCACGATCAATGAAGTCAAGGTCGTGATGTTGAGCTTCACATCTTTCATCAAGGGGTGCTTGCGCAACTTTTCGACAAGCTTCATTGACTCAGTCAGATCCACCGTGAGAAATTCGGTGGCGTGTGGAGCGGTGAACGCCGATTCCACCATGGCCTTCGCCGTGGCGCGACGTACCGCGCTGATTTTCACCCGGCGGTCCCCCGCCAGAACTGCGGTAGCTGCGACAGGCTGCTGCGCAGTCTGCTCCGGCTCTCCAATCAAGGCTTCGATATCGCTACGCAACACCGCTCCATCGGCACCAGTACCTGCGACAGATGAAATTTCGATGCCATGATCCCGGGCGAGCTTGCGCACCGGCGGGGTACTGCGCGTAACGGTCCGGCGAGCGCCTGTATCTGTTGGCTTCGCCTGTTGCGCTGTGCCCTGATTCGTGGTTGCCGGCGGTTCCTGTACGAGGGGTTCATTGCGAACCGGTCGCGATCGACGTGACGGGCGCTTTCCACTGGCTGCTGGTGCACCATAGCCGACGAGTGTCGGAGTCCGGCTGCCATCCTGATCTGCGTCTGGTGTAACGCTGTCCGCACCGGGAGCCTCATCTCCAAAGGTCACCAGTGGTCCACCCACGGGTACTACTTCACCGGCGGAAGCATGCAATTTCTGCACAATTCCAGCAAACGGTGATGGGAGTTCAACGACAGCCTTCGCCGTTTCGACTTCGGCGATGATCTGGTTCAGCGTGACATGCTCGCCAACCTGAATTTTCCAGTTCAAAACTTCGGACTCGGTTAGTCCCTCACCGAGGTCTGGCAACTTAAAAGTATTGGGAGCCATCACTTGGCACCTCCGGCGTGTGTCTCGTTGCGGCGCATGACCGTATCTACGGCATGCATCACTTTGTCCAGGTCTGGCAAATGATGGGATTCGAGTCGTGAAGGCGGATATGGAATATCAAATCCAGTCACACGCAATGGTGCATGCTCTAGGTAGTCAAAACAGGTCTCGGTGATTTGAGCGCAAATTTCCGCTCCAATTCCCGAAGTCCTGCTCGCTTCGTGGACCACTACAAGTTTTCCGGTGTGCTTGACTGATTCGGCTATGGTGTCCATATCCAATGGGTCCAGACAGCGCAGGTCAATAACTTCTAGGCTCACGCCTTCATCTTCGGCCGCCAGCACCGCATCATTGAGGGTATAAACGGTGGGGCCATATCCCACCACGGTGACGTCCTGTCCTTGATGAAGCACCTTTGCCTTAGGCGAACCGGTCTGCTCCGGGGTCTTGAGTTCAATTTCTGCTTTTTCGTGATAGCGACGTTTTGGTTCAAAGAAGATCACCGGATCATCGCAAGCAATCGCCTGACGCAACATCACGTAGGCATCTTCCACACTGGATGGCGCAAAAACCCGCAATCCTGCCGTGTGGGAGAAATAGGCTTCCGGTGATTCCGAGTGGTGCTCCGGTGAGCCGATTCCGCCACCATATGGAATACGCACGGTCACCGGCATTTTCACCCGGCCCCGAGAACGGAAGTGCATCTTTGCCAGCTGTGAAACCAGCTGATCAAAGGCCGGGTAAGTGAATCCATCGAATTGGATCTCCACCACCGGACGATAACCGCGGTAGGCCAAACCGATGGCGCTGCCGACGATCCCGGATTCGGCCAGTGGCGTGTCAACCACTCGATGTTCTCCAAATTCGGCTTTCAGCCCGTCGGTAATACGGAATACGCCGCCGAGGGTGCCAATGTCTTCCCCGAGCAGGATGACCTTTTCATCTTCGGTCAATGCATCACGCAAGGACTGGTTCAGCGCCTTCATCATTGAAACGCTCATAGTCCACCATCCTGGAAGTTTGTCAGGTACTGCAGGTAGGTGTCCCGCTCCCTGCGGCTTGGTTCATGCTCTTCGGCATATACATGATCAAAGAGTTCATGAGGTTCGGGATCTGGCATCGTGGTGATTGCCTCGCGGAGTTCGGCAGCCAGTTTGTCCGCAGCATTCTGGGCTCGCTGCTGGTAGGACTGCACATCTGCGCCGAGCACCGTCAGGTGGTTGACCAATCGATCAATAGGATCCTTGGCACGCCACTGTTCGACCTGCTCATCTTTTCGGTAACGAGCGGGATCATCGGCGGTGGTATGCGAACCCATCCGGTAGGTCACTGCCTCGATAAAGGTTGGACCCAGTCCATGTCGAGCATGCGCCAGTGCGGCTTTAGTGGCTGCATAAACCGCGAGTACGTCGTTGCCATCTACCCGCCAGGTTTTGACTCCGAATCCACTGGCACGGTCAGCGATCTGCGTGCGACTTTGCAAGCCAACCGGTTCGGAGATGGCCCACTGGTTGTTCTGGCAGAAGAACATTACCGGCGCCTGATAACTGGCGGCAAAGACCAGCGCTTCATTGACGTCACCTTGGCTGGTCGCCCCGTCGCCAAAGTAGGCCACAGCAACTTCTTTACCACCATCAAATTTGATGCCCATGCCATACCCGGCGGCGTGCAGCGCCTGGGATCCAATGACAATCTGCTGGCAAGCAATATTTACCTCATGCGGGTCCCAACCACTGGCGGTGGCACCGCGCCAAACGCTGAGCAGATCTTCGGCTTTAACGCCTCGGGCCCAGGCGACTCCGTGCTCACGGTAAGAAGGGAAAATGAAGTCGGTATCTTCGGTGGCGCGGATTGAACCAATTTGGGCAGCTTCTTGGCCAAGTAATGGCGCCCAGAGGCCCAACTGTCCTTGGCGTTGCAGCGCCGTGGCTTCATTATCTAAGCGACGCAGGACAACCATGTCCCGGAGGAAATCTGCCAGGTCTTGTTCGCTGAGCCCGGTCAGATGGTGGTCAAGTTCTTCGTCTGGAGTTCGTTCTCCAGAGACGTTGAGCAGCTGGTGCGTGGGTAGGCATCCGGCGGCTACGTCGATGTGCTGGGTGGACACGATCGGCATCCTTACTCTCGCGTAGTCAGTGGTGGACGGCTAATTCAGCGCGACCACTTACCTGTGATGCTACTCACATGGCGCAAGTTGCACAATGGCAAGAAAGGAAATAAAGCAAAACGCACTATCCTGACCTTTGACTGGGTGCTAATGTGCGCATTATGCAACCTTTAGACACCACAGATCGCCGAATTCTGCTCTCGCTGTCAAAGCTCACCCGCAGAACCGCTTCGTCGCTGGCAACAGCGCTTGGCTTGGGTAGAAATACTGTGCAGTCAAGGCTCAATCGCCTAGAGACCGATGTCCTGTCCCCCATAGATCGGCGAATCCCACCGACGGCTTTGGGCTTTGGCTTGTTGTCCTTTATTGAACTGCACGTAGATCAACGTCATTTGGAGGAGATTGCCAAGAAGTTGGAGCAGATCCCCGAAGTTTTAGAAGCCCATGGGCTAACCGGTTCGGCCGATATCTTAGTGCGCGCAGCCGCCGCAAATGCCGAGGAGCTTTTCCGCGTGCATGGATTGCTGCTGAACATCGAAGGAGTCAACCGTGCCGATTCGGCCCTATCAATGGCTGAACTAGTTCCTTATCGCACCACTAAACTCATTGAGCTTTCGCTAGCTCAAGATTTGGAGGGTAGGCGTAGCTAAATAGTTACTATTTACCTCAGCGCATCTATTCCTTCACAAGGATTCACCCCAGGTTGGTCCCGCGGAATACTTTTCGAAAGCGCCGAGATCAGATGCGCTAATTGCGCGGCCCGCTCTGCATTCAGACCATCCACCAGTTCTGCTTCCTTCTGACGTACTTTGCTTCCGAGTTCCTTCAACCGCTCTGTACAGTGTGGTGTTACTCGTAGACTCAAGAGCCTCAATCTAATGACCTCTTCGGCAAGTAATTAAGGACGACACACTTATGGAAATCGGCACTTACAGTTTCGGTGATACCCAACGAAACGCTGACGGATCATTAGGTTCAACAGCCCAGGCCATCACCAACCTTTTCGAAGCGATCAAGATGGCTGACCAAAGCGGACTGGATTACTTCGGCATTGGTGAGCACCACACCACGACAATGCCAGCCTCTTCTCCTGGAGCACTGATCAGCGCCGCGGCGGCGGCAACTAAGCAGATCATCTTGGGAAGTGCAGCCAGTATTATCAGTACCGATGACCCGGTGCGCGTATACCAACAGTTCGCCACGGCAGATATCATCTCCGGTGGCGGACGAGTGGAAATTACCGCCGGACGCGGTTCTTCGGTCGAGACCTTTCCGCTCTTTGGATATGACCTCCAAGAGTATGACGAGCTCTACGCGCAGAAGCTTGATCTGCTCATGAACATCAACAATTCACCGAATGAACATGTCACGTGGTCTGGCAGTAAACGCCCCGCGTTGACCGACCTCGCAGTGGTACCTCGCCCTGTCCAAGGGAAGCTACCCATTTGGCTAGCCACCGGTGGAAACGCGGCGTCTTCTGCTCGTGCCGGTCAATTAGCGCTCCCCATCTCCTACGGAATTATCGGTGGGGCTCCTCACCGGTTTGCACCGCTCGCTGAGCTCTACCGCAAGTCTGGTGCCGCGGCCGGACGCAATGCACAAGACCTGAAGATTTCCGTCGCTGCCCTGGGACTTGTCGCACCCACAAAACAAGAAGCTCTAGATCGTTTCTACCCGGGTTGGTACAACTTGAACGTGGAAATGGGCAGACTACGGGGCTGGCCAGCGCCGGATAAACGAGCCTATGATGCCCAGGCTGAATCCCCGGGGGCCTACTATGTCGGGTCCCCCGATGAGGTAGCCGAACGTATCGTGCATTTGCACAGCTACCTCGGACATATGCGCCACTTCTTGCAGACCGACATTGGTGGCTTACCGCAAGAACACCTCTTAGAATCCATCACCTTGCTGGCCACCGAGGTTAAACCACGGGTTCAATGGTTGTTGGCTCAAAAGTAATTTTTCTCCACAGCACAAAGCGGTGGCCGGGACCGGTCTTGACGACAGTCCCGGCCACCGCCGGTTGATTACTTGCAAATGAGATTCTTGATCGTCTAGTGATCAACCGCCTTCTCGGCACCCACACCGGTCAGCGAACGAACTTCCATTTCTGCCTGCTTGGTGATGTCTTCGGTACCTGGATCGGTAATCGAACCCAACCAGCCAAGGATGAAGGCCAATGGGATGGACACAATGCCGGGGTTAGCCAGCGGGAAGATCGAGATATCAATGCCTGGGACCATCGCGGTAGCCGATCCGGAGAATACCGGGGAGAAGATGATCAGCAAGATTGCCGAACCCAAACCGCCGTACATGGACCAGACTGCGCCGCGGGTCTTGAAGCCACTCCAGAACAGCGAGTACAGAATCGTTGGCAAGTTGGCAGATGCTGCGACAGCGAAGGCCAGCGCAACCAAGAAAGCAACGTTCTGTCCCTGAGCGCCGATACCACCGGCGATAGCGAAGATACCGATCACAATCACCGTGCGGCGGGCGACCTTCATTTCCTTTTCAGGGGTCGTCTTGTCCTTGGCGATTACCGAGGCGTAAACGTCATGGGCGAAGGATGCTGCCGCGGTAATCGTCAGGCCAGCGACCACCGCAAGGATGGTTGCGAATGCGACTGCCGAAATTAGACCCAGTAGCAGCGTGCCACCCAGTTCATAAGCCAGCAACGGTGCAGCTGAATTCACGCCGCCTGGAGCGGCCTTGATCTTGTCTGGGCCAATCAACGCACCGGCACCGAAACCAAGAACCAGGGTGAACAGGTAGAAGGCACCAATCAGCCAAATCGCCCAAACTACCGACTTTCGGGCTTCCTTCGCGGTGGGAACCGTGTAGAAGCGCATCAGTACGTGTGGCAGACCAGCGGTACCAAGGACCAGAGCCAGCGCCAGCGAGATGAAGTCAAGCTTGGACGTTTCGGACTTGCCGTATTGCATTCCTGGATTCAGAATTTCTGGATTACCAGCAACTTCGGCTGCCTTGCCCAGCAGAGCTGAGAAATTGAAGTCGAACATTGCCAAGGTCCAGATGGTCATAACCAAAGCACCTGCGATCAACAGGCAGGCCTTGATGATCTGTACCCAGGTAGTGCCCTTCATACCGCCAATCAATACATACATGATCATCAGTGCACCGACGATGACGATGACCAAGGACTGGCCAAGCTTCTCGTCGATACCCAGCAGCAGCGAGACCAGCGCACCGGCGCCGGCCATCTGTGCTAGCAGGTAGAACACACAAACTGCAAGAGTGGAGATTGCCGCTGCAATGCGTACCGGACGCTGCTTGAGGCGGAAGGAAAGCACATCGGCCATGGTGAACTTGCCGGTGTTGCGCAGTAGTTCAGCGACCAGCAGCAGTGCGACAAGCCAGGCGACGAGGAAGCCAATGGAGTAAAGGAATCCGTCGTAACCGTTGATCGCGATCGCGCCGACAATACCCAGGAAGGAAGCTGCCGAGAGGTAGTCACCGGCGATGGCGGTACCGTTTTGGGTCCCGGTGAAGGAACGGCCACCGGCATAATAATCCGCCGCGGTCTTGTTGTTCTTACTTGCCTTGAGCACGATCACCAGGGTGATGCCCACAAAGGCTGCGAAAATCGCAATGTTAACTATCGGGTTACCCACTTGGGTAGCCTCGGCCGCTTGGGCCAGGATCAGCGAAGAATTCATTAGTTCACGCCCTCTTTTTCAAGGCGCTTACGAATCTTCGTTGCCTTGGGATCAAGCTTTTTATTGGAGAACTGCACGTACAAAGCGGTAATGACGAAGGTCGAGACAAACTGCAACAGGCCAAGAAGGATACCTAAGTTGACGTTGCCGAAAACCTTGATGGACATGAAGTCATGGAAGTAGTCGGCTAGCAGGACATAGGCGAAGTACCAGACGAGAAAGAAGATTGCCATGGGGAAAACGAAGCTGCGGTGAGTCTTGCGCAGTTCCTGGAATTCTTCCGAATTCCTTTCCGCCACAAAATCAATGTCCTCTGAGACATCGGGTTGCGGTTCAGCACTCATTGGTGCCCTCCTTGAGCGAGTTGCAAAATTAGTGATGATGCACATGTGTGCGTTGTGACTAAGTTCACTATTGGCTATTTATGTTCAGCTCACTAGGGGTTGCGTAACGTACGTGGCCTAACGGGTAAATTCTTGCGCCCAACGGCAGGTTGCCTAACGACGAACGGTTAGCGGTATTGGGTGGCTTTAGGATGGGCATATGTCTTCCGCGCTGCAGATCACCCTCATCGTCACTATCGTGATTGTTGGCATCGCCATTGTTGGCTACCTGGGTTTTAAGATTTCCCGATCAACTAAGGATCTGGGCACCTACGCCGAAGAGGCTACTTTCCAGGCCCTGCACCATATGTCGGTAGCGGTGCCGCACCTAGGACGCGGTCTCACCGAAGAAGGATCCGCAAAAAGTGCCAAGGCGTTGCGAAAACTTCTGGGCTGCTCAGCATTTGTGATTAGTGATTCCCAGCAGATCCTCGCTACCGACTCGGCAATTGACTTTACGCCCGGGCTTGAAGAGCGCGCGCAGGCTATCGGCTTCTCCGCAATAACTAGTCAGAAAACGCAAGTTCACCGCACCCCCGGCTTTGATCTTGTGGCCGCGCCGATATTGGCCGGCGGACAAGCGGTAGGCACCGTCACTGCGTTGTCCGAACGCGCCGGAGCAAGCTTCGTGCGCGCCGTATCGGAGGTAGCCGTTTTTGTTTCTGCCCAGGTCACCACCGCAGAACTCGATGAGTCAAAAGCGAAGCTGCTCGAGGCACAGATGCGCGCCCTCCGTGCGCAGATCTCCCCCCACTTCATCTACAACTCGCTGAATGCAATCGCCTCATTTATCAACACCGATCCGGCCAGGGCACGCGAGCTAGTGATTGAATTTGCCGACTTCACCCGGTATTCGTTCCGCCGGCGTGGTGAATTCACTACGTTGGCCGAGGAGCTGGAGGCAATAGACCGGTATCTACTATTGGAAAAGGCACGTTTTGGGGACCGCATCAAGGTCTCCTTGCAAATCGCTCCCGAAGTACTTACCACCCAGATTCCTTTCCTCTGCCTCCAGCCATTAGTGGAAAATGCCGTCCACCACGGATTGGAGGCACGCCCCGATGGCGGGAGAATCTCGATTACCGCCACCGAGGACGGACTACACGCGGTGATCAGTGTGGAAGACGACGGGGCGGGCATGGATCCCGAGCAGCTAGCCTCTGTTTTGGCGGGAACTACCGTCAATATGCATGTGGGCCTGCGTAACGTGGATGTCAGGTTACGTCAGCTCTATGGCAACGCCAATGGTCTGATTATCGATACGGCGCCGGACGAGGGAACGCTGATCACCATGAGAATACCGAAGTTCCGTCCCCCGCAGACCTTAGAACCGGACGTAATGCCCTAAGCAACGGTAGAGTTTTAGGCATGATTAATGTGGTCGTTGCCGATGATGAACTTCCAGCGGTAGAAGAAATTTCTTTCCTGCTCGGACAAGACTCGCGAATCGGAAAAATCCACCGAGCAACTTCCGGCGCCGCGGCACTCAAAGCCTTAGAAGAAAACGATGTAGATGCCCTGTTCTTGGACATCCACATGCCAGCACTGTCCGGACTGGATATTGCCAGAGTTATCTCCCGATTCACTCATCCGCCATTGATCGTATTTGTCACCGCAGACGAAGACCAAGCCTTAGAGGCCTTCGAGCTGGCGGCTATCGACTACGTGCTGAAACCCATCCGTCCGCAGCGACTTGCCGAATCGGTCCGCCGCATCTGCGAATTGGTTGAGGACGAACCGGCAAAGCCGGAAATGATCACCGTTGATCAAGGTGGCATCACCAAGCTCATACCGCGTGACGAAATCGGTTTTGTTCAGGCTCAAGGTGATTACGCCCGGCTGCACACCCGCGAGTCCAGCTATCTGATTCGTGTACCGCTCAACGATCTGGAACAGCAGTGGGCAGAGTCAGGTTACGTGCGTATTCACCGCTCTTATTTGGTTTCCATGGACAAGATCGAGACGGTGCGGTTGCAAACCGGTAAGGCTGCGGTAGTGGTCAACGGCGTTGAACTGCCGATTTCGCGCCGTGCGTTGCCCTACCTTCGCGAACGCTTGGCTGCAAACCGGGTTCGCCCATTGTGAGCGAACCATTAGGTCGCTTTGCCCAGCAACGTCCGCAACGCGTGCGGGTACAGGCTCCGCAGGATGCAAGCCTAAACATCCCCGCTACGCGGCCTGAGCAGAGTGCCGAAAACTTTTATGTACGTCAGCTAATCCGTTCCCAGCTGCGGCTCGCGGTGGCCGTAGCTGCTGGGTTGCTGATCATGCTGGTGGGAATCTCCGCGATCTTGGCTTTTTGGCCGGTGGTCTCGCAGATCATGCTCTTTAATATTCCACTGCCTTGGTGGATTTTGGGTGTAGGTATTTACCCTTTGATCATCATTGCCGGCATGCTTTATAACCGGACAGCAGCACGTAACGAACGACGCTACCGGAGTATCTCTCGATGACTAACCTGTTTTCCGTGCTGGCTCTGGTTCTTGTCAGCTTGACCACCATGCTGATCGCCTTCTATGGGCTTCGGCTATCTCGCACCACCAGTGACTTTTATGTTGCATCGCGAACCGTGCGTCCTTGGTGGAATGCGTCTGCCATCGGTGGTGAGTACCTCTCGGCCGCCTCTTTTCTGGGCGTCGCCGGGCTCATTGTGCTCAGCGGGCAATCGGGGCTGTGGTTCCCGATTGGCTACACGGCCGGATATTTGATGCTCTTGTTATTTGTTGCGGCTCCGTTGCGCCGGTCGCAGGCTTATACGATTCCGGACTTCGCCCAGATCCGCTTCGAAGACTCGATCATGCTACGCAAAATCACCACCTACCTGGTGGTGATCATCTGTTGGTTATATATCGTCCCGCAAATGCATGGGGCGGCGTTGACTTTATCCATTGCCACCGGACTACCTGGCTGGATTGGACCTCTTATTGTCGCCGCGGTGGTGTGTCTGACGGTGGTATCCGGTGGCATGCGTTCGGTGACGTTCGTGCAGGCATTCCAATACTGGTTCAAACTTGCCGCCTTGGTGATCCCCACACTTTTTGTACTCTTCCAAGTCTTGCCCGAGTATTCGGTCCCTGAGCGAGCCGCGGCAGTTGCCGGGCAATTGGAATCGATCAGTTCAATGAGCCTGTATGAAACCATCTCGATCATTCTCGCTCTGCTCTTTGGCACACTAGGACTACCGCACGTTCTGGTGCGCTTTTACACGAACCCGACGGGACACGCCGCACGCACCACCACGGCGATTGTGCTCTGTCTGCTCTCGGTTTTTTACCTGTTGCCGACCACCTTGGGCGTGTTGGGAATTCTCTACACCAAAGATCTTTCGGCATCTAACGCGGATGCCACCATCTTGCTCTTACCGCAAAGTGTCTTTGACGGGATCCTTGCAGATCTGTTGACCGCGGTAGTAGTCGGCGGCGCGTTTGCCGCGTTCTTATCCACCACCTCCGGGTTGGCAGTCTCTTTGGCCGGAGCACTTTCACAGGAGTTCTTTAATGGCACCGTGCGCGGTTTTAGGATCTCCACGGTACTTGCCACCGCAATTCCGGTCGTCGTTGCCCTGCTAACCAGCTCGTTGGCACTAGCCGGTGCTATTGGCAATGTCTTCGCGTTTACGGCGTCAACGATCTGCCCTCTACTACTGCTGGGCATCTGGTGGCGTTCGCTTACTGCACGCGGTGCCATTGCCGGCATGCTGGCTGGAGCTGCGAGCTGCGGGCTCGCTCTGCTCGGTTCAAGCATGATGCCCAACAACGACTCGTTCTGGGTGTTGATGCTCCGCCAGCCGGCTGCGTGGAGCGTCCCGCTGGCCTTTGTAGTGATGATCTTGGTATCCAAAAGGTCCATACGCAAGATTCCCACGAACGTCGACCGCGTCATGGCCTTACTGCACGTGCCAGAACGCAGCTACAAGTAGGCATCGTTCCGCCCCTAGTGCTTAAGGACGATTTACTGATTTCACTGAGGCTGTTAGCCTCAAATGATCAGTTCATCTAATGAAAGTTTGCGTAATCCACATGCCGAAGTTGAGATGTAAGAATTTATTTTGAGCATTGCTCACGTCTCGGCTGACAGAGGGAGGATGAAGATGTACGTTTGTATCGGAATTTTTTTGATGATCACCGTTGCCTTTGCGAGCCCCTATATTTGGGACTCCACCGCTGATCCTTCGCTGTATATATCCATCACGAACTCAGTTGCTTCGGTACTGTTCGTTGGAACTGGGTGGCTCGTTGACCGGCGGATACAGCGGAGCAAGGCAAAACTCGAAGCGGACGAGATTTAGGGGCACACTACGACCCCGTTTTGAGGGCTATCTATCAGCACATCCAATTCATAGGGATCCTCAACTCAAGCCTGAAATTCTACCGACTCTTTGGGAGGAGCACTTATGCCCGCAGCCCATCCGGTCAATAACCCTTCATGGACTCCGCCCCAACTGATCCACACATTCAGCGGCCATTTGTTCACCGGAACACTGAAACTGCTGGTTGTTGCGCTGCTTTTGTGAGTATCCACCCTATTCAGTGACTACGTGACCGTCAGCTTGGGCGCAAGCATAGGTGTGCTCGTTGCGACTCTGCTCCTAGGAGAACTTCTCGCTGTCGGCATTGAACGACCCTTTGTGATTCGAGGAAGACTCAATGAACCTGGCGGCTGGGGTTATAGCGTAATGCCATTGATCGCCTATCTTCTGACCGGCACCGTATTTGCCTTCATCGCATGGGGCAATTCAGTCGCCGCAATGGTGTTTGGAATTATCCATGCGGCGGTGAACATGGGTTTATTCTTCTTGCTGAAGCCCTGGCAGGCAGGTGAAACTCAGCAAGAGACCGACGCGAAGTTTGCCGAGTTCAAAGCCATGACTAAGGAGCACTTCGCAGAGGACATCGTGGAAGTCAGAGCACGAGTTGGGGAACGAACTAAAAACTCCTACTTCGCTTCAGAAGATAAAAACGGAACCATAGAAAATCTGAAGACCAAGACTAAACGCTTAGACAACATCGCGACCGCTAGGGAAAATCTGTTCCCTAGCGGTCGCGACGGATTTAGTGCGTGAAAATTTAGTCTATTGAGGCCATCAGCTCGACCACACGGTCCAGGAAGGCATCCACCTGCGACTCCTCATAACCTTCTGTACCCACTGCAGAACGGAACTCCACACGGCGTACGGAGTCGACTGCCATAGGCACGTCACGCTCGAAGTAATCGATGAGCTGATCGCATAGGCGGTCAACGTCCTCGATGTTGTAGCTCGCTGCGTTAGTTCGGGACGGGCGGCGGAAACGCTCCCCCTTAGAACGGTGCAAACGTCCGCGTAGGATCGCTGCGAGGCGGCCCACTTGCTGCAGCCACACCTCTTCACCCTGATGGGCAATCAGGTCATCACGCTCGCGTTTAGCAAAGACGTCTTCGAGACGGTCCAATGCGCCATCAACTTCACGGGCCTGATAGCCACCCTTTTGCGGGGCAAAGGTAGTACGACGGATGAGGTGGCTAGTGACCACGGCATCATCGTTTCCGCCGCCGTTGAAGGTGGCACGCGCCCGGCTCAGAAACGCATCAACCTGCTTAACGTTGTAGCCGAAGTCCTTTTCCGGGACCCGGGAGAACGGAGCATCTTGTTGCTGCGACACGACTATTCCTTAGTTCTAGACGAAAAGTCATCAGGCGTACCGCGATAATGCGGCACCCTTCAATCTTATGTGTTGTGTAATATTTTGGTGCCATAGGCACACCGAATGGTGCAGATCCGTGTGCGGGTCCACACCACTCGGGTTTAGAAGACTGCGACGCTCCACTCCAAGAAGTGCGAGACAAGGTAGGCCAACGGTATAGCGAAGAGCAGCGAATCGAGTCGATCCATGATGCCACCGTGTCCCGGCAACAGGTTACTCATATCCTTGATCCCTAGCTCACGCTTAACCATTGACTCCGCGAAGTCGCCAGTTGTCGCTGCGATGGTGGTGAAACAGGCGAGAATGACACCAGACCACCAAGGCATGTCCAGCCAGTAGTTCGCGGCCAGCGCGCCTATGACCATGGAACCAACCATGGATCCGGCAAACCCCTCCCATGACTTCTTGGGAGAAATCTTTGGAGCCATGGGGTGTTTACCGAAGAGCACACCTACCGCGTAGCCAAAGGTGTCGTTGCTGACCACAAGCAACAAAATCGTGGTGATCAGAAGGTTTCCGTTATCCCCGCGCATCACCAGCAAGGCGAAACTGAGTAGTAATGGCACCCAACTGATAATGAAGACACTGCTCATCACCGAGGCCACAGCGCCCTTGAGCCCATCCAAAATTCGGAAGACCAACGCAAGAACCAAGCTGCCTAAGTAGGCAAAGCTCAAGGCATCTAGTCCCCCGAGGATCGCGCTTACTGGAAGGAGCACCGACGCCAGATATAGCGGGAACTGCTGCACCTCGGTTTTCGCGTAAGTTGTCGCACGAGCGACTTCCCACGAACCGATGCCTGCCAAAACCACGATGAGTGCGACCAGCAGCGCAGGCACCCAAAAGAGTCCCACCATGGCCAGGCCGAGCATGCCTAAGCCTACGCCGATGGCAGCTGGCAGGTTACGTCCAGCCCGCGATTTCTTCGGCGGTCCGCCGATGAGCAATTCGGCTGGAATCTCGGCTTCTTCTGGTTCTGCCTGACCAGTTTCGGCTAAGTCTTTGCTCTCCGAGTGTGGCGGCTCCGGTATAGCTTCTGCCGGAGAGTTTGAAGTCTGAGTTTTTTCAACGGACCGTTCGGTGTCCGGTACCGGGACAAGTAGCTGTGCTTTCGCCTCGGCCTTTCCCTTTGCCTTTGATTTGGCCGCATCGCTTGCCGGCTTTGGAGCCTGAACCGGCTGCGGCTTTGCTACCGGCGTTACTGGCTGCTGCGTCTTTTGTTCCGGCTTGGATGTACCTGGCGTATCAACCGGTGCCTTCACGTTATCCGGACGGATCACCGGGACCGGCTTTGGTTCGGCGTGATCTTTCGGCTTAGGCTTTTCCGCTACCGGGATCTTCACCTTGGCTTCTGCCTGAGGTTCGATACTTTTTGGGGTCGCCTCAGGAGTTTGAGGCGGCACAGTCTCGGAGGTGCTCGGCGATGAAGCCTGCGGCTTCACGCTCTCGGCCTTATCCCCCGACAATGCACGCTTAAGTTTCGAGGTGCGGGAATTTCCGCGTTCGGCGGCTTCGCGCTGTGCGCGGGCTTCGCGCCGAGTCATGGGCTGGTTTTCGCCGGATGCCACTGAGGGCACCGCCGAAGCGTTGCCCTCAGTGTTGTCTGTCGAGCCTGGCATTAGACTTCCAGCAGCTCTGCTTCTTTTTTCTTCAGAATCTCATCGACCGAATCAACGTGTGACTTGGTCAGTGCGTCGAGTTCCTTTTCAGCGCGGCTACCGTCATCTTCGCCAATTTCGCCATCCTTGACGAACTTGTCGATGCTGTCCTTGGCCTTGCGACGGTGGCTGCGCACCGCAACCTTGGCGTCCTCACCCTTGGAGCGAGCCAGCTTGACGTATTCTTTACGGCGTTCCTCGGTCAGTACCGGAAGCGTCACGCGAATCATCTTGCCATCGCTCGATGGGTTAGCACCGACCTCTGGGTCACCCAAGGCCTTTTCGATAGCTCGCATTGCGGAGATATCAAATGGGCTGATGGTGATGGTGCGTGCTTCAGGCACAGCGAAGGATGCCAACTGCATGAGTGGGGTTGGGGAACCGTAGTAGTCCACCATGACCTTGGAATACATGCCTGGGTGGGCGCGACCGGTACGGATCGTCGCGAAGTCCTCCTTGGCGGCTTCAATGGTGCGGTCCATCTTTTCGGCGGCTTCCGCCAACGTTTCGTCAATCACCGGTACTCCTCAGTACTTTTACCTTGTGTTCTACGTTCCCAGACCTCCGCAGTACGGGCGATCTTAGTAGCGCAGAACAACTACATCTAATTCAATCCTATGTCACGAACACCCTTATGGGGTGACGGTGGTGCCAATACGCTCGCCGCGAATGGCACTGGCCACATTTCCTTCGCCTTCCATGCCGAAGACCAGCATGTTCAAGGCATTGTCCTGGCACATGGTCATGGCGGTCTGGTCCATCACGCGGATGTCGCGCTGCAGCGCCTCGGAGTAGGTCAGTGTGTCCAGCTTCTTGGCGCTTGGATCCTTCTTCGGGTCCGCGGTGTAGACACCATCTACGCCGCTCTTGGCCATCAGCACCTCGTCAGCGTCAACTTCGAGGGCACGCTGAGCGGCCACGGTATCGGTGGAGAAATATGGCAGGCCGGCGCCGGCGCCGAAGATAACCACGCGGTCTTTTTCCATGTGGCGGATGGCACGACGTGGAATGTAGTTCTCCGCTACCTGAGCCATGGCAATGGCGGACTGGACACGGGTTTCGACTCCGCACTGTTCCAAGAAGTCCTGCAGCGCCAGGCAGTTCATGACGGTGCCAAGCATGCCCATGTAGTCCGCGCGGGAGCGATCCATACCAGCGGCTGACAGCTCGGCGCCACGGAAGAAGTTTCCGCCGCCTACTACGATGGCTACTTCTACTTCGCCAACGGTCGCTGCAATCTGTTCTGCAATGCCGCGCACAGTGGTCGGGTCAACACCGACGTTACCTCCGCCGAAGACCTCTCCGGAAAGCTTTAGCAGGACGCGGCGTCGTTTAGTCTCTGGACTGGTTGGCATGGAATCTATCTCCTGGGGGTTGAGAATTCTATTTCCGGATCTCAAAACTATCTTGCCATCCGGGCTCAAGAAAAGGGAGGGAGTCACCGAGTATGCTCGGTGGCTCACCTCCCTTGACTTGGTTAGCCGCCGGTCAACGGCGGCTGTCGCTTACTGTGTGGCTGAACCCTTAGGCACCAACACGGAAACGTGCGAAGGCAACTGGCTTGGTGCCAGCTTCTTCGAAGACCTTGGCTACGGACTTCTTTGCGTCCTTAGCGAATGCCTGGTCAACCAATACGATTTCCTTGAAGAAGCCGGTCAAACGGCCTTCAACGATCTTGGTCAGGGCAGCTTCTGGCTTGCCCTCTGCGCGTGCGGTCTCATCAGCGATGCGACGCTCGTCTGCAACCTTGTCCGCAGGAACTTCTTCACGGGACAGGTAGATTGGCGACATTGCTGCGGTGTGTACTGCAACGTCGTGTGCAACGGTTGCTGCAGCTTCGCTGTCAGCGTCAACAGCCATCAGAACGCCAACCTGTGCTGGCAGGTCCTTGCTGGTCTTGTGCAGGTAAGCTGCAACCTTTGCACCCTCAATGCGGGCGACACGGCGAACAACGATCTTCTCGCCGAGGATTGCGCCCTCTTCGATAACGATCTCAGAAACAGGCTTGCCGTCAAGCTCGTGGGCCAGCAGTGCTTCGGCATCTGCCGCACCGGAAGCCACAGCGGCATCCAGAACCTTATTTGCCAGCTCGATGAACTTCTCGTTCTTGGCGACGAAGTCGGTCTCGCAGTTGATCTCGACCATGACACCAACGGTGCCATCGACCTTAGCGGCAACGAGGCCTTCTGCGGTCGAACGGCCTTCGCGCTTGGTAGCGCCCTTCAGACCCTTGACGCGGATGATCTCGATGGCCTTCTCGGCATTGCCGTCAGCCTCGTCGAGAGCCTTCTTCACGTCCATCATGCCTGCGCCGGTACGTTCGCGCAGAGCCTTGATATCAGCAGCGGTGTAGTTTGCCACGTGCATCCCCGTTCACTAGGAGGTTTCAAGTTTATGTCGCTCGTGGGACGGGTCGGATAACCAACCCGTCCCACGAGACTTTTTGAGTATCCTTCCACCCACGCTAGCGCGCGGAAGCAAACTCTAAGAGATAGTCAGATGACTACTTGGCTTCTGGAGCCTCTTCAGCAGCAGCCTCGGCTGGTGCTTCGGTTGCAGCTTCGGCAGGAGCCTCAGTCTTTGCCTTGGCCTTTTCGCCTTCGAGAAGCTCGCGCTCCCACTCAGCCATTGGCTCTGCAGCACCCTCGGTCTTGCCAGTTGCCTTGTTGTTCTTGGCGATGAGGCCTTCAGCAACAGCGTCTGCAACAACGCGGGTCAACAGGTTGACGGAGCGGATTGCGTCGTCGTTGCCTGGGATTGGGTAGGTTACTTCGTCTGGATCGCAGTTGGTGTCCAAGATGGCAACAACTGGGATGCCCAGCTTGCGAGCTTCGTCGATAGCCAAGTGTTCCTTCTTGGTGTCAACGATCCAGATAGCCGAAGGGGTGCGGGTCAGGTTGCGGATACCACCGAGGTTGTTCTGCAGCTTGGTCAGCTCGCGCTTGAGCAGCAGAAGTTCCTTCTTGGTGTGGCCCGAACCGGCAACGTCCTCGAAGTTGATCTCTTCCAGTTCTTTCATGCGCTGAACGCGCTTGGAGACGGTCTGGAAGTTGGTCAGCATACCGCCGAGCCAACGCTGGTTCACGTAAGGCTGGCCAACGCGGTTAGCCTGCTCGGCGATCGATTCCTGAGCCTGCTTCTTGGTACCGACGAACAGTACGGTGCCACCGTGGGCAACGGTCTGCTTGACGAACTCGTAAGCGCGGTCGATGAACGACAGCGACTGCTGCAGGTCAATGATGTAGATGCCGTTGCGCTCGGTGAAAATGAAGCGCTTCATCTTTGGGTTCCAACGACGGGTCTGGTGGCCGAAGTGGACGCCGCTGTCTAGCAGCTCTCGCATGGTTACGACTGGCATGTCGCAACTCCTCTCAGCAGTGGCGGACCGGACGCGTGCGCGTCCGCGGTAACTGCTCTTAGTTGTTTGGGTTGTACGCAGATCTTCATTTTGAATATCCGCCCTAGTGCGCGATCCTGGCTGCTTAACAGCCTGCCTACGTCCACCGATTCTCTCGGACCACTGGAACGTATGACCACTTCCTCAAAGAAGAAGTGGAACCTCGCACGCGAAGTCAATCTCTTGGGAGGAGAACCAATTTTGGACACACCTCTGACAAGAAACTGCAGTTTCAAGTGTACTACACCGTCTTCACGCCAGAGACCGTGATCCATGGTGATCTAGCGCCTAAAACTAGACCACCGAAGTTACCCACAGCTTGCGGTCAATCCCCAAAATTCCGTGCCCGGTTGCCACAGGCTGAACTTATGAAACCCACACGACTTTTATTGTTGCTCCCGACACTGCTGATACTGGCCTTGGCCCCATTGGGTGCCCGCGCAGAAACCCCGCAAAACTATGCGCAGCCAGCGGCCGCAGCTCAGTGGCGCTGGCCGCTAGCCGGAGAGCCGAAGATCCTCAAGGCTTTTGATAAGCCGGCCGAGCAGTGGTCGGCCGGTCATCGTGGAGTGGATCTGGCGGCGTCGGAAGGTAACCAAGTCGTGGCACCGAATCGTGGACGTGTTACTTTCCGGGGTGTGGTCGTTGACCGCCCCGTGGTGGTGATTGACCACGGATATGGGTTTAAGACCAGTTTGGAACCGGTGACCAGCGAGCTCTCGGTTGGTAGCTGGGTGGAATCCGGAGCCAAGCTCGGAACCGTGTCGAGAGGTGCGCATTGTTCAAATCGCTGCATTCACTGGGGCGTCCGGTTAGATGGAGAATATATCGACCCGGCGCTTCTCATCGAAGATTTACGCCCCTCGATCTTACTTCCGCTTAATGGCTGAATAGGCGGAGTTCATGGTCAAATTATGGTAGTTTCGCCAGCCGGAGGGTGAAAAAGAAATACGCCGGGTCACCTGTTCATACAAGTGACCCGACGTATTCATACCGTAGGGCGTGTCGGACTTGAACCGACGACCAAGGAATTATGAGTTGCTAGCATCTGTTTCCGAGCAGTCCCGAGGCTATCCGAATCCGCATGATCTCGCGGTTTACGGCACTGGAGCAAACCAGATTTTCCGACAGTATTCGGGAAAATTGTGGTACCAATTGTGGTCACTTTTCAGCTTCGAGAAGCACCGCCAGTCATGAAGGTGAATGGTCTCTGAGTGCTACTACCTATAGCGACTCAATTCATTTATCTCTAGTTCCATCTCACCTCTGCGACTACTATCGGAGACATCTTCGCCAGCTCTGGCGCACTTACCCGATAGGAAGGTCATCATGCCTGATTCACCTGGCACGCCAATTTATGGCGATACTCCCTTTGCCAAAGAATTTGTGGAGCGGACTAAACAACCGTTCTTGGATTTCAATTCCAAGTCTAAAGAAGAACCCAGGTTATCTGGTGTACACGCTGCTCAAGCTCTAGAGGAAATTACAGGGGCTGCCTACCTTGCAATTATGCGTCTAGAGGGTCGCATCAACGAACTGGAAAACGAACTCAAAAACCGATAATACCTAGAAACACAGAAAACCGCCCCACCCTCGCAATGAGGATGGGGCGGTTCTATCTCACCAGCGGGTCACTCATTCCACCTAGTAGTGATCTATGTTGATCTATCCCATCGAGTGTTAATTTATGTCAGAAAATGCCATACTGGTTCGTACCGGGACATGCGCCCGGGGTGGCGTGTTTGCAGGAAGCGGACAAACCTGCAGCACCGGTACGCGTACTGGACAGATGCTAGCTGGCACGATCGTGGTGGCTCGGAAGTTCG
The DNA here is from genome assembly GCF_035257265.1 of Glutamicibacter sp. GTDB lineage: Bacteria > Actinomycetota > Actinomycetes > Actinomycetales > Micrococcaceae > Glutamicibacter. Next base: position 199,674 of record NZ_DATEXC010000038.1, read on the forward strand.
AATCCTCCCACGCCACCCATCATTCACCAACCTCGGATTTCTTCCGTGTTCAGACCCTTATACATTGGCATAATTTTTACCTCGGACTCGCCGAATTCTCCGAAATTTTTCCGATAAAACGAAGTTATGCCCCTAATCAAGATCTCCGCAGACGGTACCCTATCCTGATAAAACGGATTTGGAAGCGTCGCATGCTGCACTTCCTCTGGCCATGGACCCTCGAAGAAGCCACTGAACAACGGGATTATTTCGTGGCGCACGACAGCTAGATAAAAGTTCAGCTCTTCCCACACATCCAAGATTGGCGTATAGGTCGTGTCGAGCGTCAACAACGGTTTGAACTCGCCAATTGCCTCAGGAATAACTCCCGTACTGAATGGATACATTAGTGGGTCCAACACATCGTTATCACCCATGAACCGCATATTAGCAATAGCTACACCTTTGTAAGGCTTACAGGACCTGTCAGTCAATGCGAAGTACGAGGGGTAACCTGCGAGACCCACTGAGATTCGTAGCTCACGATGTTTATACTCGTTGGCTAAGTAGTTCAATCTGGCTAACGGGTGGACCAAGGGTTCTTCGATCTGATAAGGCTGAGTTCCTTCGAGCAATGATGAAACCAGTTCATCGTCACACCCGGTTATTGAGATTGTCTTCCTAGGGTTCTTCATTATGACCGGGTAGCTCGTTCCAGCCCCTTTGTCGACGGGTGTCCCTCCAGTCGTAACCACCAATGCGCGTGCAAGATAGTCCAACGAGCTTCGCAGATTCTGTATAAAGTCCCCCACGAGCAATGACAATTTCACAGGAGGTTCTTTACTGGAAATCGTCCTGAGCTGCCAGATGGTTAACCCATCTTTTGGCCTCGCTGAGTTCAATTCTGGATCCGCGAATGCCTCGACAGCATTTGGTTCGGATATACCGAACTCGTAGATCATCTCGCTAATGTCTTCTAGAAGCTCCTCGCACCATTGGATCTTGTGCACTATGTCGTCAGGCAATTGGATCATGAGGTAGAGAATACGTGCGAACTCCCTTTTATCCTCGATTGTTATGTGCTTGTGGATTAAACTTGCAATATGTCCACACGTGATGTTCCGTTTGAAAACGTTCTAGACTCGATCGAACGCGCCACGGGATGCCGCTTTAACGCGGAGGACACGGTCTCATTCCTAGCTGACGAGGAATACTCAACGTACTCCTGGGCGGATATCAGCCTTCGTGATCTGGTCACGATCATCTGGAACACGGAACTACCAGCTTAAATACGAAAAATGCTCCCCACCTCAAAAGGTGGGGAGCATTTTTCGTTTTACTTCGGTGGGTCTACGTTGGCTCGTGCCAGGGCGGCGGCGACTAAACCGACCACGCCACCGAGGATACCCACAACCGAGACGGTGAGCGTGATGAAACTCTGCACATCATCGAGAGTAATGATCCGCAGCGTCACCAACGTGGCAACGATGACCGCGGCCACCACGATGGCCACGGTGTAGAGCTTCTTGCGGGTTGCCGGGTCGCTCAGACCGGAACCTTGTGCTTCGTACTTACCCATGGTGGGCCTCCTAGTTGTTGTCGTTCAGCCATCGTTGGATGGCCTTGCCGGTTTCCTTTTCGGGCTTGCCGTCAAGGAGCCACTTGCGGGTGTCGTAGTAGACCTTGCCGCGGTGGCCCAGATCGTCGGCCAGCATGCGCTGGAATTCGACCCAGAACCAGTAGACGGCCTTGCCGTCCTTCTTGAGTGGCACACCCTTGGCAACGCCCTTGGCGGCGAACGGGGTCTTGAGGTAGTACCCGTTGCGCTGCATGAGCGTCATCGTGTCCGTGATGGTCAGCTTCTCGAATTTGCCGTCCCAGCGTCCGTTCTTCCCGTCCACGACGTTCTCGAGAAGGATCTGCAACGCGCCGATCTCCCATGACAGGAAGTTCCCGTTGACCTTCAGGTTGGCGTAGTTGTCCGGGAAGTTCGTCGAACCGTCCGGAACGTTGTCCGGCGACTGGTCGGCGACCTTCGGACGCGACTTCACTGGTACCGGCTTGCCAGTGATCTTGCCACGCAGCTCCTTTTCCCACAGCGCCACGGTGTCCTCTATGCTGCGACCGGCGGCAGCCCAGGTGAGTTCCACGTGGAGGTGGTCGGTGTGTGGGTTCACGCCGGTGTAGGTATACCAGCCCTTGTTCTTGTACCCACCGGAAAAGATCTTCCGGTTGAAGATGATGCACTGGATGCCGAGCTCTTTCGAGTTCAGGCGGAGCTGTTCGGCGAACTCCTGGTACTTCGGAATGTCCGAAGCCCACTTGAGTCCGAAGTCCACAGCGCGCCACTCGCCATGCAAAGAGTTAGTGCGGGTGGAACCGCGGACTGGACGGCAATTGAAGATACCGGAGTTCTGAGCACCCATATTCTTGTAGGCTGCGAGGAACCACGCCATGGCACCCTTCGCACCGGAGCGTGGGTCAGTGGTGCAAGTTTTCGCGCCTACGTATCCGTTGTGAATGGCCATGGTTACTTCTCTCCAATCGGCTTGATTCCTGCTGCGGGTTCGCAGTAGTCCGGGTGTTTAGGGTCGGTGACTTCCTCGGGGTTCGGGTCTTCGTAGTTGTCCTGGTCGATGGCTTCCATCGGGTTACGGTCAGACATGATGCGTTCCTTTCGGTTTCGGGCATAAGAAAAGCCCTGACCGGGTTGGTTCAGGGCTTGGGATTGGGTTTGGGTTATTCGGTGGGTGGTTTCGTGGAGTACTGCTTGTGTAGATCCGTCAGCATCGGAGTCCAGTTCTCGGTCTGCTTCGTATGCTCGGAGAATTCCTGGCGTAACTTCTGTGTCTCGCGCCGGCCTGCCCGGTCCTCCGCATGAAGCATGCCAATGTCCTTGCGGGTTTCGTAGTTTTCTTCACGAAGTCCCCGCACGTCCCGGCCGAGTTCTTTGAGCAGGTCCATGGTCGCTATGTGTCGTTCGTCTTGCTCTTCACGCAGGTTCGTTGAGTGCGAGTTCTTCACCTGCACGCGAGCTTCTTTGGCATCCTTGCCGATCTCGGCAAGCTTCGATTTGAATATGAAATAGGCTGGGATGCCTGCACCGAGGATCGCCCCCACGGTTATGATTCCCTGGATGATGACGGCTTCGGTAAGCCATTCAGGCATGAGTCCTCCTGTAAGAGCGATAGGATTTGATCCATGAAGACAGGGATCAAGACAGCTGTTGAAGCAACGATCAGCGCGCTCATCGGGCTCGCTGTAGCTTCGCTCGTGGATTGGCCATGGTATTTTTTCTTGGCTACAGCAGTGGGTCTCTTCGTAACTTATAACTGTTTACTTGTTCCGATATGGACACGGTTTTTTCGAAAGGGTAATCCGTTGACCAACGAAATTGAACCGCCGGACGCCAGCGGATTTGAAGTGGGCGTTGCCAAGATCTTCCCCAAAGGCGTAGGCATAGGAATAATCGGCGGCAGTGACAACCACGTGACTAATTCGGTTGTCCGCGGTTGGTCCAATGGAGTCGGTATTGGAGTCTTTGATTCGCCAGGAAGCACCGTAGAAAATTCAGATGTATCTGACGGCACCACAGAAAAATAGGCCAGCGCCGCAATCACGCCAGCATGAAGCGCTCACAGGTGGCATAAAAAATGCGCCCCCTGTGAGCGCCTCGTTATTCGGTGACTACTGGCTCTGGTTGCAGGTCTTCTGCATTCCCGCCACCGGCAACATACTTCGCGGTGAGTTCTTCAATTTGCGCCGGGATCTCAGCTAGCGCTTTGCGTCTCTCCTGCTCCGCTAGTACCTCGTTCAGATGATCCGATAGCTCTTCGCTGGTCAGCGTTTTCAGGTCCATAACAACTCCTTACTGGTGTGGGATTACACCGACTGCTGAGCCCGGCAGGCTAGTAGGCCACGGGTCGTTAGTCGTGAACTTGATCTGCACGTACATGGCGGTCGTTTGAGTGCCGTTCTGCGTTACTGATGCGCCACTGACGGAGAACGCCGCCAGTGCACGACTACCAGTCCGTCCGATGAATCCATGCTGCGGCGAATAGTCCGGCGTGAAGCCTGCGGGCAGGGTGTAAATCGTTTCCGACCCGGTGGGCGTAACAACATCACGGAGATACAGCGTGACATCGCGTCCTTCACGTCGCAGTAACCCAGTTCCAGCCACACTAAGCGTCACCTGCCTAAGGCCAGTATCGCCATAGACCAGTTGCTCGCGCTGATTCAAGTAGTCCCAAACCTTGAACACCCGGCCAGCGGTTTCAACAACAGTGATCCCACGGGTTACGACTAGCCTGGTGATCGTTGCAGCCATCGCCGCATAACCGGCCGTGTTCAGGTGGATACCGTCAGCATCGAACTCTGGGCGAAGCGTTTCATCATCGTTAGACACTGCGGCGGACATGTCGAAAACGTCTGTGAACAGTGGACTTGCTTTCATCCACGCATTGAATTCCCGGCGACGAGTCTCAAAATCACCAGTGACGTTCGTTCGAGGAATGATCGTTGCACCGTAAACGTTTGGCGAAACATGCTTCCGCAAGTTCTCCACACACTTAGTAGCTGTATCAATCATCTCCTGCAAAGTGGGAGTCACCGCTTGGGACAGCTGGTTCGATCCCATCCCGTAGATCACGCCATCTACCTGGTTGATTTCCGTGCCGTATAGCGTCCACTTTTTCGAATCCGGGCTTTCCCAAGACATCCCGGACTCGCCAGAGCTACCCCAGTGCATCGGAACGATGCCGCGTGGCCGGCAGTACTGATCCAGCCATGAATCATAAAGCTCATATGTCGCGCTAACACCAACACCGATACTGTCGGTGAAGCTAGCCAGCGTAGGCACGGTAGGCAGGGTTTCGAGTTCAATGTACGCGTACATGGGGATGCGATTCACGGCGACCGCTGTGCCGGTTGTTGCATCTGCAGCTATGGGTCCGGTGTACCCGTAGCCCAAGCACATTTGCACATCGCCGGATGACTGCCAGCCGTAAGATATCAGGCAGTCATTGCCGATCATTGCAGGCGACAGGTTGACCCAATTAGAGGTAAACCCGTTTTCTCCGGTGGTGCCCGAAGCTGCCAGTTCTGTCCAGGCTGCCGACTGCCCGGTAGTTCCGGTACGTGCACCAATACTGATTTTTGATAGTGCTACGGCTGGCGAATCAGGCCCGTTGGAGCGTGGACTCCAATTCTTGATGACCACACGAGCCCTTACCGATCCTGCTGGGATATGGGCAAGCGTTCGGGCGTAACCTTGCCCCGTCGTAATCGCTCCACCGTATCCAACCGTCAAGGACATGGCGGAACGCTTCATGCTGGTCGGTGATGCAGGAACAAGCCCTCCACCGCCGATGCCACCACTCGACGCGCCCGCATCGACACGCTTGAACGGGCCCCACCCTGCTGAGAACAAGTGGCGGATGTACTCTCGTGGGTCGTCAAAGTCGCGTGTAATGAGACGCTGTCGCCCTGCCCCCGTGCCCCACAGGACAGTCTCAACATCAAACATCACCGCAACAGGGGAGCCAATTGCGGTTGCGGTCGTCCCTGACCAGCAGGTACGAATACCGCTAGTAAGCGTGTCAAGATGCTCAGAAGATGTTAACGCGGTGGTGTCGAACCAGGGGCTAATATTCTTCCAAGCAGTCCATCCGCCTGAGAGTAGTTGCCTGCGTAGCACCTGGACCGTGGTGGTGCCACGAGATTTAGCAGTTTGGATACCCGATGTGCCGTTACCCCAACGTTCGGTGGTAATCGTGTACATGCTAGATGTAGGAAGGCCGAGAGCTAGGGCGACGCTACCTGACCAGATCGTCCGTATGCCGGATGGAAGCTGGGAAAGGTTGTCCGAGACTGTGAGTGTGTCTTCGGTGAACCACAGATCCGCAAGTCTGCGCCACCCTGCCCAACCGCTGGACAGCTTGGAGTTCGTCCAAAGTTCCGGTGTTACCGACCGCGTCAGATAGGTCGCTGTTCCTGCATTCACTCCCCAGGTGAGTATTTCTAGTGAACCTAGAACCGCTGGCAATCCGAGACCCAGAGCGATAGCTCCGCTACTCACTGAGTAGGACCCGTTCGTGAGCGTGTCCATGGTGTCTGAGGTTCCAACGGTGCGCTGGTACCAAGTACCGGCATCGCCCTTCGGGCCTTTGAGTACTGCGAGTTCTACCCATTTCAATGGCATTGCTTAGTCCTCCCATCGGAGCTGGTGATAAATCCCGGTGTTCGCTGGATTCAAAGGGTTATTCATGTCGTTGGGGTCAGCTTGCAGCCACTGAGCTCCGGCACCGAAGAAGATCGACGGTGGGGTTGGTGAAACGATGACCATCTGGAAGTTCGGACGCGGAGGTCGGGCGTTGTCACCGATAGGCCCGCCACCAGCTAGGACTTCTATCTGCCAGCCGGTGTCGTGCTGTGCCACTCCGGGTCCTGTGCTTCCGGTGATGCCGGGGTTGCGCCACTCGATAATGACTTTGTAATGCGCACCAGCGGTGAGCATCGTGTCTGTGCGTTCAAGCGTGGCGATGAACGACGAATCAGATTCTGGCGTGACCCGAACATCGGGTCCGGAGAAGATACTCGACGGGCCAAGATGTGCACTGGACGGCCGGAAGATGATTAACGGGTCCAGGTAGTTGAAGTTGGCCCCGCCGAAAGTCCGCAAGCTGCCAGTGATGGTGGCTGTCGCCATGTGCGCCCCCCTAAATAGTTGAGGACCCCACCTATTCGGTGGAGCCCTCAGTGTTCTGTAGTTCTTGGAATAGCTGGTCTTTCAGATGCGAGTTCGCTAATGCCTCAGCCAATTGGAACTGACTGTCTGAGAGCCACCGACGAAGATTTCCGATCACAACACCCTTGGCTATGTCCTGCGTCCGATACGCTGCAACCTGCGCTTCCAGTTCTACGATTTTTCGCTTGTCATCTACTGCCATTTGTCGGCTCCTTAGATTAATGTGTGTGGTATGCGCCCAAAACTTATTGCCTTACTTGCTGTATCCGCTGTCGCTCTCGTGGGTTGTTCAGCCGGGGAACCGAGCGGGGAGCCGACAGCCACAGCTACTGTGACCGCCAGCCCGGAGCCAGTTAGCGGGCCGACCCCAACTGATCTGCCACCAGGAGTCGAAGCCCATGAAGTTCCAGCCGAGAAAGTTGAATTCGTTGAAAACCAGTTTGCTGACTTCGCTGAGCTGCGAGCCCAAGTTCACGGCGCAGAAACTCCGAATCCCGACCAGGTAATTGACGCACTTCATGAATTCTGCGAAGCAGGAGAACCGTTCGATGTGTCGGCGACACAGGATCTGAATAAGAACCTTGATGCAATCGCTCCAGATGCTTATTGTGAAAGGCTCGAATCCGCTAGCTAGGGTGTCCACGTCGACGCGTAAAGTCGTCCCGACGATGGATCGCGGTAAAGGTTTGGCGCGTTCGACGTAGTGCTGAGGTTCTGAAAATTGACGATGCTACTCGCAACGGACAACCAACCAGTCAGATTCAAGTTGCCAGAAACACTGGTTGTAGCAGCGTTGAGCGAAATCCCTGAAACTCCAGCTACCACAGTTGAGATCGCCTTATAGTCGAGGATTGCGGCTGAACTGTTCAGGCTGACTGATGAACTGCCAGAATCCGCCAACCCGATGCTTCCCGGACCATTCGTGAAGAGCCAACCACCCGGAGCCTCAATCAGCTTGTTCGAGGATGGGTCAATTACAAAGCTGCCGAACGTAGCCTTACCAGTAGGTTCGATCGTCGTAACACCGGACTTGAATAAGCCACCTGAAATGATTTCAAAGTCCGAAGCAACAGTTGTGTTACCCGTTATATCGAGCGTTCCGGAGATCGTGGTGTCACCCTCGATGTCGAGTAGTCCGGTGATTGTCGTATCGCCGGTAACATCAAGCAGCCCGGTGATCGTCGTGTCACCGTTGATCGTCAGCAACCCGTCCAGGTTCGTTGGCCCGGTAACGTCTAAGCTTCCCGAAATGGTGGTCGCACCGGTAACGTCCAATGGCCCGGAAATGTTCGTCTCACCGGATAAGTTCGTTGTGCCGGTAACATCAAGCACACCCGAAATAATCGCGGTGCCGGTGACCTGCAAACCACCGTTTTCAATGCGGATCCAGCCGCCGTCGTAGACACGTAGGCCCTTACGGCCGATAGCCGACCCGTTCAGAGGTGTTGCGTACTGCTGCTCACGAATCTTCTTCGGAATATCTTTCAAATTACTCCGAGCAAGATTTCTCAGCTTCGCCACGCTGCCTCCTACAGTTCTTGGAGTTCGAGCTTCACGGTCTCCGACAAATCCCCGGAGAACTGAACGACCCTGAAATCATGCTGGCCATCGGCAATCAGCGGATCACCATGCGAGTACATGCGGAACGGGCGGCCCAGTTTCACCATCGTCACTTTGAAAGCGTCCGACGCATTCATGTTCGCTGACCACTGCTCTACCGGACCTGACGCAACATCAGTTTCTGCCCATGTCCGGTCGTACAACATGTTCCCGTCCTTCTCCTTCGGAAAAGACATCGCCTTGACCAGGTGCGGGTACGGTGACCCACCAATCGACGCCACCTGATAATCAAGATCCTGCTCCGAACCCTCACCCGTGCCGATGACTACCGTGGCGACTTCGTTCGCGTCACGCTTGATTTTTACCCCGTGGAGCATCTTCTGATTTGCAGAGAGGTTCACCGGGATCAGCCCGCCAACCTCAATGCCGTCATAGATCAGCCACTCCAAAGATCTCTCATTCTCAGACCAGCGGGGCACCATCGCAATATCCGGGCCGCCCTCGGTGTTCATGAGTGTTTCGAGCTCGTCGGCTACCATCGGCAGCTCGTACCCGTACCAGGTGCGTGAACGGGTACCGCCCGTAGTTCCCTGCATGAAGATCGGCAAGGAGTACGCGCCAGCTGTGCCAGCTTCGATGACCCCGCGCACCATGTCCCACAAGGACGCCGAAGCGACAGTGAGTTTCTTCTTCATCAGGTCTGTGTATGTAGTGAACAGCATCCGCTTCGCTAGCAGCGACCACAGGTCCGCATGATTCACCGTGAGGCGTTTCGTGTCGTAGTCGTAATCCCACGACCAGATCACCCCCGCATACACCGGCGCCTTCTCCCACTCAATGACCAGCGTCCGGCGCACCACGTTAAGCAGCCCCCACCAGTCCAACCCCTTCGACGTTTCTGCATTCAGCACCGCCGACGCAGTGCCACCCGATCCGCCGTTGAGAGCACAAGTCCACGTAAACCCGCTTACCGGGATCACTGACTGCTTCAACCCCGTCCGGGTATCAACACTCCACACACGCCAAGCCACGAGTACTCCTTACATATAGGTGTCATACAGTTCGATCCGACCACCCTTAGACAAGGTGACCGGCACCTTCCCACCAGGAGGAATCGTGAATGTCTGCGCGTCACCAACAAGACCCGCGCCGGAGGCCATGGACCCGCTGACACGCAGCAGGCCATCCCACATATCCACAAAGTGCACGTTGCCGCCCGGTGACGCGGTGACTGTGTACTTCTCACCGTTCGGGCCGGTAATCGTGTAGCCACCTAATTCAATGGGCCCTGGCACGACGATCTTCGGCCACGCCGGAGCAGACCCGCGGTTCTCCACCATCGTGGCCACACCAGCACCAGCCGGAACAACCCTGCTAGCACCGAAGATCCGCGGATCAGGAGAACGCAAACTAATCTGAAACGATGTGTACGTGTCGGTTTCTGGAACGGCCCGAATCTTCCGATCAAGCATGACCTTCGCCCACTGATCAGGGCCATGCCCCAATACCTGCATCGTTTTCACTTCACCAGGAAGGATCACTCCACGCAGCGCATTGATCGCCTCATGCTGGTGCTCGTGGGACTTCGAAATCACCCGGCCACTGATAGTGACTTGCCGTTCGCCGTAGAACTCCGGGAGAGCATACCCGCCGTGTCCGTGGGGCACGTCCTCCCGGTTGTCTTTCATCTCAGGCGTATCCCACCACCCATCGAGGGTGAATGTCTTCCAGTCGTGAGCATGCGTCAACCCGTTGAGTATCTGAGTGCCAAGCTTGATTAGCCCTTCCATCTGGCCTTCCTATCCTCGAAGTTCAGAACTGAGCCAGAACTTGATCTCGTCCACCACTTCGCGGGCCACGCGTGACGCATCCGTCGCCCCATGAACCGGAGCGTTGATCTCTATCGGACGTGCCCCGGCAGCAGGACCAGAACTGGTCTGAGCCATCATCATTACCTGCGCACTAGGCGTGCCGATCGCACCACCGTTGGCATAACCACGGACAGGCGATGAATGAAGCTGAGACCGGAAGCGATAGACCGATTGCTGGCCACCCATCAGCTCAACGTCGCGTGCTGTGAGCATGTGCTCACCGTTGGACGCCATGATCGGCACATCGTCACTCGTACCCGTACCAGGGCCGTAGATCGCACCGCCGGTAGCCTTCGTCTGGCCACCATTGCCACCACGACCGTTCGAAACATGAGACTCCGAATAGATCGACTTCTCATGAGTAGTAATCCACACGTGAGCCGTCGTTCCATCGAGCGCATCTGCAGCGGCCTTGGTCTTCTCCGCTTCCTTCCGCGCCTCATCCGACATCCACGTCTCGACCTTCACGTCCTCCGGAATGCCCATGACCTCACGAGCCATCTTGTCCGCGGCATCACCGGTAATCCCAAACTGGCCAGCAGCGACGATCAACGCGTCATACGTCGAAGTCATCGCGGACTGCAACTCAGCCTCACTGGCGCCACCATCGGCGAGCGCGCGGACGTAGGCTTCTCCGCTGGCTGCGAGTGCGTCGTAGGCTGCTTGGTTGGCGCGGCCTTTGGCGGTGGTTTCGTCGAGTGATGTTCCGTTGGTTTTGATTGAGTCGGTGATGTCGTCGATTGTTGATTCGTATTCGCGGAGGGCTGCTCGTTCGTCGCGGGTGATGACGCCTGCTTGGAAGAGGATGTCGAGGAATGCTTCCATGTCCTTGACTGCGCCGTCTGCGGCTACTGCTACGTCGTCGAGGGCTTCTTCGACTGCGCCGGTTCCTTCGGCTGCGCCTGATGATTCTGCTTCGACTCGGCTGAGTGCGTCGGAGTAGGCGGGGAACAGATAGGCGGCTTCTTCTGCGGAGACTCCGGAATCTTTGAGTTTCTGCTGTATTTCGGAGAAGGCTTGTGCGGCGCCGTCTGCGTTGCCGGAGCTGAGCAGGTTTGCTAGTTCCGTGTCGATTCCTCCGAAGGCTTCTTCGGCGATTTGCTTGGAGCCTTTGATTCCGGTGAGGGAGTTGACGACGGATTGTCCCCAGTTGTCGAATTTGGTTCCGGGGTCGTCGGCGAATAGTTGCTGGATTGCATCGTCCATGCTGCCGATAGATGTGGTTAGTTCGCCTCCGTCTTTGCCGCTGAATGCTGCATCGAGGGCGCCTGCTGCTTGTGGTCCCTTGTTGATGATGTCTTGGAGTGCGACGGCTATGTGGCCGGTACCTTCGATGATGTTGCCGGTGTAGTTCATTTCGGCGATCTTGCCTAGTGCGACACCGACTCCGAGGATCGTGCCGGCTACGGCTCCACCCTTGGCGAGGTCTTTCATCCCTCCGGAGACTTTGCGTAGTGATCGGTCGGCTCGGGAGCCTTCCGGTGCGAGGTCGCGTAGTGCGTCGCGGGTTTCCCGGATGCGTGGCAGAGCGGTGATGAGTCCGCCACCGAGGAGTGCTGCGCCACCAGCAAGACCGCCGACGATTGCACCAATGTTCAGGACTGGCGCAGGGATCTTGCCGACCATGTCTACGAAGCTTTCTGCGGACTGGACTAGTTCACGCAGGGCGTCGTTGGCGGTGCCACCTGATTGCAGGAACACGGTATCGAAGGCTCCGCCGAGCTTCTCCACGTCGCCAGCCAGGTTGTTCTGCATGAGCGCTGCGGTCTCTGCGGCGTAGCCTGCATCGTTGACTGCGTCTTCCCATTTCTGGATCCCTGCGGCGCCTTCTTCGTAGAGGACGTTGGCGGCACGGACTGCGTCTGATCCGAACATGGTTTTGAGCGCGGCGTTACGTTGCTCGTCGGACATATTCTTGAGTGCGCCTTGGAGTACTCCGGCGTATTCGGACATTCCGATGAAGCTGCCGTTTGCGTCGTATGCGCTGATGTTCAGCTCGTCCATCAGCTCGGCTGCTTGCTTGGAGTTCGGGTTGAGGGATTGAAGCATGGTCTTGAAGCTCGTGCCTGAGTCGGAACCGGTCAGGCCGGCCGCGGCGAACGCCGTCAGCGTGCCGGTAGCTTCTTCAATGGTGAGGCCTACTGATTTGGCAACGAGACCTGACTGGTTTAGAGCCATGCCGAGGTCTTCGACACCGCCCTGGGCCTTACCGGCACCTGCAGCGAGCAGATCCGCGATGTGCGGTACTGCTTCGCCGGAGAGCTTGAACTGCGTCATGGCCGAGGCGGCGATCTCTGCGGCCTTGGCCACCTCGATGTTGTCTGTGGCGGCTAGGTTGAGCGCTCCGGATAGTCCACCGTTCAAGATCGCCTGGGTATCAACGCCAGCTTTAGCCAGTTCCTTGATGCCGCCGGCGGCTTCGGAAGCACTGAACGCGGTGTCAGCACCGGCTCCCACTGCTGCCTCACGCAGTAGGTTCATGTTTCCAGTGGTCTCATGGGTTGCTGCCTGCACCTCAGACATGGACTTGTCGAAGTCCGCGTAAGTGGTGATCATCTTGCCGAAAGCAAGGGTGAGCGCACCACCTGCAATAGTCACAGCAGGGGCTAGCGTCTGGTACGCCTGCTTCTGCTTCTCAACTGCTGCGGCGGTCTTGGCTGCCGATTCCTGAGCTTCCTGGTTAGCCAGGTACACCGCTTCGGAGAACGCATCCACTCCATGGGCTGCCGCCTGAGCGGAAGAAACCACTTTCCCGTTGGAGTTCACCAGCTGACCATTAGCGGAATACAGCAGACCAGCGGCCTTCGCAGCACGCTGGTCCGCCTCAGCAACGACCTTGATCTTCTGAGCGCGCTCCTCGGCGGACTTCGAAGCCTCCTTAGTGGCTTTGTCCGCGTTCTTCGTGGACTGCTCGAATTCCTCGTTAGCGCGGGTCGCGTTCTTCCAACCGTTCAGGAAGTTCTGGACCTTAGCCTCAAGAATGAGGGCTATTCTGCGTTCGCTCACGGTGCCTCCTTAGAGTCGTCAGAGGTTCCGGAGCGGCTTATCTGCCGGCCGGTCGTACGTGGTCGATACGCGCTCCCCCAGAGCCGGGGTGTATGCTTCCTTGCCGATGCCCTTAGTGGAGCGCTCACGAGCAGCACACGAGTTACAGACCTTCTTGTGCGCCGTGTACCAGCCGTCATTGTCCTTATGGTGAGCAATGACTACTGGGTGACCGCAAGAGCACAAGCCGTCCTCGTAGATGGTGAGGGCGAGCGTCAGCAGGTAGTCCTTGTCCGTCCAGTCACCGCGAGCCCTGGCGAACCAGTGCATCGGCGGTTTCTGGGCGGTTCGGGCTGTGCGAAGAACCTGTACTACTGGGTGGAGTCTTGGCTGCCACCAGAGGCACTGGGCAAAAAATCTGCGTCCGGAGCCGGTAGCTCGTTCTGCACCTGCTGCCGTTTCTGCAACAGCTTGGTCAGCTGAGCCACACCAATCTTTGCTTCCAACGTGGCCACCAGCGGGACGGTCATCTTGATATCGCGCTTCTCCAACCGCGGGGACTCCACCGAAACGATCGACTCGACGAGCAACGCACGATTCAAGTGCACCTGCTTCGTGAGTCGCTCCTCGCGGGAGTCCGCCTCATTGGTCAAGTATTGCGATGCGATTTCGGTGATCTTCTCGCGCGGGATTGCCCGCAGATAGAACGTCATCTCCGACGCGGCGAAAGCATCCATCAGCTTCTCGCGGTCCTTGATGAGCTTGCTCAGCGCAGGGTTGCCCCAGCTGGTCATCTCACTGGACTGCGCGTCGGTTTCCACGCGGATCTGGCGCGCCAGGTGATTGATCTGCGCTACGAGGTCGCCACGCTTGTACACGGTCTCCGAATCCTCGGGCAGACGTGCATCCTGCAGCCACGCGTCTAGGTCAAAAGTTTCTGGATTCTGCTCGGTCATGGTGGGCTCCAATCTGATCGGGCTCCGAAAAAGGGGTTAGAAAAGTCCGGCCACGCGGGAGCCCTCGCGCGTGACCGGACCATTAGGGGGACGGCATCTACATGGGGTTAGACGCCTGCCGGCACGAGGACTTCACTGATCATGTTCTGAGCCAGGAACTCCACGCGACGCTTGATGTTTCCGTCGTTACCCGGACGGGTCGGTGAATCGGTCTTTACTTCGCCACCGAGGAAGATCTCATCCCCGGCCTCCCACGGCTCAGTAGAGTCCTTATCGGTCTCACGCAGGTACACCCACACCGTGGTGTCCTTGACCATGACCGCCTGATACGCCGCATCCAAACCGGCCACATCTGCACCGGTGCCAGAAGCCAGCCACTCACGGATGAGCGTCAATGCCGTTTCAAAGTTGGACGCACCGAGCGCCTGAGCGTTGCCCTTCTGGCAAGAGGTTTTCTCATTGAACCGATCGGACGCGGCCGGTGACCAGGTCACGTCCGAATCGAGGATCACGCAGGAAGGATCGATCATCGCGTTCAGCTCGGTCGCCGTCGGAATCACACCGGCCGGCTTAGTCAGCGAGAGCGCCCACTTCTTCTTGCCGTCTGCAGAAGTCTTCACTTGCTGTCCTCCTGTCCTGCATCACCGGAATCAGGCCGGCGAACAGCCTTCTTCCCGGTATTTCGGATTGAAGCGACTTCGACAAAGCCGAACGCCTCATTGGTCAAATAATGCACCGGCACCAGCCGGACATCCCCGCCCCCTTTAGGGCGAGCTTCCACAAAACCTGGCTTACCCATCGTTTGTGTCCTTTCCTTTAGGCCCGATAAGCCATGAACGGGTATTCGTCCACGGCATACAGGGGGTTCAGAGTGTCAATCGAAATACGGTTATCCGGCTCAGCCGTCAACACCTCGACCTGACGAAGCTTCGAAAAACTCCACCCAGGCACCACCGGACGCTGACGATTCAACGCAGCCCTAGCCACACCCACCAGATGATTCAAACCATCTTCGGTCGTAGCCACGACCGTGCACCGGATCAAATACGCCACCTGATCCGGCACATCATCCGAAGACCGGTTATCACGCTCACCAGAAACCGCCGTACCAAAACCGCCATGCAACACGACATAAGGGAAATCGGCGAGCGCTGGTGGGCTGGATAGTTTGGCTTCGAAGAGGTGCACGCGAGTGGTCGGTGGGAGTAGTGCTTTGACTGCTTCGAATACTTCGAGGCTCATAGCAGGCCCTCCCAGATCTTCGCCATGTACTCTTCGACTGCTGGTGCTTCATCGGCGAGCGCTTCGGCTGGGTCGCGGACTGTTCCGCCGCCGCCTTGCGCGCCGCCGAAGTAGGCGAATCCTGCGAGTCCGGCAGCGGGGTGCCGGGATTTGTTGGGTCCGATCTCTACTGCGTAGTGGGATTGTCCGAATGCGGCTGAGCCGAGTTCTTCGAAGTCCACCGATCTCGCAGCGTGCTTAAACGAGGAAGACGCCCGCAAGTCTTTCTGCATGGCGTCTTTGATGTTGACTGCACCTTTTTTGAGTACTGCTTTGACTTCGGGGATGAGCCGTCCAGGCACAAGTCCGAGGTCCTGGCTGAATTGGCGTAATTGCGAGTCGTCCAAGCTCACATTGACACCGCCCTCCATCGTTCGGCTGTGCGGTGGGTGCCTTCGGCGAGCTCTACGAGTTCGGCCTTGGTACCTATGCGGGGTAGTTCGAGCTGTGCGCTGGTGATCTCCAATAGGTCGCCTGGCATTGCGCCGGTGCCTATGGGAAGTTTCGCCAGTGCGTTGGTGATCGTGTAGTTCGCGGCCGCTACGAGTAGTTCGGTGGGCTGGGTGGCGTCCACGTCGTATCCGCATCGGCCGGTGTAAATCGTGTCGAAGGTCGCGACTTCGTGCCCGAGTGCCGGGTCGAATCCGCTACCGGTGGGACGTTTGATCGTGCACGTGGCGATCATCAGCATCTTGGCTCGTTCCCGGCCACGACGCGTTGCGGAGACTGCCCGGCGCTGCATGCTCACAGGCTGCCCACCACCTTCGCACCGTAGTTCCCGAAGCGCTTTGCGATCCGGTCTCGTGCGCGCTGAGGGAGGGACATTTCTGTGATTGCATCGACGGTGTCGCCGGTGGCATACGCTTCCGCGTAGTCGTCGATCTTTACCGAGGATAGGCGCCCGTTGTCCAATGTGAACCCGTCACCTTCACCGTCCAGTGCGGACAGCAGACCCCCGATGACCATCCGACAGACCAGGTCTTTCAGATCCGCAGGCAGGACAGGTAGACCATGCGTGTATTCCACGGTCACAATCTCTAGCCCTGCCTCGGACCATCCAGTGGCCCGGTACAGTCCCGCGTTGATGCGTTTCCACCCGGTCACTGGCACACCGTCAACGGAGACCGCGTGGATCTCTGTCACCGGCAGACCGGGCAACCGCAGGATGCGAGCACGGCCGGCAGGAAGCTCGACCGTGCTGCGCTTGGAAACGATGGGTGAACCCGCTGCGTCGATCACCTCAGCCGAAGCCGATTCGATCAGTACTGCCACGATCGGCGCGTCCCAGTCCACCTCCGCGGGGAGTGGATAGGTTTGCAGATCAGCAATTGTAATGAGACCCAACGAGTTCACCTCCTACTTGTCGTCGGAACCGGACAGGTTCTGCTTCTCGGCTTCGGCTGCTTCCGCGGCGGCATTGGCCTCCGCCTCGGCTTCAGCATCAGCCTTGGCGTTCTCCGCAGCTTCATCTGAATCCTGTTCGAAGAGAGCTCGAATCTCGCCCTGCTTCAAACCGGCCAAGTCGTCCTCCGAAGTGCCCTGAGACACCGCGTAGGCAACCCAGTCATCACGCGAAGCGTTGCCGCGAGGCTTCTCCAACGGATCGGCAGACTTAGCGACTACTGCCTTGGGCTCGGCTTCCTTGGCCTGCTCGCCAAACTTGCGTTCCCAGATCGCTTCGATCTGCTCTGCAGATGCGTCATCAGGGTATTCAACCAGCGTTCCGTTGGCCAGCAGTGAAGACGCAACGTGCTCGCCGAGATTAGTCAGCTGCACCTTGGATTTACCGATGTACGGGCTCACTATGGAGTCACCGCCCCGGTCCAGTGGTACACAGCGTCCGGACGCAAGTTCTTCGCGCCGTACACGTGCAGACCACGCAGGCGGTCAGCGAACTTGTTCTGTGAACGCATAGCCTCGGTCTTGTTGATCGTCGATGCGTAGGCCAGCGCGGACTTGTGGAAGCCCACAATCTGCGGAAGGTCCACAACCGGCAGGTTCTCCGAGCTGTACGAATCGAAGGAAAGAAGCTTTCCGTACGACGCGTCTCGCAGACCAGCAGTCGAAGCCGATTCATTAGCCTTCATCAGCTTCGAATCGTTCTCGTCAAGCAGGGCCGCGAACTCGGCATTGAACACAATCACGCGTTCCGAAGCTGGGACCAGGGCCTTCGCCATTGCCTTCTTCAGATCGCGGATCACGTTCCAAGCCGAAACGCCATCAGTCGCCGGAGCGAGCGGAGTAACCGGGGTGCCCTGAGCGATCAACAGTGCAGCCAGAGTCTTATCTGCATCGGTCACCAGACCATCAGCAGCCGACTTGGTGTAGGCGTTCATCAACTGCGGCTTGGCCTGTGCCATGTCGATGTCATCAACGAAGAAGTCAAACGACTTTTCATTGTCGATCGGCAGATCAATGCCGGTATCGGTGACTTCATCAGGGCTGGTCAAACGACCAGCAGCTTTGTAGTCCTTGATGACGATTGGGCTGATGCCGGTAATGTGCACGACGCTACCGGTCTTCGCTTCGCCTTCGTACTCGCGATTAGCAAGTCCGGCGAAGATTGCGCGTTCCTGGAACTGGGTCAGGATCTTTGCTGACCAGATCTCAGGGATTGCATTGGTGATAGCCATTGCAAGTTCCTTTCGGGTTAGAGTGCGACCTTGCCGTCGTCATAAGCCTTGGCAATGTCTGCCGGGCTCATCGATTCAAGGTCTTTCTTGGTGTATTTCTTCGTCGTCTTGCGCTTGCCGCGAGCCGAATCAAACTGGGTACTCTTACCGCTTTGCGCGGCGAGGTATGGATCTGTTTCGATAAGGTCATCAATCGCCTGAGCAATCTCGTCCTCGTCGTAAACTCCGTCTTCGTCCGGCTCAAAATCTGAGAGGTCCAAAAGACGTATCGCCAAGGCCGGGTTCTGCAGCTTGCCTGCCGCCGCGGCCTTGATATCCGAGCGAAGTACTCGCTCGTTGGCTTTCTGTAGAACTGCCGCATCGCGCTCTTCACGCTTACGCTCGGCTTCCTGATCTTCCTCGGACTTGCCGACAGACGACTTAGAACGCTGCAGCTCAGCCTTAGCCTCGCGCTCAGCCTTCTTCGACGCCTTGAGCTTGTCCTTCATGATGCGAAGAGCATTCTTGCCTTTATCGCCGAGGGCATCAGCACCATCGGGATCTTTGTCGTCTTCGTCCTCATCCGAGTCAGAATCGTCGGAGCCGACATCCGAGTCAGAATCATCCGACTCGTCTTCGTCTTCGTCCTCGTCTTCTTCGTCTTCCGAGTTCGCCGCCATCATTACCGCATCACCGAAGATGTTGTAGTGGAAGGCAAACAAAGCCTCGATGCCGCCGGGAGCGGTCAAATCGATTCCGTGGATGGTCTTGATGGCCATGGTGTTTCCTTTCAGTCGTTCGCATTGCGCGAAGCGGCGTTCCACGACCCCGTTGCGGGATCGAGTGAGTAGCTCGGCTTACGGCCACCGAGGTAGCCGACGCCGGGCCCACGGACAACACCGTCTGGATCTTGGCCCAGACCGGTGACGTATCCGTAGTCCTCCAGCATCCGGAGCGCTTGCTCACGGTTGCCTTTGGCACGTTTGTAAATTTCCTCAGGCATCAGACGCACCCTGACAGCACGCCGGTACCGATCACCCGAAACTTTGTTGGCCAGCGATTCCGTGCCACCCCAGTAGCCACGCTTCGTGGTGCCGTAATAGGTCGCCAGCGCCCCGCCCTCGGACGTATAGGTTCCCGAGCGAGCATTGACGACCTGGAAGATATCCGCGCCGTCACGGATCGCCTGAGCGTCCGAAGGTTTGAAGTACTTATCCTGATCCTGCGCACTCAACGAATTGAAGTACTGATAAGGATCTGTGGTCATGTCACCGGCGAGCGCCTCGGTCATGGGTATGTGCCGGCAGTCGCATCCGGGGTGTCTGCGGAAGGCTTCTTGGGCTCGGTAGGTTTTTCCTGCGAGGATTGCGCACCGGCTGCAGGAAGGTGGGTTGAGCATGCGGACGTAGTGCATGCGTACTGGCGCGGCCGTCATGGCCACGCCCTCGGCCTGCCGTGCTGCGTCTGAGATTTGCATTTGTGAGCGTAGGAGCAGGTTGTCTAGTCCGATGCCCATGGCCCGGTCGGTGGTGTATCCGGTTTTGATTGCTCGCAGGGCTTTGTAAGCCGGTGAAGCTATCGATTCTCTAAGCCCGATCGGTTGGCGTTGCCTGTCTCCGAGCGGGTAGGCGATCCCGGCGAATCCCGCAGCCAGTATCTGGTGCTGGGGTGGGTCGATTTCTTCGGCTTCCATCACTGCCGCGGAGTACTCGATGGAGTCTTCCGCGGTAGCTTGCTGGGCTTGAGCCACGAGCATCGCTGCGGCCCCGGCTTTTGCTGTCCACGAATCGATGATGTTGTTTCGATCGACGGTTACCCACATACGTGTAATGTCTCGCAGTGCTCTGGTTTGAACCTGCTTGCCGTACGCGTAGTGGGCTGCCGCTGCCTCGATGATCGTCTGAGCCACTTAGACCCCCTGACGCATCCGTTCTTCGGCTGCTATGAACGGGTCCATTTGGCGTTCTTTCTTGACCATGGCCATTACTCTGGCCACTTCGACAGGATCGGTGACCAGCTTCTCGGTGATGTACTGCTGAGGGAACCCGGAGGCTTTCAGCTTCACCGCCACATCGGCCATCTGAGCTTCGGAACGGTACTGGATGTTGTCCCAGATCAGTGTGCCGGCGCGAAGCGATTGGATACGTTCTTGGCTGGATCCGCGAGCGGCCGCCATTAGCCGGAAAGTTTTCTTCATACCCTTAGTGGAGTAGAGGATGCGTTCCTTGACCTTGGAAACCAGGCCGGCCTCGGCGATGTTCAGCGACTCGGCCGCGGTGTTGATCATCTTCGCCACCAGGTAATGCGGTGGTGTGCGAGTCTGTGCCGCGATATGCTCCACGATCTGAGAGATGACCTTGGAGAACACTTCGAGGTTTGAAGCGGTCCACTCTTCGATCCGTGCGTCTTGCCCGGGAAGGAAGATGATCTTCTCTTTGATCAGCTCGTCTAATTCAACGTCCTGGTAACCAACTACCTGTCCGTCGTTGTCGAGGATTGGCACCTTTGGAACGTCCGCGTTCACGGCTACCCGGGCTGGCATAGTCGCTTGGTCGAGAGCGTTCATGAGGTACGCCCAGATAAGGTTCACTGCGTCTTGCAGGGCAGCGACTCCGGCGATGTCCGACATAGGATCATCACTGAGCAGCGTCTTGTTCCGGATCTCGGTGAGCGGTACCTCGCCCAGGCTGTGGCGCTCGATCGGGTTCTCTTCGTCGCGAAGCACCCAGCCACCGGTTGGTGACATGCGTTCCTCGGACTCGAAGCGTTGCCGGCCGTTGGAACGCTTGAACTTCACTACGGAGTCCGCCGTGTAGTACGTTGCGAAATCGAACTGGTCATCTTGCCACATGACCAGACCAGCACGGTCAATACCGGTAATCGGGTCAGTATCAACGATCGCTGACTGCGGGTGCTCCCAGGTGACCATCGGTGCCGCGTCCGGACTCGATGCAGGGTGCACCAGTGAGAATGAACGGCCGGCAGCCATGAACATCACGAACGCCTCGGCACTACCTGAATCCGAGTTGCTACCGAGCCAGTCACGTTGCAGCACCTTGTCCACTCCGGCAGTCTCGTCATAAGAACGAATACCAAGGATGGTCATACGCTCTGCAGCAGCATCAACAACCGGCATGCACCAGTTATCACCAAACCCAGCGAACTGAGTGCGGAAGTACTCGTCAAACTTTTTCGAAGCCCAACGCAAGGTCGCTGCCTTGCCCTGGTACCGGTCCACATGGGTTTCGATACCCGCAGCTCGTGAGTCCAGCTCCCGCGCTAACAGTTCAACGCGCTTCTGCACGTCTTCGAGGGACAAATCCATCAGGCCCTCCTTCGGGTACTCGTGCCGGTTGCTACCGTCTTGGTCTTCTCTTCTAGCGACGTACGAACAATGCCGTCCAAGCCCGTCACCGCCGCCTGAAACCCATCAATACGAGCCGTTGACGTACGCCGGTTAGGTTTCACCGGACGAATATTGTCAGCGTCATCGGTCTTCACTTCCACGCGGGAAGCCATCCACCGCATCACCGGGTTGCCGTCATGGCGCATCTCCTTGGCTTTCCACATGCGTTCCATTTCCTTGGACGCAGGAGACAGCCCGTAGAAGGTCTGAGCCACCGGCACCACGTCGATGCCGTTCAGGTCTCGGTCGAGTTCCTGGACAAGTTGGCCAGCAAACATCCGGTCATAGGAAACGCGCTGCATATCGAAATGCTTGCAATCGCCAATCACGGCTGACTTCACCGCGCTGTAATCGATCACATCGCCCTCTGAGGCCGTCACGTAGCCACGATCAACCCAATCGCGTAGCGGAATCAGCAACTGCTTTTCCAAGTCCTCTATGCGCTCTTCAGGCACCCAGAACCTCGTGAACAGATCCAGTTGCAGGCCCGGTCGATTCGACTGAGCCCACACCGTCCACGCAGTGAAGTCACTGGTCGCAGACAAGTCCAAACCGCCCCATGCACGCCGTCCACGCAACGGTGTACGCTTCGCGCCAGCCAACGGATCCCACTTATTCAAGTCCACCCACCGAGCCGAACCCGGCGAGCGCAGATTCAATCCGAGCTGCAGGAACGTTTTCAGCGCTGCGGGTGAGCCTTGGGCCTTGGTGGCTTGGTCTCGCATGTACGCGAGGGTTGGTGACTTGCCTAGGCCGGGGTTGGCTTTGTACCAAGTCTTTTCCGCGTAAGGGTCGTCTTTTTCATCGGCCGCCCAGATCACGCCGTAGAAGCGCGGATCATGAATGATTCCGTTGGCGATGTTGTGAGTGTAGGTGTGTTTCTCGTCGTACGGGGTGCCGTCTTCGGCTTCGTCGGCGGTGGTGATGAACAGGATCAGCGGTTGGTCTCGGGCGCCTGTGCCGGTTTCGATCGCTTCGATCAGCTTGCCCTGGTTGCGCAGGGTGTGGATCTCGTCAATGGAAGCGCCGGACACGTTGAGCCCGTGGGCTGTTTCAGCGACTCGGGACAGAACCCGCAGGATGCCCAGAGTCTTCGGCACACGCACCACGTCGGTCAA
This sequence comes from Glutamicibacter sp., assembly GCF_035257265.1. Taxonomy (GTDB): domain Bacteria; phylum Actinomycetota; class Actinomycetes; order Actinomycetales; family Micrococcaceae; genus Glutamicibacter. Next base: position 222,187 of record NZ_DATEXC010000038.1, read on the forward strand.
CGGCTCAATACGCTTACGCGCGGCCGGTGAGGACAAGAGCATGGCCTTGGAATCATCGAACACTCGACGTGCCTGGTCTTTGGAGCCGGCAGCGTTGTAAACCTCGGCGCCTGCCTCGCCATCGGCTAGGAGCAGGATGCCGGAGAACCCCGCGGCGAAGGTCGATTTTCCGTTCTTACGCGGAATCTCCACCCACACCGAGCGGATTACTCGGACAACGCGGTCAATCTCTTCATCGTGGTAAACCCATCCGAACACCGGGGCGAGCACCCAGACAACCTGCCATGAGTCCAGCCCTTCGCCCAAACGCATGCGCACGCCTGCCCAGCGGCCTTTCGTGTGCCGGAAGGAGCCGAGTGCCCGAAGCGCCTTGCGCGCCCGTCCTACGTCAAACCATGCGCCCGGCATCTGGTCAGCTTGGTTAGCGACTGTGAGCGGTTCACGCTTGAGCGCCTCGATGATCTGCTCATGCGTGACGCCCAGCTCGATCAGCGCATCATATGGAACCGGCAAACGGTCAAAATCAACGTCGATCATCTGCCACCCCCACAATCAGAGGCGAGATCACCCTCCCAAGCGACTAATTATCGAATGGATCATCCTCGTCAGACGTGTCCTCACGGCCGGGGAGTCCGGTACGTGCGGCAGGAGACAAGCCAAGCTCACGGACGTAGGTCTTGAGCTGCGTCCGGTACTGGCCGGCAATCGTGGTGTGCGGGTTCTTACCCGGTCCCCGCTGGCCCATCGTGATAAGTCCCTCGCGAGACAGCTCATGCTCCGTCCACTCCAGACGAGCGACGCAGATGCACATGTCCACGACCAGGGAGAAGTCCACGGCGCCGAGTCCCACGCTCTTTCCAAGCACTGGAACTACGCGGTCCCACTCTTCCTTTGCCCGACGCTTTACGAACCTGGTGCCGTTGATCGCCTGGCGCTTGAGTTGATACGAGACCATCTGCTTCTCATATCGGTAGATGCGCTGTTGGAAGTGCTCGATGGACTCATCATCTTCACGCTCAGGCTCCTTGGGCTTCTTCGGAGCCTGCGCCTCGGGCAGTTCACGAGACCAGTCCGGCTCTTCGAACTCCGCCGGCGGCAACACCACCGATTCTTGCTCTGGACGGTGCCCCGGGTTGCCCTCGCGCACCACTGAAAGCGCCGGTTTCGGCATTGGACCAGGCATTTTCGAGACACCCCCTGATCAAAAAGCTCTAACCTGCGGGACTACGAGTTCGTCTGCCCGGCGGCTATCTGCAAAGGCAGGAAGGGGGTCACCCCCACCCCCTTTGAGGGGCATCGATGCCCGACATGTCAAGGGTTACGGGGTGTGTCACTGCGGTGTATTCCAACCTCCGGGCTGGTTTACTGCGGTCTCAGACTTGTGGCATGGAGAGCAAAGACCTCGACCGTATTTAGGATCGTCAGGGTTCAAGCCCTTGGATATCAATCCCTTTCGGGAGGTCGGCCAGTGGTCGGCTTCTCGAGATGGTCTCTTCATACACAGCACACAGATCGGATGCTTCGCGAGTACTTCCTCACGGAACCGGCGGTGTCCTCGACCTGTGTACCCACGCCAGCGAGATGAACCACGATGCTCTTCGGCCTTCTGCTGATGATCAGCACACCGACCACGAGTACCGAACGCTTGAACAAGCTCAGTGCAACCAGGCTGAGTGCATGGTTTCCTCGGCGCTGTTGGCATTCGTTGTCACCTCATTGCATCTGGGTACGACGAAGCCCCGAACCACTGAGTGATTCGGGGCTATCGTTTGAGCCAGTAAGGCCATTCAATCAGTAAATTTACGCGACTATGTCAAGTCCGTCAAACCCGACCCACACGTGGCAATCGAGCACCCCTTCGCTGAGGCCTGCTCGCCCTCAAAGCCTGCGACCAGATATCCCACGGAACAGCATGCGACACGTCCTCATTGCACCGCACCGTGCGCACACCATCAGGCCGCTCGGCCAACATCAGCTGAGCACCACACACCGTGGTCTTCATACCCACGTGGGTCTTGTGCTTGCACACCATGTCCGGCATCTCCACCCGCGTCTCCACACCATGAGTCACCGCCGTAATCTGATCAGCAGCCGAAGCAACCAACCAGTAAGCCTCACGACTCCACGCCTTATCCGCGGACCCAGCAATCTTGATCAGCTGCCACTTAGCCATCCACTCCGCCAAGCTCGGCGTAGTCTGATCAGCCGGCAACACCAACCCATCATGATCATCGACCAGGCGCAGGGCCACAGACCACACATCATCACGCACGATCCGCAACGCATCAGACACCGAGACATCCAACGGCAGCGGTGCCTCGACCCGGCCGGCATGACGCTCACTGTCACCACCACCGGAACTAGGATGCAACGCGTCCTGAGCTTCTTCCCACCGATCAGCAATCAACAGCAGATCAGCACGCATCCGATCATCACAGCTAACGCAGACATTCAGCCCCGACGCTGACGGCGGTGGAACCTGATCCTGCTCAGCCACCAGATGCACCACGCACACTCCGGAACCCTCACGGGCAATCGACTGACAACCCCAGCACCCACAACCAGGTGAGTTCTTATGCTCTGGCACGACTCATCTCCATTCCCGACAACGTGCTCATGACAAGACCTGCAATCCAATCCGACGGGCGCCACACCATTGCAGTCTGACCAGCCACTCGCAACGCATCGAGCCACACCTCTTGATCCGGAGACACCCGACCGCTCTGCGCTTTCAACTCCACAAACAATGTCCGCCGAGTCCGTGGGTTCACCATGACCAAATCAGGGAAGCCAGGATTAGACCGGCGCGAATCTGCCGTGTGGTAAATCTGCTTGAACCCGTACTGCTTCGCCAACGTGATCACATGAGACTGAAACTCAGACTCAGACCAGAGCAAAGCAGGATGCTTGATATTCATTAGTTCTTTCTCCTACGAGGTCTTCTACGTCTAGAGCGAGGCTTAGCAGGATCCACAGGCTTAGCAGGCACAGGTACAGGAGAACGAGCTTCCCGACCAGACCCTTCCCGACCCGACCCGGCATATCCAGATCCGCCACCCTCGTCGTCGTTGATCTTCAATTGATGATCTGTTGATTTATTTTTGATTTGCGGTTGATCGCGTGGAGGCGGTTTCGGCGACGAGTGCTGCACTTGCTGGCCGGAAGTGTCCATTGCCTGGGTAGTGGCTGCCGGTGTCTCACCTGGTGTGGGAGTCTCAACGGGCTCGTCATCGTGGACTGCAGGGAACGAGGCCAGATCCGAATGGGATCTTGGCTTCTCATGGGCCGGAGTATCCGTTGCCTCATGTCGCTCTACCTTGCCTGTTGCCGTAGCTGCCGGGACGATGCTGGATGCGCCGGAGGTGTCCGTTGCGTCATCGCTAGCCGGGCGTGCCCATTCGGGCATGCTGGCCGTCGTACCCTCAGTAGCCAGGACTGGCTTGGGATCGAATAGTTCTCTGCGTTTCTCTGATGCCTTCACGCGTGTACCGCATTTATCGAGCAGCCACTCGGCTGTCGTCTTGCTGTAGTAAGGCTCTTCCGGGGCTGGCCGTAGTGGTTTGTCCCAGGTTGCACCGTCCTTTCTAGATGAGTTGCACGTCCTGCAAGCGACGATCAGGCGCTCAGCGGGGGTTGGATCCGAATCATCGAGATCGCGTGGATCTAGATGGTCGATGGTTCCCACGCGAGCTGACTTCTGATCTCCACCTGCACCATTGCTGAATCGCACGATGACGCCACACCAGCGGCACTCGTCACCGTCACGCTTACGTACTGGACCGGAACGCTCAGGCTTGCGATTATCTGCTTCCCTGTTCTTGTTCCGCTCCTTTTCCGACTTGAGAATCATGTGGAAGAGATCTGCCTCTTCCACGAGCTTGAGACCAGCGCGCCTAATGCCCTTGTCGTCGTCAAACTCCTTCTCCTCGAATAGCCCGCAGTACAACGCTGCTGCGAGCAGCTCCTTGTACCGACTGAGGCCGGAAAGGCTCTTAGCGGTGCCGACCTCCACGATGTAGTCGCGGTCAAACGCCGCTGACCGAGTCGCACACTTCGCCACCCAGCCCCACAGTTCATTCAGCAGCCGGTCATCAGCCCAGTCCAGCTCCAGTACTCGCATGAACACCGGATGCTCGGCTGAAACGTCCGACACTTTCAACCAAGACATTGCTACTCGCTTCTTCCGGATGCTTACTCGTCTGCTGCGCCACGGCCCGAGCCACGGCGAGCGCCCATTTGTATTCTTTGGCTACGCAGATGCTTTTCTGGTGTTGGATGGTGTGCCATCGGTCTGGGCCTCGGCAGACGCGGATCTTTGAGTCTGTTGCGGTGAGGGCAATGACGATCATTCTCATGGCGTCATCTCGATGCGGATGATTTGTTCTGGGTCGCCTCGGCGTTTGTCGTATTCGCCGTTCCAACGGACGCGGATCTCGGTGACCAGGTCATCGTGTTCCACGCCGGTGATTCGTCCGTAACAGTCCGGGCGGTTCGGCAGTCGCATGTTGACGTGGAGTCCGCGGTGGAAGCTGGTCACGTCGCCCATGCGGGTCGGTTCCATGTCGCGGAGGCCGTGAAGCTTCTGCGGTGGACCGTCGAATTCCGGCGAGCGCTTGACTGGCTCCGGTACTGGCTGGCTCAATTGGTGGCCTCCATGAACGCTTGCTCGATCAATCGAAGGACAGTATTGCGAGCAAGCGGCGTTCCGGACTCAACGATTCCCCTGAGTTTCCGCAAGTCATCGGTTGAGATTCTCGGGCCGCTCATTAGGTTAGAGCGTTCGAAAGAAAGAGCGCCGAGGTAAGCAGACACGGCGGCCCGGGCTTCGTTCCGAAGTTCGTCGCGTCCATCCTCAAACTGCACATTCCATGCGTAGTCTGCCGAAACTTCGGGCTGTTGCACCGCGAGCAGTGCTTTCGCGCCAGCTTCAAGCGCGTCCTGGTTTAGGGGTGCTGTACTGGTTGTTGACACCCCCATGTTGCCTACACCCGGTACAGAACCCACTACTGTTCGTTGCAAGTCAGAGGAAAGATCGGTTTCAGATTCAACATTCTCCCGTGTGGGCTGATCAGTCATCGGTTTCACCTGATTCGTTTTGGAGGTTCATAAGCGCTTGGAGTGTGGAAATGTCCGAGCGGTCGATCATCTTCTGGTAAAGCTGGTACGACATGCTCGAAATTTCTTCCACTGCCTTGACCGCATAGAAGCCGTAGTCTTTCGGGTATCCGATAGCAACGGTCATTGGTATCTGAATGCCGTTCGCTGCCGTTGCGGTGATTTCAAATTCGAGAGTGTCAATCTCTGGCGTTTGTTCAGTCATTGGGTGTTTTTGTCCTTCCGATGATGGTGATCTTGTCGCTGGGTTCGAGGGCGTGGTTTTCGCTGTCTACGATGACGGAGACATACCTGCTGTCGAAGGTTTTCGTCTTGGGGTCGAAATAGCCGTGGATGACGCAGCACAGAGTGCCTACGGTTTCAGGGAAGCTGATCGTTTTGCCCAGGTCGGTGTTATTCAGCCGACGGGCTTCAATGACCGTGCTCATGCTGCACTCACCAGGTACCCGGCGAATTGGAGCCGAGACACACTGTCCTCACCGTGGATAAGGTACGAGGCGTCATACGTCATCGGGACCCATGCCCAATCCGTGCGGTGCTGGAACGCGAACTCCACTAGCTCGTCCGCGTCTAGCAGGGCTTCGATGGTTTCGCCGGACTCGTGTTCGACGTGCTGGCGTACGGCCTCGTCTGCGCTGTGAGCGTCGGTGGTGCCGGTGACTAGCCACTGGGCGCCGTCTTCGCCCATGGTTTGGACGGTGATTGTTTCGGTGCTCATGATGATGCCTTTCGTGAGTTGGTGATCTTGCCTTTGAGTTCGCGGATCTTGTCCGGCTGGTAACCGAACCAGGTGTCGGTGTCATCGGTGGACGCGTCATAGACCACGACGCACGGCATCTCGGCCGGCACGTTCAGAGCTGCGGCTTCGCGCTTGAGCTCATCGATGAGCGTTTTCTCTTCGTCCCGGACGAGGATCTTCGTAAACGGGATCTCCATGCGGTCCATAGCTCTCCCGGTATTGATGCACTGATTGCAGCCGGAAGGCTTGGAGTACACGGTGACGCGGATCGTGTCCGCTGGCGCTTCCTCCGGGGCTTCGTCAGGCAGGTGGCAGTTGCACTGGCACTCCCCCTCGGAATCCGTGGCATCGTCCCAAGCCCGGCCGTAGCAGGTCCGATGTTTCATTTCCCGGCAGTCTGCCGAAGTTTCGAAGATGCTCATGCTGGTTTTCCTCCTACAAGGTGGTGGGGTTGTTTTAGGATTAACAAGGTTTTGGCTAGTCATCGGAGACGTCAGCGAGGGCTAGTACCCTGTCGAGGTCGGTGGCCGGCACGAGTACTCCTCTGGCTTTGCTACCGTCTGCGGGGCCGACGATGCCTAGAAGTTCTAGCTCGTCCAAGAGTCTGGATGCTCTGGCGAAGCCGATACGGAGTTTGCGCTGCAGCATCGAGCTGGACGCGAATTGGCTGGTGACGATCAGCTCGATCGCCTCGGCCATGAGCTTTCGATCTTCGGACGGCAGCGGCGTGACTTCCAGCGTGGTGCTCCCAGAGCCGATGTTGACGACGTTGCTCCCGTTGTCCTCCACAAACTTGGCCACGAAGTCCTTGACACCTGAGACGATGGCCGACTCAGCATCCGGCCGGCCACTGCCACGACCCCGCAGCGCATAAGCCAACGCCGGTAACCTGGCAGACCAACCCCGGGCAGCGTCCTTGAGCTTGGTATCTAGCTCGGAGCCTTCCTCCGCTTTGATCGGCATCAGCATCCCAATGAACGACTCACCACAAGTGATCAGCATGCGAGTCTTCAAGTTCGTTGGTTCAATCGCCAACGGCTCCTTATAGGAAGCCGATGCGTGAGCGAACAACTGCAGAAGCTTCCCATTGGCCATGATGCGAGCTGGCACCCGCTTCTCAGCGTCTACCGCTTCAAGGAAGAGACGTGGCAAGTTCGGGAACATCTCCGAGGTATTGCCATTCGGGACGATGTACGTTTTACCCGGGAACAGGCCAGAGATATCGGTGAAGGTCAGCTCCTTACCCGTCACGTGGATCTGCAACGAATCGCCGATCTCATCCTCCGGCTGATTCTTCGACGCCTTGAATACCGAGAGCAGCTCCTTGACTACCGTTGGGTCAAGGTCGAAAGAGTCTTCTTCCGGATCTCCGGTGAGCCCTTCGGACTCCCAGACGCTCACGATTGCCAGTGCGGCCGAGGCGGTGTTGGTTGCCTGGACATACACGTGGCCGTCATCAGCCATGAAGTGGATAACGTCCAACCCAGTCGATGAGTCGTTGTGCACGTGCGGCTGCACCGACACCAGAGCATGTCTTAGATCTGCGGTGTTGATTGTCAATCTCATGACGATCCCTCCTGACCTTGTGCTTCTTTGGCTTGTCTTCTCATACGGCTGGCGCGACGTTCGTGGCTGATACGCACCTTCGGGATGGTTCCCCCGAATACGCCGTGGTTCCGAGTGATGTCTTTACCCATGGAGTAGTCCTGGCAGGCATCCATTACCGGGCAGCCAGCGCAAATTGCTATGGCCTCAGCTGCGGCTTTTTCATCTGCGGAGACCGGGAAGAACGGGTCACCATTCTTTTTGAAGTCCCAGCCCTTGCATTTCGCTTCATCCATCCAATGCTTCGACTCCGAAGCCTTGCCCTCGGACTGCTTGGTCATGCTTCGCCAGCCTCGCTCTACCATTCCGGCGCCCACCTTCGCTGATGCGATCCCAGAGCGCCGGTGCGGTGAAAAACCGCCATCTCACGGAACTCCTTCACGGTCTTCTGCGCCCACCAGAACACTTCCTCCTGGCTAGTACTAGCTCTGGTAACCCAGACACCGTTTACTCGGGCTTCCTTACCAGGGCCAACCCAGATCTTCGCGGACCAGATCAGCTCACCCGCGTTCAGGCCAGCAGTCGGGCGAACCGTGGCACGCGGCCACTCCGCGTCGTCAGGCGTGCTCTCGAATCTTCTGTAGGCGTTCGGCAGATCCACCAACCGAGTAACCGGCGCAGTCCCCATCGTTGAAGGATGAGCACCCATCGACCGGGCACGCTCGCCAGTCTGGTGAAGGGTGAGTGAAAACTGTCCTACCTCATCCAGCACTGCAAAATTGGCTTCCAAGCCAGACCGAACTAATGCAACGGCGCTCATTCTGAATCCTCTGCATCTTCGATGCAGTTCACGCAGAATCCAGCCCACTCGGAATCGGCAACGACTTCCTGCGAGCATTCCTGGCACGTCGCTGTCACCTCGTCCGGCACTGGCACCAGATCGAATTCACGGTTACGACTCGGCTCAACCTTCGCGGAGTACTGCATCGCTTCAACCTCATCGAGATCAAGCGTGTAGCCGAGCTGACCAGTGAGCAGCTGGTAGTACTCACGGACGCCATTCCAACCACCATAGAATCCGTCACGCTCGGACGAACTGCGCTCGAACCCTTTGAGCTTCGCGAGCCTTTCCTCGGTATTGCTGGAACTGACCAATTTCAAGACCAAGGCCAACTTAGACAGCGGCCACCGAGATAAGAACTTGCCCACGTTTGCACGCCAGGACTCCCGCGTAGCGAAGTCCTGTTCATTCGGGTATTCGTTGCTGACGAGCTTGCCCAACAACATCTGCGGAGTATCGTCGTACTTCGAAGCGAATATGATCTGCTCGACCAGGACCTGCTTAGCGAAATCCTCGTCAGCCTTCTTGTTCTGCACCGCATCAATAATGAAAGCCATGCGAGTCCGGGCAACGATCGACAGCATGCCGTTCAACTTCGCTTGGGTCTGTTTGTCCTGCTTCTCAGCCTCAGTCAGCTCAAGCTTGGCTTTCTTCTCCTTGACGAACCACTGCGGTTCCGGATCGCTGTAATGGAACCTGTACTTATGGCCAGCTTCGACGTGCTCAGCATCTGTCAGCTCGTCCTCAACCTGCGCCCAGGCATTACTGTACGAAATGTCGTAGTCACCCTCGACAGCTTTCAACGCCTGCAGATCCAATCTTCTGGCATCACGGCGCAGGGAAGACTCAGTTTCCGCAATGACGCGTTCCACCGTATCGATGCTGGCACCGTTGGCCATGGACTCGATCTTCTCCACGGTGCGTTCGTAGAGCTGTGGATTATCAGACTGATCTTCGAGCTCCTGCAAACGCTGCACAGCGTCCAAACGCAGGCGGCCTGCAGAGTAAGCCTTGGACACCCCGTCATTCTTCTGAGCAACCTTGGCGCGGGCCTGCACCTCCTTGCGGGACATCTTGAACTTCTTACCCACAGTGGTGATATCCATGCCAAGATCCAGCAAGCCCTGGATACCCTTGGACACTTCATGTTCAGACAATGGTCTGTGGTTGCGACCGGTGGTCAGCATTGTCTCGATATCAGCACGAGGACCACGCTCCGCCGTCGGTGCCGGCAGTACTACACACGGCACCTCGGTCAGTCCAGCTTCCGCTGCGGCGGATCTTCTGCGGTTACCGTCCTGCACCACGAAGTCACCAGCACGGTCAGGATGCGGATACACCAGCAACGGGCTCATCACACCCATTGATTTGATCTCCGAGGCGAGCTGTGTCAGATCGCCCAAATCGTCACGGATGTTATCGGGGTGCTGGTGCACCGAGGACAAAGCCAAAACTTGCAGTGTGGCATCGAATTTAGCCATGGAAATATGCCCCTCTCAGGGGAAAGTATTTAGAGTGAAACGAGTTTGGTGTTATTCGCTGTTATGCAGCGTTATAAGCTGCACGCTCTGAGATGAACCAGTCACCACACGCGGTAATGACGAGCATCAAAGCGACCAGGGCAGCAAGTCCCGAAACACCGTTGCTCAGCTGTGCGGTAAGTCCGCAGAAAACCAGCAGGAACCCGACCATCGGTGACCAGAACCGCCACATACGACGCGAAGCCATCCGCAGAATCTGCTCGGCGCTCATCTGACGTCACCACCGTCGAACAGCGAAGCAGCTGGCACCGGAGCCGGGACCTCCACAGCAGTGAAGTACGCGAGATCCTGGCCATTCACGTTCAAAAGGCCACGGCCGCCCTCGCCCAAGTCCCGAAGGTTGCCCTTGTCGACAACGACCTTTGCGATCGGATACACCGGGCGCATCATTCTGAGCACCGCTTCGGCAGCGACCTTAGGTCGGTCAGACTTCGGATACCGTTGCCACTCGACATCGATGACTGCCGAAGGCAGTAGCTTCTTCATCGGGTACACGCTGACCCGGCCTTTCACCTTGCTCATCTTCTGCCATCCTTGGTGTTGAAGCTCAGGATCAGATCGCCCACGAGCTAGCCACCACTTCTCGCTGATTGTCGATGTATGCCTGGATATCGGTGGCCGCGATCCGCGTGGTCTTGCCACGAGTACCCACCATGACCTTCGGCAGATCGCCATTGTTGATCAGGTCGTACACAGAGGTGAGCCCGATCGACAGCAACTCGGCCGTTTCGGCCACCGTGAACAGCATGCGGACCGGCCGCATCTCCATCGGTAGACCCGGCTCCACATCAATCACCTGCTCGCCTCTGCGAGCGTTGGGAAAACTGACTACACTAGACATTGAAATCACTTCCTTGCTTACCGTTTGATTTGGTTTCATCGCACCCAGCAGCTGTAACTGCTGGGTGCTTCTTATTTCCCCGAAATACGAGGCTTAGACCCTCCGCCGATAGGATTCGAGTACCCCTACACGAACCACCTACCAACGGAGGAAACTTGGAATACTGGCGAGAAGTCTTTACGCCCAGCGCCATGGGCCTGATCATCGGCGGCGCCATTGGTATCGGGCTGCCCATCCTCAACGAATGGCTAAAAGTGATACACGGACGAAGCGAATCCATCAAAGGCCTGCGGCTACAAACCACTACCGAACTGCTCGCTGGCATCTCAGAGTTCCGCAAAGCAATCAACCTCGACGCATACGAGAAGCAAGACAAATACGACGAGCAAGCAGCTAAAGGCCGAGATCGCATTGCCTCGGCGACACATGAAGTTGAAGCCCGAACACAAATGCACTCCATCTGGAATCGGTTCGTCCTGCAATCCAGGAACCTAGCCACAGACTTTTCGAAACGATCAACCGAAAGCAAGGAACTTTCAGAGACCTTCGAACTCATTCTCGAAACGATCCGAATCGCAGGCACACCCGGCGTTGCCGTCCTGCCAAGCATGCTGTCCGCATGGGTGCGACGTGGCCGCATCGACTTCAACGAACTCAAGCTAGTCCGAGAAGAACTCTCCAAACAGATCAAGGAAACTCGGAAGTAACCAACTAGACAGTTCATCTCGACCTCCGCTTCGAGACTTCATCTGCTCCTGGCGGCCGAACCCTAACCACCTGAAGCGGACCAACTCGCCAGCACATCTGCGAAACTCCCCATCTTTCAAGCCCTCGGAATTCTTCTCGCTCCACGGTGACCAACACACTGTTCGATTCGGATTCCACCTTGACCAGTTTCTCGAAGGCACCAAATAACTCGATGCCTCCACCGACGTGACTCTGTGCCAAATCTCTGGCTGGGATATTTTCAACCTCAGGAATTTCCAGAGTCTCCACAACGTCGCCCTCAGGCTCATCGGAACTCTTGAACCAACCCATCACGCCACCTCCTTTTCCATTTCTTCGTTCCATGCGTCGCATGCCTGACCGGCGAGCGCTGATGGATCGGTCATGCTGTCCTCTTTCGCTCCACATCGTGTTCAGCAAAATCTGACACATGAGTCAAAAAAAGATCTTCAACTCCGACGCCGAGGAATTTTGCTATTCGCAAGGCTGGCTCAGGCTCCAGGGTCTTCACTTCTCCGCTTACTAGCCGATTCATATAGCTATGAGACTTCCAGCCCGCCGCCTTTGCTAAGCCGCGGTTGGAAACTTCCTGAACGATCATGAGTCGCTGGAGCATCTTTCTGTCTCGGAGTTCCATCCAGAGACCTCCAATTGCTCGGGGGTGTTTGACAATGTTCACTGTACCGCCTCTCGTTACGTCGTGTCCAGTAAAACGTTACTTGATAATTTCTCTAGTGTCCACCCTGCAAGCCGACTTTTTCCCGGTATCCACGTAGAACGGGGCATCGAACGGATATAAATGGTAAATTTCTAGTGTCCAGCATGCCGTTACACCCGGTGTCCGCGATGTTTGAATTTCCGTCCACTCCTAGTCCAAGGTTGCTTCGTGAACGAAATCCACCCACTTGGGGAATTGCTCCAAGAAGTCATGGACCGCAACAGCTGGTCGCTGAGGGCCTTATCCTCGCGAGCAGATAGCTTGGGATTCAAAATGAGCCATTCAAACTTTGGCCGGCTGAAGGATGAGCCGGTTTCAAGCATGAAAGGCGAGACGATCAAGATGCTCGCCCAGGTCCTCAAAGTTTCTGAGGCTCAGGTAGCTGATGCGGTACTAGCTTCTATGGGGATTGACTCAAGCGCAGGCAAGGAGCAGCCGGCTCTAGCTGAGTTCGTTCGCACTTCTAGTGAAGTGAGCGATCGCGATCAACGGATACTCCTATCCGTGATCGACGCGATGCGCGACAAGGAAAGCGGAACCAATGGACAACACGACAACCAGGACCCCAACCCACCTAAGCCACTCCGAGCAGTGGCGCCCACGAGTGACGCTAGCCAGGGACAGAAGACCGAGCCTGAGGGCAGCATCATTGAATTCCATGGTGCCGAAGCTCTGGAGTACCCGGCGCCACCTATTGAATCTTTAGCAGCACACCCAAAGGTGAAGACCGTACGGGAACAGCTCGACGAACAAACCGACGAGCGCTACGCAGATAAACAAGGCCCGAGGGATGAAGGATGACTGAACCATCTCTACTCACACTAGATAGCCCGTTGCTCCTGTCACCCCCGGGCCGATCCCGTTTAACCTTTAATGATTTCGAGAATCAATATGGTCCTGGCACGATTTATTGCGGTAATGATCGGCGTCAACAGATTTGGGACCATTTCGTCAAGGCAACTGCCATGCTCAGAGACTCCTTGCCAATTGCGGCCGTCTGGATTGGTGGATCATTTGTGACGAATAAACCAGAGCCAAATGACATCGATGCGGTGTATATTCTGAATCAGAACAAGTATTCGACTCTTGATGATTTCGGGAAGCGGCGTATTGCCGGATTTGCTGAGGATGGTTGGCTATTTGATCGAGGTATCCGAGTCGACAGTCACGTAGTTGACTGGTTTCCGCACAGTGAATTGGACATGGAAGACCCCTCACAGGGGCCGTATCTAAAATCTCGTGGCTATTGGGATGATTTTCTACAGCGATATGCCGTCGATAAGCTTGCTGAATTGACCGAAGACAGCGCGATCCCAAAACGAGGTTACTTGGAGGTGATTCTGGATGGGTATGACTCCTGATGATGCAATATGGGCATCTCTGAATTTCGAAGACTTGCCGGTATTCGATAGCGCCCAGGATCTTTCCCGATACAGCATCGAAACACATCAAGGCCACAACCGATTGGCGCGCACCAAACATAGCCGAGGCTTCCTGCGTCTCGCTGGGCCCGGTGTTGATGGACATCAGGCTGATGCAGCGCAGGCCTTCGCCGTGGGCATCGCGTTCCAAAAGGTAATAACTGCATTCGGCTCGGCTCTGCATGGTGCGAAGGCATCTATTTCAAAAATTGCTGAACAACAGACTCGACTCCGTCTAGATGGCTCTCCTGCTCCCGGCTCTATCATTTTCAATCTCGTTGCAGCCTCTACGCCAGCCGACGAGTTACGCCCAAACGGCGAATTATTCGATAAAAATAACGAGCTGTTGGTCGATCGTTCATTTGATGCCTTGAACCAGGTCTTTTCTCCAAGTGAATCATTCGAAGATCGGGAAACTCTCGTTACGCAACTTGAAGACCTCGGCCCGCAAGCAGCAAAGGCATTGCGCTCTTTCGTGACGATCGTTGGGGACCATTATTTCGACATGGAACTTAAGTGGCAACAGCCTTTAGCTCCCGCCTTGCACTGGTCCGTGCCTACCTTGAAATCGCAGATGCTGCGTGACTTTATCGCATTGAACCGACTTGACGAAGTCCCAGTTACGCTAACTGGGCGCTTGCATACGGTATCAATTAGCAATAAATGGTCGCTGGTATCGGATGAGTTTGGAAAAATTACTCTTGATTTGGCTGACCTGACGGAAAGAATTAGTCGATCCAGCTTCCCCGCTGGGTCCCTAGTCGAGGCCAACGCCATGATGACGCAAAGCGAAGGGGCAGGATCCAAAGCTAAACGCGACTTTAGAGTTACCAGCCTGAGGGCATTGCAAGACTGAGTTATTTTACTTATCCCATTGCCCCGACAGTTTGAACCGTCACGTTGTCACATTAACTTCACACCATAGTTCGAACATATGTTCGAACTATGCAGAATGTATGGGGCATGCTGCGCTCACTCGCGCACGTAGCAATTATTTGGACTAGACCACACCCAGAAGTAGTAGCCGCGTCGGACGGTCGTCGGATCTGGATTGACCCAGCGCTGACGACCGCCGAGCAGCACTGCTTCTTGGCACACGAAGCAATACACATCAAGCACGGGCACACTACGTGCCAGACACCAGCCGTTGAACGGCAAGTCTGCCTAGAGGTCGCTCGATTCTTGATCAGCTTCGAGGCATTACAGAAGGTCGCGGGCTGGTCCCGCTGCCCTATTGAAATAGCAGAGGAACTCGGCGTCACCGAGGAAGTACTCCTTGACCGGTTCGCCACCTTGGACGGCCAGCAGATCCAAGCGCTCTGGCCACCAGGTGAGCACATCGCCTAACCACTTATCCACAATCCGTAATCCCACCGCGTCAAGGGGTCTATTTGGCGCGCACACTTTCCCCAAGGAGGGAAACTCATGGATACCCCAGAGCCCAGGGCCAAGCGAGGCAACCAAGAAGGTTCCGAGCCCCGCATCCGAAAGGACGGGCGCTGGCAAGCTAACTACATCGTCGGATACAAACCCAGCGGCCAACCAATACGAAGTTCGGCCTACGGTAAGACCAAGGCCGAATGCACACGCAAACTCCAAAAAGCTCTGCGTGAAGTTCACGCCGGAGACGTCACTATTGGACTGAAACCTCGGCTGATTGAATGGCTTGACTACTGGCTGACCAACGTAGCTCCTGCCACAGCTAAGAGCCCACAATCGCGCAAGACTTATCGAAACAGGATCAACAACCATATCCGGCCACACCGGCTAGCAGGCAAGCGCCTGGACAAGCTCACCCCTACAGACTTCGAAACCATCTACGCCACCATGCGCGAGGCGTCGCTTTCGGAATCCAGCATCTCCGGACTGCATGCAATTCTCCGGCGAGCGCTGAATATTGCTGTGAAGCGTGGACTGCTGGGTAAGAATCCGTTGCTGATGCTGGATGCTCCTGTTCCTGCTGCGTTCGAACCGCAAGTGTATTCGACGGATGAAGTGCGGCGAATGATTTCGGCAGCGGAGGAGCGTGACGATGAAGCGCGGTGGCTGTTGAATCTCATGCTTGGTCCGCGGCAGGGTGAGGCGCTAGGGCTCACTTGGTCTGATATTGATTTCAAGGCGGGAAAGATCCGGATAGAGAGGGAGCTGTTTGTGCTTCCGTGGGAGCATGGCTGCAATGCGGACGATCCGAGCGATACGAAGTGCGGCCGGAAGTTCGGACGGCACTGCCCGATGCGTCATAGCGGCGGTTACTTCACAGGCCCGCCTAAGAGCTCAGCGGGTGTTCGGCGTGTAACTATGCCCTCCCCCTTGCGGAAGTCGCTCCTGCGCCACTCAGAGACTCAGCGAACCATTCGCGAGCATGCGCCGTGGAGTCCTTGGGTTGACCAAGACGGGGTTGAGCGGGATCTGGTCTTCTGCCGGCAACGCGGTTTGCCGATCTATCCGAAGGCGGACTGGCTCGCGTGGCGATCGCTTCTCGAGGATGCAAAGGTTCCGGTAGGGCGACCCCACGACGGCCGGCACACAGCGGCCACCACCATGCTTCTCCTGGGTGTGGATCAGCGAGTGGTTATGGAGATCCTTGGCTGGTCGCAGATCTCCATGCTCCAGCGATATCAACACGTACTCGACGAGATGCACCAGGATGTGGCTGACAGGCTCACCGATCACTGGACCACCCCGGAACCGGTGCCACCAAGCAATGTGATTTCCCTTCAGGACCGATTCAAGAAGCGCGGATCTTTCGGGGCCTGAAACAAAAATTGTGGTCAAATTGTGGTCAAAACCGTTGGTCTGGCTTAAATAAAGAATCGCCCGGTAACTTGTTTTCACAAGTCACCGGGCGAATTCATACCGTAGGGCGTGTCGGACTTGAACCGACGACCAAGGAATTATGAGTTCCCTGCTCTAACCAACTGAGCTAACGCCCCACTATGAGAATTACCGCCGAAGCAGTAACCACACTCGAAATATTCTAGGGCATGACCAGCCGAAATCTCGATTCGAGGTCCTTGGGGCGTCGCCAAGCGCTAATGCGTCGTGACGCTCTGCCCACGATATAGCGCTTCGAAGGAGTTCATCGTTTTCTCCTGCGCATGGTTCATGACCTTTCGGTGCCCCGCAGCTCCTAGGCGCTCACGTTCCAGAGGTTCGAGACTCAACACCTTGTCCAGCTTCTGCGCCAAATCTTCTCGGTTACCCGGTTCAAACATATAACCGTTCACGCCGACGTCGACAAGGTGAGGCAACGCCATCGCGTTGGCTAGGATCACGGGCTTCGAAGCTGAAAGCGCTTCGAGGGTCACCAAGGACTGCAACTCAGCGGTCCCTGGTTGGCAGAAGACATCACAGCGCAGATAGGCCTCGCGAAGCTCCTCCTCGCTAACATGCCCAAGGAATTGCACACGATCACGCACGCCTTTTTCGTTGGCAATCTTCTCCAACAGTGGCCGTTGCTCGCCACCGCCAACAACTTCGAGAATCGCATCAGGCACCTGCTCCATCAATGCCAGGGCCTCGATGAGTTCGTTCACGTTCTTCTCGACAGCTAGTCGACCAACAAAAAGTATGGTTGGTGTTTCGTTACGAACAATCTTTTCCTCAGTGCCCAACTCATAGTTGCCAACTTCAATTCCGTTGGATAGAGGCAGCACTTTGGTCAACCCCGCATGCTCCTTCATGGCTTTTGCAGCCAACGGAGTGGGAGTAGTCACCGCATCTGCTCTTCCAAAGATCTTCCCCATATCTCTCCATGAGTTGCGGGCAACGATCTTCTTAAACCATTTAGGAAAGGGTAAGAACGGGTCAAGATTCTCTGGCATAAAATGGTTTGTCGCCACAGCTCGAACTCCATGCTTACGTGCGTAGGCCAAGGTCTGCTGCCCAATCATGTAGTGGCTCTGCGCGTGCACGACGTCGGGTTTGATGTCTGCCAAGATCTTGTTGATCTGTGAATTAACTTCCCAAGGAAATGCAATACGGAAATACTCGTGGGTTGGTACCCCATGTGATTGCAGCCGATGGACAATCGCTTCGGGGCGAACCTCTGTGTAGGTCTTTCCTTTTTCTCCGCGTACTGCCAACACGTGCACTCGGTGTCCGCGTTCTTTCATGGCACTAGCCAATCGGTAGCAGAACATTGCAGCACCATTAATATCAGGCAGGTAAGTATCGGCGGCGATGACTATCGTCAGCGGTTTTTCCTCGGCCACGTATTGTCCTTGTTCGTTCAACATATTGTCGTGTGAAAGATTATCTACTGCTTTTATGCATCTTTATGAGACATTTTTTGTGAATGTCTTGCTTTGGCTTTGCGTTCTAGAACATCCGGGTGGTGACGAGATAGAGCCACCACGCCAATGATGGCCAGCACGGCGGCTACCACCATCGAGATCGCCAACACCGCAGGAACATCTGGGCGAAGCTCTCCAAGAATAGTGATGCCGATGGCAATGCCGACCATCGGATCGATCACGGTCAGTCCGGCGATCACCAAATCTGGTGGCCCCTTCGAATAAGCCGTCTGTACAAAATATGATCCGAGCAAACCTGCCACTACCACTGCGGCCAGTGCAACCCACGGTAGCGACTTCCAATCTTGTACTTGGAAATTCAATATCGCAATCGCGATAGTGCGCACGAGTACCGCAACAAACCCGAAAAGTACGCCCGCCCCGACGATATAAAAGAAGGCTCCCAGCTTGTGCCGGAAGAGAAGCACAAGAATTCCGAAGACCACAACCACGACGGCCAGAATCATCTCGATAAGTAATGCCTCGGCATTATTTACAAGGTGCTGCTCGCCGGTGACGTTGATAGCCATCAGAACGAATGCGGCCGAACCGACCATGCAACTAATAATTGCCAACACCGTCGGCCGGTTCATGGTGAGCTTGTGTTCTCGCGAATTCACCACGGTGGTTACCACCAGGGCAATAGCCCCGATGGGTTGCACCACGGTCAAGGGGGCGCTTGCCAGAGCAAATACGTTCAGCACCATACCCAGACCCAGCAAGAGCAACCCGCTCATCCAACGTCTGTTGCCCGCCAGTTTCCCCAGGTTTTTCAGGGTGAGTTCTAACCCGCCCGAAGCTTTCCTTACCGCACTCGATTGAAATTGGGCTCCGAAGGCAAGGCAAAAGGCACCGCATAGTGCCGCTGTAATAGCGATCCAAACCATGTCAGTGCCTTTCCCAAGAGTTCTTTTATTGTCCGAGAGGTCATGCCGCCCAGTGGCGTGAAGTCTGCGCGTCACCTCATCGGTTCAGGAACCTAGGAACGCTTGATCAACTTGCGAATAATTGCAACAAGCGCAGCCGCCGATGCAGCGATGATCGCAAAAGGCTTAGCTTTTTCTGCCCGTTCTTGGCCTGCGCGACCGGCCTCGCTATTTTCTCCGGTATTCGCAGAAGGTGTGACGAAGCTACGTGCCTTAGCTGCAGCGTTGGTCACTGAATCTCCCGCGTTTTCGGCAAAATGACGTGCTTTATCCAATTTTGCTTTGGGACCCAGAACACTCTGGCCCAAATTGTCACGCAGTGCCTGAATCTGACGTCGACGACGCTTGGTACGAAGAATCAGTTCATCCGCGCTTGGAGCAGGAGGTTTAGGTTCCTTTTTCTTATCCTTCGCGGCCTTGTCTTCCTCGTCCTTCTTACGCATAGGCTCGTCCAATGTGCTGACGTCAAAGTTGCTACCGTCCTTGAGCACACCAATATCGTGGCGGATGCCTCGAATCGCTGCGTCAGGAGTCAGCGGCAATGCCTTCTTGAACTTCAGGTACATCACGAGCGCCAGAATTGCTGCCACGATCAGGAAGAACCCGGCAACTATCAATCCTGCGGCCCAACCAAGGAACCAAATCTCTAGAACATTCACCAGAGTGACGACTACCGCAATCACGAAAAGCAAAACAACGATGAGCGCGCCAGCGCCCAAGCCCGCGGCCATGCCCAGGCTGATGCCTTTTTTCTTGAGCAGGGTAGTGCCCAGTTTCAGCTCGTCCGTCAGCTGCTGCGGGACAAGCTCTTTGAGTCCATCAATTTGCGCCTTGGCACTCTTCACGCTTGACTTCAGGCTTTCATCTGCTGGCGTCGATTCAGCTTCAGACATGGTTTCTCCATATTCTCGATCGCTCGGCAACCGGTGTTTCCAAGCTAGCACTCCGGTTACCGTCTACGTATCAGTCTTCAGGCGTAAACCCCACAGCTCGATCTCATGCCACGGGTGTAAGTGTTAACGATTTGAAAGTCTATCGTCTATTCACTTGAGCTTATAGGAAGCGACCCAATCAATACGTGCTCTTTATTGTTCATACGCTGTTCATGGCTACTCTGCAGACTAAACGTGTTGTATCGAAGACAGAAATTCACCTGATCATTGCCTTCATAGCGCTGGATGACCGAAATTATAAGTACTATTTCCATCAATTGTTTCCAACTAGACAGCGAATCTCTCCGAACCCACGTGCGCTGAAACTGGTGACCAGCTAATAAATATCCTAGCCAAATCGATATGAGCAATAATATCCGGGTTTCCCCTGATGTTTTGCGGGAAAACCCTAAGCAGCTGAACCATGAATTACGCCGCAGCGTTAAGAAAAATAAAACCCCAACCGTTCGAAACGGCTGGGGTTCTACGAGAGCTCCTCCAACTGGACTTGAACCAGTAACCCTTCGATTAACAGTCGAATGCTCTGCCAATTGAGCTATGGAGGAATGCAACGTGTAATACCTTAGCACTGGCCAAGATGGGTTTTCAAATCGACCAACTTCCGCGCTTGAAGACGTAAATAGCGCCGACATCCAAGGGGTTCGACAGCGAATTTCAACGTTGGGGTTCCGCAGCACCAAAGCATTCCATCAAGTGATGCGTGACATAGGACGAAGCGAGCTTATAGGTCTGGAAGTTGCACCACCCGTAGTTGATCTAGGCTTGTCTCCATGTCGAACAGACTAGTGAACTCCTCAGCTACAAACGAATCACACTCGCCACGCAATAATCAGTTGATACTCGCCAGAACGTATTTCGCGGTTCAGGGAGTTGGCGGACTGTTATGGTGGTTCTCGGTTTTCGCAAGCCCGACCATCACCATGTTGACACTTGGCAATCTGCCGCCGGTCATACTGGCATGGTTCGACATCCCTTTGTTTGCTCTCGCCTCACTGTTAATTGCCTGCAATATACGTGCGGCATTGTGGGTGGCGATACCGTGGACCTGGCTCATGACAGGGTTAATGCTTTCCTACGCACTGATAACCACCAACGCCGGCTGGGGCGCCCTGATCATGCTGGCAGCGAGCTTCGCTTCCTCAGCAGCCGGTCTGGTTCTGTGGTTCGGGCGGTTTCCCTCGCAGTGGTTTGTGTCTGGCCCCTTTCGCTTCAAAACTGCACGAGCCAAACGAACTCGGGTCCATATACGCCAGACCTTCGCCCAGTTGCTTTGTTTTTGGTTCGTGTTTCTTGCGCTCTTTCCTACGCTCATAATCTTTGCTGAATTCCGGTTCGCGATGCACGTGAGGTTTGCTGACTGGATCCGCTTGACCGGATACGTCGCACTCCTACTTGCCAGCACACTGGGCGTTTGGTCGGCAACCACAATGGCCAAATTGGGACAGGGCACTCCCCTGCCCTCGGCCATGCCACAGTACCTAGTGATTCGAGGCCCTTACCGGTATGTTCGTAATCCAATGGCGGTTGCAGGCATCGTACAGGGAGTCAGCATAGGACTGATTGCAAGTTCATGGCTTGTAATCCTCTATTCCTTGAGCGGTTCAATCATTTGGAATCTGATTGTGCGCCCACTAGAGGAAAAAGACCTGCAGCAGAAGTTTGGTGAAAGTTTCACTCGATACAGCACCGAGGTCTCTTGCTGGTTGCCAAAGTTCCGGAATACCTCAAAACGAGGATAAACGAAAACACCCTGTTGTCAGCTTGAAAAGCTGACAACAGGGTGATTCTCCGGCTCCTCCAACTGGACTTGAACCAGTAACCCTTCGATTAACAGTCGAATGCTCTGCCAATTGAGCTATGGAGGAATGCTACGAGAACAACCTTAGCACTAGCCAAGTCACGTTTTGAAATCCACGCTTAGGTGCGACTCCAGGTAATGCTTGAAGGCTAGCTTTCAGTCTTCGCTGAGTTGTTGATGGCAAACTGTGCCAGCTCAATCAACTGCTGCGCAGAGGTTTCCCACGAGTAGTGCGAGGCACGGCGCAGTGCCCGCTCCGAGTGCTTCCGCCATTCTTCTGGTTCTGAGAGTTGGTGCACTCGGTCCGCGAAGGACTGGACACTATCGGGATCCGCGTAAAGCGCCGCATCCTGAGCTACTTCTCTGAAAATGGGCATGTCGGTGACGACCACGGGTGTTCCCATGCTCATTGCTTCAACCAGTGGAAGGCCGTAGCCTTCTTCGCGAGAAAGCGTCACCAGCGCGGTGCACTCGGCGAGCATCTTCGCATACTGTTCGTCACTGACCCCGTTGTGGAAGATTATTTGGGTAGTATCAGTGGCTTTTGCTTCCAACTCAGTGCGACGCTCCACGCTGATACCACTAAGCAAATGCAGCTGGTATTCAGGAAGCAAGCTCATAGCCCGAATCAAGGTCTCAACATTTTTGTATTCCATGAACGAGCCCATATATAGCAACGTCTTGGCTGGGACACCATTCTGCTCACGAACAGTAGTTTGCCCCGAGGCGGCATTTGAAACTAAGCCAATATGCCGTTTAGTCAACCGATGCTCGCGCATGAGCTCGGCCGTGGTGTTTGACACTGTCGCGACGGCGTCCGCGCGGTTCAGCAATAGTCGTTGCGGGAAGTAGACCTGATGAAACAGGAACCATCCCCAACGGATCGGGGCAGGCAAGAATTTGGGCGCATTCGGGTGCGCATAGTAGATCAGATCATGCAGGGTGAGGATTAGCGGAAATTTTCGTCCCAGGGTTCCCATGGTCTGCATTGGGGAGAAAACCACATCTGGCTGCAACTTATTAATCTGCAGTGCAACGAACGGTTCCAAGACACTGGTCGGGCCAGATATTTTCAGGTATGGCACCTCTGGCAGGAGTGCAAGCTGTCGCATATCATTGATCAGCATCGTTACATCGGCAATCTTCGACGTCGCCTCAATGAGTCCCGCGGTGTAACGGCTAATTCCATCGTGATGAGTGACCCGGGTATAGCGGGCATCGATGACGAGTTTCACGGGCGTATTAGCCTTCTGTTGAGGACGTGGTAGTCCAAGCCTATCGGTTACCGCCGGCGCACTTGCGCTACCTCAGGCTGCACCGTGCGGGGTCTAACAATCAAATAACCGATGAGCCCTGCGGCAATGGATAGAGGCCATATCGCGAGCGCGGCCGGCAGCCCGAACGCCGAACCAATGGCGCCACCGGCTAAACTTCCTATCGGAACCGCGCCAAAGGTAAACAACCGGCGAGCGCTGCTAACCCTGCCCAGCAGGTACTCGGGAGTGATATCAGCAACCCACGCAGTGACCGCGACGTTAAAAATGATCAAGGCAACGCCCCACAATACCGATTGCACCGCAAGCAGTGTCATGGAAACTGCGGACGAGGTAAAGGCCGCGAAAAATACCATCGCGGCTAACACGAGCATGATCGTCATGGTGAGCGTAGTCAGTTGGGCTGCGCTGTAGCGAACAGCGATCCGCGTGGCTAGGGCAGCTCCGAGCAATCCCCCGGCACCGCCAAGACCAGCCAGGATACCGAAGCCGAAGGATCCAAAGCCTAGGTAGTTGATGATGAATAGCGCTTCAACCGCGCTGCCTAAGGCCAAACCGAAATTTGAGCACATCATCGCCAAAGTTACTGCGGCCAACGCTCGGTTATGACGCAGGTATGCCAGGACGGAGCACCAATGGGTGTCGCGCTGCGCGTTCTGCTCCGCAGCTTCTTCCCTCCGCTGGCTGTCTTGGCGAGGAAGTTTGACTAGACAGGCCAAACTCAGCGCGATCAGCGCCAAGACTGCACTCACGGTTAAGAGTGCTGAGGCTCCGAGGAGAGTAAATGCGGTGCCTGCAGCCACTGGAACGATGATCGCCAATGACTGATCCGCAGCCGTCAGCCGGGCGATCAACGCGCTGATAGAGCTGGTTCGCTGGGCACCGGAGACCGCATTGAGTTGTGGAACTGCGGAAACTTGAGCGGTTTCCGCTACGACATTGCACATTCCCAGTAGCGTCACCAGCAAAAATCCGTAACCGATACTCAGCGTGCCAGTGAGGGTCAGCAGTAAGAGGCAAACGGTGAGCGTGACCTTCACTGCCAGTCCAATGCGCAACAGTCGCAATGGCCGATAACGGTCCACCAAATAGCCAATGGGAATTGTCGCCACGAGGAAGGCGAAAGAGCCCAAGGTGTTCAGAAGCCCCATTTGCCAGGCGCTGGCGCCCAATGTGGTGACAAATATGAGGTCGACAGTGAAATCCGTCAGTGAACGGCTGGCCGCATCACCTGCATTCGAATAAAGGAAACGACGTTCGCTTTGCACAGTAGATTTCACCACAGCTCGTGAAAAGTGTTACGAAGCTCATCTGTCCCGCGGTTGGCAACGATACCGCATTTACTCCTAGCTGAACAGGATTTCCGCTAGTTCACTAGTTGTTTTGGGTTATGTCCGTTCAGTAATTTTCTGAAATTTCGCCCATCGAACACTGAACCATCTAACCCGAATTCTCGGTGTTTTTGGATTATCCCAATGCGGTCAGCCAACCCGTCAACCACACGCTGGGGTTGCAATACATTACTAACTTGTGATGTTAATAGTCTTCAGTTAGGCAAGACTAACCAAATAATCGATCGCTATGCGAGGAGTATCGTGGGAACCGCTCTTGAGACCCTGCACATCCCCCAGACTGAGTCACAGCTTTTTGATAACTCATTACTTTGCTCAGATACCTTGGACCGCTACGAAGCCGAAGCTCGTGAAGCCTTGTTGCGCGTCACCGACCAACTTGCGGCCGTGGAGTCTCCCACCACGGGACCGAGTCCACAAGCCCTTCAGAAGCTGGTGTCAGAGATTGACCTCGACGCACCGTTGGGAAGCCACACCGACTCGTTTGATGAACTGACAAGAATTTACCTCCGTGACGCCGTCTACTTCCATCACCCGAAGTACGCCGCTCATTTGAATTGCCCGGTCGTCATTCCCGCAGTCGCCGCCGAAGCATTTGTCACCAGCCTGAATACCTCCATGGATACCTTTGATCAGAGCGCCGGAGCAACGCTGATTGAACGCCGACTGATCGACTGGACCACACGGCTCATCGGATTCTCCGAAACCACCGCCGATGGGATCTTCACCTCCGGCGGAACCCAGTCCAATCTGCAAGCGATGCTCGTTGCGCGCAATATCGCGGTATCCAAGATGACAGGTTCGCTACCGCATCGCCTGCAGAATTTGCGTATCTACACCTCCCAGGATGCACACTTCAGCATCTCCAACGCGGCGATGATGATGGGTCTCGGGCATGAGGCCGTGATAGCTATCGGCACCGATGCGTGGCACCGCATGGACGTCGACGCACTTCGCACACAACTCACCAATGATCTACAGGCCGGCTTGGTCCCGATGGCCATCTCTGCCACCGCAGGTACTACCGACTTCGGTTCCATCGACCCACTTGCTCCGCTAGCAGCATTGGCTCAAGAAACCGGCGCTTGGTTCCATGTCGATGCCGCTTATGGTGGCGGACTGCTGCTTTCCGCGGTGCACCGCCAGCGGTTAGCCAATATTGAACTGGCCGACTCGGTCACTGTGGACTTTCATAAGTCCTTCTTCCAGCCCATTGGCTCCAGCGCACTGCTCGTCAAAGACACACACTCTTTTGAATCAATCGCACATTACGCTGAATATCTCAATCCGCACTCGCACGCGCAACAGACTCCGAACCAGGTAGATAAATCACTGCAGACCACCAGGAGATTTGATGCGCTGAAACTTTGGGTCACGCTGCGCACCCTTGGCGCGCAACGTCTAGGTGCCATGTTCGATCAGGTCATTAAACTAGCTGAAAGTTTGGAGACTGAAATTTCGCTGAGACCACAGTTAACCCTTGAAGCGCCGGTACAGCTAAGCACCCTCGTCTTCAGATTCACGGTTCCCCATAACCAGTTGAACCAAGCCGAACGCAACGAGCTGACAAACCAGATTCGTCACCGGCTCTACCAAACCGGTGAAGCAATGATCGCGGCAACCACCGTCCGCGGTGAACGCATGCTCAAGCTGACCTTGTTGAATCCAAACACCACTCTGGAAGACCTGACCGAGATACTCGACGCGATCTGCCGGGTCGGCAACGACCTGCTACTCGAACGCGCAGAAGGAGCCCGCGCATGACCCATGCAATAGCCCAAGAACACTTTGACGTCATTGCCATTGGCGCTGGACCGTTTAATCTCGGCTTTGCGGCCCTCACCGATCCACTCCACGAGCTGAGCGTTGCAGTATTAGATGCCAGCGACCATTTCGTCTGGCATCCCGGCATGATGCTCGAGGGTGCACATCTACAGGTGCCGTTCATGGCAGACCTCGTCACTCTCGCAGACCCCACCAATAAATTTTCGTTCCTGAACTATCTGAAGGAACAGGGAAGAATTTACCCGTTCTATATCCGCGAAAATTTCTACGCCCTGCGCAACGAATATAGTAACTACCTTGCTTGGGCATCGCGCCTAATACCTAGCGTCCGCTTCGGACATCGCGTACTTTCGGCCGAATACACAGACGGCGCCTACCAGCTTTCGGTGCTCACCGCTCAAGGGGTGACCCATTTCAGTGCAGACAAGCTAGTCCTTGGCACCGGGAACCAACCTTATCTTCCAACGATTATTGACGCAGCTGCCCAAGCGACGGGCAAGGTCATGCATTCAAGTGATTACATGTTCCATCGCGAGGAAATCTTAGCTCCAGACCACCAGCCATCCCGCCCGCGGATTACCTGTGTGCTGGGCAGCGGACAGAGCGCAGCCGAGATTTTTTTGGACCTGCTGCGTAATTTGCCCGAAGAAGACCATCTAATTTGGGCTACCCGTTCGGAGCGCTACTTTCCGCTGGAGTACACCAAACTCACCCTGGAAATGACGTCCCCGGAATATATCGACCATTTTCATGCGCTGCCCGTGGAAAAGCGCGACGCACTTGGCGCCGAACAAAAGGGACTCTACAAGGGCATCAATGCGGATCTGATTGATGAAATCTATGAAGAGCTCTATCAGCGCAGTATCAGCAAGGCGGCCAATGTCCATCTGCGCACCGGATGCAGTGCAACCGGTATCGGCATGACAGATGAGGCTCTGTCCGTGAGTTTGCGCCACGAACGTACCGAAGAAAACTTGGAGTTCTGCGCCGATACTTTGGTGATGGCTACCGGCTACCGCTCCGGAACCCCTGACTTCCTCCGTGGAATCACCCAGCGAATGACCTACCTCGCCGACGGTCGGGTCAACGTGGACCGTGAATACTCCATCGGAGCCGCCGAGGATATTTTTGTGCAAAACGCGGAACTGCATACTCATGGATTCACGGCCCCTGATCTTGGTATGGGAGCCTACCGAAATTCGGTGATCATCAATCGAATCACCGGCCGAGAGGTCTACCCGGTCGAAGAACGTATCGCCTTCCAACGATTTGGCGCGGCAGAACTGACCGGTCTGCCGAACGTATCCACTTCCAGCTCGCGCGACTAAGGAACGAAGCACCATGACTAACTACACCTTCCGTAAGCTCAGCCTGCCCGAAGATACCGAGTTGCTCCACGCGTGGATCGCGACCGAACATGCCGCATATTGGGGTATGCCGACCGCAACCGCGACAGAAATAAAAGCCGAATACCGTCAGCTGCTGTCCACGGCGGACTACCAAGTATTGTTGGGCCTTGATGAGACCGGCACCGAAAAATTCCTGCTGGAGCTTTATAACCCGGCTAGCACCGCATTGGCCAAAGCCTATAATTACGTTCGCGGAGATCGTGGCTTGCACTACTTAGCGCCGCAAACCAGCGAACCGCGGCCGGGCTTCACTGTGGAGGCACTCACCCAAGCAGTGCGCCACGCCTTCACCCGACCCGGAGTGGAACGCATCATCGTGGAACCAGACCTGCGCAATAAAGCTGTCCACGCACTCAATGCCCGGGTGGGATTCCGCCCGGTCCGCCCGATAGCTCTGGCAGAGCCAGACGGATCAATCAAGCAGGCGTTGCTTTCCATCTGTACCCGAAATGATTTTGAACAAGCCACCGGCCGCAGCCTGGATTCCTCGTTCCTGACGCCCCAGCGCTGGGAGGCCGCCAATCGCCACGTGCTGGCCAAAGCCCTCGGAGAATTCTGCCACGAACGCCTCCTTGATCCGGTCGAGCTCGGCGAGCGGCGCTACCGCGTGCAGAAAGACGGAGACCGCTTGCTCTTCACTGCCGGACGCTACCAACTCAATCACTGGCTTGTCGCTCCAGAATCACTGCAGCATCAGCGGCTCGTCAATGGTTCATGGCACGAAGCCGAGGTTGATGTCCTTGATTTCATCACCGTGTTCCACCAGGAGCTGACGCTTTCCGAAGCTCAGCTGCCGGTCTATCTCGAAGAACTCTCATCCACCTTGTCCAGCCACTGCTACAAGCAGGCTCACGCCACCCATACCTCGGCCCAGCTGGCCCAGTTCCCGGGCAGCGCAGCCCAGTCCTTCCAGCTTGTGGAATCGTCAATGACCGAGGGCCACCCCTGCTTTGTGGCTAACAATGGCCGCATGGGTGTAGGCCGCAGCGATTACCTGCGTTACGCTCCGGAAACGGGTTCGGCACTGCAGCTCGGGTGGGTCGCGGCACACACATCGCGTGCCCAATTTGATGCCATCGACACCCTTGATTACGAGACACTACTGGCTGCACAGCTAAACCCGGAGGAACGCCAACGTCTCGATGAAACTCTTGAGAACGCACTGTTCGGTACCGGGTTGTCGCCGAGCGACTACATCTACATGCCCGTACACCCTTGGCAGTGGGAAAACCGCCTGTCGATCACTTTCGTGAATGACATTGCACGCAAGCAATTGATCTGGCTTGGCTATAGCCAAGACGAGTATCAGTCACAGCAATCGATTCGCACCTTCTTCAATCTTTCTGACCCCACCCGCCATTACGTCAAAACGGCGATGTCGATCCTTAATATGGGCTTCATGCGTGGGTTGAGCGCGGAATATATGAAGGTCACTCCCGCCATCAACCAGTGGCTGGGTGAATTGTTTGACAATGACCCGGTACTCTCCACCGCACCGGTAGCCTTGTTGCGTGAAATCGCCGCGGTGGGCTATCGAAACCCACAATTTGAAGCAGCTACCAATAACACCGCACCGCAGCGCAAGATGCTCGCGGCACTATGGCGCGAGTCGCCCATCAGCATGCTCAAATCTGAAGAAAAATTAGCCACGATGGCCAGCCTGCTCCATGTAGATTCCTCCGGGAAGTCCTTCGCCGGAGCACTAATCCGCCGCAGCGGCTTAGCAGCGTCCGATTGGTTGACCGGCTATCTAGATGCCTATCTGGTGCCCTTGGTTCATTGCCTAGCCGCTTATGACTTAGTCTTCATGCCGCATGGCGAGAACGTGATTATGGTTTTGGAAAACGGTGCAGTCAAGAAGGTCCTGCTTAAAGACTTGGGAGAAGAGATTGCGATTTTATCCGATCGCGTGGAGCTTCCAGAGGAAATCCGTCGCGTGCGCACCGGCGGAGATCCGGTGTTGTCGGTATTCACCGATGTCTTCGACTCCTTCTTCCGCTTCCTTGCTCCATTGCTGGATGCCGAGGAACTGCTGGCAGAGGGGGAATTCTGGACTATCGTCGCGGAACGTTTGTTGGAGTACCGGGCGCAGCATCCGCAGTTCGCGCAGCACTTTGATGAGTTGGGCTTGTTTGCCCCGAGTTTCCCGCTGTCTTGTCTGAACCGTTTACAGCTTCGCAATAATCAGCAGATGCTAGATCTCACGGATCAATCCGGCGGCCTGCTCTACGCCGGTGATTTGGATAACCCGTTGGTTCGGGTAGTTTCCGCGGTTTAGCTGATGCAGGAGAATGCTCGCGTCGTTTGGGTTGCGCCGAACGACGCGAGTATGTGCGCTCAACCATGCAAACTCATTTCTGAACAGTGTTCAATGATTGAAGAATTCCCTGTACAGTGAATTCAAACATTCTTGAACACCGTTCAATTGGAGATTTCCCATGGATATTATGACCGCATCAAGGCGCATCCCGGTTGACCCGTATGCCCTAGTCTCAAGGATCAGCGCCGGACACCGGCTCACCTTTGCCGAAGCCCATATGATCATCTCGACCTCCGATGAGCAGACGCTGACGCTGGTGTCCGCGGCGGGACGCCTGCGCCGCAAGCACTTCGCCAATACCGTCAAGGTGAACTACTTGGTCAACCTCAAATCCGGATTATGTCCCGAGGATTGCACCTACTGCTCACAGCGGCTGGGGTCTCAAGCTGAAATACTGAAATACACCTGGCTCAAACCCGAGGAAGCGGTCCGTCAAGCGGGGCTTGGAATTGCAGGCGGCGCCTCGCGGGTCTGCCTTGTGGCCTCGGGCAAGGGCCCCACGGACCGGGACGTCGCTCGTGTCTCCACCATGATCGACCAGCTCAAAACCGACCATCCCCAGATCGAAGTCTGCGCATGCCTCGGCATCTTGAAGGACGGACAGGCCGCAGAACTCAAATCTGCCGGCGCCGATGCCTATAACCACAATCTGAACACCGCGGAATCCCTCTACCCTCAGATCTGCAGCACCCACAGTTACCAGGAGCGCGTGGATACTGTCGAGCAAGCCAAGAGCGCCGGACTATCCCCCTGCTCCGGACTGATTGTCGGAATGGGTGAAAGCACCGACCAGCTCATTGAGGCCGTCTTCGCACTGCGCGCCCTGAACTCGGATTCAATCCCGGTTAACTTCCTTATGCCTTTTGACGGGACTCCCCTGGAAGGCACGTGGAACCTCAGTCCGCTCGCTTGCCTGCGCATCCTCGCGCTGGTCCGCCTAGCTTGCCCGGACAAGGAGCTGCGTATTGCTGGCGGCAGGGAAATGCACTTGCGTTCGATGCAGGCCACAGCCCTAGAGGTAGCCAACTCAATTTTCCTGGGCGACTATCTGACCAGCGAAGGGCAAGATGCCCGCACCGACCTAGCCATGATCGCGGATGCCGGATTTGTGGTGCTCGGGCAGGAAGACCAGGATTCGGGACAGCTCGCCCAGGCGCTATTCGAAGCCGCTGCCCATGACTCCCGCCAGCACAATGTTGCCGGAAATGCCGGTTCCACCGAGTGCGCAGGATCCTGTTGTTCCGGTGCGGCCGCCGGTTGCGGCGCTGGCAGGACCGAGCCGGTACTGCGCCGTCGCGGCGCCGGAACGCCGGAAATTCCCAACGCGTGACAGTCAAGTAAGAGGGTCTGCTCACCCGTAAAATCGCCGTGTTCGGGCCGCTCTTGGCCGCACCAGATTCGGTGGCACATTGTAAGGTCGCCGCGGGCCACTGCTGCTAGCTGGACCACCCGCCGGCTCCCAAGGAATAACGATCGGAAACTACTCGTTGGGTCAAGTATGAAGAACATCGGATTTCTGTCCTTCGGACACTGGACTGATCACCCACAGTCAGGAACTCGCAATGCCTCGGACGCGTTACTGCAGGCCATAGATCTTTCGGTCGCGGCTGAGGAACTCGGAGCGGATGGCGCGTATTTCCGAGTGCATCACTTCGCTCAGCAGTATGCGTCCCCTTTCCCGCTGCTCGCCGCCATTGGCGCACGCACTAGCCGCATTGAAATCGGTACCGGTGTGATCGATATGCGCTACGAAAATCCCTTGTACATGGCCGAGGACGCGGGCTCGGCAGACCTCATCTCAAATCGTCGCCTACAGCTAGGCATCAGCCGTGGTTCACCGGAGCAGGTGGTCGATGGTTGGCGCCATTTCGGCTTTGAACCTCGTGAGGGCGAGTCGGATGCAGATATGGGACGTCGCCATACCGAACGCCTCCTTGAGGTGCTTTCTGGCGAGGGATTCGCCCAGCCTAGCCCGAAACCAATGTTCCCCAATCCCCCGGGACTGCTTCGCGTTGAACCGCATTCGGAAGGTTTACGCGATCGTATCTGGTGGGGGTCCGGCTCTAATTCCACCGCCGTGTGGGCCGCGAAACTTGGTATGAATTTGCAAAGCTCTACGCTCAAGGACGACGAATCCGGCAAGCCGTTCCATGTTCAGCAGGCTGAGCAGATTGAACTGTACCGTCAGGCGTGGAAGGAAGCTGGCCATCAGCGCGAACCACGCGTCTCGGTGAGCCGCAGCATTTTTGCACTCACCGATGAACGCGACTGGCAATACTTCGGGCGTGACCGATACAGTTCGGACCAGGTCGGCAACATTGATGCGAAAACTCGCGCGGTCTTCGGCAAATCCTACGCCGGAGAACCCGACGAACTAGCAAAGAAGCTGGCCGAAGATGAGGCCATTGCCGCGGCAGACACGTTGCTGCTCACCGTTCCTAATCAGCTTGGCGTTGACTATAACGCACACGTCATTGAATCGATCTTGAAACACGTGGCTCCGCTACTGGGTTGGCGCTAAGCAAATGCACACTGCAGTCCGGCGACTGAAATGATCAGGCGATAATGACGTGGGTTGTCGACGCCATTAAGCCAATGAGACGCAGGACACTAAGCTGTCATTAGTGAGCCAAAATTTAGCTGTCAAAAGACCTGACTTAGGGAGAATTATATGAGCAAGCAACTCAACGTCGCATTTATCAAGGCGAGCTGGCATGCAGATATTGTCGACCAGGCTTTAGCCGGATTCAAAGCCGATATGGACGAGTCCGGCACTGACTACACGTTGAACGTGGTTACCGTACCGGGGGCCTATGAAATTCCGCTTCAGGCAAAGCGCCTCGCCCAGAGCGAAAAATACGATGCCGTAGTAGCTGCCGCACTCGTAGTGGACGGCGGCATTTATCGCCATGATTTTGTTGCCCAGGCAGTGGTTGACGGGTTGATGCGAGTTCAGTTGGACACCAATGTGCCAACGTTTTCGGTGAGCCTGACTCCACATCACTTCCACTCAAATGACGAGCACCAGACGTTCTACTTTGAGCACTTCGTCAAGAAGGGCGCAGAGGCTGCGCGCGCGGTGCGTGCCATCGCAGCGTTAGATCAGTAGCGCCAGCAGATAATTTACAAATATAGAAGGGGAGTCGCGCTTGCAAAGCGCTGCTCCACCTTCTTTGCTTTTAGCTATTTGAATACAAGACCTTCAAGGTCTCATACATACCGCGACGGCGGTTGAGTGGACCGGGCCCCGCCGTTCGCATCAAAACAGCTTCACCCAGAGCTTGCCAGAAGCCTTCGGTGGGCATCGAGGCCGGCGGCATGATGAACCAGCAGTCAGCGTATGGGTTGGTCAATGAGTAAGCTTCGCCATCGGTGCGCTCAGAATATTTCTCTCGTGGCCGGCGATACAACGCGCTTGGAACACCTAATTCCAAGATGCTGGCAATGGCATGGAATCCAAGTGACGTATGCGGAACCTCAACTACCCCAACGGGTGGCTCCGAGACGGGAACTGCTTCCCAATCGATAATAGTCATCGCTCCTCCTTGAGTGAGACCGGGCCCAATTGCCCTAATCCGACAGACTACCCAAGAACCGGCAAAGCAAATATTCTGCAAGTCCTCGGGTGCAACTTGTTACCAATTGCGACCGTGCATGCAACGCATGGTTTGAGGCTAAAGCGTTCTTGACAAGTTCAGACACCGCTCCCATCAGTGAGCGCACGCCTAAAACCTACTTGACAGTAGCTGTAGAAACGGTGTGTTCTAACCATGGGTGAACAGGTGTTTACCCTTTTGTGATTCAGCTATTTTGTTAGGCCACTGCCGTGCCGATTCGTTCCGTCCCTTCATGGGCTACCACCACTGTCCTGGCCCTCTGCGGAATGGTCGTGGCACTCCAGCAAACCCTTGTTGTTCCGCTGCTACCGGATTTTCCGGTGATCCTCGGTGTCTCCGCAGAAGACTCATCGTGGCTGGTCACCGCTACACTGCTCAGCGCCGCAATTTTCACCCCGGTCATCTCACGCATGGCCGACATGTACGGCAAACGCAAGATGCTGATACTGGCGCTGGCCGTGATGACCGCGGGCTCGCTGGTGGCAGCAATTGGAGGAAGTTTCGGCGCACTGATCGCGGGCCGCGCAATGCAGGGATTTGCCTCCTCCCTGATACCCGTCGGAATCTCAGTACTGCGCGATGAACTTCCCAAGGAAAAAGTAGCCTCAGCCGTGGCGCTGATGAGTGCAACCCTGGGCATCGGTTCGGCCTTAGGCATGCCAATGTCGGGCTTACTTTATAACGCTTATGGCTGGGAATCTCTGTTCTGGGTTTCTGCTGCACTGGGGCTGGTCTTCCTCGTGGGCGTGCTGCTACTGGTCAAAGAATCAAAGATCACCACACCGGGTCGTTTCGACATCGCCGGCGCACTGGTGCTTTCAGTTCTTTTGACCGCCGCATTGCTCGCAATTTCCAAGGGTGCCAGCTGGGGATGGGCCAACCCGCTCACGCTGGGTCTCTTTGCCCTTTCGCTCGCATTGCTTGCAGGCTGGATTCCATTGCAGTTGCGGGTCAACCAACCCATGATTGATCTGCGCACAGCCGTCAAACGTCCCGTATTGCTGACCAACGTCTCCTCATTTTTCCTCTGCGTAGCGATGTTCGTTAACATGCTCATCACTACTCAGCAGCTACAGATTCCCGAACAAACGGGTTACGGCTTTGGCCTCTCGGTACTAGTTGCAGGTTTGGCCATGGTGCCCTCAGGCCTGGCTATGGTTGCGCTTTCCGGCGCGGCCGGTGCCATGCTCAACCGCTGGGGCGGCAAACCCACCATTATCTTTGGTGGCGCCATCATGGCGTTAACCTACATTGCCAGAGTCTTCCTCGATGATGCAGTGTGGCAGATCATTGTGGGAGCCACACTGGTCAACGTTGGCGTAGCGTTCTCCTACGCGGCGATGCCTACACTGATCATGAGTGCGGTGCCAATTACCGAGACTGCCTCCGCCAACGGCGTTAACGCACTGATCCGCTCGCTAGGCACCACAGTAGCCAGCGCCTTGACCGGACTAATCCTTGCCACGATGGTCGTTGAGTACAACGGCGTTCCCCTGCCGTCGCTCAACGCAATGCACTTGTCCTTCTGGCTCGCTGCGTTGGCCGCAATCATCGGCATCGGTATTGCGCTATTCATCCCTAGCAGCAGCCCAGCGCCTAAAACTAAGATCAATGTCGAAGAGACCATGGTTCATGGCCGGGTCATAATGACTACCCGCCCCGGATCCCAACAACCAGCCATCGTGACTTTTGTCCGCGAGGATGGAGTACCTGGTGACTGGGCTCGTACCGACCATGAAGGTCAATTTAGCGCGGTACTGCCTGGACCTGGCCGTTACGTAGTGGTCGCCAACGCCGCAGGGTGGGTCCCCAGCTCCCATTTAGTAACCTTCTCCGAAGGCATCACGGAACATGACATTGAACTGCACCATATGCTCTCGCTCAGTGGCGTGGTAGCTTCCGGTGAAACCGCAGTGGCCGGTGCGCTGGTAAGCCTCAGTGCGGGTGCCGGTGACTTCATTGCTGCGACTCACACCGATGATCTAGGCGGATACACCTTGGATCTTCCTCCGGTCGGTACCTATGTGCTGACGGCAGCTTCACCGCAGACCGAGACAGCGGCGTCAGTCAAGGTCATTTTGCGTGCCCGAACCGAACGGGTTGATATCGAGCTCCCCGCATGAGCACGGACAACGGGCGGGCACGAATTCGCAAAACCGCCGCTGAACTCTTTGGCGAACGCGGATTCCACGATGTCACCGTGCGCGAGATCGCCGAAATCGCCGAAGTCTCCCCCGCGTTGGTGATCAAGCTTTTTGGCTCCAAAGCGGAGTTATATACGGTCGCTAGCACGGTCACGGTCCCACTCGCGGATTTGGATCTCCCGCGCGAAAGACTTGGCCGGGCCATGGTGCAACAGATCCTGAATCGCCGCGAGGATGACGTTATTGATCCGTGGCAAACGTTAGTTCCTCGGATCCGGCAATCCCCTACCCCGAAAATCACGCAACAAGAGTTGCGTGAAAAGTACCTCAATGGGGTCGCTCATATTATTGGGGATACCACTGAAGACCGTCGTCATGCCTCCGCTGTGGCCTGTCAACTGCTCGGGTTGGCCGAAGGGCTCCGGGTGTTGGGATATTTCCCTGCCGAAGAATTTGATTCTGATGATGTGGTTGAGCAGTACGCATCCGCTGTGCAGATCCACATCGATAGAGCAGCTACTGCAGTCTAATACAGAAAGAAATAGGCCAGGCCACACGAAAAGTCCGTGTGGCCTGGCCCGTGCTTTTGAGCAGATGGCGCTAGATTACGTGGTGGCCCAAAGCCCTGAAGCATCATCAAATGACAGGCTCTCGGTGACGCGAATCTTTGCGTCGTTCAGTGCCTTTTCAGGCACGTCGAAGACAACCTGGTAGACGCCTTTGCCGCCTTTTGTCAGGGTCGGAACGTCCGTGGCTGGCTTTGCAGGGATCGCCATGGAGGTGGTCGTGCTATAGATACGCGAATCGGCGCCCACAAGTTCTGGCTGCAGATCAATCCACGCGTCGCCCTCTTCGTCCCCGTTGTAGACCACCGAAAGATCTACCAGAACGTAGCGTCCCTCAGCTTTGTCGTTATACGGATTCGCCTTGGCGATTGCCGCGTCAGCTTTCAGGTTGACCGCACTCACGTTGACAGAATATTCGCCAATCGTTGTTGCCTCGCCCACCTTGAGCACGGCGGCCTCATCCGCTGCCTGCTCGATAACCTTCTCTGGGGCCGCGACTTCACCATCCGCAGCATCTTCAATGGCTGCTGAAACACCATCTATAGCCTTGACGTACACGGCTTGTGTAACAAATACCAGAATGATTGCCACGATAGCGATCATGCTTGAAGCAATACCCAGTCCTTTGCTGCCGCGGCGCTTGGCGGCGATGACCAGTGAAACAATGCCCAAGATGAGGGCGACAAAACCGAGTACCGCGGCAAAGTTATTTACAATCGGGACCCAGCACAGGGTCAGAGCAACGATAGCGATGACCAGGGCAGCAATGCCTAGACCTTTACCTGCGGAGGATTTAGCGGGCGGGACCGGCGAGTGCGGTGCGGGCTCCAATGGAGTTCCAACAGTCATGAATTTCCTCAAGTGATGGCAACGCTGAGAAAAGCGTTGAGGTGAACCGCTCACTACCCCATGGTCGTGAGACGATTTGAATCTTGGTTGATCCATCAATGACGTTACGGTCAAGCTCCGACACTTTAGCGTACGCGTACTTTAAAAGACCAGACGCTTGATGATGCGCCGCTAAGAAATTACCCGCTGACCACGGCAATATGGGCCAGGAGTCAACGCCGTACGAGTTGAGAAGCCGCGCTGGTGGCGTCGGCATCAACGCTGCCGCCGGTGAATACTTTATGGAATGCGCCCAGCCGCGTTAAGCAACGTACAGCACCACCGTCGCTAGCGCTTTCCCAGTCCGCGGGAGGCGAATGCGGCGGTCAATTGTTCAATTGTTGGTGCACCTTGCAGACCAAGCGGGGTCGAATAGACACGGCAGGATAGCTCTTCGGTGGGTGCACCTGGGAAAAGGTCTAGACTATCGACGGCAATCGTCGGAGATCCGGCGAATTCGGTGCCACGCACATCTGCGCACGTTTTCATCACCCGATGCTCCACCAGCACTCCACCAATTCCTAGTAATTCGAGCGCTGTCTCAAGGCGGTTAGATGCCACGGCGGAATTCGGACAGTCTTCAATGACCAGCAATTGGATGCGCAAAGATTTATCTTCCTCGAAAAGTCCTTGGTGGATAACTAGTTACTGAGTCCCTCTGCCGTCACCGATGGGCTGGAAGTTGATTCCTGACACCGCAATAGCCGCACCCAATCGCCACGACGACACGCTGAGCTGCAAACAATTCCGAGCCTACGCGGTGTCTGTTGCAGAATTCAGGTATGAGTAGCACCGACGAAATCCTCTATGGCCGAGACACTCTACGCTATGTCAGGCTGGCCCTGCTGGTGGTGCCACTGCTGCTCATGGTGGCCATCGTGATTTATGGTCTGCTAAACGGGAAGGTCGAAGACTCGATTAGTTCCTATTATTTGGGTCCGAGCCGAGATCTCTTTGTAGCGATGCTCGTTTCCACCGCAGTTCTGCTGGTGGTCTATAAGGGCGCCCCGCTAGAAGACTACGCACTGAACCTCGCCGGATTCTACGCAATCTTTGTAGCGCTAGTACCGACCAGACTCGGCCAAACGCTGTCGGCATTAAGCTCATCTGCGCAAATTCAGCTCATTCGGTCCGTGCAGATCTCGGTAGTTGCGGTCTTAGTCGTATCGGCGGTGTTTGTCTGGCTTGAATGGAAAACCAAAAAGTGGACTCCACGCGCTTTACACACGAGCAGACTTAGTACGATTCTGAGCGTATCGAGCACCGTGGCACTCGTTGCATTTATCGGCTTGCTGTTTTGGCGAAGCATAGAAGGCACGGACTTTGCTGGAGTTCATTACGCCGCAGCCTTGTTGCTGATCCTCAGCATGGGCGTAGCGATTGCCAGCCATCTGGGACGCGAAGACCTCTGCACGGTAGATACCAGCGGCGGACGCCCGATACATTATGCGGTGCTGCTGATCCTGATGGCGTTAGGCATCATAGGCTGGTTTGTGCTCAATGCTTTATCGATAGCCCAGGCGTTATTTATTGTCGAATGGTACGAAATCGGCCTGTTTAGCTACTTCTGGTATTTGGAGTCCCGCAGACTGTGGGAAGCTCCAAGGCTCCGAGAAAAACTCGGCAGCTAATCCGGGTTAAGTGCCAAAAAGTGTGTACAGAAACCCCTCAAAACAACTAACCACTAGGACTAACACCACCAACACATGCTTTGAAAGCATGTACCGTGGCAAAAGTTGCGAATCAACCCCTCTGCGATGTATGCGGAAACAAACAAGTAAAAAACGGGAAAACCAGCGCTGGACGCACCCGATGGCGATGCAAAAACTGCGGCGCGTCCAGCACAGTATCCCGCCCAGACATCACCGCCAAAGCCCAGTTCGAGTCCTTCCACCAATGGGCCACCGGAAAGCTCTCAGTCAAGGAAACCGGCACCGCCCGCTCCACGTTCTTCCGCAACACCAACTGGTGCTGGAACCTGCGCCCCAGACTCGAAGCTACGGGCGAAAAACACCGCTACCTGATGCTCGACGGAACCTACTTCAACGGCTTCTGCGCCCTCACTGCCTACAACGGAGAACACATCACCGACTGGCAGTTCTGCGACCGCGAAAAGTACGCGTCCTGGACGCTCATGCTCCAACGGATCCCCGCACCAGACCGCGTCGTCGTCGATGGGCACGGCTCACTAGAACCGGTGATCAGATCATTGTGGCCAGAGACAAAAATTCAACGCTGCCACTTCCATATTCGCCAGAACATCCATAAGCACCTCACCCGCAATCCACGCACCATCCCAGGTCAGCAATTACTTACCCTGATCAAAGCGCTCAAGGACATCACTGACCTGACGCAAGCACAAAAATGGGAAGAACAGTTCTTAGCATGGCGGGCCATGCACGAGCAGACACTCAAAGCCCGCACCTACGCCACAGAAAATATTGGCCACAGGCCCTCGCACGTGAGCGCAAATCAGACATGGTGGTACACGCACCTGAGGCTACGCCGGGCCGATTCGCTGATCCACGGTCTATTGAAGAAAAAGCAGTTGTTCACCTACTTGAGCATGGCTACGAAAGACGAAAAGCTTCCACGCACCACCAGCCCGTTGGAAGGCGGCATCAACGCCGGCATCAAGGATCATTTAAGGCTGCACCGAGGGTTGAAACCGAAGCATGCGATGGCCTTAGTGAGTTGGCATTTGTATCAACGAGCTGAGAATCCCAAAGACCCGTGGAGCTTCGTCGAGCCGAAACACTGGTCCAGGAAACGGGTTCCCAAAGCGGTGGTAGAAGAAGACCTCGGGCCGGAACTGTATGGCCAGCATTTCAGTTGGGAAGACGGTAACGGAGTCCAAAAAGGATGGTCTGGGAACAGATGACATCTTTATGACTTGAGTTCCATACACACATTTTGGGACTTAACCCGGATCCAGGATCCAATACTCGCTTCCAGATGTGAAAAGTCCCGATCCGCAGTGCGGATCGGGACTTCGTAAGCTCCTCCAACTGGACTTGAACCAGTAACCCTTCGATTAACAGTCGAATGCTCTGCCAATTGAGCTATGGAGGAATGCAACGAGATATAACTTTACCCGAAGCTCAACTAAAAACCAAAACCAGATGCTTAGGTGCCCCGCAGTATGCGTCGGCGCATTTCAAGTTCCATTAGTTCCCTGTTGATCTGGGCGTATTCCTCACCCTCGGGCTCCATTTCGGCACGCTGCAAGCGCCCAATAAGCTCCGCCTTGCGGTGTGTGATTTGAAGCTCAATCAGGCCATTGATGATGTCGGAGCAATAGCGCGCAAGGTTGTGTTCATCCGATGCGGGAATGCTCGTCACCGCGACCTCGGAGACGTAGGAACGCAGCTGCTCGGGAACCTCATCACGAATGACTTCAACCCATGAGGAAGCAGAGGCTCCGGCAGCGCTGGCTGCCACGATGCCGTCATGCACTGCTGCATGCACTGGTGCCATGAAACGAGCCTCGTAAAAAGCCTGCCACTGTTCTTCGTTGAGCCGGTGTGGCTGCTGAATTACGACTTCCAGCGCCTGGCGTTCTAATCGCATGACCGGGTCGCGGCTATCGGGGCGCTCAAAAGCGTTAGCCGATGCTTGTTGCGCTTGCCCCTCGCTCTGGTTACCTCGTGTATCTGGTGGAGTATTTTTGGGCAGCCGGGCGCGTTTGATGGAAGCCGCTACCGAGCGGTTGACGTCTTCGTTGTTCATTCCCAACCAGCCGGCGAGTTCCCTCGCGTAGGCCGGGCGGATCGATGAATCACGAATTTGCGCAACAATGGGCGCGGTCTGCCGCAAGGCCTGCACGCGTCCCTCGACGGTGTTCAGATTGAACTTCTTCAGCTCAGCACGTATCGCAAATTCAAAGAGCGGGCGCTTAAGTTCTATGAGTTCGCGGACCGCCTCATCACCCCGATGCAAACGCAGATCGCAGGGGTCTGCGCCATTTGGCTCCACGCACACATAGGTCTGCGCGATAAAACGCTGGTCTTCGTCGAAGGCACGCAATGCTGCCTTCTGTCCGGCGGCGTCACCGTCAAAGGTGAAAATGACTTCACCACCGGTGCCATCATCTTGCAAGAGTCTTCTGGCAATTTTTATGTGATCGGTGCCAAAGGCCGTGCCACAGGTAGCGACCGCCGTGGTGATGCCCGCAAGATGGCAAGCCATCACGTCCGTGTACCCTTCAACCACCACGATCTGTCTGGTCTTGGAAATCTGTTTCTTTGCCAGATCCAGACCATAAAGGACTTGAGACTTCTTATACAGCTGTGTTTCAGGGGTGTTCAGATATTTAGGTCCCTGATCATCGTCGTATAGTTTACGTGCGCCAAAGCCGATGGTGGCTCCGGACAGGTCACGGATGGGCCACACTAAACGCCCACGGAAACGGTCATAAATTCCGCGATTGCCTTCTGCGAACATGCCCGTTAGTTTCAGTTCCTCGTCAACGAAGCCCTGGGCACGCAGGTGCTTGAGCAATGCGTCCCAACCCTTAGGTGCATATCCGACGGAGAAGTCCGCGGCAGCCTGGGGTTCAAAACCGCGCCCGCTCAGGAAGTCACGGGCGCTCTGAGCCTCTTCGGAGGCCAGCTGGGTCTGGAAGAATTCCTCGGCCACCTTGTGCGCATCGACCAGACGCTGACGCTTGCCGTAGTCTTCGCGGCGCGGCCCGGAGCCTCCGTCTTCGTAGTGCAGTTCGTAGTTGATACGAGCCGCCAGCGACTCGACGGTTTCGGAGAAAGACGAATGATCCATCTTCTGAATGAACGCGAATACGTCCCCCGACTCACCACAGCCAAAGCAGTGAAAGGTTCCCAGCTGGGGACGAATGTGGAAGGACGGACTGCGTTCGTCGTGGAACGGGCACAGTCCTTTATAGGAACCCACGCCCGCAGATTTGAGCGTGACGTAGGATTCGACGACCTCACGGAGGTCGATGCGGTTACGCACCTCGTCGATGTCTTCTCGTTTAATCAGCCCTGCCATGATTCCCATTCTAAGAAGTTGCGTTCGGCATTGACCGAGCGCGTCACGGGCTGTGCATGAAGCTCAGCCTAGAAAAGCTTTGGTTCGTAACTTTCGCCCTTGACCAGCGACGCATGCCATTCCAACGCCGAAGCGTCGGTCAGTGAGGCTACCTGATCGATGACCACACGCAAGCGTCCCTGTTCATTCGCGGCATCCTTGTAAT
This sequence comes from Glutamicibacter sp., assembly GCF_035257265.1. Classification (GTDB taxonomy): domain Bacteria; phylum Actinomycetota; class Actinomycetes; order Actinomycetales; family Micrococcaceae; genus Glutamicibacter. The sequence goes on from NZ_DATEXC010000038.1 coordinate 264,213, forward strand.
CCGCCGCGAAGATCGGTTCGAGGTATTTATCTTCATTATCTGACAATAGATCCACGAGATCAGTCAGTATCTGCCGTTGTTCCAAATACATCGGCTGAAGCTCTTCTTTAGTCATCACAAAGTTTGCGGCAATCCCTTTCATCACCGCAATCTCGTGTTCGGTCTCCTCTGGGACGATCAGCTGCGCGTTGTAACGGGTGAGGTTTCCCTGCCCATACTCGCTGCGCGTGGCATCCATCGCTGCTTGGCAGAACCGACCAATAAATTGGCTGGTCATGTCTTTGAGCGCGGCCCGCGCCCGGCGCGAACCATCGGCATGCGAAACCCACTCTGCCGAAGCTTCCAGCCGTGCCAGCGCCGCATCGATATCCGCCTCATCCGTGGTGGGCAGGTACCAATCCTTGGTCACCTGCAACGCACGGTCACGCACCGAGGATTCCAACAGCCAACGCAACTGAAAACGTCCGCCGACAATCGCATCTTCTACGTCGTGGACCGAATAAGAAATATCATCGGCCAAGTCCATCACTTGGCCTTCCATGCAAACTCGTCCAGCCACCGAATCCGGTCCGCTGCGCAACCAGTCAAACACCGGTTGGTCATCGGTATACACACCGAACTTCTTGGTCTGCTTCCCATTACGCAGCGGGGCTTCTTCACGTAACCACGGGTATTTACACGACGCATCCAAGGCCGCCCGTGACAAATTTAATCCTGCCGAGTGGCCGTTGTGCCGAAAAGTTTTTGTTTCCAAGCGGGTCAGCAAACGCAGAGTCTGCGCGTTGCCTTCAAAACCGCCAATGTCTTTGGCCAGTTTATTTAATGCTTTTTCACCGTTATGTCCGAAGGGCGGGTGCCCCAGGTCATGGGCAAGACAGGCGGTATCAACGATGTCTGGATCGCAGCCCAAGGCCGCTCCGAGTTCGCGTCCCACCTGCGCTACTTCCAAGGAGTGAGTCAGCCGGGTGCGCACAAAATCGTTGAGCGTCGGAGAGACCACTTGGGTCTTGGCGCCCAGCCGGCGTAGCGCCGAGGAGTGCAAAACCCGAGCGCGATCACGTGCGAACGCGGTGCGATACGACTTCTTAGCCGGCTCGGGTACCCAACGTTCCTGATCAGCTTCGGTATATCCGTTGATCTGGGTCATATAACGAGTCTAGTGACCTTTTGAGCCACTCGCTGACTTATCCACCGGAGATGTCTAACTCGGCGGCTTTAATCATCACTCGGTGCTCATCACTCATCTCCCGGGTGGACAGCCATCCGTCGGGCAGGTGGGTTTTCTTCGGCGTTCCGGCGCGGCCCCGAGTTCCTTCTGCGGCCGTACCCGGGTATCCCAGATCGAGATCGAGTTCATTCAGTAGTTCCCGCAGTCGTTCCAGGGAAGGCACCTGGGCCAGCTGTGAGCGAATGTCGCCGCCCACCGGGTAACCCTTGAAGTACCAGGCGATGTGCTTGCGGATATCTCGCATCCCCTTGCCTTCATCTTCAAAGAATTCGGCCAGCAGCTCACCATGGCGGTACACGGTATCGGCGACCTCACGCACTCCAGGGCGGAACCGATCGGCGCGGCCTTCGAAGGCTGCCTGCAGGTCACCAAAGAGCCACGGACGGCCCTGGCAGCCACGGCCAATAACCACTCCGTCTACGCCGGTCTGCTCGACCATTTCAATCGCGTCTTCGGCGCTAAAAATATCTCCATTGCCCAAGATAGGCATATCTGGCATGGCCTCACGCAGGGTGGTGATGGAATCCCAATCAGCCTTGCCCGCATAGTACTGACGCGAGGTGCGCGCGTGCAGGGTCACCGCGGCGGCGCCGTGGTCGCGAGCGATCTTGGCCGACTCGATATACGTCAGGTGATCATCGTCGATACCCTTGCGCATCTTGATGGTCAGCGGCACCTCGCCCTTGGCTGCCTCCGAGGTTGCAGCCTCAATGATGGAGGTGAACAGGTCCGTTTTCCACGGCAGCGCCGCTCCGCCTCCCTTACGGGTTACCTTTGGCACCGGACAACCGAAATTCAGGTCAATGTGATCTGCTCGGTCTTCATCGATGACCATGCGCACTGCGGCACGGACGGTATTCGGATCTACCCCGTAAATCTGGATGGATCGGAAGTCTTCATCTGGATCGTGGGAAATGATGCGCATCGATTCGGTATTACGTTCTACCAAAGCGCGCGCGGTCACCATTTCGGTGACATACACGCCACCACCGTATTCACGGCACAGTCGACGGAACGCCCGGTTGGTAATGCCTGCCATCGGAGCCAAGATCACCGGTGTTTCAATGGTGTGCTTGCCCAATTGCAATGGAGGCAATTCGAGAGTCGGAACGTCGGTCGACGTACTAGTTTGGGTGGGAGAAAGAATCGTCACTAAACCAGTATCTCAAATATGCGCAAATCGCGGGTGAGATCTTTATCAATTCGGTACGTTTCACAGCTGGTTTATTCATCAGGCAAAAGGCAAAATTAGGGTATGACAAGTAATTTTTCACTAGTGCGCTGGGTCTTGGCGGGTCTCGGCGCGCTATGTGTGGCGTTGGTTATAGCCGCATTAATCTCGGTTGCGATGCGGCCGACCGCGCCATTACTTCCACCGAATACCGCGCAGGGGGTCATCCAGCGATATGTCATGGCCATTGCCGACGGTGATATCGCAGAGGCCAAGGGCTACGTAGCGAATACTGCGGTGACTCAGCTCTGTGATGCGTACACTGCCGAGAGCCAAGATCTCAACGTTGACCTGCTCGGTACGGTGATCACTGGTAATCAAGCGGTGGTTACCGTGAATTTTGTGGACAACCCCGGTGCCTTTGATTCAATCTTCGGGATCGGCAGTTACCCAGAAACCTTCGAACTGAGAAAATCCGCGGACGAATGGAAAATCCAGACAGCACCTTGGCAAGTTAATCTTTGCACCGACAAAGAAATGATCGGGTACTGATCATGAGTACACTATCTAGCCCACGGTCGAATCCGGCCGTCACCAGCCTGCGCCAACTCATCTTGCATGGACTGCTATTCATTGTGCTCATGGTGCTTGGGTCGGGACTGTCCACCTTGATTACGATGGCTCTTCGAGGTTTTGTCCCCACCTATCCAGGGTCTTCAGAAATAGCGGTTGGCCTGTCATTCACGCTCATCGCAGGACCTTTAGTGTGGTTCCTTTGGGGTCAGCTGAAACATAAACTGCCTACGTTGCAACCTGCCGATTCGGCAATTTGGACCATACAGGCCGCGGCGGTCTACTTGATCGCCTTGGCTATGTCCGCAGTGTCCTTGCTGCGTTTATTCTCCGAGCTCATCGATCCGACGCGGGCCACCGACTGGCAACCAATGCTAGGGGCCGCGCTGGGCTGGGGCCTGATTTTCATCTGGCAATACCGGATCCTCAAGAGCCCCACATATGCGCCGACACAAATACCCTCACTTCCGGGAGCATTAGCGGCAGCTTTTGCCCTGGTGTTATTTGCTATCTCAGCGGTGACCCTGCTGCAGTTAGCCTTAGTTGAACTCATTACCCCGCAGCCAACATTGATTGGTCCGGCCTCGGCATTGCCTGGCCTTCTGAGCGCCGCGGTATGGGCCGTGGGCGCAGGCGTGTTGTGGTGGTGGCAGTGGATCGTTCGCCGCGTGCACCGGATGGTCGATGACTTCACAAATTTCCTATTTATTCTGCTTTGTGTTGCGATCCCTGGCGTAATCACCCTGTTTAGTGCCGCAGTGTTGCTCGGGTTGCTCCTTCCCCTACCTGGCGCAGCAGACGGTGCCGCCGCTGATCTCGAAAGCCAAGCACCGCTCTTGCTTTCCGCGGTCTTGGTGGGTTCTATGACCTGGCTTTATCACCACGCAAAGAGTGCATCGCGCCCTGCCCATGTCGCCGAGGCTGCGCGCCAGCTGATCAGTGGCGGAGCACTTGCGATCGGGGCCAGTGGGCTTGGCATGGTGATCAATGCGCTTCTGGCGGGCCTCGGCGGCGGCTATGCGACTGCCGGTTCAACCAGCGTGTTGCGCTACGGTCTTGGATTGTTGCTTATCGGCGGCGCTGCATGGGTATATTTCTTCCGCCCTCAGCGAGCGTCAGACCCCGCAAACCGGCGTATTTATCTGGTGCTGTTCTTCGGAGTCAGCGCGGTAGTCGCATTGATTTCGCTGCTGGTGATCGCTTATCGGGTGTTTGAATTCTTGTTAGTCACCACCGGTTCGGGAAGCTTGCTCGACGTGATCCGGGCGCCTTTTGGCTGGCTGATAGCCACCGCGGCCGTGGCCGCATATCACTTTGTACTGTGGCGCGCGGACCGCGTACGCATGGCTGCCGAAGCGCCGACGATCCCTCCAGTGTCCGCGGCGCCAACGCCAGTAAAAACCTTGATGATTGTTTCGCCATATGGCTGCGAGCTACTACTGGATGAACTTCTAAAATTGCATTCCACACAACTTCACTGGATTCCGGCGGTCGGCCAGCCACCTGAAAAAGAGAAATTACTGGAGTTGATTTCCGAGATCTCCACATCGCTCACTACCGAACCCTCCGGTTTGATGGCAGTGATTAGCACCTCTGGCGACACTGAATTCATCTCCCTTGCCTCGCCGCCGGTTCTAGCTGAATAAAATTTCATCAAGGTTTTCTCCTGACGACCACCCGCCATCGCCCTCATAAGGCTGCGATGGCGGGTTTCGTTTTCTCCAGCTGGCCTTTCCCTTTCCACCCGCGAGGAAGGTGTTGGCATTTTCGGACTTTTCCTAGAGTTGACACGGTGGACAAGCCGCTAAAACAAGGAATCGTGGGGCACATTTCTGGTACGGGCGTCCCTACGCCGCTTGCTGGGACTGTGTACACCATCCGTAAAATTCCGACCAATAAATTCGTAGGACTTGGTCTGACGGCCGTAATCGTGACATAAAAATAATAAAGAGATGATATCGTGTGCTTTTGTGCCACTAAATAGGTGAGCATAACCTTACCAAATGAGGCTCGATGCGCACTCAACTGCAGATCTCCAGTGGCCCTCTGACGAGCCAAGACGAAGGCCCAACTCCACTGAGCGCCATAGACGATCCGTCACGTTCGGAACCTTTCAGTGCCCCCGAAACTGATCCAGAACCAAAATATGCCGGCCTAGCCACCAGCAATGCAAAGCGCATGCTTGGATTCGTCGTGGCGATGCTGGCCCTTAGCTTCTGTGTAGTTCTGTCGCTCGCAGTCGGAGCCAAATGGATTGCCCCCGTGGATGTTTTCAACAGCATTCGCGGCATCGGGACGCCAGAAAATATGGTCATAGTCAACGATTTGAGAGTCCCTCGAACTCTGATTGGACTCTTGACCGGATTGGCGCTGGCTGTTGCAGGCGCTCTAATTCAGGCACTGACCCGCAACCCCCTTGCCGACCCCGGGATTCTTGGAGTTAACGCTGGAGCCGCATTCGCAGTGGTTATCGCCGTTGCCGTCTTCGGACTCGTGAATATCACCGATTACATTTGGTTCTCATTTGGCGGAGCAATCATCTCCACGCTGCTGGTGTATCTGATCAGTTCCCGCGGCCGCGCAGGAGCTACCCCGATTAAGCTGACACTTGCGGGAGTCGCACTTGGAGCGGTACTGGGCGGTGTCTCCAGCGGCATTACCTTACTCAACCCAGAGGCCTTCGACCGAATGAGATATTGGGGCGCTGGGACATTAAATAACCGGACGTTGGAGATGGTTCTGGTGGTATTGCCATTTATTCTCCTCGGCACCTGCCTGGCGTTTTTCTGCACCCGTTCGTTAAACGCGATTTCCTTGGGTGATGATCTGGCACAGGCGCTGGGGAGCAACGTGCAACGTACCCGAATAACGGTCATCGTTGCCGTTACCCTGCTGTGCGGCGCTGCTACAGCCGCGGCCGGCCCCATTGGCTTTGTTGGTTTGATGATTCCGCATATCGCTCGTTGGATCGTCGGTGCAGATCAGCGTTGGATCGTGATCTACAGCCTGGCGTTGGGTCCGGTTCTGCTGTTGCTTGCGGACGTCATTGGCCGCATAGCGGTTCCACCGGGCGAATTGCAGGTAGGCATCGTAACCGCGTTTGTCGGTGCCCCAGTACTAATTTTGCTGGTCCGGCGGAAGAAAGTTAGTGGGCTATGAGCATCGAACCGAGCATCAAATATCCGGTACAACGAGTCAATTTCGGTCCCGGCCAAATTATTCTTGCATCGTCCAAGGGCCGCTATTCCATCCGCATGCAGCGTCGTACCGTGGTTGCTGGCGTCGTGATTGCCGTGGTCGGCGTGGTGCTAGCACTGTGGTCCTTGGCCACAGGTGAAATTAGTTTCACCGCCACCGAACTGCTGAACACGATCTTCGGCAGTGGTACCGCAGCGAGCGAACGAGTGGTGCTCGCTTGGCGTCTGCCACGGGTCGTCATGGCTCTAGCCCTCGGCGCAGCCTTGGGTGCCAGCGGCGCCATTTTCCAATCGCTGACTCGAAATCCTTTGGGAAGCCCTGACATCATCGGTTTTAACACCGGCGCATACACCGGCGCTCTGGTAGTTATTTTTCTGGCCGGCGGAGGGTATTTTCAGATCGCTGCCGGAGCCTTAGCCGGTGGTCTCATCACTGCGGCGCTGGTTTACTTGCTGGCCTACCGCCGCGGGTCACAAGGCTTTCGATTAATCATCGTCGGAATTGCGTTTAGCGCGCTCCTTGCATCGTTTAATTCTTGGCTAATTATTCGCTCCGAGCTGGAAGAAGCGATGTCTGCCGCCGTGTGGGGTGCGGGCTCGCTGAATGCCATCGGGTGGGAACAGGCAAAGCCTGCGCTGCTCGCAGCCATGGTGTTTTTTATTGCGGCCGCCATGATGGCTCCGAAAATGCACATGCTGGAGTTGGGAGACGACGCTGCCAACGCCCTAGGTATCAGGGTTGAACGCTGCCGTCTGCTGCTGATGGTTGTCGGGGTGGGGCTTACCGCACTCGCGACGGCTGCGGCCGGACCCATTTCTTTTATTGCTCTCGCAGCGCCTCAACTTGCCCGTCGGATAACTCGCAGCGCGGGTGTGCAGCTGGGCTCTTCAGCCATTCTGGGCGCAGTATTTCTGCTGCTCAGCGATGTGATTGCCCAACGGACTATCCCTGATACGCCACTTCCGGTTGGTGTCATCACGGTCAGCGTTGGTGGGATTTATTTGATCTGGCTATTGCTCCGGGAAGCGAAACGAAATTGAGAAAGACAAGTGAATTGATACAAGCTGATCTGCCGAATGTAAAGAGTCACCAACACATCCTTAACACGGGGAATCATGAGGATTTAGCTACTTCCCGGTTGAATGGGCACGATCTGACTCTGGGATACGAACAGCGAATTGTCTCTCGGGGACTCGACGTGAACATTCCCGATGGTTCATTCACCGTCATCATTGGGCCAAATGCCTGTGGAAAATCAACGCTTCTGCGCGCGCTTTCGCGTCTGCTCAAACCAGTTGCCGGACAGGTGATCCTGGATGGAAAACCCATCCACAGGTTGGCCGCCAAAGAAGTGGCCAAACGATTGGGATTGCTACCCCAAACCTCGATTGCCCCGGAAGGAATCACCGTCGCAGATCTCGTTGCGCGCGGCAGATACCCGCATCAGAAACTGCTCTCGCAGTGGTCAGCAGCCGATGAGCAGGCAGTTTCGGAGGCCTTGCAGGCCACCAAAACCGGTTCCCTCTCACACAGGCTCGTCGATGAACTTTCCGGTGGGCAGCGTCAACGAGTCTGGGTTGCGATGGTGCTCGCGCAGCAGACTCCACTGCTGCTTCTCGATGAGCCGACCACGTACCTGGATATCGCTCATCAAATAGAGATCATGGAGCTATGCCGGCAGCTCAACCGCGGCAACGGGCACACCGTCGTTGCGGTACTCCACGATCTGAACCACGCCTGTCGCTACGCCAGCCATCTAATCGCCATGAAAGAGGGCAACGTCGTGGCAGCCGGTGCACCGCGAGAGATTATTACCGAAGAACTCATTCACGAAGTCTTCGGGCTTCACAGCAAGATCATCGAAGATCCCGTTTCCCGCACTCCCCTAGTGATCCCCTTGGGCGACTCCGGCAGCTGGGAATAAGCATCAGCCTGGAAAACAAGCCGCACTTCAAGCGGTCTCAAAAACACCGCATCACATCAAATGAAAGAAGTACCGAACATGATTGGTTCCAACCGAGTCAAGCTACTCGCAGCCCTTGGCCTTGCGGCCCTCTGCGGCCTAACTAGCTGCGGGGCGCAAAGTGTGAACTCCGCACAGGCCGACCCGTCGCCAACACCTTCGCAGGAGACTTGGTCATTTACCGACTCCTCCTATCAAAAGACGACCACGCTGGAGCAGGCCCCGGATTCGGTTGTCGTCGATTCCTACTCTGCTGCCGCATTGTGGGATTACGGGGTCCGTCCAACAGGGGTCTTCGGATACGGCTTGACCGAGGACGGCGGACTATCGGTAGGCAACGCGGACGTCAGCCAGATGACTATCATTGGCAAAGACGCAGAATTTAATCTGGAGAAGCTGCTGTCTTTGGACCCCGACGTGATCATCGGCTACGGCAACGCCGAAGGTACGGGTTGGACGTGGTGGGATGAGAAAGTGCAGTCAGAAGCCACTTCCACTGCGCCATACCTGCCCATCAAATCCAGTGGACGCCCCATCCAAGCGGTCATTGACGACTACGCAGAGCTGGCAAAGGCGCTTGGCGGAGACACCAATTCCGCCTCAGCCGTTCAAGATAAAAAAGAGTTCACCGATCGGATTAACACGCTATGTGAGATTGCGGAGCAAAAGCCCGGGCTGAGAATCATTGCACTCAACGGTTACGACGACCTGTATGTTGGCCAGAGAACCATCGGTCAGCTTGCCCTGCTAGAAGACCTCGGATTCGAGATTTCCGGCCCCACTGACAAGAGCGCCTGGGCCTCGCTTAGTTGGGAAAAGGTCGGTGATTATCCTGCAGACGTGGTGCTGAGCTATTCCGGAACCGCCGAACAGGTCAAAGACCATCCGGTATTCTCCTCACTGCCAGCCGTAAAAGCTCAACAAGTTGTCGAATGGGATGACAAACGCCCTTATACCTACGGAAGTTATGTGCAATGGTTTGATCAGCTGATCGATATCCTCCAAGATGCCAAGGCGCTGAACTCCTAACGGCCAGCGGTCCGAACTTACGCGGAGATCAATACAGTGGCGGTTCCCGAACGAGTCAGTGCTGAACCGTTCCGGAATCGCCACTGGTTTCTGGCACAAGCCGGAACGAAACATTATCGAAGAAGTAAAAACCTCTCGCCCCCAGAACGGAAAACTCGGCCAACTTCATCCGAGCTGAGAAGCCAAAGGCCGCCTAGCGGCGGCGTAACTTGGCACTTCCGCCACCGCTCACCGAGGCGAGCGCGACTGCCAGCAGCGTCAGCGCGGTTCCGGCCACGGTGGCGAAGCTGATGTGCGAACCGGCGGTGGGCACTACTAGATCAAGCAACAGGGATCCGAGCAACTGGCCGCAGATCATGCACAGCCCGGTAAACAGCACACCCAAATGCCTGACCATGAATGCTGAGACACCGATAAACACGCACCCGAGCAGACCACCAACGTAGTACCACCACTGAGTGGGGAAGCTACCTTCGGTGGAGGCTATGGGTAAACGAATCAGGATGATCATTGCCAGCATGAGCGTGCCCACCACAAAGTTCATGAGTGTGGCGGTCAACGGGTGTCCATAAGCCTGAGCTTGGACTCCGTTGGACGCAGATTGGTAGCCCATCAGCACGCCCACAATCAATGAGAAAAACATTGGGAACAGTAACGTCCCCAGCTCAACGTCGGTGACAATGCGCGGACTGACCGCCCAGACAACGCCTACCACCGTCAGCAGCGCGCCGATCATTCGAAGCGCACTGATCTTCCGCGGACCGGCTGGGCCAAAACCGAGGCGGTCAACGATCATCGAACCCACGGTTTGCCCGGTCACCAGGCTCACCGTAAAAAGTGCCACACCCACAATGGGTACCGCGGTGGACTGACTGACCACCACAAATGCACCGACCATGCCGGCAGCCAAATACCACCAGGGAAACTGACGTTGCCTAAGCACCCGCGGAATAGTTTGTGCGGCCCTACGCGGACCAGGCAGCAGCAGATGAATCAGCGTTAGAGCCACCAATCCCACCACAAAGCTGACCAGCGCGGCGGCAAAAGGGTCTGCTAATCGCACTCCCAGGGCGCCATTAACGCGGCTCTGAATTGGCATCAGCAACCCGGTAGCCACCGCGATGATCAGATATGCCAGTCTCGTCCCTGGGCTCAAGGCCGGGCTTGCGGATTGATTCACTACTTACGTCTTTCTCAAATGTGTGACACAGACTTTGTGCCGGGAGAACAAAAAACGGGACCAGTTCAAATGAATTGGTCCCGTTTTTGATTGGCTTAGCTACTGTGGTCGCTAGCCAGGATATGCGTGGTCGAAATGACCGTAGCCTGCTCCACGCTTGCCAGTGCATCAACCAAGGAGGAGAGCACAAACATCGAGGAGTCGACTTCGAGCTTGACCGGGTATTGGTACACCAGCATGGCCACCAGGTCACGGATCGACTCGGCAACCTGATCATCGCTGTATTCCGGGTTGAAGCCCACCAACACATCGGTTGGTGACTCTTCGCGCGCCGGAATGTAGCTAATCGCGAATGCCATGATCTTGCCGCCGTCAACACGTGGCCGGTCACGCAACACGATGGCCCCTTGGGCACCGGTGCGGTCATCGAGCAGCATCTTCTGTGCCGAGCCCAAGGTCATCTTGGCCGGATCCCACTGGTGGGTGGCGTTGTAGAAGTCCATCACCAGTTTGGTCAGCTCTACGCTGCCGGTGGCGATGTCCTCGATCACGCGGTCATTGGTGTCAAACACCGGTTCGGCCAGCGCACCGGGTTCAACAATCACATCACGCGAAACCTGAATCTCGCCCAAACCCAGCGCGCTGCAGAAGCCCTGTGCTGCGGCTGCCGGATCCCCGGCAGTAACCGTGTAACGCGACTTCAGCTCGGTGCTCTGCCCCGCAGGAATCAGTTCACGTAAACGTGCCACCAAAGCAGTGCCCACACCTTGTCGACGCTGGCCCGGAGCCACCTCAACATAAAGCCACAAACGCTGCGGGTGCAACGAGGAAGCAAAGATGACGCCAGCACCAATGGCTACCGTTTCACTGGTAGCCACCAACGTGCGTGAAAACGGCGAATCGCTGTTCTCACGCAGCATCGTGCGGTCCTGATGGGCGTGCGGGGACAGCGGATCACCAAAGAGCTGCAGCAGTTCGAGGTCATCGCCCGAACGCCAGGGACGGATCTCTAGGTCGCTCATGCGCTCTAGGCTCCGTTCAGACGCTCGGATAGGTAGGTCGTAACCTGGTCCAAGGCCACGCGTTCCTGCGCCATGGTGTCGCGTGATCGGATGGTCACTGCCTGGTCTTCGAGGGTGTCGAAGTCCACGGTGATGCAGAACGGAGTACCGATCTCATCCTGACGGCGGTAACGACGGCCGATAGCCCCGGCATCATCAAAGTCGATATTCCAGCGCTTGCGCAGTTCCGCTGCCAGGTCCTTAGCCTTAGGCGACAGCGATTCGTTGCGCGACAGTGGCAACACAGCGGCCTTGACCGGAGCCAAACGCGGGTCCAGCTTCAGCACGGTGCGCTTGTCCACGCCGCCCTTGGTGTTCGGTGCCTCGTCCTCGGTGTACGCATCCACCAGGAAAGCCATCATGGAACGGGTGAGCCCAAAGGAAGGCTCAATGACAAATGGTACGTAGCGTTCGCCGGAGGCCTGGTTGAAGTAGGACAGGTCGGTGCCCGAAGCATCCTTGTGGCTAGTCAGGTCATAATCGGTACGGTTGGCGACGCCCATCAGCTCGCCCCATTCCGAACCCTGGAAGCCAAAGCGGTACTCGAAGTCGATGGTGCCGGCAGAGTAGTGCGCACGATCATCTTCCGGCACATCAAACTGGCGCAGGTTTTCTGGGTTCAGGCCGAGGTCCAAGAACCAAGCCCAGCAAGCATCCACCCAGTGCTTGAACCATTCATCGGCTTCTTCTGGTGCGGTAAAGAACTCAATTTCCATCTGTTCAAACTCGCGGGTGCGGAAGATGAAGTTACCTGGCGTAATTTCGTTACGGAAGGCCTTGCCGATCTGTCCGATGCCAAAAGGTGGCTTTTTGCGGCTCGCGTTGAGCACGTTGGCGAAGTTCACAAAGATACCCTGAGCGGTTTCCGGACGCATGTACGCCATACCGGCCTCGGTATCCAGTGGACCCAAGAAGGTCTTCATCAGGCCGGAGAACTGCTGTGGCTCGGTGAACTGGCCTTTAGTTCCACAATCCGGGCAGGCGATTTCGCTCATGCCGTCTTTTGGATCGCGGCCCTTCTTCGCAACGAATGCCTCAATGAGGTGATCTTCGCGGTGACGCTTGTGGCACTGGGTGCACTCAATGAGCGGATCGGTGAAGGTCTTCACGTGGCCGGAGGCTTCCCATACTGCCTTAGGCAGGATGATGGACGAGTCCAGTCCCACCATGTCCTCTCGCCCACGCACAAAGGACTGCCACCATTCGCGCTTGATGTTTTCTTTCAGCTCGGTGCCCAGGGGCCCGTAATCCCATGCGGAACGGGAACCACCGTAAATTTCACCAGCCTGAAAAACGAATCCGCGACGTTTCGCGAGGGAAATAACCTGATCAAGCTTGGACTGTGGCGCCATCTTCAACTCCAAAGGAAAGTACGAGGCCGCTGGTTGCGGTCCGTAGGAAACACATACCGCTTAAGCCTATCGCGTCTGTCTCGTGGGGCGCACACTTCACGGGTGGCCAAACCCAGCCAGTACCGTGTTTGATCCGCCACAAAAGCCGGTGCGCGGCTGAAAAGCATTCACAGTCCCTGCTCGATGCGAGATGATGGAAGCATGGCAAATTCCGAGGTATTCCCCATCCAGATCCGTGACGAATCCATTCGCCTAGGACAGCTGCTGAAGCTGGCGTCCTTAGCCGAAGACGGAATTCACGCCAAACAGCTAATCGAAGACGGTCAGGTGCTGGTCAACGGCAAGATCGAAACTCGTCGTGGCGCCCAGATGCGCAATGGAGACACCATCTCCGTGCGCGGCGAATCTGTAGTTGTTGAAACCGCATAATTAACGCTGAAGAGTTTGTGGCGGCGGCTAGGAATTCCATGCTGTCGCCACAAGTTTTTGCAGTTCATCAAGACTCAGCCCCATTGCCTGCGCATTGTCCGCCAGCGTCCGGGTCTCCGAAAGCAAACCGCTCGTGAGCATTTGTCCCGGATTCACCCTGGTTCCGTTGGCGCGTCCGGTACGCACCAACCCGGAAATTTCCAATTCCTTATATGCCTTGGCCACGGTGCCCACCGCCACCCGCAGGTCACCTGCTAATTGCCGCACTGGGGGAAGTTTAGTCTCAGCGGCCAGTTCCCCACCTTGGATCATCGCAGCCAGTTGCGCTCGGATTTGTTCGGATGGTCCGCTGGGATGAGCCGGTTCAAGAGTGATCACGAAGCCGTTCCTTCCTGGCGCACTTTTGTTTCGGCCGCCTTAACGCTGGCACCTATCCAGCCAGCCAGCTGCCCAAGAAGCAGCACCCCGACAACCAGTACGAGAATACCCAGTCCCGCTAAGCACAGCGCCAACGCGAGAGGCCACGGGTCGGTTGCCATCTGCGGGAGATTTTCCCCCGTATAGATTTCGCCCACAACATAGACCGCGTTATACCCGGAGTTGTAAATGGCTCCGGCAGCCATGAGAACCGGTGGAAGAAGCTGGAAACAGAGCGCCGCCGTAAAGCCGGTACTTAGGATATATCCGTTGTGCGTGCGTACCGCGTGATCGAACCCTTGCAGGGCGACGCTGCGAAGACTCGGGCGCCGGGCATTGATGTTCAGCGCCCACAACGTGAGCAGAGCACCAAGGACCAGTAAGGCCATCAGCGGAACTCCGTAGTACCATCCCGGAAATGGCCCCGTAGTTCCTTCTGTTGCCAATGATTCGGTGACCATCATATTTGCATCCACCTGCGCGCCGCTGAGCGCGTGAAAAGGTAGCTCTCGATAGCGTCCTCGCTCGTCCGGCGACGATGCAAGGCCTGCAATCACCAGTCCGACGAGGCTGGCAACCAGCAGTGCAGCTGGAGCGAGGACTGCCCATACCGGCCCGAACATTCTTGTCGAACGTGGGGTGAGATCTGCGCTCACCCGAGAATCGTTGTTTTCATTGGCCGCCAGAAGGTCGTGTGGAATGGGCCAACATATTAAGAGTAAGACGACCAGCACCCACGCACTGACTGGCAGGAGTACAAGATGAATTCCATTGGCTTTCGGAAAAGTCTGGTTCAGGAATAGAGCCAGGGCTCCACCGAGAATTGCCATTCCCATAGCGGCCAAGTTTCGACTGCGCATGGTGCGCAATATTTTCGAGGCAATCTCTGTTTCTTCCCTCGTTCCCCGATGCGCGAGAGCAACGAGGTCGGCACGCTTTTGAGCGAATACGCCACGGCGGATCAATAGGCTCAGAACGAGTCCAAATCCGAAAATTGCCAGGATGGGTACGAGATTGCTCATCTGCATTCCTTCGGAAGGGCAGAGGCTCAAGAACCCCTGCTTGTATCAGTAAACTAATACAAGCAGGGGTTCCCTCTTGTGTCAATAGAATGATACAAGGGTTCCAGGCAAGTACCGGCCGCCTTACGGCCCGGCTCTTCGGGCCGCACTCGGAGCTAAGATCCTCCTAAGCCTTGGAAGGCTCCAGCACCACCGCAGTAAGGAATTCACGAACATGCGCCATCTCCTGCGCGTTGACCGAGTGCAGCATATTTGTGTAGAGCACCTTGGTGAGATGAACATCGGTGGTCGCCCAACTATGGGTGTACTCAACTTTTTCCGCCGTAATCACCGGGTCCTCCTGATCACGTCCCCAGAAAAGCGGCTTGCGCAGCTGGCGGAGTTTTTCGTCGTCGAAGAAGCCGGTTCCTTCTTCAGGAACCGCGAAGCCGGAGAGCCCCACGACAGTTTTGATCGCCTCCGGCTGATGACGCAGCAACGAAGTGGCCACGGCCATTCCCATGGAGAACCCGAGCAGGCTCACCGAGGAGTGCTGCTTGCTCAACGGTTCAAGCCAGCTCCACAGATCGGAGATCGCGGACTTCACTTCGTTGAATGAGTAGTCCAGATCCTGCATCAGCGGGAACCAGGTGAAGCCCGGCCCCAGGGCTTGGGGTGCACGCACCGAGACGATAGTGAATTCTTCAGGAAGCATGGGCGCTAGTCCCATAAGGTCTTCCTCATTGGACAGATAACCATGCAAGAGCACAAGCAACGGTGTTCCCGCGCGTTCGGCTTCGGGCCGGGACCAGATGACAGTAGGATTCCAAGTTTTTTCGTTCACATAACAAGTCAACCAGAGTCCTGCGCGTTTCAATCCTCATCCGGGGTCACAGAGTCTTTTGTTGCAATTTCGTAAAGTTCATAAATCATCTTACATTCTGTTCATAAACATGTTTGACTAGTGACAATTATTCAAATACGCGGTACCAGCGGCCAAAAGCCTTGGGGACCAGCATGGACCAACTCGCAGAATTACGGGACTCATGGACGACATGGAAATGACACAGCTGATTGATTCTGATGAATTACAGGATTTCGGCTTTAACGGGGAAGAGCCAATGGGCGGTTCGAATTTTGTGGACGCGGCCTTTAATGCCATTCCGCTACTCACGGGAATATTTGCCGTGCTCTTTGTCCTTTTTGTTGGTTTCATCATTTACATCGCGGTTCGAAACTACAGGGCAACCAGAAAAGCGGGATTTGATCCGTTCACCCTGCAGACAGACTTGGCCACCCGACTGGCTCGCTCGCAGACGCTCGCTCCGAAGAAAACAACGGAGCAGAAACTATCCGAGTTAGACGACCTGCTTGCACGCGCAGTCATTTCCCACGAAGAATATACGCAGGCACGAAGTCAGGCACTGCGCGACTAGTTGTCCTCGCCCATTGACATCAAGTTACCGATTGGTAACAATGTAATGGTGTCTGAAAATCCAATCTCCGGCCCGGAAACCCCACGCCAAGAAGTAAATCATCCATGGCGGCGCTACGTTGCGCTGGGAGATTCGTTTACCGAAGGAATCGGTGACCCCGATCCCCACAATCCCGGCAGACACCGCGGCTGGGCAGACCGAGTTGCACAGCAACTGAGTACCACCGTTGCCGATTTCGCTTACGCAAATCTGGCCATTCGCGGGCGCTTGATCAACCAAATCGTAGCCGAGCAGCTCGAACCGGCCATCAACCTGAAACCTGATCTGATCAGCATTTGCGCCGGCGGAAACGATGTTATCCGGCCCGGTGGCGACCCAGATAAAATCGCAGAAAAGCTAGATCGAGCCATCAGTGAGTTACGCGTTACCGGGGCCACCATCGTCTTACTCACGGGACCTGACATTCGCGACACCCCGGTACTTGGCGGGATTCGCGGCAAGGTCGCAATTTACAACGAAAACGTCCGTGCCATTGCCCAGCGACATGACGCAGTCGTGGGAGATCTCTGGGCATTGAGCGAACTACGCCAAACACAAATGTGGGATCCGGACCGCTTGCACTTCTCCCCCGCCGGACACCAAGTGATCTCCGCGATGGTGCTAGATGCACTGAACGTTCCGCATGAACAAGTTATGGATGCGCAATTAGAACACGCAGCCAGAAGCTGGCGCGAAGCACGCATTGAAGACCTGCAATGGGCTCGCGAATATTTTGCCCCGTGGATCCTGCGCAGAATTCGCCACCAGTCTTCCGGCGACGGGATCAGCGCAAAGCGCCCGCTGCCCACGCCCTTCACCGTGCAGCCGCCGAATGTCTCGCTGGGTGCTGGAGATAGTGCTCCCGGACAAGACTAAACACGCAAAGCAAATGGGACATGGCTTGCTGCACCGATTACTGGTGCGACAATCCATGTCCCAAATGCATATGACTGCGTAGTTTTTAAGCCTTAGTCATCAAAGACTAGGGCGGTCAATACCGGGCCAAGCTGTTTGGCTTCCGTCAGGAAACCGTCATGGCCAATCGGCGAATCAATGAAATGCACCGGTTTTGGTTTCGGCAACGAAGCGGCGAGTTGTTCAGACTGCGCCGGGAAGTACAACCGGTCGCTGTTGACCGCGGCAACCACCACATTCACCTTAGCCAACCGCGCCAACGCCTCGCTAAGCGACCCATAACCACGCGCCACGTCATGGCTCATCAGGGCCTCGGTGAGTACCAGATAGCTATTCGCGTCAAAACGATGGACCAGCTTGGTCGCCTGGTGATCCAGATAGCTTTCCACCTGGTACCGGCCACGCCGGCCGTGCGTTGTGGCAAACGGCTGCTCGCCGGTCTGCGCATTACGCGCAAACCGTGCTTCGAGCTCGGCCTCCGAACGGTAGGTAATATGTGCCAGGCGTCGTGCCAGGCCCAGTCCGGCATCCGGACGCACACCGTTGGCGTAGTAATCGCCCTGCGCAAAGTTAGGATCCAGCCGAATCGCCTCGGTCTGCACCTGAGCAAAAGCAATCTGTTCTGCCGTAGCTTGTGCGCTTGATGCCATCACCACCACGTTCTTCACGAGGTCAGGGAATTCAACTGCCCACTCCAGAGCTCGCGCGCCACCCATTGAACCACCGATGACCGCATGCCAGGTGTGCACACCTAGCAGGGCAGCCAGGCGCGCTTCAAGGCGCACCGAATCCTTGATGGTGACAAAGGGGAAGCGTGAACCCCAAGCATTGCCCTGCTCGTCAAGCGAACTAGGTCCGGTAGATCCATTGCAACCACCGATAATGTTGATGGCTACGACAAAATACTTGTCGGTATCAACCGTTAGCCCGGGGCCGACAAAGTCTTCCCACCAGCCCGGGGTCTGGGAATCTCCGCGCGATACGTGCGCATCACCGGTCAACGCGTGCTTCACCAGCACCGCGTTACTCCCCTGCGCGTTAAGCTGACCCCATGTTTCGTAGGCCAACTCGATTTGCGGTAGGTAGCCACCGGTTTCGAAGGTGTACTCCCCCACGAACGCGCGACGCAAAATGCCGTCTTGTCCGTCGGTGAGTTCCTGCGATGGCAGAGTTTCTTCGGTAGTCACTATGGATGCCATGCCTAAAGAGTTTCCTGCAATTCCTGGCCAGAAAGCTGCTTGGTAGCAGCAAAACCAAGTTGCAGATCAGCGAGAATATCCTTGATGTTTTCAAGTCCCACACTCAACCGCACCAGGCCCGGACGCACACCGGCGGCCAGACGTTCCTCTTCGGTCAATTGTGCGTGGGTAGTCGACGCCGGGTGGATCACCAGCGAACGAACATCGCCGAGGTTCGCCACATTTGAATGTAGTTCTAACGCATCCACAAAAGCCTTGCCAGCTTCGGCGCCCCCGGCGATGTCGAAGGCAATAATTGCTCCGACACCATTTGGTGAATACTTCTGCCCGCGTTCAAACCATGGCGAGGAAGGCAGACCTGCGTAGGCGACCTTCTCAACCTGCTGTTGGCTTTCAAGCCAGGCGGCAACTTCCTTGGCATTTTGCACGTGACGCTCCATGCGCAGCGACAATGTCTCCAGGCCCTGCGCAATGAGGAAGGCGTTGAAAGGCGCAACCGCTGCGCCGAGGTCACGGAGCAACTGCACGCGCGCCTTCAGAATGTAGGCGAGGTTCGCGCCAAGAATTCCATCTACGCCTAAGTCCCGCGCGAACACCAAACCGTTGTAAGACTCATCCGGGGTATTGAAGTCCGGGAATCGTTCTGGATCCTTGGCAAAGTCGAAATTACCCGAATCTACGATGACCCCAGCAATGGCTGTGCCATGTCCGCCTAGGTACTTGGTGGCCGAGTGGATCACAATATCGGCACCCCATTCGATGGGACGAATCAGGTATGGGGTCGCCAAAGTGTTATCAACGAGCAGCGGAACACCGACCTCGTGGGCTATCTCAGAGATCCCCTCGATGTCCAAGATGTCCTGGCGTGGGTTGGAGACAACTTCTCCAAAGAAGGCTTTGGTATTTGGCTTGACCGCTGCACGCCACTGCTCCAAGTTATCTGGATCAGCAACGAAGCTGACCTCGATGCCAAGTTTGCGCAGGGTGTGCTTGAGCAGGTTCTGCGTTCCACCGTAGAGGCTTGGGCTGGCCACCAGGTGATCGCCGGCCTGCGCGAGGTTGAGGATGGCCAAGGTCGTGGCGGCTTGGCCGGAGGCAAGCAGCAACGCACCGATTCCGCCTTCTAGATCGGCGATCCGATTTTCAACGGCTTCCTGTGTTGGATTACCGATACGGGTGTAAATCGGCGCCAGTTCCTGCAGAGCGAATCGAGCTGCAGCGCTCTCTGCGTTGGGGAAGACAAAAGAAGTCGTCTGGTAGATCGGCAGGGCACGTGCACCGGTCACCGGATCTGGCTGCTGCCCAGCGTGGATCTGACGTGTTTCAAAAGACCAGTTATTACTCATGGTTTCCTCCATATAGCTTGTCGACTATGGGGGTACACCACTCAAAAACACATCGACGGCAAGTTCCTCGTCGAGGCGCTTTCGAAGGGGGTAACCCGCGCTTGTCCGCAACACATCGTGCTGCGGGCCAGGTCTTCACCCGGGGCACCCCACCGCGGTGGAGGGTTGCCGCCCAGTAAGCCGGGGCTTGTTACTGGGACTCATGACCTGACTCAAGTCTGCCCGATGGCCGAAGAATTTGGCAATATGAGATAGCTCAACGTGACTCAATCGGTCATATAGATCTTTAATGAAGAATTTTATGCAGACTGTTCGATCCCGCCATTACCACTTAGGGTCACCTAAGTCGAGACTGAGATCACATAGTGACATGATGGGGCACATGATGAGGCTAGATCACGTTAGTTACGCATGTGGCCCCGATGGGCTCATGCCAACCGCCGAAAGAATCTCCAAGACTTTGGGCCTGGAATTCGTCAAGGGGGGCGTACATCCGCGTTTTGGAACGCGGAATGTAATTTTCCCGCTCAAGCACAACCAGTACCTAGAAGTTGTTGAAGTTCTCAACCACCCTTCCAGCGACAAAGCACCGTTTGGGCAGGCGGTACGAGCCCGCTCCGAGCTTGGTGGCGGCTGGATGGGATGGTGTGTGTCTGTTGAAGACCTCTCCAGTGCCGAAGAACGGCTGGGGCGCAAATCCGTTCCGGGAAACCGAAAGTTCCCAGACGGCCGCGAACTCACCTGGCAGCAGGTTGGAATCAAGGGTCTGATCGCTGACCCGCAGGTCCCTTACCTCCTGCGTTGGGACGCTGGCACCGAGGATTTGCACCCGTCCAAGGCGCTAGAGCCTGTAGGTGCTATCCAAAGCATCACTATCGCTGGTTCCCGAGACCGCGTACTGGACTGGCTCGGTCAGCCCGAGAACGTCAATCTTGGCGCAGTGAGCATGGAATACGAAGCACCTAACGGCACTCCAGGCATCTTGTCGGTCACCTTTGAAACCGACAATGGTTTGGTCACGCTATAACAAAGAACGTTAAAATAAAGGGTAGGTGCGGACAGCAACGTCCTCGCCTGCCCTTTATCGTTCCAACTACTCAAGTCGCTTACCCAGGACCACTACATCTTGAGCTTCGCAGCCCAGTCGCTCGTAGAATCCGATCACATCAGTGTTTTCGGTCCGCACCATGAGCTGCACTTTGGGCGCACCTTGTTCAGCAAGCCAACGCGACGCAGCTTCGATGATCTGCTGCCCAAAGCCTTGGCCCTGCATGTCGGGGTGGACCGCCACGTAATATAGCCAGCCCCGGTGACCATCAAACCCAACCATGGCAGTAGCTACCAGTCTTTGCTCATGATGCCCCGCAAAACCGTAGAGCTAAGGATGCTGCTTAGCACGTGCCCGTCGTCTGACTGCGCATACAGCATCAATAACGGGCCGATGGAACAATGATTTCCTGGCGTTTGAAAAAGATGGATGATGAGTTCCCTCACTGGCAAAGTCGCATGTGTATTTACTTCGACGAAGGACGCGAATGATCGAGACTAGGCCATATTTAGGGCTATTGAGAGTTCACCCCTCTGAGGCTTACGATTAGGCTCTCATTGAACTGCCTTTGGGGAGGTAGCCGTGCCGATCGCAGTAGTCCTCGCAATGTCCGAAACAACGCAGACGGTGTTGTTGATCGGTGGGATTATTCTTGGCGCCATAGTGGTTTTCGGGCTGTCGCTATTTTTCTGGATTTTCGTTTTGAAGATCATGTTCTGGCGCTGGTGGACAGGCGTACTGTCACTGGCCGCCATGGTGATGCTGTTCGTTACCGAAGTTATCTCTGTACGGGGGATATTCAGGTTCTTTGCAGACAACTGGACTAGCGTGCCTGTCCTCGTGTTAGCACTGTTACTTCTCGCTGCTCCCGTCGGCCTTGTGATGATTTTCCTTGGAGGAGGCAGTAGTAATAACTCTATCGACGCTGGAGGATATTGCCCATCTTGCGGTGGAGCTGGTCATCCGACAGGGTGTTCCAGATGCGGATTAACTTCGTGAAAATAGCCATATCAATTATCTCTCCAATGGGCTTGATGGGATAGTCCGCCCTCCGTTTCCTCTCCTTCTGGCGACTTTTACCGGCTCCATGCGAGGGTTTTCAATGTCTTTGCGCAGGACGATGCTACTAGGTAATCCTCGAAGAGGGTGCGTGCGTTTTGCGTTCTGAGGTCCAATGGTTTTGAGATCGGATTAATCAGCCATGCGGGCTGCTCGCGGAAAACTAGTCCACCGTCATTTGTACTGTGTTGCACCAACGCTAAGCTTCCTTTGTGCAGCATTCTGTCCAGTTTGTAGCCTTGGGACCCGTCGTCGCAGACATTGTGGATCGCAATGCATGATGGTCATTTCATTGGTGCGCGCACTGCACACGATATACCGCGAAATCCTCGAATCCAGGAATGCATATGCATCTCGGGAAAAATATCTCGCCGTCGGCCGCTCCCTTACGCCAAGCCCGTAGTGACGGTAATCAACTTTTCACAAGCAACTTCAAGGTATCTCTCTATAGCTAATGAGTGACACTAGGACGGCCACGACCTCAAACGCCGGTTCCAAGTGAAAGTGCCATTCTTATATATACAATTCAGTCCAAGAGGTCTCCGAATAACGTGTCGGAATCGTCTCGGAGCCGATCGCACAATCCTCGGCTTCACGAAGCGGACAGTTCCGCGGCTAGCGGCGTTTGGCTGGTCCTAGACCCGTGTGGGTTTTGATGGCTCATAAACCGTAGAATTCGCTAAGTCCTGATTTTTGAAGAATCATCGGCTAGATTGTGATGCGATAGTAATGACCCCGGATCGCTGATCCGGGGTCATTTTCATTCGATAATGGGACATTGCGCCTATTTGGGGGTTAGACGCAGCGCACACCACTTTCAGTTCCTACTTGGGGGAAAGGAACTGATCTTCCCAGTGCGGTGTAATCCCACGCTAACAGTAAAAAAGCCAAATGGGAGTTCGGGTCGTAAAAATTACCGTTAAATTGCAAGCTGCTGGAGCCGTGAAGCCAATAATCAAGCGAACTCTTTTTCGGTCAAGATAATGACCGACTTGATCCGCCGGCGAAAGCGTCACCGGACGGTGACTGAACCGCGCAGGGTTTTTCCTACAATAACTGTGTAAGGCCGCATCTCGAACACCCCAGATATCCACCCATAACCCATCAAGGGCCCGAACAAGGGGAAACTACGTAATCCGGGATGCTTGTGCGCCGTGTTGTAGAATGGCACGAGTCAATATAGTCCTATGCCGTTCCAGGGTTGGCTTGCGCAGGAATGAAATATCCGACGCTAGAATTTTGCCGCGCGCCATCAGAGCCGGTTTTTGACTAAATGAGCGGTAGCAACCAACTGTATGCGTGAGGCGGGATGGTTCATCAGAACTCATCGATGCATTGAGTTTTCAGAGTGGATTCCCTCGGCAACATCGTATCTTTCGTCTTCCCGACCGACACCGCGACATCTATATGGCCCGGCGGGCCAAATCTCCACAGCTGATCACCGAGCCACCCGGCGTCTTCAACACCGCGACGGGAAGTTGTGCTTTTATAACAACAATGCCGCCGGCCGGGGGCATCAGGACTCAACGACGACCGCATCATACTAATTGATCTTAAACAACGGTAGAAAGTTCGGTACGGGTCCCGTAAAGCACATCCGAATCGTGGAAAATAACCACTAATGGATTCTCAGGAATAGCATTTCAGTCTAGTGACGTCGGCCGGGGCGAGCACATGTTCTGGTTCCCAGTAGCGGTGATTTTGATCCTGCGGTCGCGGCGATTGAAGCTCATATTGGTAGATGGATATTTGGTCTCAAGACCGGACCGTTCAGCGACCGTTCTTGAAAAACTAGAGTCATACTTTTGGTTCGATATCAATACTGCGGCGCAAAGACATTGAAATCTGAGATATGTTACCTGTATTCGTCAAATTGCTGATTTCAATTATATGAATGGCGATCAACTGGAGGTACCTTGTTAGAAGTGCCGAGGGGTTAACACGGATCGTGGGGACGATTTGCGTTGCAAACGTTCATCTATGGGGATAGGTGAACTGCCCGGACACCAAACGCGAATCCCGCTCTCCCTAGGAGGGCGGGATTCTCATTGCTCGCAGCAATGCACGGCTGCGAGCTTGCTGGTTTTCTACCGCGAAACGATGTTGCTTTCGAATACTTTGGAAGTTGTACTGCTCTGAGCAACGAAGATGCTTCTTTGCTCCTCATTATTTGCGCTGCCCGTTGATGACTTCCGCGGGATGCCAGCGCGAATCTGTCACCCGTAGCCCGGAGGTCTGGATTTCGATTCGTCGCTGAACACCAGCATTCATCGTAGCCTTTAAAGATCCACGCCCGCCTCCAGTAACTACGGTCGAACCTAGCTTAATTCTCTGGTGCATAAACCGATCAAACCCCGGGCTTTTTGTATTAGGTAGTATCTACAGCCTCGCTCGGCCGACCCTTCGTCCTGATCGTTCGATCGCGCGTGCGATCACTAACTTACCGCGGCACCGCGTTCAGTAACTCCCGGTTTTCCTTTGTCTCCAAGATAGGTTTCAGCCATTTCGACGTTTCCACTCGACAACTCATGATGACTATTGCTCATGATCGTTCGGAAATTTTCAAGCATCGTCCAACGGCTTTGGTAACTGCCTAGGACGGTGGTTCTTTGTAAATTCAGCGCCGAGAATCCTTGTTTTGATACGGTCTTCAGCCAAGCCGCTTTAAACCGTATCGTCCGAGGTGTTCGATTACGAAGAAATATGGTTCCTGACGCAGGACTGAATGGATGTCCACTGTCAGAGCAAAGATGGATTCCTACTAGATCTGCCCAGTCCCCGATATTGAAGTATTTTGAGCAGAAGAAGCCTGCCGGCCAGCGCAACCAGTCAAGATATTCGGCATAGTCGACATCTGCGGGAAACCACGAGCGGAATTGAGCCAGTGATGCTGGCTAGTCTTTTCCGGCCATCGACGAAGTCCGCATGCGTCAAACGATACGCGTACCTCGCCGGGATTACGGTTATCCAGTAGATTGTCCTTTTGTAGAATTATCCTCAGTTCCCTCCTATGCTCTAGGGCCGAATGAAGTTAAATTCTAGTTTAATAGGCCAGAGAAAGTTTTGGGGTTGGTCAGCCCACGACATCTTGGTCGCCTTGCGCAGTTTTCGATAAGAATGAGAAGGTCGTTAGGACGTTCAAGCGCCAAACGGTCAAAGTCGTTTCAGCACGCATTGCGTATTTGCGACGTGGCGAAAACAAATTTATCAAAGGTCAGAACACAGGACTTGGGTATCGCCTTATCAAAGCCGGGCATATTTGAATTTGAAGCACGCTGTTGCAAGGTTCCCGAGCTCACCTGACCGCTTCCAAGTATGCAGTTAGTAATACGAACTCTCACGGGCCCCTTGGCACCCACCAAAGTAACGTGGGTGAGTACCACGCACCCCATAATTTGAAAATATTTGCATTTTGTCAATTTAAAAGTTTCTGAGTTGATAAAGCTTTATAACAAGAAGCCTTTGCTTTGATTAATCAGATTTCCGACTCGTACATTTTAGTACGTTACAGGAGTACAAATGGTTGTGAAAACTCCCGTCAGCCAGCGCTCCAAGGGCCCGCACAAGTCAGTCTAGCCACTCAATATATCGATGCTCCGCACCCGTCTGCTTCCACTGCAAAGCCCAAGATTGGGTGTAAACAGTGAAACACTCTGTGTGATTTGACGGCCTGAGTTGCAGTAGTTAATATTTCCCGTCTACCTTTACCCTGATGATAAGGAAATCGGACCATGGCCACAGATTATGATGAAGCGCGTCCCGACGTAGCCGAAGCATCGGAAAAAAGCTTAAAGACGTTCAGAGAATAGACGCCCCCACTGCGAAGAGCGTCAATACGGAACTCGATGAGACAGATGTCTCTGATGGGTTAGAGCTTCCCGGTGCGATTGTGGATGAGGAACTCTCCGTAGAGGTCATCCCCCACGGCGAGGATGAATTTGTTTGCGTGGAATGCTTCACTATCCGGCATCGGAGCCAGGCCGAGGAAAGGACCAAGACGGGCGTCATTTGCCGCGATTGCGTTCTTGGATACGCCTAAAAATTCGCCGCAACAACAGGGACCAGACTAGATTCCGTTATGAGGATTCCCTGCACGCAGGTGTTTTGGATCTGAATGCGTCCGTTTACTCGAGAGACCATATCCTGGAACCGACCGGAAAGCTGTTCTACGCAAGTGTGAGCGTGCGGAACGGAGAGGCACCGACTCCTATCGATCGCTTGCTGTTTCTTGTCCACGCGTGCGTATGACATACCAAAAACAGGCCGCGGCAGTAACCGTCAATCCTACTGCCCACCAGGGGAAGCCTACAGAATCCACATTTTTCCCTGCGCTGGGAGGGGTCGGGGTGACACGTTCGGCAGTCACGATGATGCGGTGAGAGTTCACGCCTAAAGGCGTGCAGGTAACCAACGATATGAGGTCCACACCCGATTGTGGTCGCAGCAGTGCAGTCTCGGTGGGAAGAACTACGGAACTATCCGTAACCCGGTAAACGAGCGTCTGGCCAAAGACATCGATCTCGATCTCATCGCCAACTTCGACCTTGTCAAGATCGGTGAACATCGCAGCTTGAGGTAACCCGCGGTGGCCAGTCATGACGGCGTGGGTTCCTAGACCTCCCACTGGAAGTGCGGTCCCTTCAAGATGGCCGGCGCCTTCCAATAGAACGTCTTCTGCGGTTCCGTGGTAAACCGGTACTTTCAAGTCGATGGTGGGGATGCGCAACCGCGCCATGAGCCCGTCATCGTTCGGGTCCAAGAGATTCCAGTAGGGATCGTCAGTTTTCTGCGTGTGCTTTTGGACTGCTGCGAACGGATCAACAATTCGTGTGCCATCTGCCAAGGAGGAGTTGTATTCCTGTGCGTGGCTTAGCTCTTCTTGCTTAATAAATGGGCTGAGAGAATCGGTGACGTCCACATAACGGTCGGTCTGCTTTGTCTGCTCTAACGCGGAGACCCAGGAAGCCGCCGAGGGATAGAAGGCAACGCAACTTCCAAGGAATACCAAACAAGCAATCAACACCGAAAAGAGCTGCACTCTTCGCCGTGCTACGTGCCGGCCGATAAGCTTTGGCGCAGTCTTCAAACCCATGTCCTAGCCTTTCGTCCGGAAGAGTGCATGCTGATCAATGATTTCATAAATAAGGGGGCCTCCCAGTACCGCTGGCCGCGGCCGGGAGGCCCCCTGAATCATGCTTAGATGCTAGTTTGCCTGGGAACGGCGTTTGCGGGCAGTAGCCAGCAAAATACCGCCAGCGACGAGCACTAGGCCGGCGCCCACGAAGATCGCAGTTCCAGTGCTACCGGTCAGTGGCAGCTGGAAAGGAGGCACCTGGTCATTGGAAACCGAAACTTGGGCGGCCTGAGCCAGCGAGCCTTCGTTCACAGTGACTGCAATAGGAGCTGCATCGAGCTTGTAGCCGAGAGGCGCCTTAGTCTCCACCAGCTCGTACGTTCCTGCCTTGAGCCCGTTGATTGTGAACGTGCCATCGGCTCCGGTGGTGAATGTATCGTTGCTGTCGGTGACGTCCTGCAGCGGCCCTGTGGTCCGCCCGCCTTCGGCGTTCACTGCGTAGAGCTGGAACTCTGCACCAGTGAGGAAAAGGCTCTCGTCTTCCGCCGCGTACTTCTGCAGCTGCAAGGCACCCCACGAAGACTTGACGGTGTTGGAATCGTAACCGGATTCAGGGTCGTTGACGTAGATCTGGCCCTGGTTGGTGATCGCGCCGTTGCCCAAGGACTGAACGGTGGTCGCCATATTCACGGTAATAATGTTGCCCTGTACGGCACGCAGCTTAGTCAGGCCCGCAGCGGTGAAGGAAAGCTCGAACTGCTGACCGGTCGCACCGATTGTGTAGTCTCCTGCGACAAGGTTCGCTCCGGCCACCGTAACGGTTGCCGACTCAAACTGAAGGCGGCTGTCCAAGGTATCTGAGATGCCAAATGCGGTCATCGGCTGCGAAGCCGGCACCGACGGAACACGGGCGGTGAAGCTGAAGTTCACGGGGTCGCCAATAACGTAAGCTGCAGAGTCATCAACGGTCTTTTCCAAGCCCGTGACGGTGTTCTTAGGGTAGACGTTTACGTCGTAGAGCCAGTCGTTATCCACGGCTAACGGCATGGTTACCAGGAAAGGTTCGCCCTGGACGGGGATATTGTTTTCACCCACACTGGATTCGGTGACCAAGTACAGGCCCACCGGCAGACCGGCAAAGCCAGCGATGCCGTTAGCTCCGGTAACTTGCGAACGCTCAGTACCTGCACGCAGGTTGGACTGAGCCTGAGCAACGGTGTAGTTTTCCAGTCCCTGCCATGAAGCGTCATCAGTGAGGTCGATATCAACCTGCTGAGCGGTGAACGTCACTCCAGAAATCGGCGTCAACCCGCTGGTGTCTATCGCGGTGCCGTTGTTGTCCAGCCCAGTCGGGGTGGTCGGTTCTT
Organism: Glutamicibacter sp.; assembly: GCF_035257265.1. Classification (GTDB taxonomy): domain Bacteria; phylum Actinomycetota; class Actinomycetes; order Actinomycetales; family Micrococcaceae; genus Glutamicibacter. Next base: position 292,298 of record NZ_DATEXC010000038.1, read on the forward strand.
CGAACTTATGCACGGTGATCGAACCGGTCGCATCAGGATCGATGTTCTGCGCTGCGGAAGCAGGAATAGCCGCGGTCAAAACCAGCGACGTCCCCGCCAGCAGTGCACCCAGGCTGACCGCAATGCGGCGGAGTCCGCGCGATGCGCGGCGGGTGGTCAAGGACATGATGTCCCTTTCTTCTTGTGATGAATCATTGATGAGGCATCGAGTGACGGGGATGCCACCCGTGGTCTTTAGTCGGAGCTGCTGTTACGGTTTCTTCGCAGGCGGTAGATCCCCGCAGCAATAGCAGCAAGCGCTATCAGTGTTCCTGCGATGACGTATACCCGAGTGCCTGTGCCGCCGGTCAGAGGAAGTGCGAAAGCTTTCGCATCGCGGTTCACGAAGCGGTAAACAGCTTGTTGCTCGGCCGCCAGAGTGAGACTTTTCCGGTCTGCTTTTTCCCAGTTCTTAGGATCATTAAGTTGTGCTTGAAGACGTGGGTCAGATCCGATGAATTTTTCGAAAGCTACTTGGGTGTAACCACCGATTTCGCTCGCTTCACTGATCTCATACTCATGGCCTGGACGAATCAGGAAAGAGTTGTCCGAGATCGTCGAGGCTCCTTCAACTGTACGTTCGGAAAGGCGTGGGAAGTCGGTGCGAGGGGCCGCAGTCAGATCCCAGTCGCTGGCCACGGCGGTGCCCGTTCCATTGATGTTTTCGACGAATTTCAACAGCGTCATTTGGGCCGTCTTGTTGACAGCTGTGCAGCGGATGTCTGCGCCCAAAGGTGCTGTTACTGTGCCGTTAGTGCCGGAACGCTCAGCGAGTACTCCTTGCACGGTTTTTCCATCGACGTCGACCGTGACGCATTTCCATGACCCGGTGGCGCGGGGAGCCGCGCTACGCTCCTGGCTTGTTCTTGTGTCATCTTGCACATACTCAGCCGGGCCATTGGATTCTGCCAGTGCAAGACGCTGGTTGGCTGGAATGCTTTGGCGCACCCCACTTTTTCCCTGAATGACCGCGGTGCCGGAATCGTTTAGCCCTGCCAGGTCCCAGGCCTGGGGGCTAATTGCGCCGCCGATGACTTCTTTGTTTAGAGTTAGATTTGATTCGCACGAAACGTTGTTGGTGACCGTGGCGGTGTTAGCTGCGGAACGCAGCGTGAGCTCTGAGGGCATCGTTCGGTCGAGTGTGGAACCATTGAATCCGGTCAGTTTCTGGCTGGTAATCCGGCATCCCGGCATCCCTTTGGAGATGCTGGTCGTTTCATCCACACTGATTTTCTGCCCCGAGCGCAGCCCCTCCAATTTGGTCCCCCACGTCAGGTCTCGGGTTTGATCAGTGGTCACACGTGCTTGAGCCTGTAATCCTTCAGGCTGTGATCCATTGTCGACTCGTTGACCATTGATAACCCAGACCTTGCTCAGTGTCAGGTCAGAGACCTTCGCATCGTTGCCGATTACGCAATTGATCGCTGGAACGCCCTTAGCCGCTTGGTATGCGGGAACGACAATGGTTCCCTGTGCTCCCTGCTGGGCGGGAAGGACCTCAGCTGGGGCATTTGAATAGCTGATAGTGCATTGTGATTGGCTGGAGTAATCGGCCAGTGTGCCCGTTGAGCCAGCCGACATGGCTTCTCCATAGGCATAAGTCTGCCCAGGCAAAACGGAGACCGGTTCTACTTGAGTGGCCTGTACGCCAGTTGCACTTCCAGTTGTCGTTGCTTCGCCCAGAACGGTTGAGCCTTGGCGCAGAGACAATACAAATTGGTCAGATGCTCCCACACGTCGTTCGACGTTTTTCTGCACAGTGACAGAGGGCGCATTGATCTTCAACGCGTGATCTTCCACCTCACCAGACTGAGTCATGCCAGTGGGTGAAGACAGCTCAGCCGTGGTTGCCGCAATACGGAAACGCACGAAACTTGTACCCGTGGCTGAGGACTTCTTCGTATCGGCGGGAACTGCCCAAGTAAGGTTCACCGAGGCGCCAGTGCATTGGACAGCTGCGGAACGTTCGCCCGTGTCAAACTTGCCGTTAGCATTCCAGTCAATCCAACCGGCGACATAACCAGGTCCGGTGCATTGAACAGAGTTCATCGTGTAGTTCTGTCCGGGGACAGCATTGATCGTGCCTAGATTACCGACAGCGTCCTCGTCGTCCGCATTAGTTGTGTCGTCGAGTGTTGCCCTAGCACTGGGCTGGTGATTGGCATCGGCATCAATCGTGGCGCCTAAACGTGTGAGCGGCTGGATTGGGGTGCCCAGCTCGAACCCCGAACCAAAAACGAGATTGTCACCTTCGGTAAGCTGTGTTCCGCTCCATTCGCGTTGGAAAAGAGCGCCTGCTTCACCGTAGCTAGACGGCGCATCGCCAAAGTCAGCCTCAAACACCACGCCCAAGGCCACTGCGCTTTTACCGCCGCCTTGGATAGTAATAGCGGCAGAACTTGACCCTTTCATGTAGGCGATCGCCATAGGACCACCGTTCGCGCATTCACCGGCAGTAGGACGCAAGGTAAGAGTACCCGTGAGCAGCTGAGCGTTTACGCCATTGGTGGTGTTGCACGAAGCGTTTCGGAATCGCTCAATGACGCGCCAATCTACGGGAGTCTGTAGAGGCCTGGCCGCAACAAACTCGGATCTCGTGGCGACACTGTTTGAATTACTTGCTTCAGCATCCGCGAATACCAGACCACCCAGTGGGACGGCGGTTCCGTTCAAGGTCGCCGAGCAGCTCACATTGAAGGTTGCGCGATCATTATCAATTGCATGCGTAATGCCGCTGATCAGCTGATTAGAGCCTCCCGTACCACCAATGTTGTACAGGTCATCGAGTCCATCGTTAGTCCATTGGCCTGGCCGGTATGCAAGAAGTCGCGAGTCATTACTTGCGGTCTGACGTCCAGCAATATTGTTGATAGTGCAGCTGGTGACGAGGGCTTGCCCTCCGATAGTTCGGGTTGTACTTTTTGTAGTCCCACTGGCGATCGCGCTACCGCTGGTCCCCCATTGAATCCAGTCGATGAGTCCCTTGTACTGCCCTGATCCGCCTGTAGCATAGGTAGCGTTTGCAGGCAAAGCGAATTTCGCACTCACTGCGGGTAAAATCATCAGGAGTAACAACGCGCAAAGCAAGGTGCTCGCAAATCGGATACTCAAGGCAAAACTGGCACGGCGCAACAATACAACATCCATCAGGTCTGTGGGCTTATAGTCCGAAGCTCCGGGCACAGACCGCCCTAGGGCGATCAGAGACTTAGCAGATCATAAGCGTGCGAATCAGCTGAGTTAGAAATTTGCGTCAGCACCCGATAGTCACGGAGCATTACTCAGATTTCTGCGATTACAGGCACGAATAAGACGAAATTATTCCTTGTTATGCGCGTAACCCCCTGAATTCATTTCATCCAGGTCTTTCAGCAAAATTTTTACTTAGCCTAGCAAGGTACTCATATTTACTCAACCATGTATTAAAACTAACGAAGCAGTTGACACTCGTAAACCTGTCACTCCGCGCTTGACTTCTTTATATACATTCGATTTGGATTGAAGATTTTCAAAGACAAGATAGTTAGTAATCACTTGAAATTTCATGGGTTTCAAGAAGATGTCTCCATCATGGAATTAGAGTGTGCCTCGGGCGAAATAATCGACGTTTCGAAAATTCTTGCCATTCAATTGACAGTAAGAGTTACACGAAGTTTCCAACTGGGATGAAACTCACTTTTATCTGAAGTCAGCTCCCAGCCACTTTGAACTGAAGCTGCGGCAACGCACCGTCCAAATTTCGGACGCGGTTCGAGTCGCAGATGTATCTGGCTTTCGACGACAAGAAACCTAGCGCAGCCCTGAAGCAGGTTGAGAGATTTTTCCCTATTCTTGTCTCTTTACACCGGAGATCAGTCCTAATCGCCAAAGTTGAGAAATCCTCGAAAAATGCGAGCATCGAAGAAAAGTGGTGTTCCAACCGTGCCTTAGTCACTGACGCAATTTAGATCGTTGTCTTGCCTGGCCACGAGATGTTAGGAGGTCGGGATACGACGATGGGATTCGTGGAGGCAGAGCAAGGGTGCTTCACCAACATCGGTCGAGATTGGCAAAACTTCGTGGCGGTTCCCTTTTCCCCGGACCGTGATTTCACCCCGGCGCCAGTTGATGTCATCAACCTTCAGACCGGCCACCTCGCCTCGGCGAGTACCCAACTGCCACAGAACCATTAGAATCGCACGGTCACTTAAACCGACATCTCTGGCTCAATCACAGCCAGCGGGCGGACGGATGAAGTCGCTTTGCGTGAACGCGCATGGAACGTTGGAACGATGCCCGGTGAGTTTTGGCAGCGCCATAGCGAGCGGTGCAGTCGTGATTTCGGCGACGCGGAGGAAGCGCAGAAACGATGCTAACGCGGTCACGGTCGTCTGCGACCACCCAATACTTGAACTAGCGCAGAGCGCCGAAATGTAGATGGTCTTCTGGCCCGCTGAGATCCCCTCCAACCAGAGTCCCTGCTGGTTGGAGATACTCGGTGACACGCATATTGGTCACGACCGAGCTTTCAACCAGCCCGCGTTCGGTGGAGAGTTAACTGGGATACCGCTCATGGATCAGCGAGAGCGGGTCCACGCGTGTGATCGCTGGAGGCGCCACACCGATTTGGCGCAAATACGCGATCGGAACCGAAAAATTTGTGATAGCCACAAACGTCGTTCGGTGTGCGGGCCGCCGGGCCGCGACCAACCGGAACCAGACAGGCATCGTCCAAGTCGCTGGCAGCCAGGCGACGCCCGTGCAACCAACGATCCAATGCTGCGAGCTGATGCAGCCTCCTCCGAACGAAGAATCCGCACAGAATCAGCATGAAGCACCAACGCGATTATGCCGAGTGTCTAGGCCGCGGCAGCCCACGTACCAGCAAGAATCCGCCCAGACACGTTTGAGCTCGGCATAATCACGGCCCGGCAATAATCGCTGCTATCCCGATTTCGGGATAACTCAGAAGTCTGGTTCAAAACCCTGAAGTATTTGCCCTCGTTCCCTGAACGGTTCGGGTGGTTCGCGCATGCCAAAGATTTTCTTGTGCGCTTCTCTTCGACCAGCAACACCCACCACCGACATTCCGGAATCGGGTTTCACGCCCCAGCCGATGTGCATTTTGAGATGACTGGTCATGTTGATGATCAGTGGTTGGCCGCGCTGGCGTAAGCACAGGTGCAGCATCCTGAACGATTTAGTTCTTCTCGGTTACTGTAGAAGCTTCAACTGCCAGACAAGGCTTGGATTGACGAGCCCATCGAACGTTAGGAAGTAGAGGAGGATAACGTGGAAACACCTGCAGCATAGCTGCTCCTGGTCTCACTTGACTTGAAAATTTCTGCACTCCCTCGGCTTAAAATCCTTGAAAATTCGTTAGTCCTAGGTTCTCACTACTATGTATTTCAAGCGAAAACGCAGATCCGTGACAACGTCATGGTTTGCGGGCCATTAAAAAACCGACTCAAAATTGATCGGAAAACTCAATCCTTGTAGGCCTAGCGGAACGTATAGCAAGACGATGCAAGTGATACGAAAAATCAACCAAACAACTAACCAGTGAGAACATCAGGATCGTTAAAGTTACGGCCAGCTCCATACCCTGCTCTCGACCATTGAAATGAAAAATTTGCACTGAGCGCAATGTTGCACTTAGTGTAATTAGGTGAGTAATTTTTTACCGAACACTGATCGTCGTACCGAAACCAAAGCCAGGCACCGCCGTTCCATCATCGACGCCGCTGCCTCAATCATGCGGAACCGGCTGACTAGCGATTTCTCAGTCGACGAATTAGCCCAGGCAGCCGATTTATCGAAGCGCACACTCTTCAATCATTTCGCTTCTCTAGATGAAGTAGTCATCGAGGTTTTCGGCAACGAACTCGGAGAGGTCGTTGAACGGCTCGCTTCACACACTCCCCCTGGAGAATCCCGCGAGTCGATATTCGACGAACTTGCCACAACGCTACGGTCCACCGACTTAGTTTCGCCGATGGTCTACCTCACCCAAGTATTGGGCAGTGAGGAACCAGTGTTGTCCCCGCGTCAGGCCCATATGGCTGCGCGGGCTTTTACTGCCATCAGCGAGCGGCTTACCGGGCAGATGCTGCAACGTCACTCCGGGAGCGACCCCTTGTTGGTCCAGCTGCTGGTCAGTTCATTAACGAATGGCCTGCTCGTCATCTACACTCACTGGGTTTCCACGCTGGGAGCCGTTGACACGCCCGAATCTAGGAATCTCTGGGCACAACTCCTGGAACGGCTCATCGACTCGCTTCGCACCGGTTTTGGCGACAGTTAGCACTCCCACATTTTCTAGATTATCCATCGACACTATGAGAAGGACCCATGGCTGAATTTCTTTATCGTCTTGGACGTGGCTCAGCTCGCCACGCCCGGAAAATCATCGCTGCGTGGTTCGCGGTGCTCTTGGCCGTCGGCATAGCATTCGCCATTGGCGGGGGAACATTGTCCAATGCCATGTCCATTCCCGGTACCCCCACAGCAGAAGTGACAGACAGACTGGCTAGAGAATTCCCTGAAGCTTCCGGTGGAACTGGCAGTATCGTGGCGCAGACCAGCAGCGGTGAAGCATTTACCGCTGAGCAGGAACAGGCCATCGGCGCGATCGTCACGGAAGCCAAGGGCATCGATGGAATCGAAACCGTCATTGATCCCTTCGCCACCGAATCAGATAGATCCGACCAGGCCGCCGCGATCAAGGACGCCCAGCAGCAGATCGCGGACGCCAAGGATAAGCTGAAGACGGGTTCCACCCAGCTTCAGACTGCGGAAGAAGAACTGGCCGCCGGCCGCGAACAACTAGACAAGGCCATCGCCCAGGCCCGCTCAGCAGGCCTGTATGACCAAGCAAAAGCCCAGTTCGATAACCAATCGGCCCAACTGAACGCCGTAGCCGAAGAACTGAAAACTCAGCGGGCCAAGCTGGACGAAGGCAGCGCAACGCTGGAAAAACAGGAAGCTGAACTTCAGCAAGGAGCTTCCCTGCTGAACATGGCTGCCGAAATCCGGACAGTGTCGGCCGACGGGCGAGCTGCCATCACCACCGTCGTGTTCACCGAAGCTCAGATGGATATCGCGCAAGAAACCAAAGACGCACTAGTCGCGGCGTTTGCAGAGAACCCAGTAGCTGGTGTGGAATTCGACTTCTCTTCGGAAGTCTCACAAGGCATCCCCAGCGTTTTCGGCGTTGGTGAAGTCATTGGCCTAATCGTGGCTGGAATCGTGCTGGTAGTCATGCTGGGTACCTTGGTGGGTGCCGGTTTGCCATTGCTGACCGCTCTAGTGGGCGTGGCCATTGGCGCGTTGGGTGCGATGTCCCTGTCCAGCGTGCTGGAAATGTCCTCAGTGACCCCGATGCTCGGACTGATGCTCGGCTTAGCCGTAGGCATTGACTATTCATTGTTCATCATTAATCGACACCGCCACCAGCTCAAGGATGGCTACACGGTACGTGAATCGATCGCGCTGGCCAATGGCACCTCGGGTAATGCCGTAGTCTTCGCCGGCGCCACGGTATTCATAGCCCTGCTGGCCCTGAATGTCACCCGGATCCCGTTCTTGGGACTCATGGGTAGCGTCGGCGCGGCCAGCGTGCTGATCGCAGTGCTGGTTGCCATCACCCTGACTCCCGCACTGCTCTCGCTTGTAGGCCAGAAGATTCTCAGCCGCAAGGAACGAGCCCGTCTGGAAGCAGGCCCGCAAGTCTCCGCAGCAGTGACGTCTCGGGTGCGCGCGGTACGCCCAATGTCGACCAAGGGCGCCATTGGCGCAGCGGTGGGCTCCATAGCCTTGCTGCTTGTCATTGCCATCCCAGCTTTGGATCTCCGTCTGAATCTGCCCGATGGGTCCTCCGAGGCCTCGGACACTACCCAATACCGCGCCTACACGAGTATTTCCGAACGATTCGGCGAAGGACAAAATGGTCCCTTGCTGGTAGTTGCTGACCTTCCCGGCACACCGAGCGAGGAACAGGCACTGGCATACCAGCGCGACATTGCCGAGACCATCTTCGCCCAAGATGACGTGGTGGCAGTGGCGCCGGCAGGCACCTCCGCGGATCGCTCCGTTGCGGCATTCCAAGTCATCCCCGAACAAGGGCCGACCAGCGTGTCCACCGAGGAACTGGTCCACACCCTTCGCGGACTCTCCCCTGTTGATGGCACCTTCGAGATCGGCGTCGCCGGCTCAGCTAGCGGCAACGTGGACATCTCCGAGAAGCTCGCCGAAGCCCTGCCTATTTACCTAGTCGTGGTTGTCGGGCTGTCCATGCTGATTCTCATCCTGGTGTTCCGTTCGATCTTCGTACCCCTAGTCGCGACAATAGGCTTCATTCTGTCCTACTTCGCCTCCTTGGGCGGAGTAGTCGCAATCTACCAGTGGGGCTGGTTCTCAACCATCTTCGGCGTCGATACCCCCGGGCCAATCCTGAATTTCCTTCCGACTCTGCTGGTAGGCATCCTCTTCGGCCTAGCCATGGATTATCAACTGTTCATTGGTTCAGGCATGCGCGAAGCCTACGCCCATGGTGCCCAAGCCAGGCTTGCAGTGGTCCAGGGAGTGCGCGCTGGACGTGCGGTAGTGTCCGCGGCGGCCATCATCATGATCTCGGTCTTCGGTGGCTTCGTCTTCTCCCACAGCGCGATGATCCGGCCTATCGGCTTCGCACTGGCTTTCGGCGTGCTGGTCGATGCCTTCGTGGTGCGCATGCTGCTGATCCCCGCACTCATGCACCTAGCCGGGGACAAAGCATGGTGGTTACCGAAGTGGCTTAATCGCATATTGCCGGATATAGATGTGGAGGGTGCGTCCTTGGAACGCAGCCACCCGCATGTCGCCCCGACCTTGGACGCAAATTCGGCACAAGAATCAGCACGTCACGACCGTAGCTAACTAAGCTATTCCAAGAACCAGCGGATCTGTTTCACTTACGTCAGGTAAGCGAGGCAGGTCCGTTTGCGTCCGAAGTCGACCGTCATCAGATTGATCATTGAGGTCGTCGGAGTCCACACATTCTCCACTGCCCTGCCGATCAGTGTCTTGCCCCTGCGTACTGCCTACGACACCGCTGACAGGCTCGGAGGCGAGCATGTCAGCCCCTAAATTCTGGTACACGCAACGACCTCGAACACCTAAACCCGGCCACAATCCATTCAGCACTTCGGAGAACGAGTAGAAAGCGCTCAGCGGAAGCATGCTCACACATAAGATACGTATCTGCACTTCCAGACTGTGATGGCAGGAGCCTCGCTTCGACCACGAACTGCGTATGAATGTGGGAACAACCTTCGCCACCACGCTGTAGTTTCCATTACCGAACCCGAGTGGCACCATCGTCCCTCGAACTACACGATCAAAGAAGAAGCCAGCCGTGATTCCCGAGGAACTTGCAGCAACAATAGGCGGGGAGGAACACGGTATCGAGATATTCACCAAAAGTAACTCTTCAGTCTGGGCATCTTCCAAAGCAATTAGAACTGCGGGCGAGGATCGAAACCAAACGCATGAGGTCGTCAACTGATTCATTGAACGTGGCTATCACCGCTGGCATTCCTTGAACTCACTCATATTCACTCAGGTCACCACGTCCTTCGCGCGAACCGAGCAGTTCGGAGACGAGTATGGCGATTTCGGATCTGGCAATTCGTCCGGGCAATTTGTAGCCCTCCGCCTTGTTCGTAACTGTTACGAGTACTCCCCATGACTCATGCTGCGCTAACTTTCAGATTTGCTTCCCGCATGCGCGCCGAAACGATATCCAGAATTCGCAGCAGAATGTACTTTTGAATCTATCCCGGAAAAGGTGGCGAAGAGAGGCAACTTCTCTGGTTAACCAATAAACAGCTAGTCAACATTTATTTTCTACTCAGCGATTTTCTCGCCATATGGACAACGGACGGCGAGTCCAACCTGTCGACTCAAAACGTAGAAACGAAAGACACGACTGGGACGCGACCCTTTGATGGCGTGACGCAGTAAGTTTGCTCGATGTGGTGATTCTTGTGGTCGGCTGAACATTTCGAAACCCCCAAGTATCCAAACCGTTCAGCCGACAGAGCCACAGGTCCTGACGCGGCCGAGGCAAGCCGTTGCAAACGGATAGATAGGCAAAGCACGGTCCCTTTAGATGCGGTGTATGGGACTGCACTCTTCTACGGATCTTGCTTAAAACTAAGTATGCGACAACGTAGGGCATTTACCGGCACGAAATCCGGTAATTAATTTTTCATTTTTAAGGCAGGATTTCCCTACTGCCCGACGCAGTGGTCCCGATAAGCTAACCGGGAAAAGCCTACGGAGCATATCTGACTGCCGACCCCGTGCAATTACAGAAAATGACCTGAACGATGCAGAAACAGTCTGCATTTCGAGTAGACACCTCACCGCAGTGCATCGGCATATACGTGTGAAGCTTCAAGACAATTTCTAATAGTTTCTCCTAGAAGGGGAGAGCAGATCGGCCCTAGCTTGTTCCTTGGCCCTCGTGCCAGGCTAGGCGAATGAACTCTGCACGCTTGTACACAGCCCACTGGCCGGACCCTCAACTTATGACTCCCTGGCGGCCGGCCTGTGCTCCGACGGGCACCGGGCGGGCGTTCCAGATTTGAGATGCCTGCTCATCGACAGACCACAATACTGGCCCCGTCAATTCGCAATGACCGCAAACAACACTGAGGTTGACTAAGTAGACCTTGTTGGCCTCGGTGGAGGGGGCCGCTTCTACCTGCCGTAGGATCAGCGACGGAACGATTCGCCGGAACACGTCATATCGTGTAACGATCGGTATTCTTCGTTTGTAAGGGGCAGCACTCAACGTGATGACATGGCGTGAATTTGGACGCCAAGTCTGTCTGTTCTACGCGCTTTAGGGCTCCCACTGAATCTATTCCTATTCAATCCATCAGCCGCTGACTCGGCTGCCGATTTCCTTCCAAGAACCGCAGACCGGTCGCCGGGTGAACTAGCATTGGCCATATCCTTCCTGACCACTAAGTCCCTGACCTACAAGTCCCCCACCTCTTGAAAGCAGGAATATCGTGACTATCTCCCCCCTGATCTGGGGCATCACCATCGTGGTCATCCTGGCTCTGCTGGCCTTCGACTATTTCTTCCACATCCGCAAGGCACACGTCCCCACCCTGAAGGAAGCGGCCATCTGGTCTTCCATCTACGTGGGCATCGCCCTTGTCTTTGGCATTCTTGTCCTGGTCTTCGGCGGACCCACCATGGGCTCAGAGTACTTCGCCGGATACATCACCGAAAAGGCCCTCTCGGTAGACAACCTCTTTGTCTTCCTGATCATCATCGCCAGCTTCAAGGTTCCGCGCGAGGATCAGCAGAAGGTACTGCTCTTCGGCATTGTGTTCTCCCTGATCGCCCGCACCGGTTTCATCTTCCTCGGCGCAGCACTGATCAACTCCTTCGCCTGGGTCTTCTACGCCTTCGGCCTGATCTTGCTGCTTACCGCCGGAAACCTTCTCAAACCCAAAACCGATGGCGACGAAGCCGACAACTTCATGATCCGTCTCACCCGCAAGTTCTTCCACACCTCGGAGCACTACGACGGCGACAAGCTGTTCACCATGGAGAACGGCAAAAAGGTCCTCACCCCAATGCTGCTGGTCATGGTCGCCATAGGCGGAACCGACATTCTCTTCGCCCTGGACTCGATCCCCGCCATCTTCGGCCTCACCCAGAACGTCTACATCGTCTTCACCGCCACTGCGTTCTCCCTCATGGGCCTGCGACAGCTCTACTTCCTGATCGACGGCCTCCTGGACCGGTTGATCTATCTCTCCTACGGGCTGGCCGCGGTCTTAGGATTCATCGGCGTCAAACTGATCCTGCACGCAATGCACGAAAACACTTTGCCGTTCATCAATGATGGCAAACCGGTACCGGTCATCGAGATCACCACAGGCCTATCGCTGACAGTCATCATCGGAGTACTGGTTATCACCGTACTGGCCTCACTGCTGAGCAAGGCCGGCAAAGCTCAGGCCGCGATCAACAATGCCCGACGGCACGCGGTCAACTATCTGGATTTGGACTACACGGCAGATCCTGCCGAACGCGAACGCATCTACACCGCCCTACTAGAGGAAGAACGGCAGATCGAAACGATGGCTCCTAAGTACCGCAACAAAGCCAAGGACGTCGAGATGATCCGGGCCGAGGTGGCCAAGGCCCACCGGCAGCACGAGGAATACCTCTCCCCGTAATCAAAGGGGTTAAGAGAACCAAAGACTGCGTTCTTCCTCCCTACTCACTAACACGTATCAGAACCACTAACGCGCAGGATCGCTCCCCGGGATGTTATTGATAGCTCCACATTCCCGGGGAACAGCGGAGTTGTCGGACGCCTAGCCTGTGGCGTTAACTGCCGATACCGATAGCAGGCCCAAAGAGCATGAAGCCGACAAAGCCCACGGCGTCCAACAAGAAATGCGCGATTACCAACGGCATCACCCGCCCGTATTTGTGGTAAATCCAACCGAACACCACACCCATGGCTATATTTCCCAGCATCGGGCCGACGCCTTGATAGAGATGGTAGCTGCCGCGGATCAGCGCCGAAACCAAAATAAGCGTCCACGGCCCGAAGTTGAGTTTTTTTCCGTAGCCGAATAGGAATGCCAGCATGATCACTTCTTCGAGCACCGCATGCCGGATGGCAGAAAGTAGCAGCACCGGCACGCTCCACCAATATTCTGCGAGATTCGCCGTCGACAGAGCAGTGGTGATCCCTAACGCGCGGCCTGCGGCATAAACCCCCAAAGTGCCCAGACCCATGGCAAGGAATAATCCTGCCCCGAGCAGCGAATCTTTGCCCGGCCTGCGAAAGTCGAATCCGATATCTTTCACGCTTCGTCCCAGCGTGCGGTGCATCAAGTACAGTGCGAGAAGAACCGGTATCAGCGCAAATAAAATATCCAGCAACTGATATGACAGGTCAAAGTATTCGCGGGAGTTGAGAGGATTATTCATCGACGTGGTTTGGTCGCGCAGCGGCGCTCGGGTCGCCTTGTCGGCAAAGCTAATCAACGAATACACCGCACTCTGCCCCAGACAGAGCCCCATCACAAGGAAGATCTCCATCTTGAGGATGCGAGCATTGCTCTTCGCTAACGTCTTTTCACCAGTCACCTATCGATCATAGACTTCGTCCGCTGTGTCGGAGCTTTGCGTGTGGTAATCGCTGCACACAAGAACAGCCAGTATGCACGCAGACATGCTATGTTCAAGCCGCATTAAAAAGTCAAGGAGCACCGCGCCCAAGTTAATGGGCCCGATACTCCTTGACTAGCGCAACACCAGACGAACTAATTCGCCTATGGCCGCAAAAACTTACTAGCTATTTAGCGCTGCAATAGCTGCGTCGTAGTCTGGCTCCGTGGTGATTTCCGGAACGATCTGGGTGTAAACGACCTTGCCGGCCTCGTCCAAGACGACGACGGAACGTGCCAAGAGGCCCGCTAGTGGCCCATCTACCTGGGTCACACCGTACGCCGAGCCAAAGTCCGAGCGGAACACGGAAGCAGCGGTCACATTTTCAATGTTCTCTGCACCGCAGAAGCGGCCCAAAGCGAATGGCAGGTCAGCCGAAACACACACAACGGTGGTGTTTTCCAAGCCGGCAGCTAGTTCATTGAAGCGGCGTACGCTGGCTGCGCACACACCGGTGTCAACCGATGGGAAGATGTTCAGCACCACGCGTCGGCCAGCGAGGGATTCGCTGGTGACATCTGCGAGGCCGGTGTCGGTGAGGGTAAACGCTGGAGCCTGCGCGCCAACGGCTGGCAGCTCTCCAATAGTCTGGACGGGGGTATCTTTGAATGCAGTAGTAGCCATACTTCATTGTCTATCACGGATGGCCAACTTACTTCTATATTTCGGTCTCAGCGCAACGATACGTCTAGTGTTTACCCCGATTCTTCCCACTTTTCATGGTTTCGAATTCTTTGCCCCGTGACAGACTTAGGCTATGACTAAGGTCCCTGATTTGCACGCCTATGCTTCCAAAATGCGCGCGCTCACCGAAGAGGGCATCGACTTTGAGGTTGATGTACGCTTTCTCGACATGCTGATTTCTCGCTCAGCAACTGTCTTGGACGTTGGCTGCGGAATTGGAAATGCCGTAAATGGCCTCAGGACCCGAGGCCATCAAGCTTTTGGAATCGATCCGACCGTGACGGTGCTTCGGACCGCGCAAGAGCTCTACGAACCTAGCTGGTTCAGGCAGCTAGGAGCCGCTGAAATCACGTTCGAACGCTTAACAGAACTTGGACTGCCGACTACCTATGACGCCATTTTGCTTGCTGGAAATGTTCCGGCCTTTCTCACGGAGACCGATTTCGCAGCATCAATGGCTCAGCTCGAAAATCACCTCAGCGGCAATGGCGTCCTCATCATTGGCACCACCACTGCCATGCGTGGTGGACCTACACACCAAGACCGCGCAGTGCATAGCACCGGCCTCATACTGACTCACCGTTATTCCGACTGGCACCTAGGCTCATTTGAGGAAGAGTCGCCGTGGTCCGTGAGTATTTTTGGACGATCCAGCATTCGTCAGTTTTCCGAAACACCCGACGGTAAATTTATCCTCAGAGGGTAACCATTTCCCCTGCTCGATACACGCTGTGTGTCAGAGCCATTCCCGGCCGGTATGCCAGATGTGCGGCGGAGGGTGCATCCAGAACATGCAGGTCCGCACGCTTCCCAACTTCTATCGACCCAACTTTATCCGCCACGCCAAGGGCTAAGGCCCCGCCGAAAGTGGCAGCCTCGACCGCCTCTGCAAGGCTCAGCCTCATTTGCAGCACCGCGGTCGCCACACAGAAGTTCATGTTGCTGGTGTAGCTGGTCCCCGGATTGCAGTTACTGGCCAAAGCGATCACCACGCCGGCATCGAGCAACTCACGCCCGGGCGCCAAAGGCTGACGAGTGGAAAGATCACAGGCCGGAAGGCATGTAGCCACCACCCCACGAGAACCCGTCCGGGCCGCCTTGTCCCAACCGCTCCAGGACCCGGCGAGCGCGTTGATGTCGGCTGGTTCAAGATAATTCACGTGGTCCACCGAGTGGCTGCTAAATTCTACGGCGAGCTTTGTCCCAGGACCTGGGCCCAGCTGATTTCCATGAATCTTTGTGGCGATCCCGCGGTCTTTGGCCGCCTGCATTACTCGGCGTGTTTGTTCTTCGTTAAATGCTCCGCGTTCGCAGAATACATCCACAAAATCTATGCTCGCGGCCACAGCATCAAGCATTGGGCCGGCTACCTCGTTGGTGTAGTCATCTGCGTCGCGACCGGCAGGAACCAGGTGAGCACCTAGGAAAGTCACCTGATCCACGATTTCTCGTGCCAGAAGTGCATGGCGCACTTCCTCCTCTAAGGTGAGCCCATAACCCGTTTTAGTTTCCATCCAGGTCGTTCCCATAGACAGTGCTTCGGCTCGGCGGGCCGAGACCAGTTCGGACAAGGCGTTGTCATCGGTGGCGCGGGTAGCCGAGGTAGTGACGGCAATCCCCCCGGCGGCGTAGTCTTCACCGGCCATCCGGGCAACAAATTCGTCTGCTCGATCCCCGGCAAAGACTAGGTGGCTGTGCGAGTCCACCCACCCCGGCAGTACCGCACGGCCGCCAAGATCAGTAATGATCTCAGCCTCTGGCGCTTGCTGCGCTGAGCCCACCCATTCGATGATTCCGCCTCTGATCAGCAATGCTGCATCCGCGATGACGGTACCGGCGGCGTCAACGGTGGTCAGTTGGGAGATGTTTGTCAGTAAGTGGGTGCTCATCTGCCTGTGGTTCCTTTTGCTTGAGTGCGTCCTAAGATTATGATGGCGCACTATCACGGTCCTTATCAGAGCTTATTGAAAAGTACTCCGCGCAGGAAGCAAAGTCATCAGGTTCAATCTGGCATTTCGGACAAGTCAGCGGATACGACAAAGTCGCCCCGTTTCCGTGGAGGGAATCAAGGCGACTCTGACCGTCTATTTAGCGCGAGGCGACGAAGGCCTTCACACAGGCTTCGATATCCTCGGCCGAATGTGCCGCGGAGAGCTGAACACGGATACGTGCTGCACCCTTTGGCACTACCGGGAAGCTGAACGCGGTGACAAAAACACCATGCTCCAACATCTTCGATGCTACTTCGGCGGCCTTGACCGCATCGCCGAACATGACCGGAATGATGGCATGCTCGCCGTCCAGCAGATCAAAACCTTCCTCCGTCATCCGACGACGGAAGTGCGCCGCATTCTCAAAGAGCTTCTCGCGCAGGTCACCTGAATCGACCACCAATTCCAGGGCCTTCAGGGTGGCCGCTACGATGGACGGAGCAAGTGAGTTGGAGAACAGGTAGGGGCGGGCCTTCTGACGAAGCATAGCTACGATCTCGCCACGTCCAGAAACATAACCACCCGAAGCTCCGCCCAACGCCTTGCCGAAGGTTCCGGTGTAGATGTCCACCCGGTCAGAGACACCTGCGTGCTCCGGAGTTCCTGCGCCTGTTGCTCCCATGAACCCCACCGCGTGGGAATCATCAACCATGACCAGTGCACCGTATTTGTCGGCTAAATCGCAGATGGCTTCCAGGGGAGCCAAGAAGCCGTCCATGGAGAACACCCCGTCGGTGACGATGATGGTGCGTCGGGCACCGGCACCATCGTTGAGGGCTGCAACTGCCTGCAGCTGAGTTTCCAGATCTGCCATGTCCTGGTTGGCGTAGCGGAAACGCGCTGCCTTGGACAAACGAATGCCATCAATGATCGAGGCGTGGTTCAGCGAATCGGAGATGATCGCGTCTTCCTTGCCGAACAAGGACTCAAATACACCGCCATTTGCGTCGAAGCAGCTGGAGAACAAGATGGTGTCTTCGGTTCCGAGGAAGCCCGAGAGCTTGGATTCAAGTTCTAGGTGCAGATCCTGGGTACCGCAGATGAAACGGACAGACGCCATGCCGAAGCCGCGCTCGTCCATGGCATTTTTTGCCGCGTCGATGATTCGGGCATCATCGGCTAGGCCCAGGTAGTTATTTGCGCAGAAGTTCAGCACCCGGCGTGCTTCGCTGCCCAAGGAACCGGCCATGATAGACGCGGACTGTGCCGAATCGATGTGGCGTTCTGCTTTAAAAAGTCCTGCTTCTTTGAGCTGTTCCAGTTCCGCGGACAGCTGCTCTTTCATATCTGTGTACATGTCATATCTCCTAGAAAACAGTCCAGTCCAAAACAACCTTGCCACCGTGCCCACCACGGGCGGCGGTGAATCCGTCCTGCCACTCGGTGGCAGGGATAAAGTCGGTCACCACCGACGCTATGCGTTCGCGCAAAACGTCCGAGGTGGTGAGCATGGCGCTCATGGCATACCAGGTTTCGAACATTTCACGCCCGTAGATCCCCTTCAGGGTGAGCATGTGGGTGACAACCTTGCCCCAGTTAATATCGATCGATTCGCTAGGCAGTCCAAGCATGCTGATCTTGCCACCGTGGTTCATATTTTCGATCATTTCCGGCAATGCGGTCTTGTGCCCCGACATTTCCATGCCGAAGTCGAAACCTTCGCGCATGCCCAGTTCCTTCTGAGCCTCAGCCACACGCTGTTGAGAAACGTTGATGGCGAGGTTCACTCCCATGCTTCGTGCCAGTTCCAGACGCTGCTCTGACACGTCGGTGATGGCGATGTTGCGCGCGCCGGCGTGGCGGGCCACTGCTGCTGCCATCAGACCGATTGGTCCGGCACCGGTGATCAATACGTCTTCGCCCACCATGGGGAACTGCAGTGCGGTGTGCACAGCGTTGCCAAAAGGATCAAAAATTGCGCCCAGCAGCGGGGTGATGCGCTCGTCGCGGTGAATGTACACATTGCTTGCCGGGATCACTACGTATTCGGCGAACGCGCCATCGCGCTGAACGCCTACAGAGTTGACGTTGATGCACATGTGCGGGCGTCCGGCACGGCAGTTTCGGCAGATGCCACAGACCACATGGCCCTCGCCGGACACGCGGTCCCCGACCTTGACACCGTGTGCGAACGCTCCAACTTCCACGACCTCCCCGTAGAACTCGTGACCTGGGACCAGCGGGGTGTTGATCATGGCCTGCGCGGCCTCATCATAGGCTTCAATATGCAGGTCGGTGCCGCAGATGCCAGCGGTCATCACACGGATTTTCACATCATGAGCACCTGTTTCTGGCTCGGGCCGGTCTACGAGTTCCAGCCCGGCGTGTGGGCCGGACTTGTATAGAGCTTTCATGCTGGTTCCTTTGAGGATCGGGCACCGGGGTGCACGCACGGCAGGCTTGGGATACCTCCAGTGTCGCACCCCACGGCAGCAGAATAAACCTTAGAAGATCAGTCATTTTCTGATCTGACAGTTTAGTATTTACTTCATGGAATTGCATCAGTTGAGAATCCTTCGCGAACTAGCGGATCTGGGTAGCGTGAACGCGGTAGCCAAGTCCTTGTTCGTCTCACCCTCTGCGGTCTCGCAGCACCTGGCACAGCTGCAACGTAATTTCCCCGCGCCACTGACTCAGAGGGAGGGGCGTCGGCTGGTGCTCACCGCCGAGGGCAAGCTCTTAGCATCCGCGGCGGCCTCCGTCGCCTCAACCCTGGCCGAAGTCTCAACCAAGATCCGCACACAGGAACAAGATCATGACGTTCCGATTCGTATCGCCGGATTCCACTCCATCGGGCAGACAATCTTTGCTCCGCTGCTTTCTTACCCCGAAGGGCATCTCCCGCCGCTACATTTTTCCGATGAAGATGTCTCGCAGCAGGATTTCCCGGCGCTCACCTCTTCCTACGACTTGGTGCTTGCGCACCGCATGCCGCATACAGCCCCGTGGCCTGAAGATCGCATCGCGGTAATTCCCTTGGCTTTCGAACCGCTGGATATTGCCATCCACAAGGATCACCGTCTGGCCAAGTTTGACGAGCTCTCCCCCGAGCAGGTCATCGATGAACCTTGGGTCGTTTCCCGCTCCGGATATTCCCCAGCCGATGTCTTGGAAACCATCGCTGCACTAGCCGGGAAAGCGCCGCGGATTGTGCATCGGGTCAACGATTACGCAACCGCTGGCGCGCTCGTCGAAGCCAGTGAATGCTTAGGGATATTGCCTCGATTCACCGCTAGAAAAACCTTGGGCGAAACGGTGACTTTACGACCAATCAAGGGCCTCAATTCAGGTCGACAAATCGACCTTCTATTGAGGGCAGAACACCTGCACCGGAATACCGTCACTGATGTCATCGAAGCGATCAGGAACACCGTGAAACGGTTGGTCATCAGCTGATCCCACAAATAAGGAAACACGATGTCAGTCATTCCGGAACCGTCGCTATCAAGTTCTAAAGATCTCACGAGACCCACTTATTGAATCTCCTGCGCAGAGAACGGCCAGACCTAACGTCGTCGTGGTTTACCTGAATCCCTATGCAGACCGTTCGATAGACTGCCGCCGACTCCGTACCGACGGCCACCCGGGGAATATGGATTCCGCAAGCCGGCTAGTTCGCTGCGTCATTTCGCTTTCTGAGCCCTCCGAATGCAAGTGGCTGGCTCCTCTGGAAGTGAATTACCGAACAGCCGGGATCCTCGTTAGACTATTTCGTTCACAGCCTAGGCCGTTGACATATATCAGTAAGCCGACCGTCAGAAATGCACCCTCCAAACAGTGGGAACAGGCAACAGCCTACCGAGCGTTTTCATCAGGACCTGGGCGACAGGCCAAGCGAACAGAGGACCAGTCTCAGTAAATTTGAGTTGCACAAAAATCAACATTTTCCGCGAGCAGCGCTCGAGCACCAGCGAACCCTCGAGGAACAACGGATGGCTTCTACCCCAGAACCGCAGTGGCGCCTTTCGCTCATTTTCCAAGCCAACGGATCGAGTGTCCCACATGACGATCGGCTTGCGGGACACTTCCATCGAAAGTCAGTTGTGTCTTCTCAACACGGCAAAAGCTTTGGGTAAATTTCGCTTCACCTTTGATTTCTTAGTGGTAGGTTCGAAGCATGATCCATTCATAAAGTTCTCTCGAAACTAGTTCAGAAGACCTACGAATGGATTTGTCATGCCCTCTGATGTTTTACAAGCTGACCTTCAGCACTCAGATTTCACTCCCACTGTTTCTCCATACGCAGTTATTTGCCGTGCAGAACCATTATCCTCAGCAGCGCTAGCTGCAGCGTATTTCGCTGCATACCCACCAGGCGTCGCGGCCGGAACCCTCGCAGAAGCGCAAACAGAGATGAAAGAATCCTTTGCGCACGAGTTTGGGCATCTCCTCGAAAATGCTTCTTTTGTCGCGCTACATCAAGGATCTCCGATTGGGGCGATTTTTGTTGTCGAAGAATCGATCTGGGATGAGGACATTTCCGGACCGTTCATCATCGATCTTTTCGTTGATCCTCGGCACCAGGGGCAAGGACTGGGTCGCGCCCTCATTTCCGCTGCGATGTCTGCCTGCAAGGCATATGGCGCGGACACTTTGAGTCTGCGGATCGGCGATGGTACCTCCGGCGCTGCGCTTGAGTTATATAAGCGGCTTGGGTTCCGCGAGTTAGTCTAAGCGAATAGTGACGATGTCATGCTTCGAAAAGCGAGGCGTGACACCGCGGCAAGTCTCGCCAGTAGTGAATCTCTAGACGCCCCATTCAGGGTTCCGCCTACGGAACTTTAGAGCGAACTTCGCATAAATTCCTATCGGCTCCGGAAGCCGACATCTCCGAAATAGATCACTCTGGATTCAATCAGGCAGGGCGAGATCTATTATCGAATTGCATCCTTCAAATACTTTTCTACATATAGGGAACCACAAAGTGGTTTCTACCTAGGCGCCATTCCAGGCCATCCACATCGATTATGACTAGAGGAATGGGATCCTTTCGAAACACACGTTTGCGCAGTTCGATTTGAGCTCCTCCTTCAAGATAGACGCGGGTAGCAATGCACAGCCTTCGAAGATCTTCTTCTTTATCCCCTTGAATGTCCCCATAGTCGAACATAGTTGCACCTACCCTCAACTCGGGAATCCAGACATCCACCCACTCATAAGTGGCCCGGAAAATGGCTGCGCGTTCAGTCCGTAATATGGAATCCACTCTGACAACGTGCAGATACCCGGCGTCTAGAGAATCCTCGTGTTTGACCTTGAAATTCTCATCAAAAACTTGAGCAGTAATTCGAAAAAGCATGGTTTGGATGTCAATAATCACGTTCAAAGCCTCTCACGCAATGCGTACGGTTCCCCACCTTGCAAAGAATCGGAATCGATATTGCCCAGAACCGAGCGTATTTGGTGTCCCAGTCAACGTTCCGCTTGCGGGAATTTCTTCAGAGCCGACTTGTCGAACTTATTCCCATATATGAGGCTCTTGTTGGACCAGAAAGGTGCAGACACTACAAGAGCTGGTGGTTCCTGGCTTCGAATCCGGCGGGCAAGATCTCAAGCATGATGTACATCAGATTGAATTCGTGGTCATCCCCTGAAGGTGGATTATCCAGTTCACGCTCCAGCCGGGCTACCAGATCCGCACCGGTTTCATGCCACGGCACAAAAGATGTGGAATTGGTGTATCTTCCGAGTTGAGCGTATCCCCTTGTACAGAGATTCAGGACTACGGTCGAGGCTTCAGCGACGGATTGGTCCTCGAGGGGTACTTTGCCATTGGCCTCCTCAATGATCCCCATGATGGTCATAAAATGAACCCAGTCGTCCTCACCGTAATCGAAAATCTCCAGTTCGATATCGTTCAGCGGCTCATCCACGGATTCTCCCGGTACAGACAATGACTATCGCTTTCTTGTCAATTGCATCTCGTTTCGATGCTAATTTCCAGCGACTCTAGCGGCTCAAGTGGTTTTGGGACCAATTGAATCTGAGTTTACATAGCGAGAGCTATTCATTGGAGGTTCGGCTCATGGAACGGCTCCAGAATAACTGCATAACTACCCTCAAGCGCAATAGATTGTCAGCATGAGTGCAGCAAAAATCAAGGCAAGTCTCGTTGATCCTCGATACGTCAGTCAGGAAAATCCGTATCCCGTGTATCGCGTGGATTTCTGGGACGAAGACCGTGCCTGCTACGAGAACCGCATTGAAGACGCAGAAAGCATTGTTGAGGTCCTCGCATGGGCAGAAGCAAACCGCCACGGCCGCTATGCCGTAATCTGGGTCGAATACATCTATGAAGGCGGAATCGGCATGACTCGGCTCCACTGGTGGATACCAACAGAGGTGGGCTCACCTTCAGCCAATGACCCTTATTTCAGGCAGTAGTCACGCAGCAACAGACTGACATGCAGGACATGACACGTTCAGTGTCCCAAAAGATGACCGCTACAGTTGTTGCCTAGACCAGACAAATCGATCTAGGCAACAACTGTATTATTCAGGTTCTACCGGTGGACTCCCGATATGGAGTTCGAGGCTCCCACACCAATCAGGAAGTCACCGCCAATTCGTTCGTGGTGTCCATCGACTGGGGAGTCCTGGCGAACTAGGTACTGGCTTACCCAGTGGCTCGTGCCCATACCGAATAGGTGACCATTCCGATCAGCATTGGGATGATGCCTAGAACGCGACGTTCGCAACGCCACGGACCAGCCAAGCCAGGGATGCCTCGTGCGGCTGAATTAGCGTACGGGCAGCAACTTGGCCGGCGTTATCAAATCAGCCATTGAAGGTCTCCGGGTTAGGACCGGTACGGCCATCGCGGTCTAGCGCGTCGATGCTACCGAGTTCTTCGCCAGTCAATTCAAAACCGAACAGTTCTAAGTTGGCGATAATGCGTGACTCAGTGACCGACTTCGGAATGATGACGCGGCCCTGCTGCAGGTGCCAGCGCAGGATAACCTGGGCTGCAGTTACCTTATGGGTCTCGGCAATCGCGAGGATGGTCTCGTCCGTGAGCATTGCACCCTGAGCCAGCGGGCTCCACGCTTCGGTGACCACTCCATGCTCGGCATTCGCGGCAATGACTTCGCGGTTCTGCAGAGCCGGGTGAAGTTCAACCTGATTCACTGCGGGAACGATACTTCCCTCAGCGATCAGCTTGGTCAGGTGCGCGGGCTGGAAGTTGGAAACGCCGATGGCACGAATCTTCTTGTCTGCGTATAGCTTCTCCAGTGCCCTCCAAGTTTCAACGTACAGGTCCTTTGCCGGAGCCGGCCAGTGAATCAAGAAGAGATCTAGGTACTCGAGGCCTAAGCGCCGCAGGCTCGAATCGAGCCCGGCGATGGTCTGCTCACATCCCATCTCAGAAATCCAGAGCTTGGAAGTGATGAACAGTTCGTCACGAGCGATTCCGGACTCAGCCAAAGCCTGGCCCACGCCCTCTTCATTGCCGTAGATGGCAGCGGTGTCGATGCTGCGGTATCCGGCTTTCAGTGCGGACGCTACGGCAGCGGTGGTTTCCTCGTTGGGAACCTGGAAGACACCAAAACCTACCTGGGGCATTTCAACGCCGTTATTCAGGGTGACGGTTGGGATTGCGGTAGTCATATCTAACTCCTTGAAATTACTTGAGGGACTATTAAAAATTTGGATTAGCTAGCTGGGACTAGCTCAGGTGTGGCTGCCGAGGACTTCTTAGCCAAACCCATAGCAACAAGCACGAGGACCAGTGCGGCGAAGGTAATGATCGCTCCGATCCAGATTGGCGAGCTGTACCCGAGACCTGCTGCAATACCCAGGCCGCCGGCCCATGCACCCAGCGCATTACCTACGTTGAAAGCTCCGATATTGGCGCCCGATGCCAAGGTTGGCGCGTTTCCGGCGTACTGCATGATGCGGCTTTGTAAGCCGGGAACGGTACCAAAACCGAAACCGCCCATGAGAAGCAACGCGATGAAGGTTGCAATCTGATTGCTCGCCAGGAAGCCGAAGATAACAAGTACAACGAGCAAAGCAGCGATGAAGAGGAGCAAGGTACGGTCGATGTTCTTATCGGCCATTCGGCCGCCGATCCAGTTACCAGCGAAGAGGCCAACACCGAAGAGCATCAGCAACCACGGCACGCTGGTTTCGTTGAAACCGGTGATTTCGGTCAGTGTGTAGGCGATGTAGGTGAAAGCACCGAACATTCCGCCGTAGCCGAGGACGGTGACACCCAAAGACAGCCAGACCTGCAACGAGGTGAAAGCACCAAGTTCGCGCCTAATCGAGATTCCCTCTGCAACATGCTTGATCGCTGGAACCAAGACAAGAATGCCGATCAGCGCCAGGACACCAATGCCGGAGATAGCCCAGAAGGTTGAGCGCCAGCCGGAGTGCTGGCCTAGTAGGGTTCCAAATGGAACACCAAGAACATTGGCGGCGGTCAGGCCGGTAAACATAATGGCGATGGCGCCTGCCTTTTTATTGGCCGGAACCATATCCGAGGCCACCACCGAACCAATACCAAAGAAAGCACCGTGGCATAGAGCGGCAATGATGCGCCCAATCATGGCCACTTCATAGGTGCCGGCCAGTGCGGTCAGCGAGTTGCCGATAATAAACAGCACCAGCAAACCTACAAGCACTGGCTTGCGTGGCAGACGAACGGTGGCAGCGGTGAGCCCAAGGGCCCCCACCACGACGCTCAGGGCGTATCCGGAAATGAGCCAGCCAGCAGCTGCCTCACTGACTGCGAAGTCGGTGGCCACGTCTGGCAACAGGCCCATGATGACAAATTCAGTAAGCCCGATGCCAAAGGCACCGATAGCCAACGCAATAAGACCGAGCGGCATAGCGTTACTCCTGCTAGACTAGATAAATTAGTTGCACACGCTTGTTATTGCGCGATGAACACTATCGTTGCATACGCAACTAACCAGCGCAAGCAAGTATTTTTGGAGGAACTCATGGGAATCGCGGATGATGCTGTCGAAATCCGTGCTCGTGGATGGCGTACCTTGGCGTCATTGCACGGATTAATCGAGGCTGCACTCGAAAAGGATTTGACCGCGCAGGCCGGGCTTTCTGTGGTCGAGTACACATTGTTGGACGCTTTGAACCGGCAGGACGGTTGGCATATGCGCATGGCGCAGCTTGCCCGGGCAACCGCTCTGAGCCCGAGCGCGACGACGCGCTTGGTCACCCGGCTGGAAGATCGAAATCTGCTCTCTCGCGTGCTGTGCGCCGATGACCGCCGCGGGATTTACACAGAGCTCACCGCCAACGGCCACGAGTTGTATCAAAAGGCGCAGCCAATCCACGATGCCACCTTGGAACGTGTTTTAAAACAGGCCGAAGAACAGCCAGAACTGGCACCACTGGCTCGCATTCTTCACGAATTCTCAGTGGCCTAACTAATCACTGATTCTGCAGGAAGGCTCAAACTTGACGCGTCCAAAATTTTCCGCCGTGCTCTTTGATTGTGATGGCGTACTCGTCGATTCCGAGTCCATCACCAACTCAGTGCTGCGAGAGATGCTCATTGAACTGGGTTGGAACATTAGCCAAGAAGAGTGCATTAGCATCTTTATCGGCAAAGCCTTGAAGGATCAATGGGAACCCATTCTGGTTCACACCGGGGTGCGGATTGATGAACAGTGGATCGCCGAGTTTCGGCAACGTCGCGATATCGCTCTGCGCAAAAACTTGCAGGCCATACCCGGTGTTTTGGACGCGGTGAAACGGATTTCGACCCTTTACGGCGACAAGCTGGCCTGCGCTACAGGTGCGGACCGGGCCAAGGTTGAGATGCAGCTATCGATAACCGAGATAGCGCCATTCTTTGGCAACCAGGTCTACAGCGGTATGGAATATGCGCAGAGCAAGCCGGCACCGGATGTCTATCTCGCAGCGGCTTCTGGCCTAAGCGTTGATCCCCGACAAGCAGCAGTTGTCGAGGATACGGTCACCGGAGTGAGTGCTGGCGTTGCGGCCGGGGCGACGGTCTTTGGTTACTGCCCAGGTGGACCTATCAGCAGCACCAAAGAAGAGCTCTTGACGGCAGGTGCAACCGAAGTGTTCACCAGCATGGATCAGTTGCCGGGACTTCTCGCTCAGGACTAGTTGAGGCACAGCACTTTAGATATCGACGGCGAACCCGCTTAGCCCCAAGGTTCCAAAGTGAAGTCCTCGTGCAGCGGGGCACGCCCGGCCAACCATGCGACTAGTTCTGTGCGCGCTTGTTTGCTCGCCAATCGTTCAGGAACGCTGGCTAGTAAATTTTCAAGATCCCACGCTGCGTATTCATCGGGCCAGCTACTTGGTGTGTATCCCAGCCCAAGATCTACTAGATGCATCTGCACCTCGCGAAGGCGATGGGCCGGGCAACCGCCAACTCCGTAATTTCCTCCGCCCATAAAGTCGGCGTTGGGCCACTGGGCCTGTTCACTTTGCTCCAGAATTCCGTTTAGACGCCAAATACTCGATTCAAGATCCGTCAAGATTTCAGATGCCGAATTCTTCGCGCCGTCTTCAATTTCCTGGCGGCGTTGCTCTGGACCGTTCGCATATTTGGGAACGTCCTCGCCGGCTAATGCTCCATCCAGACGCCGTGCATGCGCATCGGCATTTCTCGCAAGGTGCGTCAACACATGACCGATGGACCACCCCGGCAGTTTGCTATCCTGCCTCATCGTCTCGTCGCTGAGGCCGGCGACATGCTGCAACAATTCTGCATGGGATTCGATACATAAACGTGCAGCGATGCTCGGCTTTTTCTCGAGATCCACAGTGATCCTCTCATCGATCTAATCAGACAGTACTCAGATATTTGTTGAAAATCAGCTTACGGTCTGAGGTAGCTCAAATAACGTTCACGTGGAACTATCTGGAGCTAGCTGTCAAGACTTCCAAGGTCTCACGCCCAACAACGCCCAGCAGGTCATCAGTGCCAAGATTTACCGTTAACATGGCATATCGTAATCCCCAACCGCGCGCTCGTTGCCAAGTTGGGCTGCCCTCTGCAATGCCGTAACTCTCGAAAGCACTGCTGATGCCTCGGGGCGTGAAATGCATCCAGAACATACCTAGATCCGAGGCCGGGTCACCAACACATAGATCGCCATAATCGACCAGAGCCACAGTGGAGTGTTGCGCCCCATCCCCCACTACCGTGTTGTGTGGATGCGGATCGCCATGCAGCCACACTGGTGCACCGCAATATTCCTCCGCATTCAGAGCCTCGTTCCAAATCATTAAGGCCGCGGGCTGGATGGACGAATCTAGGAACGAGATTTGTTCGCGAGTCCGTGAATCAACCAAGCTCAGTGCACAGCCACGGAATTCGCTTCGCGGTTCCTGTATACGTGCCGGTTGATGCAGTGCACGTAATAGTCCAGAAAATTCCTCCGCGTATTCATCGCGGTCCTGACGCTTGAACTGCGCGGCACTTGATCCCGGAACGTAGCGGCAAATCGAAAAGGTAAAAGGGTAACTGGAAGTGGGCTGACCTTCAAAGATCGTCAAGCCAATATCTACACCGGTGTCCTTTGCCAGTTGTGGAAGCCAGGTACGCTCTTTGAACCCGATGTCCTCCCCCATCTGCCTGCGAGGCAAACGAATCAGCAAAGAATCTCCGAGGCGATAGACCTCGTTATCCCAACCGGTGGCAAGGTACCTGATTTCTTCGTGAGCCCACTGGGGTGCTTGAGATGCTATCAGCCCGCGCACCAGCGCCAGATCGATCGCAACCTCCGCTTCAGGCATAGCCGTCTTCTTAACTGGTGGGGAGCTCATCGCTCAATACTAATCGTCTAAAGATGGATGGCAGATACCTGGTTTGACTCAATAATTAGTGGCAACAAAAAGTTTGAGTTGTCTACGACGAAAGACTCACGATTCCAAGCTTTGGCAGTTCTGAAATACATTTTTTGTCCTTCCACATGTCTGTTCATCGAAGGATATTCAGGATCCGGATCATTCCCATTTCGAAGTGCCATTCGGGCCGCCGCTTCCTTAAACGGAACGTCCAAAAACACCGGGCAATCCCAGCAAGAAATGAGTTCCTCTCGGCGCGATAACATACCTTCAACCAAGATGAGCGAATCTTATGGAGACTGGACAGTTTCTAACGTGATAGATGCCTCGCCACCCCAGAGCGTACTCATCGAGTGAAGACTATGCCCCTGGGCAGGTCATTCACTTCACGAGCTGAACTAGTTAGCGATTTGTTCCAGTTAAGTACCTTTGGATGACCGGACCGACCTCAGCGACCAATTCTTCATGAGTCCGAGACGTGATGTCTGGGAGTTTGATGACATACCGAGTGAATCCAATGCCGAGCATGTGAGAGGCAGCCAAGGCTACTCGCTTGCTCTGATCTGGGTCTTCTGCAGATAGCTGCGCAACACCACGCATCCGAGAACCCAAGACCGTTTTGAGCATCTCAGAGGCGCTACCTGAAGTAGCTGCAGAGCGAACGATCGCCAACAAGATGTGACGAGTTTCGTCGTCTTCCCAAAGTCGAAGGTATATATCGACCACTCGGACACCTATATGGTCAGGATCACCAATAAATGCTTCTCTCAGTCGCTGCGGGATGGTGGTGTGCTCAGCCAAGGTAGTTGCAAATAGGGTTGCCTTGTCGCCAAAGAAATGGCGGATTAGCGCCGGGTCAACACCCGCTGACGTGGCAATAGTCCGAATAGACGTTGCTTCATATCCCGACTGCGAAAACAGTTCGCGCGCCGAATCGAGGATTGCTTCTTTCGTGCCGCTATCGCCGGAACGACGTCCGCTGGGGCGCTTAGGCAGGGACTTTTCATCTTGATCGCTCATAAATTCAGTATACTTCTACACCTGAGGAATTCCTCAGGTGTAGAGTTAATGAGCAAGAGACCTAAGAACCACAAAAATAAGGTTCTTGGCGAAGCCAACTTCCCCCCACAGTCTTCCCTCCAAAAGGCCACCGGTTAAAGATTTCCCCTATCTGCGGCCACCCCACCTCATTCTGAAATCAATAGAGGAGTCAGACCATGACATCCCAAGTAACCAGCCCAACCCCACATACAAAGTGGCCGGTCGCAGTAACCATCGGCGCAGTAGCCTCGCTCGTGCTTGCCTTGGTTGTGCTTGCCTTCCTCTGGCCGGGAAAAACCGCGCAAGCCGAAAACCTGCCAGTAGGTATTTCTGGCGATCAAGCCAAGGTATCCGCTCTTGAAAGTGCTATGGGAGCCACGAATACTTTCGATTTCGTCGAGGCCAAAGATCGCGCGGATGCCGTTAGCCAAATTAAGTCTCAGCAGACCTACGGGGCTATCGTACTGGGTTCCGGCACTGAAGTTCCTGAAGTTTTGACCGCACCAGCAGCAAGCCCAGTGTCAGCTCAGATGCTCACGGGCGTAGCCACTCAGCTGTAGGCTCAAGTCTCACAACAGGTCGCCAAAGCTGGCGGGGACCCTGCGTCCGTGAAGGTTTCGGTCACCCCTGTCGTCCCATTCTCCGTTCATGATCCAAGTGGTTCTGGTCTTGCCTCTGCGTCCTTCCCGATGGCCATCGGAGGCATGCTTGGCGGCGTACTGATTTCCTTGCTGATCACAGGTCCGGTGCGGCGTTTGGCCGCCGTTGCCAGCTTTGCAGTTGTCGCAGGACTGGTCGTCGCGTTCATCATGCAGACGTGGTTCCAGTACCTTCAGGGAGACTTCTGGATCAATGCTTTGGCGATGGGCCTGACGATGATGGCAACCGCTTCCTTCATCGTTGGCTGCACTTCGCTTATTGGCCGGGCAGGTATCGGAATTGGTGCCGTGGTGACGATGTTTGTCGGCAATCCCCTGTCAGGTGCCACCATGCCTTGGCAATTCTTGCCAGCACCATGGGGTGCTATCGGACAGTACTTAGTACCAGGCGCTTCCGGTTCGCTCATTCGATCCCTCAGCTACTTCCCTGATGCTTCCACCGCACAACAGTGGTGGACGCTTAGTGTGTGGGTTTTGGTCGGTATCGTACTGACATTGATTGGGCATTTCCGCGCCAAAGAAACTATGCACGTGCCAGAGAGCACGCTGGAAACACCCCACGCTGGGAAGCACGTTTCCTAGGTGAATAAGGGTAAACATCTTGTTGTTTACCACTCAATCTGACGCCCATGAGGCACTTTCCTAGAGCACGGACGGACCCTGGTCCTCCGTGCTCTAGCAATGTTCTCGGGACTATTTTTGACCATTTGGGTAGAGGATTCGCAAAAGGTTCCGGTCTAGAATCGTGGCATGAGCCCATCGGCATCCAACGAGCAGATTCTCGTTCACCTTATTCTTGAAAAGTTCGACCGGCTCTGCGCAACGGTCAACGACGTTCCAGACGTATTGATCAATAGCTGCTTGCCAGTGGAGGGCAGCAACTCGCCAGTGCAGATTCTCGTGCATTGTTGCGGCATGATGCGACGTTGGTCCTCAACGGTGAACCTTGGCATCAAAGTCCCCCGTGATCGGGACGCTGAGTTCAGCGCAAGAATGAGCAAGCCAGAGGTTTTGAAATTGGCCTTGGAAACCAGAGCAGCGTTTGCTGCAGACATCTCATTCACCACAATGGAACAAGCTCCTGCCGTTTTGCCATCGGGCCGAGAAATCGAATATTGGATGGCAACCTGCAAAGGCGTCCTCATGCATGTTTACGAAGAGCTCTGCCAGCACTTGGGCCATCTAGAAATCACTCGTGATTTCTTGCGCCGCCCTTAGAAGGAAGTAGTGAATCTAGAACGTCTTGGGTGGAAACCACCTGGGCGAAACCGTCACCGTGAAGATTTGTCGCTGTAACCTGCATCAGGGTGGCTGCCGGTATTACCGTGCCGTCAGGTCCTGCCAGATCAAAAGTTCGTGTGGCATCGAGAGGAACAATGACATCAAATCCCAGATTCCCGCCTATACGGGCGGTGGTTTCTACACACAAGTTGGTTTGGATTCCGCAGACGAAAATCTGATTGATTCGCGTGATCCTTAGCCACTGGTCTATATCCGGGGAGCCATAAAATGATGAGTTCACTGCCTTAGTTACAAACAGATCAGGGGTAACCGCCTGGACCGATTCGTGAAGATTATTGCCGGCCCCTTCCACAAACAAGGGTGAGCCGCACAGGTAGTCCCAATCATCCAAAAGGATTATGGATAACCACCGATCGCCTACATAGGCTTAAGTGCAGAACCGTAATCATCGATCTTGGCACCGACTCGAAGCTGGGCACCAGGATTACTGGAAGGACCGTGAAGCTGGTGCTTGCTTGGCTTGGAATGACTGGAAATCCTGAACACGAATCGCTGCCCTTGTGGACCGGTGTCAGTGAAAGAAGAAAATGGGGTTCCCTGCTCATTTGCCTAGGACTGGCTTTTCTGACCTTCGCTACTACGAGCTGGCTTATCAAAGGTGATTCAGAGGACTTGTTCTTCCTACCCTGGACGCTGGGGGCAGGCGTATTGCTCCTCGGCTCGCTCCTTGCTGAGCGTGCCTTGATTCAGATTCCTGCGAACTCTAAAGAATCTCCAACTACCGAATCGTAATTGCTGCCGTTCATGGCGGAATCGTAGATATCCGAATTCGTTCTTACGCGAGCAGTTTTCACGGTCGCCACAACCGGGCCCATTTCTGACACCAGACCTCTGTCCGATCGCGAGCCTCGGGCATTCGTTTGCCCTAGGCAACCGCAACCTAATGATCGCCCGGGTCCTAGGTCTGGGCCGATTAAGGAGATCTCCGTGTAATGCTTGTTAAAAACGCCGGCCTCGGACTTCACAATTGGAAGTCCGAGGCCGGCGCCAGGGTTTGAAGTCCGAGGACTATAGGCCCAGCTTCTCGATCACGATTTCGCGAACGCGACCTGCATCAGCTTGACCGCGGGTGGCCTTCATGACCGGTCCCATCAGCGCGCCGATAGCCTGCATCTTGCCGCCCTTGATCTTCTCGACCACATCAGGCATTGCAGCCATGGCATCATCCACGGCCTTGCCCAAGGCATCATCATCGTTGACCACTGCAAGCGAGCGTTTCTCAACGATTTCACTTGGCGTACCTTCACCGTCAACGACGAATTCCAGTACCTGGCGGGCGATCTTGTCATTGATCTTCTTGCCCTCGATCAGCGAGTTCAGCTCAACGATGGTCGCAGGAGTCACGCCCAGATCAGCGATGTCCTTGTCCGCAGCCTTGGCCAGACGAGCAATCTCGCCCATCCACCACTTGCGGGCTACCGCAGCAGAAGTACCAGCAGCAATGGTTGCTTCGATCTCGTCGAGAACACCAGCATTGACCACGTCGCGGAATTCCTTGTCCGCATAACCCCAGTCGGCCTTCAGACGCTTGCGGCGATCTGCCGGCGGCTCGGGAAGACGGCCACGCAGTTCTTCAACCCATTCAGCGGTGGTGACGATTGGCACCAGATCCGGCTCCGGGAAGTAACGGTAATCGTCAGCATCCGACTTCGGGCGTCCCGAGGTAGTCGAGCGAGTATCCTCGTGCCAGTGACGGGTTTCCTGAACAATCTTGGCACCAGAATCCAGCACCGCAGCGTGACGCTCAATCTCGAAGCGCACTGCATGCTCTACCGCGCGCAAGGAGTTCACGTTCTTCGTTTCGGTACGCGTACCGAACTTATCTGCACCCTTTGGCATCAGCGAAACGTTCGCGTCACAACGCACGTTGCCGTGCTCCATTTTTGCTTCCGAAACACCAAGGTTCTTCACGATTTCGCGCACCGCAGCCACATAGGCCTTAGCCAGCTCGGGAGCGCGCTTGCCTGCACCCTCGATGGTCTTGGTGACGATCTCTACCAGTGGAACGCCCGCACGGTTGTAGTCAACCAGCGAGTAGTCCGCACCCTGGATGCGTCCGGTGGATCCACCCATGTGGGTCAGCTTGCCGGCGTCTTCTTCCATATGCGCGCGTTCAATCTCAACGCGGAAGATTTCCCCATCCTCCAGCTCGACATCCAGGTAGCCGTCAAAGGCAATTGGATCTTCGTACTGCGAGGTCTGGAAGTTCTTCGGGGTGTCCGGGTAGAAGTAGTTCTTCCGGGCGAAACCGCACTTTTCAGCGATCTGGCAGTTCAGCGCCAGACCGATCAAGATGGAGTATTCCACCGCGGTCTTGTTGACCACCGGCAGCACGCCTGGCAGACCGAGGTCTACCGGGGTGACGTTGGTGTTCGGGGCGTCGCCGAAAGCGTTCGGCGCGTCCGAGAACATCTTGGTCTTGGTGTTTAGCTCTACGTGGACCTCAAAGCCGAGCACCGGATCATACTTTTCCAGCGCCTCGTCGAAGTCGACTAGTTCATCGGTGTAGTTAGACATGTGCTCCCCTTAGGCCTTTGGCGCGATCGACGCGGAATCAATGGCAGGTGCCTGCGAGATCAGGGTGTGGCCCCAGCTCTTTTCCAGCAGTGCTTCCAGTGCCGCACCGGCGCGGTACACGCGGGCGTCTTCGAAAGCAGGCGCCAAGAACTGGATACCCACCGGCAGGTCCTCAGACAATCCGCCTGGCACGGTGATGCCCGGGATGCCGGCGAGGTTAGCCGGGATGGTTGCCACGTCATTGAGGTACATGGCCAATGGATCGTTGTCGTTCTCGCCCAGTTCGAAGGCCACGGTTGGTGCCGTTGGGGACACCAGTACGTCTGCTTGTTCAAACGCTGCGGCGAAGTCGCGCTGAATCAGCGTGCGGACCTTCTGTGCCGAACCGTAGTACGCGTCATAGTAGCCTGCACTCAATGCATAGGTACCCAAGATGATGCGGCGCTTTACCTCATCGCCGAAACCTGCGGCACGGGTGGAACCCATGACGCGTTCAATGGTCATCGGACCGGATTCTGGCAGCACTCGTTTACCGAAGCGGACACCGTCAAACTTAGCCAGGTTGGAAGAGACTTCCGAAGGCATGATCAGGTAGTAAGCGCCCAGCGCGTATTTCAGGTTAGGGCAGGAAACCTCAACGATTTCGGCGCCCGCACCCTTGAGCAATTCCAGAGATTCTTCGAAGCGTGCCTGCACGCCAGCTTGGTAGCCTTCACCCTGCAATTCTTTGACCACGCCAACGCGCAGACCCTTCAGATCTCCTGCGGCGCCAGCTTCTGCGGCAGCAACCAGACCCTCAAGGGTCTTTGGCAGCGAGGTTGAATCCTTCGGGTCGTGCCCGCCGATCAGTTCCTGCAGGTACGCCGAGTCCAGCACGGTACGAGAGACCGGGCCAATCTGGTCCAGCGAGGAAGCCATGGCGATCGCACCATAGCGCGAAACACCGCCATAGGTTGGCTTCACACCCACGGTGCCGGTCACTGCGCCTGGCTGACGGATGGAACCACCGGTATCGGTGCCCAGCGCCAGGGGTGCCTCGAAGGAGGCAACGGCAGCGGCCGAGCCACCGCCGGAGCCACCGGGGATGCGGTTCAGGTTCCACGGGTTGCGGGTCACACCGTAAGCGGAGTGCTCGGTGGACGAGCCCATAGCAAATTCGTCCAAGTTGGTCTTACCCAGCATTGGAAGCTTCGCCGCGCGGATCTTTTCAATGACGGTCGCGTCATATGGGCTCATCCAGCCTTCGAGCATCTTTGATGCCGCGGTGGTGGGCTGGCCCTTGGTGACGATCAGGTCCTTGATGGCAATCGGCACACCAGCGAATGGGTGCAGCGCTTCGGCTTCGGCACCGCCGGCTGCGCGAATCGCGTCAACCTCGGCAGCTACGGCGAGCGCCTCTTCGGCGTTCACGTGCAGGAAGGCGTTCAGTGCACCATCAACTTCGGCGATACGGTCCAGGTGAGCCTGTACCGCTGCGACGGAAGTTACTTCGCCAGCGCGCAGCTTTGCTGCCAGTGCGGTGGCGGAAAGACGAATCAAATCAGGCACAGATTTATTCACCATCCAAAATTGCCGGGACCTTAAAGCGGTCCGAGTCCGAGTCAGGCGCGTTGAGCAGAACTTCATCGATGCTCAGCGTCTGCCCCACCACGTCTTCACGCAATACGTTGGTCAACGGGATTGGGTGGCTGGTGGCTGGGATATCGGAGGAGGCGACTTCGCTGACGGATGCGATGGCATCGACGATCACGCCGAGCTCACCGGTCATCTTATCCAGCTCTGCGCCGCTCATCTCGATATGGGCCAATTGTGCCAGGTGCACAAGGTCCTCACGGCTGATGGCAGACATATATCTCCCTAAAGTGGGCGGATGGGTTTCACAGATAAGTCTATCCCTTGCCCGCACTCACCTAGGTCGATTTGGCCATCATGCGGTTATGCTATGCGCAATACCAGACCGCTGAGCGGTTGGCCTAGCGCGTTTTCCCACGAACCGACCACACCTTGCCCGGTTACTTCGCCGGCGACTGGGCGGCGAATCACTTCCAGCTTGCCACTGACACCGTTACCTAAGACCCGGACATTTGAGTCTTCTTCGAAGGAATTATTCTGATGTTGCGGGACCGCTCGGCCGGCAAGAAGTTCGTTGAGCTGTTGAGTGAACACCGGGTCACCGGTTGCGTCGTAGATGTAACGCAAGCCGAGAATCCCGTGATCGCTGGTGCCCACAAGATATGCTTCGGCGCCTTCCAGCTCTTCGGCTCGGTAGCTGAAGGGCACGTGGTAAATCACCTCGGAGCGATCGGCACGGTCTGCGACGAGGCGCAGTTCCATCCCCACTTCTCCGGCGGGATCCTCCAAACGGAAGCCACCGACGTTCTGTAAGTCTGGAGCGCCCTGACCGTCGTAAAAATCCTGCGTCACCAGCCACTTGGCGAGCAACTCATTTTTCGAAGGATTCATGGAGGTGTTGTAGATAATGCCCATGGGCTCAGTCTGCCAAGCGCGCGCTGAGCATACAAGAGCCAAGAGCTAGTGTTGTTCAGACTTCTTTGACAAATAGTTTGTTTTTCTCTTTGCTAACCAACTTCCGCGACGACTAGATAGCATGGTCTTCATGTTCAGTGAGGCGCAGTGGAATCAAATGTACCAGGCCCAAGACTATGGCAAGAGCCTGCTCTGTGATGAACAGGTGGATTTGCGCGAGGTGGAACCAGAGGATCTTGCGCAACTTGCCCAATGGTGGAATGACCCGCGCTGGGCAGTGCTGCAACAACGCATTATCAAACCCCGGCCTTCCCAATCGGTGATGGAAATGCTGGCTAGCTGGAGTATCAACAAACCCCACAGCGGTGATGCTGGATTTAGCATTTTTGAATGCCAGGATGGACGGCTTATTGGGCACATCACGCTCAGCGGTGGATCTTTGCCACACCGCGCCGCCCAGTTAGCCATCATGCTCGGCGGTGACCAGGTCAACCGGGGCTACGGTACCCGTGCCATCGGTCTCATGCTCAAATACGGCTTCGCGGAGATGGGGCTAAACCGTATAGGGCTTAGGGTCGCCGCCTTTAACACCCGCGCGGTACGCGCTTATGAAAAAGCAGGCTTCATCCTTGAAGGACGAGAGCGAGAGATCTATTTCCATCAGGGTCGTTTCCACGACCAGCTGATTTTCAGCGTTCTCGCCCGTGATTACTTCGCGGCGGTTGCGCCCGCAGGCTAGCCGGTGACTACTTACCAGCCTTAGTCAGGAAGTCGGCAACTAGCGGACCGGCAGTCTGCGCTCCCCCATCGCCATCTTCGACAAAGGCTGCAACAGCCAGATCGCCTTGGGCGGCAATCACCCAGGCGTGAGCGTTTCGTTCGGCGTCGTATTCAGCGGTGCCACTCTTGCCGATAATTTTTGTCCCGGGAACCGACTTTAATGCTTTGAGCGTTCCATGGTCCACCGTGCCGGCCATCATTTCCTGCAACTGTTCGGCTTCTTTTTCTGTCAGCGCGCTCTTAGCCTTGACCGGTTCTTGCACCTTCGGGCTCACCACGAGTTGTGGATGCACAGTGCTGGCGTTAGCAATGGATGCCATCACTGTTGCCATGCCCAAAGGCGAGGCTTCCACCACGCCCTGTCCAATCATGTTTGCAGCCAGCTCGGTACCTTCGGAATCATCTGGCACCGAACCGATAAATGCTTCGGCTCCGGTTCCATCATCTGCCAGTAGCCCTAAGGAGCTGGCGGCGTCGGCCACCGCTTTGGCCCCGAGCCCCTTACCTGCATTGACGAAGACCGTATTGCAAGACTCTGCAATGGCTTCTGCGAATGGAATCGTACCCACCGCCTTGGCAGGGTAACCGTCATAGTTCTTGAAACTTTTCCCATCTACCTCGGTAGTTGCCGGGCACTGCACCTTGCTCTGGGGTGTTTCGCCGTCACGCAGCATGGCAAGGGCACCGACTACTTTGAAGACGGATCCCGGTGCGTAGCGTCCTTTGAGCGCCGTATTCAGCCCGTTGGTTTCAGGTCCGGATGCGGCCGCGAGAATTTGGCCGGTGGAAGGTTTGATGGCCACGATGGAGGAAGCCGAATCAGTTTCAGCAACCAACGACTCCGCAGCGGTCTGCAGATTCTCATTGAGCGTCAGTTTGAGATCTTCGCCTGCGACCGGTTCACTGCTCAACAGTTCGGCCACGGCCTCGTGGTCCGCGTTATAGCGGGAAACGGTGACGCCTGAGCTCCCCGCTAATGACTCGTTATAGGCCGATTGCAGACCGGAAAGACCCACCTGGTCACCGGCCTGAATTTTGCCTTCAGACTTTTTGATAATTTCAGCGGTGGCTTGTCCGACGCTTCCAAGGATCGGTCGGGCGAAGGTACGCGTGGGGGCTAGGGGCATCTCATCAGGCTGCGCGATGGCACCTGGGATCCCGGTAATTTCGTCATCACTTACCTCGCGGCTGGCGTCATCACGCAATACGATAGCCTGCACCCAGGCCTTGGCCCCAGACTTTTCAACCCGATTAGCGAACGAATCTTCATCGATCTCAAGTAATTTGGCCAGATTACGTGCCGAAGAATCCCACGTGTCTGCCTCGGTGCGAGTCTTGTCGATTCCTACCCGCACCACCGGACGATTCTTCACCAGGGCATTGCCGTTACCACCCAGAATCTGTCCACGTTTGGCTTCGCTAAATCGTGCGTCAAGATATTCACCGGCGACCAAACCGGGTGCGAGAATCGCCGGGTTAAAGCGCAGCTTCCACTGCTCGGCGTCCTGATCAAATTCCATGACCGCTTGAGTTTCATAGGTGAGGTCGTTGTCGGAGGAGTCAACATCCCACGTGGTCTGCACGGTTGCGGTAGCCGTTTTCACCCCGTCCTGGGTTTCTTCGTCTTCCGCCGCATTGAGCACGGTGTGGGTATGCTTGATCTCGCCCATCGGACCGAAGGCTGTTTCGACGCTTTTGTTCGCGGCGCTTGCATCGCTTCCAGCGAGTGGCACCTGGCTAAAGTCCCCGGAACCGAGCGCGGCGGTCAAGGCCTCGGCCGCGGGTTTTGGGTCCGGCGTTGCTGCGCTGCACGCAGTAAACGTACTGGCAACG
The DNA here is from genome assembly GCF_035257265.1 of Glutamicibacter sp. Taxonomy (GTDB): domain Bacteria; phylum Actinomycetota; class Actinomycetes; order Actinomycetales; family Micrococcaceae; genus Glutamicibacter. The sequence goes on from NZ_DATEXC010000038.1 coordinate 330,657, forward strand.
AGCGCGGCGACGGACAGGGCAACAACACTTCGGGGGAAACGACGCATGGCGTCAGTCTATGCACTTCGTACTGCAGCTCGCTAGAACGGCTCGCCACATGTCAGCGTTAGCTATGCGGTTTAGTCCGCTAAGTTCAGCGAGTACACCACAAGGCGGATATCGGTATCGGGAACTACCCAATCACGTTCGGCCCGGTGGATGAATCCCAGTGACTCATAAAGACTTCTTGCTGCTAACCAGTGTTGACCGGTGGTTAGCGAGACCGTGTGCACGTCGGCAAGTTGGCGGGCAAAGTCAATTGCCGCCACCACCATCGCTTTGCCAGCACCGGTGCGTTGCACGCCCGGATCAACGCTGAGCATACGGATTTCCAGCTCGCCTTCTAGTGCAATGTCAGCATATTCATTACCTGCTTGAATGAGTGTCATCGAGGCAACAAGATGACCAGCCTTGCGCGCTACCAAAATGTCGCAATACTTATCGCGTCGAGCAACCTGGCGAACAAACTTGAGGTATTCGTGTTGCGGATCAGCAAAGTGCCCGGCCTGCACATACGCATCAACCGTTAGTTGGCCAATTCGTTCATAGTCGGCCACCGTAGCGGCTTCGATCAGTAATGGGCTGCTGGTAACTTTGGCATCATCAATTTCAGACATGGTTCTACTATTTTGTCACCAATTCTGAATCTTCAATGCCCTTTCTATGGTTTCATTCGCTACTTTGAATTTTGCTTAGTTTAGTCTTTCCGCGTGAAATCACCGATGAGCAGCCAAGTGGCGAAGGTGTGAAGACGTCGTGATGATTTGACGTGAAATAAAAGACAGTGTTGCTGTGCTGTCTGCCAGCAACCAGTAAAGTAGTAAGCATTGCCCTTGGGCATACGGTCTTTCTCTTTGATCACAATGCTGTGCTCGCCTGCGCCACGTCCATGGCCGAGGAAGTAGCTTTCCTACTAATCACCCGTAACTGGACTGTTTTTTAGCTGCCTTCAGAGCGGTGAGAAGTTTTAGAGAAGTACAGACACAACCCAATAATTTCAATTTGTCAGGGACAACATTTTGGTTCAGTTCCAAAAATTTGCGCTACGGCGCGTAGCCAGCCCTCACTAATTCTATTTTTACTATCAGATCGGAGAGTGAACGACTTGCGCGTTCTCATTGGTTCATCCGCGGAACATGTTGCTCGCATTGCAGCAGATAACGTCCTTGCAGGATTAACACACCACGGGCATGGAAAAAATCCCGTACTCGGTGTCGCTACGGGTTCATCCCCCTTGGGCCTGTATCGCGAGTTACGTGTGGCGGTTGCCGAAGGACGAGCAGACTTCTCCAACGCACAAGGCTTCGCCTTGGACGAATACATCGGCATCCCCGATACCCATGAGCTCTCCTACCGTCAGACGCTGATCACCGAAGTATGCAACACTTTCGGCCTGCCCGTCAGCGGTCTGCACACTCCCCGAGGCATGGCAGATACTGTCGAGGAAATCGAAGCCGCCGCACATGCGTATGACCAAGCCATCAAGGCTGCCGGTGGCGTACAGGTCCAGATCCTTGGCATCGGTAGCAACGGCCACGTCGGGTTTAACGAACCAGGAAGCGCGTTACGAAGCCGCACCCGTATCAAGCGTTTAGCTGCGCAGACGCGCATCGACAATGCACGCTTTTTCGACGGCATCGAACACGTCCCTACCCATTGCGTGACCCAAGGTCTGGGCACTGTTTTGGAAGCCGGGCGTCTAGTCCTCGTGGCTACGGGAGAAGCTAAAGCAGAAGCCGTGGCGCTAGCCGTTGAAGGTCCGCTGTCTGCATCCTGCCCGGGTTCGGTACTGCAACTTCACCCAGATGCTGTGGTACTTCTCGACGAGGCTGCCGCGGCCGGTCTTAAGAAACGCGCCTACTACGATGATGCGGCGGAAGGAATCAGCCTAGAGAACTTGAGGGTCCACTAGGCCTGTTTCAATACGGCCATTGATGTACCAGCAGTGTAAGACTGAGAATCATGGCAGTCTATTTCGAATGCGTCACCCAAACTCCGATGAGTCGAACCGAACTATTTGACCGTTCACGGAGCATTGACGCACACCTAGGTTCAATGTCTCAGACAAATGAACAAGCTGTCGCTGGAGTGCTAAGTGGCCTAATCTCACTCGGTGAGCAGGTCACGTGGAAGGCCCGACATTTTGGAATACCGTTTCGACTCACCACGAAAATCACGGCCATGGATCCGGCCCGCATGTTCATTGATGAACAGTTACGTGGACCGTTTAAGTCATTCCATCATGTCCATGAATTTTTTGACGTGGATGGCATGACAATGATGATTGATCGGATCAGTTTCACGGCCCCTTTCGGCCCCCTTGGATGGGTGGCCGAAAGGCTAGTTTTGGGCTGGTATATGCCTCAGTTGATCAGGCAGCGAAACAAATTTCTTTTGGAAAATTAAGGCTCAAACAACAGGCTATCTAGATGATCAAGGACGTTGGGTGCTGACTCGTCCTTGTCGGCAGTAACTGCGAACGAGTGGGAGTAGGCGGCGCAGGACTCTGCGTCCCCACACTCATCATATGGACTACCTGTAACTAGCAACGTAGCAGCCCCTTGCGGGAAATCGGTAGGGATCGGGACTTCGTCGCTGAAGGAACCATCTGTATTCACAAGAATTTCCCGCCCCTCCAGAGGATCTGTTTCGGAGTACTCCGAAATTAGCCGAAGTGTGTAGTTTTTCCCTTCTGCATAACCCAGATCGCATTTGGCAGCGGGCGCAGAGACGGTAATCGTCCCTCCTGGCTGGGCCGTCGTTTCAGAAAGAGACATGGCTTCAGGCAAACACCGTTCTTGGGACTTGGAACAACCTGTAGCTAGAAGTAGCGGCACCATCAGCGTGATAGCACCTGCTAAACCATAAATTCTCTTGGGACTGCTATTCAAGGTTTTACCTTTCCAGTGCGCGCTACTGCTGCTGAATTTCATGACGCAGAATCTCGTGGCGATCGCCGAAATATGATCTTTGCATTTGGGGATCATGCCTGCGACCTGATAATTCTTTTATTCAATCCTACGCATAAAAAGAATTGATAGCTAGGATTCGGCCCCGACAGGAAGTAATTATTTAGTTCGCGTGTCCCGACGGCTCGATTTCTCAGACGATACTTATAGGCTTAAGTCCGTCCGCATTTAGACTCACAAGGCGTGACAGCAGATCCAACAAGCAAGGGAGCGTCTCATTACCGCTCAAATTCAGCGACTCGATTCCCAAAATGACCATGTCGGAAAAATTGCGCTATTCCTCTCGCATATTTTCACCCCGGTGATCTTAGCCAGCTTGCTGTTGCTTTCCACGCCTTTGCGGCACAGCGAAGTCTCCTGGGTTGAAGTATGCGTTGCTACCGCTTTCACCATGTTGCTTCCGTGGCTGTATCTGCTGTGGTCCACCTACCGCGGAACAGTAACCGATTTACACGTCACCAGACGCAGTCAACGTCATAAAATATTCGCCCTCACCGCGGTATCGATTGGACTTGGACTCCTACTACTGAGCCTGATGGACGCGAGTCAGCGGATATTTGTTGAAGTACTCTCCATCTTGGCCGGATTGCTCATGGTGGCAGCGATTAACCTGTGGTGGAAGGTCTCTGTGCATATGGCGGTCGGCTGCTATGTGGCGCTACAGCTTTGCACGAGTCTGACAGGGGTCCCACCGGTGCTGTTATTTATCGGGGTGCTCTCATGGTCCCGCATTCGTAGCCAGCAGCATACCTCCTCGCAGGTCTGCGGCGGTGTCGTTGTTGGCATAGCAGTGAGCTACCTTAGCGGTTGGATTGCAATGCTCAGCTAACCGCTCCAAAAACGCTTCTGGCTCGCACCTGTAGCCCTCTCCGAGGGACACAGGTGCGAGCCAGAGATGTTTAACTACGCTTTAGGGCTAACCAGTTTGCTGGTATCAACCAGCCCGGCATATTGCCATCCGGGGTATCCCACCGGTCGCCCCACCGGGGTGCCAGTTTCTTCAGCAATCAAGGCACCGGCAGCCCAATCGTATTCTTGAGTGCCATATTCTGCGTAGGCGTCCAAGGACCCCTCGGCGACCAAACACAAGTCCAAGGCCGCCGAACCAATCCGGCGAATATTGACAAAATCTGGCAGCAGTTCGGTCAGTACGCTTAGTTGGAAGTCACGACGTTCTGCGTCGTAGCCAAAGCCGGTGCCCAACAATTTGGCATCCGACTCTACTGGGCCGGTGAGCTGGGTGATTTTCTTGGTACGTAGATCGTGCTTCCAAGCTCCCTGCCCCCGCCCGGCGAAGTATTCGACCTCCAGCGCGGGTGCAACGATAGCTGCTGCCACCCATACGTCGGTTCCGTCATCTTGTCGCTGGCATACGCCTACCGACGAGCAGTAATACGCGATGTTCCGCACGAAGTTTGTCGTGCCATCCAGGGGGTCAATACTCCAGCGGTAGCCACTGGGATTACTCGGCTTCTGGCTGGGGAATTCTTCACCGGTGAGTTCGTCGTTGGGACGTGCGGTGAAGATCGTGGCACGGATGGCTTCTTCTGCTGCGCGGTCAAAATCGGTAACCCAGTCCCCCGCAGCAGATTTTTCATCAGTATTAAACTTTTGCTCATCACGGCCGGAAAGTACCTGGGCACCGGCCGCAGCAGCCCGACGTGCCAAAAGTACCAGTGGGTCATGCGCTACCTTTTTGTTCTCCACTTAGACTCCTTCACTTGCCTTTATTGCGATCTCGCGTGCGGCATCCGGCCCTTGTTCAATCAACACCACGAAGCCAGCCTCATCCAGTACTGGAACCCCTAGGGACTGTGCCTTATCAAGCTTTGATCCGGCGGCCTCGCCGGCCACCAGAAAATCTGTCTTCTTGGAGACGCTTCCGGTGGCTTTTCCACCGCGGATAATAATTGCTTCTTTAGCGGTGTCCCGGGAGAAATTTTCCAACGTACCGGTGACCACAATGGCCAATGAGTCTAGATGCTTGATGACATTTTCGTCTTGCTCATCTTCCATCTTCACCCCGGCGGCTTGCCACTGGGTGACAATGTCACGATGCCAATCAACTTTGAACCAGTCGACCAAGGCTTCGGCAATAATTGAACCCACCGAATCGATCTGGCTGAGCTCATCGACTGCCGTCGGCGACTCCAAGGCTTTTAGGATTGCGTCCATAGACCCGTAGCGGGTTGCAATGGCGCGTGAAGCGTTAGGTCCAACGTGACGAATCGACAGGGCGACCAAGACGCGCCAGAGTGGATTGCTCTTTGCCTTTTCCAGCTCATCGAAGAGCTTTAACGTGCTCTTGGTAGGCGCCGACGGCTTTTTAGCCGTAGCCTTGGTGTAGAAGTACGGCACCAATTCGAACTTTCCGGTGCCTTCACCCTTGGAGCGTTTTTCGCGCCAGACTTTTACCTCGGCAAGCTGTTCAAGCTTGTCTTTCAGATCAAAAAGTTCAGCTTCGTTACGCAGCGGTCCGGCGCCAGCTGGCAAGATCAAGCCACCCTGAGTGGCAGGGTCTTCACCCGGTCCACTGGTCAATGCCGCAGCAGCCTCGTAGCCCAGCGCTTCGATGTCCAATGCGCTGCGTCCGCCGAGATAGGCCACTCGTTCGGTGAGCTGTACCGGGCACGATTCAGCATTGAGGCAACGAATGTCTACGTCGCCTTCCTTAGCCGGAGCCAGCGGCTGACCACAGGACGGACAAGAAGTAGGCATCACAAATTCACGCAGTTCCGTATTACCCTCACGCAAGGCGAGTACCGGACCAACAATCTCTGGGATCACGTCTCCGGCTTTACGCAGGATCACGGTATCGCCGATCATCACATTTTTAGCCTTAACAACTTCTTGGTTGTGCAAGGTGGCGCGCGCGACAGTGGAACCGGCTACGAGCACCGGCTCCATCACGCCGAAGGGAGTCACTCGTCCGGTGCGGCCGACCTGCACCTGGATATCGAGCAGTTTGGTGTGGACTTCTTCCGGTGGATATTTGTAGGCCACCGCCCAGCGTGGCACACGCGAGGTGTACCCTAGCTGCTCTTGTGTGGCCAGGTCATCAACCTTGATGACAATTCCATCAATGTCGTGGATCAGCTCGTGGCGTTTTTCACCATTCTCGGCGATGAAGTCGGTGACCTCGGAAAGTGAGGTGACTACTCGGCCATAAGGAGAAACTGGCAGACCCCAGCCGCGCATCAGCTCATAGGCTTCGGACTGGTGCGTCATTGCAAAGTCTTTACTACGCCCAAGACCGTGGACAAACATCTTCAGTGGGCGCTTAGCGGTCTGCGCTGGATCCTTTTGGCGTAGTGAACCGGCGGCTGCGTTGCGGGGGTTCGCCAGGGGCGCCTTGCCGTCTGCAATCAGCATCTCGTTGTAGGCGTTGAAATCATCGGTGCCGATGTAAACCTCACCGCGGACTTCAAATTCTTGCGGGTATCCGCTGCCATTCAGTTCTTGCGGGATATCGGCGATGGTCAGCGCGTTATGCGTCACGTCTTCACCGGTGGTGCCGTCGCCTCGGGTGACCGCACGCAACAGCTTTCCGTCACGATAGGTCAGGTTCAGCGCCAACCCATCGATTTTTACTTCGCACAACCATTTCATGGGCATATCTGGATGAAGCTTTAATGCGTTGGCTTGGGCTCTCTCCAGCCACACGGTGAGCTCTTCAATCGAAAAGACGTCCTCTAACGAGTACATCCGGCTGGCGTGAGTTACCGAGGCAAAGGCGCTGCTGACTTCACCGCCGACCTCTAACGTGGGTGAGTCCTGGCCCATCAGAATCGGGTATTGGCTCTCCACCAGCTGCAATTCGTGGAATAGCTGGTCATACTCGGCGTCCGAGACCATCGGGGCGTCCCGCAGATAGTAGGCCTCGCGATGCGCACGCACTTGTTCCACCAGCGTTGCATAGCGCTCGCGAACGCTATCCGGTGGGGTCATCGTGGAGTCTGTTGGTGTTACTGGATTTTCACTCACGTATCCAATTGTGCCCCAACTAGGCGACGCTTTGACCCTTGCGAGCACCGCGTGTTTAAGAGTATGCGGCGGGTAACACGTCGATGACTACCACCGCGATATTATCCCGGCCTCCGGCTTCCAGCGCAGCCTGAGTCAAAACCTGAGAAGCCGCTTCACGTTCCGGATAGGCAATGAGAATTTCTTGGATTGCTTCTTCGGTCAATTCGCCGCTCAACCCGTCACTGCACAGCAGGTAACGATCACCGATGCGCGGCTGCAATACGGTCAAATCCGGTTGGCTGTCGGCCCCGGCACCTAAAGCACGGGTGATCAGGTTACGGTGTGGGTGGCTACGTGCCTCGGCCTCGGTAATCTGACCGGCGTCCACCATTTCCTGCACCGCAGAGTGGTCCCGGGTGAGTTGACGCAGTTCCTTGCCGCGCAGGCGATAGCCGCGCGAATCACCGACGTTGATCAGCAGCAAGCTGGTGTACTCGGCGCTACTTTGGGTTTCCGCACTGACTTTTTCGGTCCGTGCCCGATGCTCGGCCAGCATTTCGGGCGTAATTTTGCTGAGCACATCGGTGTTTTGGCTCATTTTAAAGCTGCCGGTCCACGGTGGGATCACCATTGGCTGGCTCACCTGGTCATGGCCGGGTCCTGCACTGCGAATCAATGCCAGGGCACAGAGCGTGGTGCCACCACGCGATTCCAGCGCATCCCGGATACGGTCATCGGCCAGTTGGACCTGTTTTTGAACTTGTTCGACGGTTGGCAGCCGGCGCGCTATGGTTTTCAGGCTGAAGGTGTTCAGCTCTTCGAGGGTTTCTACGGCCAGCTGACTGGCTACCTCGCCCGCCTCATGGCCCCCCATCCCATCGGCCACCGCCTGAACCACGTCGGTGATCAGGATACGGTCTTGATTGTCCTGGCGTTTGAGCCCGACATCAGTTTGCCCGCAGACGGCCAGGCGGAAGCTTTCGAAGTTCTCTTCAGATTCCATTTAGTCCAGCACCAGCCTGCCACCCTCACCAGCGGAGAGTTCATAGGGTTGAATTTCACCAAAACCACGCACCGAGGTTATTTCTTGAGCAGTGAGGATAAAGCGTGCGTCTTGTTTCAGTGTGTTCGCGGTAACCGCGTCGGTGAGCACCATTCCGGGCTCAGCCAAGGAGGTCAGCCGAGCCGCCAGGTTAACCGTGGGACCGTAAATATCTCCCAGCCGGGAGAGCAAACGTCCCCAGACCACCGCCACACGGGTGCGCGGCAATAGTTCATCGGCTTCAAATTCACGCGAAAGCGCCAACGAAATTTGGGCTCCCGCCTGCGGGGTTTCGGCCACAAATAAGACTTCGTCGCCAATGGTTTTAACTAAACGCCCGCCACCAACGGAAATAATTTCGGCACTCTTAGATTCAAAGCGCTGCACCATCTGGGCTAGGGTGCGTTCGTTCATCCGACGCGACAAGGAGGTGTAAGAAACTAGGTCGGCAAAGCCTACCGCGCGGGCCAGCGGCAGTGGAGTTCCGTCGTCATCACCCGAGTCCTGGTTATAGGCCGCCACCCCGGCTTCGGCGCGTAGTGCAAGGCGGTGAATTCCGGCGTTGAGCTGGCGACGCCAGGAGTAAACCAACAAATCTTCTAACGGACCGATAAGATCAGGCAGACTTTCCAGAAGTTGCCGGCGTGCTTGCCGGTCACTCATATTCTGGTTGGCGACCATATCCTCAACAATCGCCTCGACCTGCCAGACCACCATGCGGTCTGTCATTTGCCCTACCGAGCGCATCAGCGAGATGGCGGTTTCGTCGGTGAGTTTTCCTTCGCGCACCAGATCAACCATCGTCTTCAGGGCTTCGGTATCTCGTCCACTGAAAAACACTTCGTCATCGCCCAGCTCCGGGAAGCCCATGGCGCGCCAAAGTTTGCGTGCCGAGAGCAGCGAAACACCGGCGTCGGCGGCTACCTCACGACGTTTAAACTCGCGTGGCCCGCCAATCAGGCGGTGTTCCAAATCGGCCATGTGATTTTTGACCGCATCCGAGGCATGATGTGGAACCTGGAGCGGACTTTTCATGGCTTGGGCCAATTCGGCGATGGGGTCTAGTTCCGCCGGGTTCTCAGGATTAGGGGTGTGCTCACGGGCTTCTTTGACCGCCTCAGAAGCCGCCTGCGGGGTGTCTGGGCGTGAAGGATTGGAGTTGTCGGTGCTCATAGTCCAATGCCCTCACTGTTCGATGCATCTACCGCGGTGTGTGTTCTCTGATGCTGGTGCACGTTGTTCATCGTCTCGATGGCTAAGGTGCGGAAATAAGATACTGCGGGCACATGCATGATACGCACATGTCCATGGCTTAATACAACGTCTAGGGTCCCGGGTTTCGTGCTAACCGCCTGTTGCTTGGTGTGCGCAATCAAATCACGCACGGAATAAAGACCAATAGAATCCAGGTCCGCGCGACCATAGGAAGTCCGGAATAAGATCCGCTCGGTGGTCAACACGATGCAGGTGCGTAACCAGCGAACCCACGGTGTAACGCACCAGATCAGCACGAGTATGAACCACAGCACTGCAGATAAAATCATCCAGAGCTCAGATTCATTCGTGAGCCAATCGGAAAGGTCTTCACGGGAGAGATAACCAAGTAAAAACGCGCACCCAGCGGTGAGGAATAAAAAGACGGCAAAAGGTTGGCGTAACACTCGGGAATGTTCTCGGGTCTTGATGACCACGCGCTCCCTGTCATGTAACGGCACCTTCATCGTCGAGTTCCTCGCCCCTCCTACCGTAAGTTCTTCCGACCAGTCATCTCATCTAATACTAGTCCGCGTGCTCTGCGCTTGGCTTGTTAAGCGTATTTACCGTCGGCGCGCCGCACATGATGCACGTCGCCGGCCAGAATCCGGTGACTTTGCCCCGCGGCGTCTTGCACAACCAGCGCCCCATCTTCAGCCAGCTGCACGGCTCGACCCACCAAAGTTGATCCGTCGGGGAATTCCACACGCACTTCCTGGTCCAAGGTCGCCAGTCGTTCCGCCACCAGTTCGCGCAGTGACTGGTTCCCAAAAGGTTTCAAGGCCACGTCACTTTGCCCACCCACCGCTCGGAATGCCGCGTCGAGGGCAACAAACTTTCGCAGATATTCGGCAAGCAAGGCCGAACGGTCCACGAGGTTACCGCCGGCTAGTCGAAGCGAGGTTGCTGTTTCCACGGGCAATTCCGCTGCCTCTTGATCAACGTTCATACCGGTGCCCACCACCACGGCAAAACCTTGGGGAGTTTGCACCAATTGTGCCAAAATCCCACAGATTTTGCGGTCACCGGCAAGTAGGTCATTAGGCCATTTGATCCGCGCGTTAACAGGAACGAGCTCCTGGACTGCGTGGGACCAGGCCAACGCCGCCAGCATCGTGTACCAGCTTAACGACTGCGGCTCCATCGTGGTGCCCGGTGAAGCCAAGATGCTCACGGTGATTGCCGACCCGGCTGGCGTCACCCATTCGCGCCCCAGACGCCCCTTGCCCTGTTGCTGGTGCTCACTGAAGTACACGCTCAGATGGCCAGCCAGTCCGTCGCTTGCCAGTTGGGCAAGTTCGGTGTTGGTGGAGCCGGAGCTGGGGACCACCTTCACGAAGCCCAGCCGCAGTTGCGCGGCCAGCTCTTCTAAGGGGGCTGGGTCCAGAGCTGCCCGCGCCGCCGCGGTTTCAGGGTTCATGCTTTAAGCCTATGACATCTCCTGCATTGAGAACTTGTTCTTAGAGGAAGATGTCCTCGATGAGTTCAGCTTGCGGATTTACCGCATATTTCTCCAGGTCTTTGATTCCGCACCCTTCGAGCACCTGCACGTCGGTGAAGAAGTTGCCGCTGACCCCTCGTGGGTCACTGGCAAGAATGCACATCGCGGCGTCCGCCACGATATCGGTGGTGCGGGCGGCTTGGATCATCTTCATTCCACCGGGCATAGCTCGAATGGCGGCGGTATCAATCAAGGTTGCTGGCCACAAGGAATTCACCGCAACACCCTCGTTTTTGAGTTCTTCGGCTAATCCCAACGTGGTCAGTGACATGCCATATTTGGCCATGGTGTAGCCCAGGTGAAGTCCCGCCCAGTGCGGATCTAGATTCAGCGGTGGTGACAGGGTCAGAATGTGAGCGTGTGAGGATTTGCGCAGGTATGGCAACGCCGTTTTTGAGAGCAGGAACGTGCCACGCACGTTGATGTCTTGCATCAGGTCGTAGCGCTTCATGTCCAGGTCATCGGTTTTTGCCAGGTTGATAGCCGAAGCGTTGTTGATGACGATGTCGATGCCACCGAATTTTTCCACCGCCGCGTCCACCGCGCGCTGTACGTCCGCGTCTTCCCGGACGTCGCCGGCGACCGCCAAACCGTGTCCGCCGGACGCGTTAATCTGCTCGACGGCAGTGTGAATGGTGCCTTCCAAGCTGGGGTGCGGCTTATCGGTTTTGGATAGCAAGACGACGTTGGCTCCGGCCTTAGCGGCGGCTAGGGCGATGGCCAACCCAATGCCGCGGCTGCCTCCGCTCATCAATACGGTGCGGCCCTTGAGCCGAGTTATTTCTGGGGCGATCTCACTACGCGATTCATTAGTCATGTGACCTAGGTTACGCGATGTGCTCACGCTAAGCTACTCACGAGTAACTTATTCTGGCGTGCTTCACGTTCACACCACGGGCATTTTGTGAGTTTCCTACAACAAAAACCGCAAATAACCCGGTTAGACTGACTTAGTTGGCATTTTTCTTGTGCCATTCCTACACATCAGCTGAACCCGAGGGAGCCGAAGGTATGACGCAGGGCCACACCGAGACGGACGAAGTAATCGATCTGTCCACCACCGCTGGCAAGCTTGCCGAATTCCGCCGCCGCCAGAACTTGGCGCAGGCACCTTCGGGCGAAGCCGCCATCGAAAAGCAGCACGCCCGCGGCAAGCACACAGCCCGCGAACGCATTAACATGCTGATGGACGAAGATTCCTTCGTCGAATTTGATGCCCTGGCAACACACCGCTCCACTGCTTTCGGCATGGAGAAGAAGAAGCCACTGGGTGACGGGCTGGTCTCCGGTTACGGCACGGTAGACGGTCGCTTAGTCGCGGTCTACTCACAAGATTTCACCGTATACGGTGGCTCACTTTCCCAGGTTAACGGCGAAAAGATCGTCAAGGTCCAGGAATTCGCTCTGCGCAACGGCTGCCCTATTGTGGGTATCCTCGACGGCGGCGGCGCGCGCATCCAGGAGGGCGTCGCCTCGCTGGCGATGTTTGCCGACATCTTCCGTAACAACGTTCACGCCTCAGGTGTTGTGCCGCAGATTTCTTTGATCATGGGCCCTAGCGCCGGAGGGGCAGCTTACTCCCCCGCGCTCACCGACTACGTCATCATGGTCGACAAGACCAGCCACATGTTCATCACCGGCCCAGATGTCATCAAGACCGTCACCGGCGAAGAAATCGACATGGAGTCCTTAGGCGGTGCGCGCCAGCACAACGCCAACACCGGCACCGCCACATACCTGGCCACCGACGAGGAAGACGCGGTGGAGTTCTGCAAGGAACTTCTGGACTTCCTTCCTTCCTCAAACCTCGCCGACGGATTGACCGCGGAATTTGATGAAGATCTGGAAATCAACGAAGATGACCTGTCCCTCGATGCGCTCATCCCCGATTCGGCAAACCAGCCATATGACATGCGCAAGGTGATTGAATCCGTAGTTGACGACGAGCACTTCTTTGAGACGCAGTCACTCTACGCACCGAACGTAATGATTGGTTATGCGCGCGTTGAAGGCCGCACGGTAGGCATTGTGGCTAACCAGCCGATGCAGTTCGCTGGCACCTTAGATATCGCCGCCTCAGAGAAGGCCGCACGCTTCGTGCGCAACTGCGATGCCTTCAACGTTCCACTGCTCACCTTCGTGGATGTGCCTGGATTCTTACCTGGCAAGGACCAAGAATTCCAGGGAATTATCCGCCGTGGCGCGAAGCTGCTCTACGCCTATGCAGAAGCCACCGTACCCAAGCTCACCGTGATCACCCGCAAGGCTTACGGTGGTGCGTATATCGTGATGGGTTCCAAGAAACTTGGAGCGGACCTGAACTTGGCGTGGCCTACCGCGCAGATTGGCGTGATGGGCGCACAGGGCGCGGTCAATATTCTTTACCGTCGCGATCTGGCCGCCGTGGAAGCCGAGGGCGGAGACGTCGAGGCGCGCCGCAGGCAGATCATTGAGGATTATGAGGCAGAGCTGCTTAATCCTTATCAGGCTGCCGAGCTTGGCTACATTGACGCGGTCATCGCACCGAGCGAAACCCGCCTGCAGCTAGTCCGCGGATTGCGCGCACTGCGTGAGAAGCATGCCACCCTGCCTCCAAAGAAGCATGGCAATATCCCGCTGTAAAGCCGGGATTCCGCAGCCAGCATTCACTTTTGAAGGAGTAGCCAGTGACCGAGCAAAGCACCGCACCTGCGGCCGCGCAGATTCAGGTGACCAAGGGTAAACCCACCGCCGAAGAACTCGCGGCGGTAACCGCCCTGCTCACCGCCATGGGCAGCGCCGGGCCTGAAGAGCCCGAAGCTCCTGCGGTACCCGAGCGTATGACTCGACTTCGCAAACGGCGCGCGCTGTCTCCCCGTTTGGGCTGGAGCCTGGGCCGACGCTAAATGATTCGACCCGCAATTTCCCGGTGAGCTACCTTTGGGCAGATCACCGGGAAATTTCATTTTAAGAAGTAGCTTCCAGCAAAAAACCTAAAAGTCTTCAACAAATCTTTCATATCAATTACTGTTAGCTACATGACATCTCCCGCAGCGCAGCGTTCACCCTCGCAGATTGACACCATTGCCGAAAACTTCTTTGCTAGGACCCTGGAGCTTACCCCGGAATACGGTGTTTCATTCGGGTTACCCGGATACGAAGCCGCTTATTCTGACTACTCGCCCAAGGGAACCGAAGCGCAGATCGAATTATTGCGCGAAACCCTCGCAGCGCTAGAGACCTCCACACCCCAGGATGACATCGATACGGTCACTCTTGACGCCATGCAAGAACGGCTTGGATTAGATCTAGAGATCGCGCTTTCGGGTCGCACAGAACTAAATAACATCGCCTGCGCCGCCCAGGAAATCCGTTCGATCTTTGACCTCATGCCACAAGAGCGTGTGGAGGACTTCGAATTTATCGGCATGCGACTAGTTAACGTTCCACAAGCCATTGATGGATACATCTCATCGCTGCGCGAGTCCGCATCCAAGGGACTGGTCGCCGCCAAGCGTCAGGTCAATATCGTCATTGGCCAATGCGAAGACTATGCCAAAGACGGTGGATTCTTTGACAAGTTAGCTAGCGCTGGAGCTGCCCTGGATCCGTCCCTTTCGGTTTCGCTGGAAGCTGGGGCGAACCAGGCAAAGGATGCGTATCAAAAGCTCGCACGGGTACTCAAAGATGAGTTGCTTTCCCAAGCACGCGAGGCCGATGCAGTGGGCCGCGAATACTATTCCCTGATGTCGCGCCGCTTCTTAGGCTCTGCAGTAGATCTTGAAGAAACCTACGCGTGGGGCGTAGCCGAACTGGATGCGATCATCGCCGAACAGCAGCGCGTGGCCGAAAAGATCAAACCCGCAACCAGCATCGAAGAAGCCAAGAAGATCCTCAACGCCGACCCGAAACGCACCCTTGACGGCACCGACGCGCTTAAGACATGGATGCAGGAAAAAGCCGATGCGGCCATCGTGGCACTACGCGACGTGCACTTTGAGATTCCTGCACCAATGGACCGTATCGAATGCATGATTGCTCCGACCGAAGACGGCGGGATCTACTACACCGGTCCTTCCGAAGACTTTGAACGCCCCGGACGGATGTGGTGGTCAGTCCCTCCTGGCGAGGACCAGTTCACCACCTGGGCTGAGCTGACCACCGTGTATCACGAAGGTGTTCCGGGCCATCACCTGCAAATAGCGACCGCTCAGCTGCAGGCCGATACGCTCAACAGCTGGCGCCGGCTGCTGTGCTGGGTTTCCGGTCACGGCGAGGGCTGGGCGCTATATTCCGAACGCCTCATGCACCAGCTGGGTTACCTCGACGACCCAGGCGACTACATGGGCATGCTCGATGCGCAACGGCTGCGTGCGGCCCGCGTAGTCTTTGATATCGGCGTACACCTTGGATTAGAAGTACCTTCCCAGTGGGGCACCGGCACGTGGAACTCAGACAACGGCTACGAATTCCTCAAACAGAATCTGGATATCTCCGAGGGGCAGCTGGACTTCGAATACAACCGCTACCTGGGTTGGCCGGGCCAAGCTCCGAGCTACAAGATTGGGCAGCGCCTGTGGGAACAGGCACGCGACCAGGTGGCCGCGCGTGAAGGCGATAGCTTTAACCTCAAGGATTTCCATACCCGCGCGCTGAGGCTTGGATCTGTAGGGCTCGATACGCTTAACCGCGCGTTATTAGACTAATCCGGTACCGGGCAAATCAACTCTGTTGGCTGTCAGATCTTCTGGCAGCCAACAGATTTAACCACTAAACCTCACGGCGTATAGGTGGAGAGCTGAATCAAGTTTCCACAGGTGTCATCAAATACCGCGGTACTCACCGGACCCATCTGCGTTGGTTCCTGGGTAAATCTCACGCCCAAGGCTGACAATCTTTCGAATTCGCCCTGCAGATCCTGAACCGCAAATGAGGTCAGCGGAACACCATCGGCAAACAGAGCCTCCTGGAACGGGCGCGCGGCCGGATGCGCCGCCGGTTCCAATAAGATCTCGACTCCACCTTGGTCTTCTGGCGAAACCAGGGTCAACCACTTATATTCACCCATTGGTACATCGTGCTTCTTCACAAAGCCAAGTAGTTCGGTGTAAAACTTCTCGGCCTTGGCCTGATCATCAACCAAGACACTGGTGATATAAACCTTCATGTAGCCCTCCATGTTGTTGCGCTGATTGCTCCTCGGCGGTTCCGGTGCTCTTCAGATAATGCATATTTGGTACCCAAAAGCCATCAACTTAGATCTTCTTATGCCCGCACCCTTCCCGGAGCGCAGCTGCATCAAGGAAACTATGCACCGGTTTATTCCAATATTTCTCTAGAATCCGGCTCATTTCAGTGACCCTTCACACAAAAAAGTCACTCTTTCACTGGAATATCCGCTATGCGTCATGTTGCGTAACATTAACTGCAATGGTTCTGCTTTTCCCGCCTACCGTTTTACTCATGTCTAACTCCGCACCATCATCGAGACTGCCTCGTTGGATGACCAGCTTCGGTCCGCAGATTATTGCTGCGTTGATCGTTGGTCTGATCCTCGGCCTAGTCGCAAAGTACACCGGCAGCACCGCCGACGCACCCAACGCCCTGGGTGAAGCACTGCAGATTATTGGATCCAGCTATGTAGCCTTGCTGCGCACCGCTGTCATTCCACTGATCTTCTTCGCCGTGGTCGCTTCCATCGCAAACCTGGCCCAGGTCACCAATGCCGCACGCCTCGCGTGGCAGACCCTGCTCTGGTTCGGCATCACGGCACTGATCTCGGTGACCATCGGCATGGGGTTGGGCGCATTCATGCAACCAGGAGCCAATACCGGCCAGAGTGCCCCGGCCGAATACGACGGCAAGACCGGGGACTGGCTCGGCTTCCTCACCGGCCTGATCCCAGCAAACTTCTTAGGCCTTGGCGCCAGCACCAAGATGGCCGAGGACGTCGCTACCACCTCGATCAGCTTCAACGTATTGCAGATCCTGGTCATCGCCATCGCCGTGGGCATTGCAGCGTTGAAGGTCGGCAAACAGGCCGAACCATTCCTCGCATTCTCCGCCTCAATGCTTTCGATCATCCAGAAGGTGCTGTGGTGGATCATCCGCATTGCCCCACTGGGTACCGTGGGATTGATCGGTAACGCGGTAGCCAGCTACGGCTGGGACACCATCGGCGCACTGGGCAAGTTCACCGCAGCCATCTACATTGGTCTGGCCCTCGTCCTCTTTGCGCTGTACCCGATCTTGGTGCGCAGCCACGGACTGTCAATTAAGCAGTACTTCTCCGGAGTTTGGCCTGCGGTCCAGCTCGGCTTTGTTTCGCGCTCCTCGATCGGCACGCTGCCGTTGACTCAGCGGGTCACCGAACGCAATCTTGGCGTGCCTTCGGCTTACGCTTCCTTCGCAGTGCCATTGGGCGCCACCACCAAAATGGACGGCTGCGCCGCAATCTACCCGGCCATTGCCGCGACCTTCGTCGCGCAGTTCTTCGGCATTGATCTTGGCCTCACCGATTACCTGCTGATCGCCTTGGTTTCGGTATTGGGCTCGGCCGCTACCGCCGGAACCACCGGCGCCGTCGTGATGCTGACCTTGACCCTTTCAACCTTGGGTCTGCCATTGGCTGGTGTGGGTCTGCTGCTCGCAGTTGATCCAATTGTCGACATGGGCCGCACCGCGGTGAACGTCGCCGGTCAGGCCTTAGTGCCAACTATCGTCGCCAAGCGCGAGGGCATCCTGGACATGGAGCTCTACAACGCCCCGCGTAATGGCGATCCCTTCGCCGACGACTCCGTGGCGGCAACTGCCAGCCAGCCTGAAGCAACCTCGGTCACCAGCTAGTTCATCCCCCGGTTTAGTGACCGGAGTATCCAAGCGGTCAGCATTCACCCATCGCGGTGCGTGCTGGCCGCTTGGTTTTAATACACAGCCAAACCCGTGGCGCAGAACACAGTTTTCATTTTGCACAGCGTGCAAGTTTGCACGTAGTGTAATTATGTGACTTCTCAAAGTACCGGCACACGCCGCGAACTCAATAAGCAGGCGACGCATCAAGCGATCGTCGATGCGGCGTTGCAGCTGCTGCGCGAGGGCCACGGCACCGCCATGACTGCCACCCAAATCGCCGAAGCCGCCGGCATCTCCCGGCGCACGCTGTTTAATTACTTCCCCTCCGTGGATGCCATCCTCTCCTATCCGCTGCATGCGGTGCTCGAACATATGGTGGAGACGCTATCGCCGCTGACCGAGCATCTTCCGCTGATGCAAGCGGTGGTGCGCGCGCTTCAATCCGAGCGGGCCACCGAACTTCTAGGCCAGGTCGCCCAATTTGGGGCTTATCTCCGCCAGCAGGCCAGCGGCGGCTGCTACCCGTCAAATTTCATCGCCTGGCAAAGCGCCACCGGCGAGGTCATCGCGAAAATAGTCTCCCGCTACCCACAGGCAGATGCCTACTCGATCCGCGTATTCACGCACGCCACCTTGGGCGCCGGACAGGCGGCCTTCGATACCTGGATTGAGCAGCTTCCCGAGCCTGGCGCCTCGGGACTGCAGATCTCCGATGAACTCATCGAATCCTTCCACCGGCTGATTACCCGCGCCATGGAAACGCTCGACGCGGGTTTTAACTCGCTGCTCCTAACTGCCTCAACCTCGCCTCAGGAAGACTAAGCCATGGCTACATACCTCTACCGCCTCGCCTCGTGGGCGCATAAAAACCGTCTACGCATGCTAGCCATGTGGATTGCAGTCTTCATCGCCATCGGCGTGTGTGCCTCCCTCTTCATGGGACAGCTTTCTAATACCTTCACCCTGCCGGGCACCGAAACCCAGCGCACCATGGACCGGATGAAAAAAGAGCTGCCTGATTTGGCAGGCGGCCAAGGCACCATCGTTTTCCGTGAAGGTTCCAACCGGGCACTGAATGCAGATCAAAAATCCGCGATCCAGGATTCCTTAGAGCAGCTGGCTTTGCACCCACAGGTTGTCGAAGCCATGAGTCCCTTCGACCTGCAAAAGCAGCTTGATGATGCTAAACCGGAACTGGATAAGGCTCAGCAGAAACTGGTCGACGGGCAGCAAGAACTTAACAAGGCTAAAAAACAGATAGCCGATGGCAAGGTGCAGCTGGCCGATGGTAAAGAGAAGATCACCCAGGGGTGGTCCCAGCTCTTTGACGGCACCAAGGAAATCGAGGATGCCCAGCCGCAGATTGACGCGGCAGAAAAGAAACTGGCCGACGGCTGGAGCGAACTGCGCGCAGGCGAGGCCCAACTGAAAAGCGGGCAGGCACAATTTGATGCCGGCGAAAAAAAATACCAGTCAGGTCTGACAGAGTACAACGCTGGATTGACGAAGTACCAGTCAGGCAACAGCCAGTTTGCAGCCGGAGAAAAGCAACTTGATCAGGCCGATGCCAAGCTCGCCGCGGGCGAGAAGGAATACCAGCAGGGTCTGAAACAGCTGCTCGATGGCAAGTCGCGCAGTGCCGTGGAAAAGGAACTAGCCGCCGGCAAAAAGCAGGCCACCGAGGGTCTAGAGAAGGCCGAAGAGGGTCTTAAAACCATCGAGCCGCAAATCTCGGAACTGAACACCCAAATCACCGGTGTTCAGCAGCTGCTGAAGCAGGCCGAAGCCGAGGGCAACGAAGCAGATATTGCTAAGCACCAGGCCACCTTGCAAGTCATGCAGGCAGGTCTTGACCAACTCACCGCTGCCAAGGCCAAAGCGACCGAAGGCAAGACGCAGTCCAACGCCGCGCTGAAACAGATTGCCCAGGCACAGTCGGGGTTCAAGCAGTTAGACGGCGCCCGTAAGGAACTGGATGCCGGCGCTAAAAAAGCCACCGAGGGACGCAAAGACCTCGAAGCCAACCGCAGCCAGCTTACTGCCGCAAAAAAGCAGCTTGATCAGGCAAAAACCCAGCTGGCCTCGGGCAAAAAAGAGCTTGATGCGAATAAGGCAAAACTTGCCCAAGCCCGGGCTCAGCTTGCGTCCGGCCGTGCAGAATTGAACTCCGGACAGGCACAGTTCGACAAGCAAAAAGCCACCTTCGAAGCGGGCAAGGCCCAGCTGGTGACCGCAGAAAAGCAGCTGCGCGACTCTGAGACCACGCTCAAGGAAAAGACCAAGGAGCTGGAAGACGGAGAAAAAGAAATCGTCACCGGCGAAAAGGAGCTTGAACGCGGACGCGCAGAACTAGAGTTCGCCTCCCGTCAGGTCGGCGCCAGCGGAGACATGCGCTTCGTCTCCAACGATGCCTCCACCGCCGTCTCCCAGGTCAGTTTCCGCATTCAAACAGACGCGTTGACCGCCTCGGACCGTGAAGCCATCACCGCGATTGCCGCAGGCCCGCAGGCCACCGGGGTTGAAGTACTCTTCTCCAAGGAGATCCTGCAGGATATTTCCGAGGTCTTTGGCACCGCAGAAATCATCGGTGTGGTCATCGCCGCCGTGGTGCTGCTGGTCATGCTCGGCACGCTTATCG
Organism: Glutamicibacter sp.; assembly: GCF_035257265.1. Taxonomy (GTDB): domain Bacteria; phylum Actinomycetota; class Actinomycetes; order Actinomycetales; family Micrococcaceae; genus Glutamicibacter. The sequence goes on from NZ_DATEXC010000038.1 coordinate 350,897, forward strand.
CGGCCGGACTGCCACTGCTCCTGGCACTGCTGGGCGTAGGCGCAGGCGTAGGAACCACGCTGGCTTTCTCCTCGATGTTCTCGATGGCCTCAATTACCCCAGCGCTGGCGTTGATGCTGGGCCTGGCTGTGGGTATTGACTATGCCCTGTTCATCATCCACCGCCACCGTACCCAGCTGCTGTCCGGCATGGAGGTGGGCGAATCCATTGCCCGTGCGGTAGGCACCAGCGGCAACGCGGTGGTCTTCGCAGGTTTGACGGTCATCATCGCGCTGGCCGCGCTGGCCGTACCAGGATTGCCGTTCCTGACCGTACTGGGGTTGTCCGCGGCCTTCACCGTGCTCTGCTCGGTACTGCTGAACATCACCTTGCTGCCGGCCCTCTTGTCCTTCGCCGGTAACAAACTGGTCTCCAAGCGTGCCCGGAAGAACGCGAAAAAACCGGTGGCCAAGGAACCGATCTCGGCACGCTGGGTACGCATGGTTACCAAGATCGCGATTCCGGTCTCCCTGCTGGTGATCGTGGTGCTCGGAGCAATTGCACTGCCGGTCTCACAGATGCGCACCGCACTGCCCGATGGCAGCGCCGAAGCCGCGGATTCGCAAGCCTTCCAGGCCTACCAGCAGACCAGTGACAAGTTCGGCGCCGGCTACAACGGCCCGCTGCTGGTGCTCGCTGATCTGCCCGAGGGGCTCTCCCAGCGCCAGGCAGATACCAAGTCCCTGGACATTGCCGACATGCTGCGCGAGTACCACGGAGTGGTGGCAGCCATCCCGGTCACCATGACCGATGACCGCTCGCTGTCCGCCATTCAGGTGATCCCGGAGGGCGGTCCGGCCTCGGCCGAGACCGAGGCGCTGGTCCACGAATTGCGTGACAACGCCGGAAAGTTCACCGACGCCACCGGAGCAAAGATCGCTGTCACCGGTCAGGTTGCGGCGCAGATTGATGTATCTGAAAAGGTCACCAGCGCGTTGCCGCCATATCTAGCTATCGTGGTGGGACTGTCACTGATCCTGCTGCTGCTGGTCTTCCGTTCGGTAGTTGTGCCACTGCTGGCCACCGGCGGTTTCCTGCTATCACTTGCTGCCGCCTTCGGCGCCAGTGTGATGGTTTACCAGTTCGGCTGGATGTCTTCGGCCTTCGACGTCAATGTCCCTGGTCCGCTGCTCAGCTTCCTGCCGATCCTGCTCACCGGTATCCTCTTTGGCCTGGCCATGGACTACCAGGTGTTCCTGGTTTCGGCGATGCGTGAGCATTACGCCCACGGTGTATCGGCGCGTGATGCGGTGCGTTCTGGGTTCTCCATGGCGGCCCCGGTGGTCACCGCGGCGGCGCTGATCATGATTGCGGTCTTCGCCGGCTTCATCTTCTCGCACCTGTCGATGATCCGCCCGCTGGGCTTTGCGCTGGCAACCGGCGTGCTCTTTGACGCCTTCGTGGTGCGTATGACCCTGATCCCGGCGGTCATGCACCTGCTCGGCGACAAGGCATGGTACCTGCCCAAGTGGCTGGATAAGATCCTTCCAGACGTTGACGTTGAAGGCGCTAAGCTGAACGCAATGCTTGAACGCAAGGCCGAAGAAAACGCAGCTCACAACCCCACCAAGGAGACCGCCAGCGTATGAGCGCCACGATGAACACGCCGCGACTGCTACTTGCCTCCGCTAGTGCCGGAAGGCAGAAGTTGCTGCGCGACGCCGGCTTGGCTTTCACCACGCAGGTCTCCCAGGTAGATGAAGATGCGGCGCTGAGCGCTGCCGAGTCGGAGCATGGGCCGCAAAGCCCGTCGGCCACGGCGCTGCTGCTGGCCAAAGCGAAGGCAGAAAATGTCGCCGCGGATGCCCAGCTTGAGGGTACTTTAGTGCTCGGTTGCGACTCGGTCTTCGAGCTTAATTCCGTGGCCTACGGAAAACCTCATACCGCACAGGTTGCCCGCGAACGCTGGCAAGAAATGAGCGGTGCTACCGGGATCCTGCATTCGGGTCATTGGCTGATCGATACCGCCAACCCGGACTCTGCTACCGGCGAGATCTCATCGACCACGGTGCACTTCGCCACCGTGAGCGACACAGAAATCGAAGCTTACGTGGCCAGTGGAGAACCGTTGCCTTGCGCCGGTGCGTTTACCATTGACGGCTTAGCCTCGGCCTTTATTGAATCCATCGAAGGCAATTTCCAAAACGTGGTGGGTCTCGATATTTTTGTGCTTCGCAAATTGCTCGCCCAGTCAGGTATCAGCATCACCGAGCTGTGGAAATAATCTCTATACATCTTGTTGAACGGCGCTTGGCGCAGCATCCCCTGCGTCAGGCGCCGTTCGCTACCCGCCAGACCGAGAGAACTTAGATCATTGAGTGTCCAACGACGTTTCACCTTGCCCGCAGTGGCCACCGCCGCGGCTTTAGTCCTATCCAGTTGCGCTTCGGATGCCGGTTCTACTTCAGGCTTCGAATCCACCCCTGAAGACACGGTTTACTGTGTTGATCAAGATAACGTCGTAGTTGACGAAGAGCAGTGCAATGACGCTGAAGGCACCTCGGCGCACCATGGCGGTTCGGGTATCGGCACCGCACTCATGTTCTTCATGATTGGCCGCTACGCCGGCGGACTGCGCCCGGGCACCAGGCTTGATCCTAATCAGTCCACGCAGCGTTTCAGCACCACAGACAGTGCTGCCCGGAGCAAGGCTGGACTATCTGGCACGTTCCGTAATGGCTATTCGGCCTCCACCGGAAAACCGGCAGGGTTTGGCTCCAGCAACAAACAGCGCAGCGGCACCGGTCATTCCGGTGGCTTCGGCGGCGGACACACCGGAGGCTAAGCACAGTGCAACGCAAGATGACCACCGCACGCCCTGACTATCTTTCCAAGGTCCAAGCCGCGGGGCTGGTGTACACACACGATGATGCCCACAGTTCTTCACCCCAGCTCTACAGATACTGGCGTGATGACGCCTACTACGAGTTGACCCCTCAAGAAATCGAGGTGCTGCACCAGGCAGCCACCGCGGTGTTCTCGATGCTGGAAGAAGCCGGCGACTACCTGCTCTCCCCCGCCGGCGCCGCGGATCTGGAACGCTTTGGCATTCCGCACCGCGCCATGCGCGCTATCCGCGATAGCTGGAACGAAGAGCCGGCCTGCGGCTCGGTCTACGGCCGTTTCGACTTCCGCTTCGGCGGGCTGACCCACCGCGAACCGGATCAGCGCATCCCGAAACTTTACGAGTTTAATGCCGACACCCCCACCTCACTGGTTGAGTCCTTAGTGCAGTGGCAATGGTTCGAGGATCAGCCGCACCTAGGTTCCAGCCAGTGGACCAATATGTATGAGGATCTGGTGGCGGCCTGGCAGCGGAACCTTGAAATTATCTCCCGCAAGATTGGCGCAGCGCCCACCGTCTACTTCGCCTGCAGCGAAGAAGATACCTCCCACGAGGACCAGATGAATACCCTGGTGTTGCGTGATACCTGCGCCGCGGCCGGATACCAGACCGAAACCATTTATATCGAGAATCTCTGGGTCGATGAGCAGGGACGCTATTGCGCGGGCGAAAACGGCCCGCACATCCAAGTCATCTTTAAGCTCTACCCCTGGGAGCATATGGTGCACAGCGAAAATGCCGATGAGCTTTTCGAAGATATGCGTGACTCGGGATTCGACGGTACCAGCTACCGTGGGGGCACCATCTGGATCGAACCACCGTACAAGATGCTGTGGAGCACCAAGGCGATCTTGCCGGTGCTCTGGAAGCTCTTCGGCGCAGATCCAGAACGCTCCCGATACCTGCTCCCTGCATGGTTTGATGGCCAGGCTCCGTACTACATCCAACACCTTGGCTACGTGCGCAAGCCGTTGCTCAGCCGCGAAGGTGCCGACATCACCATGTACCTGCCAGACGGTGGCCTCACACTAGGTGAGGCTCAAGGTTATGGCGAGGAGGGGTTCATCATTCAAGAGCTCGCCTTGCCTCCGGTGTTCCGCCGCGAGGATGAAGCGACGGACGTCAGCACGGTGCTGGGCATCTGGATGATCGATGGCGAGCCTTCTGGTCTTGCGGTGCGTGAAAGTCAGGGACCGATTACCGATAATTTCGCCAACTTCATCCCGCATGTCATTTCTCGCTAGTCCGTGCAGATTAAATAGCCCACGTTTTTGTAGGAACCCTCTAAAATTTTTGGTCTAACACCCCGGAATTTGCGGATAAGTACATATAGTTCCCACAAAACCGATAGGCTCCTAGGTGAGAAACCGTAACTTTTTAAAGACAAGGTTCACCCATGAATCCATTGACGAAGGTGCTAGTCGCCAACCGCGGCGAGATTGCAGTGCGAATTATCCGTGCGGCACGCGACGAAGGAATCGAGTCGGTCGCTATCTACGCCGATTCGGACCGCGATGCGTTGCACGTGCGACTGGCCGATGAGGCCTACGCACTGGGCGGCACCACGGCCGCCGAATCCTACCTTCGTATCGAGAAGATTCTGGACATCGCGCAGCGTTCCGGTGCCGACGCGGTACACCCCGGCTACGGATTCCTGGCCGAGAACGCCGACTTCGCGCAAGCGGTTATCGACGCCGGACTGACCTGGATTGGGCCAAGCCCACAGGCCATTGACCAGCTTGGTGACAAGGTCAAGGCGCGCCATATCGCTGAAAAGGTCGGCGCCCCGCTGGTTCCCGGCACCAAGGATCCCGTGGCCTCGGCTGACGAAGTTTACGCTTTTGCCGACGAATTCGGTTTGCCGCTGGCCATCAAGGCCGCCTACGGCGGCGGTGGCCGCGGAATCAAGGTAGTTCGCAACCGCGAGGACATCGGCGAGATGTACGAGTCCGCAGTCCGTGAAGCCATTGCGGCCTTTGGCCGCGGCGAATGCTTTGTCGAACGGTTCCTGGACGCTCCGCGCCACGTCGAAACCCAGTGCCTAGCCGATAGCCAGGGCAACGTGGTCGTCATTTCCACCCGCGACTGCTCCTTGCAGCGTCGCAACCAGAAGCTCGTCGAGGAGGCTCCGGCTCCCTTCCTGAGCGAAGAGCAGGTCACCCGGCTCTACGAATCTTCCAAGGCAATCCTGCGCGAAGCAAAGTACACAGGTGCCGGCACCTGTGAGTTCCTCGTCGGACAAGACGGCGTCATTTCCTTCCTCGAGGTCAATACCCGGCTGCAGGTGGAGCACACCGTCTCCGAGGAAGTCACCGGGCTTGATCTGGTGCGCGAACAGTTCCGCATCGCCCGCGGCGAGGAACTGGGCTACACCGACCCCGAGGTCCGCGGCCACTCCTTTGAATTCCGGATCAATGGCGAAGACGCCGGCCGCGGCTTCGTGCCAACCCCCGGCACCATCACCAAGATGAATCTGCCTACCGGTCCTGGCGTTCGCGTGGATTCGGGGATCGAAGCCGGAGAGAGTGTCTCAGGAAACTTTGACTCAATGATCTCCAAGCTGATCGTCACCGGCGCCACCCGCGAGATCGCCGCCGCCCGTGCACGCCGTGCGCTGGAAGAATTTAAGCTCGAAGGTATGGCAACGGTGCTGCCATTCCACCGCGCGGTCATGTCAGATGCCGCGTTCGTTCCAGAATCTGGCCCATTCACGGTCCACACCCGCTGGATTGAAACCGAATTTGCCACCGTCATTGAACCGCACCCAATGCCCATGGCAGAAGCGGAAGAAGCCGACGAACGCACCTCGGTGACCGTAGAGGTTGCTGGCAAGCGCCTGGAAGTCACACTGCCTTCCTCGCTGGGGTCCGTATCGGCCAACGCAGACAAGGGTGCCAAGAAGAAGCGTAAGCCTGGACGCAAGGCCGGGGCTGCGGCCGCCGGCAACAGCGCAGAGCTGCGCTCGCCGATGCAGGGAACTATCGTGAAGGTTGCGGTGGCCAACGGAGATACCGTCGCCGCCGGAGAGCTGATCGTAGTCCTTGAAGCGATGAAGATGGAACAGCCGATTACCGCACACCGTGCAGGTACCGTCCAAGGCTTGGAAGTGAGCCCCGGGGAGTCGCTGTCTTCCGGAGCGGTGATCGCCTCGATCATCGAAGCTGACTAAGTACCCACCGCTAGTTCAGGGGCGTTCAAACGTTAAGCGTTTGGACGTCTCTGTGCGTTTAACCAGCCGGAAAAGGTCTCGCTGCCCAGCCGCGCGCCCGGGCCGGGAAGCAACGAGCCATCACGCATGGCACGGCCCATTGGTCCGGGTAATGGTATTTCGATGACTCGTTTGGCCCGCCCGGCATCGTGTGCCAGCTGGGCGCGCATCAACTCCGCCATTCGCTCCTCACGAGGTCCGGCCAGATCTGCGACCACTCCTTGCGGCTCCCCCGTCGCCAGCTGGACCAGTTCAGCGGCGACCTCGGCGCTGGAAACTGGCTGCGAACGCATGAGTGGGGCAAAGTGCAACGCCCCGATTCCCATCCGCACCGTCAGTTGTCCGGCAAACTCGTGAAACTGCGAGGCACGCAGCAAGGAGTATCCGCCTGTCTGGTCCATCAGCAAACGTTCTTGGGCCGCCTTGCCTGCGTAGTACTGTGCGTCGACAGCCAACGCACCAATTATCGATAGTGCAACGTGGTGGGTACTCCCCACCTGACGTCCTGCTTCCAGTAGATTTTTGGTGGCACGGGTAAAGAACTCCACTGCGGTGCTGGTGCGCATGCTGGGGGTGCTCAACACATCAATGACTGCATCAACACCACTCATCGCATCGATCAGCCCGGTACCGGCCACCACATCGATTCCAGTGCGTCGCGACAGAATCAAAGGAACATGCCCGGCTGATTCAACCGCCGAAACGACTTGACGGCCAATCGTCCCAGTTCCACCTGCGATAGCGATTTTCATGGGCTTAACCTATCTTGGGGTCTTGCATGCCACTATAAAAATGAGGCTCTTTACTCCTCTTCAGACTCTACGTCGGGCCAAGATTGATTCGCAATGATTCACACATTTGTGGATCAAAAAGTCGAATAACCTTCTGTTCAAATTACACGTTAAAATTTCCTTTCCGAGTAGTCCACAGCCCGTGAAAACCCCGCCAAAATGTCGGTACCACACGGGAAAATAGACTATGAGCATCCAGCATGCATTCACCAACGACGACGACGAACACCGTCTACCGCTGAACCCGCCAGGAACCAGGAACATCTCCCACCTCGACGGGCCATTAACTAGCGCGATTGAACACGACAACGAATTCGCGCAAGTCCTGGAACTGGCCTCCACCCTCTACCACGGACCCCCACGCACCGACCCCAGCCAAGGACTCACCGAGCTGCAAGCCATCGCCTACCTGCGCCGTGCCCTCGACGCAGCAGAAGCGATAATCCTCACCGACAGCATCGAACTCGTCGCCCACGCAGCAGCTGAATACGCTGCCGACACCGCCAGCACCGCCCCGGCAGGTGAAACACAGGAGCAACGCGACCAGCGCATCAGCGCCCACTACTACGGCGTGGACCCGGCCAGCGACCAGATCATCACCTCCAGCTTCGTCGCTGAAGCGGCCGTCGCCTTACGAGAAACGGTCGAGAAAACACGGTCGAAACTGTTCACCGCCAAAGGGCTGCGCTACCTTTGCCCCGACACGTTGAACGCGTTATCGCGCGGGCTGATCACCACGAAAGCCGCCCAGGAGATGGTAAAGCAAACCCAAGACCTGGCGCCCCAGGACATCGCCCGGATGGAGCACTCACTGTTGCCGGTCGCCAAGACCGCCAGTGATGCGAGCTTCAGCCAGCGCGCCCGCCGGCTGCACCGTAAATTGGATCCTGTTTCGGCGGCTGAGCGGCACGAATCTGCGAAAGACGCACGGTGCGTGACGGTGTGGGATGAACCTGACGGGATGGCCGCGTTGAAACTGTACGCGCCAGCCCAGGACGTGTACTCGATTTATCACACGGTGAAAGCTTTCGCCGGCCACGACGTCGATCCCGACGATACCCGGACCCAGGCGCAGTGTGAGGCAGATATTCTGTGTGACGCTCTCATAGATGGGTGGCCGGATACTGGTGGGACACCGTTGAAGCCGCGGGTTGTGGTGACCATCCCGGCGGTGGAAGCACTGGTTAATCCTCACCGGGGGTTGGCTGAGCTTGAAGGGTATGGTCCGATTCCGATAGGGGTGGCGTTGCGCCTGGCGCAGGATGCGCCGTCGATGCTGCGGGTGCTCACCGATCCGTGGACCGGGGCGGCGATTGATGTGGGACGCAAGAAGTATCGTCCGTCGGTGGCGTTGAAAGACTTGCTGATGGTCCGTGACCGGTGCTGCCGTTTCCCTGGGTGCCGGCGTACCGCGCAGAGTTGCGAGGTGGATCATATTGATGAATGGGCTAAAGGCGGGCATACCAGTGGTGCTAATTCGCAGTTGTTGTGCAAGCGGCATCAGATGTTCAAGCATGCGTTGGGGTGGCAGTCGATTGGCCGGCCTGATGGGTCGGTGTGTTGGCGCACTCCGCATGGGCTGAATTATGTGTCGGTGCCGGGCGGGGTGGATGATGTTTCTGGTTTTGAGCATATTCATGATCGGACGCCGTTGTTGGAGGTGGGGATGACTGATCAGGTGCGTAGGGTGCTGGGGTACTCTGATCCAACTGATCCGCCTGAACGGTTAGCCAGCTAGAGGCTGGCTGTTCTTGAAACATCGTTGAGTGACTGAATTTTTCAGTCACTGCCGCAGGATCACATCACCTATTTCGAGTTTTGTTCTCACCCCTATGTTTCAGTGGTTTGCGTCTACTGAACCGAGGTGGTGGTTGGTTCGTCGAGTGTTGTTAGCCGGTTGATTAGACATCCCTTTGACTGAACGAAAAACTCAGTCAATGTCAGGGCGTTAAGGTCCTGATTGAAAGCTGCATAAGTGAATGAAAATTTCGTTCACTTATCTGGCCGGGATCTTATAACCTTGTTGTTGCCTAAGGCCGGTGCAGGCGGCTTACTTCAGGCACTTCGCTGAGGCATGCGGTACCAGTTCCCAGCTTCTACCCCGAACGAAATTTTTGTCAGCGGTCCTTCTCCTCTATCTATAACAACCGGTTGGGCTTTCAGTCCCGGTTGTTAGTTCGAACCTGGCGTTGGAAGTGAATGAAATTTTTGTTCACGAAATTCTCTGAACCCGCCGCAGAACCACGGCGGCCGTTTTGCCCTCCAGCCTTACCTAAGGACAAATGAAAGATGGCGTGCAGTGCGAATCCTTACGGACTGCATTACACGCCATCTTGAAGATTTCCAGCCGTTATTACTCGACGAATTCTTCCATATCTACATCTTTAGTATCGCGGGTAAGGAACAGCGCCACCAAGGTGAGCACTGCGGCAATTGCCAGGTAGATGCCCACGCCCATCGTGTTGCCATTTCCAGCGCTCCATAATGCGATTGCCACGAACGAAGCCGGGGCTGCACCAATGACCGAGGACAGGTTGTAAGCAACCGCTGATCCGGTGTAACGCACGTTGGAGGGGAAAAGCTCTGGCAAATATGAGGCCATCGGACCGAAGGTTAGACCCATGAGGGTGAAACCGACAATCAGACCTGCCATCGCTGCAGCTTGTCCAGGGCCGAAGAACAGCGTCCAGGCTAAACCGAAAATTAGAATCCCGATGGTAACCCAAATCAAGAACTTGCGACGGCCGAATTTCTCGGCCAACGGCCCCGAGACCATGGTGAAAATACCGAAGAATACGACACCGATAATCAGCATGGTCAGGAAGGTTGGGCGGTCAATTCCCAGGCCTGGAACAAATCCTTCAGCGTTAAAGGTTTTGCCGGCCGCTTTCGCAGTAGCCTCCCCCTGTTCAACGGATGAGGCTGTAGTGCCGTATGTCAGGGTGAACGAGGTCATGAGGTAGAACAGCACGTAGGTAGCCAACATGATGAAGGTACCGGCCAGAGTTGGGCGCCAGTGGTTTTTCATCGTGACCGAGAAAGGTGATTTTACAACTTTCTTTTCGTTAAGCACCTTCTGGAATGACAAGGATTCAACGAGCTTCAAACGCACCCACAGGCCAATGACCACCATGACGGCGGAGAAGTAGAACGGTACGCGCCAGCCCCATGCTAAGAACTGCTCTGCGGTCAAAGTAGTCTGCAGGACCACGAAGATCAGGTTAGAAAGGATAAAGCCGACCGGCGCCCCCAATTGCGGGAAAGTGCCGTAGATAGCTCGCTTGTTCTTTGGAGCGTTCTCCGTGGCCAGCAATGCCGCGCCAGACCATTCACCACCAAGCGCGAGGCCTTGAGCGAAACGCAAAATCACCAAAGCCAGCGGCGCGAGGATCGTCCAGTGCCCCTGCGCAGCAGGCAGGAAGCCCATCAGGAAGGTAGCGATACCCATCAAAAGCAATGACGCAACCAGAGTTCCCTTACGTCCCAACCTGTCGCCGTAGTGGCCGAAGATTATGGAGCCAAGCGGGCGCGCAACGAATGCCACACCAAAGATGGCAAAGGAGGACAAGATGGCGTTAATAGGCGTTGCGTTAGGGAAGAACAGCGTGGGGAAAACTAATACCGACGCGGTGGCGTAAGCATAAAAGTCGAAGAATTCGACGGTGGTGCCGATCATGCTGGCGAACAGCACGCGGCCTCTGGTGTTTTCCTTTGGCGCTACTGTCTGGTTAGCCTGCGACATGCTGGCGGCTCCTTCTAAGATGCGAATAAAGGCTCGTTTATGACTTCAATAATGGTACGACGAACTGACCAGCATGTGGATATTTGTGTCCAACATTCGGACATATTTCTTTCGTCAAATCATTTTCCCCTTGAGTTCGGACGCTGACTTGCTGAAAATACACGTCCGAATAATGAGACTGACGAACTTCAGATCCCGGCGCCGCTTATACCAAAAACACCCTTGCGTGTGAAGCGCTTCACAAAAATTGCTCCAAATTTGAACGTGGCTGGCAGCGCTGACCGCTGCGGCACCTGAAACGAAAAAGCCGGGCTTCCTGATCAAATCAGGAAGCCCGGCTTTTGCCCGGAACGGGTGAAACTACATGCGGCGGTGCAACCGTCGAGCAGCTTCAGCTAGCGAACCAGACAAAGATGGGTAAACCGAGAAAGTTTCCGCGACATCATCTACGTGCAAGCTGTTTTGCACGGCGAGCGCAAGCGAGAAGATGAGCTCACTGGCACGTGGTGCAACGACAACGCCACCAATAACGGTTCCCGAACCCTTGCGTGAAACGATTTTCACGAAGCCCTTTTCAACGTTCATCATCTTGGCACGAGCGTTCGTGTTCAGATCCACCTTGATGATGTTGGCCTGGTACTTGCCTTCGGCTACTGCCCGCTGGGAAACACCAACTGTGGCAATTTCCGGGGAGGTAAAGACGTTTGAGGAGACCAGGTTCAAATCCAATGGCTTCACCGAGTCGCCTAGCAGGTGAGCTACGGCGATACGTCCCTGCATAGCCGCTACCGATGCCAATGCGAAGACACCGGTGCAGTCACCGGCCGAGTAAATGTTCGTCACGGTGGTGCGCGAAACGCCATCAACCTTGATGTGGCCAGACTCGGTCAGCTGTACGCCAACTTCTTCCAGTCCCAGACCTTCGGTGTTAGGAATACCGCCCACTGCAATCAGGCAGTGGCTTCCTTCAAGGACTCGGCCGTCTGCCAGCGAGACGAAGACCTTATCGCCCTTACGCTCAACACCCTCGGCGCGAGCCTGCGAGACAACGTTGACGCCGTTTTCTTTGAAGGTGTCTTCCAGTACCGCCGCGGCATCTGCATCCTCGCCCGGAAGCACACGATCACGCGAGGAGACTAAGGTCACCTTGGCGCCTAGGAGATTGTAGGCAGAAGCGAACTCGGCACCGGTAACACCGGAACCAACGACGATCAGGTGCTCTGGCACCTCGTTCATGTTGTAAATCTGAGTCCAGTTGAAGATGCGCTCGCCATCTGGTTTGGCGGTAGGTAGTTCACGCGGGTGGGCACCGACTGCCAGCAGAATTGCATCTGCTTCGATGGTCTGCTCCGAACCATCCGGGTGGCTTACGGCGATGTTCTTGCGGTCTAGGAGACGGCCTTCGCCGACCACAATACGCACTCCGGCACGCTCCAGGCCGGTACGGATGTCGCTGGACTGCTCCTTGGCGAGTTCCAGCAATCGGTGGTTGACCACCGAGAAGTCGGTTTGCGCGTCATCGATGCCCTCGATGTGGACACCGAAGGTTTCCGCGTGCTGGACACGGCGTACCGCGTCAGCGGTGGCAATGAGGGTTTTTGAGGGTACGACGTCGGTTAGCACCGCCGAACCACCCATCCCTGCACGTTCCACCACGGTGACATTGGCACCTAGTTGGGCGGCTCCCATGGCGGCTTCATAGCCACCTGGTCCACCACCGAGGATTACTAAACGGGTTGCTTTATTCCTAGGATCTGCGCTCACATTTCCCATTGTTCCCCATGCACAGCTTTTGCGCACATCACGATCGAGTGAATTTCCTCCATATGCCACCGGTTCCACCTGACAAAGGGGCTACCTACCGGTAGCGTATTTCACGTGAATGATATGCAAAATGACCCACAGGCGTTGGCGGCACAAGCCGCCCAGGTAATTGCCGAGCAAACTAACGTCGAAAAGCACGATATTGCTCTGGTCCTCGGCTCCGGCTGGGGCGAAGCCGCTGAGCTAATTGGCGAGCGAACCCACACGCTCGATGCCACCACCATCCCTGGCTTCCACGCTGCGGCCGTACCCGGCCACCGCGGCACTATTTCTTCGATTCTGACCGAATCGGGTAAACGTATTCTTGTCCTTGGCGCGCGCACACACTACTACGAGGGTCGTGGTGTGCGTTCGGTAGTGCACCCCATCCGTACCGCAGCGGCCGCCGGCTGCACCCAGCTGGTGTTGACCAACGGTTGCGGTGGGTTGAACCCGAATTGGACCCCGGGCACCCCGGTTCTGATCTCCGATCACATCAACCTCACCGCGGCTTCTCCGTTGGAAGGAGCCACCTTCGTGGATCTGACCGACCTGTACTCGTCACGCCTGCGTGATATTGCCCGTGACGTTGACCCAACCCTGGACGAGGGCGTCTACGCACAGTTCACCGGTCCACACTACGAAACCCCGGCAGAGGTGCAGTACGCCAAAACCATTGGTGCCGATCTGGTAGGCATGTCCACCGCATTGGAAGCCATTGCCGCCCGCCACGCTGGAATGGAAATTTTCGGCATTTCGCTGGTCACCAATTTGGCTGCCGGTATCAGCCCCATTCCGCTAAGCCATGAAGAGGTCATTGAAGCCGGTCAGACCGCCGGTCCACGCATCTCCAAGTTACTGGCACAAATCATCGCCCGCCTCTAGGCGAGAAACACTTTCACCTGTAGAGCCAAGGAAAACGATGAATCAAACCGAGAAAAACCAACTGCTCGCGCAGGCAACCGACTGGGCCGTTCAAGATCCTGATCCGGCCACCGCTCAAGAACTCCGTGCACTGATCTCCAACGTTGAGTCCGGCGACGGACCTGCATTAGAAGATCTAGCCGACCGTTTCAGCGGAGTACTTGAATTCGGTACCGCCGGGTTGCGTGCCGAGCTTGGTGCTGGCCCCATGAGGATGAACCGGGTAGTGGTGATGCGCACCGCTGACGGAATTGCGCGCTTTCTGTCCGAGCGTGCCGCCGGGGCGTACACCCCTAAGGTGGTGGTCGGTTTTGACGCACGTTATAACTCGGATGTGTTTGCCACGGATTCGGCTGCGGTGTTTACCGCGGCCGGATTCGAGGTATTGCTGATGCCTTCGGCTCTGCCCACGCCCGTGCTCGCATGGGCGGTACGCACCTTTGGCGCCGAGGCCGGCGTCATGGTCACTGCCAGCCACAATCCGCCGCGCGATAACGGTTATAAGGTCTATGTCGGTGGAAAGGTCGCCGACGAGGTAGGCCGCGGCGCACAGATCGTCTCCCCCATCGACGCACAGATTGCCGCGTTGATCGATGCAGATCAACCCGTAGCGGACATTAAACGCGCCGACTCGGGCTGGATCGTGCTGCCGGGAGCCGCAGAAGACGGCGATATCGAAGCGTCCTACCTGGATTCAATTGGCAACGTTATTCCGCGCGCCGGCGAATCACTTGCCGCCGCACGAAAGAACCTGAAGGTGGTAGTCACCGCGATGCACGGCGTCGGTGGACACACCATGCGTTTAGCACTGTGCAACGCCGGGTTCAGCGACGTACATATGGTCCCCGAGCAGGAACATCCGGATCCAGATTTCCCAACCGTGAAGTTCCCTAACCCCGAAGAGCCAGGGGCCATCGACTTATCCCTTGAGCTAGCCCGCAAGCTCGGCGCGGATCTGGTCATTGCCAATGACCCGGACGCAGATCGCTGCGCCGCAGCCATTCACGACGGGAGCGCTTGGCGGATGCTGCGCGGCGACGAGGTCGGCTGGTTGCTTGGAGACCAGCTTTCGCGCATCCTCCCGGCCGAGCAGAAGCTGGCAAATTCCATCGTGTCATCTCGCATGTTGGCGGCTATCGCCAAGGACAGCGGAAGAGAACATGAGGAAACGCTCACCGGCTTTAAATGGATCGCGCGCGTGGAAAACCTCGGGTTCGGCTACGAAGAAGCGCTGGGCTACGCGGTAGCCCCTTCGCTAGTGCGTGACAAGGACGGCATGTCCGCGGCGTTAGTTCTCGCAGACCTGGCGGCGGAGCTGAAGGCCAGTTCAAACAGTATCCAGGGCAGGTTAGACGAGCTCGCAGCAAAACATGGCGTGCATGTCACCGACCAGCTCTCGATGCGCTTCACCGACCTGTCGCAGATCCCGGTGCTGATGGACAAGATCCGCTTTCAGGCTCCGGAGCAGCTGGCCGGAGCGGCGGTCACCGAGGTCACCGACCTTTCGCAAGGCACCGAGAAGCTGCCTGCCACCAACGCCATGGTGCTCCACACCTTCACCGGCGCACGCGTTATTGTGCGCCCCTCGGGTACCGAGCCAAAACTGAAATGCTATCTGGAAACCGTGGAGCACGCCGAGGATCTGGCAGACGTTCCGGCGGCCCGGGCACGTGCCACGGCGCAGTGCCAAGCGATCAAGACTGAACTTGAAGCATTCCTCACAAACTAATCCGAACCTACGAACGAACAAAAGAGGATCACGATGTCCGAATTAAGTGCTCGCGAAATCGCTGGCTACATTGACCACACCCTGCTAGCGCAGAATGCCTCCCGCGAACAGATCATCACGATCTGCGCGGAAGCGAAGAAGTACGAGTTTAAATCAGTCTGCGTGAACCCACTGTGGGTATCAACCGTCTCGCGCGAACTGGCCGAGTCCAGCGTACTAACTTGTTCGGTTATTGGTTTCCCGCTGGGCACCTCCACCACCGCGACCAAAGTCTTTGAAACCCGCACCGCGGTAGCCGACGGAGCCAATGAAATCGACATGGTCATCGATGTGGCCGCTGCATTGCGCGGAGATCGTGATTCCCTGGTCAACGAGATCTTCGCCATTGCACAGGCAGCCCATGAGGGTGGCGCCATTTTGAAGGTCATCATCGAAACCTGCCTGCTCACCGACGAGGCTAAGGTGCTGGCCTGCGAGGCAGCCAAGGCCGCCGGAGCAGATTTTGTGAAGACTTCTACCGGTTTCTCCACCGGTGGCGCGACCGTTGAAGACGTGGCCTTAATGCGTCAAACCGTCGGCCCAGATCTCGGAGTCAAGGCCTCGGGCGGCGTGCGCAGCGTTGAAACCGCGCGGGCCATGATTGCTGCCGGCGCAACACGTCTGGGTTCCAGCTCAGGAGTTGCTATCCTAGAGGGAGAGCAAAGCGGATCCGCTTACTAAGATCCCGCACCCATTCGTTTCCTCAAGGAGAAAAAGTGTACTCGAACGGCAAGAACACCGCCCACTCAGGTGAAGGCCGCCTCGTTGGCAACATCGTCAATACCCTAATCTTCACGGTGATGTTCGCTGCCGGTCTTTACGCCCTGTCTTACTGGACGTTGGAGACCGCTTGGTGGCCAACCATTGCATGCTTCGCGCTGTGCTTCTTGGCCTTTGCGATTCCAATGCACCTGATGGGTCGTGCGGACTCCATTGAAGAGGCCGCCGCCGCAAACGCGGCCCGGTAATTATCGCTTGAGCATGGTGGGGAGGCCGAAAGGCCTCCCCACCATTCGTTAACCGGGTGTCCTGCTCTTGCCCGGGACTATGACGGGGCCTGAAGACCTGTACGAAAATTAACGCTAACGACTTCCCGGTGTCGTTCCTAGGGTGGATAGGGCTCGCAGAAAAGTTAAAGTCCGTGTAAATCTTTTACTGTGTCGGGCAGCCGTGAGAGCACGTCATTTTTCAGTGGTGACAGGTAGGGGTCAGAGAGCGGTTGTGCTGGTTTTCTTGCCTTGGCCCCGGTCAACGGCCCGGTAGATGGTGGATCGACTGATAAAGAGGAGCGCGGCCATTTCGGCCGTGGTGTGTTTGCCTGCGTCGCGCACCTCGCATTGGTGTGCTCCACGGTGAGCTTTGGGCTTGGCGATCATCGCGGGGACGTTGAACAGCAGCTTGTCCACGGGGTCAGAGGGGTCATGGACGGAGCCGCCGATGCTGAGTTTGATTTTGCGTCTGGCGAGCTCCTCGGTAATCTCGTGGGCACCTCGGGCGGACCTGGCCAGACGGTCTAGCTTGGTCACGACGAAAGTATCTCCGGCTCGGCAAGCGGCGAGGGCTTCGCGAAGTCCGTCGAGATTTTTGTTTTTGCTGGTAAAACCACAGTTAACATAGACACGGTCAGGCTCGATTCTAAGGGCTGTCAGAACATCACAATGCGAGGTGAGGTCTGGCGCTCCCGTGGACAAGCGGGCATAGCCGACCATCAGTTTAGACATGCAGTTCAGTGTGTCGCAAAAGGCCCCGTCACCGTACACCCTATACGGAACAGTCTGCGGCCCACGATATCAACGATGCATGTCAGAGGCCGGTGTGTTCCGTGGAGGACCGTCTTACGGGAATGTGAAAATTCTTGGCTGGGCATGAGACTCAAAGGAGCATGCCATCCAAATTCAGGTAGACTGCTAGGCAACCAAATTGGGGTTCATTGATATTTGACCGGGATCATTATTCACGTTCTTTCCTTGAAATTCGTCAAGTAATCCTTACTTCTCGAATCCGCTAGTCTTTCTGGATGAAGCTAAAATCCAGCACCATCACAAGTATTCAATTAGCCTGGGCACAGATCCTTGGGGTCCCCCCGGCGGCTCTGGAAATCCAAGGCAATCGGGTGTATCGCGAAAAGGACGATAGTGCCCTGCTCATGTTTGTTTCTTTGTTCGGAACTGGGATTTTAGTGGGCCCCTCCTGGGCGATAGAAGCAGCCCAAAACTTGGCGGACGCCGAACTTGCCAGTCATGCGAAACTAATGGAAATCAGCGATCCATATGGCGGCCAAGCTCTCGGCGAAGCGGAGCTGTATTACTGCGATACACCTCCAACGCTCACAAGTCACCTAACAACAGCGAGCCGCCAGCAAGAGCACGCTATCGCACTGGAGAACATCTGCCTTCCCGACGATTCGGCGGAAGTAGGCCTGAGCGAGATGGAGAGTACCTTTGTCCTACTCAGCAATTGCGACAATGGACCACAACCACTGGCAGGTGCCGGATACGACATATGGGAAGGAAAACTGGCTCACCTCGGAGTCCTCACAGCTCCCGAAAAGCGGCAAATTGGGCTCGGTTCCAATGCGGTTGCAATCGCAATGGAACAAGCAATGAACTGCGGTCTCATCCCGCAGCGGCGAGCCCGCACGGACAATACCGCCTCGATTCGCACGGCGCTCCGGGCAGGATTCGAATACGTCGGAACCCAAACCAGCGTTATTCTCTAGGCCCAGCCCTTCGACTGCCCGCAGGAGGTTCCGCTTGCGGATGGCGAGCCCTTATTTTAGACCCTGAGATGTTCAGGGACGCCGTCCCTGGAAAAACCACCGTCACTTGCGTACTCACGAATTCAGTCAGCATCGGGCACTGCCCTAGCATGAGAATAACCGAACCCGGTTGCAACAGATGAGGTGGGGATCGAAGTGACCAATTGGGACCTTCAGCTGGTGGTGCCGTTATGGCAAGGCAGCGGCGAGCCCGGGATTGCGCAGGGCGCCACTCGTCTGGCCGAGATGCTCGCGCCATCGACCGTGCGACACATCGTCGAACCGGACCTTGGAACACGCGATACGCACGCGAACAACGGGGACAATTCATTGATCGAAAGCCACGATGCCGTCGATGCCCACCTGGTCGCGGCCTCGAATAACTTGCGGGCCCTTGGGCCGAGCAGCCTACTAACCCTGGGTGGGGACTGCACCGTGGAAGTGGCCTCGGTGTCGCATATGGCATCGATCCACCCGGACCTGCACGTGGTGTGGATCGATGCCCACGCCGATTTGAACACGCCGGAATCCAGCCCCAGCGGACAAGCACACGGCATGCCGCTGCGCACCCTCTTCGGCGAGGGCCACCCGGACTTGGTCCCGTCCACCACCCTGTCTACGCAACGATGCGCGCTCCTGGGCACCCGCTCCATGGACCCTCCCGAGCAAGCATTCATTGCCGCACACGAGCTGCCAGTAATCAACCCCGAGCAACTGCAAAACGAACCGGACCTCCTCGAAGAGCTCCTTGACCGGTGGCTGCCCGACGGTGCACCGCTCTACGTGCACCTGGACCTGGACGTCCTGGACCCCACGGTGTGGCCCGCCGTGGCTGTTCCCGAGCCCGGTGGATTGGACATCACCACTTTGGTCGCGGTGATCAATAGACTTCGGACCCGGGGCAACCTTGTGGGTGTCGGTATCACTGAATACGTGCCCGGTGTGGACCACAACCCGTCAACACTCTGGCCAGTGCTGGACGCGTTGGGCATCACCGTTCAAGGCCGCAACAACAACGAATCCCAGGAGGGATGAACGTGGTCCAGGCGAATACCAAGGATCTTAAGGAGCAGCCGGACCCGGATGTGCGAGTCTGCTTTATCGGCGACTCCTTCGTGGCCGGAGTCGGCGACGCCCGACACCTGGGCTGGGCCGGACGCTTGGCAGCGCGCAGCCATGAACAAGGACATGCGCTGACCGCCTACAACCTGGGCATCAGACGAGACACCAGCGCCGACATCCTCCGCCGCTTCCGGGCCGAATGCACGCCTCGGCTTCCTGCCGGAAGCCATGCGGGTGTGGTGTTGTCTTTCGGCGTCAACGACACCACGTTTGAATCCGGTGCATCACGGGTCGCATCCGAAGCCTCGGTATCCCATTTGCGTGAGCTTTTGACGCAGTTCGGCAAGTCGGGGTGGCCCGTCCTGATGGTCGGTCCGCCAGCGGTTGACGACGACGCGCACAATGAACGCATCATTTCCCTAGATGCCTTGTTGGAGGCTGAATGCGCTCGTCAGTCCGTTCCGTACGTGAGTGTCGTGAAGCAGATGCAGGACCATGATGTTTGGCGGCGCGAGGTGCGCGAGGGCGATGGGGCCCATCCAGGAGCCGGAGGCTATGACGCTTTGACCGCGCTGCTTCGGCCCGCTTGGGAAAGCTGGCTTGCTGCACTGAGGGCCGGGCAGCCCAGCATCCAGTGACGGCGGGCCGGCAGCGCCGCCCTTGCGAGGTCCGGCACTAATACCGCCCTGCTGCATCCGAATCGATTCGGAGAACCGGCGTAAAGCTTCCACTGCCCCAAGCGTTCATTACCATCCCAGTGAACGTTCCGCTTACGCAAATCTACGAACCGCCTTTTGGTGTCACAGGAACGAATCTTTCGGTACGAACTTCCTTAGCGTGATTTTCGCGTAGTTCTTCACCAAACCCCCATGACAGGCACTAGCCTCGTCTTATGATCCGCACCTTCAATGAACAAGTCGAGGCTTTCTGGCGCAGCGCCGAGGGGAAAAGTCCTCAGAAGCTACGTGTGGAACTCGAAGAATTACTCGCTCAGCGGTCTGCCGGCGACGCGGTGGTACTTTTTGAGCGAGCCTCACTGCACGACTATCTCGGCGAAGAAGCCCAAGCCGTGGAACCCTACCGGGCGGCGATAGCCACCGGACTTGAGCCAGAAAAACTGGATGAAGCGCGCATTCAACTAGCCAGTACGCTGCGCAACTTAGGCGAGGCCGGCCAGGCAGTGGAACTACTGCAATTGATCCAGGTACCAAGCCACGTGTACCGCGATGCTCAGGCGTTCCTGGCGCTCGCCCTACACGATGCAGGAGAGCCCCAGCAGGCGCTGCGCATAGCTTTGCAGACGCTGGCACCCAGCCTCAGCCTCTATGGGCGTCCGGTACATGAGTATGCCGAGGAGCTGGCGGGCACCATTTAATCGGCGCCCGCCACCGGCTACTTAGCGTTGCTCGGCACCACCGGAGCAGGCTCGAAGATCCCGTAGAGCAGACGCTCGGCCCATTCAAGGATCGCTTCATCCGCGAGGTCCCGTCCGCCAACCGGAGAGGTGCGTGGCTTCGGAATGAAGATCGCGTTGAGCGCAGGCTTATTAACGGCTCCCGGGTAGAGACGCTCCAAACGCACCTGACGGCTGGCCGGAAGATCCTCAATCTTCGCCGGAGACACCTTGATATGGTTACCGATCTGCTGAATATCACGCAACCCCAAGGCCCTGGCACGCACACGTAACGCCGCCACCCGCATCAGATTCTCTACCGGCTGCGGAAGCTTGCCGTAGCGGTCCTCGAATTCTTCTTGCACTTCGGCCAGCGCTTGTGCACTCTCGGCGGCGGCAATATTTCGGTAGGCCTCCAACCGCAAGCGCTCGCCAGGTACGTACTCATGCGGCAGGTGAGCATTCACCGGGAGCTCAATCTTCATCTCGGCGGTGTCTTCTTCGCCCTCACCCTTAAAGTCTGCGACTGCTTCGCCGACAAGACGCAGATACAAGTCAAAGCCGACCCCGGCAATATGCCCGGATTGCTCGCCACCAAGCATATTGCCCGCCCCACGCAACTCCAGATCCTTCATGGCCAGCTGGTAGCCGGAACCCAGTTCGTTGTGCGCGGCGACGGCTTTCAGCCGTTCCAGCGCTACCTCGCCCAAGGGCTTTTCCACGTCCCAGAGGAAGTATGCGTAGGCACGCTCGCGGGCACGGCCCACACGGCCGCGCAGCTGATGCAGCTGGGACAAGCCATAGTTATTTGCCCGGTCCACAATCAATGTGTTGGCGTTAGAAATATCAAGCCCGGTCTCGATGATCGTGGTGGACACCAGCACGTCGAATTTCTTCTCCCAGAAATCCTGGATGATCCGCTCCAACCGGGTTTCGCTCATCTTGCCGTGAGCCACTTCAACGCGGGCCTCGGGAACCAGCTCGCGCAATTCGGCGGCAACCCGGTCGATGGACGATACCCGGTTGTGCACAAAGAACACCTGGCCATCACGCATCAGCTCGCGCTTGATGGCGGCAGAAATCTGCTTGTCGCTGCGCGGCCCGACGAAGGTAAGCACCGGATGGCGTTCTTCGGGCGGGGTGGCAAGCGTGGAGGTCTCACGGATACCGGTAAGGCTCATTTCCAGGGTTCGCGGAATCGGTGTGGCGCTCATGGCCAACACGTCCACGTTGGTGCGCATCTTCTTCAGCTCTTCCTTGTGTTCTACCCCGAAGCGCTGCTCCTCATCGATAATCACCAACCCGAGGTTCTTGAACTGCACGGTCTTGGACAGCAACCGGTGGGTACCGATGACGATGTCTACCGAACCGTCTTTGAGCCCGGCAAGGATTTCCTTGGATTCCTTGGCGGTTTGGAAACGTGAAAGGGTACGTACCCGCAGCGGGAATCCCGAGTATCTTTCGGTGAATGTCTGGTGGTGCTGTGAGGCTAGCAGCGTGGTGGGTACCAGGATGGCAACCTGTTTTGAATCCTGTACTGCCTTAAAGGCCGCACGCACCGCGATTTCGGTTTTGCCGAAGCCGACGTCACCGGAGATGAGCCGGTCCATCGGAACCTCGCGTTCCATATCCTGCTTAACTTCGTTGATAGCCGTCAGCTGATCCGGGGTTTCCACATACGCGAAGGCTTCTTCCAGCTCGTTCTGCCACGGGGTGTCAGGGCCAAAGGCGTGGCCGCGGCTAGCCATACGCGCCGAATACAGCTTGATCAGATCTCCGGCGATCTCCTTGACAGCCTTGCGCGCCTTGGACTTGGTGCTCGCCCAATCCGATCCACCCATCTTGGACATGCTCGGAGCTTCACCGCCCACATACCGGGTAATGAGATCCAGCTGTTCCATGGGGACAAAGAGCCGGTCCCCCGGTGCCCCGCGTTTAGACGGCTCGTATTCCACCACCAGGTATTCCCGCTTGGAATCCTTGGACGAACCAGCGACCTTACGCGCGACCAATTCCACGAACTTACCGATACCGTGCTGTTCATGCACGATGTAGTCCCCGGCCTGCAGGGACAGCGGATCCACGGCGTTGCGCTTGCGCTTGGCACTGAGCTTACGGGTTTTACGATTTCCGTAGGCACTGGAGCGGCCTAGCAGGTCGGCCTCGGTGAGCAACCCGAATTTCAGCGCTTCAAAGACGAACCCGCGTCCGGCGGTAGCCTGGGTGATTTCTATCAGGCCGGCGGTGGGGGCTTGCGTGAGCAGTTCTACCCGGTGCGCAGGGATCTGGTATTCCTGGAATAGCTCGGAGAGCCGAGCTGCCGGGCCGGGGCCTTCGGTGGCAACAACAATCCGCCATTGGTCTTTGATACGGCCGGAGATGAATTCCATCATCGCCTCGACGTCGCCTTGGTATCCGCGTGGTTCGCGTGCCTCGACGCGGATTATCGCCGCGCCTAGGTCCAGATCCTCATCGGCACCCAATGAGGTTAATGACCACCAAGAGACCTGGGCGTTTTTGGCGTTCTCCACTGTTTGCGCCAGCGACGCAAAATCGCCGGAGGCGAGCTTTCGCCCAGACTCCGCGGTGCTTAGATCCAAAGGTGCGGCCGCCCCATCGGAAGCTGAAGCCCAGGCGGCGGCGAGGAACTCGGCGTTGGTCTCATTGAGGTCGTGGGCACGGGTGCGCACGCGTTCAGGTTCCATAACCAAGGCAATGGAGGACTGCGGAAGTAATGACAGCAGTGGGACCATCTCATCGACCAGCAGCGGGGCCAATGATTCCATTCCCTCTACCGCGATACCGCCGGCAATTTTGGTGAGCATTTCAGTGGCCGCTGGGAAATGTGCTTTCAGGTTAGCGGCACGGCCCATTACCTGTGGGGTAATCAGCATTTCACGGCAGGGGGTAGCAATAATTTTTGCTGGGCCCGCACCATCTAACGAACGCTGATCAGCGATCGAGAAGTAGCGCATGGAGTCGATTTGTTCGCCGAAGAAATCGATACGTATCGGATGTTCAAGCGTCGGCGGGAACACATCAATAATGCCACCGCGTACGGCAAACTCGCCACGGTGGGTCACCATATCCACGCGTGCATAGGCGGCCGCTGCCAAATCCCGGATGACTTTTTCAAAACCCGGCTCGGCGTCTAGCTCCAGCAGCACCGGACGCAGCTGGCCGAGTCCGGCCACCAAGGGCTGGAGCACGGCGCGAATGGGGGCAATGATGACTTTGAGGTCCGGGTCTTGGTCGTTGAGCCTGCGTAAAACCTCCAGCCGGCGTCCCACCGTATCGCTCCGCGGCGAGAGCCGTTCATGCGGCAGGGTCTCCCAGGAGGGGAACTCGGCGATCTGAGATTGTGGCATATAGGCGCTCAATGAGGCCGACACTTCTTCTGCTTCGCGTCCTGTGGCCGTGACAATGAGCATCACCGCGTGGTTGTTCCCCGCGATGAGTCCTTCGGTTGCGTGCGCGCCAAGAATGGCGCGCATACCTTGCGGGGCGGCAATCTCTAATTCTTCGCTACGCATGGCAAAGGGTTGGGAGGCGCTTTGCTGGATTCGCCTAAATGACGGTTCCTCGCGCAGGAAATCATGAAGTCCGGATAGGCTCATGTTGCAAAAGTTCCTCTCATTGAAGGCAAAACAGCTACGTGGCGCACCACAAACAGCGACCGCAAATTCTTTCCGCGGTCGGCGCAATGCCAATATGCTGTTTTATGTTGCCTTCCTAGCCTACCTAACCGGTGGGAGCAGATAGGGTTAATACCGACCAGAAACGGCACGGAACCTAAGTTTGTTCCGCACGACCGCCGAACCTTTTTAGATTGGGATTCGCATTCATGGCATTGAACGCAAGCACACAGATCGCCCACCGCGCGGACCAGGTCATCGCGACCCTGGCCGACCGCGGTTTCGCCGAGCACCTCACCTCGCTCGCCAAAGGCAGCTTAAGCAGCTTCACCGTGGAAGGTGACACCGCAGGGGCATTTACCCTGACCACTGTCCGTGCGCTACCCACCGACCGGGTGCCAGACTTTGCCCGCAAGTTTGTTGGTGCCTCCATCGACGTCACTCAGGTTGAGCAGTGGAGCGCACCGGATGCTGCAGGTAACCGTTCGGCGACCGTGAAGATCACCGTGGCAGGTGTCCCGGTGACTGTTTCCGGAACTGAAGCTTTGAAAGCGCAAGGTGAGAGCACCAACTTCGCAATTGATGCGAAGGTTTCTTCGTCGATTCCGTTCATTGGCGGCAAAATTGCTTCGGCTGCCGAGCCCTACCTGGGCAAGGCGCTGAACATGCAGGCCGCACAGGTCAACGAATGGCTTTCTAAGTAAGCAAGCCGTAATTCAGCACAAATTCCCGGGACAATGTGAAGATGCATTGGCCCGGGATTTGTGGTTCCAACCACGTTTCACGTTAGGGTGGAATATAGGTGTGCCGGGAAGTCTGGTCGGCGAACAATTTGTCATTTAACGAAGTAAGCGAGTTTAGCTATGACTCAAACGCCATCTTCGGGTTCGCCAAAGAACCTGTTTTCGCGCCCAAGTTACAAAGAATCTGTGCGTATCGGAGATATCCTGCGCAAAGAAACAGTCGGCGGCATGGTTCTCATTGCCGGTGCAATCCTGGCCCTGATCTGGGCCAATACCCCCATGCGAGATTCTTATTTTGCATTGCGTGACTTCCACTTCGGACCCACCTTATTCGGTGTAGATCTGAATCTCTCCATCGGCCACTGGGCCGCAGACGCCCTATTAGCGGTGTTCTTCTTCCTGACCGGCTTGGAGTTGAAGAAAGAATTCGCCATTGGCGACCTGCACAACATCAAAACCGCTGCAGTTCCGGTGGCCGCTGCCTTTGGTGGTGTCTTAGTTCCTGCACTCATCTTCGTGGCCATTGCCGCCGGGTCCGGTGGAGGCACCGAGCTACTGCGTGGCTGGGCTATTCCCACGGCGACGGATATTGCCTTTGCCGTCGCGGTCCTCGCGGTCATCGGTTCGGCGTTACCGGCCTCCCTGCGTATTTTCCTGCTGACTCTTGCCGTGGTTGATGACCTGATTGCCATCGTCATTATCGCCGTTGTTTTCACCGATGACCTGAAATTTGAATACCTCGGGCTGGCCATCATTCCGATTATTCTCTTCACGATTCTTGCGCGATACCTTGGCAAGTTCTTCGCGAAGCGGGCCTGGGCCGCGTGGCTGATCCTGTTGCCGCTGGGCATTTTGACTTGGATCTTCGTCTTTGGTTCGGGTATTCACGCAACAATTGCCGGTGTAGTTCTGGGCTTCTGCGTGCCAGTAAAACGCACCGATGGCCGCGAAGGAATCGGTCTCGCGGAACGCTTTGAACACCGCTTCCGGCCGCTGTCCTCAGGCTTCTGCATCCCCATCTTCGCTTTCTTCGCCGCCGGGGTGACAGTCATTTCTCCCGACAAGGGCAGCGGAGGGTTGCTCACAGATCCGGTCTTCTGGGGAATTGTCTTGGGCCTGATCTTCGGCAAGCCGATAGGCATCATGGGCTCTACCTGGCTCTTGACCAAGTTCACTAAGGCTTCTTTGGACAAGGACGCCCGATGGGGTGACCTCTTCGGGGTGACGCTGCTGGCCGGTATCGGTTTCACCGTCTCGCTGTTGGTCTCCGAACTATCATTCGGCTTGGAGTCGGCGCATTACGAACATGCGAAGGTCGCGATTTTGGCTGGTTCATTTGTCGCCGCGATTCTAGGTGCCATCTGGTTGGTTCCACGTAACCGCCGCTATAAGGAGATCGCTGCCCGGGAATCGCGTGACGATAACCAGGACGGCATTCCAGATGTTTATCAGGCGGACGACAAATAACCCGCTGACAATAAAACGGCTTTGGCCTTCACTCGCGTGAAGGCCAAAGCCGTTTTATTTTGAATACTGGGTTGCTGGGTTTTGGCCTGCTTAGGCGCTTGCGCCGAGCATGGCAGCTTCTGCCGCAACCCAAGCGAGCATTGCGCACTTGACTCGTGCAGGGAATTTAGAGACCCCCACAAAGGCAGCAGCGTCTTCGAGCACTTCTTCATCGGGCACCATAGTGCCACGCGAACGCATCATTTCACGGAAGACTTCCAGCTTGTCCAGAAACTCGTCTTTGGTAAGTTCCGGAAGCATCTCGCTGAGCACCGAGGCGGAAGCCATAGAAATCGAACAGCCGTCGCCTTCCCAACTCATCGCAGTGAAATGATCATTTTCACCAACTGCCACGCGGACTCGAATCTGGTCTCCGCAGATCGGGTTGTGCTGGTGCGATTCACCATGCAGCTCACCGGCTGCAGGGTCCACCAGGGGTGACCCGATGCGCCGCTTCGCATGGTCGAGAATTACTTGCTGGTACAGCTGATCTAATTCATTCATTTAGACTCCAAAGTATTCACGCACGGAGGCAACAGCCTCAATCAGTGCGGCAATGTCTTGCTCGGTGTTGTACAGGTAGGTGCTCGCACGGGTTGTGGCGGAAACGCCTAAGGCCCGGTGCAGCGGCTGGGCACAATGGTGTCCCACACGCACCGCGATACCCCGTGAATCCAGGTACTGCCCCACATCATGCGGGTGCACTCCGATCACTTCAAAAGGCACCGTGCCAATACGGGCAATGCCTGAGGGTCCAAAAACGCGGACACCTTCAAGGTTTGAAAGTCCTTCAAAGAGCATCGCGCCGAGGTGTTCTTCCCAGCTGGCTATGCGATCCATGCCGACCTCATCCAGATAGCTGGCGGCGGTAGCCAATCCGTGCACCTGTGCCACACGCTGGGTTCCTGCTTCGAAACGCTGCGGAGAGGGGAGGAATTCTGCGTGTTCCATGTCAACGACGGTAATCATCGAACCGCCGGTGAGGAACGGAGGCATCGCGTCCATCAGTTCAGCACGGCCATACAAGGCGCCGATGCCGGTGGGGCCTAGCATCTTGTGACCGGAGAACGCCATGAAGTCTACGTCCAAAGATTTCACATCGATCGGCATATGCGGGACCGACTGGCACCCGTCCAGTACGGTCAATGCGCCTACCGCTTTGGCAGCAGAAACAAAACGTGCCACATCGGTGATGGTTCCCAACACGTTCGATACGTGGGTGAAGGCCACCAACTTGGTCTTGCTGTTGATTAGTTCATCAAGCATCTCGTAGCGCAGTGCGCCCTGTTCATCGACCGGGACGTAGCGCAGTGTTGCTCCGGTGCGAAAAGCCAGTTCCTGCCAGGGGATGAGATTTGCGTGGTGCTCAAGTTCTGTGACTAAAATTTCATCGCCGGCCCCCAAACGGAAGCGCTGCGCTTCCTCCCCGCCGCGGCCGAGCGAGGCATTCGACATGGAGTAGGAGATGAGATTTAACGCTTCGGTGGCGTTGGAGGTCCATACCAGTTCATTGCTGCACGCACCGATGAACTTCGCTACCGTTTCACGGGCCTGTTCAAAAATATCGGTGGCTTCCACCGCAAGGCTATGGGCCCCACGATGCACTGCAGAGTTGGCGTTCTCGTAGTAGTGCTGTTCGGCTTCGTAAACGCAACGAGGCTTTTGGCTCGTCGCTCCAGAATCCAGATATACGAGATCCGTGCCGTTGACTTGGTGCTCCAGGATTTCGAAGTCTGCTTTGATGCGCTCTACCTCTGAAAGAGAGAGCGCCTCTGTTGCTTCTGGGTGACCGATTACCGTGTGCACTTGGTCCTCCGAGGTGATGGATATGGTTTGCCCGCGCAATTTTGGCGATTAGGCAATGGGTACATTAGCTAATTATTCCACTCTAGATCGCGAATCTCATCTAAGTTAGGCCTTAGTAAGCAATGCCTCATCCGAAAAGAACAGCGCCCGTCGCACCGCCCACTAGGGGTAGTGCACCGAGCGCTGTGGCTAAGCCACTTTACGATGTGTGAAATTTTCCCTGTGCGGCTTCTAAACCGGAGGACATCAACAGTTCCACGGCGTCAGCCGAATTATCGATCAAAAAAGGCAAATTCTGTTTCTCTGATTTGGAGAAGTCCTGCAATACCCAGTCGGCAGTATCCATGCGACCGGCGGGCCGTCCAACACCTGCGCGAACTCGCAAGTAGTCTTTGGAGCCCATGGCCTTAGAGATATCGCGCAGTCCGTTGTGGCCGCCTTCTCCCCCGCCGCGTTTGAGCTTGACGGTGTCAAAAGGAATGTCGATTTCATCGTGCACCACGATCAAATTCTCGACACCAATTCCAAAAAATTTTGCGAGATTCGCCACCGGACCACCGGAAACGTTCATGTAGGTCATGGGTTTGGCCAGCACCACGCGTGGTCCACCAACTGTTACGCGTCCCTGAATGATCTGGGCACGCGATGGATGGGTTTTAAATTTCGAGCCGACGCGTTTTGCCAATTCGTCGAGCACCATCTGCCCGACATTGTGTCTATTGCCAGCGTAGCCGGGCCCAGGATTCCCGAGCCCGGCTACCAGCCAAGTATCACTACTCATATGTTTTAGCTACTAAAAGCTGTATTCGCTCCGAGGACCGAACTTACGCAGCAATCAGTAGATCCATGTGATCAACGGTGCGGTTGATTGCGTGGATCTGAATGTCCTTGATGGAGGTCTTGACTTCCTTGCCATCGATGTTCAGAACCAGCTGAACGCCGCGGTCACGGATAGCCAAGGTGGTCTCGTGGATTGGCAGCAAGATGTGCTGTGGCTCGGAGCCTGCACCGTAGATTACTGCTGGGATCAGGCCGTCGCGACGAGCCTGACGGGCTGCGCCCTTGCCGAAATCGGAACGAACTACGGCGTCAAGGTTGACAGATGCCATGATGAATCTCCTTATAGTGATTGAATGCTTCTTTTTACGCCCTGCGTGGACCTGGGAAGCATCCATCATCTGGAGATGAAAGAGCTTTTCCGGCCTTGTCGATAACGGTCACATCAAAAAAGATGATTCCCTCGCCTGAGCACAAGTAGAAATTCTACCAGCAAGCGGGCGAGAGTAAAAAATCTGTACCCTACACCACAACTGCGAAAGACCCCGGGAGCGTTAGCAACAATGCCCGGTAGGGTGGCAGGAAAGATCAATCTTCGGTGGCCTCAAGCCATCCAATATAAAGGAGAACATATGAGCGCCAAACAACCAGTGATGTCACCGTCTGAAATGCCCGTTGCCGAGGTGCTCTCCCGGGCCCCAGGCACACGTCGTGACGAAGCCGAGCAGCTACTGGCACTCTTCCAGGAAATCACTGGCTTGCCTCCGGTTATCTGGGCGGAGCGCATCATCGGTTTCGGTGATTACGAATACCGTTACGACAGCGGGCATAGTGGACACGCACCGTTGATGGCGTTTGCGCCAGGTTCTGCAAAACACACTATTTATCTGCAGAGTGATTTCGCGGCAAAATGGCCAGAGCTGCTTAGCGCGCTTGGCCCGCACAAAGCCAGCAAAGCATGTCTCTATCTAGGCCGCTTATCCAAAGTTAATCTCGAAGCACTGCGCGAGCTACTGGCGGCTTCTTACGCCTTGGCCCTCACCGAGGCGGGTCAGTAACTTACTCGTGGTGGCGCATTAGCCAAAAGAGGAGATCAGATGAGCGCTGGGCTGCAAGCGGTCGCTATTGGCGGGTTGAGCCGGAGCGCACTGAAATTGAAATTACGCGGCCGAGAAATTCAGCTTAACGAGTTTGCCAACCAGCTAGTGCAGCATCCGGTATTCGATCACATGGAAGCTCCCTTGGTGAAGAAATTTGCCACCCGCAGACTCGCGGATCTGGGCTTGAACGACGGAGCATCCTTAGCTGACGTTTTTTCTGCCGCGAGGCGGCATGCTCTAAGTTTGTGCCCGGTGACCGCGGGCCCATATTTACGCCTGGCTTATAGGGAACAACCCACGTCCAAGCACAGCGTGCTCAACGTTGGGAAGGCTCCGGAAAGTTCGCTCACGGTAGCTTCTGTGGCACTGGGCGACGATGATTTCCCCAAGGGATTTTATCTTCGTACAGTCGATGGCCAACAGTGGCTCCGCGGCTACCGATGCACCGACGAACACCGCTTCTCCCCCAACGACCATTTCATTTTTGTCGCTGGTAGCTAGCCTGATCATCTCGGAATGACCGCCGGGAATCAGTGTTATAAAAGCTAGTTCAGAGACCTATGGCCGGCACCCGAAGGTGCCGGCCATAGGCTTGCGAAACGAGAACTGCTAGGCGCGGCCGTCGAATAGGTTCGTGACAGAACCCTCGTGGAAGACCTCGGAGATGGCGCGTGCCAGCATCGGAGCGATCGACAGTACCGTGAGGTTTGCGAAGCGCTTTTCTTCTGGGATTGGCAGGGTATTGGTGACCACAACTTCGGTGGCACCGCACTCGGCCAGACGCTGCGCGGCAGGATCCGAGAAGACCGCGTGAGTCGCCGCGATGATGACATCCTTCGCGCCGGCTTCCTTCAGTACGCGCACTGCGCCTGCAATGGTTCCACCGGTGTCGATCATGTCATCGATCAGTACCGCGGTACGGCCGGCAACCTGGCCTACGACGGTCTTGGACTCGGCCATATTAGGCACGGTCAAGTCACGGGACTTGTGCACGAATGCCAGTGGGGCGCCGCCAAGGCGTTCGGCCCACTGCTCAGCCACACGCACACGACCGGTGTCTGGGGAGACCACGGTGATTGGGTCATCGCCCACGCGGTCACGGATGTAGTCCGCCAACAGCGGGAAGGCAAACAGGTGGTCCACCGGGCCATCAAAGAAGCCCTGGATCTGCGCGGTGTGCAGATCGCAAGAAATAATACGGTCAGCGCCAGCGGTCTTGAACAGATCCGCTACCAGACGGGCCGAGATTGGCTCGCGGCCACGGCCCTTCTTGTCCTGACGAGCATATGGGTAGAACGGTGCGACCACGGTGATGCGGCGTGCCGAGGCACGCTTCATCGAATCAATCATGATCAGCTGTTCCATCAGCCAATTGTTCAGCGGGGCTGGGTAGGACTGCAGCAAAAAGACTTCCTTGCCGCGTACCGACTCGTCCGAACGCACGTAGATCTCGCCGTTAGCGAAGTCGTAGGCGTTCAGCGGGAGCAGTTCGGTGTCCAGTTCCTTAGCAACTTCTGCTGCTAGTTCCGGGTGTGCCCGGCCGCTGGCCAGAACCAGCTTTTTATCGACGTTATGGCTGATTTCACTCATGGGGTTTGCTTTCTCGCTCGCTTCGCTATCACGTATGAGGTGGTCTGAGGAAATGAATTCCTCGAATGAATTATTCGGAAGCCGAGTTATTCAACGAGGACTTGAATGCGGCATCGGCCGAAGGGGTGCCCGGACGCTTTTCCAGCGTCCAACCTTCGGTGTTGCGCTGCGGAGCCACGGACAACGCTAGTGCGCCAGCCGGGACGTTTTTGCGGACGATAGCACCAGCACCGGTGTATGCGCCGTCCCCGAGTTCAACCGGGGCGATGAACACGGTGTTCGAGCTGGTGCGCACATGCGAACCAATCTTGGTCCGGTGCTTCTTTTCGCCGTCATAGTTGGCGGTGATATTGCCACACCCAATATTGGTGTACTCACCGATTTCAGCATCCCCGGCATAACCCAGGTGCGAGAGCTTGGAACCGCGGCCAATGGTTACATTCTTGGTTTCATAGAAAGCGCCAATCTTGCCGTCCGGACCCAATTCGGTTCCGGGACGCAGGTAAGCGAAGGGGCCAACGCTGGCTCCTTCGGAGATCCGCGAGTCGGTAGCGTCGGTGCGCTTGACCGTAGCATTCTGGCCAACAACCACGTTGGTCAAGGTGGTGTCTGGACCAACCACGGCATTGGTGCCGATGATGGTCTCGCCATGCAGCTGAGTACCTGGCTTCAGGGTGACATCCTGGCCGATCATCACTGTGGCATCGATCCACGTGGTCGCCGGATCAATGATGGTCACGCCTTGGCGCATCCAGAATTCGGTCTTGCGCTCGTTGTAGATGCGGGCGAGGTTGGAAACCTGGACGCGGTCGTTCGCTCCCTCGATCTGCCAGCGGTCGGCAATCTGCGAGGACGCGACTCGGCCGCCGCGGGAACGGGCAATTGCCAGTACGTCGGTCAGGTACATTTCACCCTGCGCGTTGTCGGTGGTGACCTCAGTCAGCGCCGAACGCAGCATGGCTGCATCAAACGCATAGATGCCCGAGTTGATTTCCTTCACCGCAAGCTCTGCCTCATTGGCATCCTTCTGCTCACGGATCCCGGAAACTTCACCGTTCTCATCACGCAGGATTCGGCCGTAACCCGATGGGTCATCCAGCTCGGTGGTCAGCACGGTGACAGCGTTCCTGCTCGTTTCGTGGGTGACCACGAGACCTGCCAGTACTTCACTGGTGAGCAATGGCACATCGCCATAGGTCACTACGACGGTACCTTCGAGGTCTGGATCTACGGCGTCAAGTCCCTGCTGCACGGCACGGCCGGTGCCAGGAATGTCATCCTGGTCGGCGATGGTGATGCTTGGGAACTGCTCAACGATATGAGCTGCAACGAGGTCACGTTGGTGACGCACTACGGCGACCAAGCTCTTCGGTTCCAGTGCGGAAGCGGCGTGCAATGCGTGAGAAATCATTGAACGACCTGCAATTTCATGCATGATCTTCGGCTTAGCCGATTTCATCCGGGTTCCTGCGCCTGCGGCGAGGACGATAACGGCTACTGGTGCGTTGACCTGATCGCTCAAGTGCTTTCTCCTGCGAAGTCGAGTATGAGGCTTCTGGCATCAAAATAAAACCCCGCTGACAGTCTATCGCGATGAGGAAGATCGGCTTAACTGGCGTTCAAAAAGAAAAGCGCCCACCAGGGGCGCTGAGAGCTAAATGGTTCCGCCCGTAGGATTCGAACCTACAATGCACAGCTCCAAAGGCTGGCGTGTTGCCATTACACCAGGGCGGAAAACGTACCTGACGAGCATTGCCCGTTAAGTACGCTAATTATTCTGCCACGATCTAGAGTCTGAGTGAAATCGCACAACGCCTCAGCCAAAGATTATCTCCCCTATGGCCTCCAGATCGGTGTTAACTAGTTCTCGATTTGCGTCGCTTCGTAAACTAGAGGTGTGGCTCATTTACTCGGAGGCGAAGCCCTCCATCTCGAATATCCCACCCACGTCGTATTTGACTCGGTCACCATCGGTATTTCCGAAGGCGACCGTATCGGTCTGGTGGGACGCAATGGCGAAGGCAAATCCTCGCTCCTACGCATGCTCGCGGGCAAAATCGAACCTCACTCAGGGCGTGTGACCCGGCGTGGAGACGTAACCGTCGGGGTACTGGACCAGAGCGACACCCTCGATTCAGACTCCACCGTGCATTACGCACTGGTAGGTGACATGGAAGCTCACGAGTGGGCCGGCGAGGCCCGCATTCGTGACGTCATCGGTGGACTTGTGGCAGACCTGGATTGGGAAGCGCAAATTTCAACGCTCTCCGGTGGCCAGCGCCGCCGTGTCGCTTTGGCTGCACTGCTCGTCCAAGACTGGGATGTGGTCATCCTCGACGAGCCAACTAACCATTTGGACGTCGAAGGTATTTCCTGGCTGGCTACGCACCTTAACAACCGCTGGTCCAAGAACTCCGGCGGACTGATGGTGGTCACTCACGACCGTTGGTTCCTCGACGAAGTCTGCACCAATACCTGGGAGGTGCACGACCGCTTGGTTGAGCCTTTTGAAGGCGGCTACGCGGCCTATGTACTGCAGCGTGTGGAGCGTGACCGCATTGCGGCGGTCACCGAAGGCAAACGCCAGAACATGATGAAGAAGGAACTTGCCTGGCTGCGCCGCGGTGCACCGGCACGTACGGCCAAGCCGAAGTTCCGTATTGAAGCGGCCAACCAGCTGATTGCCGACGTTCCTCCGGTTCGCAACCCCTTGGAATTGAAGAAGATGGCCACCACCCGTCTGGGCAAGGACGTGGTGGATTTGCTGGACACCGAGGTCAGCTTCGGAGACAAGCGCATCTTGAAGCCGTTTACCTGGCGTATTGCTCCGGGCGAACGTACCGGGCTGCTCGGTGCCAATGGGGCTGGCAAGTCAACCCTGTTGGGATTGATTGCAGGCACCGTAGTACCTACCGGCGGTACCATCAAGCGCGGTCAGACCGTGAAGCTGGCCGTGCTCGATCAGCAGTTCCGTGAGTTGGAGAAGATCGGTGAAGACCGCGTTCGCGAAGTCTTGGCTGGATTCCGCACCACGTTTAATGTGGACGGCAAAGATCTGACCCCAGCGCAGCTGCTGGAACGTCTGGGATTCTCCTCCGCGCACCTGTCCACCAAGATCAACGAGCTTTCCGGTGGCCAGCGCCGCCGCCTGCAGTTGCTGATGATCTTGATGAATGAACCGAACGTTATGATCCTCGATGAGCCAACGAACGACGTCGATACGGACATGCTGGCTGCTTTGGAAGATCTGCTTGACTCCTGGCCTGGCACGCTCATCGTCGTGTCGCACGACCGCTACCTGCTCGAACGTGTCACCGATCAGCAGTACGCCATCCTGGACGGCAATTTCCGTCATGTGCCAGGCGGCGTCGACGAGTACCTGAAGTTGCGCAGCGCCGAAGGAGTCAAGGGGTCAGGCAATCCGGCCGCTGCGTCCTCGAACGGTACTTCTGCCAACACCAAGGGTCTAAGTGCCGCGGAGCTTCGCGCCACTCAGAAGGAACTGAACGCTAATGAGCGCAAGGTCGGTCAGCTACGGGACAAGGTAGAGAAGACTCATACCAAGATGGCCGCCCACGACCAGAGTGACTACGAGGCCTTGGGCAAACTCACTGCCAGAATCAACGACCTTCAATCCCAGATTGATGAACTTGAAGAACGCTGGCTTGAGCTCACCGAAATCCTCAGCTAGTCACAGCTGGTGGCGCACTAACTAGATATTTCGAATGCAGTGGTGGTCCGGAAAGTAATTTCTGGACCACCACTTTTCGTTGTGGCGCTGTCTCGATGTTCCGGAGGACGTTCTCAAAAGTCATCATTGACTCTTACTCCAATTCGTTCGGTTCATCTGCCGCTAAGCTAGTGAAGAAATCACTGATTCTCGGCTATCCATCTAGGGCCCGGTAAATGCACACAGCAGAACGTTCGGTCTCGCTGGAGACGATAGTAGAGACTGCTATTGCAGGGCTGCCGCTTCGGGTTCGACGCGCACAACGAACAATCATCAATGATGGTTCGGCCCATGTGGTTGTTCTTCTGGAGGACCAGGCGGCGATACGAGTGACCCGAGATATGTTTACTGCTCATAAGCTTCGCCGAAGGCAACAAGTCGTTGATTCAATTCCAAGCAACCTCGGATTAGCCGTGCCACGCTCGCTCGGACCGGTAGTCGAAATCGAGGGACATGCCGCAGTAGCAACGGAATACGTTTCCGGTGCTCCTTGCCCTGCCGGTGACGGCGAACCGGAGGAACTTCAACGTTTGCTGGAAGCAGTTTCTTCAATCGATCCAGGTCCACTTCAGCCGATGCTCAATGAACCGTTATCGTTCTGTGGCGGCGCGAATTGGTATGCCGTTCAAATTGAAGAGGTCATTCCGAGAATTGATCAGCCATTGAGAAATCTTGCCCGCGAAGCAATTGAGGCACTTTCGCATCTTGAACCCGAAGAGCAGGTTTTCTCCCACGGTGATCTAGGCGGATACAACGTCATGTGGCATCGAGGACAGGCAACTGGAATTCTCGATTGGGATTTGTCCTCCATAAGTGGTCGCTCCACCGACCTCGCGTCTTTGGGTGTGTGGCACGGATGGCAGAAACTCTCAAAAATCGCCAGTCCCCACCAGGTTAATCTGGCCGGTATCCGGCGAAATACCTTTCGACTCCAACAACTCGGTTTTTTGATCATCGCTCAAAGGCCAGAACCGGAAATCTCAGCCGCTATCGACAGGGCCAATAAATGGTTCGCCGAAAATCTCGCCTAAGGACTAAAGCTAGCTTCGTAGATCGTGCAAAGGTCGTTCGTGGTGCTTTGCCCCACCGGCACGCTGTTGCCTGTAAGCGTTAGCGTTATGTTGGTGGTTTCCCGGTCCGGCAAATTGAATCTTCTGCGAGATGGACAGGATTAGTACTTTTCAGACCTCTCGATCTTTTGGAGAAGCGCAAGTTCTTCGGCTCTGTTGAGACCTGAGCGACGGTCTCTGGCAAGTCCGCGCGCAAGTTCATCGGTCAGCACGTCCTCAAGAGTTTGAGTCACGCTGCGTTGAATTCCGCCGGCAGCTCTGAATCGGTCACCACTACGCTGGGCAAAGGCAACATCGTCTAAAGGAAGCCATAGCGGCAATGAATGTGGCCCGGCCCAATAGGTAACTTCCTGCTCTTTCAGCCAAGCGTCGTCAGCTGCGACAAGTTCACCGGTAAACCCCGCGACCTTCGCAGCCGAAAGCAGAACATCCGAAAAATTGAGCTCACTGCCAACCACGTTGTAGATTCCGGTGAGTCCACGACAACCAGCGTCGATGAGCCAGGATGCTAGATCACGGACATCAATGAACTGTACATAACGGCCATCGGTCTGCGGCACTAGAACCTTGCCATTTCCAGCAAGGGCCAAGCGTGAGACCCAATAGGAAAAACGATCGCTGGCGTCCCCCGGTCCTGCAATAAGTCCGGCTCTGGCAATGAGCAAGCGGTCGCCGACTGCTTGCTCAGTGATCTGCTCGGCAATAACTTTGGCGTGCGCATAGTCGTCTTGGTCTATGGCTTCAACGAGTTTGGCGTCTTCTGAGGCTCCGGGTTCAGTGTTATTTTCATAGACAGACACTGATGAAACGAGTGTCCAATGCTTCGATTGATTGGCCAAGGCTTCCAACGCACCCGCAACGAGGTCCCGTGCGTAGGACAGCTCTATCACCTCATCCCAAACAACGTTTTTAACCTCGTCGTACGCGCCGGGAAGGTCTCTATCCGAGGCGACGAAAGTGACCCCCTGTGGCGCCGTCCCTGAAATACCGCGAGCCAAGATTGTGACGTCTTCGCCTTTGTCCACTAGTTGTTCTGCTAGTTCGCGACCGAGCCATGCTGTGCCACCAAGGATGAGTGTCCGTGTCATGATGCCAGTCAATCGCACAAGCGACGGCGATCACAGAAAGTTCACGCGGAGCGCAGATTTCAGATTCAGAAAGAAATGACTTTTTGCACCAACGGGTTGAGGCAACGGGCCGACCGTTACGGGGAGCTGCTGGGGTTTGAACAGACAAAATGCCTGCTATAGCCCGAATTATTTGAGTACTTTGGGGCACTTTTTGCCGGAGAGCATCGTGACATCAACGTCCCTGGGGCGGCGCGCTCCTAGCCAGGTAGGTTGGCTTCGATAGCCTCAATAATGGCTGGATCATCGGGCAGCGTCCGCGGGCGGAAGCGCATTGTTTCCCCCGAGGGCAGGATCAAGAACTTCTCAAAGTTCCAGCTCACGCGGCCCGATTTTCCGGCGGCATCCTTGGTCTTCTTTAGTTCGGTGTACAGCGGGTGCTCGTTCCTGCCATTGACTCGTACTCTGTCAAAGACCGGAAAGCTCACCCCGTAAGTGGTGGAACAAAATTCCTCAATCGCCTCGTTGCTTCCAAGTTCTTGTAGGAACTGGTTGCTGGGGAATCCCAGCACGGTGAAGCCGCGGTCCTTGTAGGTACGCTGCAGTGTTTCGAGGGTGGCATATTGGGGTGCCAGCCCACAGCGGGAAGCAACGTTCACCACGAGGATAACCTTCCCGGAGTAGTCCGTCAGAGAGGTCGTGGTTCCGTCCATCTTTACGATGGGAATGGCGTTGATGTTCATACCTGATTCAGCAACCTGCGGTTCTATTACATTCCCGGCGGGCTAGATTGATTGGTGTTGCCGGTGACCGGCACGGGCTGGACCCGCGAGAGCTCTATCCGTAGACTCCGGAATAAACGGCCCGCTGATACTCTTTCCTAATGCGGATACTGCTCACCCTTCTCGGCATCGTTGTAATCGTCGCCTATTCCGTTCTTGGTGCATTCTTGATGAATGACTGGGCAGTGGTAGCCGCAAGCGGGATTCCGCTGGACACGACCATTGCTGACATGAAGGTAGCTGACCAGCAATACAACATCATTCCCGGCTTGTTCTTCGCTGCGTTAGGGATATTATTTGCCCTGGTTTGGGGTGCGGCAACTGTGTGGCCCCGGACCATAATGCCAAATTTTGCTGCTTGGTCGCTGTGGGCGGGAATCCTGGCGTTGGGAGCACCGGCATACTTTTTCTTTTCGTTCGCCAACCTGAACTCTGTAGGCGATACCTACGTCGATTGGAATTCCGGGGCGGCGTTCATACTGGAAGCTCCCCTGTATGCGATCAGCGGAATCGCGTTTGTGATAGGTATGGGGGCATTAGCTGTGGCGTTGACCAAAGCCTCCGCGGGGAAATAGCAAAATGGATATGTCACGTGCAAGATCAGTACTGTTTCAATGTGGCTTGCCAAAGTTGCACGAAGCGCTGACCACAATGCCGTTAGCACTTGATCAGCGCACATTAAAACATGAAAGCACGATATGTACTACAGACTTCTCAGCTACCTCATTCCGTTCTTCCTCATCGGAATCGTATTAATCGCGGGAGTTCTCACGATCACCAATTGGGAGCGGGTTAAGTCTGGACAAACGCAGCTCTCAAAATTGTTCCTACGCTGGATCTTCCTCGGCTGGATCTTAGCCACAGCATTGATTACTCTGATGCCCGCATCATTCGGTAATGAGCCTCAAAGCACTCTGTCACTAATACCTTTCCAAGAACTCATTTTGAACGGGCCCGGAATTGGCTACGCGGTCATCAAAGAAGGTCTCGCCAACATCTTGTTGTTTGCAGTCGGCGGAGCACTCTACATGCTTGCGGTGAAGCCAAGCGTGGGACGTGCAGTTCTCCAGCTTGGTATATTAGCGGTAGCCGTTGAAGCGGGGCAGTTTGCCTTGGGAATTAACAGAATTAGTAGCGTTGACGACGTCGTTTGGGCCGTTTTGGGCACAGCTATTGGGGCATTTGCCCTACGGAAGCGTGCCAAGCAGAATACACGTAACACGGCAGCTGAAGTAGCAAGCTGAAGCTCATCTTTTCAGATGAATTTCAGGCCTTGTATCTCACCTGACCACTCGTCAAGAGTCAATCGCAGAAAAGACTGTACGGATTGTCGAAGGCCGCATGCGCTGCAATTGAGCGCCCCACGGGAAGGTGCCATGGGCAGGAACCAACTCAGAAGTGTGAAGGTCTCTCGTCTGGAAGGCCGATGTCCTGACCTGTAACGCAGCAACCGTTGGAAGAGCTATTGGCTAAAATTTCTGCATCGCAATGACTTAGGGTTTGTGGCTGAATCAACCCGTGAGATGGAAAGATCAAATGCATGCCTATTGAGATTGAATATGCACGGGACCCGCACGCTGTCCGGAATGTCTTGGAATCACTTCCGGAGTGGTTTGGTGATCTGGAATCGATTGACGACTATATTGTCGACGCCGCCAATGAAAAGTTCGTGAGCGTACTCGCACGCGAATCTGGGGTTACCATTGGTGTTTCTTTGATACGCCGGCACTTTTCAGAATCCGCGGAATTACACTTGATCGCAATCTCTCCAGAAGCGCGAGGCCACGGAATTGGACGAACACTCATCGAAAAGATTGCGGCAGACCTAGCCAATGACGGATGTGTGCTCCTATCGGTTCACACCGTGGGACCGACATTTGACAATGAAGCGTATGCCCAGACACGTTCCTTCTATCGAGCAACTGGCTTTTACCCCTTGGAAGAACACAGCAACCTCGACTGGTCAGGACCGACGCTTATCCTCGTTCGCCCAATTGCGCCTGCCCGATGAGCCGAACCTTCCACGAGAAAACCGCGGCTAAATCAGTGGTGTCCAATTTGAATTCATGAAGCCAATCGTCCGTTGTGCAATTTCTGGCGTCCGTTCACGCAAGTCCCCGAGAAATAGTGAAACTACTCCCACAACAAATCAATCTGAAATGATGACCAGCTAACACCGATCCAATGCCGGTCACGACTAAGAAGTTTGCGCCTAGAACCAGATCTAGTAGAAGCAAACAGTAACTTGCAAAGCAGGCCAGCGAATCAATCGTAGACGGGCAATCGAAACTGCGCGATTGCTTCAATAACGCCCCTAAACCTGTGGATAGCTAACACCGTCAGGCTACATACGACTGGATCATAGCTGGAATTGCGGTGGCGACAGAGACCAACGCGAGTTCACCAGTCCCATACCCGATTATCAATGCGACGATAGCCAGCCAGTGCCCCTTCCCACCGGAATGCGCAACATGATTCAATGCAACTTGCCCAGCACCCATGGTAAAGATTGCCAATCCTGGAAGTCCAAGGCACCAAAGGCTCACGAGAGCCACCACAGACAAAATCATGGGTGCCACCGATACCTTGTTTATTTGTCCGCACCTGTATGAAGCGCATCTTCACGGGCAGGCATTATGTTTCTCAGTGTCCCGGTATTCGGTTCGTGTTTGCGCATGAGGCTAACGCCGAAGCATAACGAGGCGGATGCCGCACTGACCACACAGTGCGACAGGTATTGAATCTGCTCAGTACCCGATGTCGATAACTACGCAAACCTACTAAGTCTTGTCTGGTTCAGAACAGCTAGTACGTCTCGACGCTGAAGAAATCATCTCGACCCCGTTTTGGAGCAATCCTTCGACATACCAGCTGACTCAAACGGCCTTGGTACCTAGGTCCGGAACTGGCCTCTGCTTAGAATGGTCAATTGTCCAGACACTGACTGGACAATTGACTGTTCTGATCAGGCTTCATCAAACCATTACCCACCGTGGAGCAGAACCCGTCATAACCAGCCGATTGTTCAAGGTTCAGCTCCAGTGCCAAAATAGTTCAGATATCAAAACACCGATGGGTACGCCTGATAGAAAAGTTCGACAGGTGAAAATGCAATACATTCGCTTGCTTCCAGCACCTTAATACCCAATGCCCCAAACTACGTGGCGAAACTACACCCACTCCGAGAATATTGGTACATCGGGCAGGGGGCCGCCAGAGCCGACACAGCTACCTCTTAGTACCGCATCATGCAAATGGCAGAAAACCGTGACTAAGAAATCGCCGGTAATCCAACAATTCCAAGTACTCCCGTCTAATGATTTTGCCTAACGATAGCGCTCCTGCATTCGCGATCGGTTACTTAGAACGTAACGCCAATAGAACCAACCGATGGCAAGAGCCACAAATGCGGTGCCAGGGGCGATCGCCCAAATGAATCCACTGCCCAGTCCGTCCTTGGCACTCACAAGCCATGCGACAAAGAGTCCACCGGCAGAACCTGAGGCAATAGCTGCCACCCACAAACTAATAACGGTAGCCGTGAGGCGTCTTTTCAATCTCTGTGAAGCAGAGAATAAGCTCATCACTCCACGGGTTTCACGCATCAACGAAAGAGCAAATCTTATTCCTGTAGCAACGCACACCGTTGCCAGGAAAGCTGAACCCATGGACAAAACAAGGAGAAACCTCATCCGCTGCTCAGATCCATCAGCATCGAT
Organism: Glutamicibacter sp.; assembly: GCF_035257265.1. Lineage (GTDB taxonomy): Bacteria > Actinomycetota > Actinomycetes > Actinomycetales > Micrococcaceae > Glutamicibacter. Next base: position 392,755 of record NZ_DATEXC010000038.1, read on the forward strand.
TTCCACCATTTCCGCGCCCGGAGCAATACGTGCAATGTAGCTTCTCAACTCGGCTCGCTCGCGCCCCTCTAAGGCCCCAAAATCAGTGAAGACAAGCTGACGAAGTTCGCTAGGCTTTAGGCCCAGCTCTTCCACAAGTGAGGAATCTTTCCCGATAACGGCCCCCGCTAACGGCTGAACAAGTGAGTCATCAGGTGCAGCATTCTCAATATTGACCTCCTTGCTGGCGAAGCTGTCCCCGGCTTGAAATAAAAGGAAAGTTGCTTCCCCGGCATCAACGAGTTCACTGGAAACTAGAACTGTCTCTCCAATATCCGAAGAGAGCACAACGTATCTGAGCACTGGTTCTAAACCACACAAGTCCGTGGCGGTAAAAGGATCAGATTCATCGTGTTCACTCATGCACGAGGCCATTGCGGGGCTTGTAATGCGAGTATCAGCCACGTCTTCCAAGGGAAGGGAATAACGGATGGGCTGGCTCCCGCCTTTTTCTAAGTAGCGTTCGGTGACATCGTCTGCCTGATCCGCAGGAATAGAATCCAGCGCCATGCTCCCGGGAGGAAGAGTCGGCGATTGATGCGCCGTTGCGGTGCGTTCATTGTGCACCGCACGCGCTGTAAATGCGACTGACATAGCCAGCAAAGTTGAAACAAATAGAGCGAAGCATAGAGTCAGCGCAGCGGCGGCTTTCGTAGCCTTTCTTAGAGCCGGAGGGAGCAGAAAGCGACGTAGTAGAGACGAAAAAGCCCACGGGAAAACCGCGAGGGTGGTCACTACGATAAAGACCGCTGACTCCGGAGGAATCATCCTTTGTGCCGCTGCGAGGACCGCAAGTCCAGAAAGCGCTATGAGGACCACTGAGGTCAGAACTGCTCCACGGGGCTGATCGAAGCCGAGGCGTAACGCCAGGTCCTGGATTCGGGAAGACCTGTGACGATATTTCGGGCGAGCTCCGATGCTTGCCGCTAGCAGCACCGAAGACACAGGAAGAAGTATCAAGGTGGCGTCGAGACTAATGCCAGACCATGCTTGTAAAAATAGGCTGGACACTGTGCTTCGACCGATCCACAGCCCGGATATCGAAGTGGATATTCCCAACAGTGAAGCGACCGCCACAGATGATCCCAATAGAAGCAGTATCAGCGTAGTTCGTTGACGAGCGGTAACTCCAGAAGAAGCCAGCCCCTTCATAGGCGCCTTGAGAGCTCGCATAAGTACTGATACGCCAAGCCCCAGAACGATCAGATACGCCAGCCATAGTCCGATAAGCAAAGTACCTGACTGCGGGAAATGTGTTGCGGAAGCATCAGCGATAGTTTTTTTCTTCAGTGATTCCAGAGAATTGTATGTGAACAATTTTTGCTCGAATAAGGATGTAGTCGAAGCGTCAAGGAAGGGATCAGTTTCGCTGAGGAATCCGCTGATTTCGGGAAAGGCAACCGAAGTGAGCAGATAGGCTTGTTTATCGTCGATTTTCGCGGAGTCCTGGACAAGGCCACTGACCTTAGCGGCAAAAGGTTGATTGTCTGCCGCTTGAACAGATACAGAATCTCCGACGGCTAATCCCAGATCTTTAGCAATCCCACCCGGCAGCAGGATCTGTCCAGCTTCTTGAGGAAAGGTTCCCTCGACGAGTTGCCCGAAGGAAAGTTCCGAATCTTCATAGGAACGCACGTCTCCTTGAACCAGCTTTGCGTCCGTACTGAAGGACGCACTGGAATCAGATATTGGGGACCACCCAGTGACCTCCGTCCCCGCCTGAAGACTTTCCGTGGAGGTGGGCTGCATTAGATGTTGCATATTCGTGAAATGGGAAGCAACACCTGCAGCGGCAGCATTTTCTATCGAAGATTTGGCAATCGATATTGCGCTGATGGCTGCTGAGAACACGAATGCGCAGATAAGCAAAGGGATGAGCGATCGCCAGTAGTATCGGCCGATCCGGATCGCTAAATATCGAGGAGTGAAGATCTTCGTCATCGAATTTTTTCCACCTTGCCACACCGAATGGCAAGGACTGAATCCGCGACATCAACAAGCGCTGAATCGTGCGTAGCAACAATCACGCATCGCTGATCACTGTGAGCGATTTCCCTGAGAAGAGCGGCAATACCTCGACTCGTCTCATTATCCAGCGACCCTGTCGGTTCATCGGGCAAGAGCACAGGAGCTTGAACCGTTAGAGCGCGCGCAAGAGCCAGCCGTTGTTGCTGTCCCCCGGAAAGTTCTTCAGGTACCCGCTTGGCTAGACCCTGCAGGCCGACAATGTTCAGTAGGACCTCTGGATCAGCGACTTGGCGTCCACGCATCTCGGCAGCGAGTTGAAGATTTTCCGCTGCTGAGAGAAAAGGTACGAGCTGAAAATCTTGGGGAACATAAATAGACTGCGCTGTTCCAGCATCATGTTTGGAAGAATCAATGCAGTATTCCCCGACGCATACCATGCCCTGGTCAGCGATCTGAAGGCCGGCAATCACCCTCAATAACGTTGATTTTCCGGTTCCGCTAGGGCCAACAACTGCGGTGAGGCCACTAGGTACTTCAAAGGTGACATCGTTGAGTACGGTAAGTACGTCGTGCCCGTCTGGGTAAGTCAGTGAAACGTGGTCAACGGTCAGCATAATTCTGCTTTCAGGACAGACAGATGGCCCACACTGACCAACAGTGCGGGCCACCGAACGAATTTGTATTTAGACGTTGCGTACGGTGTAGTAAGCGCCACGGGTCAACATCGGCAAGTTGGTGCTATAGGTCGGGTTAGTCCGAGTGAACCATGAGGTGTGGTACTCAAAATCGGCAATCCGATCACGGCTTATACGGGCTTAATTGTGGCGGCTATTCGAGCTGCACCAACCGGCAGTCTTGTGACTTTCTGGAAGCCAGCCGGGGTCATCGACAAGTACACGATTCACGGTACGAGCAGTCGCAGCATTCGTTGCGGGCGCAGCCGCAAAGGCTCCACCCGCCAGAGCCCAACATCCGATGCGGTAGCTGCCGCTAACATGAGAACCTTATTCATAATAACTTCCTCGTCTGGATGGATAGGAGGAGACTATCGCCTGCGACTAGGAGGGTCAAGTATCACAAAAATCATTTGGAAATATATCTACGACCTCACATACGCTCCCCTGAAACGAATCGGTAATCTAAGTGCGCAGCAATGTGAGTCCACAAACAAGGAACACGGCTCAAGCTCGATTCGTTGCATCTTCCTTCCCTCAGAATTGCAGGGAATCCGTAATCGCGACTCCGACGCCCAGAACTAGTCCATCACGAGCTACTTGGAAACGACTACCCCAAATAACCCTGCCAGACCTAGGCAGTTAGACAAAGGATGCAAGCCCTGCCGTCAATACTGGCAAATGTCTTGCAATCCAACCCTAAACGGGACAGCAGAACGGTCCTCAGGGCATCTCCATAACGGCCAGCGTCGTCCAACGCGAGTGCGCTTAAGGTTTGGAGCGCGCCTTCGTCGTCCTTTGACGCGAGAAAGAACTCAAGCAAAGTCACTGCCTCTGCCGACTCTCCAATGTTGCGCAGAGTGCTCGCCAACCGGATGAACACGCGTGTTGCGCGTTCCATTTCGAGCCCTGCCTTTATTGCCGCCCGGCAGTACTGGATTGCTTCAGGTTCCAATCCGAGTGAGTCATGGATTCCGCACATTTCGAAGAGAGCCGAAGCGTCGCCTGGCACTCGTTCAGAAGCGAGCGATTGCATCGCTGCAAGGGCGTAGGGAGGGTCCGACTCGCCAAACGTATGCTCGTAAAAGTCGTTGATTTTCTGGTCCCAAGAAGCATTATTCCTTGCATCAGTCTGACAGAGGACAAGCTGTGTGACGATCGGACCGCAGCCGATCAGACCTCCTATAAGCCGAACCCCTTGCAGGACATGCAGTCGTAAACGACAGTTAGACTCAGCACTCGCTCTGGTAGAACTAATGCATGCGATGGATTGAGAAATGGTTCGACGAAACTGACTGGCCGAGGGATCCTGGCTTGGATGAATTCCGTGATTCAGTTTGGGAGCTCACGCTCGGCGGAGAGACCAGAGGGTGGCTCACCACCTCGATCACTATTATGCGATCGTTCCCGTTTTTCTGGGACAAGCAAGAGAATATGTGGTCTCAAATGCATTGGTTAGACGGAGAGCACGAATTACCGGAGGAGGATTACGCGCCGGGGTGGTACTCAGTCAGAGAATTGCGAGACGGACATTTCGTCACCGATGACCCCAGCAATGGTCAAGAAACCAGCTTTACTGCCACCAGAGTCACCGGTTTCGAGCGCTACCAGTTGTGGAATCAACTGGATCACGGTGTAATTCGATAAGCCGTGAGATGCACAGATTACTGTCCTGTTCAGAACCCTCTGCGGGACGGCGCCCATCACCAGCTCAACCGCTGGCTTGTTGTGCTCAGCAGTAGATTTGTTATTCGGTCGGTTGTTGAGGCGTGTATACGGTATTGGATAGCGGCGCATAGGCATACCATTCAGTGTTTTCTCCACGTCGTGTTGCCTCCTGTGCGCGCAGTACTTCCTCTTCAAATTCTTTGATCTCAATAGCCAAAGCATTGAACACTTTGGCCGCGTGAGGGTTAAGAGCCGGCCCGCTCGCCCGAAACTTGCGTTCGGGCACATCTTCCACGAACGCGAGTAATTCAATTTCAAACCTGTCGCCAAGCTCATCAGCCACACGCTGCGCTAACCGTTCACCCTCAGCACCGAATCGATGGGCCAAACTAGGCGATTTCCACTCAAAATCTCGGTTCAAGCCGTCATAATAGGACTGTTCCCACTGCGAGAGTTCATGTGTCAATGCAGGAGATAGCTGCGCCGTGGCATAGTCAATAGGCTCGGTAAACCACAGCACCGTGTCTGCATAGTCCGGAAACAGACGCACCTTTGAAGGCACAGCCTCACGCGAAGAATTCATACTGTGATCCTACCGACACAGTCCAGTCAGAACCACCCTCGGCTTACACCCCTCAAGGGATGGAAAAGGACCGGCAAGGACCTCCGCCTTCCCAGCCGACGCATTATCGCCCCCTAGCCAACTTTCCCCCATGGACCGGCAGAGTCGAGCGGAATTCTCTCTGACTTGAGCGACATGATCAATAGCATTATTCCTGCGAACAGAACTGCAATGGCTAAACCGAGTACGGCCGTGTCTGTTGAGGTCGCTGGGCAGCCCGCAGAACTATCATCGACATCCGGGCAGCTTCTCCACGGCTGTAAAAACATGACGAAACTCCCTGCTGCCCCTGAAAGTGCGAACAGGATTCCTAATGTAACGTAAATGGGCTTCCGAAAAGAATGCATGTTCTATCTAATCACAGCTTCACTTGGTGCTTCATCGCCCCATAAATAGAAAATTCTATGTGAATGAGCTTCAGCTCCAGCCGAGGCGCAAGCAAAACACTGTGACGATTCGTGCTCGGTATGGCAATCACATCGCAGCACTCACAGACAGTTGCGACCACGGAGAACAGAAGCCAAACTGGGCACTATTCTGGTTCAGAATGTTTCCGGAACCTTGGACTAGATGATGGTGTCTCCAGTCGGTGCAGGAGTCTTCCGACCTGCACTAAATATGCGCACAATGCTGACTACCAAAACAACGAGCAAGCCGATCATTCCCACGACCGTTAGTGCATGCCCGTTGCCGCTTGACCAAGATAAGGCCATACCCAGATGTAGCAGAAGCAAATCAGCTGCTAGGAAAACCATCATGCGTTCGCCTTCACGATAGATGAACTGCGCGTTCGCCTCTGTTATTAAATTGGGGTAATTAAGCAACCCTGGTTTGGTCGAGGCCCAACTAGTGAGGACAGCCATTGCAACCATGACGCCAGAAATCCAAAGTACGCTTGATTTTTCCCCATAGCTATCGGGCTGACCCATGACATCGAAATGCGTAGGTATCTTGTCCGGCATCGATGGATACTGCGCTACAACCCATGCAGAAATCAGGACTGAGACGATGAGAGACACCACGCGTAGGCCTCGAACGAAGTACCCGGTTGCATAGATGCGAGGTGGCCTCATCGGTGCGGTCACGCTCATCATTGGCTGTTCCTTCAGTTTGAAGTTGATTAATATCAGACGTACAAGGAAATGATGTTTGGCCGTTGCATCAGACCCTCCGAGATTTCGAAGTAATCCATACGAGGAACCCTATGAGAGTCTTCATCCCGTTGAAATTTTCACGAGCCGCTCGTGGCGATCTTTTTCTTGGTTGCTTCAACCAGCATCTCGGCTCCATCACTTTGGATTATGTATCTTTTTCCGCTCGTCAATTTGATCTTTAACGCTGGACCGGATTTCCATAGGATGACACTGGAACGGTCCTGCCCCCGTTTCCACCCACCGCCGAGATAATCCGAAGTGTCCACATGCTCAACATATTCGACGCTTGAAATCTCCGTATAGGAAAGACGTCTCATTCCAAAAGGGAACAACCCAAGGGAAATGTGCCCGTCTTTCATCCCAATAAAGCTGAATGAGATTATCACCCCAATGCAAACGTAGGCTCCAAGCACTACAAAGGCAATAAAAATAGGCTGCATGGAGCCACCCAGCATCGGCTGAATATAGGATCCAATTACTACCGCAAAGGTGACCACGCCCAGTAGTTTCGCCCACCAAGGCGAAGCAGTTCTATAGTTGGCTACCTTTGGAGCTTTCATACGCACCCGCTCACGGATACGTCATTCTCAGTCATTAATTGATTGTTCCGTGGGAACGAACCATGTGGACTGATGTGCAACGTCGGTTCTGCTCTGAACCCATTTTTCTACGCTGATAATTTCTCCGGTTTTAACATCTTGGTAGATGACCGCTGGTACACCGGACTCGATTAACTGTAGTTCAGCACTACTGAGGTTTTTCGAAATTTCTTCGTTGCTAGGCTGCTGTTGAGCTCCAAAGAGTTCAGAAAGCTCGGTGGGAGAAGGAGCAGGTCCAGTCGGCGCGGCCATCGCAGGTGCTACGAGAAACGTGCCCGCGAGAAGTGAAGCGCTAACAATGGCAACGGTCGTCGAGAGAGTCTTTTTCATTTGTCCTCAGAATGTTGAAAGTTACAGGTAGTGCAAACGCTACCTGCTACTTAAAACATATCCTCACCAGCCGAAGAATTACGACGTTCAAACGACACCGCACGTATCGAAGCGATAACGATTCGTCCCGATGAAACATTTTGAAAATGTGAGTACGGCAAGGATACGAAGTGTTAATCCGAACCCCCAGATTTTCACTACGCTGTTCGGGTCACCTGTAGGCGTAGCCCGTCAGCGGAACCCTACGCGGGACAGCAACGTCGCAGCGGAATGAACAAGTGAGAAATGCGGTGGCTTCTGGCAAGTTCGATCCTAGGAATACGGGGCAACCCAGCTATTCTGGCCCAGATGGTCCGAGAAATGGCGGTCTTCGTTAACTTCGACAATGAGCGACTCTCTTCGAGAGTCCATCGTCCTTCGATCAGCCATGAACTGGACAACCATAAATTAGATCCCGCCTCGGGGTAACAACTTGCCCTGACTGGACATGTATAGGTATGAGCACCTCAGAAATAAAGCAGAACCGGAAGGCACGGTTCTCCAGACTGTATGAACTGGCCTACACCGATGTCCTGCGGTTCATCCAACGTCGGGCTGGTCCAGACCATGCGGAGGACATCGTCCACGAGGCTTTTCTCGTTGCCTGGCGGCGCTTGGATGAGATTCCCGCCAAGCATAACGACGCCAGGGCCTGGCTGTTCGCAACAGCGCGGAACGGCCTGCTCAACAACCAACGAGGACAGGCACGCCAAGGAGCGCTGGCGGTCAGGATCGCAGCCCGGGCACCTACCTTCGCTGACACTGAATCCGAGCTGACCCATCAACGCATTGATCTAGCCTCAGCCTGGCAACGGCTGCGCCCCGACGACCAAGAAGTCCTTGCCCTGGCGATTTGGGAAGATCTGACCTCGTCGCAAGCCGGCCAGGTACTAGGGATTTCATCGGCGGCTTACCGCATCCGGCTTCACCGGGCGCGCAAATCGTTGCGACGCGAACTTGATGCTTCCCCCTTCCCGGCGCCACTCGCCGGATCTCTCATGACGGAGTGACTGACATGGTTAAGAACAAATACCCGGAACTAGACGCATTTGGACCCCTTGATTCAGCTCCCCGAAGCGATCTTGACGAGGCCGAACAGATCAGGGCAAACGCGAGATTGCAGCAAATTCTCGCCGTCGATCCGGACAACGGGAATACGGGGAACGGTACGATCGGGAGACGCCGATCCAAACCTGCACGTCGGATAGCGGCTCCTATCGCTCTGGCCGCAGTGGCTGCTATCACCGCAACGGCGGTGATTCTGCCGGGATCGGGAAACAACGATGCGGCGTATGCGTCATGGAATGCTGTGCCAAGTTCCATTAGCAACCAGGATAGGGCCGTAGCCGATGCTGCCTGCCGCGGCCAGCTAGATCTCTCTGCCCCTCAGTTGGATCTTGCCGAACGACGGGGTGAGTGGGTGGTCTTGCTTTACACCGCTTCCGAGCATATGGCAGGTATGTGTCTCGCCCACCTGCCAGCTGGAACACAGAAGGCTGACAACATTGATTTCAGCAAGGGCGGCGGCGATCAAGGGTTCCTTCCAGTTGCGGGCGAATTCACCCAGGGGAACATTGCCGAATTTCGCGGTGGCAATATGTTCGGGGTCAGTGAGCGCCCCGAAATTGCACTCACCCACGGAAACGTGGGTGAGGATGTAGCAGCGGTAACGATTACGACCCCGGACGGCCAATTGGTCAAAGCTACCGTCCAGGACGGCAAGTACGCTGCTTGGTGGCCGGGTAAGGCCTTCGGTGACGAATTGGAGGGCAACGGCGGACCGGCGCCAGATATCTCCTACACGATCACTCTGAAGGACCAGACGGTCATCGAAGATGCAACTCCAAGGAAGCCGGCCTAGACCGACCTGGTGTCACGTGGGCGCGACGTGCTATCCGGCACAACGCCGGATATCTCGTCGCGCCCGTTACCTCCAGCATTGCTTCGCTTTGGGCATCAGAAAGATGTATCCCATAGCCACCGGGATAGTTGTTTTGTTTCGATAGGTGGTCCGCTAAAGAAGCGCCCGCAAGGGGAACGCTTTACGGGACGGTCACTATCCAGATGGTCGAATTAGGTATCCCCGCCTTTACCTCGGAACCATGCCGGACGTCGTGGGCGGCGTTGCGGGATTGCCGCGGCCTGAAAATGATCTCGCCCTGCAAGTTCGAAAACGCGTCCGAAAAGCACGGATTTCGCGCTGGGGGCTCCAGGGTCGCGAGGGAGAACCCCGGTGGATGCCCACAACGATTCACGCAACCACTGGCCGAATCCATGGACCCGGAAGTTGCCGACCATGTTCGGGTCTTCTGCTCCGTGCTCTATGACAATGAGCAGGCGCTGAAGGCTGCTTAGTTCGTCCTGAATTTGGTTCCACTCGGCGTCCTCATCAGGGTACTCAATGCCCGAGTCCTCTTCCGACTCTTCTAAGGACCATTCAGCATGTTGATGCTCTTCAGCAGTCGCCCGCTCTTTGAGTAAACGGGGATCATGGATGGTGTAAGCGCCGACCACAAACCGCCGATCAACGAATTCGTCCGCCAAGGTTTCTTGGTTCGCCTCGAAATCGAACGCTGTCGCTCCAAATCCTTGCAGCAGGGCGATGGCCTCGGAAACCGTAGGGCAACTCGGGACTTTGAAGTGGCGTTGCGCCAGAGCAAGCAGGGTTTTATATTCACTCATGATCATTTCATCTAACACCATCAATTCGGGTGTGGGGATTTTCAACGCAAAATGCTGCAAATTGGAGTCCCAGATTGCGCCACGCGTCCGAGGGAATCGCTCTGCTTCGTTCAGAAGAGGAACCCTCTCCGGGACGCCGCGCTCCACACATTTCTTTTTGCAGACCCAGCAACCATGGATCTTCATCGGCGCTGCAAACATCGCTGGATTGCCAGTTGTTAGCATGAGACCATGCGGACCGCCACAGCTATATCCACCATTGCACTTTTAAGCTTGCTTCTTTGCTCGTGTTCGCCAGGTGGAGTGAGCATACCGTTGGGTCATGAAGACCTTCCGCAATGCCCTCCAGCTTTGATTGAAGCAAATGGCCTGCGCGATCTCGGAGAACCTGGCTGTAACTTGCAAGGGTCTTCTCTCGTTCTTCCAGATGGAACAACCTTAGAAGTTGGCGAAGTTGGAGCAGTCCAAAGCCAACAGTTCATTTCGAGCGAGGGGTCTCAAAACTCAGAGTATCTGGTGGTGAATTGGGGTGTTCCTGGCTTAGGAGTCACCAAAATTACGTCTGGGGAAACCGTCAGTTGGGCAACTAGCGATGCTGCACAATACCTTCAAGAGCAACAGCTACGGCTTTAGGATTTCAAGGCGCCCGGGCACTAACCCTTACCGGACAGCAAAAGAGGTCGACCAGTGATCTGTCTTTTTCCTGAACATGTCAAGAACTTCGGCTGGAGTCCGCGTGCGCAGGGCGGCTCAGGGCATAGCCGCTTGATGGCGTGAGTCGGTGATCACTCCGCGACCGGGTTTGAATCAAGCCAGAATGCAAAGGGTTCAGAACCGAGCTGTTCCACGGGTGGGAGTCGCTGGTCTGAAGCGCCGAACGTCATAAAGTCCACCGAATGAAGGACTCCGTCCGGTGCCCAGAGGTTCAGGTGCCCGAGAAGAGTCTCACCTTCGAGGACCTCGAGACTCGCGAAAGGCCCGCCTGGATGTGGCGGAATCCTTGGCAGATTCGGATGCTCAGAAACCTCGATAAGGAAATCGTCGCAATCATCGAACGCCAAACCGCCCCAGTGAGCACGAGCTGCCTGTTGGCGTGCTTCTTTTGTTCCTGGCCAGTTGCCCGAGCACAAAAGCTCTAGCAGGGCGCGTTCTTGCGAATTTAGCGGGCTACCTGGCACCCGTCGGGAATTGTCATCCATTTCATCAGTATCCCAGCCTTGTAGCCAGTGCGCCCCTTTTCCCTCCGTCGTCATGAAGCGACGTGAACCACGACCGCGAGCGTGTCCGCCACCTGAACTAGGTGTCGTTTTCAGAAGTCCACTGCACGGAATAGCAGAAGCGTCTGCACTACCTAGGTGCGTTCGCGAGGGGAACCCTATAAGGGCGGTCCGGATATCCATGGTGCGGTCCGGTCAAATGCTGGTGAACAGGCGGTGCTTCGTGCTGACCGATGTATCATGGACCGTCGATATTAGCCAGAAGTATGCTGATCTAAGGGTGCGGAAGTGTATCCATATTCTTGTGTCGCTTGTTAGGAGCCCAGATGCAGGTCCAATATCCTATTTCTGAAGAAATCGCTTTAATAGTTCCCAGGCTGCGTGACGTTTCTGGCCACGAGGCAATGGCCAGGCTCTTTGCATTCCTCCGAGCCGTTAACGTCGATTGTGAACTCGACGAGTCCGGTACCGCGATCACCTACGGCCCGAAGCCTGACGGGCCTGACGCAGAAGGCCCCGAAGGTGAATTCATTCAAAGCCTGATCAGTATCTTTGACGCCCGACTAAGAGCTGTCCCCGCGGTTGAGGAAAGACTTGCAGCTAAAAAGCTAATAAACACTTGGAAAAACAGTTCCCAGTGAATCCCGCGCAACCGTCTTTCACGAAGATTGGCACCGGGTCGGGAAAGTCATGGATTAGTTAGGAGCGTCAAGCAGCGACCGTTCCGTCGCCGGAACCTGCTGCGGGACAGAATTAACAGGCGCAGCGTGCCACTTGCCTTAAATGGCCTTCCGCGAGCCAGCGCGCACTCACTTACTTATACTTCCGCCCTGTGAAGCGGTTGCGAAGTCGATCAAGCCATCCTGCAACCTCTGGCATGACCCGGGACCAGCCCACTTGAGCAATGAACCGCTCCGCGTCGGCCAGGGCGGCTTCGTACTCGGCGCGGCTGAACACCACTACCTGAGGAAAGAGCGATTCTGGATCGTTTGCATCGGACTCGTCGTCGTTTTCATCGTCGTCATCGACAGTTTCGGCCCAGTGGGGTTGTCTCCAAACGATTGTTTCGGCTGTCCTCTCGACATCCACTACAAGATTGCCGCAACCCAGATCGCCGCACGCCCGGCAGACAGCGATTTCAAGTTCGGTCCCTGAAAGCCTCTCATCGCGGTCGCCGAGTACCCCGCGGTACTCAGCCAACGTTCGTAGCGCCGCTCCGCGGACGAAACGGCGTGCAAACGGAGAAACACCCCATTGCTTCTGAGGGTCAACGATGTCGATGACAGCCCGCCCGTCGATGACGAGATCCACGGCTTGATCAGTGGGGTTCCACCGCGCCGCGATCGATGAGCTGGGCGTACTCGGCGATTCCATTTCGCCAGTATGGCACAGTCCGAATTGGGATGGTCGTTGAAGCTCCCGCCGCCCTTTAGCCGAACCCTCCACGGAACACCGGATACGATCGTTTCTGGATGCCTCAGACGCTTGAACGTATTCCAAACGAGAGAGGTTAAGTTCCGGTCCATGAAAGATGATCAAAAGGCACTGAATTACCTCGCCCAGCTGAAGGATCAGGTTGAGAAGATCACGATGACCTTGCCGGAGGATTTCAGTGGTCGAGTCTATGTGCGTAGGCACTCTGTCGTTTTAGATCTTCAAGGCCCTCGGCTCGGCGTCTTCACGCTGGTGCTGGGAGGCGAGGCACCGGAGCTTGTTTACGATGAGCAATATGTCGGATTACGAACGATTCCCGCAGGGTTGGACGAGGTCATAGAATTTGCGGAAGAAACCATTGACGACGTTGCCACTTTTGTCCTCAGCTCACAACCGCTAGTGGTTTACAAAAGCCCCATTTTTCGACGGTCCTATCTCTGCATACCGAGTAATCACGGACCGGAGTGGAAGCTCAAGAGGTTCAGCTAAAGTATCGAGGACCGGCCTCAGTGTCCCAAGCCGTCAGCACTTCTGCCCAGAGATCTCCGTGCTGTGCCAACCGTAAGCGGAACGCTGAGTGGGACTAAGTTTGAGTTCAACGGAACGAACCCGGCACTATGGACGAATGCAGATTGAACTAACTCGTTTCCGAGTCCGCGAGAACACACAGAGCATCGTCGATGAGTGGATGCAATTCCTGACCGCGAATGTTGCCGCAGTTCGAGAAACTCTTGAACCCGAACAAATGTACGTTGAGACGATTTTTTCGGAGAGGATCGATGGAATCGATTACTTGTACTGGTACAGCGTCCAGGGCGAAGACGGTTCAGGAGTTGAGCAATCGGAGCACTGGCTTGATGAAAAGCATATGCAGTACTGGCGCGCGTGCATTGATGACCGTTTCCCTGCGGAAGATCTGACACCTCGTGTCACGATGATTCCGGAACGCGTGGAAGCAGCAATGAAGCCGCTGGCGACGAGCGGTGAGGCGAGCTAACCAATCTTCGGATCGTTGCTTAAAAGGGGAACGTTCACTGGAACAATAATCCGGCGGCTGCCACGGGTGGTGGACTTTATGCGTTCCTTGCGTGCCCCGCGTCTCCGGGCCTGGCACTAGGCCTCATTTTCGGGCTTGGAGTCGTGCCTATATGGTGGAGTCCTTGGGGACATCCCAGGGGATTTGGGGGAACGGATGGCCGTGATTGATTTCGCCCGTGGGGTGTACAGCTGGAAAACGATCTGGCTCACCACCGCAATCAGCGCCTTGGCGCTGATTGCCAGCATCTATGCGGTAGAGCTCCGTTCTTATTCCTTGCCAATCGGGTTCACCTCCGCGTTACTCCATTGCGTCCTCTCAGGATGGTTGTGGCGTGAATACGTTTACAACGGCATAGATTTCGAAGCGGACTACAGCTATGCCCCCTCCGGGCTTGCCAAAAGCTTCTACCTGCTCGTCTCGTTCATCGCGTTGCTGGGCCTTTCCCTGACAGTCACCATCATCGACATTGAACAGGGCTGCCTCTCCGCTCTCCAGCATGAGCTGGGCGTTTGCTCGGAATAGTCGGAAGCCCCTTTTGAGGAACCTTCTACGGGACACCTTCGCCCCGCTACCCCTGCAGAATAAACATTCCGTCCGGAGACTCAGTAAATTCTCGCAACCGGTTTGCTGAGAACACGCTTACAGACCACGGCGACTCAGCATGGAAAGGGGTGAGATGCCAGTCCGAGAATCGATGAGACAGGGTCATAGCTAATCCGGCCACTGCATTGTCTTGATCCACGGGGCCGCCCTGGATGCTCGTGGTGGTTCCGACGATGAAAATACCCCCGGGCTCCAGAAGTTCTCCCACCTTGTCAAAAGTTGCACGTAAGTCATCTGCCGATAGAAAGGCCGGAACGTTTCCAGACATGAGCACGACGTCGTAGCCCTGGGGAAGGCCGTTCATGGCCAGTTTCTCTGGCGCTGCTTCAGTGGCGGCCATTTGGCGAAACCACGACGGCTCATAGAGGTCCTCAGCAACCTCAAGCACCTCACGCGTGGGATCGATGCCGTAGGCGGCGTGGCCGCGGGCACGTAATCCATTGACAGCATTGCCAATGCCACATCCAATATCAAGCACCCGCGCACATCGCTTGCTCATCATGTCAATGAAACGTACGTCCACCTCCATGTCTGTTTGAGCGTGTGCGAGGTGGCGCATTTTCGCTGCATATTTATCATAGTCTCGACCGGGTTCATGACCCTAGCCTCCCACGAAAGACAATGGGACACGGGGAACCGGCGTCTGGCGTCGGGTGCTACCCAAACGCATCGTGTTCTTCAGGGAGCCGTCAATTGGATAGGTTTCGGCAGCGGGTTGACCCACTCGTTAAAAAGCGTTCTACCTACCGCACTACTTCTTTATTTAGCTGTTGAAGACGGAAGGCGGCTGTGATGTGGGGGAAACTAACAAGGCCAGTGTCTGCTGATGCGGTTCGTTCGCCCAGACGACGGATTTTCGTCAAAACGGCCTCCTTGTCGGATCGCTGTGTCACAAATGCCCATGAGCTGGCTAGGTGAACGAGCTGGTCCACGGAAAGCTCGAAGTTGAAAGAGAAATCCATGCGTTCAAACGTGCCTCGTCCGGCAAACTCTGCCGGTACGCTCCGGATTTGCTCAGCTGGGGGTCCCTCTGGTTCGACGATCGCAGAGAGCGCTTTTACCCAATCGCTGGCGCGGTCCCAGGTATGCCAGGCCAAGCCCATCATGCCGTTTGGTGTCATCACACGATCACATTCAGCTATGGCCCGTTCGGGGTTTACCCAGTGCCATGCTTGGAGACAAACAATAGCGTCCACACTCTGGTTACCCAGAGGGAGGTGTTCCGCCGAACCACTGGCAATGCTGATTCGATCAGCAACGTCGGGCGGGAGATCCTCACAGGCCGTTCGGAGCACGGACAGCATATCTTTGGACGTATCAACTGCGGTGACAGTGCATCCGAGTGCTGCGATAGTCCGGGTTCCCAAGCCTGTGCCAGCTCCCAGATCCAAGACTGCCAGCCGGTGACCGCGTGAGGGTGACCCCAGCAGCCACGAAATCACCTCGGCCGACCATGCGGGGCGCACTTCATCATGCAGAACCGCACTGTGGCTCGAAACTGTTGGCGGACAATTGGTCTGATTCATATCTGTCAGCCTAGCGAATGCCAGGTCCGGGGACGTTTTGAAGGTCGTTGATTAACCGGCACAAAAATCAGGAGAAGAGGCCGTGTCAACACGTCCAGTTGAGAACCCTTAGCGGGACAGATCTTTCTCGAATAGCAGATGGCGTTCATCGTAATATGCTTCGGTGACTCCGATTGATCTCATCTCAAGGCGCTCACAAACCTTTTGGGAGGCCACATTGAGTGGATCAGTGACGGCAATAACGGCCCGAAGCCCACTGGTTGCCGCGTCCGCCATGACAGCACCGGCAGCTTCAGTAACGTAGCCCGCCCCTTGGGCATCAGGGTGCAGATGCCAGCCGATCTCCACCGGACGTTCACCCTTTGTACCTGCTGAGAGCTGGATAGGTTTGAGCAGGACATTTCCGAGTATGTCACCAGTTTCTCGGGAAGTAACTGCCCATATCCCGTGGATCGGGTCATCAATGGCACGTCGGCGAATGATGGATTCCACAGCTTCGGAGCGAGTAGTCATCGTCTTTGCATGAGGCCCAAGAAAACGAACTGTATCCCAGCGGGATTCAAGGTCGAATAGAAAGTCCGCGTCGTCTAGTTCCCACGGCCGCATGATTAGTCGCTCGCTGTTGATAATTCTCATTCGTCAATTCTCTACCAAGGCGAGGCTACATCCAGTGAACCCAAACAGGTGTCCCGTAAGACGGTCATCCTACGGGACGCTCGATCCGTTGACTTGTACATGCTCGAAACTCCGAGTTTTCAAAGATTTCAGATTCCCGTATACCCCGCCCGAGAAAATGCCCGCGAGCCTTATACGGGGCACATAGATTCCGGCCAAATTGCCACTCTCAGCGACAAGATACACGCCCAAGCGCCCCGCTCTGCGACGAGGAGAACTCTCATATTCCTTGGAGTGTTGGAAGAACAACCCAACTTTGAATTAGTCCTTGCAGATAGCCATAAGAATCATCTTGGGTCCTATGTCGACAGGGCTAAGTCCCAGTTTGAGAAGACTGGCGTTCACGATGAAGAATCCAGAAACTGAATTCTTCA
The DNA here is from genome assembly GCF_035257265.1 of Glutamicibacter sp. Classification (GTDB taxonomy): domain Bacteria; phylum Actinomycetota; class Actinomycetes; order Actinomycetales; family Micrococcaceae; genus Glutamicibacter. The sequence continues at coordinate 409,398 of NZ_DATEXC010000038.1, forward strand.
TGCGTCTGAGAAAAATCCCATTGCCAGCTTTCGAAATTACACGTTTTAATTTTTGACAAGACCCATAGCCGTAAAGGCTCGGTGATAGATTTCTTTGATCACGGATTCTTTACGGGCGTTGTATTGCATAGTGTGTTCGTCTGCTGCCGTAGCCTGCGCTGCGGCTATCCGTTTCGCTTCTGCGTACACCCGTCGCTCGATTGGGTGCGCACGCAACCAATCACGGAAAATGCGATGTTTGATTAGTTCTGGACTGTCATACCCGAAGACATGTAAGTTGCATGCTGGGTTCGAGTGCCGCAATACACGATGTCCATACCACCAAGGTTCGCGGACAACTAGGTGAAAGCCGACTTTTTCGAGTGCCGGAACATAGAGCTGTTCTTCATTTGGATCAGCAATCACCAAATCTATGTCGATGATTGGTTTCGCGGGGAGTTCCTGCACAGATGTCGAACCGACATGCTCAATCGCCAGAGCCCGCCATCCCAAGACGTTTCTGATTTTCGTAGCAAGAAACTGGAATTGTCCTGCCCACTCTTCGTTCCACTCAGCAATCTCAACGCCTGGCAAAGGCCCCGCTCCAGGAAGGTAAGGAGATTGCCCTGCAGGCGGTACAGGTTCGGAGAATGAGGTAATTTCGGCACGTTGTGGCATGAGAACTATTATCAACTCTTCTTTGGCTCACAACATTCAGACAGGCAAGGGTCCACGTTCAAATTTCTAACACAGCTCTAGCCGTCATCGGCATGTGCTTTCCTAACTGAAAGACGCGCAACCTCTTCCCGCCAATGGATGAGTTTATTACTCATGCATTAAGATGTTTCCTCCGGCGTAACTGCCAAAGGCTTATAACGATTCCAAGGGGCGCGAAGACGAATATAACTGGCAGCGGATTGAATGAGTGCTTCTTGATACCAATAGCCTCGACCCAGTATCGCTCCGGTCCGGCTTGTCGATATTGAAACCACGAAGAAGAGCCAAAACATATCTTCCTTCAATTTTGCTCTTCCAATCTAATTTTCCGTGCGATCATGACCTTATGGATCGACGTAGCATCTGGCAAGAAATCGATACCGAGCGCACCGTTTTGGCTCATCAATTAGCATCCATCGATGCGCCGCAGTGGCAAACCCAATCGCTCTGTAGAGGGCTGACGGTCCGGGAGGTATTGGCACACCTGACCGCCAGCGGCACCTTGTCAGGAACAACTTGGTTTCTCGGTGTCCTGCGAGCGCGCTTTGATTTTGATCAACAAGTGGCGGACCGGCTCAGCGAACAGCTCGGTTCTACCCCGGACGATACGCTGAAACGTTTTTGTGCAACTATCGGCAGTAAGACCTCTCCCCCGATTCCTAAATTAGCTTTACTCGGAGAAATGATCGTCCACGGCAATGATATTCGGCAACCGCTCGGGTTGCAGCATACCCACCGGCAAGAAACCCTTGATGCTTTACTTCGATACTGTGCAGGCAGCGACCAAATTGTTGTCGCCAAGAAAAGAGTCAAGGGTTTGCAATTAGAGAGCCTCGAAAGCGGCATCACCATTGGGCATGGCCTGCCCGTTCGTGGCAGAACTCTGGCACTAATTATGGCGATGACCGGAAGGAAAGCGTACTGCTCCGAGCTGTCCGGAAGCGGGCTGCCTCTACTCGCATCACGCTGCGACTAATCCGCTTCCTATACCGATCAGGCACTGCTTTCCCTTATCCAGAATTGCGCTGTAAAGGTCGTTGGCCCCAGCCATGTTCGGTACAGATCATCAATCCTTGGTTCAGGGTTACCTGCCGAAAAGACGTGCGAAAAAGCCCTTGCCCGACTTATTTTCTTGAGCCGCGTTCGGGTCACAAGTACAGCGGGAGTTGCGTGGAACGTTAGCCATAACTTGCTGAACGTGCTGTCCACATCCTGCCCAGGTGGTTTTCTGGCACTTGCTGCATTTCACGGCACGGCACATTTTCTGCTCCCTAAACTCAACGATTCTTCAGTGTGCAAACTACGGAATTAGATCACAGTAAGATACCCCTAGGGGTATGCAAATAATATTAGCATACTTTAATAAACCCCCAGGGGTATAGGATTGAAGAAACTTCAAGATGAGAGGAGCGCACCGTGCAGCTAGAAGCAGAAACCATGAAACCTGCGATCAACAGGCTCAAAAGAGCTCAGGGGCAACTTAATGCTGTGATCAGGATGCTCGAAGAAGGCAGTGATTGCCGCGCAGTCGTTACCCAGCTCTCCGCAGCGTCGAAAGCCATTGACCGCGCGGGATTCTCTATCATCGCCACCGGTTTAGAAAAATGCCTCGAGTCAGATGATCCCACCGTGGACCGCGCCGAAATGGAAAAGCTGTTCCTCTCATTGGCTTAGTCATGCAGCACCGAGTTTCCCAGTTGACCTCGTGTGAGTAGACGTAAAAGCGCCGGTCCTCCCCTGGGAGAAAACCGGCACTTTTCACTACAATTCGACAATACTGGCAATCGTTACTTACGTCCGAACCCACGCAGTCGTAGCGAGTTGGCCACAACCAGTACGGAACTGGCGGCCATGGCAGCGCCTGCTATCATCGGATTCAGGAACCCCAGAGCTGCCACCGGGATGCCGGCGGTGTTGTAGATGAATGCCCAGAAAAGGTTCATCTTAATAGTTCCCAAAGTCTTGCGGGACAGTTCGATGGACTGAGCTACCTGATCTATATCGTTGCCCATGATGGTCACGTCCGCGGCCTCAATAGCCACATCGGTGCCGGAACCCATCGCGATACCCAGGTCAGCCTGAGCCAGGGCAGGTGCGTCATTAACACCGTCACCCACCATGGCCACAACCTTGCCTTGAGCTTGGAGCTTACGCACGGCTTCGGCTTTGCCCTCGGGGAAGACATCTGCGAAGACATCTTCGGGAGCAATGCCTACCTTGGCGGCCACGAGTTCGGCCACCGCCCTGTTGTCGCCGGTCAGTAGCACCGGGCGCAGTCCCAAATCCTTGAGCCTGGCGATAGCTGACGCAGAGGATTCCTTGATCGTGTCGGTCAAGTTGACCAACCCCGCGAAGACCCCGTCAACTCCGACCATGATCGAGGTAGCACCGGCTTGTTGTGCAGCGGTCAGGTCCGCATGCTGGGCCTCGGTCAGCTCAATACCGTTTTCTTTCAACCAGCTGACGCGCCCTGCTACCACCGTCTGGCCATCGACCACCGCGCGAACGCCTCCGCCAGCGGCCGAACTGAAATCATTTGATCCCAGCAAGTCGCCCTCTGCCCTTGCTGCCTCGACAATTGCCTGGGCAATTGGGTGCTCGGAGCTGGACTCGGCAGCACCTGCCAGTGCCAAAACGGTGCTCTCAGCAAACCCTTCAGATGCGGTGGTGGAGGTGACCGCAAGATTTCCCTCGGTAACAGTTCCGGTCTTATCCAACAGAACCGTGTCAACCTTACGTGTGTCCTCTAGAACTTGCGGACCACGAATCAGAATACCTAACTGAGCTCCTCGCCCAGTACCGACCAACAATCCAATAGGCGTTGCCAGACCTAATGCACAGGGGCAAGCGATAACCAACACCGCAACGGAGGCCGCGACGGCCGCGCCCATATCTCCGGTAACAAGTAACCAGGTAACAAAAGTACCGAGGGCGATAACCAGCACAATAGGTACAAATACCGAGGAGATCCTGTCCGCCAGCCGGGCAATCGGAGCCTTGCCGGTCTGCGCTTCCGAGACCAAGCGCCCCATTTGCGCCAACGTGGTGTCCTTACCCACGCGGGTAGCGCGAATAATCAGGGCACCCGAGGTGTTGATTGTAGCTCCAATGACCGTGTCATCCGGGCCAACCTCAACGGGAACAGATTCACCAGTGACCAGCGCGGTATCTACCGCCGAGTGTCCGGAGACCACAAAGCCATCTGTGGCAATCTTCTCCCCCGGACGCACGATGAATTCATCTCCGGGCACCAGAGTAGCGGCCGAAACCTTCGTTTCCACACCGTCACTGATTAGGGTCGCTTCTTTGGCTCCCAGATCCAGCAGCGTTTTTAATGCGTCACCCGCGCGGGCCTTGGCGCGCGCTTCCAACCACCGTCCAAGCAGAAGGAAAGTCGCTACGACGCCGGCAGTTTCGAAGTACAAGGCATGCTCGCTCATCGACATGCCGGTGTGGGCAGTGATATTAGGATCCGCAATCAACTGCCACAGGGAATAGAAGTATGCGGCCAGGACACCGATGGATACCAAGGTATCCATGGTGGAGGCGAAGTGGCGTGCATTGATCGCGGCAGATCGGTGAAATGGCCAGGCCGACCAGAAGGTGACGGGCGTGGCCAGGATCAGCGCTATCCAACCCCAGTGCGGGAACTGTGCGCCGGGAATCATGGAAATGACAAAGAGTGGAGTGGTGAAGATGGCAGCTACAATCAGCCGTTTCTTCAGGTCCGCACCAACCGCTGGCGCTGCTTGCTTTTGGATTGGTTCAAGCTGTGCCGGAGATTCGAGAATGTTCTGGTCACCGTCATGCAGCACAGGAACCGAGGGCTTCGCGTACTGGTCAACCTTGAGACTGGCTTTATAGCCGGCCGACTCCACCGTTGAGATCAATATTTCGTCGCTCACGTCTTGCGGAACGGTGATACGCGCCGATTCCAGCGGCAAGTTGACCAACGCTTCAACGCCTTCAATCTTGCCCAGTTTGCGCTCGACTCGACCCACACAAGAGGCGCAGGTCATTCCCTGAATATCTAACTCGACTATGCGCTGGTTAGTGGGGAATGCAGTGTCGTTACTCATGAATCCATTTCTTTCTTACATCTGGCTGCGGATTAGCGTTCTGACCTTCGCCCCGCGGGGCCACCCTTTACGCGTCGACAGAGACGAGGTTATACCCGGCTTCAGAAATAGCTGCCTCGAACACAGAATTCTCCACCTTCGTCTCGGCAGCAACGGTCGCAGTAGAGGTTCCACCAACAACAAGGTCAACCTCGACAGTACTCACTCCGGCTATTTCCTGTAGCTCTTCAGTGACTGATGAGACACAGTGTCCACAGGTCAAACCGTCAATTTTCAAAGTGATGCTGGAGCTCATAGCTTCCTCCGTAAGTTGTATTTTGCTCATAATCTCTTCGTCTTATGAGTTCCAAGCTAGACAACCGGACACGAATACTCGCCAGCTTGCCTACACCAAGAGCATATACCCCTAGAGGGTATATTTCAAGTACCCCCCAAGGGTATATCGGTATAAGCAATAAATATTCAGGTCACGTCCGCAGGAACAAGAATAGGTAAAAAGCGCACAGCAATGAGACCCCAGTCCAGGATCTGGAATCGGTCTTATTCGTTGCACCCTGACTCGACCAGAGTACGAGATCAGAGCTTTAGCGCTTACCTGTCACCAGATCCGCGATATGAGCGATCGGCGAAGTATGCGAACTGCCTTTAGCCTCTTGCCGGTCCGCGAGGCCATAGGCGGCATAGAGCCCTTTAGTGGCAATCCATCGCAAGGGCTCGGGTTCCCATAGTCGTGCTTGGTGGTTTACCCACGGTAGGGCAACCAGGTCAGAGTTCCGCCCTAACACCAGGTCTCGCAAGGTACGGCCTGCAAGATTAGTGGTGGCCACCCCGGTACCCACATACCCTCCTGCCCAAGCGATTCCACTGTCTGAATCGAGCCCCACTGTTGCCGCCCAATCACGCGGAACTCCCAGCACCCCTGACCAGGCGTGATCGATGCTGGTATGCCGTGTTTGCGGGAAGAGAGTATGCAATATTTCTTGCAACCCTTTGATGCTCGCTTCTGGCGTCTGTCCATCAAGATCTGTCCGGGAACCATACTTGTATGGGACCCCGCGCCCGCCGATAGCAATTCGGTCATCGGCCGTGCGCTGCGCGTACATGTAAACGTGGGCGAAGTCGCCGAGCACTTCGCCTTGGCTCCAGTTCACTTCGTCCCAAAAGCTTGTCTCTAAAGGCTCGGTGGCGATCATCGACGAATTCATCGGAAGCCAGAGCCGCTTGTGTCCCTTGATCCCAGCAGTAAAACCCTCTGTCGCTCGGATGATAAATTCCGCGGCCACCTGACCGCCCGCAAAATCCAGTTGATGGGGTCGAATTTCGGTCACACGGGTATACTCATAGATTTCTACACCAAGGGATTGGACTACCCGCGTCAGGCCATTGACGAGTTTGGCCGGCTGAATCCGCGCGGCATGAGGATGCCAGGCAGCACCCAGAGCACCTTCCACACCGATTCTCGCGATTGCATCGTCCTGCGTCAGCAGTTGTACGTCGGTGTGTTCCCAAGAGTTTTCGTTCTTAACGAACTCACGCAGTCGAGCCAATTGCGCCGCGTTGCAGGCGACTTCGAATTCACCACCAGGCAAGATATCTGCCTCGATTTGCTCAGACTGGCAGATCCGGATCACTTCAGCGACGGTTTGGTTCATGGCTAGCTGAAAGTCTGTAGCCGCCTGCCGGCCATGGGATTTTAGATACTGTTCGCGCCCACCGGTAATAGTGTTGGTTAACCAACCACCGTTACGTCCCGAGGCGCCATAACCAACGTGGCGTTGTTCCAAAATTGCGATGCGCAGGGAGGGGTCCGCCTGCTTCAAATAGTAAGCGGTCCATAGACCGGTAAATCCGGCGCCCACGATTGCTACATCAACTTCAAGTGATTCGTTCAGCGTTGGGTGTGCAACGGGCAGCCCAATTTGCTCCCACCAATGAGAAACCTGGCCATTGATCATGTGATTCTTTCGTCCGCAACGAATAAATGAACCACGCTCACTTTATGGTTCTGGAATCACTCTAAGGTCAGCCTGAGACTCTGGCAAGGTTCTGGACTATTGCTCGGAAAGTTCCACTCGAGCGCCAGGAGCCGGGGCAGTGACCATCAGGGTAGCAACGCCTACCTCGTCACCAAGCTGGGTCATCACCTGCTGGGCATGTTCTGCGTCGCGCACCAGTAACGCGAGGGTAGGACCCGAACCGGAGACCATTGCGCGCAGCGCTCCCGCACCTTCGGCGAGATCTCGCACAGTTCCCAATTCGGGAGCCAAAGCCAAAGACGCCTGCGTCAGATCATTGACCAGTAGCTGGGACAGCGCTTCGGCATCTGATGCCATCAGCGCCTTGATCACCTGCGGATCAATCTCTTGCGGGACCTCAACGTCTTGCCCCGCACGCAAGCGGTCCAGCATCGAGTAGACCCGAGGGGTAGACAGTCCAAAGCTTGCGGGAATCAGTACCCATTGAGTTTTTGCTCGCGTGAGCAAGGGAGCCAGCTGGTCGCCGATGCCCAACCCAATAGCGGCTCCACCCATCAGGGCAAACGGAACGTCGGCTCCTAGCCGTGCTCCCAGTCGCCCAAGCTCCTCGCGGTCCAGCCCGGTCCCCCACAATTCATTGCAAGCCACCAAAGCGGCTGCCGCATCCGCAGAACCACCGCCCATACCTCCGGCAATGGGAACGCGTTTGGTGATGTGCAGGTTAGCACCCAAAGTGCACCCGGTATGCTCGCGCAGAAGCTGCGCAGCTTTCCACACTAGGTTATTTGGACCCAATGGGAAGTTATCAGGATCAGAGACCACAGGAGAACCAGGTTCAAGGCTCAGCTGCAATTCGCCGTCTTCACGCAGCGTCGCTTCGATCTGCTCCAGCAAGGAGACCGCCACATAGAGGCTAGCGACCTCGTGGTAGCCATCTTCACGAGGCGGTCCCACCCGGAAATAACAGTTGATCTTCCCTGGTGCGGTAGTGATGACACGTTGTTTGACCATTATTATTTTTCGGTCTGCTCTAGGGCAGGCACCGTGTGGGCTGCGCGCGCAATAGAGATGAAGCCTTCGACATCCAGCTTCTCGCCACGTTCCTTGGGATCGATACCTGCGGCCAGCAAAATCTGCTCTGCGCGAGCGCCTGAACCTGCCCAGCCAGACAGCGCAGCACGCAAGGTCTTGCGACGCTGGGCAAAAGCCGCATCGATAATGGCAAAAACTTCTTTGCGGTCTGGCGCTCCACTGCGGTCTTTATCGCGGGTGAAAGCAACCAGTCCCGAATGAATCTTCGGTGCGGGCCAAAAGACGTTCATCCCAATGACGCCAGCCTTGCGCATGGTGCCATACCAGGCACCTTTCACCGAGGGGACGCCGTAGGTCTTGTTACCGGGGGCGGCGCACATTCGGTCTGCAACCTCGTCCTGGACCATCACCAGACCATGTTTGATGGATTCAAAGTGCTCCATCAGGTGCAGCACCACAGGCACCGCGACGTTATATGGCAAGTTGGCGACCAACGCGGTGGGATTTCCGGGAAGCTCGCTGATCTTCATGGCGTCGCTGAGGATCACCGTCAGGTCTTCCTCACGGCCCGGGCGCATCTCCGCCATGGTCTGCGGCAACCGCTTAGCAAGCGGCGGATCGATCTCGACCGCCACCACCTTTGCGGCGGCGTCCATAATGCCCAGGGTCAACGAACCAAGGCCCGGACCGACCTCAAGAACTGTCTCGTCTGGCGAGACATTCGCGGTGGCTACGATCCTGCGGATCGTGTTTCCATCAATCACAAAGTTCTGCCCGAGGGTTTTCGTGGGACGAATCCCAAGTTCCTCGGCCAGTCGACGGATTTCGGTAGCCCCAAGCAGTGGCAAAGATTCCTTAGACATCACAGCTACAATTCTAGTTCAGTCCGCAAGCACTGCGAACGCGACGCGACGCGCCCACCCCGTGAGGGTGGACGCGTCGCGTCAAAAGTTATTTCAGGGCTTAGCGCAGTCCAAGCTTGGACGAGCAGTGTGGCCAGTGACCCCATCCGCCGTTAGCGCGTAGCTTCTCGGCGGTAGCAATCTGTTCCTGGGCACTTGCCTGGTGTGGCAACGGTGCGTACTTTGTACCGCCGGCTCCACGCCATGAGGAAGCGGAGAACTGCAGACCACCGTAGTAACCGTTACCGGTGTTGATTGACCAGTTACCACCCGACTCACACTTGGCCAAGGCTGCCCAAGTGGAGGAGATGCTGCCGGTTGGCGCCTTCGACTTAGAGTCCGAGCTCTGAGAATCCGACTTCGACTCTTCCTTCTTGGTACCAACCTTGATGATCTCGGCGACCGGCTTCTTGGTGACCTTCGACTTCAGGACTTCTTCCTCGCCCTTTTCGCCGTTTCGGGTTTCTTGGCGAAGCGTGAGTTCCCGTTCGCCCTTCTCGCCTTCGGTCTTGACCTTGGTCTTGCCTTTTTCGAGCTTCGAATCCTTGACCTTTTCGGTCTCAAAATCGATCTTTCGGGTTTCATCCCAAGTCTTCACCGAAACTTCGATGATCTCGATCGTGGCATCTTCCGCGATCTTGGTGCTGGTCTTTGCGTTCTTGTCGGTATCCTTACCGATCTGAACGTTGACCTCATCGTCCTTGTCTAGCTTGACCCTCTGCTCGTCAAGCAGTTCCTTGACGGTCTGCGCGGTGGTCGAAATCTTCTGCTTTTTCTTATCCGCAACCAGCGTGATGGCCTTAGGGGTGATGATTTCGATTTCTTCACTAAGGCTCACAAGCTGAATTTCTTCGCCGAGTGAAACCTGAGATTTCGCATCAACCTTCAGCTCGTCCATTACATCGGCTACGGTCATCCCGGTGGTGTGTACAACTCGGTTTGTGCCGTCGATACTGACCTGAACCGACTTATTCCGGTTGATCTCGATGCGCTGCTCATCGGAAAGTTCCGAGTCCGCAGCAACATTCAACTCGTCGCGGGCGTCTACACTGATACCTTCTTGCTCAAGGGCAGCCTGCACGGTAGCGGCGCGAGTGGTGAAGCTCTGATCCTGCCCATCGATGGCAACGGTCACGGACTTCTGGCCGGAAATATAAAATACGGCTCCGGCGATAACCACAGCAACAGCTACGGCCTGGGCCAGATATTTGACCCAGCTTTTTTTGAGCAAGTGCATCACGGTAGTGAGGTCTCCATCGTTTGTTGGTCGAACGCCGAGGAGATGATCCCGGTACATCTTGCTCAACCTTGGCGGACAATTCCGCCAATCTAAAGTTCGGTGTTGGCTTGCTCGACCTTCAGACCAAAGGTTGTGGTCTGCCGATAGTGCAAATCTGTATAGTGCGAACGGCACGAAGGCGCGCTCGCAACTCAACGCATTCCGTTAACCGTAACCGAATTGTAATAATTGGCGCAACCTTTATATGGCCGAAAGCACATCGAGCAGTACTACAATGCTCCGTAAACTGCGCCGGTATTCTGAGAAATCTGCTCACAGAACTGCGCAAGATCCGTCGCTCGGGCCTCAGCCATAAAACGAGTCGTATACGGAATCATGTAGCTGGCATTAGGCCTTCCCCTAAATGGGTGAGGGGTCAAAAATGGTGCGTCCGTCTCCACTAGCAGTAGCTGGGGATCCGCTAGGCGCAAGGCTTCCTGCAGGTCAGTCGAGTTTTTGAAGGTCACAGTTCCCGAGAATGACATGTACCACCCGTTGTCATTGCAGATCCGCGCCAGTTCTGCGTCACCGGAAAAACAATGGAAGACCACGCGCTCCGGTAGCACCGAATCTTTGAGGACTCGCACTACATCGCTATGCGCGTCACGGTCGTGAATTTGCACGGCTTTCGAATGCTCCACCGCGATTCGCAGGTGCTCACGGAAAGAATCTTCCTGCGCTTGATGGCCTTCTTCTCCGGTACGGAAATAGTCCAGTCCGGTCTCGCCAATGGCTCGCACCCGCTCTTCGGATGCCAAAGCCTCGATTTGTCCGATTGCGCTTTGCAGTTCCCCGGCCTCGGCAAGCCGTGCAGCATCATTGGGGTGGATGGCGATAGCGGCCAAAACATTTGAATATTCCTTTGCTGCTTGCACCGCAAAGCGCGAAGACTCAACATCGCACCCCACTTGGATCAGCCCCTCGACACCGACCGCAGCGGCGGCATCAAGTGCTTGTTGCACCGTGACGTTCAGCGAACCGTCCCGGAAGTCTAAATGAGTGTGGTTATCAATCACCGGATAGGGCAAAGGTTCCGGTGCGTCCGGATAGCGGGTGTTCCTTTTATTACCGCCCTTTTCGTTCTTAGCTGAGCGGGTACGGTCATTCAACTGTGTGCTGTCATCCTCCGGGAGCGGACGATAGCCCTCCGGAATTGCCGAAAAATCTGAATCGCTCATCTGCTCACCGATACCTTTGTTCAAAATGCTGTCAGTTCTTGGGTCTAATTCTTCCATCACGGCCCGAGCAGCAGAGAATCGATACATTAAGATGCTGTTGGTGGAGAAATGAACCCCATATGATGTGAACACAAGCTATGGAAATCGCTTGGCGTGTCAACGACAACCTCGGCACGATAAGTTGCCCAGCCAGGAGGATGCGCATGAGTGCCCACCCAACACTGCCCTCAGTCGATTCGACCTTTAGGTCGAATTACCAGCGGATATTTGATGCAATTCAAGAAGTCATCACCGGCAAACCGGAGGCTATTACGAACACCATCGTGGTGCTGCTTGCCCAGGGCCACCTGCTGCTAGAGGACGTGCCCGGGGTTGGCAAGACGATGCTCGCCAAATCGCTGGCGCGCAGTGTTAATGGAAGCGTGCATCGCATTCAATTCACCCCGGATCTTTTACCTAGCGACGTCACCGGAGTTTCGGTGTTCTCCCCGCAGGATCATCAGTTCACTTTTCACCCGGGCCCCATCTTTGCAAATATCGTGATCGCTGACGAGATCAACCGTGCCAATGCAAAGACGCAATCAGCGCTGCTTGAATGCATGGAAGAGCAACAGGTAACGGTCGATTCCATCACCCATCCGCTGCAAAAACCATTTATGGTCGTAGCTACGCAAAACCCCATCGATTCCGAAGGAACCTTCGCGTTACCCGAGGCGCAACGAGACAGATTCATGGGCCGGATTTCATTGGGCTACCCCGACAGGGAAGCGGAAATCTCTATGCTTTCCACACATCACATCTCCGAACCGCTAGATACGCTCACCCCAGTTCTCGAACTTGATCAGCTTCATCAGATGATTGACCAGGTAAAACAGGTAACCGTCACCCAGCGGCTGAGCAGCTATATCGTCGATTTGGGCCGCGCCACCCGTGAACACCCATATATTTCCCTCGGCGCCTCACCGCGAGCACTCGTTCAGTGGGTCCGGGCCGCAAAATCCCATGCTGCTATTAACGGACGTGACCATGTTCTACCGGAAGATGTGCGCGCCGTGGCACCGATGATTTTGTCCCACCGCCTGATCCTCACCCGCAGGGCATTATCAGAGGGTGTGGAACCGCTGGCATTGATCCAGGATCTTGTGTCCGCTACACCTGTCGGATAGCTGAGTTTTCTCATGGATCAGATACCACGGTTCGATTCCAAAGACTCACTGTCGTGGGCGCGTACCGTCTCGGCGCCACAAAACCTAAAGAAGTTCCGTCTGGACTTACTCACCCGGCGTGGTTGGTGCACCGTAGTAGGCGGGGCTGCTCTCATTTTCCTTGCCTACATTCTGGGCCGTCACGAAATGATGGCTCTCGGAACCGGACTCATTGCTCTGGTCCTGGTGAGCTGGATACTGGTACTGCGTTTACGTAATGCTTCCACCCTGACTCGCACGCTGCTCAGCCCAAACCCGGTAGTTGGAGACATCACCAGAGTGCAGTTAACGTGCGCAGATCAAGCCACCGTCCAGGAGGGGCTGCCAGAGGAATTCGGACCGGGCCCAAAATTTACCGGCCCCGGCACAAGCACCTACGAATTGGTCTTCCGCAGCCGAGGCATCCATTTGGTGGGCCCGGCAAAACAGATCTTGGCTGACCCGTTGGGCCTGATCTATGGTCTGGTCGACAGCGGTCAGGCCACACAAATACCCGTATGCGCCCAAATCCAACCGTTGGAACGTTTTGCCTCACTGGGTGAAAAGATGCTCACCGGCGATGCTCGCTTCTCCCGAAGCACCACCGCCGACTACTACGACGTGGCAACCCGTGAATATCAGCAGGGCGACTCAATTCGCCAAGTGCATTGGAAGGCAACTGCCCGCCAAGGAAAACTCATGGTCCGCCAAGAAAACCATGTGGCCACAGCCCAGGCGCTGTTGGTCTTAGACCGTACCTTTGAACACTGGCACAGCAACGGGGCAGACCTCCGACTAAGCATTCCGCAGGGCGAAAAGCCCGCCATTCAAAGCAGCCGCCGCTTCGAAACGGCGTTGAGCCTAGCGTGCAGTATCGGTCAGCGTTACGCGTCCAACGGCTATCAGCTGCTCTTTCGAGATTTGGCCGGCGAGCAACTCCTGGACGCTACCAGCATTTCACTGTCCGGGGCTTCCGCGCGCAGTGGATTTGAAGACTTCCACTCGGCGAGCGCCCACATGTCCTTACGTACGCCGAGCACAGCTGCCCCGGGAACCGAGATCTTGGGCGAAGAACTTCGCAAGTTATTGCAGGGAATGCCTGATGAGCCGGTCATCATGATTCTGGGAGAAATTCACAGTACGCAGGCTGCTTGGCTAGCAACACTTTCACGGTCGGTAAGACATGTAGAACTGTTCCTTCTCGTGTCCCACCCGGAGCGCTACCGCGAAATACAACATACTCTGTCGCAAACCGGCTGGAAGGTGCACGCCTTGGCAGCCAACACGAATATTAACGACTTGTGGTCCCGCTCATGAGCGCCACAATCACTGATATTCCTGCTTCCAGTCCGCCCCCTGGCGCGAAGGAGCCTGTTGTCCAGGAGCCGGCAAAGAACCTCACTGCGCGTTTGCTTGCAGCCAGCGCCTTAGCGCTCGCAATGCTCGCCGGTTTCGCGTCCCTCAGTGGTGTGGTTCAAGGTGCTGCGTGGCTGCAGGCGCTGATTTGGCCGGTATTCTTAATCCATTTCTGTGCCGGATTGCTTCGCGGAGTGCCTCGGGTGCGCTGGCTTGCACTCCCGGTAGCAGTGCTCCTTGCTGGTGGTGCGGTATTTCTGCATCCAACCATGCGTACCACCATCCCGGGGCTGGGTATTTTTGATTGGTTTGGCGCGGTGGTTTCCGAAGGCGCGCTGCAGTTCTCCACGCAGGTACCGCCGGTTGCTTACTCACGCTATGTCGAGTTTGTACTGTTGCTGCTGGCGGTCTTACTCAGCGTTATGGTGGAAGTTCTCGCGACCTTCAGGCGTTTAGCACCGTTGGTGCTCTTGCCCATATCTTTTGCACCGGTGATCGCTTCCTTGTTCAAACAAGAGGGCGCCGGGATCTGGTATGTGGTTGTGCTGACACTCGCGCTCCTCGGTTACTTTGCGTTACTCCCCTATGTCTTTCCGGTGCAGGGTGCGGGTCCCGGGCTTCCAGCCAAGCGTCAGTTGAATATTCTGTTGCTCACCGCGATGGTCTGCGCTTTGGTGATGGTACTAAGCAGTGCGTTCATGCCAGGGTTCCGCAAAGGCATGCTGCCTGAGGGCACTCGTCCCTCGGGAGACCTTCTTGCAAGTAATGTGGACCCACTGCTGAATCTCGGGAGAGACCTGCGAGCGAATAATGGTTCCGTGGCTTTCAGCTATCTGACGACTTCAAACGAACCGGTATATCTGCGTACCTCGGTGATCGAGGATCTAAGCGCCACCCGGTGGGAACCGGACGAGGGGCTACTGAAATCGGCCTACTTTGGTGACACCGCAATGGATACCGACTCCGATGTTTTCAACGGAAGTGCAGAGGTCACCCAACTACGCTGGAACGACCGGGTAAGCAGTCCGGGTCTGCCGATACCGGATCGAAGTTTTTTCATTTCCGGCATTAATGGCCCGTGGAATTGGACCCGGGAAACGTCTGTGGCGCGACTTGGCGGTGACGCGTTATCAAACACCGAAGAAGTGACTATCGGACACACGCAAATGAATTTGAGTCCGCAGATCGCGCGTAGCCTGGCCTCCTACGGCGACAGCATGCAGTCACAGATCGATGACGTGTACCTGTCAATGCCAGAAGATCTAGACGGACAGTTCGGGCAGTTACTTCAACGCACGCTTACGGAGGCTTACGAACCACTTCAGGGACCGCCGACTAACGATTTTGACATTGCCGTTGCGATTCAAGATTTCCTGCGCTCATCAACTTTTGGGTATTCCGAACGCACTCCCCTGCGTGAAGGCTATGACGGAGCCAATCGACAGGTGGTCAGGGCGTTCCTGGAACGCCGACAAGGCTACTGCGTACATTTTGCATCCACTATGGCCCTACTGGCTCGTGCCGCGGGGATTCCCTCACGCATCGTTGTCGGCTATGCGCCGGGCGAGCCGACGGGAGAAACCCTGGATGCCGCTGACCTGCCGGGCCTTGCAGGGAACGGACTTCCTCCAGACACCGAGCTGACCGAATTTGAGGTGACCGGGCAGCAGGCGCACGCCTGGCCGGAACTATTTCTGCCAGGTATCGGCTGGGTACCGTTTGAACCTACCCCGGGGCAAGGTCAAGCCCCGGATTATGCTCCGGAAGCAACCTCCAGTCAGCCGCCGGCAGAAGTACCCGAGGAATTGAACCCGTCAGGTGCTCCCACCCTGGATGATCCCGAGGCCCAGGAAAGCCCTGGTGCCCCCCTCGAGGAACCCGCCGCAGATAAGGCACAGGATTATGGCTGGTTTGTTTTCTCCGGTGTGCTGATTCTCGCGCTTATTCTTGCGGCTATCCCTTGGCAGCGCACACGTTTGCGCCACCGCCGGATAGAGCGGGTCAAGGCTGGCGGTCAATGGGCTGCCCAAGCACTGTGGGATGAATTGTGTGCGGTTGGTGCCGATGCGGGAACCCCCGCTGCAGAATATGAATCGGTGGGCGATTACACCAGACGCCTTGGCTCCACCCACCAGCAGCAAGGCCAACAATTGCACCTGCTCAGGGCTGCCATCGAAGCGAGCTTTTATGCGCAGCGGCACCCAGAGCCAGAAAATGCACCGGCTCTTGTCGAGGCATTAGCGCAGGTGCATACGCAGTTACACCACGAGCTTCCGCTCGGAAAACGCATCGCGGCCTTCTGCTTCCCCGCATCATTACGTCAGCGGCGGTTGCGTCAGGTGGCGCCGGTTCAAACCGTTCGCTGAGTTATCCAATGCAAAAGCTGTGGCCCCAACATCTGACTAGATGTTGGGGCCACAGCCTATTGTCCTACCGCTGAACGCAGCGGTCATTCCTGCTTTGTGTTACTTTACCGGCGCGTATGGATCGGCAATACCGATGTACTGCACGGTGGTGTACTCGCCCAATCCTTCGGCTCCACCTTCACGGCCAAGTCCCGACTGCTTCACGCCACCAAATGGTGCCGCAGCGTTGGAGATGACCCCAGCGTTAAAGCCAACCAGACCAAACTCAATCTGCTCCGAGACACGGAACATCCGGTTGAAGTCACGTGAGTAAATGTATGATGCCAGACCGTACTCGCTGGCGTTGGCCAAACGAATTGCGTCGGCTTCATTCTTGAATGTGGTCACCGGGGCCACTGGGCCGAAGATCTCCTGAGTGAGGATCTTGGCGTCGTTAGCCACATTGGCCAACACGGTTGGCTGGTAGAAGTAGCCAGGGCCATCTACCGGCGAGCCACCGGTGACGGCGGTTGCGCCATCTGCGATTGCCGCTTCAACCAGTGCGTGTACTTCATCGCGCGCCTTTTCCTCAACCAGTGGGCCCACGGTGGAGGTTGGGTCGGTGCCTCGGCCTGGCTTGAGCCCCTTCATGGCTGCAGCGAACTTTGCGGTGAATTCTTCGGCAACGTCCTCGTGCACCAAGAAGCGGTTGGCCGCGGTGCAGGCTTCGCCCATATTGCGCATCTTGGCAGCCATGGCGCCTTCTACCGCTGCGTCGAGGTCTGCATCTTCAAAGACTAGGAACGGTGCGTTGCCGCCCAGTTCCATCGAGGTGCGCAGAACATTCTCCGTAGCATCCTTCATTAGCTGCTTACCCACTGGGGTGGAGCCGGTGAAGGAGACCTTGCGCAAACGGTGATCTTTCATCAACGGGCCGGAGATCTTCGAAGCCGAAGCTCCCGACACCACGTTGAGTACGCCTGCTGGAAGGCCAGCTTCCATCATGGTGGCCGCGAAAAGCTGCGTGGTTAGCGGGGTGAGCTTCGCTGGTTTAAGCACCATGGTGCAACCTGCAGCAATAGCCGGGCCGACCTTGCGGGTGGCCATAGCCAGTGGGAAGTTCCACGGGGTGATGAGCAGGCATGGGCCTACCGGCTTGTGGTGCACCAGAAGCTTGTTTTTGCCCTCTGGGGAAGTAAGGTAGCGGCCGTAGTGGCGCACGGTCTCTTCAGAGAACCAACGCAGGAATTCGGCACCATAGGTCACCTCGCCGCGGGCCTCGGCCAGTGGCTTACCCATTTCAAGGCTCATCAATAGCGCAAAATCATCGGCGCGCGAGGTGACCAGGTCAAAACCACGGCGCAAAATTTCAGCACGTTCACGTGGTGCGGTCAACGCCCATTCAGCCTGCACGGCATCTGCCGCGTCCAAGGCGGCCAGTGCGTCTTCGCTGGTAGCGCTAGCCAGCGTAGCCAGCTTTTCACCGGTGGCAGGGTCCAGCACATCAAAGGTGCTGCCGTCTGAGGAATCTCGCCATTCACCGTTGATAAGTAATCCGGTAGGTACCTTGGCGAGCAGTTCTGCTTCGCGCTCAGCGGTAATCGACATAACGCGGTTCTCCTGAAATTCGTAAATGAAAAAATCTTCGTTGATCACAACGCTAGTGCTGGATCCAACGGACTGTATATCGCCCGGTGCACTACAACCTGGTTGTTTCATTGTGCATTCAGCCTAAATGATTGCGGCTATTTTTCCGCTTCATGACGCTCGGCAAGAACCGCTTCATACAGCTCGCGCTTCTTCACTCCAGCGGACTCGGCAACTTCAGCAACCGCTTGTTTCATCCGCACGCCTTCGTCAACCAATGCCGACACCTGCGGAAGTAAATCATCAATAGAAGGCGCTTGGGGAGCCGAAGCGCCCGAAATTACCACCACAATTTCTCCGCGCACCCCTTCATCTGCCCAGGCTTTGAGTACACCGAGTTCATCACGGCGCACCTCTTCGAACTTTTTGGTGAGCTCGCGTGCCACGGCGGCCTGGCGTTGCGCGCCGAAAACCTCCACGGCAGAGCCCAAAAATTCAGCTACTCGGTGCGGAGATTCGAAGAACACCATGGTGCGCTCCTCATGCAGCAAAGCGTTCAGACGTTTACGCCGTTCTCCCGATTTACGCGGCAAGAATCCTTCAAAGGTGAACCGTCCGGTGGGAAGCCCGGAGAGGGCCAACGCGGTTAATACCGCCGAGGGGCCCGGTACTGCGGTCACCCGGATACCTTCTTGCATGGCCGCTGCCACTAGTGGGTATCCCGGATCTGAAACTGCCGGCATGCCGGCGTCGGAGACTACAAGCACTGTGGAGCCTTGGCGGGCCAATTCAATGACCTCGCCGAGCTTATTGGCCTCATTGTGTTCATGCAGGCTCATGACTCGCCCTGAGGGTTTGATCCCCAGCGCGTGCGCCAAGTGATGGAAGTTGCGGGTGTCCTCCGCGGCGATCACATCTGCGCTTTGCATGATCTCGCGTAGTCGCGGAGATGCATCGGACAAGTTGCCTATAGGGGTGGCGCCCAGGACGATTACGCCCTCTTCGTCTGAATTCTGCACACCCTTTAGCCTACGCGAAGTACCAAAAGCACACATTCTGGTGGTTACGCCGGTAGCATGAACAACGATGAGCACCACTGCAGCAAAGACCCCAGACACCGGACACGTGCGCTCTGCGCGCGTTGCCTTCACCTTTGAGAGCCTCAAACAACGGTTATTACCGGTGGCAGCACCCTCAGGTACGTTAATGTGGATTGTGCCGCTGGTGGTGACAATCATCGGTGGTTTATTGCGTTTTGTGCATCTGTCCCACCCCAATATGTTGATCTTTGACGAGACTTACTACGTCAAGGATGCCTACTCATTGCTACATTTCGGTTATGAAATGGAATGGGTGGACGATAGCAATGACCAGTTTGTCGCAGGAGATCCACAGCTCAAAGACACCGCCTCTTTTGTGGTGCACCCGCCCTTGGGTAAATGGCTCATCGCCTTTGGCATGATGGCCTTTGGGGAATTTGACGGGTTTGGTTGGCGTTTTACCACCGCATTATTTGGTACGCTCGCGGTGCTTTTGACCACACTCTGTGCACGGTTGCTGTTCGGCTCACACCTGTTAGCAGGTATCGCGGGGCTGTTGATCGCTATCGATGGACACTCAATTGTCATGTCACGCACGGCACTGTTGGACATCTTCTTGATGTTCTTCGTGCTCGCTGCTTTTTACGCGCTGCTCAAGGACCGGATCCATGGGCGTACCCAATTAGCCAAAAAACTTTCGGTTCCCTTAGGGAACCGACCCAATGAATTTTTGCTGGATCATGGCCCCATGCTTTGGTGGCGGCCGTGGCGTTTAGTCGCAGCACTCATGCTCGGTGGCGCGGTAGGCATCAAATGGTCGGCACTTGCCTTCGTTGCGGTGTTCTGTCTTATGGCAGTGTTGTGGGACTTTAGTGCGCGGCGTACCGCTGGAATCCAACGTTGGCAGTCTGCAGCATTTACTCGTGATGGCATCTACTCCTTTGTGACCATGATGCCGGTAGTGCTGCTGACCTACCTGTCCACGTGGACCGGTTGGCTGATCACCGCTGGAGGCCGTTACCGCCAGTGGGCCGTGGAGAACCCTGGTGAGGGTGTCACGTGGTTGCCTGAGACGCTGCGCAGCCTCTGGCACTACCATCAGGCCGCATATGACTTCCATGCGGGACTGAGCTCGGATCATGGGTGGGCTTCTGCCCCGTGGACGTGGTTATTTTCTGGACGCCCCGTCCTGATGTATTTTGAGGGCTACGACAACGGCCAAAATGGGTGTGCGCTGGATCGCTGCACCGAAGTGATCATGGATATGCCCAACCCGGTGATGTGGTGGGCCTGCACTATCAGCATGGTCCTCTTAGTTTTCTGGTGGCTTGGTGCCCGCGATTGGCGCGCTGGTGCACTGCTGTCTAGTGTTCTCGCCGGTTTCCTTCCGTGGCTGATGTACCCCGAACGCACCATGTTCTTCTTCTACACCTTGCCGTTGGTGCCATTTATGGTGCTTGCATTGACCTATGTCATTGGCAGGTTCATTCCTCGTAAACCGCGCTCCGACGCGAGCTATAGAACGAGGATCATCTTGGTCGCCGTATCGCTAGCCTTGTTGTTGCTAGTCTCGGCTTTCTTCTGGTCGGTCTGGTCTGGGGAGCTCACTTCTGATGACTATTACCGCATGCACGTATGGATCCCGAGCTGGGGATAAACCCTCCCGCCGCGGCTTCTAGCCGTCTCCAGACATCGCTCTGCCCTCAGATTCCTCCGAGAGTTCGAACATTATTTACCTGCCTAGCTCAGCTCTAGCCTCCGCTCCGGAAAGAGACCAACTGCCCCGATGCCTTGACTTCTAGTTTCCAGTCCGCAAAGAACCCCTGCCTGCTGTGGTGCCATCGGACAGCAGGGTAACGGCGCAGAAGCGTTTCTCTAGATTCTGACGCCAGCGATTCGGTTGGGCAATCACAGGGCCTAACAGTTTTTAGTAAGGCAGTCCTAAGGCCGGGAAAGAAGTCTCAAAGTGCTTGCGCGCAGTCGAGGAGTCAATGCTCGTCCCCCGGCGTATACCTTCGAAGGCACCGTACCAGCGGCCTGAAACCAACCGCCTTGGCCCCGGTCGGACCTCGGAGCATCCAGTATCCGGAGACGCTTTCTCAATATTGAATATCGAGAACTCCTACGCAAGGTATCGGCACCCTCGACGAAGAACAAGACTGCTCTCGGCTTCCGAGTCGAGAATCAGGAATTAGTGCGGTGATGGACGAGTCTTGCATAAACAAAACCTCGGGTCCCGTCTCAAACGGAACCCGAGGTTTTGTTGTTTCTCGCGCTAGTGCACAGAACGCTTAGTTGCCTAGCCCAAAGACCCTTGCTTCTTGGCGTAGACGTGAGCCTTCACGACGGCGAGCCGTTGGCCAGCAAGCAATGAGCACCACGAGCACAGTCAGCACCATCAGCACACCAATAGCCACGGCCGAGTCCATCCAGAATTGTTCTGGGTAGAGTCGAATGAGTGTGTCGCTGACATTAAAGGTCCAAGTCCCCTCGGAGAAGAAGAGGTTATGGAACCCCGTGAAGAAGGTGTTCCACCCGGTAATTGCAAGGGCCGCGACCGCCGCGAAGAGCACCACCGTTACGATAGCGCCTGCGAACAGTGCACGGCGAACTCCACCGGCGTAACGATTAGCCAGGTAGACGATGAAAACTATTGCCAGGACAGCAAGCACCGCTCCGATCACATAGCCCAGTCCGATCAAGTTCTTCACGTCTAGCATGTGCTGAACTTCTTGGGCGGTGAACATAGTTGAACCGGTGGGCAATTTGAGTCCGGAAAGGTATTCCGGTCCGGCGAAGTTATTGAGGTAATCCACGCCGTAGCTGCCGTAGGTCAACCGTTCGGGGTCGGTGAAGCCAAAGCGGTCACTGGGGAAACCTGGACGTGCGTAAGCCATGGCCAAGAATGCCGGGGTGGCGACTAATCGAATCGCCGCGATCAAGGTGAGTACGGGAAAGATGATGGCGAGTAGTACCTGGGCGGTGCTTGCCATCGGAGGTTTGGAGTTCAGCGCACGTTCGCGGGCAACACGGCGTTTCACTGCGGCTTCAGAGGGCACAGACTCGGGGGTGTAATTACCAAAAACGCGAGTACGAGCTTGGGCCACAGCGGCCGAGGAAGTTTCTGGGTTGTCCTTTTGCGGTGCTGCGCTCACCGGAGGGACGCCTTGTTTCGCCGGGGCGACCGGTGCTTTGGCGGTGGCTGCAGGCTTCGAAACCGGCGTAGCCACCTGTTTTTCAGCTTCAATCTCATGCGGAAGTTTGATCGCACGGATGACATCTTCTACAGGCTCGTCAGCCTTTGGCTTGGCCGCACTAGCTGCCGCCGGTTTAGCAGGTGCAGGTTTAGTAGCAGCTGGCTTCGCGGCAACAGGCTTCTTCACTGCAGGCTTGGAAGCGGCAGGGGCGGCTGCAGGCTTATCGGCAGCGGCTTTGGCCGTTGCAGCAGCTGGAGCGGTCGCAGGATTAGCCGCAGCGGGCTTAGCTGGCGCTGCAGCAGGTTTGCTGACGGCAGGTTTGCTGACGGCAGGTTTGGCGGCAGCTGGCTTACTGACAGACTGAACCGTGGTTGGAGGTGCGGCGGGGCTAGGCTGAGCAGCGGCCGCGGGCTTAGTTTCTGCCGTTTTGGATTGCGTAGGTGCAGCCCCTGTAGGATTCAAAAAAGCGGCCTTCGCGGCAGCTGCAGCCTTAGCGGCGCGCTCATCTTGAGCAGCCTTGGCCTGTTTTTTGTGCTCTTCTAAACGTGCCGACAGTTCCTCGGCTCGCTGGCTCAATGAGCCCTTACTGGTTTGGTCGCTCGATTCCGAAGGAGTGGCCGCGATGGGCTTATCTGAACCTTCTGGTCCCTTAGCACCGGGGGTGTTCTTCGCCGCCTCAGCCATGAGGAGTCCTCCTGCAAATCGCGCGATTTCTGATTAACATCAATAGACGAATCCTGCAGTACAGGCTCCGCGGTTTCAGCTTATCCAGCAAGCCGTGTCAATCCGCGCATTACCACACCTAAATTAGCTCCGTGGTGCGGGAAACGGCTTACTGCACCATTCTCATCTGATTGGTAGGAAGGCAATTTTTTCCGAGAATTAACGGCGCGGCTTCAAATAGTTCTAGCCGGTTGCCGTTCGCTGCAGATTTCCTGCTTAGCGCTCATCGGTTTCCGGTGGAAGCATCGCCAGACGCGGACGCGCATCAAAGCGGGTTCCACGTAACTCACGCGGAGCAGGAGATTCGGCCGCTTCCCGAGGCTTTCGGTCCTCGCGCACCGCGTTCATCAAGGCATGCAGTTCGTCTTCATTTTCAATCACGTCTGGCAACGCGCCGCGCAATAAATTCCAGCCACTGGGCACGGTTAAACGGTTAGCGTGCCGAGCACACAGGTCATAACAGTGCGGCTCAGGGTATTGCGCCAACGGACCAAGCACCGCCGTCGAGTCGGCATAGTTGTAGGTAAGCGTTGCGCGGGCCGATTCACGGCACGCAGGGCGAGAGCAAAGACGAAGACTTTCCACGGCTTCAAGTCTACTCTCGTATCGGCCCCGAGCCCGGTAATCCGGACCCAACGGCCACGTTCGCCAGTGCGAACCATTACTCTGGAGCCATGGAGCACAACCAGCACACGCCGCCGCAGCGTTCGCGGCGTAATCGGCATGGCCGTGGACGGCGAGGTCCGCTGATGCCCATGCACTTACCGGCCTATCGAACTCGCCCAGAACGTTTCGATGACGCGGTGATGGCCAGCGCACAACGCCTAGGTGAACGCTGGGGCAGCAAGCTTGCAATCATTGATTTCCGCATTATTCCGGTGCCGGGCGAAAAAGTGATGTCGCAGGCGGCGGCCGTCGGAGATCGGATGCCATTGTCTTCAGCACGCCCAGCCACCGCGCAACGCCGAGCCCGGATATCCGTTTACCGCTTGCCTTTAGAGCAAGCAAGTCACAACCACACGGAATTAGTCGACCTCGTACACCAGTGTGTGGTGCACGAGGTCGCTAATCTGTGGATGCTGACGCCCCACGATGTTGATCCTGATTATTTTCCCAAAGACCCGGATTTTTAGCTTGTTCAGCCTCCGACGTTGACCACAATGCCATCACGTCCGGCATTTGCCGGTGGCATCGCGGCCCAAGCCAACGAACGATCCGAGCCGAAAATCAGCTGACCGATATAGGCGTTGGCATCTGATGAGAAGATCACCGCTTGGGCATCCGCGCTGACATCCTTGGGTTTGAAGACCATGCTCTGCCCGGTCTTGACCGTAAGTTCGGTTGGTTTGGACAGCTTGCCATCCTTATCAACAACAACTGCCTCTACCGAAGCCTCCGCCGAGGGCGCTGCAATACTAAATTCACCGGTACCGTTGGCCGAAATCGGCGCGACCTGCGTGCCGGCAAGTGGCATCGTGCTTGCTGCCCACGCGGTATCCGAAGACTGCTTTGGATCTGCGCCACGCACCATACGCACGCTGCTGGTCACCGGAGCATCGGCTTCCACGACCACTGAATACGCTCCGGCATCCAACCCGTTGAGGCTGATGATGCTAGTTGCGTCGGAGGAGACAGCGAGGTTAGAACCAAGGTCCGCGGCGACTTCACCGTCGGCACCTAGGATTTTCACTTTAAAGCCTGCGCCTTGTGCACCGGTGGCCGAGACGTGGAGCTGCGGAATAAGTTTCTTATCGCCTTTGCTCAGCTTGTCCCGGTCATTCTTGTTACCAATCCATACGCCGGGAATCACCTGGGTATTGGACGCCGAGGCATTCGCAGCGACCAAATCCACTCCGGCAGGGGTCAAACCACGCAAGGCGGCTTGTTGTACCGACGCGGTGATCTTTCCGCCTAAGCTCGTGATATCTGCGGAGACCGAGTCGAGATTCTGGGCGTATCCGCCAAGCACTAGGGCCCGCGAAGTACCCGGAGCGAGCACCACATTCTGCAAGGTGGAGGTATCTATCAGACCCTCTGGACCACGCAAATCTACGGAGACCTGAGCCGTCGTATGTGTGGGGTTCGACAGGTGCAGGACGCTGGTGGCCCCGGTCAGTGTCTGTAAGCCGGTGAAGCGCCAATTTGAGGCTGGTGCCTCACAGGTGGATGCCGCAAGCCCTGCGAGGTCTCCGTCTTTGGCGAGGAAGCTACGCATCGCGCTGCCCCACGAAGGCAGTTCGCCCAGTGGCTGAAGTGCAAATACTTGAGCCTTGTCCCGGCCATTGGAAGTATCCACTTTGCCGATACGACCGGTGAGTCCTTGTTCGTCGGCTCCCAATGACTTGCTAGCTTCGTCTTCGGCGATCCGCTTAGTCAGCTCATTTGCTTCTGAGCTTCCGAGGTCACCGAGTGCGGCTCCAGGAATTCGTTTGCCTAAATCGGAGATCACGGCCGCACGGATGTTGCTTGAAATTTTCTTCGCGCCAGCGGCGAACTGTGGATCGGTGCCGTCGACACCCTTCAACAGCTGCGGCGTGGCGGCACAAACTGCTTGGGCATCTCCGGCCGGGAGACTGGTAACTGCCGCTGGCAGCGCAGTTTGAGCTGGTTGCGGGGCAAGAACCGACCCGGCGGCGACTACTGCTCCGGCAGCTACGACGGCTACCACTCCGAGCAATACGGCGCCCGTGCGGCGGCGCACCACAGCTGTTTCCTGATCCTTACGCGCAGCCTTGGAGGCTTGGGCTAGCTTACGGCGTCGACGGTTCGCAGTGGCATCCGTCGCGGTCGGTTCCGCTGCGCTTGCTATCGCGCCGGCAGCCACCGCTACAGGCTCAGCCCTGTGTTCGCCTGCAGGTTCTGATTTAGTAGCCGCGGTGGACACTGCATCGGCCTTGGGCCGGGTGTTGTTCCGGTCCTTGGCCTCTGCCTTGGCTGTGGCCTTGGCTTCAGCCGCTGCTTTGGCGTCAGCTTTGGCCGAAGCCTTGGCAGCGGCCTTCGCCTCTGCCGCAGCTTCTTTCTCTGCCTTGGCCTCAGCACGCAGATCCGACTTGCTCTTCGCGCGGCCATCCGCGCCAGCAGGTTCTTTAGCTGCAGAAGCTGGAGGTGTCTGGGCAGCTACCGGTTGCGGCGCAGGTTTCTCAGGTTCCGTGACGGAACCCGTTTCTGGCTTGGCTTCTTCGGGCTTTACTGTCTTATCAACCGAGGAAGTGCCAGACTCCGATTCCGGTTTGGCAGCATGGGAGCCATGAGGTGCAGGCTGGTTTGGTGCATCGTCGGCAGCAGGGGTCTTCTCGTCACTCACTACTTTTTCTCCTGCTCGGTGTCGGTGTCCGAAATACGGTCACCGAGCTTCGGGGTCAAGTTTTCCCGGATCTCGTGATCCCGTTCGCGTGCTTCGCGGCGACTCAACGGTGTGGAGCTGGTTGCTGGTTCCGTCTCTGGCTCAACGTCAACCGTGTCTGCGGGCTGCTCGGCTAGTAGCTCGTTATCGTCCACCGGTTCTTCGGCGGCACGGAAACGATACTCGGTGTTGCGGTAGCTTGCCAGGCGGCGGGTACTAGGTACCGGTATCGCCAGCAAGACAGCAACTAGCAGCACTAGTCCGCCAAGGATCAACAGCGGCAGAGCCAAGGGTTCGTCGTGGGTCAGCGTCAGCTTTCCACCCTCGGCAGGGACCTCGTAGGCCTGAGCCCAGCGGGAATCCGAGTCCTGGGGGTAAGCTACCGCACGCAGCGGCGTATCATCGATACTTGCTCGTAATTGAGGATCTTGAGCGGTAGACAAAACCAGGGTTCGAGCGGCGTCTGCCGCAGGAATTTCAAGATTCTGGATCTTCCCGCGCTGTGTCGGCACTACCTGCACCCGGTCAGATTCATCAACTAAGCGAGCGAAACCTGCTCCGGTATTCTGCGCCGAATCCTGGTAATTCACTCGCCATAGCCACCCATTATCGGTCTGTCCTACGGCTGCTAATCCAGTTGCAGCATCCAACACCCGGACGCTAGCGGAAACGGATTCTCCGGTTTCGTTGAGCACCACAAATCCAACGCCCAGATCCCGCAATGCCTCACGTGAGTCCAAGGCGGATTCGGAGAGCAGCATCGCAGCTGCTTCGCGCTGCAGGTTGTTGGTGACCGACTGCTCGTTACGCGCTGGCTTCAGCAGCGAACCGGTCAGCTGAGCTACCTGCGAGGAACGGGACATCGAGTCCAGTGTTTCCCCGGCACCCGAGAGCAACGAGCTATCGATTTCTCCCGAGGAGCGAGGAGTCAGTACCAAGGTGCGCTCTGCGGTTTCGGAGCGTCCCGCGTCAGCCGCGGTGGCAGGAATCGTGCGCTCCTGTGAAGCCGCGACTCGTTGCTGGGCAGTCAGCGCGGTCAACTCGCCATCGCGATTTTGCGAATTTAATTGCGCAGCTAGACCCACCGAGCCGGCGGCCAGCAAACTCACAACGCTCAACGCACTCATCAGGCTCAGCGCACCGCGATTCGCCGGACGGCGCAGGGCGCGTGGCTGATCCTCATGTCGCAGAGCCGCTAGTGCGTTGGCCGCGGCGGCAAGCATCGCGAAGACCGCAAAGGAAACAAATGGTGCGGTGTAGGCGCTGACGGTAGTTGAAGAGTCCAATGAGACCGGGATGAACCCAATCCCCCATCCTGCAACCAAGGACAACGCGGCCGCCCAAATAAGTTTGCGCGAGTTACGGCGCATGGTGGCATCGAGGCTGAAAGCAGATCCAAGTGCACCCAAGACCGCCAAAATTACCAGCGGTGCACCCACCAGAAGTGCGGCGACCAAGGCCCATGGACCGGCCGGTAGAATCCCCCAACCCAGCGGGCTAAGCATCGCGTCAAAAGCCTCGGGAAAACCTAGAACCATCTGCCACAGCGGTGCCGGGTCAAATGCCAGAGGCGCTCCGGGTTCGGTGAACAACAGCCGAGGATTTCCCAACGCTTCAAAGAGTAACGGCAGGTTCCACACCACTGCTGGCAACGGAATCCACCACAGGGTGCGTGAGCGGCGTGGAGCGGAAATTGCCAAGATGTAAACGAGCACCAGAAGCGTGAGGAAGAACGGCATTGATCCGGTCGAAATAACCCACATGATCAATGCTGCGCAAGCCGAAGCGGTCCACGCTGACGTTTTACGCTGCCCGGCGGTAGCTGCGGGTTTACCTTCCGGAAGTACCTGAGCGTTGAGCGCACGAAGCATTGCCAGGAAGAACAGTGGCAACATCACGTGGATCAAAACTGATCCCACGCGGCCTGAAGCTAACGCCGAGAACAGCGCTGGTTGCAGGGCCCAGATTACGGCTGCAAAAAAACGTACGGCTCGTGAACGGCTAACGACACCTACGCCCCACCAGGCGCTCAACGCAGCCAAGGGCATAGCTGCGATAAACAAGATCACGAGGCCTTGGTTGGCGTGGTTGAAGCTCAGGACAGAAAGTAACCAGTAAACAATGTCGGTGTTATCCGGTGCGGCGCTCAGGCCGGTGCCCACGTTTTGCCACCAAGATGTGGCGTTGGCCCCGATCTCACCAAGTGAGCGGGATAGCGGGCGGATCGCACCACCACTAAGTGCGCTGGCGCCGATCACCGTACGCCACGCTATCAGCGAGGTCGCGGTGGTGATCAGCAGGGCAAGAATCAGTGAAAGCACCGCGGTGGTTCGTGGCGGACGGGCAATACGAACGAAGTCCGAGAAGTTCTCGCCACTGGGTTCCACCATGCCTTCGGCTCCGGAGCCATCACCAAATACCTGTGAGTCGTCCTGCCCGCTTGAAATGTTGCGACGGTATTCGCGGACCTCAGTATTTGAGGTCATCAACTTGCGCACCTGACGGCGCGGAACCTGACGAATGTCCTTGACCTGGCGCCGCGACGCACCCAGCTTCACCGGAGAGAACAAGCCCTTAAGCGTGGCAGCTAAATGGCTAAATCCATGTCCCGGGTCTTTGGCGAGCAAAGCTAGAAGGAAATGCCCAATACCGCCGAAGAGAATCCCTAACCAGATAAATGGCAGCCCTAATGGGGAGGCGAACTTAAGACGCTGGAACACCTCGGCACGGCGCGCCTCACCTGGTCCGGCCAGGGAATCGACCACATCAACCTGATGATAAATTTTTGCGGCTGGAACCACGACTACGCGGTGTCCCGCAAGTCGGTTGCGCCAGCACAGATCCACATCATCTCCGCGGCCAGGAAGCGCTGGGTCAAAACCACCGAGCTCTTCGAAAACCTCGCGGCGAATGAACATTCCGGCCGAGGACACCGCGAAGTAGTCGCTACGTCCGTCATACTGGCCTTGATCAACCTCATCCATGTCGATCATCGTCAGACGTTGTGCCTTACGGTCAACACTGAGTCCAACCTCGGCCAAGCGGCGCGGGTTGTCGATGTCTAAAATCTTGCAACCAGCGATGCTTACGGATTCGGAGGCTTCAACCGTGCGCGTGAGATGTTCTAACGCATCGGGAGCCGGCATCGAATCATCATGGATAATCCATATCCACTCATCGCGATCGGTGCGTGCTTCGGGCAGTGCATCCACTGCTTCTTGAACCGAAAGCCCCAATGATCCGGCGGGAGCCGTAAGCAATGTGGCATTCGAAGGAAGATTTGCTTTTAATACCTGATGTGACGCGTCTTGTGAGGACGCGTCCACCCCGAGGTACCGTTCAATCGGCCGCGACTGATTTCGCAGTGCAGCTAAAGTTCGTGGTAAAAAGTCAGCGCCATCGTGCGCAGCAACGATGGCGGTGACGTGAATTGGCGGTCGAATTAGATTGCTCGTTTCCGTAGTCGGCGGCGTTCGCGCTCGGAGAGCCCTCCCCAGATGCCAAAGCGCTCGTCGTTGCTCAACGCGTATTCCAGACATTCTGAACGTACAACACAGGCTCCGCAGACACGCTTAGCGTCGCGGGTCGAACCGCCCTTTTCTGGGAAAAATGCTTCGGGGTCAGTTTGTGCGCACAGGGCACGGGCCTGCCAACCCAGCTCACCTTCGTCGACTTCTCCGCCGACGCCGAGCCATACCGCTTTGATGCTTTCGCGGACCTGCTCGTCTTCATCCAGCTCTGGAGCCCACGAACCGGCGCTCGATCCACCCTCGGTCTCAGCCGGCGCATGCTCGCGGAGGAAGTCCTCTGCAGCGGTCTCCAAATCTGTGGCTACCGCTACCCGTGCGGATTCCCCAGCCTGTGGATCGACAAACCAATCCGACGGTGCACCCTCAACCCCGTATTGGGCCGATGCCACTGCCGACGTCGAAAAATCGGAGTACCTCTGCTCCAGCTTCGTCATGTTGATGTTGACCTTTCGCTTGGTTTGAGAAGATCGAGCCATCAATGCTCCCGATCCATACGTCTCTCTTTATTCCATCGAAGTAGTGAAATGATGGACGAGCCGAACTCACCATCTAATTACAGCCGTGTAACTCGGTCATAGTCAAGCGGGGAGGTTATTCTATGGAGGGTTCACAGCAAACTCCCGGCACAACACGCCACGAAAAGACACCAATGGATCCGGCGCGTCGCAACTTCCGCGAATTGTCGGTAAATTCTCAGTAAATAAATTAAGGTGGAAAATGCCGTTCAACTCCGCTACCGGAACCTTCGCTGAAGGCCTGCTGGCTCCGCGCCGCTCCGACGCCACACCGTGGCTCACCTGGTACTCACAGTCCGGGGAGCGCATCGAGCTTTCGGGCAAGGTCTTTGACAATTGGGTTGCTAAAAGTGCGAACCTCCTAGTCGAATGTTTCGATCTTGAAGAAGGGTCCCTCGTCGTTCTAGATTTGCCGTCTCATTGGAAATCACTGGTGCTCGGCCTAGCCGCATTGCATCACGGGGCGACGCTATTGGATGCTGACGATGTTCAGGCTTCCAACGCCGCCTTGTGGATCACCCAAGAGCCCGAGGATCAGCGCATTCCCGCGTCATCCGAGATTCTTGCGGTTAATCCCGCCGCCATGGCGCTGTCATTTGGGGCCGAGCTAGGTCCGGTCGCCGAGGATTACAACGCAAATGTGCGCACTTACGGGGATCAGTTTTACCCCTCCGCAGTGTCAGGGGAAACTATCGCGTTGCGCACTAGTGCAAGCAACGTCCTGTCGTTAGCCGAGATTTTTGCCCCCGAGGTCAGCTCCTTGGGCAACATCTTGGTTCACGCAGATATCCCAGTACTGCAGCTACTGCCCTATGCGGTCGCCCAGTGGAAGGCCGGAGACTCCATTGTGCTTGTTGAAGCGCAGATGGAAGTCAGTGACCGGCTTCGGCAAGGCGAGCAGATCAGCCACGACTACGAACCTGCTGTCTAGCTCTTGACGGTAGGAATGGTGCCGGTATCCGGAGTAACACTCTGGGTATCGGCTCCGTTTTCACGCAGGGTCAGCAGTTCGTGGTCATGTGCGAATTCTGCGTCTTGATCCATTTCTGCGCCGAAGACCCAGAAACGGTAGGCGAAGAACCGGAAGATGGTTCCCAGCACCAGACCAACC
Source organism: Glutamicibacter sp. (assembly GCF_035257265.1). Taxonomy (GTDB): domain Bacteria; phylum Actinomycetota; class Actinomycetes; order Actinomycetales; family Micrococcaceae; genus Glutamicibacter. Next base: position 440,471 of record NZ_DATEXC010000038.1, read on the forward strand.
ACGGAACCGGCAATAAAGACGCTGGTCGGATCCGTCATATTCAGTACGTATTTAGTGAACCAAACACAGGCTGCAGCGATACCCAGGCCAATAGCATTCATAATCAGGAACATCACCAGTTCACGGGCCACATTGGCTTGGCGACGATGACGGAACGTCCAGTAGCGGTTGGCCACCCACGAGAATAGTGTGGCTACGATGCCAGCGATGATCTTCGCTTTGACCTGTGAATCGCTCATGGGGCCATGAAGCAACCAGACATAAATTCCAGAGTCAATGATGAACGCGATTCCGCCGACAACGCCGAACTTTGCCACTTCGCGCCACAGCATCGAAATCAGTCCGGTTAGTTTTTGTGTAATGCGCTCGAACATTTTCCTCCAGACAAATCAGCATGGTCCTCGTGCCGATATAGACATCGGTAAGGCCACAAGATCGTCAGAATCTTGGGAAGTTCAGTTCCCTAGGTCAGTGGTTTGGTGGTGTCCTTTAACGCCAAAGCGCAGGAACACTAGCTACTTATTTTATCCGCATTTCCTGACAAAACCCCGGATTTCGTGAGTAATCAGTCAACGCGAAGACAGGAAGCTGGAACTCTTTCGCTAACCTAGGAGAGTGAGCTTCCCTAAAATTGGTGTGATTGGTGGCGGGCAATTAGCCCGAATGTTGGCCCCTGAGGCCCTGAACCTCGGATTTGAACTGCATGTTCTCGCCGAAGGTCCGGATGTATCGGCGGCACGTTGCGTGCCCGATGCGCCCGTTGGCGACTACAAAGACTTAGCTACCCTGCGGGCGTTTGCCCAGGGTAAAGATGTCGTGACCTTTGATCATGAGCATGTTCCAAATGAGTTCCTCACCACACTCATCAATGAGGGAGTCAACGTCCAGCCACGTCCCGCGGCTCTGATCCACGCCCAGGACAAGCTGGTGATGCGTGCGGCCATCGAAAAACTCGGACTGCCAAATCCGGCATGGGCGAAGGTAGAGAATATAACCGAGCTGCTTGCCTTCGGCGAGGACACCGGATGGCCGATTGTACTCAAAACCCCACGCGGCGGTTATGACGGCAAGGGCGTACGCATGCTCGATAATGCGGAACAGGCCAAAGACTGCGAAGACTGGTTCGCGCACGGCGCCTTGTTGGCCGAAGACAAGGTGGACTTCACCCGCGAGCTGTCAGCCATGGTGGCACGCACTCCTTCGGGCGAAACCAAGGCCTGGCCGGTAGTCCACACCATTCAGGTGGCAGGCGTCTGCGACGAAGTCATTGCCCCCGCCCAAGACATTTCCGATGAAACTGCGGCTACTGCCTCACAGGCTGCCATCCGTATCGCCGAAGAATTCGGCGTCACCGGCGTCATGGCCGCAGAGCTCTTCGAAACTCCCGGACAGGGTGCCGGCTTCGTGATTAACGAGTTGGCCATGCGCCCACACAACACCGGGCACTGGACCATGAATGGTTCTGTCACCAGCCAATTCGAACAGCACCTGCGCGCAGTCTTGGATTTGCCATTGGGCGATACCCGGGAACTTGGGCTCACCGTAATGAAGAACTTCTTGGGTGGAGCAAATCAAGATCTCTTCTCTGCCTATCAAGCCGCGTTGGCTGCCGCACCAGAGGTCAAAGTTCACAGCTACGGCAAATCGGTGCGCCCTGGACGCAAGATCGGACATGTCAACGTGGTTGCTGCGCAGGGGCAAAGTGTGGCCGAACTACGCGAACGCGCCAATGCAGTGTCCAGCTTAATCCGCGACGGCATCTGCGAGACCGCTTAGGCTTTTACCTATGCTCACTAAACTGAGCCACAATTTTCAAGGATTATGATTCTAATGACTCAAGCACCACTTGTCGGACTCGTTATGGGCTCAGACTCGGACTGGCCCGTCATGCGCCTCGCCGCCGAAGCGCTCACCGAGTTCGGCATACCCTTCGAAGCTGATGTTGTCTCGGCACACCGCATGCCCACCGAAATGATCGAGTACGGTCAGCAGGCGCACGCCCGTGGCTTGCGCGTAATCATCGCCGGCGCCGGCGGGGCAGCGCACCTGCCGGGCATGCTCGCATCGGTCACGCCGCTTCCGGTGGTCGGGGTTCCGGTACCATTAGCCAAGCTCGATGGAATGGATTCATTGCTCTCTATCGTGCAGATGCCCGCCGGCGTTCCGGTAGCTACCGTCTCCATCGGTGGTGCCCGCAATGCTGGCCTGCTAGCTGTGCGTATGCTGGCATCGGGAACCGATGAGCTTGCTAAGTCGTTACAGGTTAAGTTGCTAGCCTTTGCAGACTCGCTCCGCGAATCTGCCTACGCCAAGGGCGCCGCGTTGCGTGCCGAGGTTGCCAACGAGAACTTCTCTTCCTAAGGAAAGTCACTAAGTACATGGGTTCTGCCAATCACCGCGCTCCAAGTCCGCTTCGGAACCCGGAGAGTATTTCGTCTCCGGCCCGGAGCAAACGCGCCCTAATTCTGGTTGTTCTGACCATAATTTTTCCGGGCAGCGCTCAGCTCATTGCAGGAAACCGTAAGCTGGGACGGATCGCGGTCACTGTCACCATGCTGTGCTGGGCAGTGCTGATCCTGCTCGCAGCCCTGTACTTTATCAACCGCTCAATCATCCTTGGCTGGGTGGCACATCCTAACTTCCAGCTGTTTTTGATCGTCGCACTGTCGGTGCTCGCGGTCGGCTGGCTGATCATGTTCATCAACACGCTGTTCATCATCAGGCCAGGAATGCTGGCTCCTGGGATGCGCGCAATCGTTTCGATTTTCACGCTAGCGGCGGTCATCGCCACCAGTGGAATTTTCGTTTACGGCGCCTCCATTTTGAATACCGGCCGCGAGACCATCGTCAAGGTATTTGACGAAGGCCCTGCCTTTGACCCGGTTGATGGCCGTTACAACATTGCGGTGCTGGGCGCAGACTCCGGCTCAAACCGTGATGGAGTGCGAACCGACTCCATTGCGTTGCTTTCGGTAGACGCTAAAACGGGTAAATCGCTGATGATCTCCGTTCCACGTAACTTCCAGAAAGCGCGCTTCGCCAAGGGCACCCCGATGGCTGCGGTTTATCCCGAAGGCTACGATTGCGGCGACGAGTGCTTGTTCAACGCCATTTACCGCGATGCGGTAGATAACCATGCTGACGCATTCCCTGACTCGGTAAAAAATGTGGGAGCCCAGGCCGTCATGGATGCGCTGTCCGGAACCACCGATCTTCAAGTTCAGGGCTATGTCATGGTTGACATGGCAGGCTTCGCCAACTTCGTTGATGCCTTAGGTGGGGTCACCATTGATTCCGGCGGTTGGGTCCCCTACAACGGCAAGAAGTGGGAAAACTCGCTGGTCAATACCCACTGGTTTGCGCCGGGCGTACAGACCTTCAACGGCAAGGACGCGCTTTGGTTTGCTCGTTCGCGTGATTTCACCGATGACTACCACCGCATCAAACGTCAGCAGTGCCTGCAGCAGGCAATTATCAAGCAGTTCACCCCGCAGACCATCCTGACGAATTTCAGCAGCATCATGCAGGCAGGCGAACAGCTGGTTGAAACGAACATCCCCGCCAGCCAGCTCAGTTCCTTCGTTTCGGTGGCAGACAAGGTCGCTGGTACACCATTTAGCCGTCTGACCTTGGGCGCTCCAGACTTTGAACGTTCGTTCTCCACCTACCCGAAATTTGATCAGATCCATGATCGAATCAACGGAATCATTGAAAAGCAGAACGCACCGGAGAAGCCAAAGGAATCCAAAAAGTCTGAGGCCCCGAAAAAATCCAAGGACTCCACCGAGGCAAGTAGCTCCGCTGAAGCTCCAAAGGATGCAACGGACGTCAACGATGCACCGAAGCTTTCCAACGGTGATGATGTGCCAATGACCAAGCGTGATGGCTCTCCCATCGATGAGCAGTACCTGGTTGAGCTTGAAATGATTGGTCAGAATTCGCGTCTGGCTCAGATTGCCGCAAACAACGACGAATGCTCGGTTCCATAAAGAGCCCTCACGGTTACGCCACGGTTACGACCCCCCGACCGTTTTGAAACCATGATCGTTAGTGAAAGATAAGGGTACAAAACGTGTTTGAGTTGAAAAATTCCATTCGGGACTACCACTGGGGTTCAACACAAGAGATCACTGAATTGTTGGGGCAACCGGCAATCATCAGCCCTCAGGCGGAGTTATGGCTCGGCGCCCATCCGGGGTGTCCGAGCACGGTGCTGGACAGCGGACAGCCCCTGCACGAGGCCATCGAAGCAGATCCTGAGCGAACGCTCGGGGAAGATATCTTTGCACGCTACGGCCGATTGCCGTTCCTGTTCAAGGTACTCTCTGCTTCCCAACCGTTGTCGATTCAAGTCCACCCGACCCTAGGCCAAGCCCGTGCACGCTTCGCCATGGAAGATGCAGCAGGCCTCGCCCGCGATGCGGCGAATCGAAACTACAAAGATGACAACCATAAACCGGAAATGCTTTACGCACTCACCGATTTTGTCGCGTTATCAGGCTTCCGCCTTCCCCAAGACATCGTTGCTGACTTGCGTCTTTTCCTGCCCCGGCTTTCTACCAACGACACAAAACTTGTCAACGAGCTGATTCACTTGCTGGAAGGGGCCGAACCGCTGGGGCACACGCTGAGCTACGTGCTTACCGGCGGGCGCCCAATCAGCGATCTCGTGCTCAACCTATGCGGAGCGATCTCCGCGGATCCAACGCTGCAAGTGAACGTCCAGCTAGCCGAGTTGGTCAGGATCAACGAGATCTATCCAGGCGACGCGGGCGTCTTGGTGGCACTGCTGCTGAACTTAGTGTTCTTGAAGCCTGGCGAGGCGATCAGCCTCGGCGCCGGCAATGTGCATGCTTACCTGCGCGGGCTCGGTATCGAGGTGATGGCGAATTCAGACAACGTGCTACGCGGCGGGCTGACCAGCAAACACATCGATGTTCCCGAACTGCTGGAGATCTCCATCGCCGAGCCCACCGCGGCTCCGCTGTTGGCAGGTGACAAGGTTTCAGATCATTCCCAGCTGTTCCAGCCAAACTTTGACGAATTCCAGTTGCAGGTTATCCAGACTGACCAGGCACAGCTGCGTACCGAGTTGCAGCTGCACGGTGCAGCGGTAGTGCTCTGCACCGCCGGGGCATTCACTTTGGAATCTGCCGCACAGACCCTGCAGCTCTCCCGTGGTGATTCGGCATTCATCACTGCAGAAGATCTGCCGGTAAGCGCTATTTCGCGCAGCTCCGACCCAGCCACGCTTTTTGCCGCCAGCGCGCAGGAAAAATCGAACTAATCAGTCTTTTTAACAATTCAAGCCGCTGGCTTCCCCTGAAGGGGAAACCAGCGGCTTGAATTGTTAACGTGTTTTTAGCGGGTGTACGCTTCCCACTTGTCCTGCTGGTGCTCACCATCAACAAAGCGGATGGTGCCAGACTTGGCACGAGTCACGATCGACTGGGTGTGGATGCGACCGTTCTTGTAACGTACTCCGCGCAGCAGATCACCATCGGTGATGCCGGTGGCTGCGAAGTAGCAGTTGTCGGAAGTGACCAGATCGTTGGTGGTTAACACGCGGCCTAGTTCATGGCCGGCGTCGATCGCCTTCTGCTTCTCGTCATCATCGGTTGGCCACAGCCGGCCCTGAATCACGCCGCCCATGGCCTTGATGGCACATGCGGTGACGATACCCTCTGGGGTGCCGCCGATACCCATCAAGGCGTCAACGCCGGTACCTTCACGGGTTGCCGCGATGGCGCCTGCAACGTCGCCGTCCATCAAAAGCTTGGTGCGTGCGCCGGCGGCACGAATTTCTTCGATCAGTCCGGCATGGCGTGGGCGGTCCAGCAAGGTGACGGTGATCTGGCTGATCTTCTTGCCCTTGGCTTTCGCGATCAGGTGCAAGTTCTGCTTCACCGGCAAACGCAGGTCAACCAGGTCAGCCGCTTCGGGACCGGTCACCAGCTTTTCCATGTAGAAAACGGCCGAAGGATCAAACATCGAGCCGCGGTCGGCCACAGCCAGCACCGACAGGGCGTTGTTCAGACCAAGTGCGGTCAAGCGAGTGCCATCGATTGGGTCGACTGCAACATCGCATTCGGCTCCGGAGCCGTTGCCAACCTGTTCGCCGTTGAACAGCATCGGGGCTTCGTCTTTTTCGCCTTCGCCGATTACCACGACGCCGTTGAAGTTCACTGTGGATAGCAGGCCACGCATGGCATCTACTGCAGCGCCGTCGGCAGCATTCTTGTCACCGAATCCAACCCACGGGGATGAAGCGATGGCTGCCGCTTCAGTTGCGCGCACCAGCTCCAGTGCGAGGTTACGGTCCGGTTCCGCGTCGGTTACCGACAGTCGTGGAGATAGGTGGGCATAATTGTTGTCTTCGGTCACGAAAGATCCCATCACTGAGTCGTAGTCATTGCGCCTATGCAAACACCTCCATCATATCCCCATCGTTTTTCTGCTTGTAGTTCATGTCGCTTAAACTGCGCAAGCGTCAACGTGTGATTGGGCACCTCGGTTCGATTTGCACAGGAACTTCGGGGAGAATGGGAAATGTGCAGCCAGAGAATACTTCCCAGAATGATGCCCCGGTAGGCGAACAGCCGGTACGTCGTGATTTGAACGACCCCGAAGCGACCTTTGAGGATCTGCCATTCACACCCCTGCTGACCGAGAAGCAGTCAAAGCGTGCAAACCAGACTTTTAAGGGCATGCTCCTATCGGTGGGTTTCACCATCGCGGTGGTCATTCCGCTGTTGCTGCTGAACCCTGCTAACAAGGAAGAATCCTTCCAGCATCCGGTAGATCTGCAGGCTGTGGCCAACGAGGTATCGGGCGTCGCCGACTTTGAGGTCTTTGCGCCGCAGGTTTCCGGCGATGAATACGCAAACTTCGCCCGCTGGAAGAGCAACCAGATCCAAGACGTCTCCTACTGGGAATTCGGTTTGGTGATGGATGAGACAAACTTCGTTTATGTCCGCCAGAGCGCAGATGCGAACCCCACATGGATCGCATTGGTAACCGACAACGCGGTTCCAAGTGATGAACGAGTCATTAACGGCCACAATTGGGAAGTTCGCAAGAAGGACCAAACGGTTTACATGATTTCCACTTTCAAGGAATCCACGCTGATTATTTCCAGCGACACCGGCGAAGAAGAACTGATGACCGTCGTTCAGGCCGCCGAAGCTCAGGGTCTGTAATTTTTGCATCGACGATGTCAGTAAGTGGAAAGAACACCCTGGCATCGGCGTAGAATTCGAATTATGGAATCTGAACACGGCAAATCGGCACTAACTCCACAGCAGGCTTGGGAGAAGCTGACAAATGGCAATCAGCGATTCATCCTCGGCAACACTCAGCACCCCAATCAGGATGGCGCTCGGCGAGAGTCCTTGGTCAACGGCCAGGAACCCTTTGCAGTAATTTTCGGTTGCTCCGATTCACGCCTTGCGGCAGAAATCATTTTTGATGTCGGCTTGGGAGATGTCTTCGTGGTGCGTACCGCCGGTCACGTGCTTGATCCCGCCAGCTTGGGATCTTTGGAATTCGCCGTTGATATCCTGAACATTCCGCTGATCGTTATTCTGGGCCATGACAGCTGTGGCGCGGTCACCGCGGCCATCGATGCCAAAGAGTCAGGCGACATGCCTAAGGGCTTCGTGCGCGACCTCGTGGAGCACATCATCCCGTCGGTGTTCGCCGCGGAGCGATCCAATATTACCGACGTAAATGGCACCGTGGTCGAACACGTTAAACAGACCACCGCACGTCTGGTAGATCTTTCGAGCATCATCGAAACCGCCATTGCTGAGGGACGAACCGCAGTAGCAGGCGTGGCCTACAAGCTTGCCGAAGGTGAAGCTCAGCTAGTTTCAAGCATGGGCCTTGAGTAAACCTCAAGCCAAGCAATAAGTGGTCCGCGGTTCACCCGCGGACCACTTTTGTTTAACTCTCAATTTATTCCCAGTTTCTCCAACATCACTAGCGGCTGTGATGTTAGAGGCAGATCCCTTTTGGACACTGCGTTCCAGGCGTAGGGTGAGCTTCATGAGCGACAACAACGAATTCCGCATCGAACACGACACTATGGGAAAAGTCCGGGTCCCGGCACACGCTCTCTACCGGGCACAGACCCAACGCGCAGTTGAGAATTTCCCGATCTCTGGGAAAAAACTCGAACCCGCCCACATCAAGGCGCTGGCGCAGGTTAAAAAGGCTGCTGCGCGCGCTAATCAGGCGTTGGGTGTTTTGGATGCCGAACGTGCAGACGCAATCGTGGCCGCGGCAGACCTGGTCGCCACCGGAGACTTTGACGAGCATTTCCCTATCGATGTTTTTCAAACCGGGTCGGGCACCAGCTCGAATATGAACACCAACGAGGTGCTCGCCGAATTAGCTACCCGTGCTTTGAAAGAGGCAGGCAGCTCGACCGAGGTCCATCCCAACGATCACGTGAACGCCTCACAGTCTTCCAACGATGTTTTCCCGACCTCAGTACACGTAGCGGCCACCAATGCGCTGGTTAACGAGCTTATTCCAGCCTTGGAATCACTGGCGGTTTCACTTGAATCCAAGAAAGCGGAGTTCAAGGATGTGGTGAAGTCCGGGCGCACACACCTGATGGATGCAACACCGGTGACCCTCGGACAGGAATTCGGCGGGTACGCAGCACAGATCCGTTACGGCGTGGAACGAATTGAAGCTGCGCTTCCCCGGGTAGCTGAGGTCCCACTCGGTGGCACCGCCGTCGGTACCGGGATCAACACTCCCGAAGGTTTCCCGGCTCAAGTTCTGGAGTTCTTGCGCGAAGACACCGGTTTGCAGATCACCGAGGCACGCAACCACTTTGAAGCTCAGGCGAATCGTGACGGTCTTGTTGAAGGTTCCGCTGCACTGCGGACCATTGCGATCTCGATCATCAAAATTGCCAATGATCTTCGCTGGATGGGTTCCGGCCCCAATACCGGCCTAGGCGAGATCTCCATCCCGGACCTCCAGCCCGGTTCCTCCATCATGCCGGGCAAGGTCAACCCGGTCATCTCCGAGGCCGCCATACAGGTTGCCGCTCAGGTGATCGGCAACGACACCACCATCGCGTGGGCAGGAACCAATGGGGCCTTCGAGCTGAACGTGGGCATCCCGGTGATGGCCTCCAACCTGCTCGAATCCATTCGCCTGCTCTCAAATGTTTCGCGCGTGATGGCAGAGAAAATGGTCGATGGGATTACCGCGAATGTGGAACGCGCTCGTTTCCTCGCCGAAGCTTCACCATCTATCGTGACTCCACTCAACAAGCTCATCGGCTATGAGAACGCCGCTAAAATTGCAAAGAAGGCTGTGGCTGAGGCCCTGACGGTGCGTGAAGCGACCATTGCTTTAGGCTTCGTAGAACGCGGCGAAGTCACCGAAGCACAGCTTGATGAGTTGCTAAACGTTTCGACGATGACCGGGAAGTACTAAACCGTATTCCGGATTACCGCTGAGATTAAAATTGCTGCAAGCCGGCCACCCTGGGACTTTCTCAGGGTGGCCGGCTTGCGGCGTTGCTCAACTACGCAGGCTTAGAGATCGATCCAATATCTTCGAACGGGCGCAACAGAGCCAAATTGGGCGGCGAGCTGGGCCACTGGGAGAATCTTTTCGAGCTGTCCTCCGCAGGCCACAATCGATTTTGCTGAACCAATATTTGAATCATCACAGGTGAGCAGCACCCTTTGCATTCCGCGAGCTCTAGCTACTTCAAGCATTGCCATCAAGGCTCTTGCTGCAAGGCCTTCCCCACGGGCACTTGGACGAATTCCATAGCCAATGTGCCCGCCCACGACTTGAAGAAAATCGTTGATCAGCGCATAACGCAGACTTACCGCGCCGAGGTATTCTTCGTCCCGTTCCAGCCATAGCGTGCGCTGATTGACGAATCCTGCCGGGGGCTGATTCTGTGTTTCTGCAAGGTCGTTGAGCAAACGCACCCAGTGCGAGAAATCTTTGGGATTTTTCAGGTCCCAACCGTTTTTATCTGCCAAGAAGACCGAAGCGCCCTGTTGGTCCGCGCCCTCCCATTCTTCCGTGTTGCGAAGCCATGATTCATGCAGGTGAGCGCTGGGTGGGAGCAGTCGTAACGAGGTCATGGATCACAGCCTATTACGAGGCAGTACACTCGCGCGCGTTCAGCGGTCGAGCTCAGATTGTGCTCCCGCTTACTTAATTTGCACTGAGGCGCCAGCAAGTGCAAAACTGCATCTTGTGAATAATAGTGCAATTACCGGCGCTGTTCCGGATACCGCTCCCGCCGGGCTCAGCGCGCGCATGCAAAAAACACGACTGTCGATCACCCGGCATGCACGCGAACTGACTGCAGAACACGGCTTTGCCGGGTTCACCGTCGACCAGCTCTGCGCTGGGGTGGGCATCTCACGGCGCACTTTCTTCAATTACTTCGCCGCAAAAATCGACGCAGTTTTCGGCCACGACGATGACGGGATCCCGGCCGACGCTTTAGACCGGTTCAGGGCCTCGCGTCCAACCGGGATCCAGGGGATCTCCCCTACCCTGCAGGCAGATCTTGTCGCCTTGTTCATCGAACTGCTCAACCGTGACGAACAGGCCATCGGCAGCACCCAAGGGTTCTTCGCCGCGGTACACCGTGAGCCGGAACTCTTAGAGCGAATGGTCAAGGTCGGTCCCGAGCGCCAGGCCGAATTCGTGAAACTCATCGCTCAACGCGAAGGCGTTGAGGCTACGCACCCGGGGCTTGAACTATTGGTTCATTCTCTGCAGTTCGCCGCGTTCAAAGCCGTCGATCGTTATTTGGCCGCGGACAGCGGACGTTCGTTGGCTGAGGAATATCTCGCGGTGCTCACGATGGCACACGAAATTAACCGCCAACCGCTCACTCTTCCCCCAACGAGCGCCACCCCGCTCGACTCTCATATCTCGCAAGGATCCCACGCATGACTTCAACCACCGAATCCCGGAAATCCCCGGAATCGGCGCCGTTGCTCCTGACGCAACGAAGGATTTGGATCATTTTCTCCGCGCTCATCGCCGGAATGATGCTTTCCTCCTTAGACCAGACCATCGTGTCCACCGCAATGCCAACCATCGTTGGACAGCTCGGCGGCGTCGAACACCAGGCCTGGATCACCACCGCCTACCTGCTGGCCACCACCATAGTGATGCCGATTTATGGCAAGTTCGGTGACGTCCTTGGCCGTCGCAACCTCTTCCTCATTGCCATCGCGCTGTTCACCTTAGCTTCCGTCGGCGCAGCCTTCGCCGGTACTTTCTGGACCTTCGTCTTCTTCCGAGCAATGCAGGGTCTGGGCGGCGGTGGCCTGATGATCCTCTCGCAGGCAATCATTGCCGACATCGTCCCGGCGTCCCAGCGCGGCAAGTACATGGGCCCGCTGGGTGCTATCTTTGGTCTCTCGGCGGTTGCCGGTCCGTTACTCGGTGGATTCTTTGTAGACCATTTGACCTGGCAGTGGGCTTTCTACATCAACATCCCTATCGGCATCGGCGCGTTCTTGATTGCTTGGTTTGCGCTGACCATCCCGAATAAGAAGTCCACCAAGAAAATCGATATTCTTGGTGTGCTGTTGCTGTCGATCGCAACGACCTGCCTGATTTTCTTCACCGACTTTGGCGGGTCGAAAAACCACGGCTGGACTGCTTTGGAAACCTGGGGCTGGGGCCTTGGAATGCTGACCGCAGCGGTGCTCTTCGTCATCGTTGAAGCGCGCGCCGAAGATCCAATCATCCCGCTGTCGCTATTCAAAAACCGCATCTTCATCAACGCTACGGCGATCGGCTTTACATTGGGTCTGGGCATGTTTGCGGCTATCGCCTTCGTGCCAACCTTCCTGCAGATGTCCTCCGGGACCTCGGCGGCCGTATCGGGTCTGTTGATGCTGCCAATGATGGTGGGCATGATGGGTACCAGCATTTGGTCTGGTATCGCCATCACCAAATCCGGCAAGTATAAGGGCTACCCGATTGCCGGCGCCCTGGTCACTGCCCTGGCAATGCTCGCATTCACCACGTTGAGTGCCAGCACCCCGTTGTGGCTTATCTGCGTGTACCTGTTTGTCTTTGGCACAGGTCTAGGCCTGATCATGCAGGTAGTAGTGCTTGTGGTGCAGAACGCGGTAGATCCGATAATGGTCGGTACCGCCACGTCGACGAATAACTACTTCCGTGAAGTGGGCGCATCCTTGGGTGTGGCAATCTTCGGTGCAATGTTCACCAATCGACTCTCGGAAAATCTCACCGAGGTCTTCACAGCCTCCGGCGCGAGCGCGGCCGATGCCGGCAACGCGACGGCTACCTTGGACCCGCAGACCTTGGCCCAGCTCCCAGAGCAGCTACGCGATGGTATTGTCACCGCCTACGCCGACTCGTTGGCTCCGGTGTTCTGGTACCTGATTCCCTTCATCCTTCTAGCCTTCGTCCTGGCGCTGTTCCTTAAGCAGGTTCCGCTCTCGGACACCGCCGGTATGGTGGCCCGTGGTGAGGCCATCGGCGGTCTGGAAGCCAAGGAACTTGAAGAGGCCGAACGCGCTGCCAAACAAGGTGGTGGAGTTCTGGTGACCGATCATGGTTCATCAGCTACTGACTCCTCGGTGGAGCATCCCAAGGAGCAGTGAGCTTCCAGCGCTTCATCGCCCCGTACGAGCGCCGCTATCCCCCCGAAAATTTTGGGTGGGTGCGAGCCGCTTAGTGCGGGGCGTTGGCGTTTGCCTCAGGCGAAGTACCCGCCGGGCTTCGGGTTCAGTGCCCAGTCAATGGCTCGCTCATGGAGCGGCGGCAGGCTCGGGCGGTCGGAAAGTTCAAAATAACCGACTTCTAAATTCTCGTCATCGTTGATTCGTGCTTCGCCGCCCAAATGGATGGCACGAAATACGATATCTAAATACTGCGCGTGGTCACCATTTGGATAGGTTGCAGGTTCGGTCACTCCCACACCTGATAAATGCGTCAGCTCACAGTGCACGCCGGTCTCCTCCAAAACTTCACGGATCGCGGTATGCGAGGCTTCATCGCCTGGTTCAATGATTCCCGCGGGCAAGGTCCACAGTCCGTTGTCCACCCTGCGCACCAGCAAGACCTGAGATCCGCGAAAAACCACGACCTTCACCCCGCTCAGCCAGAGCAGATCATGTCCAATACGGGTGCGCAGATCGGTGATGAATTCCGGAGTTGTCATGGCCCTATGGTGTCATAAGCAAAGCTAGTGCTGCACCTAGGATCATGAACGGGCCAAAGGCCACCGCCGACTTCGCGTTCAGTTTGCCAGCGATCATTCCACTCAGCACCACTAAGCTAGCCAAAACAAACGCGAACACACTGGCCACGAAGAGGGACGATAAGGAAAAGTAGCCCACATTCAGGCCCAGCACAAGCGCAAGCTTCACGTCTCCCATGCCCATGGCTCCACGCGAAATCAGCGCGAGTATCAGATACGCCCCACCAAAAATGAGCGCGCCCATCCCGGCATTGAGCAATGGAAAGTAGTCCCCGCGCACCATGCTCAGCCCGAGCAGAAGCAGCGCACTTATAACTCCCCAGCGAAGTAATAACCTGTTCGGCAGCCGATGCTCTTTGATGTCTGTCATCGATAAAAGCACTCCGAAACAAAGGAAACTCGCGCAGAACAGCACCAGCAGTAGAGCGGTCCACGAAGATTCTTGCCAGAGCATGATCATATCTAGAGCATAGGTCTAGTACCCGAAGTGCTCTAGTGTGAGGTGCTGGGTTGTGAATAACACGGGTGCTTCTACACTGGAATTATGATCACGTCAGCTTCCGAGCAGTTATTTCCCGATCACCCGGCACCTGATTCTGTCGCCCGGCGGCGTTTCCGTGCGCTGGCTCGCTCCGCACCGTGGCTGAGCACTTCACTGCGCCTGGAACTTAACGTTCCTGAACACCTGGCCCAAGCGGGTCTACACGGTACCTTGGGGCTAATACTGCGCGGGCGGGAAGCGATCGCGATCAGCAACCACGAAGATACCGTCTGCTATCAACGTGAACTTTTTACTGCAGACCGAGGCCAGGACTATGTGGCCGCCACCAGCTCTTCCTGGTCCTTACCTGCCTCGCTCACATCCCCGGTTTACACCGAAGACCATCTCATTGCCAGACGCCCGCACATCGAGGGCTATCAAGACTTATTGCCACTGGATTTTTTGGCGTCCGTACTTGATCCCTATGAGCTGGCGGGCACCGAGCCAGCTTCCTTGGATCTAGCTTTTGAACACCCCACCTATATTCATGAGCTCTCCGCGACGCGTAGCCCGCACGGACGCGCGCAACTTTCGGCGGTGCTCACCGCCGGGCATAATTACCAGCCAGCCAGCCCGGTGTTCGCTTTAGTTCCGGTCGGGTCCCGAACATTGATCGTGTTGGATCTTGAGACCGGAATATGCGTTGAACGCAGGATTCTGGGCAGCAATCAGGCCCCGCTGAGCACCACGGTGTTGGCGAAAAATGAGTACTATATCGACTCTTTGTTCACCAGCCCCACCCCGACGATGACAGATGTGCGCGCACACATCCCGTGGACGGTGCGCGCCACATCTTAGGTCAGCGGACCATCCAGCATTTCGGTGACCAGCGCGGCGATAGCCGAACGTTCCGAACGCATCAGGGTCACATGCCCGAAGAGGCTATGGCCTTTAAGCTGTTCAACCACGGCAGAGACCCCATCGTGTCTTCCAACATGCAGGTTATCCCGCTGTGCTACGTCATGGGTGAGCACGACCTTTGAGTTCTGCCCGATCCGTGAAAGGACCGTAAGCAGTACATTGCGTTCCAGCGACTGGGCCTCGTCGACAATCACGAAAGAATCGTGCAGGGAGCGTCCCCGAATGTGGGTCAGCGGCAATACTTCGAGCAAGCCGCGTTCGACTACCTCATCGATGGCGTTCTTAGACACGATGGATCCGAGAGTGTCGAAGACCGCTTGGGCCCAGGGCCCCATTTTCTCCCCTTCGGAACCGGGCAAATACCCAAGCTCCTGACCACCGACCGCATAGAGCGGGCGGAACACCGTGATCTTTCGGTGTTCGCGGCGTTCGAGCACCGCTTCCATCCCGGCGCATAAGGCCAGAGCGGATTTTCCTGTACCTGCGCTGCCACCCATCGACACGATTCCCACGTTGGGATCCAGCAACAGGTCCAGTGCAATACGCTGCTCAGCGCTTCTTCCATGCAGTCCGAAAGCTTGCTGGTCACCACGGACCAGCTTGACGGTGTCGGCCGTGACCTTGCGCGCCAACGCGCTGCCTCTGGGCGAGGTAATGACAAAGCCGGTATTGATCGGGCTCTGGCTGGCTTCGGGGAGATTGATGAGCTTTTCTGACTCATAGAGCGTAGCCATGCTCGCTTCGTCTAGCTCCAATGATTGAACCCCGCTCCATCCGGTGGAGGCGATCAATTCATTACGGTAAACCTCGGCATGGATACCAATGGCGGAAGCCCTGATGCGCATGGGCAAGTCCTTGGTCACCAACGCCACGTCTTGGCCTTCATCAAGCAGGTGCTTTGCCACCGCAAGAATACGGGTGTCGTTTTCTGCCGAGCGCATTCCCACGGGCAGAACATCGGAGGCGATGTTGTTCAGCTCAATGCGCAGGGTTCCTCCGGCGTCGGAGACCGGGACAGGCTGGGATAGTCCGCCGTGGCTGGAGATCAGTTCATCGAGCAAGCGCAATGCTTGTCGCGCGAAAAAGCCCAGATCCGGATCTTTGCGCTTATGCTCCAGCTCGGTAATGACTGTCAACGGGATCACCACATGGTGCTCCTCGAAGTGGAACATCGCTTTCGGGTCCGACAACAACACCGAAGTGTCAATGACGTATGTGCGGACGGCCGAGTTGGTAGTTCGGGTCATAACAGCGCACCCATTCTCGAATCCGGCGTGGGGATACTCCCCACGCTTTAGTGGGAAGCTCCACCACCGGATGCCAAGGGTGAACCACGAATCGCTTCGTGTGTACGCCGCATCTTGTCATCTAGTGAGGAACCTTTCGGTTTGACGGGACTTTAGCGTCCCGCCATATCCTCACCATAGACGGCCAACTGCTCCAACAGGTTACGGCAAAGTATCATTTTCGGAAACGATCAATACCTGCCAACTCAGCGGACGTTTTAAGCACCGAACCGGCGCTGGCGATCGGCAAAATCGCGCAGTGCACGTAAGAAGTCGACGCGACGGAAATCCGGCCAGAGAGCTTCACAGAAATAGAACTCCGAGTAGGCACTTTGCCAGGTTAGGAAGCCGCTCAGGCGTTGCTCACCACTGGTGCGAATCACCAGATCCGGATCGGGCTGCCCCTTGGTGTACAAGTACGATTCGAGTTCTTCGATACTCAGCGAATCACTGACACTCTCCAATGACCGACCGTGTTCGGTAGCATCGCGCAGCAAGGACTTAATCGCATCGATAATTTCACGTCGTCCACCGTAGCCAATGGCCACGTTGACGTGAACTCCGGTCCGCTGTGCGGTGCTTGTTTCCAGCGCGGCAAGTTTCGCTGCGAGATCCGCAGGCAACACATCTAACGCCCCGACCTGCTGCACCTTCACCTGGTTCGTTTCGCCCAATCGATCCAGCGTGTTGCCGATGACTTCCAGCAAATCACGCAGCTCGCTGGGTTCGCGGTTGAGGTTGTCGGTAGAAAGCATGTAGAGGGTGACGACCTTGATGCCTAAGTCCTCACACCATTCGAGGAACTCAAGGATCTTATCCGCGCCGGCCTGATGACCGGCCATCGTGGGGCTGCCTGCTAGTTTCGCCCAGCGGCGATTACCATCAACCATGACACCGATGTGGTGGGGCAGTTTGTCACCGGGTAACGACTTCGCTAGGCGCCGTTCATAGAAACGGTACACAAGAGAGGGAAGACGCACCGGGTTCCTCGCTTTCGCACACGTTCAAAAGTTTTCTTTAAACTAAATCTATCGTGTTTCCCCCGCAACACCGTGCAGCCAAGCGTCCGCAGCCAATGCTTATTTGCCTGCCAACAAAGTCAGCAACGATGAAACATCGTGCACCGGAAGATTACACAGCGCCAACCGGCAAGGCTGAATTTCCAGGCCTTGCGCGCCGGAAGCAGGCTGCGCTGAGCTTCGGACTTCGATCCCCAGAGCGCGGCATAGGCTCCGCAAATGCTGGTGCTCGGCTGCGTCTGCACCGTTTAACTTCACATAATGGACCGCCGAGTCGAGTACCGACTGCACCTCAAGAGCCGTGGCTACTTGAGTAGGAGCTTGACCGGCGAGCGCCACACCGTGAGCGCTAAGCCGGTGTGCCAGGTCAAATTGCTCCTGGCCCGAATCGTCAAAATTCTCGTCGGCCATCCGCTGGATAGCTAGCCGGCTCAGCGCCTTGGCGTAGAGCGCAGCGGCAGCAGGAATGGCGTCGTCGAGTACTGTCACCGGGGCAATCTGTGAGCGTTGTTTGCTCAAGCGGTCATCGAGTGCCAAGGCATCGCGAGGAATCCCGGTCTCCACATCGATGAACTGTGCGGTTTTTCCGATCAGCAGGCCGGCACGTTCTTGCCACACACTGTAGTGCGGGCTCTGGGTGAGCGCTAAGAACCCGAGGGTAAGCCCGGCATAGTCTTCTAAGGTGCCCTCGTTATCCGCCGAGCGTTGACCGGCAAAACTCACACGCGCCAGCGTTTGATTCTGCGCATCCCAGTGCACCTCCCATAGCGTGGTGGCCACCTGTTCCGCCAGCTGGGCGAGTTGTGGTTCATCGAGTAGTTCGCCGGCTTCGGCGAGCGCTTCAATGGCAAGCCCATTCCATCCGGCGATGATCTTCTCATCGCGTCCCGGACTTGGTCTGGTGGCGCGCACGGTGCGCAGTTCGGCTCTGAAGGCATCCCAAATCCGGGTCTCTCCGTCAACCGGTACCCGGGTCAACGAGACGTGATAATAGCCAGGGTCTTCAGCAATGCCAGCTAGCCGTACCATGTCCGTGGGCAGCTGGACACCTGCTCGGCGTACTGCTTCGAGGCATTCTTCTCTGGTGAACGTATAGGCTGCCCCTTCGACGCTTGACGTGCCGCGCAACGAGTCTGCGTCTAGCGATGCGGCAAAAGCGCGGTGGGGCGCACCGGATTCGGCGGTCAAAAGGTCGTTGCTCAAGAAGCCCGCCGTATCCAGCGCCGCTTGGCGGGCTAACTGCGCCAGCTGGGTGGCTCGCTGCTCGTGCTGGGGATGCTGAAGCGCATACTGTGTTGCGAAGACCGCGGTATGCGCGCATAAAGAAAGTAAGCCGGCGTTGTCGTAGAGCATTTTTTCAAAGTGCGGGATCGTCCAATTTTCATCCACACAATAGCGGGCAAAGCCGCCGGAAAGATGATCTCGCAGACCGCCAAGCAGTATCGCTTCCAGGGTTGTCGCCAGTGGTTCAATGGCTTCGGTCCCAAGTTCTCCGTCTAGGAGCACCGAGCGCCACATGGTCTTCAGTGCCCAGGTAGGTGGGAACTTTGGTGCAGCGGTGAAGCCACCCTCGGCCTTGCTCGTGGCAATCCAGTGACGGCTGGCCTGACGCAGCGCCTCGGTAACCGTGGAGTCAGTGCTCATCGTCAGCAGGGTGCCTTGACGTGACCCCAGCTCGGCGAGGTGATCAGCGAGCAGCTGGGCTTGCTCTTCGAGCCCTTCCCGGTGTTCTTCCCATCCTTGATGGACCGCGTCTACTAATTGGGTGAATGACGGAATTTTTCCGCGGGGCTCACGTGGATAGTAGGTGCCCGTATGGAAGGCACGTCCGTCGGGCATCGCAAAGATTGTCATGGGCCAACCTCCGGCCCCCGTGAGTGCCTGGGTTGCCATCATGTAGGTGTCGTCGACCAGCGGGTGTTCTTCGCGGTCTACTTTGATGGAAATAAAGTTATCGTTGAGTTTTTGGGCGATCTGCGGGTCATCAAAAGATTCATGGCTCATCACGTGGCACCAGTGGCAGGCCGCATAACCTATAGAAAGCATCACCGGCACGTCGCGCAGGCGGGCCTGTTCGAAGGCTTCATCCCCATAGGGCCACCAGTCAACCTCTTGATGCGAGTGCTGGCGAAGGTAGGCGCTGGAGCTATTGGCGATTCGTTGTCCCATGACGCCATTCTGCCTCACCACGCCACCGTGGTGTCCTTCCTCACCTCTGATTCGGCCAAAGGCTGAGCGATGCGCCGTACCCCGCGGCAAAAGAAAAGGCCTCAGGCTGCCCTTCCACTCAGTGGCGGGTCAGCATGAGGCCTGCTTCAGGCTCTGTGGCCTAGCTGTCTTCGGAGGTCTTCGGATCCACTGGATCGGTAGGCTCTTGAATTGGTCGGTTCTCGCCCTTGAGCATCAGCTCATTCTGCTTGGATTCGGCTTCCGAGGCGTAACGGACACGACGGACGCGGCGCACCATGTCACGAATCAGGAAGATTACTGCCAGTGCCAGAAACGCGGTGAACACGAAGCCGAGGAAACCCGGGCCGTAACCGTTCTCGTCCAGCGCTTCGTTCTGCACATTGGTACTCGCAACCATCATGGTCGCGTAAATCGCATTCACGGTGTGGGGACAACTCTTTTCTGGAACTAGTTGGTACTTGGTTCTATCTTAGTCCGGCAAACAGATCTGTTTCAGGCAGTTGTGTGGCAACCTTTGACGAAATCAGCGTGTAGTCCTCCCACGGCCAGGACTCGGCATAAATATGTTCTGGGACCGCGAAGAAGAATCCCTCCGGGTCAATCTGTGTTCGGTGCGCTAGGAGTGCCTGATCGCGCAACGTGAAATAATCTGCGCAGTGCACCTGGGTGGTTGTGGTATGTGGTGAAACCCACTTGAACATTTCGTTCTCTTCGTCATTTTCCCACTTTGCGACGCGCTCGGTGTACGGGGATTCGTAGCCACCTTCCAGCATCGCATAGTGCAGAGTACGCAAACGATCCGAGGAGAACGCACGGTCATAATAAAGCTTGTCGACTTCCCAAGGCTCCCCTAGCTCGGGATACAACTGTGCGTTGCCAGCCTGCTCGAAGGCGAAAGCCGAGACCTTGTGGCAGTGAATATGATCCGGGTGCGGGTACCCGCCGTTTTCGTCATAGGTGGTGATGACGTGCGGGCGGAACTCACGAATCAACTTGATGATGCCTGCTGCAGCGATTTCTACCGGCTGCAAGGCAAAGGCACCAAATGGGAGTTCTGGCAGCGGGTCACCTTCGGGCAGGCCCGAATCGACATATCCCAGCCAGCGGTGCTGGATGCCCAAGACCGAGGCGGCTTCAGCCATTTCGGTGCGGCGTACCCCCGGCAGATCACGGTGCGCGTGCGCGAGTTCGCCAACGGCAGCATTCAGGATGTCACCACGTTCACCACCGGTGCAGCTGACAACCATCACCTCTGCGCCGGCATCAACATAAGCGGCCATGGTGGCAGCGCCCTTGGATGACTCGTCATCCGGGTGGGCATGAATCGCCATGAGACGCAGCCCCTGGGACGGCGCTAACTTCTTCACGTCGTGAATCTCCACGTAAACTCTTCCTTCTGCACTGTGAACAGGCCGGCATGCCGATATGGCATACCATCAATGACAACTCTCACGTAGCCCTGCGTTATTCCCTGAAGACCCGACAGGTAGACTAGAGACATCTCATAGTCGGCGGCAGAGAGTAGTACAGGGTAAGCAATGTCTGATCCAAGCTTAACGGCTCGATACAACAACCCCAACAAGCGCCCGCTGACTAAGCGCACACGTAACTTGCTCATCGGTGGTGCATTGACCGTCGGAGTAGTCGGAGCGGCCTGGGTTGGCTTTAGTAATTTTAGTGCCATCAGCGCCCAAGACATCAATTTTTCGGTGCAATCCTCCTCTCAAGCCACAGCGGTCATCGAGGTCGAATATAATTCCAAGTACCGTTTGCAATGCGATGTACGCGCGATGAATGAGTCAAAGGCCACCGTCGGGTTTAATACCGTCCTGCTTGAGCCAACCGACCCCGGTGTATTGACCACCAAACGTCTGACGGTCCCGATGCACACCGACAATCTTGCGGTAACTGCCGGCGTTGAGTCTTGTTACAAGGTGCCGAACGAGTTCACCAGGTAATAAAGCAGACATTCTTCAACCCCAGAGCTGAACGCATTGGGATTATTTCCCAATCGCGACTATTATCGTGGGAAAGTACGTTTCACCCCGCATCGGTTTGTGCGCCCAGTTGAAGATCAACTGGAACAGGAGCCTAGCGGGGTCTTTGCTTGAATCCGCCGAAATTCGACAGATCACCAATTCGTACCGAATCTGATTTCTTCAACGCCACCGCATGGTGGCGTTTGGCTTTACCGCCCAGCGTGGACGGTACACAGAAGAAATCCCTGACTGACCAAAGGAAGTACAACGTGAGCACCAACAGCAACGAACCTGTCGTGTGGCTGACTCAGGAGGCCTTCGACCGCCTTCAGACTGAACTGACCTTCCTCTCCGGTCCAGGTCGCACCGAAATTGTCGCCCGCATCGAGCAGGCACGTTCGGAGGGTGACCTCAAGGAGAACGGTGGCTACCACGCTGCTCGTGAGGAGCAAGGCAAGGCCGAGGCCCGTATCTTGTATCTGAAGGATCTGCTACGCCGCGCCCACGTTGGCGACGCGCCTGCAGATGACGGAGTTGTCGAGCCAGGCATGTTGGTAGTAGCCACCATCGCCGGCGATGAGACCACCTTCTTGTTTGGTTCCCGCGAGGTTGCTGGCGACAGCGACCTAGAGGTCTACTCCGAGCAGTCCCCTATCGGCCAGGCAGTTCATGGCAAGAAGGTTGGCGACAAGCTGACTTACACCGCGCCTAACGGACGCGATATCGCCGTGGAAATTGTTTCCGCGACACCTTTCGAGGGCTAATTCTCCTCGTATTAAATTAGTGGCTCGGCACCCCGGGGTGCCGAGCCA
>NZ_DATEXC010000039.1:0-221375 GCF_035257265.1 Glutamicibacter sp.
CCTCAGTCGGCATGTGATCAACGAAGAACGGAACTACTGGCCGGATAAACAGAAAACCCCTGGCCGTTGGCCAGGGGTCCCTGATGAAGATTTGTAAAGCGTGTCGCAACTCATCTGTAAACTATGTCGCGACTCTTCACACTGTGGAGGTAAGGGGATTCGAACCCCTGACCTTCTGCATGCCATGCAGACGCGCTACCAACTGCGCCATACCCCCAGATGAAGGTTTGATTCCCGCGATCTTTTGGACCGGCGAACCGAGATATAACTCTACCGGAGCCTGCCGGTAAATTCCAAATCGACCCGCAGAGAGGCCAATCAAAACCGCTCTTCACAACTAAGTGACCCAGTGGAAGAATGGCTTTCGTGGGCTTATCGGTCCAACAAACTTCGGCGAAAGGCATTGATCCAATGACCGTTGCTATGACTCCTTATTTGGTATTTGGTGGTGTCGCCCGCGAGGCGATGGAACACTACCATTCGATCTTCGGCGGTGAATACTCCGCCATGACATTCCAGGAAGGCATGAATGATGGTAACCCTGCCACGGCCGACCTGATTATGCATTCGTCGTTATTCGTCGACCGCGGATTACATCTCATGGGTTCCGACGCCCCACTGGAAATGAACGTCACCGGCAACGGCACTGTCGCGCTCAGCAGTGATGCCACCGATCCGGCCGACGAGGCAAAACTCACCGGCTGGTGGGAGAAGCTTTCGGTCGATTCGCGCATTGACGAACCGCTTGCCAAGGCCCCCTGGGGCGACTCATTCGGGATGTTGACCGACAAATTTGGTGTTCGCTGGATGTTTAACATCAGTGCGGTACGCGGCGAAGAAAGCTAACCCGTTGCGATAAAGGGCCAGGGCGAGGATCGGTTGATCCTCGCCCTGGCCCTTATCCATTCAACGACTATTTTCTTTCTGGCCCGTCGATTTGTTCCAGCACAGCATCGGCGCCAATGACCAGCCCAATTTTCTGTGCTCGACGCTGGGTGATCCATGCGATGAGCAATCCAAGTGCCGCCAGAATTGCGCCCACTATGGACGGTGCACGATAGCTGAAGCCTGCGGTAATCACCATGGCGCCTAAGGCAGCGCCCAGGGCGTTGGCCACGTTCAGTGCGGAGTGGTTCAGCGACGCCGCCAACGACTGCGCGTGCGGTGCAGAGTCCATCAACAGCGTCTGCAAGCTCGGAATGAGCAATGATCCAACGGCCCCGAGAACAAACACCATAATCAAGGTCGGGATTACCCACGAGGCAACCGCGGCGAAGGTCAGCATACTGAAAACCATCAACACACTGGCAAGCTTGATCGCTCCGAAGATCGACCAATCGGCGAGTCTGCCACCAATAAGCGAACCGGCCACCATGCCTACACCGTAAAGTCCCAAGGCCAACGGCACGAGGGCGATGTCCAGCCCGGTTTCGTCGGTAAGTGTGGGCGAGATATATGAATAGACGGCGAAGAACCCGCCGAAGCCAACAATGCCTGTAGCCATGGCCAACCAAACCTGCACGTTCTTGAGAGCCGAAAGTTCCCGGCGCATGCTGGCACCTTGGGTGGCTTTACGCATTGGCACAAAGAGGCTGATCAAGACAAAGGTAAGTACACCCACCGCGGCGACCACGAGGAACATTGAGCGCCAACCGGTTGCCTGACCAAGCAGAGTCACTAAGGGAACGCCGGCAACGTTCGCCACGGACAGGCCAAGCATGACCCAGGCAATGGCTCGGCCTCGCATACTTGCGGGGACTATGTTGCCAGCCAGCACGCCGGCCAGACCGAAGTAAGCGCCGTGCGGTAATCCGGAGAGGAATCGAGTGAACAACATGGTCTGGTAATCCGCAGCAAAGAACGAGGAAAGGTTTGCGACGGCGAAGAGCAGGATCAGAATTTGCACCGCTCGTTTTTTGGAGATTTTTGCGGCGAGAGCCGTCAGTACCGGAGCGCCAACCACCACACCGATGGCGTAGGTACTAATCACCAGGCCCATCTGGGAGTTGCTCACGCCTAGATCGGTGGCACCTTCTTGCAGTAAGCCCATCATGGCAAATTCAGTCACACCAATGCCGAAACCACCCATGCCCAAGGCAATAATCGCGAAGAGCAAAGTTCTGCCTTCTAAATATCGTGGTGGCGCTACTTGGTTCATGGAGCCTCTAACTTTACTTCGATGGTGGGTGTGCTTTTAGTACGACAACGTTGGCGCCAGTATCAATCGTAGTGACAATACCTCTCGGGTACCCAACGCATAACTCGATATCAGTATTCCGCGGTCAATCCACGGCTCTGCCAGCAACGTGTGGCAATCTGGAATCCTCATGTCCAATGCAGCCCATCATCGTCTGACCGCCGGCCGGCTGGCCGGGAGGTTATTGATAGTTCTCTTATCCCTGGCACTCACGGTAGTGCTTGTAGCCCATCGAAGCTTTCCAGAGCGCGCTGGGCTTGGCCTGTTCCTCGACAATTTGGCCCCGTGGCTAGGTTTTGGGATACCTGTGCTGCTACTTTTAGCCATGCTGGTGCGCGGCCGAATCGCCTTCCTGATCCTCTTACTACCGGCCATCGCTTGGGCATGGATATTTGGTGCAGCTTTCATTCCTGCAAACCCGCCGGAACCCGTGGATAAATTCACGGTGGCCACACAAAACGTGCATCAAGATGGAGCGGTTACCTCGGCTCAAGGATTAGTGGCCGAGGGTGCGGATTTAATAAGTCTGCAAGAACTTGGTGAGGGACAAGCCGAACAGGTGGGACAGCTCTTAGCTGATTCTCACCCGCATCAGTTTTCGGTGGGAACCGTAGGCGTCTACAGCAAGTATCCCATCCTGGATCAGCAGCCTTTGGATCTCGGCTTGGGCTGGTCGCGAGCTGCGAAGTTGCGCATACAAACGGAAACTGAACAGGTGACCGTATATGCGGTTCATGCGGCTTCGGCACGCCCCTTGGACCATGAAGAGCGGGATATGATGCTTAGGAATTTGGGCCAAATCATGGCCCTTGACCGTAGCTCGAAAATCATTGCGCTCGGCGATTTTAATGCGACCAGCACCGACAGGCATTTCACTCCGATCTCTGACCAGCTCGAAGAAGTTCCACACGAGTCCTGGGGATTCGGCATGACCTGGCCAAGTCGCCCGGTG
This sequence comes from Glutamicibacter sp., assembly GCF_035257265.1. Classification (GTDB taxonomy): domain Bacteria; phylum Actinomycetota; class Actinomycetes; order Actinomycetales; family Micrococcaceae; genus Glutamicibacter. Next base: position 3,150 of record NZ_DATEXC010000039.1, read on the forward strand.
CCCGTTCTAAAAATTGATCATGTCATGGTTCGTGGCCTGGATACGGGATCGGCCAGTACGCTGCCGCTCGGCGATTCTGATCATCGAGCAGTGTTTGCCACTCTTGATTTGGCGTCGTCCTAACGACCTAGCTCATCCCAGTTTCACGCAGGGTGATGTTGATTCGTCCGCCACCCAGTTTCCAGTGTGCGGGCCCGGTGCCCGGATAAATCCTAGTCACCGCATGAAAAGCCCAGCGGGCGGGACCTTCAAAAACAAAAAGATCCCCTGAAGCCAACCTCACATCCTGATAGGGCTTGGTCCGCGTTTCACTGTTCCCCAGACGGAAATTTGCGCTGTCCCCAATAGACAGCGAAACGATAGGCGCATTGATCTTCTCCTCCGCATCCTGATGCATTCCCATGGTTGAACCGGGCGGATAATAATTAATGATCGCCACATCTGGGTTGTATACCCGGGCGTTAGCCGGACCTGCGGTGGCCTCGGCCACCGCGCGCCGGCCTAATTCAACAAGCCAGTCTGGCATTGGCGGGACTGGCGCCCCGTTGAGGTCCTCGGCGGTGCGGGTGTATTGATAGTTGCCCCAATGCCATCCAAGGCACACGGTTTTGACCTTCATAGGATGCCCGTTGACTAAGGTGGAATGCGGCGGCACTGGCCCTTCTCCCCAGCTGAGAAACTGCTCGGTGATCCAATCTTGCTGCTCGATTGTGAGCCATCCGGGTACATGGACTGCGCCGGGCCGGAGGGTCTGCGGCTCGCGGCCTAAAGCACCATCGTCAAAGAGGGACTGCATGGTTCTACTGTGCAGCGAGCGAGCCCCTGGAGGCAACTGCGCATGAGTTGCGCAGCCGCTCCACATTCGAGAAAACGTTGAATTCGCCCAGGCCTACGCCGAACCTGCCGGAGCGGTTAAGCGCCGGCAGTCCCGTAGAATCTGGTCCTGCTGAACGCCATGAGGTGCCCAGCCACACACCTTGGTTCGAGAGTCGATTGTGGCTATTTAGGCGAATATCCGTAGTATCGAGTCATGGCACAGATACAGGTGGTTGGCGAAGCTCTAGCCGATATCGTTGATGGCGTAGCACATCCAGGTGGTTCCCCGATGAATGTCGCGGTGGGACTAGGCCGTTTGGGCCATGAGGTCACCTTGACCACCGACCTTGGCGATGATGAGCACGGCGCATTAATTTCAGCGCATCTAGCCGATTCCTCGGTAAAACTTGCGGCCGGCACTTACTCGCAGGAGTCCACCAGTTATGCAACCGTCTCCGTGGACGGAGTGGGCGATGCGACCTATGAATTTAGTTTGTCCTGGGACCTGCCTCAGGGAGTGGCCGCCTCCGAGGCACAACTTTTACACACCGGATCCATCGCTGGATGGCTGGCACCGGGTTGCGAAAAAGTCCTTGAAGCTTTTGAAGCGTCACCGGCACATCAGTTGCGCAGTTACGACCCCAATGTGCGCCCTCAGCTCATCAGCAAGCGCTCCACCGCGGTGCGGCAAATCGAAAAAATGATGAGCCTGTCCCATATCGTCAAGCTCAGTGATGATGACGCCCTGTGGTTATATCCCGGGTGGGATTGCCAGCGGATCCTTGACCATATTCTGGAACGTGGAGCGAAACTCGCGGTCATGACTTTCGGTGCGCGCGGCGCCACGGCCCGCGCGAAGAACACCGAGGTGATGGTTCATTCACGTCCGGTAAAGATTGTCGACACCATCGGTGCCGGTGATGCCTTCATGTCTGGGTTGCTTCATGGGCTGCTTAATAGCTCCTTGGCGCAGTCACTGACTACCAAGGGTGCCGCTCTGGATCAGAACGAATTGGAATTCGCGTTGACTCAAGCGACTCGTTGCTCCGAGCTGACCGTGTTGACTTCAGGGGCTAATCCACCGCGGCTTGAGGCGCTCAACGAATCCCTGCAGGCACAGATTTTATAGTTCCCTCCATTAGTCGACGCAGAGTGTTGCTAGAGTTCCCTAGCAGGTATGCGTTTCAACTAAGGGGTAATTATGGGCAGCAAGGTACCGGCAGCTGAAAACACGCTGCGCGTCTTGCGTTTACTGGCAAGCCGGAAATCGCCGACCCCTGCGGCGATGATCGCTAAACTGCTGGAGTTACCGCGCTCGAGTGTGTACCAGCTACTCAACGTCATGCTCGAACAGGGTTTTATCGCCCACTACCCCGAGGAAAAGGCCTACGGGCTGGGAGTCTCCTCATTTGAACTTTCCAGCGCCTACACGCGTCAGGAACCCTTAGCGCGGTTCGGCGCTCCGTTGATTGCGCAGCTGGTGGACAAGGTGGGTGAAAGCGCCCATCTTGCGGTCCTGCACGGCGCGGACGTGCTCTACATCGTGGAGGAACGAGCCAAGGGACGGCCCTCCTTGGTCACCGAAGTCGGTGTGCGTTTACCTTCGCACTTGACCGCCTCGGGCCGGGCCATTCTTGGCGCACTCCCAAAATCCCAGGTTCGTGCGTTGTATCCGGGGACCTCAAGTTTCAGTAGCCGGGCTCAAGACAGCGGGATAAATTCCTATCAGCAGTTGCGCCGCGAATTAGACCAGACCTCCAAACGTGGTTTCGCGGTAGAGCGTGGAGACGTGACGGCCGATTTCCATTCGCTCGCGGTTGAGATTTTAGATGCCAACGGTTGGCCGGTTGCAGCGGTTGCCGTCACCTTCCTCGGCGACCGGGTTCCAGAAGATCACTGGGAACCGCTACTGGAACAAATTCGCCAAACCGCCGCGCAGCTGACCTCGCGGATTCAAGGCCGGCGCAATAGCCCCGTACCCGCAGTCTGAAATTCCGGACAGCACCGTGAAAACCCCCGTGTGCTGGAAGCGCCCTATGGCCAATGATGGAAGCAGTTAGTTACTTCACTTACCGCTAAAGGAGTCCATCGTGAGCCATGAACCACGAGTCGTCCGCGCCCCACGTGGCACAAAGCTCAACGCCAAATCTTGGGCTACCGAAGCACCGCTGCGGATGCTGATGAACAACCTCGACCCAGAGGTTGCCGAACGCCCGGAGGACCTGGTCGTTTACGGTGGCACCGGCAAGGCCACACGCTCATGGGAGGCCTTTGACGCCATCGTCGAGACGCTCAAGGATCTGGAAGAAAACGAAACCTTACTCATCCAGTCCGGTAAGCCAGTGGGCGTATTCCGCACCAACAAGTGGGCACCGCGTGTATTGATCGCTAACTCAAACTTGGTTGGCGACTGGGCCAACTGGGAGCATTTCCGCAAACTCGAGGCCGAAGGCCTGATGATGTACGGGCAGATGACTGCAGGCTCCTGGATTTACATTGGCACCCAGGGAATCTTGCAGGGCACCTATGAAACCTTTGCGGCCATCGGGCGCAAACGATACAACGGCACGTTGGCAAATACGCTGACGCTGACCGGTGGTTGTGGTGGCATGGGTGGGGCACAACCACTGGCGGTCACGCTGAATAATGGTGCTTGCCTGATCGTTGATGTCGATGAAACCCGGCTACGTCGGCGCGTGTCCAAGCGCTACCTCGATGAGGTGGAACTAGACCTAGACAAGGCGCTGGCCAAGGTCTCCGCAGCGAAGGCTGAGGGCCGCGGACATTCCGTTGGATACGTCGGCAACGCCGCCGAGGTTTTCCCCGAGCTGTTGCGACGCCACAAGGCCGGTGAAGTGTCATTCGATATCGTCACCGACCAGACCAGCGCACACGATCCGCTGAGCTACCTCCCAGTGGAATACACCTTGGAACAGTGGTCCGAAGCGGCGGCCGCCGATGCCGCCGATTTCACCCACAAGGCCCAGGCGTCGATGGCCAAGCAGGTTCAGGCGATGGTTGAATTCCAGGATCTCGGCGTAGAGGTATTTGACTACGGAAACTCGATCCGCGACGAAGCCCGAAAGGGCGGCTACGAACGGGCGTTTGAATTCCCAGGCTTCGTTCCCGCATATATCCGACCACTCTTCTGTGAGGGGCTTGGCCCGTTCCGCTGGGTAGCATTATCCGGCGATCCTGAAGATATCCGCGTTACCGATCAAGCATTGAAAGAACTATTCCCGGAGAACGAACATCTGCACCGTTGGTTGGATGCTGCCGCGGAACGCGTGGAGTTTGAGGGACTGCCAGCACGTATCTGCTGGTTGGGCTACGGCGAACGTGCCAAGGCAGGGTTGCTCTTTAATCAGTTAGTCGCCGAGGGCAAGGTTTCGGCACCAATCGTCATCGGCCGCGATCATCTGGATTCCGGTTCTGTGGCTTCTCCTTACCGGGAGACCGAGGCCATGGCTGACGGCTCCGATGCGGTAGCCGATTGGCCGCTATTGAATGCACTCACGGCAACGAGCTCGGGGGCTTCTTGGGTTTCCATCCACCATGGTGGCGGTGTGGGCATGGGCCGCTCCATCCACGCAGGCCAGGTCTCCTTGGCTGATGGCAGCGAAATGGCTGCCGCCAAACTTGAAGCACTGCTGACCAATGATCCAGGTATGGGCGTCATCCGCCACGTTGATGCCGGGTATGACCGCGCAATCGAGGTCGCAGCGGAACGCGGTGTGCGCATCCCGATGCAGGGTAAGTAGCAAGTACCCGTCAACAGACGCGGTCCACGAAAGTTCAGCAGTGGTACTGCAGGCTTTTGTGGCCCGCATTCGGTACGCGTGAGAAAGCACCGGCCAAGTCAGGATCTCGTATCCGGGTAACTGCTATCGCAGCGTACGCCAGACTCGTCATAGCAGTGACCCGCCGCATCGTTGATTGAAGCGACGGGTCACTGGGGTACAACTAGATGATCTTAACCTCGGCATGTGGACTGGCCCGATGGGATGTTTCAACTCCCTTTAAGAACCAGCATTGGTGCCACCATTAAAATGATCTAGTCGGCTGGGTCCTGCAATCATTCGGAATACACCCCAGCACATGAGCATTGTTCCCCAGGCAACGATGATCCATAAAGGATTCATGCCAGGGGCCACTCCCATAGGCACCCAAAATATGGCTACCGAGAACATGATCGCGAACAGGGCCCCACCTGCGGCTAATCCCAAGCCTAGGTGGGTATTCAGTTGAGACGCTCCGTGAATCGTAGGCATGGCGTCACTCCATTTCTGCCCGGGAATCCCGGGATAGAATCGGCTTTCTTCCATTGAGCTGACGGTATCGAATTTGTCCGCCAGAAAAGCGAAGTGGACAGTCGTCTATTCGCCTGTGCTTTTGCGTGATTCCATATTCTGGTCCCTTCCAGAAGACTTATCGCCCAGTAGCCGGCTATAGCAACAATGCTCTCGCCTACGGCCACTACTTCTCACCATACGCCGGAATTACACTCATGGCGCAGGTTCATACCAAACATTCAGGGGATGGGAAATAGCATCAGTGACCCGTTGTTCTCAGCTACTGGCGCTTGCTGATTTACCGCGCAGATTTCTGATGGCTCGCGGGCTGATAGGTAACGTGCCAACGGGAAATGATGTGGCCAGTGCAGGAGCCTGCAAGCAGACTCCTACACTGAAGACCTATAGTCGCTTTGCGGCTACACTGGCCAGCGCTTCGGAGGTAAAGACCTGATATCCGAAGTCACCGTGGTATCCGTGAATTTCGCGAGTATCCAGGACATCCATGTAGTCGAGAATTTCAGTTGAGACTACCTGACCCGGAACCAGCACGGGGAAGCCTGGCGGGTATGGTGTCACGAAGGCAGCAGAAACTACTTGTTCCCCACTGTGAATCCTTTGACGGATCTCGGGTGAGAACATGAAGTGCGTGGCAGGGTCTTGATACGTCAGGTAGTAGGCCGAACGCATGTCACCACTTCCACCACCGCCACTAAATTCATCAGCGAAATAGCTGAAATCAGGCATCGGCACTTCTGTTGCAGGAACCTTCTTGCCGTCACTCATGGCACGCCCATCAAGCCGGCGCTCGTGCTCCAGCTCCTCGGCGATCTTCACTAACACTTCAATCAAGTGCGCAACCGCCGAACGGTTAGTACCAATGTTTGTCATCAGCAACACCGAGGTGCGGCTGGTCTTATTCACCTGAATTGAGTGACCATCCATCAGGTAGGTGTGTTTGAAGGTGTCTCCATCTACGCCAGTACGGCTGATGTCTAGGGTCAGTCGTGACGGGTCGACAACAAACTCATCCTCGGCCCATGACCGGTCCCAAACTTCCAGCCCGTCGCGTACCGGATCAGCGGTAGCACTGCACCGGTATTCACCAGGGATTAGCTCTTGAGTATCAAGCACTCGGAAGTATTTGCGCAAGAGTTTATTGCGTGTCATGGCCCGGACGATTGACTGCGCTAAATCCACCTGTCGCTGCACCAGCGCATAACCCTCAAGTTCTGCCTGACGTCGCCCAATATCCAAAGATGCGAGGATCTGATAGTTCGGGGACGTAGAGGTGTGAGTCATGTAGGCTTCGCGGAAGGAATTTCGGTTACGCTCGGCAAAATCCTGATCATGAATATGAATCATGGAACCCTGGCGCAATGAGGTCAAGGTCTTATGCGTCGATTGCGTCGAATAGACTCGCAATCGAGTCTTTGCAGGATCCGCCAACAGGCGCGTTTTTATCCACGCATCGTCATTGGACGGATCATCCAGGGTTCCGGGCTCGGGCAATGCTGCCTGTTGAGCAGCAAAACGCTCGCGGTAGTCTTTGGTCTCGAACGTGGTTCGGATTCGCTCAGCCGCGGCCATACCTGTGCGCTGACGATAAATCGGGTGGAAACCAGCAAAAGCGAACCATGCTTCGTCCCAAAGAAAAACCAAGTCAGGCTTGATTGCCAAGCATTCTTCCATGACCCGACGCGGATCATAAACAATTCCGTCAAAGGTGCAGTTAGTCAGCGTCAACATTTTGACCTTGTGCAACAAACCTTCACGACGCAGCTGCAGCAGGCGACCCTTGATCTCTTCCAGAGATACTGCCCCATACATTGAGTGTTCGTTCAGCGGGTAAGCCTCTAAATAACTGACGTTTGCGCCTGCCAGCACCAGCGAGTAGTGGTGCGATTTATGGCAGTTTCGGTCAACGAGAACAATATCGCCTGGAGCCAGAATTGACTGGTGGACAATCTTGTTTGCGGTGGAGGTGCCGTTCGTAACGAAATAGGTCCTGTGGCTGTTGAACGCGCGAGCCGCTAGTTCATGAGCTTGCTTAATGGAGCTCTGCGGATCAAGCAGCGAATCGAGACCACCAGAGGTGGCCGAGGTTTCAGCCAGCAAAAGGTTTTTCCCGTAGAAATCTACGATGTCGCGTGCCCAGGGAGAATTTTGCACAGAACCCGCACGGGAAATCGGCATCGCGTGGAATACTCCGCCTGGGCGCTTGGCGTAGGTCTGCAAGGCGTGGAAGAAAGGAGTGTTATACCGTTCCAGAACTTCGGCTATCAATGACAAGTGCAGGTCCATGCCATCGTTGCGGGAGAAGATGCGCTTGAAGCGCCCGGTAATCTCATGCGCAATAGACTCCAGCGCAACCCCGGCAATCAGGTACACAGGGATCTCGGGACGGAGCAGATCGATAATTGCTTCCAGATCCAAAATCCGGTCGATTTGTCGCATCGTTTTGAAGCGTCCGACGGTATACCGGGAGACGTACTTGCCTAATGTGGCGCTCAAACGCCGGCGAGTTTCCAATTCAAAACGGGCGGTGAGCACGACCGCTTGAATTGTCGGATTGATGACGATCGCAGTCAGCGCATCTTCGACGCTAGGAACTACGACAAAACTGTAGACGAACGAATCAGTTCGTTGACGCTGTTCCAGCATCTCTGCCTTGAAACGTTCAATTTCGTCCGCCGGCCCATTATCGACGAGCAGTATTTCAACCTTAGGGGTGAATTTCCGCTGCGTAGGGCGAGTCTCATTACCGCGTAGATCGAGGCTCTGCGCGGCAGCTTCGCTTTCCTCAGCGTCAATATCGTGGCCTTCGCCATCAATATATTGCGTCTGGGTGCGGAAAGACTGATTAGCCTGGTAAACCTTAATCAAGGCATCACGAAAGTGGCCTTCGTTCATCAGGGTTTCAACTTCGTTAAAATAATCGATTCCCGGTGAGGCCCAGTATGGTTCGATGGCCGAAAGTAGGCTCAGTAGTTGTCTTGCATCGTGCTCGTGCTGCTCACCGGAGACTTTGTCATCGAGACCTCGAATGATCTCACCTAGGACATATCCGAGGTGCTCCCATGCATCTTTGCGCTTTCGCCAAGCACTTTCTGGTGTCGCTGCTACTTGTTTTTTCATTGTGGTCAACCTTGCGCTCACGGTTGCCGGTCCTTCGCTCGTTCTTCAATGTTTTGATAACCGATGTGTTGTCAAAACCGCGCCACGTCGTTGTGGCTTGGTCTCCAGAGCCTACGTCAGTCTCCACAGAATTCTGGTATTCGTGAAGACAATTTACGAATTTCACGTAACGATGAGAAGTAATCTCTTTGATACAAGAATGTATACGAAATGCGACATTTAATTAATGACATTTCGATGAATTTTTCCGAACTATACAAAACTAGCTAAGGGCTTCACGTCCTGTCCGAAATAACAGACAGATTAGTGCGGAGCAAGCGAAATACACGCTGATTCTGGCGAAGAATAGACGTTAGAGACAGCTTCACTTACGAACGGAACACCTTCATGAATACCTCGCCTGCTTCGGTAACGCTTCATCTGACCAATACGACGGAACAGGACGTCCTCCACGTTGCCCGTCATGATATTCAGGTCGATATCTCGGCCGAAGTGAGCGAGAAATTAGCCGAAGTCCGCACACATATTGATGCACTGGCGGCTTCTGAAACTCCGGTTTATGGCATCTCCACTGGTTTTGGTGCTTTAGCTACACGACATATCGCTCCGGCAGACCGCGCCAAGTTACAACGCTCACTGATCCGCTCACATGCCGCAGGCATGGGTGCCCCGGTAGAGCGTGAAGTAGTCCGCGCATTGATGTTCCTCCGCGCGAAGACGCTAGCCAGTGGACGCACCGGGGTGCGCCCGGTAGTGCTTGAAACCATGGTCGCCCTATTAAACGCCGGGATCACCCCTGTCGTACGCGAATACGGTTCACTTGGCTGCTCCGGAGACCTCGCACCACTTTCGCATTGCGCGTTAGTTCTTATGGGTGAAGGTGAAGCGACCGACAAACACGGAGTAAACCGCCCAGTGCCCGAGCTACTTGCAGAGGCTGGAATCACCCCCTTAGAGCTGGCTGAAAAGGAAGGTCTTGCGCTGGTCAACGGAACCGATGGCATGCTGGGCATGCTCGTGATGGCGTTGGCTGACCTTGATGATCTAGCCGATATCGCAGATGTCAGCGCAGCCATGAGTGTGGAAGCCCAGTTCGGCACGGATCAGGTGTTCCGTCCCGAACTTCACGAACCGCTGCGTCCACATCCAGGCCAGGCGCTTAGCGCGGCCAACATGTTTGGCGCACTTCAGGGTTCGCAGGTTGTGGCTTCACACCGCGAAGGTGATGGACGTGTCCAGGACGCGTATTCATTACGTTGCTCCCCACAGGTCACCGGGGCCGTGCGAGACACCATCACCCATGCGCGGATGGTTGCGACCCGCGAGTTAGCTGCGGCAATCGATAACCCCGTAGTGCTTCCCTCCGGAGAGGTCTCTTCCAACGGAAACTTTCACGGGGCACCGGTCGCCTACGTCCTGGATTTCTTGGCAATCGCCGTGGCAGACCTTGGTTCTATTGCCGAACGGCGAACCGACCGCATGCTTGATCCAGCTCGTTCTCGAGATCTTCCTGCGTTCCTTGCCGATGATCCCGGCGTGGACTCCGGAATGATGATCGCGCAGTACACACAGGCCGGACTAGTGGCAGAAAATAAGCGTCTGGCGGTACCTGCCAGCGTTGATTCCATTCCCTCCTCGGCAATGCAGGAAGACCATGTGTCCCTCGGATGGCATGCAGCACGCAAGCTACGCACCGCGGTGGATAACCTGCGCCGCGTATTGACTATCGAATTAGTCGTTGCTTCGCGAGCCTTAGACCTGCGAAAGCCACTCACTCCGGCACCCATCACAGGTGCCGTCCACGAGGTCATCCGCAGCAGAGTAGCAGGCCCCGGAGAGGACCGTTTCCTCTCCGCTGAGCTGGAGGCAGCCTACGAACTGCTGGCCGACGGGACCGTAATTTCAGCGTTACATCGCGCGCAGGGCAGGTAGTTCACAGACGGTTAGCCATGCTAGGTAGTAAACTGGCACCGCTAACCTTCTTGAAGATTGGGAACTCGTTCCATGCAACGCACCATGTTTAAGTCCAAAATCCACCGCGCAACCGTCACCCAGGCTGACCTGCACTACGTCGGCTCAATCACGATCGATTCTGATCTACTGGCAGCCTCGGACATCCTGCCTGGCGAGCTGGTCAGCATCGTGGACGTTACCAATGGTGCACGGTTGGAAACCTACACCATTGCCGGTGAACCTGGCAGTGGTGTCATTGGAATCAACGGTGCAGCCGCGCACCTGGTGCACCCCGGAGATCTGGTGATCATCATCAGTTACGCGCAGATGCAAGATGCTGAAGCCCGCACTTACGTACCAAGCGTGGTCCATGTTGATGACGAGAATAGAATGATCCATCTCGGTGATGATCCCGCCGAGGCTGTCGCTGCGGGAGTCCACACCCCGCCCTTTGCACAGCTTCGCAATAGCTAATTATTTTTGTTCTCCGGCCAGTCGACGCGCAAGAAATTCCGCGGTTCGGCTGGCCGGATTTTTTGCGACCTGCTGCGGGGTTCCGGTAGCGACAATTTGGCCACCGCCATCTCCGCCGGCTGGACCCAAATCGATGACCCAGTCGCTGGCTGCCACCACATCCATATGATGTTCCACGACTATTACCGTATTTCCTTGATCTACGAGTTGGTGCAGCTGAGCGATCAATAGCTGAACATCTGCTGGGTGCAGTCCGGTGGTCGGCTCGTCGAGCAGATACAACGTGTGGCCACGTCGTTGGCGTTGTAACTCGGTAGCGAGTTTGATGCGCTGTGCCTCACCACCGGACATCTCTGTAGCTGGCTGTCCAAGTTTCAGATATCCCAGCCCAACCTCGCGAAGGGTCGCTAGTGCCCGGGCCGCTGCAGGTATTTCAGCTAGGAATTCTTCTGCTTGAGTCACGCTCAATTCAAGAATTTCAGCGATGTTCTTTCCTTGATACTCAACTTCCAAGGTCTGTTCGTTGTAACGCGTACCGTGGCACTGCGGACAAGGGCCGTAGGTTCCGGGCAAGAAAAGCAGTTCAATTTCCAGGAACCCTTCACCCAAACAATTCTCGCAGCGTCCGCCGGTTACGTTGAAGGAGAAGCGTCCCGCACCGTAGCCTCGCTTCCGAGCTAAGGGTTGATCTGCAAAGGTCTTTCGAACCGCGTCGAAGAGCCCGGTATAGGTGGCAACATTTGAGCGCGGCGTACGTCCGATAGGTTTCTGATCCATCAGCACTACACGGTTAATCTGGTCGGCACCGTGGACCTGACTAATTACCGCGTGCTCCATCGAGTCTTCGGATTCCTCGGCCTCCCCCAGTGCGTTCCCGCCTGCGGCTTGGGCCAGTGCCACCGAGACAAGACTCGATTTTCCAGACCCAGATACTCCGGTCACCGAGCTAAAGATTCCCAAGGGGAATTTAGCGTCCACATTCCTCAAGTTATGTAGCTTGATTCCTTGCAGTTCCATCCAGGCGTTAGCGGTTCGTAATTTCCGCCTCGGGGCAGGTTTAGGGGTCAGGAACTGACGTGTCACCGAGCTTTCTACCTGCGCGAGGCCGGAGACTTCTCCACTATAAAGTACTTGCCCTCCCCCGCTGCCTGCGCCGGGACCCACATCCACAATCCATTCGGCACGGGTCACCACATCCATGTTGTGTTCCACAACAAAGACGGAGTTTCCCTCGGCCTTTAGTGCATCAAGCACCTCGATCAGCGGTTGCACGTCTGCCGGGTGCAACCCTGCAGAGGGTTCGTCGAGTACGTAAATTACACCGAACAGACCGGCGCGAAGTTGCGTGGCGATGCGAAGTCTTTGCATCTCCCCCGGCGATAGCGTTGGAGTGCTGCGGTCAAGACTCAGATAACCTAGCCCCAGTTCCAGAAGCACCTGGACTCTAGCCAACAGGTCGGTACTAATTGTGCTGACCACATCGGCTTGCGCTTGACCTTCGGAGTCGGTGGCGAAGGGGCGCAGCAACTGGGCTAAAGATTGCAAGGAACGTGAGTTGAACTCGGCAATGTTCAACCCCGCAAAAAGTACTTTTAATGAGTCACTGCGAAATCCTGTTCCGCTGCACTGAACACAGTCCTGAGAAATCATAAAGGCCAATGCCTTGGTCCGCAGGTTTTCGCTCTTGGACGTGGCCACGGTATGGCGCACGTAGCGTTCGGCGCTCCAAAAACGTCCTTTGTAGGGTTTGGCTACGCGGTCCCGCTCGGGTGTCACCTCAACTACAGGTTGTTCTTCGGTGAACAGCAACCAATCGCGGGTTTTCCTGCCGAGCTTCTCAAATGGCACGTCGATGTCGTAGCCAAGATGCGTAGTGATGTCACGTAGATTTTTGCCTTGCCAAGCTCCTGGCCATGCGGCAATCGCTCCATCGCGGATGCTCAAAGTCGGGTCAGGAACTAGCGAACTTTCGCTGACCGAATGCACAGTGCCAACACCGTGGCATTCCGGGCAAGCACCTACGGCCGTGTTCCTGGAAAACGAGTCTGATTCAAGTCTGCTGGCCCCGGCGGGATAAGTTCCGGCGCGAGAGAACAACATTCGCACCGAGTTCGATAGCGTGGTTACCGTACCCACGCTGGAGCGTGAACTAGCGGAACCTCGGCGTTGCTGTAAGGCCACGGCCGGCGGAAGCCCGGAAATGAACTCAACCTTTGGGCTGTGCCCCTGAGCGATTAAGCGCCTTGCATAGGGTGCGACAGATTCGAGAAAACGCCTCTGGGATTCGGCGAAAATGGTACCGAAAGCGAGCGAAGACTTGCCTGAACCGGAGACCCCGGTGAAAGCAACAATGGCATCGCGCGGGATGCGCACCTCAACATTGTCAAGATTATTTTCGTTCGCCCCACGTACGTGAATAAATCCGTCGTGCTTTGCCGTGTTCAAATTCTGTGCAATGCTCTCCATCTTCCCCACAGTATGCGCCGTGGGCGCTACAGCTCAATTTCAACAACTTCACTCAGGTATTCTCATGGTTTCGGCAACACATGACTGATGATAATAGTCGTCTCAGTCCTCACCCCAACAATCTTCGTCCGGGCAGCCTTGCCATGTTTTAGAAAAGTATCCAACGATGTCCAATCCGATACCCAGCGGGTAGCTGTCAGCTACTGACCCGTGGACGCGCTGTGCGGATTCGTTCAGCGCCAAATGGAAAAACCGGCACACCGATTCGTAGTTCCACACTTCCATGGTCAGTTCCACCAGTTGGTGATGCGAGATTGAGTCTTGTGTCTTGATCCCGAGTTCTTCGGCAAAGCCCTTCACGATGTCTATGGTCAGCGGATGGTTCTTGCCGCAATCACACCACGACAATCCTTTGTCCGGCATAGTCCAAACATCTGATTTGATATGTGGTTCCAGATTCATCTCCATAAATTTCACCTAGCTACTTCCTCTTGGGATGTCTCAAGATATACAGAGCCACCGACAGTTTGGATAGAGATTCGCGAAGCACTTGGCAGTCATCATGGACATTGGCATAGTTAGTGTTCCAGAACCGTTGGCTCCGGCAGCGGACATAGTCGAGGAGAACCATGAACAACAAGCGTTCCCACCCCGATACCAGTGACGGTGCACCACACCGGCAATGGAACGAGCTACTGCAAGAAATGCGTGTAATGCAGACCGGTGTGCAGATTCTCGCAGCGTTCCTGGTCGTACTGCCTTTTCAAGCGCGATTTGAAATGCTCAGCCACAACGACGAGATTGTCTACATCGTCTTGTTGGTGGCTGCAACCCTACTTATTTTGTTGCTGATTACTCCGGTTGCCGTGCACCGTTACTTCTTTGGGCAACGCCTCAAAGAGCAAACCGTGGCCTTGGGTCATATCGTGCTGAAGATTGTGGGTCTAGGTGTGGGACTGCTGGTCTCAGGCTGTGTTTGGTTCGTCCTGCAGGTGCTTTTTGGTTGGCAAACTGGTGCCTGGATTGGTGGTCCGTTAATCGCGGTGACACTATTCTTATTGCTGGCGTTGCCACGAATCCTGATTCCTCACCATGCGAAAGACCGGGAACCGCAGATTGCTGATGACTAACTCATCCGGTCGACATGGTGCAGCATCAATCTCATCGGTGCTTGTCTGAGGAGCTTGGGCAGAATGCGGGTAGCTACGCGAACAAACGAGACAGTTCGCCGGTTACGCTTGCGCACCTTTTCGGTAACTACGTATCCGAATTCTTCGCGCACCCTCAGTGGAAGCTGAGCAATGGTCACATCGCGCATCAGCGGCAGTCCTGCGCGGATCCACCATGGGGCGTTCCTTCCAGCAAAGAGTTCTTCGGCCAATGCACGAATCTGTTGACTCACAACAAGGTTTTCTAGCGTGCGGTCCAAGTAGTTATCAAAAGCGCGAAGGTCTTCCGGCCAGAAATGCTCTGGCATCTGTAACGCGTCACCTAGCCGGGCGTATTGCCGATAGAGATCTTCCTCGTCCTGCGACCCAGAGCTGGGAAGAACTTGCGCGGCAATCACCCGTGCTGAGTCATAGAGCGTCGCTGCAACCCATAACTGCAATTTAGGATCCAGCGCCGAATAAGCAGGGGTGCCTTGCTCCACGTCTCGGCTTCCTCGTACCGGTGCGTGGGCGGTGTCAACGTGGTCAACGATTCTTCGTTGCTGTTCTTCGGTGCCATTGCTCAAGGCATAAATGTAGCCGAGCGTATGAATCAGACGACTGAGCGGATTCGAGGCAAAGTCCGAATGGTTGGCAATAGCCAAGCCAATTTGCGGGTGCGCGAGCTGTAATAGGATGGCACGCCCAGCACCGAGCAGGAGCCCCGCCTCGGGCGCAATACGTGAGAACAGTTCCCTGTCCTGGGCTCCAAGCTCGTCTGGTTCCATATCCACCATTCTAGGAGCCAGCAGTGACACGCCAAGTCGATGATTCTGAAGCGGAAGGCTCCGTCGATGGACATATGGAGCCAGAATGTACTAACCATGAGACTTCATCAATGAAAGCAGGCATTTACTTTTCGATGTTCAGCGCATAACTTATCGTCAAGTCGCGAGTAAGCAGATGGCCGGGTGGTAACCACGAGTCTCAATTTATGGCTACCACCCAGTTATCCGTTTCTCCGTCTAGCAACACCACACACGGATTCGTAATTTGATGCTCGGCTCCTACCCGGGAACGGGTCTATGCTCGCGAAGCCGATGATGCTGTGCGAATCATACGCATTACGTCACTACGCAAATCTGCGTAGGCAGGCGTGGCTCGTGTTTCGACTTGGTCGCGTTGTTTGCCTAATGGGACATCCACGACCTCGAGTACTGTTGCTGGCTGTCCACCAAGCACGACAACACGATCGGAGAGGTAAACAGCCTCATCAATGTCGTGGGTTACCAGCAGTATCGTCATCCCAAGGTCGTCACGGATGCTACGGGTCAAGTCTTCAAGTTCAAACCGTGTTTGTGCATCCACCGAAGCAAAAGGTTCATCCATGATTAAGATCTGTGGCTTGTAAGCCAACGCGCGGGCGATGGCCACGCGTTGCTGCATACCTCCGGAAAGTTGCCACGGGTATTTAGCACCGGCACGCTCTAAACCGACTTCTTTCAGTGCTGCTTTGATACGGTGAGAGACTTCCTGGCGGCCCAGCTTTAAGTGACGCAAGGGAAATTTGAGATTTCCTTCAACGGTCAGCCATGGCATCAACGAACGGTTATAGTCTTGGAAAACAAGTGCCATTTCCTCTGGCGGTCCTGACATGACCCGTCCATTGACTTCAATTGTTCCGGTCGTAATGTCGTGTAGCCCAGCCAAGGACTTTAGCAATGTCGTCTTGCCAACGCCAGACGGACCAACCAGACAAACAATCTCTCCATGCATAACTTCCATGTTGAGATCGGTAAGAATCTCTGGACCGGAGCCATAGCGCTTGCTGACATTTTTCAAACTCAACATTGCTTGCACTGGATTATCCTCGATTGTGGTTTGGACATTGACTTTTTCAGTTCCTACGTACATTTTCATCCCCCTTAGGCAGCTAACTGCAGGGCTTTAGACTTGTCGTACCAGCTCAGTACCCGTGCTCTTAGCCGGCCCAGCAAATAATTCGACAAGAAGCCAATTACGCCTAGAAGTACAATTCCGGCCCACATATCTACACTTGCAAAGCTCTGTTGCGCGAGGATGGTCATTGCACCGATGCCCACCGATGAACCAAGCATTTCAGTAGCAATCATGACGACAAATGAAAACTGTAGGCTTGCTTGTAATCCGGTGAAAATTTGGGGTAACGCCGATGGCAAGAACATCCCAAAGACGCGTTCTGCATTTGTAATGCGAAATACCTTCGCCACCTCATGGAGCTGAGGCTCAACAGCTTTGATTCCATCCATTGTCGCAATCCATGTTGGCGGGAACGCCGCCAGAATTATCACTAAAAGCCGGACTTCATTACCGAAACCCATCAGGCTGATGAAGACTGGAATGATAGCGATCGAAGGAACTGCCCGATAAAAGTGAATAAGTGGAGACAATAATTCTTCGAGCACTGGAACGAGCGCGAATACGAGTCCTAGGATCACCCCCAGCAATACTGCGATAGCAAAACCAATGACGAGATTACTCAAGCTCGGCACAATGTCACTGAGGAACTTATCGAAGAGCCAAAGCTCCCGGAATCTGACCAGAATCTCTGATAATGGCGGGAAAAATGGATTGCTGCTGGAATTTGACCATGCCCACCATATGGCAAGAATAAATACCGGAACACCGATTTGTAGGGTCATCCCTATCCGTTGATGACGCCTGACTGATTTGTCTGAAGACCTAGCCACGATTAATGCACCAACTTTCGATAGGACGGGTGCCAGCTGAGTACTTTCGATTCAATCCCGCCACTGAGCAACTGCAAGAGCAATCCGACTGCACCAAGGATCAGAACGAGCCCATAAAGATCGGCAGTTTCATTAGCGCTTAATGCTCGCTGAATTTCCGAACCTAGCCCAGGGCCTCCCCCGAGAAGCCCCGCTACTACGGAAACGATCAGTGAGATCGGTATCGCTGTTCTGATTGCAGTAGCGATAAATGCCGAGGCGGAAGGTAAAACTACTCGTCCAAGAATTTCGCCTGTTCCGACACCATAAGAACGACTTGTTTGAATAGCAACGGGGTCCGTTTCTCTTACTCCAGCAGCAGTCTGATAGAGAATCGGGAGCAGACAACCGTAAAATACGAGGAATTCCCCCATACGTTGGGTGGGACCAAGCACTAAGATTGCCAAAGGCATGATCACAATTGGCGGAATTGGTTTAAGGAATTCCACGACAAAACTCAGTGCTTTACCTACCAGCCCAAACCACCCGATGGCCATGCCCAGAAGCACTCCCACGAGCAATGCCCACGCAAACCCTTTGGCTGCCATCAACATGGTAATACCTAACGATTCCCAAAAAGCTAGGTCTCGCACCATTGCGATCATTGCGGAAAATACCTGCGTGGGTGCCGGTAACGGTGATTCTCTCATCGGTCCGAGAGCAATTAGGTACCAGGCAAGTACTGCCATGAAGAGGCCTGCAGCACCGAGGGCTACCTTTCGAGAACTTACGTTGCTCACGATTCCAGCTCCTTATATGAAGAAAAACGACCAGTTAAGGAAGTGGGATAGCAGTCGTGTCAGTGACTTCCAAAGGCGAATCAAGGAAGCCAATTTTTACCAGCTTTTCACTAATACGGCTGATATCGCTGGTATCCATCACTGTCGGGAAGTATGTGAACTTTCCGCTATCTGTAATCACCTTGGCATCGATTCCAGTTAGTTCAGCCGCAGCTGCCACCGCGTCTGCACGATGCTCATTCGCATAATCGTTGGACTTCACGACTGCACGCTGGAACTTAGCAATTGTGTCGCTGTCCTTTGACATTTCCGGTCCAACCATCCAAGTGCTTGTCATCCCGCTCTCATAAAAAGCAACACCCGGGCTCCAAAGTTTTTTGGCACCATTGGACTCAGCTTCAAGAGTAAAAGGCATAGGGAGCGTAATTGCATCAACGCGTCCGGATTTGAGCGATTCAATCTGCGATCCAAAATCTAGAGCGATCCAGTCGACGTTCTCAGGGTTTCCGCCATCCTTGGCAACCTCATCTGTGACAAAGGCTTCGAAAATGGCCTTGCGTGCGTTGACGCCGACTTTCTTGCCTTCAAGATCCTTTGGAGAACTTATGCCGCTATCTGGATTCACATAGACACCATAGGTATCGAACTCGGAATCCGCCTTAACACCTTCCGGATACCCGACAACAGGAGCGACCGAAGTTACCTGAATGCCCTTCTTCTGTGCGTTGATGCCCGGAATCAAAGGGATTGACCCAAAATCTATCTGGTTACTCTGTAGCGCTGCAGATGCTGCAGGAGGATTTCCATTGGTGCTGATCTCAAGCTCAAGTCCTTCATCTTTGAAGAAACCTTGTGCGATGCCCAGTTCTATGGCTGCTCCAGAAGTGGTCCCATCAACGCTGACCTTCAGGGTGTCTTTCGAACCATCAGAAGCCGTGGATTCACCGGATGAACAAGATGTCATACCCAACGCAAAAATTGCAGCGGTCGCTAGCAGAACACTTATTTTCGTGGATTTCATAATTAATTTCTCCTCCAGGAGCAGTTCATTCAAACCAAGACTTCTTGTGACGGTCGCCACGTCGTTGAATTCATAATTGCACGCTGTCGTATGCCTCGGATAACACTAAGTATCGATGCAGTGCATAAGTAAATTATGTTTGCTTCAATGTTCTAAATAAGTTGAGATTTTGGTACGGGTAAATTTATAGAAACGAGTCTCAAATTGTCTAAGCAAGTAGTTGAAGAAGGTATGCACGCTATCGCCTTAGGTACCGCTGGTGGGCCTGTTTGGTGGGGGCGAGACGACATAGATGCCGGAATCAGCACGGCTATCGTCGTCGACGGCAAGGTTTATCTCGTAGATTTCGGATATGGTGCCGGCCGCCAGCTACGGCGAGCAGGTCACCGGTTCGGAGATGTCGAAGCACTGTTTATTACACATATGCATTCTGATCACACCGTTGATTTGGCTAGTCTTTTTCTCTTCGCACGAAACGAAATCGGAGACCGGCAAGTCAAAATTCTAGGACCCGGCAACCGGGGAAAATTACCTCCGCTGACACCTCTTGCGAAGGAAGTTCCGACACCTGTTAATCCGGAATCGCCTGTCCCCGGAATAACTGAAACCCTTGACAGACTTGTGCGTACTTACTCGGCAGATATCAACGACCGGATCTTTGATTACGGATCGCCTTCTCCAGCTACCAAATTCGATATCAAAGATATTGCGCTTCCTGCGGGCCTTCCCTTTGATCCCAACGAAAACGTTGCTCCAGAAATGGAACCGTTCGTGATTTTTCGAGATGAGAGGGTAAGCGTAAGCGCAATTTTGGTTGATCATCACCCAACGGCACCCGCATATGCCTTCCGTTTCGACTCACGTTACGGCTCAATCGTTGTTTCGGGAGATACGGGCTACTGCCAAAATTTGATTACGATTTCGCAAGATTGCGACGTGCTCTTTCATGAGGCCATCAACCTTGAAGTGGTAGGTCAACAAGCCCTAAACACATACCCGGACCCGGAAGTCCGCGAATCAGTGATGTCTCACCATCGCCGCTCGCACACAACCGCCCTAGATGCAGGGCGTATTGCAAGCATGGCGAATGTTGGAACCTTAGTCTTACATCACCTGGTACCTGCCAACGCGCCTCTAGAAAGTTGGCAAGAAGCCGCCAAGGAATACGACGGTCGGCTAATTATCGCTCATGATTTAGATACCATCAGCCTCAAGACCAGCGACGAATCAATCCCTACTTCGTAGGCGTCTTCCCAGACGCCTACGAAGTAATGCAATCGACTTGCCGCTCAATTATGGACCTAGAATTGCTTCATGATCCGAATGACGATTAGACAGCTTGAATATTTTCAGGCCGTTCTCGAAACGGGAAGTGCAACTGCTGCGGCTAAGGTTTGTCACGTCAGTCAGGCCGGACTTTCTGCGGGAATATTGCAGTTAGAAACCGCACTCAACATACAACTATTCGTCCGTCAGAAGTCACGAAATCTATCACTCACTCCAGCTGGCCGAGCATTTAGCCTTACGGTTCAATCAGTACTGCAACAGTTACAAGAACTTGAAGACGGGGCTGCCTCTTTCGGCCATGCGGTGAGCGGCGTACTTCGATTAGGTTGTTTCGAAAGCTTGTCCCCTACCTTGTTGCCACGGCTTGCTGGGCATTTCACGGATAATTTTCCAGATGTCATCTTAAGATTTTTCGAGGGCTCGCCGCGCGCTATTGAGGATGATCTGCGCTCTGGACGATGCGAAGGGATATTGGCCTATAAACAGCACGTATCCGGCGGGCTGGTCTACCATTCGTTGGGGAGCCATCCACTGTATATAGCGCTTCCTCCAGAACATGCTCTCGCTGAAAAAGACTCCATCAATTTAGATGAGCTCGCGTCATATCCGCACGTGCTCTTAGATCAAGAGCCAATTTCCACACTGGTTACTAATCTTCTACGGGAGCACGGTGCACATTCCGAACCGTTGCTCACCAGCCGTTCCATCGAAACAATCCGTTCTGCGGTAGCGCGGGGCCTAGGTTTTACCGTTACAGGTGTTCGTCCACCTAATGACTTGAGTTTCGATGGGCTCCCCATCGTGTACAAGCCGTTATCAGACGGAGGACAGGTCAGAGAAATTGTATTGTGCACAATGCCTGGTGTCCCCTTGTCGCGCCGGCTCACCGAAGCCGTTGAATATTGCAAAATGCTCGTAAGCCACACTTCGCTTTGATCGGAACAAAGCACATTTTTTTGCACAAAAAGCCGGCATCGACCAACTGTCGATACCGGCTTCGGCTTGGTCTTAGAAAGCTACCCCGCAGTGCAGGATCACGTTGGCAAAGGGAGTTGATTCCCCGGTGCGCACGATAACCTTGGCGTTGGGCAATTCGGCTTTGAGCTGCTCATGAGTGATGAATTGCGGCTCCAGTCCGTAGGACGCACACAGCTCCTGAACTGCTCCGTCTTTGGCTTCGCTGGCCAGTGTGCTGGACTCGATCACCATATTACGGCTGAGTACATCTAGTACCTGCTCAAAGCTGAGCAGTCCTTGAACCAGCGCTAAATCGATGACTGTTGGACCAGCAGGAAGTGGTAAACCGCAATCGGCGATAACCACCGTGTCGGTGTGCCCCAACTTGGCCAATGCGCCAAGTAGCGGGGCGTTGAGAATTTCGGATTTCAGCACGAATGCTTCCTTAGGTCTTGCTCGAAAAGTTCTGTCTTAGAGTGCGTCTAGGGAACGCGGGTAGGAAGCCTGAGCACCATGTGCCTGCACGGTCAGCGCCGCGAACTTTCCAGCGAAATCTGCTGCTTGTGCCAGAGTGTCACCGTGAGCCAGACGGGCTGCCACCGCACCGGTGAATGCGTCACCAGCACCGGTGGTGTCCATTGCCTTGACCTTAACCGCAGGCAGCTGCTGAATTTCAGCGCCGCGTTCAGCCACCAAACAGCCATTGACACCCAACGTGATGACCAGCGAGGCTAGACCATGGGCCATGAGCTTCTCGGCAAGGACCGGTTCGGATTCGGCAGACACAGTTTCACTGCCATCGAGCTGTTGCAAGATGAGCGCCGCTTCATGCTCGTTGACCACCAGCGGGTTGGCTTTGAGCAGGTAATCGCGGTCCAGTTCGATCACCGGTGCCAGGTTGAGCACCACCTTATCGGCCGCCAGATCCATAGCGGCTTTGATGCCTGAGGCGGGGATTTCCCCTTGCAGCACCACAATGCCGTGCAGTGCACCGGCAGCGTTGACTACCTCAGCGGTGACCGAGGAGTTAGCTCCGGACACCACGGCGATGGAGTTTTCCGCGCCGGCATCCACCTGAATGATTGCCACGCCGGTAGGTAGGCTGGAAGTTGAGACGCGATCAAGCTTCACCCCTGCTTCTTCAAGCTGGCCTAGCGCGATCTTCGCGTGCGAGTCTTCGCCTACTGCACCGATAAATTCGGTGCTGGCGCCTGCGAGCTGCGCGGCCAGAGCCTGATTTGCCCCTTTGCCGCCGGGCGAAAGCTGGTAGGAATCAGCCAACACGGTTTCACCCGGGCCAGGCAGGCGGTTCATCAACGCGGTGATGTCCACATTGCTCGAACCAACGATAGTGACTTGGATGTTGTCCGTCATGATTATTCCTTAGCTTGGTATAGCTCAGTTGAGCTCTCGCCCGGCGAAATGAGGTACTGCGGGTACTTACTTCGTGACGTAGTCGGCGACGTTGTCGGTGTTGACGGTGTCAACGGCAACCTGAACTACTTCTTCAACTGCTTCATCCTTCATGGCCTTAGCCAAGATCTGGACCGACTGCTTGCCTAGCTCGGCTGGGTTCTGCGCGATGGTGGCGACCAAGGTGCCAGCCTCGACTGCCTTGAAGCCATCTTCGGTACCGTCGAAGCCTACAACCTTGACGTCCTTGCCTGCCTTGGCCCCCAGTGCCTGGATAGCGCCCAGAGCCATTTCGTCATTCATCGCCAGTACGCCAGTGGCGTCTGGGTTGGACTGCATCAGGTTGGTCACTACGTCCAGTGCCTCGGCACGGTCGAAGTTAGCGGTCTGGCTGGAGACCACCTTGATGTCGCCGAATTCTTTCAGACCCTTGGTGAAGCCTTCGCCACGCTCGTTGGTTGCCGAAGCGCCTGGTACACCTTCAAGGATGATGATCTTGCCCTTGCCACCCAGCGATTCTGCGAGTGCCTTGGCTGCCTGCTCGCCACCAGCAACATTGTCTGAAGCGACAAATGAAGCGACCTTGGTGGCGCCTACGGAGCGGTCAACTGCGACGATTGGCAGTTCTGCCGAAACGATCGGGGCCAGGCCGGCTTCGGCGGTTTCGGTATCTACTGCGTTGATGATGATACCTTCGGTGCCATCGGTAGCGGCGGTTGCCAGCTGGTTAGCCTGGCTGGCCGAATCGTTCTGCGCGTCAACTACGGACAGGTCGATGCCCAGTTCGGTGGCTTCTGCCTGTGCGCCGTCACGCAGGTCAACGAAGAATGGGTTGTTCAGCGTGGACACTGCCAAGGTGGCCTTGCCGCCCTCGGCGGCTGCCTCGCCACGGCCACAGGCACTGGCACCCAAGACCAGTGCTAGACCGAGGGTCAGTGCGGTGCTCTTACGTACGATGTTTTTCATTGGGTTCTCCCTTGAACTAAATGGTGTCAGAAACAGTGATACAAAAACTATTAGTGGCGCACGTTCTTGCGGCGAAGTACGTCGAAGCCCACGGCAATCGCGATAACCAAGCCGATCACTACCTGCTGCCAGAAGGCGCTGACCGAAAGCAGGTTCAGGCCGTTGCGGATGACCGCGAGGACCAGCGCACCGATGAGCGTTCCGGAAATACGACCCACACCGCCGGACAGTGAAGCGCCGCCGATAACAACCGCCGCGATGGCGTCCAGCTCATAACCGCTGGCCAAGGTCGGCTGTGCCGAGTCCAGACGGCCTGCAAGAATCATGCCCGACAGTGCGGCGAAGATACCGGAAATGACAAACACGGTCACTAGTACGCGCTTGACCGGAATACCCGACAGACGAGCGGCTTCGGTGTTGCCACCCACGGCGAAGGCGTTCTTACCGATGATGGTGCGGTTCAGCACGAACGCTGCGATCAGACCGGAGACAATCAGGATCAGGATGGGTACCGGCATGAAGCCCAGATCCCCGCCCAGCCAGGACACCGAATCGCCGGTGGCGATGGGGCGCCCGTCGGAGATGACCAGGGTCAGCCCGCGGACAATGGTGAGCATCGCCAGCGAGGCGATGAAGGTCGGTAGTTTGCCGTAGGCGCTCATGGCACCGGTAACCCAGCCGCACAACCCGCCGATGGCCAAACCAACAACAATCGATAGCCCATCGGGCAAACCCGCGGTGGTTACCCAGTAGGAGGAGGTCATCGCGGAGATCGCTGCGATGGAACCGACCGAAAGGTCGATACCGGCGGCGACGATCACGAAGGTCATGCCGAAGGCCATCACCGCAATGGTGGAGACCTGGATGCCGATATTCATCAGGTTCGGCCCGGTCAGAAAGCGCGGGGTCGCGATGAACATGGCTAGGCAAAGAACAACCAGGCCGACTAGGGCACCGTTGTTTGCAAGGAATGCCTTGAAGTCAAAGCCCTTCTTGGGTGTGGTGGCTACGCTGCTCATTACTTCTTTCCCATTTCATCTTCGCGGTGCACATTGCTCACGGCGAGGGCCATGATGCTGTCTTGAGTGGCTTCATTGGTGGCTAGCTCTCCGGCGATCCGGCCCTGGCTCATCACCAGGACGCGGTCGGACATGCCCAGCACTTCGGGCAGTTCGCTGGAGGCCATCAGTACGCAGCCTCCGGAGGCGGTGATCTCATTGATCAGTTCGTAAATTTCTACCTTGGCTCCGACGTCTACGCCGCGGGTTGGTTCATCCAGCAAGAGCACCTTGGCTCCGGCGGAGAACCAGCGGCCAAAGACCGCCTTTTGCTGGTTGCCTCCGGAGAGTGAACGAATCGGCTGGTCAATATTTCCCATGCGGATCCGCAGACGGGCGGCAACCTTCTCGGCGCGTTCACGCTGCCCCTTGCGGTCTACCAGTCCCGCTGTAGCGGTGGATGCCATGGTGGCGTAACCGATGTTCTCGGCGACCGAAGCGTCCAGTACCAGGCCCTGAGTTTTGCGGTCTTCAGGCACATGGCCTAACCCTGCACGGGTGGCCGCAGCCACGTCATTGCGCGGTAGCTTTTTGCCGGCAACTTTCACGGTGCCTGACGTGTATTTATCCGCTCCGGCAATCGCGCGGATCAGTTCGGTGCGCCCAGCGCCCATCAATCCGGCGAGGGCCACGACCTCACCGGGTCGAACTGAGAGCGAAATATTTTGCAGTGGGCCTACGCTGAGGTTTTCCACGCTCAGCAGGTTCTGCTCGCCAGGAGTGGCAGCTTGGCGCGGGAATTGCGCGTCGATGTCGCGGCCCACCATCAGGCGCACCAATTCGTTCTCCGGGGTATCTGCAGGGACGGTGGCAATGAACTTTCCATCACGCAATACATTGACGAAGTCGCCAATGGCCGCAATCTCATCGAGGTGGTGGCTGATGAAGACCATCCCCACACCCTTGGTTTTGAGCTGGCTGACGACCTCAAAGAGGCCTGCAATTTCGGCGTTGGTCAAGGCCGCAGTTGGTTCATCAAGGATGAGTACGCGGGCGTCCAGGGAAAGGGCCTTGGCGATCTCCACTAGCTGCTGCTGGGCTAAGCCCAGGTCGCCTACCGGGGTGTTGACATCAAGATTCAATCCCAGCTGGTCCAGCGCTTCGCGGGCAATGCGGCGCATCTCGCGGCGGTTGATAATCCCGAAGCGACGCGGCACACGGCCTAAGGTGATGTTTTCAGCGATAGTCATCGAGGGAACCAGGTTGAGTTCCTGGTGGATGGTGGCGATGCCCAGAGCTTCGGAAGCCTTAGTATCCGGGATCTGCACTTCCTTGCCGTTCATCAAGATGCGTCCGGAATCGGCGTTGTGCACTCCGGCGATCATCTTGATCAAGGTGGACTTGCCTGCACCATTTTCGCCGAGCAGCACCGACACCTTGCCGGCGTGGACCTCGACGGTCACCTCATCGATTACCTGGACGGGGCCGAACGACTTGCAGACTCGGTCAAGGACCAGTAGAGCGTCGTTACTCATGGGCGCACCTTTCCTTCCATCACTTGTGTTGCTTTGGCTACCGCCACCGAGGTGCGCAGCGTAAATTTGCTAATCAGTTCTTCGGGTTCCGGTTTCTGGCCGGCCATCACTTCGCGCAGGGCTTGAACCGCCATTTTCCCCATCTGGCTCAGGTCATGACCGATAGTGGCAATTGGTGGGTCGTGAATGAGCATCGCATCGACTTCATCGAAGGTAATCACCGACAGGTCAGCGCCAACCCTCACCCCCAATTCGCGCCAGACGCGAAGCGCTCCTATGGCCATCGGTGCATCCGCAATGATCACGGCGCTGGGTTTTGCGGGATTGTCCAGGAGCCATTGAGCCGCTAGCGCGCCGGAGGCCGGCTGGAAGTCACCGACAAAGTGCAATGCTTCATCGGCATGCAGTCCGTTGTTCGCCAGTGCGGTTTCGAACGCGCTGTACCGTTCAAGGGCGGTGGAGGCGTGCTTTGGTCCGCCAATAAAGGCAATCTTCTGATGATTCAGGGAATGCAGGGTTGCCACCGCTTCATCCAGCGCTTGGGCGCTGTTGGCGGTGATTGCTGGAACCTGAACGCCAGGCAGCGCGCGGTCCACGAAGATGGTGGGAATGCCGCTGGAAAGGACCCGATTCATCATTTCGCTAGGCTGGTTTGATTCTTCATTCAGCCCTTGGGGCACAATGACAAGTCCGTCCACACGGCGTGAAAGCATGGTGGCCAGAAAATCATCTTGTTGTGCGGCATCTTCGTTGGCATTACCAATAAAGGTCATCAGTCCGGCGGCGCGTGCATGCTGTTCCACCGCATGGGCCAGGTCTGAGAAGTAGGGGTTACGCACGTCAGAGATCAACAGTGCGATGGAATCTGTTTTAGTGGAGCGCAGTGAGCGGGCCTGCGCGTTGGGCATGAAACCCAATTCTTTCGCGGCGCTTTCAACCTTAGCGCGGGAATCTGGCGAGGTCGCCGGGTGACCTGACAGGACGCGCGATGCGGTGGCAACAGATACTCCTGCTGCGTTGGCAACGTCCTTGATGGTGACGGCGTTCATGGCCAATAAGCTCCTTTGCTTATTCATGTAATCGATTCCATGGAATCGATTACACAGTCTTCCCTAACAAGTTTTTCAAGTCAAGACGGCGCCAGCAACTCAACATAGGGGCTTCGTGGGAATTGTTAAAAACAAGTCCATGACTTGTGAATTTTTAGCCAAGCCAGACTAGGTCACCAAATAACTCAGATTTATCCGCGATGCGCAATTCACGTCTTCGGCGCGCACAGCACAGTTGTCTATGATTGATGATGTGTCGGTAACTCAACTTTCGGATAGCGCGCAGAACTACCTCAAGATCATTTTTAGTCTCAACGAATGGTCTGATGAGGCGGTGTCCCCTACCGTGATCGCAGAAAAGGCCGGGGTCAAACTTTCCACCGTCTCCGGGGCCATGTCTAAACTGCGCCAACAGGGTTTACTGGATCATGCGCCATATGGTGCGGTTTCATTGACCGACTTAGGCCGTGAGTATGCGGTCACGATGGTACGCAGGCACCGGCTGATCGAAACTTTTCTGGTCCAAATGCTAGGGTATCGCTGGGATCAGGTCCATGACGAGGCCGAACAGCTAGAGCATGCGGTGTCTGACTTCATGGTTCAACGAATCGATGAGTTACTCGGCTTTCCAACCCGTGACCCGCATGGAGATCCTATCCCCACCGCGGAAGGCAGGATTTCGTTTCCCGCTGCGATCTTGCTTGCCCAGGCAAAGCCGGGGCAAAAAGTCAGCGTGGAACGAATCTCCGATGCGGATTCGGAACTGCTTCAGTACTTTTCGGAAAGCGGCATTATCGTCGGCGCGCAATTAAACATCGCGACAGGTGAACCATTTTCCGACACCTTAGAGGTCACCGCAAATGGCGAGCCGACGGTGATCCGCCTCGGCGCGCGAGCCACCGAAGCCGTCTGGGTTTCGCCCCTGGACTCCGCCGGCTGATCCGAGGAGAACAAGCGCACTTCGGCAGGGAGTGAACAACGCCTGGGGTACGAACCTACGATTCGATCAATCAAGGCGAATTCATCAACACCATACGCCGGGAAGCTTTCCCCGTGCGTTCGTCAGCAGTCTCAAAATTCTGCCGTCGCTCAGCGAGGATTGTCTCTCTAGCTCGCAAGAGTATTCGGAAAGTAAGTTTCCCTCGGCACTCTCATACGCTGCGTGAGTAGCACGGCTTATCCTGCGTGCTGCAAGTTCTTGCGCCGCCTGCGCACCGCGAACCGGTGCGCAATTAGCCCTTGGCGTGGGCTAAACAGGTAGATCAGGACAAAGATCGCGCCTTGCGAAAGCACTACCATCCCTCCGGTAGATGCATCCAGGTAGTAGCTGACGTACACCCCGATAATCCCAGCCAGTGCCGCCAAGGCCGGGGCAATCACCAGCATTTTGCCGAAGCTATTTGTCAGCAGATAAGCGCTCGCACCCGGAATGATCAGCATCGCTACCACCAAGATGACGCCCACCGCCTGCAATGCCACCACCGAGGTCATGGCAAGCAACCCTAAAAGGACCGCCCCGATCATTCGCGGATTCATGCCCAGCGCGTGCGCGTGGGTTGAGTCAAAAGCGTAGAGCGTGAAATCTTTGCGTTTGAGGATCAAAATCAGGAAGGTCACCGCACCCAGGATGATGACCTGCCATAGGTCTGCAGCGGAGACCCCGAGCAGATTTCCAAAGATAATGTGGTTCAAATCAAGGTGGCTTGGGGTCACTGAGATCAGCACCAGCCCAAAGGAAAATAAAGTGGTAAACACGATTCCAATGGCTGCATCTTCTTTTAGCCTAGAGGTATCGCGTACTCCCCCAATCAGTGCAACCGCCAAAAAACCAAAGACTAAGGCGCCCAAGGCAAATGGTGCGCCGACAATATATGCGAGCACCACCCCGGGCAATACCGCGTGGGATACCGCGTCACCCATCAGCGACCAGCCGATGAGCACGAGCCAGCAGGAGAGCACCGCACAGAGAATCGCAGCGATCACGGTGACGGCGAGCGCGCGCACCATAAAGGTGTACCCCAGCGGTTCGGCTAATAACTCGATGAGGTTCATGCGTCTTCGCCTCGATTCATAGGATCCAGCCCGAAGGCCATGGCGAGGTTCTCTGGTTGCAGAACCAACTGCGGGTCTCCTTGCATCAGTACCTTTCGCATCAAAAGTATTGCTTGATCTGCTAAGTTTGGCAGCGCGTGCAGGTCATGGGTCGAGATCAATACGCTTCCGCCTTGGTCCGCTACTTCCCGCAGGAGTTTGATAATTGTTGCTTCGCTTCTCTTGTCCACTCCGGCGAATGGCTCGTCGAGCAGCAT
The DNA here is from genome assembly GCF_035257265.1 of Glutamicibacter sp. Classification (GTDB taxonomy): domain Bacteria; phylum Actinomycetota; class Actinomycetes; order Actinomycetales; family Micrococcaceae; genus Glutamicibacter. The sequence continues at coordinate 32,480 of NZ_DATEXC010000039.1, forward strand.
GATGTTCGCTTCTTGGGCGATACAGCGGGCTACAAAGGCGCGTTTCTTTTGCCCTCCGGAGAGCTGGCCTATTTGCCGCGAAGCCTGCTCGGTAAGTTCAACTCGGGCTAGCGCTTGCTCTACCGCCTCATGGTCTGACTTCCTCGGGCGCCTGGTGAATCCCATATGCCCATAGCGTCCGGTCATCACTACTTCACGTACCGAAATAGGGAAGTCCCAGTCGACAGCTTCGTTTTGCGGGACGTAACCGATGGCTCCTGATTTACGCGCCTGCAGTGGATTGGTGCCGTTGACCAATACGCTGCCGGTGTCGGGTCTAACCAACCCCATAATGGTTTTGAAGAGTGTAGATTTTCCGGATCCGTTCATTCCCACCAGTCCGCAAACAGATCCGCGCTCCAGTTGAATTGACGCTTTATCCAGGGCGAGCAGCGATCCATAGTGAACTGTCGCATTGGTGACATCGATGGCGAGTGTCATGGCATTTCTCCTCGTAAGGCGCGGGCAATGACTTGGGCATCATGGGTGATGAGGTCCAAATAGCTGGGAACTGGGCCATCGGGTTCGGAGAGCGAATCGACGTAGAGCGTCCCGCCGTACCGGGCATCGGTGGATTCAACCACGCGTTGCATTGCAGCGTCCGATACCGTCGATTCACAGAAGACCGCGGGGATTTGATGTTCGCGAACATAGTCGATGGCTGCGGCGACCTTGCGTGGGGTAGCCATTGACTCTGCATTCACCGCCCAGAGGTACTTCTCACGTAGGCCAGTGTCCCGCGTGAGGTAGCTGAACGCCCCCTCGCAGGAGACCAGCACCCTCTGGCCTTCGGGTACTTTTGCCAGGTCGGCAACGAGTGAGTCGTGCACGGCTTGGAGTTTGATTTTGTAAGCGTTGCCGTTGGCGGCGAAGTCATCGGCATGTGCCGGATCCAGTTCGCTAAACGCGATAATCATTGAATCAACATAGGTTTGGACATTCAGTGGGCTCATCCACGCGTGCGGGTTGGGCTTCCCCTCTCCGGCGCCCTGGGTAATGTTTATCGGCGTAACTCGATCGCTGACCGTAACGTGCGGGGCCGGATTGTCATGGACAAATTGTTCAAACCACGCTTCCAGATTCATTCCGTGGTCCAAGATAAGATCCGCATGCGAAGCGCGTCGCAGATCATCCGGAGTGGGCTCATAACCGTGGATTTCGGAGCCTAGTTTGGTCACCGATTCAACACGCAGATGATCTCCTGCCACGTTCTGAGCGATGTCCGCAAGCACCGTAAAGGTTGTTAGCACCACCGGTCGCTGGTCCTCCGGCGCAATCCCCTCCGCTGATGTCGAAGCACTGCATCCAGTTAGTACCAGCGCAAAGGAGCAAACCAGTGCCAGCGCGCGGCGAACCGACCTAGTGGTCCCTTGGCCATTTCTTGCTCGCACCGTTGCTCACATCATTTCGCTTGTGTCTTCAGCGCAAAATCCGCTTTCACACAGCATAATGTTTGAGGGGTCAAACATTCAAAGTTGTTGTCACAATCAGCACAAACTAGATGCGCTTTCTAGACTCCAATCAGGGTTTTGATGAGCCGGGCAGCGGTCCGTGCGGTCCGTGCGTCAATATCAAGGCTTGGATTCAGCTCCACCACATCAACGAGTGCGAGCTTTCCACTTCGTGTCACGTGGCGGCAGACCGCGTGAATAACTTCCAGCGGCACTCCATAGGCAGCCGGGGCGCTTACCCCAGGAGCAACTGCAGCAGGTAATACGTCAAGGTCAATGGTCAGATACAACTGGTCAATGGAATCCAAGAACTCGTCAACAAATTTGGTGACCTCGTTCAGGCTCAAAAAGCCGCAATCCTCATCAACTAAATACCGGACCCCCAGTGCCTGAGCCTCATCAAAAAGTACCTGGGTGTTATTTGGTTCGCTGATCCCCAGAACCGCGTAGTTAAATTCCCGGCCGGCCTCTTGCAGGTCGTTGGCGATATCTTTGAAGGGCGTTCCACTGCTCCGCCGCGCAGCGGTGCGCAGGTCAAAGTGTGCATCTAAGTTTAGAATTCCAATGCGCGTCGTTGCCTGTTGCCGCAGATGCTCAAAGAGGCCACTGAAAGATCCGTAGGCCGTCTCATGCCCACCTCCCAGTACCACCGGCATCATGCCAGCATCCAACAGTGTTGACACTGCCGTAGCCAGCCGCGCCTGCCCCGCTTCAAGTTCGTCGCCGAGCACCACGATGTCGCCCGTATCGTGCACCGTGCGTGGCTGATGAATTGCTAATGAGCTCAGCGCTGATCGCAAGGCCTGCGGACCACTAGCTGCGCCGGTTCGTCCTTGGTTTCTCAATATTCCCGCGTCTGAGGCAAACCCGAGCAGTGCGACCGGTCGCGATGTGGAGTGCTCCTCGGAAGGTGCGAACCGATCGGAATTTACATGCTGGTGCCAGCGAAGATGCCCGGTTCCCTCCCCGTCGATGCGGCCACCCCATGCTGCGGCCGGCCGATCTACCTGAATTCCCCCATGCGACGCATTATTCTCCATGTCACCAGCAGACCAGATCCACGGCTAGCTAACCAGTGCATTGAGCCAACTTAGTCCGGGATTTCGGACTGTTGGTCTGTAGCCGCGAAAATACCGTTGGTTACTATCGAGCGTCGGGAGCAAAATCGTGGAGGGCAAGGATTAAGTACGGTTGCTCCCCACGCTTGGGTCCGGCACTCAACCATGGCAATTACGCCGGTACAGGACTGGGCGCTTCGGCTACCCTGCGCGCAAAGAGTTCGTTTTACCGACGCGCATCATCCGAGGTGGTGAGGCAAGCTCTGTTCACGCAGCTCCTTGCCCAGTTCGGGCCAGCGCCCCAATTGGTTCTAATTTAGCTTGCCATCAGAACCAGAATCACCGTAGACCTCAACATGGATATGATCCATGTGTTTGGTGGTGTCATTCCAATTGTTAGTGAATTGGGTACCGTATTTACCCGAGGTGGAATAGTCGTTCCAGCCAGAGCCGGGCAACCATATTTGGTCCTGCCAGATAAGGTAATACACCCCAAGCTGTTCCCGGTTATCGAGCAAAAACTGGGCTATCTTGTCGCCCTGAGCAATACGAGTTTTGTTCTTGTAGTCTCGGATCATCAAGTCAACGGCCTTGCCTGCGCTATGCCCCACCGAACCGCTTCTGATGGTGTGGATATTGCTCACGGTGTCACCGAACCGATGCTCGATTGCCTTGAGAACACGTTGCGCATCGGGTTGCAGACCCACTGGTGCTTTAGTCGCAAGATATTTGGCACTGACCCATCCGGTGCCTTGAGAAGATCTGATCTGAGACCAGCCGTTGCTCATCTTGAGAAAGATGACCTTCTCGCCCACTGGCACTACACCTAGGCTTCGGTGCTCAACGCCACCGCCGGCACGTAGATTCACGTTCGCCGTAGTCCACCGGAATACCTGCTGCTTGTCGGGAACCGGTGCTTGAGGTTGCTTGGACGTCACGTAGGTAGAGCTGACCCATCCGACACCTTGCGTGGTGGTGACGCGAGTCCAACCGTTAGCCGTTCCGTGTGCGGTTACCTGCTGGTTCTTAGGAACAACACCGAGGGACTTGAACGACGTCGAACTGCCTTCGCGCAAGTTCACGTTTGTAGTTGCCCAGCGTTTCACATTATTCAGCGGCAAATAGGTCTTGTCGATCAGCGCAGAGCTCGGCACCCAGCCGATAACCCGTCCAACTTTAACCTTTGACCACGAGCCGCTGCTGCGGTAGAACCCTACTTTGCTACCGGGACGAATCGTCCCTAAAGATTTCGCTTTCGACGAGGCGGAGGCCCTGACCGCTACCGAGCTTATGGCCCAGCGGTTGCCTTTCAACACGTCGCTCACGGGCTTGCTCGCCGAGAGATCCTTCGAAGAGATCCAACCGAGGCCCTTCGAAGTTTTGACGCGGGACCACCCATTTGAGGTGCCGTGCAAAGTCACTTTTTCGCGTGCAGCCACCGTCGCTTTTTTGCTGGTGCTGCCCGAAGCTCCGGTACGCAGGGCTGTATTCTTCACGACCCACCGTGGGGTGGCTGGGATAGCTTTGAACGCACTGCTTGTCAGATTTGCTGTGGGGACCCACCCAGTACCGCGAGTTGTCCGCACCTTGCTCCACGAACCCTTGGTGAGAAACAGACCCAGTTTTTCTCCGGATCGAACGGTGCCCAAAGATTTAGTCTTGTTCCAGTTGCCCTCGCGAAGCACCGTGTCCGCGATGATCCAGCGCGATCCGATGATCTTGGCATTGACCGGCTTCGTGTTACTGAGCTGTGCGGCCGAGATCCATCCTCTGGTCCCGGATACCGAGACATGTGCCCAGCTACCAGAAGTGCGGAACCATTCAACCCTTGCGCCAGAGGCGACCGTTGCCAGTTTCTTCGATTTGCTCGAGTTCTTCTGGAACAGCGACTGCTTGGATTTCGAGTACTTGTAGACAGCTGCCGGCATCGCCGGGGATAGCTGATTCGTGGGAACAAACCCGACGCTTCGTCCAACCTTGACGCGCGTCCATGATCCGGAGGAGCCAAGACGCTGAACCTTAGTTTTGCGGATGATCCCGGTCAGCGAGCTAGAGGTTGCCGAAGGTTTCTGCCGTAACGACTGGAATGATTTCAGGTAGCGATGGACAACGGTCTTGGGCATTGACTTCGTCTGGGCCTTCAGTGGTGTCAGTTGGTTAGCCGGCACCCATCCGATTTTGCTCCGGTAACTAACCTGGTCCCAGCCGGAGCTGCTTCGCGAAACGGCGAGAGTGGTGTTCTTGGGAATGACGAGCACCGATGCTGCCCTGCTTGACGCGGTATTACGCATTGTCAGGCTGGTCTTGGTCTTTTTGATCACCTTCGCCGTAGCAACCGTACTTGTCATCATGGTGGATGGCTGCAGCGGTGGAGCTGCTAGAGCTGGAGCACCAAGCCCGAGAGCCAAAATAGCGGTGAGTCCCAGACTCAGTACACGGTTAACGCGCATATTAGTGTTCACTCTCGCGAAAAGATTTTGATGCCATTTCTTGATGGCTCAACAAAGTGTACTGGCATCAATGCGAAAGGTGTGGACTAGGAAACAGTAAAAGTAGTTATCAACGTCAAATTCTCCGGCACTGCGACCAACTGCTACCTTCCGGGCGTCATAATTAATGCGCACGATGATCTGTTTGCTGCCCGCTTGCCGGACAGACAGCACCCGGTAGGATGACGGTGGCATCCACAGCGAACGACCGATTAATGGTCGAGTAGGAAGGATTTGTTCATGAACAACACCACCCGTGCGAGTGTCGCAGTCACCGGCGTGACAGGCGTCCTCGGCGGATATATCGCCAACGAACTTGCTGCCCACGGTGTCGCGCAGCGGCTGCTGGCCCGCAGGACCGCAAAAGCGCCGCAGTTGCCGAAGAGCACAGTCCACCCGTTCAGCTACAGCGACCAAACAGCCACCATCGAGGCCCTCACAGGCGTGCGGACGCTCCTCATGGTGTCTGCTTCCGAATCTGCAGATCGTCTGGACCAGCACCGTTCCTTCATCGATGCCGCGGCCAAAGCCGGCGTGCGCCATATCGTCTATACCTCGTTTGCCGGTGCCGCACCCGACGCAATTTTTACCCTCGCGCGTGACCACTTCGAAACCGAAGAATACATCAAGGCTTCCGGGATGGCCTGGACAATGCTGCGCGATAGCTTCTACATCGACTTCATGGAAGCCATGGTCGGTGAAGACGATGTGATCCGTGGTCCAGGCGGTGAGGGTCGAGTCGCCATCATTTCACGAGCAGACATTGCCCGGACCGCCTCGGCCGTGCTGCGCGACCCCGCTGCACACGCCGGGCAGATCTATGACCTCACCGGTCCTGAGGCATTGAGCTTCGCGGAGATTGCCGCGGCAATCGGCGAAGTCCGTGGGCGCGAGGTCACCTATTACAACGAAAGCGTCCACGAAGCCTATGTCTCGCGAGCCAGCTACGGAGCCCCTGCTTGGCAGGTCGACGCCTGGGTGAGTACCTATACAACGGTAGCCAGCAACGCCATGGCAACTATTAGCGATGCCGTCGAGACCATCACCGGAACCGCTCCGCAGTCGTTGGAAACTTATCTCACTTCGACTCCGCGATAATCCGCCAACTCGTTCATGCCATTTGCTTCACCACGATGACTTCAGCAACGGATTCGGAGCGCAGAAATTAATCAGGCTCACATCTGTGCACCGGGTAGATGCTGAGTTCTAGAATTACTTACTGCTGTGCAAAGAGTACAAAAGCAGTGGTGGATCCCGGCTCAATTTCGGTACGTCCAGCGTCCTGGATCACCGGTCCGGATGCTTGCGCACAAAGCTTGTCGAAATCGGTGCGTGGCAGTTGCTTGACCCCTACAGGGGCATGGGATTTGAGCCAGTTTTCAATGAGTTCTGGCTGCGCTTCGGTCAACCAAGCAAAGAGAGCGTGGGCAGCCTGTGCCGCCGCTTTGCCAGTAGACATCTCCAAGGATTTATTGAGCACAATGTTCACCGGTGCCATCAGCACATCATCACTCTTTGGCAGCTCGGTTCCGGAGACCTGCAGCTTGGCAATCAGCTTTGGCAGCGCGGCCGCGGGAAGTGGCGGCAACCCGACTGCTTGAGCCTTGCCCACCTCGCTGATCATCTGTTCGGGAAAGAGTTCAAGTACTTTTGCGAACATTTTCGGGTTGGCACGGCGGACTGATTTCGCGAATGCTTGGCTCGCCCAGATCTGCCACTGCTCGTTTTGCGGGTCCTGCAGGTAGGCAATCACCGCAGCTCGGGCGACCGCAGAAATCCCCTCATCTTCGGTGGATGGGTCTTCCTTATCAATCCGCAAGATGATGGGCTGCACTAACTCGTCTGGCTGTCTTTCAGTATGCTCACTCACCAATTCATTCTAGGCAGGTGTTGCCTGGCGTGTAGTCACACACGGCATTCTGCGATTTCCAACTACTGGGAAACTGACTTCTCCTACCTATCCAGCAGGCATATTGTGATAGCAATCTCATCCAATGTTTGGTAAGTCTCACACGTCCCGAAATACGAAGCAGTGTGTGGACTAGCACCACTTCCAACGGAAGCAAAAAAGGGAAATATGCCGAAATCAATTATCGACCAACTTGTTGATCATGCGCTCGACACAAGCATTGATAACTTCGATGCCGAGGACATTATGGCCGCAAAGATGCGTCTTATCGATGCCTGGGGCTGCATGGTTTCCGGTGCTGGCGGCGATGGAATCGAAGCAGTATTAAACGTTGTGCGCCCATTAGGTTCCGCACCACAGGCCTCACTGGCTGCCTCCCATGAGAAACTTGCACTGCCTTACGCGGCAATGATCAATTCCCTGCAGACCCGTAACTTCGATTTTGAAGTCTGCGGTCCGGAGCCAGAAGGCTCCAATGCCGGAAAAATGGTGGGGCACGTGGGTTCGAGCACTGAGCCGGTGGCCTTCAACGTCGGCGAATTCATGCACTCCAGTGGCAAAGAATTGCTCGAAGCTGTAGTGATCGGTGGAGACATCGCTGCACGTTTTTCGGTAGGTAACACCTTTAACTTCAACGCTGACTTTGAAGTTTGCGGAACATCCAACGCTTTTGGATCCACCGTGGTGGCAGCACGCCTCCTAGGTTTGGACAAGGATCAATTACGCAACGCGTTTGGAATCCTGCTAAATCTGATGGCAGGTTCTTACCAAAGCCTCTGGGATGGTGTGCCCACCTTCAAGCTTCCTGGCGCAATGGCCGCCTACAACGGCATCTTCGCCGCCCAGCTGTCCAAATCCGGGTTAGTTGGCGTGCGCGATGCAATTGAAAGCCGTTTAGGGTTCTTGCATTTGTATGCACCCGCCCCACAGCCGGATTCGATCGTGGCAGATTTGGGCGAAACCTTCTACGTTCGTGGGCAGCACAAGATGCATCCTTCTTGCTACGGCAACCACAACGCGATTGACTGCGCGATCCAACTGCGCAATGAGCACAACTTCAGCTACGAAGACATCGACGAGGTCTACGTAGATGTGCTGCCAACTCGAATTGATCACTTCCTAAACCAGCATCCCACCGCAGATGATGAACAGCCAAAATTCTTGTTCTCAATTCCTTATAGCGTGGCAACTACCTTGCTGCGCGGACGCCCTGAGCTAGCTCACTACGCGACCCCAGAAATCTATGAGGAGAAGGTTCTGGATCTCACCCACCGGGTAACCCTTCGCCCCGCGCTCCCAGCGGGCAAGACCCACGCTTGTAATGTGGTGGTTCGTTTGAAGGACGGGACCGAAATTTCGGTTTTCCGCGATTCTCCCGTGGGCTGGCTGGATGACCCGGTGACTTATGCAGATGTAGTCGATAAGTTCTGGCGAAACATTAGCTACAACGGCTCGATCCCGCGTGAGCAAGCCGAAAACCTGCTTGCCGCCATTGAAGATTTGGAAAATGTTGCGGATGTCGCCGAGCTGACTAAGCAACTGACATTGAACCCGCAAACGAGCAACGCCACCTCGGCTGCAGCTCTCTAAACTCAACATTTATGAAAGGAACAGTCATGACTGAAACTGCAGTTAAGACCGAATTCAATCCACGCTTGGCTCACCTTGGCATCTTCTGCAAGGACCTCGACGCGATGGTCGAGTTCTACTGCCGCGAATTCGGAATGATCATCTCCGACTCCGGGCTCGGCAAGTCCGGTAAGGCGGCAACCCGCCGTCGTGGCGCCTTCTTGACCGGTGATCCATCCGAGCACCACCAGCTGGCACTGATCGAGGGCCGCGAGCAGAATACCCCTCCAACCACCGCCCAAATCTCCTTCCTGGTTCCTAACCTGAACGAACTGCGAGCCTTCTGGCGCCACGTGGTGACCACCGGCATTCCAGTGCAGGTAGTGAAGAACCACGGCAACGCCTGGAGCATCTACATCGATGATCCCGATGGCAACATGATCGAGGTTTATACCCACTCGGAGTGGTACACACAGCAGCCACTGGGCGAACCGCTGAACCTTGAGGACAGCGAAGAGGAAATCCTGGCACAGACCAACGCTTTGGTGGCGTTGGACCCAGAAGCACGGCCACGCACCGAGTGGATGGCTGAGCAGGCGGCGAAGATCAAGGCAGCTCGCGTTGCCTTGGCCTCGTGACCATCGATCCAACAGGTTTCCGAAGTGTTTGGACGTTCCTAAACAAAACTTCGCACACCCTGGGCTTTGTTGAAGCTCAGGGTGTGCGTACCCGTTTCATCGAGGCTGGTTCCCGTGGAAATCCCACGGTTCTGCTCTTGCACGGAACGGCCGGAAGCCTGGAAAACTTTTGTGCGAACTACGAAAAGCTCGCCGAAAATTATCATGTGATTGGGTTGGATCTGCTGGGCTGCGGCTACACGGACAAGCCTGACTTCCCATATCAGATCTCGGACTACGCGGCACACCTGATTGATTTCATGGATGTCTTGGCGATCTCCCGGGCATCGCTGATCGGCGTTTCCTTAGGCTCTTGGATTGGCGCGTGGACCGCGCTGCACCACCCGGATCGGGTCAGCTCTTTAAGCATGCTGGCCCCGGCGGGCATCGTGGTGAACGCCGAGGAAGAAAAGGCCTTCGGCGCTGACGTACGCAAGCGACGCAGTACCGCTGCCGCGGACCCAACGTGGGAAACCGTGAGCACGGCGATGGGCAGACTCATGCTTGATCAGAAGGATCTGATCGATGATCTCGTGGCCGTCCGTCTGGGCATCTACCAGGAGCCTGAGATGAAGAAGGCCATGCCGCATCTGCTCGCCTTTACCAGCGGTGAGCAGATGCTCACCGCTGAGCAGTGGTCTTCGGTGAACCTTCCGTTGCTTGTTATCGCTTCGGTGGACGCTCCAAACATGTTCTTGGACAACGCCTATAAGATCGCCCAGCTTGCTCCGCAGGCACAGCTGGTTGAGCTCGAGGGCTGTGACCATTGGCCACAGTTTGAGCAGCCTGAGGCATTCCATCAGGTTGCTTTAGACTTCTTAGCGCGTCACAGCATCGCGGTGAATTCTTAGCAAGCTACAAGCGACACAGAAAAGCGCGATGGTTCTCCCGGTGGGGAGAACCATCGCGCTTTTCTGATCACCGGCAAGTGCCGCCACCAACAGATGCGCGTCGGAAACCTCAGGGGTATTCGCGCGCAGAAGAGGCGGAGTAGACATCTGCACTGTCTACGCCGCCTCTTGGATCTTGCGTTGCTGCCCTCAGGTTTAGCGATAGTAAGCTAGCGTGCCGAAGTCAGAGAACGGTGCCGGCGGGATATCGAACATAGCCTTGATGTACTGGCCAGCCGCGAGCTCGCGCCCCGCCGAACCATGATTGCGTGCTGCCATGAGATCACGGAACGTCTGCTGCAGCGGGTTGCTGCTTGCAGAGGCAGCGGCTCCGGCAATCGGCCAGATTTCGGTAAATGCATCATACGAAGTATGGATGCAGTGAGAAGCCTCGTAGCGCACGCGCATACGCTCCACCGGGCTGGCTTCCTTGCCTTCACAAGCCAGATCGAACAGTGCACGCCAGTTCGCGACGTGGCGGTCACGGGCTGCACCGATGCGAGTCAGCCCATCGGCGACCTTCAGGTGCAAGAACGGGTTCGCCGCGATCGGAGCACCGGTGCCCTGACGGGTCAAACGGGTAGCGGACTGCTCCAGGAAGGTTTTGATGCCACCCAGCGCGGTGCCGATGACCGTATTAGTTGGGGTCGAGTTGAACACGCCGAGGAACGACATCCAGTACAGTGGTACGTCGTTGACTTCCCAGCCTTTATTCTCACCCTTGTAAGTGTCGATGAAGCGGTGCACGCGGTGCTCCGGAACAAACTTGTCCACCACGGTCACAGACTTTGAGCCGGTACCTTTGAGACCTTGCACGTCCCAGCTGGAATGGTCGATGGTGACATCTTCGATAGGCACAACCATAGCTTTGTCACCACCACCGAGAATCACCCAGCTGGCATGATCCACACCGCTGGAAAAGGTCCAGGTACCGTTGATCTGCAGCCCACCGTCGACCTCTTGAACCTTACCGATTGGCGCGTAGGAGCTCGACGCACGGGTATCCGGGCCAGTAGCCCAGAACTCATCCTGCATCTTCTCGCTCATCAAAGCGATCTCAAAAGCATGGACGTTCAGCTGGCCGGCGATCCAAGCCGCCGAGCTGTCAGCTTCGCCGATCTTCATGACGCCCTCGAAGAAGGACGCCGGATCCATTTCCAATCCGCCGTAGCGCAATGGGGTGAACGAACGGAACAGCCCGGTGCTGATCATGTCCTGTACGGTGGCGTCCGAGACACGTCCATCTCGTTCTGACTGGTCACTTCGCGAGGCGATCGAATCAAGCACTGAATCGATCTTTTCCAGGTACTTTTGTCCTTCGGACAGTGCACGTTCGCGGTATGCGGACCAGTCCCGCGCGCGGGCTGGTGATTCGACGGTGGTGATGGTGTTCAGGGTTTCAGCCAAGGCTGTTCAGCTCCTCAAGGGAACACGCGTGTGGCGTGCATGATGTGTTGTTAGTGTGGTGCGGCGCTGCGGCCGAGATTAGTTGACGAGGATCTGGTTCAGTACGCGGCGGGCAGCTTCGAGGTCCGCTTCGCTGACCCCTTCAAGGCGCTTAGCGTTAAACTCAATGGCCGATTCAAGCAGGCGTGCACGAATCTTGATGCCTTCTGCAGAGAGCGCATAGACACCTTCAGAAGCCTCGGCAATCCAGCCGCGCTGCAGGAAGTCTCGTAAGGTATCTTCCACGGTGTTCTCATGCATCAGGCCTTCGTCCGAAATGCCATCGATGGTGCCGATACCTGCATCAAGTAGGTTGATCACCCGGGCACCGGTGCCGTCCAGGCCCAGACGCTCACGGTAGCTGTTGAACATATTCGACATGCGCTGCTCTGCGTTGCGTAGTAGAGAGACAAATAATGGCGAGTTCGAGCTGTCTCCGCTGACAGCGGTAGACAGTGGAGCCGCGGTGGTTAACTGCAACCTTGGGTGCTCACGCGATACCCGATACTGCCCCTGCGCGAAGACCAACGGCATGCCGGCTAGCCGCGCGTAGCGTTTGACCTTACCGATCAGGATCAGGTGATCACCGGCTTCAACGGTCGAATCGATTTCGCACTCTAAATGCGCGATCGCGTTGTCAAGCAACGGATCACCCAAGATGCCTTCATGCCATGGCACCTGCTCAAATTGACCCTCCTGGGGGCGGCCAAAGAGTGCGGAAGTTTCGACCTGATCACTGGCAAGAATGTTCACAGCGAAGTGGCCGCCGTTGGCGAAGTTGTCCCGGTTACGCGATTCGTTCCGAATAGACCAAGAGATCAACGCAGGTTCAAGGGAGACGGCAGCGAAGGAGTTCACCGCCATGCCGATGTTTACGCCCTCGTGATTCATCGTGATCACGCTTACGCCGGTGGCAAATTGCCCCAGTGCGCGGCGGAATGCGCGGCTGTCTTCCAGCGGATCGCCATGCTCTTCGATCTGTAGCGATGGGGGTGTCTCGTTAGTTGTGCTCATGTCTTGTTCCTTCGATTCTGTCGGTTCGTACCGCCAAAAGCGTGCTGTACTCTCACCAGTTTGCTCGGGCCGTGGGTTGGGACGACAAGTCTTGTTGCCTCCCAGTATGCTTCGCGACCCGAAAGGTGTGGGAGGGGGCGTTCCAGATGCTGGAAACTTATGTTGGTGTCCGCGAAATTTTTCATTTCGCGGAAGACATACTGTGCGGATGTGCCGGCAAGCTCTACCGTGTTTTTAATGGCTCAACGCCAATATCATTTCTCGAAAGGACTACTCATGGCTCGGATCCCTTATGCCACACCGGAAACGATGAGCACAGAAACACGTGCAGTATTGGCCGGCCGCAGGCAAATCAATATCTTCAGGATGCTCGCCAACTCAGAAAATGTGGGACCGGGAGTTCTAGCACTAGGTCGCAAGATGAGCATCGAGAGCTCTCTACCGCCGGCCGAACGCGAGGTGGTCATCTTGCGCGTGGCCCAGCTGAGCAATTGCTCGTTCATGAAGCATGAGCATACCGCGGTATCCCGGCGTCATAAGCTCAATGATTCATGGATCGATGCGGTGGCGCAATATCCTGCCGAATCCACTGTGACGGTACTTAGCGACTTTGAGCAGTTGCTGGTGCGTTTCGTTGATGACGTAGTAATAAATTCCAACGCCAGCGATGAACTCTTTGCGGCGATGTCCGAGCACTACGATAATTCGGTGTTGGTGGAGTTGGTGCTGCTTATCGGTTTTTACATGATGATAGGCCGGGCCATGAACACCTTTGATATTGAACTCCACGACGGTCCGGTAGATGTTTTCCCTGAGTCATGGGCCCACTGATACTACGGCGCGCTGACGCCTACCGAGGTAATTCTTCTCGGTAGGCGTGGCCGGCTACCTTTTCCAACATCACGCTGAGGACCTGAGTCAAACCTTCGACATCGTAGACATAATCGAAGGACACTCCCAGTAGTAGACCTTCCCAGAGTGTATGCAGCAGCCAACGAAGCGCATCGACGGTGAGTTCTTCGTGTTCCCCGTCATTGGCAAGATGCTCCTGAAGCTCGGTGCCCATTCGCTCAAGTCTCAGTTCCAGGCCATGCATAATGGTGGAGCTGGCGAGTACCAGAGGTACACGTCTTTGCAGTTTGAGTAATAGTCCGGCAACTGTAGCGCTCCGGTCTTCCATAGCCAGCTTGATACTCGTTGCCCCGCAGAATGCGAAGCTTGAAAGTCCAGGCGTTACCCCGGATTCCTTGGGCAAATTCATGTCGGCCAGTCGCAAGAAGGGTTCGGACACGGCTGCGGAGATGAGATGGTCTTTGTCCTTGTAACGCCAGTAGACCGAGCTTCGTTGCATGCCAGAGCGTTCACATATTCGAGCTAACGTCGCACCGTTGTAACCTTTTTCGGCCACCAGCGTCCGGACGACGTTCAATAAGTCAGGGGTTTCTTCACCGGCCACGGGCTGTGAATGCAACTCCCGCTTTGGAGCGCTTGAGTCTACGATACTCAGGCGCCCCTCATTCGAGGCCAGCATTCTGAATGCAGCACCCAGCGCAACCGCCACATATTCACCGCGCTGGTGTTGTGCCAGCACACCAGGTGGAGCCTCGACATCGCTCATGTAGTGACCGTCAAGCAGGGCGATAGTCAGCGCTGTCATGTTTTCCCCAAAAACTTCAGGGTCTAGTACATTGCCTTGATGCTGTACCGCGCGTTGCCACCAGTCACTGATTCCGCTACGTATCTTCTGTCGACGGGTAGCAAAAGGGACGCGGGCGGCAGAACCGTCTGAACTGCCTTCCAACGCCACCATCAAACCTAAGCGGACCGGATCTTCGGTGGCGCGCGCAATGAATGATGGACTCAGAATCGGAGTGAGCTGATCTTCGACACTTAGCGCCGGGTCAAATTCTGGCCACAACCGCAAACCAGTTAGATCGGCCTGATAAGTACTTTCCAGGGCCGCGGCGACAAGCTCATCTTTGGTTGAAAAGAGCCAATAAATGGAGCTGGCGGGTTTTCCTGTGGCCTTGGTTATTTGGTTTATGGTCGTACCGTCAAATCCATTTTTACCTACCAGTTTTACCGTTTCCTGCAGAATCGATCGCAGCGTTTCCTCACCTCGAGCATTTCTACGGCTACCGTTCATGGTCCTGGTCTCCAAAGATTCGTTGAAAGATTCTATTGATCTTGTAAATGCGTAAGCCTACAAACATTTTTCATAACTGCGCATTTGTTAAGCAGGTCACATTCATCTCTTGCTCAACCCTAGACCAATCACTACACTTTCTATACCGGACACTACAAAACTTACGACTCGAACCCACTCTGCGCGAGATTTTCGCCATTCAAAGATGACAGGAGTGCAGCTAATGTCAACTGCAGTGATACATGAGGATTCCAAGGAATCCGGTACAGCTTCAGCGGTCCGAGCCCTCCAGCTACTCAATGTTTTCAGTGGCGAAGAGCCTTCGTTGGGCGTCAGCGAGATTTCGCGTCGCGCCGGCATTCCGACGTCAACCGCCCACAGGCTGCTCTCCCACTTAGTCAAAGGCGAACTGCTCACGAAGGACGGTTCGAATTATCGATTATCACTGAACTTGTACCAGCTAGGTAACCAGGCTATGCACGGGCAGGTTCAAGGGTTACGTGAAGCCGCTGCACCGTACCTTGGGGAACTTTTCGGTCGCACAGGCTTAACGGCAAACCTCGCATTCTTGCAGGGGCCAGAGATCGTAATGATCGACAAGGTCGTTGGCCTCCGCGGCTACCGTTCACCGTCAATTGTTGGTGGCCGCTACCCGACAGCGTGTACCGCATTAGGCAAAGCCATGCTTGCATTTGAGCCGCAAGAGTCGATTCAGAATGTCTTAACCTTCGGCATTCCACGCCGCACACGCCACTCCATCAGTTCGATACCTGAGATGCTCGGTCAGCTTGCGCAGACACGAACCACGCGCCTTGCATATGACCGAGAAGAAGCATCTTTGGGGCAATTCTGTGTCGCGTCACCCATCGTCGTAAATGAGCGGGCAGTCGCCGCGATCAGCCTCTCGGGCAGGGTCAATTCCTACGATGTAGCTGCCACTGGCGCCCTCTTGGTTCAGTCCGCCAACCAGCTGGCTGCCAAACTTAACGCTCGCCGCAATCCGCGACGAGTTAGTCTGTAACCGCCAAGCAGCTTGAACCTCTACCGGCGCACTTGCTGGAACAGCTGATTGCGTCGATATTACGTGCCGTCTAAGGCGCAACAATCCACGTGGTCGCTCTCGGAAACCAAAGCAGGAAAACTACCGAACTATCGTAGACAGCAGTATGCGCCGGTACGAATCATTTGATTCGTACCGGCGCATACTGCTGATTTATGCAAAGCCAGCTGGATCTGCCGGGCAGTTGCCGATCACGTCGCTCTATTAGGAAACTTTGATCGTGTTCGAACGAATTTGCTGATATACCTGCGTGCGAATTTCCGCGAACCGCTGCGTGGACTTGGTTGTGATTTGATCTCGTTCTTCCCCGAGATTGGTTTCCACCAAATCAACTACACCCGTAGGACTCCCGCCCAAGACCAACACTCTATCTGAGAGGTAGACTGCCTCATCGATATCGTGGGTCACCAGCAGTACGGTAATTCCCAGGTGGCGTTTCACCTTGAGCGTTAGGTCTTCCAACTCTGCACGGGTCTGCGCGTCTACCGATGCAAAAGGTTCATCCATCAGCACGATAGCCGGTTCGTAGGCCAGCGCACGGGCAATGGCTACTCGTTGCTGCATTCCTCCGGACAGCTGCCAAGGATACTTTCCAACATGGTTTTTCAGACCGACTTCTTCCAGCGCAGACATCGCCTTCGCTTTACGCTCAGATTTCGATTTGATCTTGTTACGCAAAGGCAGCATGACGTTGTCCAAGACGCTCATCCACGGCATCAGTGAACGCGAATAGTCCTGAAAAACAATCGCCATTTCCTCCGGCGGTTCGTTGATCACCTTGTCCCGTAAGCGCACTTCACCAGCGCTCGGAGCAGAGAGTCCGGAGAGACACTGTAGCAGTGTAGTTTTACCTGCGCCCGAGGGACCGACAATGCACATGAATTCGCCGGCGCGTACGCTGACATTCAGATTTCGCAGTACCTCGTTGGTGCCGTAGGACTTGCCCAGCCCATCAATCGTGAGAAGATCTTCGCCAACAACTTGGAGGATCGGTTCGTTCAGTTGTTCCATGGTCTTACCGCTTTCTTGATTTTCCATCAGACGTTAGCCGTTTCGCTTGTGATGCCAGCTAAGAGCAGCACCTTCAACTCCGCGGAAGGCGAAGTTCAACAGATATCCAAGAATCCCCAAGACGATGATGCCGGACCACATATTCAATATGTTGAAAGTTCGTTGAGAATCAAGAATGTAGTAGCCCAGCCCATTAGCAGAACCAATCATTTCGGTTACCACCATGACCACCGCAGCAATGGCGATTGAGATGCGAGCTCCTGCAAATATCTGAGGAGCTGCATTTGGCAGGTAGATAAACCGAATCCTGTCCTTGAGATTGAAACGATACGTCTCAGCTACACGTAGCAAGATCGGTTCGACTGAGCGGACTCCGTCAATAGCATTGAGCAGGATTGGCCACATCGAGGCCAAAGCGATCATGAAGATTTTCATGTTGTCTCCCAAACCAAGGAAGATAATCGCGATGGGTAGCAACGCAACACCAGGTGTCGCGCGTAGAAATTCCAGAATTGGTCTGATCGATTCTTCAAACTTGGGCAGCATCCCCAAAATCACGCCACCGCCAACACCAACCACGACCGCGAAGAACAGCCCGGCAAGGATCCTCCATAGGCTCGGCAACAGGTTTTCTACGATTCCGTCAAAGAACCAGACATCCCAGGTTCTCTGCAGGATCTCTGCCAGTGGAGGGAAATAGATCGAGACGCTATTCGTGGAAAGAATTAGCCATAGTGCAACCAGAATAATCGGAAGCCAAATTTCCCATAAAACGAGTTTTGCGCGCTTCATGCTTTTTTCTCTCCTCGGATAATTGGATGCCACCACAGCGCTTTACGCTGGAAAAGCACCACAAGCGAGTTGATCGACAATCCTAAAACGCCGGCCGTAATGGTGTAAGCGAAAACTTCAGGTCTACGGAAAGCCTGTTCCATCGCCGAGAGTTCAGCTCCCAAACCTGGGGCGCCACCGATATATTCGGCAGCTACCGTCATCAGCAGCGCCATAGTTGCGGAGAGCCGAAGGCCCGTGGAGATAAACAGTGAAATGCTGGGTATCCAAAGGAATCTAATACGGTCTTTAGTTGATAGCCGAAACACCCGAACTACCCACTTGTGCAATGGTTCAATCTGTTTGACCGCGTACATCGCCTGGATGAGCAGTGGCCACACCGCTGAGAGGACTATCATCGTGATTTCCATCCGAATAGTCGTCCCGTAGAGAAGCAGAACCAATGGAAGTAGCGCAATTGTCGGGATAGTACGGAAGAAATCAATGATCCAACTGGTGCTTCGGGTCGCAGATAATGACGCTCCAATTAGCAGTCCCAGCGGAATGCCGATGGCCGCACAGACGGCCAAGCCCAATGCCCAAACAGAGATTGTTTTCCCAAGAGCAGACCAATAAGCGGCAGTTTGCCACAGATCAGATAGAGCGCTCAAGACCCGCAGTGGAGTAGGGAGCGTTTCCGGCTGCACCAGCGGACTGATTGCAACCAGATGCCAAACGAGTAATGCGGCGGCGATAGCGCCGACCTTGTAGTACCAAGCGGCTCCGCCTTTTTCGGCGGAGCGCTCCTTGGCAACTCTCGCTTTCTCTCTGGCATTTGGAGCATCATCTTTGCTCCGGCTTCGAGAATCGATTGTCATAATGTTCATTTCCCTCAAATTAGCCGAGGTCGGCAATTAGCTCTGATGGCTCTGGAACTTCAGTCAAAACTTCATATCGCAGCGCCAGATCAGAAACCTTCTTCAGGTTCTCCGTGGTCACAGGCTTATCGCCGAGTGTCTGCACGAATGCGTTATCCAGCTGGTCCTTGGTGAAGTTCAGTTCCGAGACAGCCATCTCGACTGCGTAGTCACGATCGGCATTAATTTTTGTAGCAACGCCTTGTACGGTCTCAGCGAATGTGCGGATAGTATCCGGATTGGAAGCGATGAATTCGTCGGTTGCCATGAAGACTGAGGTTGGTGCCCCCTCATTGCCTGGGGCATCGGTATTCATGACGTGCTTAACTTTTCCTCCGGAAATAGCAATGGATGCCAGAGGTTCATTGGGCGTTGAAGCATCTACTTCACCTTGGATTACCAGGTCGGCTGCTTGAGCTGGAGGAACTTCCACGAAGTCCACCTTGGAGGAATCAGCACCAGCGTCATCTATAGCAGCGCGAATGTTCATCCAGGTTTGTGTCTTCAGCGCGGGGACACCTACCTTCTTGCCTTCCAGATCTGCGGCTCCGTTGATCTCCTTGTCGCCAGCCTTTGCAATCACGCTAGCGGCCGACATTTTTCCGGCCTCACCGTTGGTGGACTGCACACCTGCTGGTGCAACAATCTTCACTGGTAGGCCTTGCGTGCGAGCCTGCATAGCTGTAATCACATCAACCATGGCGATTTGAGTGCCCCCATTGAGCAATTGTGGAATCGCTTCATTGGCAGATTTGTTTGGCACCGCAGTGACTTTTAGTCCCGCGGTTTCAAACGAACCGTCAGCTACACCACCGTAAACGGCCATGCCGGACAAACTTGGCGCGGCACCTACGGTTAGTTCGGTAACCTGTTCGCCCTCGTTGGAAGAAGGATCGGCACCACCACAAGCGGTGGCCATAAGCCCCACGGCTGCGAGGCAGGCGACGGCACGGAACTTGTTGTTGATTGGGGAAAGGAGTCGCATCTGGCTTTGCCTTTCTAAGCAAGTGTCGAGCCGCAGGTTGGTTTACCGAAAATGGTCCGGGGTTACTGACCCGGTTTTGTAGCGGCTATTCCAGTGAGTGTAGCGAGTCACATATGACGCCTACCACGCCCCTTTCCGGATGATGAAAAGATTAGAGGGCTGGTTAGTCTCCATCCCTGCTGACCTGACGTTATGACGATGGCCAAGCATTGACGCCACGAAGTACATTCACGAATCGGCAGGAGTTATCGATGATTCTCCACCGTTATGACGCCGTCCGGCAGCTCTGAAATGTTTGCATTGCTTACCTGCTAACCGGCCAACTTGTTTGACATTGCCCGCGCCAGGAGAAAATTCCTCGCCATAGGCAGCTACCCCCGGGCTGAAATACTCTTGGCTTCCTTAAGGCATCGCAACAACTTGCGCTTCGTACCGCCACTGTTCGCAGAAGCCGATGAAGATCTTTGGCGCCTGAATAACTGCCGAGACCCTAAGTATTGGCGAATTGGTGTGTATTTTCCGGATGTCGAGAAGCACTAATCCCGAACACGCCTACTCTCGCTATTGTTCAAAATGCGACGGATCGTCCAAGACCTTCCATTGTGCCCTTAGGAGCGAAGTCTTCGTTTTCCTCCGCCACTAGAGAACATAGAAGGACCATCACATGAATGTCATTGCCCACCGTTCAGCAACTTTCAAAGAAGTGATTTCGCAGCATAACCGTCCATGTGTGGGGATATTTTTATGTTCCGGAGATGAAACTGTGGCCGAAATTTGTGCCGGTGCCGGCCTGGATTTCTTGCTAATCGACGCCGAGCACGGTGCCATGGGGCTCGAAACCGTGCAGCGTCAGCTGCGCACGATCGCCGCGTATCCGACGGTTCCAATCGTCCGGGTGGCACAAAACGACGCGACAGTTATTAAGCAATATCTGGATGCCGGCGCACAGTCACTCATCGTTCCGATGGTCAATGATCGCGCCCAGGCAGAGGCTGCGGTGTCTGCGGTGCGCTATCCCCCTTTGGGGATCCGTGGCATCGGCGCCTCCCTGAGTAGGTCTGCGCGTTGGAACAGGGTGGGTGAATACCTGCAGAATGCTGATTCCCTCATCACTCTCGTAGTGCAGATAGAGACCGAGACAGCCGTGGGAAACGCTGCCGAGATTGCCGGTACCGACGGGGTGGCCGGTGTCTTTATTGGACCGGCTGACCTCTCTGCGTCAATGGGGCTGCTCGGCCAGCAGGATCATCCACGAGTGGTTGAAGCGGTGCTGTCTGCCATCAAGGCGTGCAAAGAAGCAGGGAAGTTTGTCGGCGTGAACGCATTCGCGGAACAGATGGCTCAGAAGTACCTGGCAGCCGGCGCGGATTTTGTAAATGTCGCGGCCGACGTTTCCATCCTTGCTCGTCATACCGAGGCGCTAGCTGCAAAGTACATTAGCGCCACTGCCACGGCACCAGCTGCGTCCTACTAAGATCCGAACTAGTTTCCTGCTTCCTCCTACCTAAGGTCAAGGAAAAGCCAGCGCACCTGCTGGGTTAGAACTAGGTACCGTTCAATAGTGTTGCAACTAAGAGTCGATCATTTGAGACCAATGCAAAGTTTGGAGTCCATGGCACTTCAGATCCCCCGTGCTCTCAACATCACACACTGCATCTGGAGAAAGGAACAAACAGCACAAGTTCGGAGTCCATGCCACAAAGCTCATGCTACGAAGTAGTCTTCGTATTTTGACTTCACTGTGTCAGGGGGCGACGATTAGGGTGCCCACTTCAACAGCGCTCGTCCGCGTTTGGAACTTGCCCGCCATCTTTAGGAGAGACAAAATGACTTCTCAGGATTCGGGGGCGAAGGACACTCGCACTGCTGTTGACAAGGCCATGTCCCTGCTCCGTGCTTTTGGCGAAGAAGCGGCAACCGGTGTTGGGGTCAGCGAGCTGGCTCGCCGTGCCGAACTATCCAAATCAACTGCTTTCCGGCTCCTGGCATCTTTACAGTCCAACGGTGCAGTAGACCGCGCTGGGAACGCCTACCGGCTGGGAAAACTTATCCAGGATCTGGGTACAACCCAAGAATCCGACCTGCATGCTCGGCTACGCGACGCGTTGACTCCGTTCATGGTGAACCTCTATGAAACCACCCGGCAGACGGTGCATCTGGGTGTCCTGCAGGGTACAGATGTCGTTTACCTCAATAAGCTCTACGGGCAGTTGGCTGTACGCAGCCCGTCGCGAATAGGCGGGAGGCTTCCGTCCTATTGCACAGCGGTTGGCAAAGTTCTTCTGGCTTACAACCCGGATGTCGCCGCTGCGGTAATGGCCAAGGAAATGTACTCCTGGACGGAAAATACCATCACGTCCGCTGACCGGCTTTCCGCCGAACTGAGCACAATACACAAAGAACACGTGGGTTATGACCGCGATGAAATCCTCATTGGGTTGAATTGCGTAGCGGCACCGGTCTTTAACGGGACTGGCCAGGCAGTCGCGGCTTTGTCCATCTCCGGTCCCACCGGACGCTTCGACCCACAGAGCCAAACAGCAGTTTTGCGCAAGGTCACCTTCGAAGCTTCAAGAGCCGCCGCCGCGGTCACCGCCGCAATCCAACGCGCGCAGTAACTCACCCTGGCTGGCACTTAGGCACCTGACTTTGCGGAATCGCCGTTCCGTGGAGCCGCATAAAATAAATCGGCCGTCCCGAATCTTGAATCACATTACTTTGAAACATCGTTCCGCACTCCGGAACGATGTTTCGTCATATCGTTCCATGCACCTGCAGACTGTAATCCGCGCCACAGCATCATTTCAGACGGCGCATTCAGATTTCTTCACCCTTTGCATGGAGCTCACATGGCCAACTCATCATTACAGACACCGGGGCCTTCTGCCCCGAAGAGCGCCAAGCGCGCACTAGTCTCAAGTTTTCTCGGCTCCACCGTTGAATACTACGATTTCCTACTTTATGGTTCGGCAGCCGGTCTGGTCTTCCCGCACCTGTTTTTCTCGGATCAAATGGATCCGACCTTGGGAATGGCCCTGTCATTCGTGATCTTGCTAGCCGGTTACGTGACCCGTCCTATCGGTGGAATTTTGTTCGGACATTTCGGTGATCGTTATGGACGAAAGAACATGCTGTTCATAACGCTGATGATGATGGGAATAGTTTCCGTTTGCATCGGTCTGATGCCTACGTACGGATCGATTGGTATCGCAGCTCCCCTGCTATTGGTGCTCTTGCGCGTAGTCCAAGGTCTTGCCGTCGGTGGAGAATGGGCTGGCGCCACCCTCATGGCAGCCGAACATGTTCCCGAAAAGAACCGCGGACTGGCCGCATCCATCGCGGTGTCGGGCGGACCGACTGGCTCGGTTCTGGCCACCTTGATCTTGGGGCTCTTCGCAGGTCTCCCACAGGAGCAGTTCCTCAGCTGGGGATGGCGCATACCTTTCCTGCTTTCGGCGGTATTGGTAGTCATTGGCCTTTACATGCGCTATCGAGTCGCCGAGTCGCCCGACTTCGTGGCGGCTAAGGCCAATAATGAGATCAGCACCGGCGTTCCAATCCTGCGCGTACTGAAGAAATATCCGCTGTCCTCGCTCTATGGAATCCTCGCCGGTGCGGGCCCCCTGTTCATGCAAGCCCTCATTGCAATCTTCATGGTTCCCTATGTCGTCAAGACTGGCGTGGTCACGCAACAAGAAGCGCTGATCATGCTGACTGTTTCCTCTTTTGTGCACATCTTCGCCATTCCATTCTTCGCAAACCTCTCAGATCGTTTTGGCCGCCGGCCCGTCATGCTCGCTGGCGCCTTCTTGTCGATCGCTTTGGTCTTCCCGATGTTCGCCATGTTCAACTCGGGGAGCTTCTGGCTGATCGCCGCCGCCTTCCTGCTCGGCAACCCGATCATCCAAGCTTCGATGTACGGACCGATCGGTGCGTTCTTGGCCGAGAAGTTCGATACCCAGGACCGTTACACCGGTGTTTCCTTGACCTACCAGCTTGGCTCGCTGCTAGGCGCCGGTACTGCGCCACTAATGGCGACGTGGTTGCTCAACCTCGACAATGGTGGCGGAACCAGCAACATCGCCTGGTACTTCATCTTGCTGATAGTACTCGCCGGCATCTCGGTGGTTCTGTCTAAAGAGACCCGGAGCAGGGCCACACGCGCCGAATCCCGCAGCCTAGAAACCATAGATACTCAGGCAGCCAACCACTGATTCCTCCGGGATTCGATAGCACTAAAAAGAGTAGATCTCTGCATCATTTATTGACGACACTCGGGTGTTCGCATTGGATTATGCTCCTCATCGTTCCATCAGATGGAACGATGAGGAGCATAATCGGTGCGTTGTTTCTATCGTGGAACCTAGGACTCACGCAGTGACGCAGTTTCGGCGATATACGGCATTCGTGACCAAAATGAAGGAGTACCCCATGACACAAACAGCAATCCCGGACTACACCACCGACAAGTTCTTTGGTCTCGAAGACAAATGGTTGCAGACCGCCGACGGCGAGCTGACTCACTACCATGAGCTGGGTGAAGGCACCCCGATTCTTTTCCTGCACGGTTCCGGAACAGGTGTGACAGCTGCAGCGAACTGGTGGCTCAATCTTCCTCAGTTATCCGAATCCGGTCGTTGCATCGCCATCGATTCTGTCGGTTACGGCCAGACCATCGCAGCTGAAGATATCCAGTACGGCATCAAGGAATGGGTCCGTCACGCGGTTCGCACACTCGACGCGCTCGGTATTGAAAAGACCTGGATCGTGGGCAACTCGCTCGGCGGCTGGCTCGCATTTCAATTCGCCATTGACTACCCAGAGCGCCTACTCGGTGTAATTTCCATGGGTACCGGTGGAGCAAAGCTCACCGGTGCACTGAAGGGCCACTCAAATCCCACGCTAACCGAAGAAGGTATTCGGAAGACCTTGGAAATGTTCGTGGTCGACAAGTCCTTGGTGACCGACGAACTCGTCTCCCTGCGTTACCAGTCCGCGTTGAATGACACCGCCAGCGACCGTCTGGCCGAGGTTGTCGCTGCCCGTGACCGTGACCGCACCGAGCTTCCGTTGGACTTTGACGTGCTGGCCAAGCTGGACATCCCGGTCTTGCTGATTCACGGCGTGCAGGACGTGGTGATCCCGGTGTCGCGTACCTGGGAACTGCTGAATCTGATCCCTAACGCGGATGCCCACATCTTCAGCCAGTGTGGCCACTGGTCACAGGTAGAGCGTGCCGAAGAATTTAATCAGGTAGTTTCTTCCTACCTGAAGCGTCACGCCTAAACACGAACGACAACACGGCGGCGGTTGAGAAAGCTCAGTGCTTTTCCAACCACCGCCGTTGTTATCTGCCCAGATAGATCCTCACGTTCCTCAATTCACCGCGAAAGAATTGCGTATTGTTCCGACTGATGGAACGCAAACTAGCACCGCAGTTACTAAGCGAGTGAAATGGATAACAAGCAATAAGTGATTCGTTCCAGTCTGCGTCTAATCCAAGGAGAACATCATGCCCCAGGCATTGTTATGTATGTCCCACAGTCCGCTGTTGGAACACACCAATCCGCCAGCAGAGGTCCAAGCAGCAGTTGAAGCAGCCTTCGAAAAGGCTCGCGCCTTTGTCAAGGATTTCGATCCAGACCTGATCATCAATTTTGGCCCGGATCACTATAACGGTTTCTTCTACGACCTGATGCCACCATTCTGCATTGGCTATGAAGCCTTGGGCACCGGCGACTACGATTCGTGGGAAGGGCCTATCAACGTCCCCACCTCCATCGCCGAAGAGCTGGCTCAGTACGTTATTGATCAGGACATCGATACCGCGATCAGCCGGAAGATGGAAGTCGACCACGGCGCGGTCCAGCCGGTGGAAATCATGTATGGAAATCTGGCCGACAAGCCAATGATTCCTATCTTCATCAACTCCGTTGCTCGTCCTTTCTCTAAGGTCGCTCGCGTACGCAAGTTCGGCCAGGCTGTCGGAGAGTTCTTCAAGGACTCCGATAAGAAAGTTCTGTTTATCGGTTCCGGTGGCCTTTCACACGATCCCCCTGTCCCACAGATCGCCACGGCTACCGAAGAACAGCGCGCCTTCCTCACCAACGGACGTAAGCCAACTCCGGAGGCACGGGCAGCCCGTCAGCAGCGGACCATCGATACCGCACTGGCCTTCGCCAAGGGCGAGGCCAACATCATGGAATTGAATCCCGAATGGGATCAGGCATTCCTCGAAATCTGCAAGTCCGGAGACGTCACAGGGTTTGATGCGCTCAACCCGGACGAAATGGACGCAGTAGCAGGACACTCCTCGCATGAGGTACGCACGTGGGTAGCAGCCTATTCGGCGCTCAAGGCCTGCGGTGACTACGAAGTCACCTACGAGTTCTACAAGCCAATCAAAGAATACATAGCCGGATTCGGCGTAACGACAGCGGTGATCAAATAATGACTCAGGCTCCACAGACAGGCGCAACGGAATGGGCAAGCAACCACTCCGACGAAGCTCCACGAAGCGAACTCATCAAGCGTTTGGCCGACGAACTACTTGTCGCCACCGAAACATTAGTTCCAGTTCCGCCGCTGCGTGACCGCGTGTTGAACATGACGGTGGAAGACGCCTACCAAATTCAGGATGCGCAGTTGCAGCATCATGTGGCCAAGGGCCGTGTTCTGGCCGGACGTAAAGTCGGACTTACCTCCTTGGCGATGCAGAAGCAGCTCGGTGTTGATTCACCGGACTTCGGTTACTTTTTCGCCGACATGGTTCACCACGAAGACGCCCAGATTCCCGCGGATTCGTTCATCTCCCCCAAGGTAGAACCAGAATTCGGTTTCGTCCTGAAGGAAACCTTGACCGGTCCCGGTGTCACCCGCGAGCAAGCGGCGGCTGCTATCGGCGAGGTCTACGCAGCTATTGAAATCATTGACTCCCGAGTCGAAAACTGGAATATCAAGCTAGTAGACACCGTGGCAGACAACGCTTCCTGCGGCGCCATCGCGGTGGGAACCACCGCACTTGATGTACGCATCGAAGACTTGGCCGAGGTTGAATGCTCGCTCATTATCGATGGCGAAAAGGTAGCTACCGGCAAGGGCAGCGCAGTGATGAATGATCCGGTTGCCCCACTTGCTTGGCTGGCCAACGTGCTCGGTGAGCAGGGTGTCGCCCTTGAAGCAGGACAGCTGATCCTGTCAGGTTCCTTCACCGGCGCAATGCCGGTAGTCAAGGACTCTACCGCCACCGCAGATTTTGGTGAGCTCGGTTCGCTGAAGATCAGTTTCTCCTAGTAACGCCCCCGCGTTACCCCACCCACATTTTTGCTCTGTAGCTAAGGAAGCTCTCCCATGGCCAAGAAAACAGCCGCCATTGTCGGTTCCGGAAACATCGGTTCTGATCTGATGTTCAAAATTATGCGCCGCTCGACCAACGTCGAGGTCAAATACATGATTGGTGTCGACCCGGCCTCGGACGGCCTGGCTCGCGCAGCCCGTCTGGGCATCACCACCTCTGCCGAAGGTGTGGACTGGCTGCTCGCTCAGGACGAACTGCCTGACTTTGTTTTTGAATGCACCTCCGCGAAAGCGCATGAGGCCAATGCACCGAAGTACAAGGCCGCCGGCATTCACGCCATCGACCTGACCCCAGCAGCAGTCGGTCCGTACCTGGCACCGGTGGTGAATCTGGATTCACTGACCGACACCATGAACGTCAACATGATCACCTGCGCCGGACAGGCCACCACCCCAATCGTCGCCGCAGTCTCCTCGGTGGTTCCTGTTGAGTATGCCGAAATCGTTGCGTCCATCGCTTCGAAGTCAGCCGGCCCAGGAACCCGTGCCAACGTGGACGAGTTCACCGAGACCACCGCGAAGGCATTGGAAGTAGTTGGCGGTGCCAAGCGTGGCAAGGCAATTATCATCATCAACCCGGTCGAACCACCAATGATGATGCGCAATACTATCTACGCGATGATTCCTGCCGCGGCAGCCGCGGCCGGCGAAACTCAGGATAAGATCCGCGCCGCCATCAACAAGGCCGCCGCCGACATCCGCGACTACGTCCCAGGTTATGAACTTCGCATGGAGCCACAGTTTGAGGAAGCGCGCGAAGACTGGGGTGGCTTTGGCCGCGTGGGCATCTGGGTTCAGGTCGCCGGCGCCGCCGACTACCTGCCAGAATACGCAGGCAACCTGGATATCATCACCGCCGCAGCTACCCGCACCGCGGATCTGCTCTCTGACAAGATCGACGCCGCGCGCTCCGCAGCGTCGGTGAACTAGGAATTAGGGACACGCACATCATGACTGCACCTATGGACACCACCTTTGATATTCGCCTGACCGACACCACCTTGCGCGATGGTTCCCACGCGATGAGCCACAAATTCACCGAAGAGCATGTGCGCTCGGTAGTACGCGCACTGGATGACTCACGTGTTGAGGTCATCGAGGTCACCCACGGCGACGGACTGGGCGGCTCATCGTTCAACTACGGCTTCTCGCTGACCCCGGAACTGGACCTGATCAAGGCCGCGGTAGATGAAGCCAAGCAGGCAAAAATTGCCGTGCTGATGCTCCCAGGTCTGGGTACCATCCATGACCTGAATCAGGCCCATGAAGTTGGCGCATCGGTGGCTCGTATTGCCACCCACTGCACCGAAGCAGATGTCTCCATCCAGCACTTCCAGCACGCCCGTAAGCTGGGCATGGAAACCGTGGGCTTCCTGATGCTCAGCCACCGGGTTTCCCCTGAGGAATTGGCCAAGCAGGCACGCATCATGGCTGATGCCGGCTGCCAGTGCGTCTACGTCGTTGACTCGGCTGGCGCCCTGATCCTCGATGATGTTTCGGACCGTGTCTCGGCATTAGTTTCCGAGCTTGGCAATGATGCTCAGGTGGGCTTCCACGGCCACCAGAACATGAGCTTTGGTGTTGCGAACTCGGTGTTCGCCGTACGTGCCGGAGCGAAGCAGATCGATGGCACCCTGATGGCATTGGGTGCCGGAGCAGGCAACTCCCCTACCGAGGTCCTTGCGGCGGCCTTTGATCGTCTTGATATCAAAACCGGCGTGGACATCCAGGGTCTGATGGGTGCCGCCGAAGATATTGTGAAGCCATTTATCACCCGCATGCCGGTGATGGACCGTGCCTCGATCATGCAGGGCTACGCAGGTGTTTATTCCTCGTTCTTGATTCACGCTGAGCGTGCCGCCGAACGTTATGGAGTTCCTGCCTACAAGATCCTTGAAGAGGTCGGCAAGGCCGGCTACGTAGGCGGTCAGGAAGACATGATTGTCGACGTTGCCGTGCAGCTGGCAGCAGCAAAGTAAAGATCTTTTGCAGTACAGCGAAAGCCGGGTTGATCATCATGATCCACCCGGCTTTTGTCAGTCTTTCCACGAAATGGTTGCAGGAGTTCTTGGTAGGTAGCAGTCCAACGTCGTTTTCAGATGCTTCTAGTGGGTATTCGGACTGTCAACCTTTACTCGACTCAACACGGCAGGTGCCGTTGACTACCGAGTGACTGCCTCTACGACTTCGAACGTTAGTTCAAAACATCTCCGAGATTAGCCGCCATGTGCCGCACCTCGAAACACCGCAGAGCAAATAACGCACTACTTATGGCACTATCTACATATGAATACGAGCACTGCCCCTTCCGTTTCCCGGACTACGGGGTCCCAGACCCTCGCCCGTGGCCTGACAATTTTGCGCCAGGTTGTCGACACACAAGACGGATTGAGCGCAACGGAAGTCGCGCAGCATGCAAAGGTTCACCGCACTGTCGCCTACCGAATCTTAAACACCCTCTGCGAAGCTGAATTACTACACCGCGGCGAAGACAACCGATATCGTGGGGCGGCCGGCTTGCTGTCCTTGGCCGCGGCTGGACACCAGCATTTACGCAATGTCGCATCATCTCATCTACGCAGTGCCGCAGACTCCCTTGGCGTGACGGTTGCGTTGCTAGTACGCGAAGGCAATCGCGCGGTGTCCCTCGCGGTGGTCTCCCCGCGCGCGGGCACCTACCATGTTGCGTTCTCTGAAGGCTCGAAGCATCCGGTTACCAGTGGCGCGGCGGGACTAGCGCTTTTGGCAGCAGAGCCAGCATCGGCCCATGATACCGAGCAAGTGCGGTCGGTGCGAGAACGTGGTTTCGCGCAGACCTTTGGGGAGGTGGAACCAAATATGCATGGTCTGGCAATCCCACTTCCAGGGGCTGGAAATCGGCCGACCGCGTGCCTGAACGTCATCACCCTCCATGAACAATCCGCAATCGACTGCATCGAGCCGCTGAAATTAGTCGCGGGGCGTCTGCTGGATGAGTTGAACACTTAGCCGGTCCAGCATTCCTTTGCGCAAAACGTTCCGGCATGCAGAACGCTCTCTTTGATCCAGGACACATCTCATGGTGTGATGAACCACAGGTTAAGTGCACATGCAGTTCACATATGTGCGTTATTTACACAAATAAGTGAGGGTTAGATGTCTTCAACGACTACCAGCGAAGTCCTTATCGTCGGCGCAGGGCCAACAGGTCTGATGCTCGCCAACATCTTAGGGATGTATGGCCGCACGGTCACCGTCCTTGAAGCGCGCGACACCCTCATCGATTACCCACGCGGAGTGGGACTCGACGATGAGTCGCTACGGACCATTCAGACCGTCGGGCTGGTAGACGAGGTCCGTCCGCACACCACACCGCAGCACATCATGCGTCTAGTCAATGGACGCGGCAAAACCATCTTGATCAATAACCCGCAAACCGATGAATTCGGATGGGAACGCAAGCACGGTTTCATCCAGCCCGAAGTTGACCGGGTGCTCTACGACGGCCTTGCACGCTTCGAAAATGTTCAGGTACTTTTCGGCCACGAAGTACTCGACGTCACCGAAACTGCCGATTCTGTGACCACACGGGTCAAGGTCAGCGGCAAAAACGGCGGAGAAACTGAGCGGACCTTTGAGGCAAAATACATCGTGGGTTGCGAAGGCGGTAAGTCCCCTACCCGCAAACGTTTGAACGTCAGCTTTGAAGGAGAATCCCCCTCCACCCGCTGGCTGGTAGTGGATGTCAGCAATGATCCACTGGGCACTCCGAACGTGTTCCTCGGCGCCGACCCGGTACGCCCTTACGTATCCATCGGGCTACCCCACGCGGTACGCCGCTGGGAGTTCATGCTGCTCGATGGTGAGACCGAAGAAATGGCCACCGATCCAGAGTTCGTGAATCGCATGCTGGCAGATCACGTTCCGGACCCGGCAAACCTCGAATACATTCGCCGCCGCGTATTCACCCACCACGCCCGCGTGGCAGGAAACTTCCGTAAGGGACGCCAACTTATCGCGGGCGACGCCGCGCATCTAATGCCTGTCTGGATGGGCCAGGGATGGAATTCAGGCATGCGCGATGCAACAAACCTCGGATGGAAACTCACTTCAATCCTCTCGGGACAAGCCGGGGATGAGCTGCTGGACACCTACACCTCCGAGCGTAAACAACACGCTAAGGCAATGGTGGATCTTTCGTTGACCATGGGCAACGTCATTAAGATGACCAATCCAGCCGGAGTGATTCTGCGAGATACCGCAGCCAGCGTACTCAATCTTTTCCCCTCGGTGAAGAGCTATTTTGCAGATATGCGATTCAAACCAATGCCTCGCTACACCGTGGGCGTATTAGCGGATCCCACCACCGGTCAGTCAGGCACTGCCAACGGAATTTTGAGCAGCAAACTCATCCCAGTGACCACGGCGAACTCCCGGGTCTCTCCGGTAGGTGTGCAGTTCATTCAGCCCAATGTACGTACCGATGAGCTGGGTGTCAGCAAACTCGATGACGTCATCGGTAACTGGTGGACACTCATCGTCTGGGGCAATGATCCAATTGACGTCCTTCCCGCCAAAACAATCAATGATTTGAAAGCACTCGGCGCGAAGCTCGTTGCGGTGGTCCCAGAAACCCAATACAAGTGGGCCAAACGCGATATGAATCCGCAGACTCTGGTAGTTTCAGACGTGACCGGACGGTTAAAGAAGTGGTTTGACGACCGCCCAACCCCGATGATTCTGCTGCGCCCTGACCGATTTGTTGCCGGCGCCAGCCTGCACCAAGATGGGCCGCGCACCATTGATGCGGTGCTCAATTCGATGAGCTTCAACCGTGGAACAGCGGAAACCGAGTCCGAGCTGGCCGGCTTGGACGCGCAACATTAGTCAGTACAAATTGGGGTCTACTAGACTTAGCAGATCCCAATTTTAGTACCTGGAACTCTACGACGTAGTCTGGACAGCATGACCCGCGCCCGCTCTGACTCGCAGATTTTCTACGCTGTAGCCTCGCCTGGACAAGTACAGTTGGCGGCCCAAAAATTTGGCGGCCCGGAGAAAATCCTCGGTGCTGAAGCCAGCCGGGCCGAAGACTTCGCCCATCGGGAGGATCGCGAAGCGTTTATCGGTTCTCGAACGCTATTACGGTTATTGCTCTCCTACCTCACGTACGGAGAGCTTGATCAAGCGTCGGCCGTAGACATTTCACGGCATTGCATCTCCTGCAATTCCAGCAGCCATGGCAAACCAACAACGCCACAGCACGCAATCTCGTCCTCCAGAACTAGAGAACTAGTCATTGCTGCCGTGGCTCCTAAAGGCTTACTTCTTGGCGTTGATATTGAACGCGGAACCTCACTCAGTCCGCCGGGGGTCTTTCCCGGCTTTGACCAACTCGCACTAACGTCTAATGAACTCAAACGGGTGCACCGGGACAAGAGCCCGGACTATATAAGGCTCTTGGCATGGACTGCCAAAGAAGCACTGCTCAAGGCGGATGGCGCAGGATTAAGACGCGAACCTTCTACGGTCCAGGTCCTCTCGGCTTCCGTGATGAGAGCCACCCGCCTCAATAAGTGGGCCAGCCCTCGACATCTGGCCGGATACAGCCTTCGCCGGATCCCTGTGCCATCAACTCATGTAGCTTCCCTTGCCGCTTCGAAGCCTCTGCCGATTCAAGAACTCAGTGCGGAGATTTTCAACGTGGCACTGAGCTGAGAAATCATTTTTAGACGTTGATGAAGGTAATGAGTATTCGGGCTGGTTTCTCCGCATAGACGGCATGGGTTACTCCGGCCTCAAGTCGAACAATCCCCCCGTAGCTGAGGTGGTGGGTTTCATCGCCCACACTGAAATCGACTTCCCCATCAAGCACCTGCACAATAATTGGCGTGCCAGCTTGATGTTCGGCGAGCTCAACATCTGCGTCAAACGCAATCTGCACCAGGGTAGCTCCCGAGCCCGCGCTGAGACGTTTGGCAGAATATCCTCCGGGCTTTATCGGATTCGCCTGCTCCAAATCGCCAAGTTCCTGCGCCAGCAGATTGCTTGCGTCCTTAGTATCGTTATTGTCCACCACGAACATTCCTTTACATCAGGTGATGCCAGGTTTCCAGACCCCGGTCTCATCCGAGTATCTCAGAGATTGCGGCTCTTGGACGCTCTGCGGCCTTTGCGCTTCACCGAACTACTACGAGCGTCGTTTGGCCTTACGGACAATTAGCAGAGTAACGCTCACCAACATGGCTACTGCTAGGGTCACCAAGGACGGTATGAGCCAATCGGTTTGCCCGATGGCATCTTGACTCAGCTCACCAAACTTGACCAATGAAGCGCCGACGGAACCCGCCGGATTTTCCAGCAGCGCAACAACCGCGGAGATTACCGCTGGCATGACCCACTGGATAACTAATGAAATAACCCAAACGACCAGATGCCAGATCTGCAGGAATCCGAGGAACCCCAACACCAACCCGAGTATCAATGCTCCAACGTAGATCAAGGAGGAGTAGATCTCCGGTTCCAAGGGAGTATAGGTCGCCACCATCTGCAGCCATTGGCCCACATTAAGAACGAGCGCGGCTACCAGTAGTGCCACGATACTCAGCTGCAATTTGGCGATCAAAAAATACAGCACTTGGCTGACTACGAATACTACGCCCAGGGCCCAGAACTGAGCTTGGAGTTGGTCGCTGACTTTGCCTTGGAAAATTTCCGGTGCATCGCCCCAGATCCACTGAAAAACGAGTCCAACCAGTGCTAGAAGCACACCAATATCGGTCAGGATTGCGAAGCTCGTACTTCGCCGGCCCATTACTCGCGTAAACCAACCACCAAGCAAGGCGAT
The DNA here is from genome assembly GCF_035257265.1 of Glutamicibacter sp. Lineage (GTDB taxonomy): Bacteria > Actinomycetota > Actinomycetes > Actinomycetales > Micrococcaceae > Glutamicibacter. The sequence continues at coordinate 66,094 of NZ_DATEXC010000039.1, forward strand.
GATTGCGAAGATGATTATCAACCCCGCCGCGTCGCTCTTCGACGTCGGCAGCATTGTTTGCTCTCGTTGCCCCAGCCAAAGCCACAGCCACGGACCAACCGCGAGCAGGACAATAATTAGCCCGGCAATGATCTGTGCCCACCAGGGGCGCCAGAATTGACGGCTGTTTCTCATACTTAACGTGTGTGCTCCCACGCGCTCATTCTGTCAGAGCCGGGCTATCGTTCCTAGGACCTCCGAGGCCGTTTCACAGCTCATCGAACACGTAAGGGTATCTAATGCTTCAAGATTTTCTCCGCGATTAAAGTCAAAAGGATCCGTAAGCGCTTCTCCAGAGCTGGAGCGAACGCTTACGGATCCCTTGGTCTGACCCTTCGATGCCCAAGAACGGTATCTTTGTCCCGTGTCTAAAACCAACCGGAAAGACATGATGATCTTTCCGGTGATCGGCGCAAGTCATACAAGGCGGTAGCCCGATGACTTCAACTGAGTTCAGTAAACACCGAACCAGTCAGTGTGCGCAACAGGCAGAGAGTGCATTGGGCAATATGAACAATTCAATCGGAGCAGTCGCGTCTAAAGCCTACATTTTGCAAAGTACACTGAAATTAGTGTCGTGGATCACTGTCGAGTTCCTGCTCATCAGGGACCCGTTCAAGTTTGATTTTTCTTTCGCCAACTGCCGAAGAGAAAAATATTGCGACAATGACAAATCCAAGGGGAAGGAGCAGCGCCTGCCGTAGCCCAAATTCATTCCCGATAAATCCCAGGAGCGGTGGACCGACTAAGAAAGCGATATATCCGATGGTGGCGGCCACGGCAACGCGCCCCGCAGGATCTGCTCCGGAGGCTCCAGCCGCGGAGATTGCCAATGGAAAAGCCAACGAAGTACCCAGTCCCCAGAGCATGACGCAGGCGCCGGCAAGGACTGGGTTGTTGAGGAAGATGACACCCGAAAGCCCGAGTGCTCCAAGAAAAGCACTGACAGCAAAAGTTCTACTTGCGCCAAACCGCCCAATAAACCAGCCGCCACAGAAACGCCCGACAGTCATCGCCAGCGCGAATCCGGTGAAAATCAATGACCCCGCAGCAGGATCAAAACCGTGCCCGTCAACCATCACCAGCGGCAGCCAGTCATTTGCTGATCCTTCGGCGAGCGCCATCGCCAAAACTATAAAGCCAATCAACAGCAAGCGTGGGTCCGTCCAGAGTTTGGCTGCGCTCGGCGATACGGTTTCTGCGGATCGTGATCTATGAATTTTCCCTGTGCCTTGGGGAAGGTAGCGGATGACGTATAGAAATAGTGCTAGCGACAGAAGCCCGCTGAGCACCAAATGCCAGAGCACTGGAAAAGCGATTGAAGTGAAAAAAATTCCGGCACTGGCGCCAATGACCGTGCCAAGGGAGAAGAATCCGTGAAGACTCGCCAGGAAAGGCTTCTTGGTGAGTCGTTCAATCTCGGCGCCTTCTACATTCATTCCAACTTCTGCGCTCCCCATGCCGGCACCGAAGAGAAACAGCCCAGCGGCCACACACCATTCAAGTTGGAAGTGGGCGCTAATCCCAATGAACGGCATCGAGGCGATCACCGCTGCAGAGCCGGTACGGATAACTGGACGCGCGGCAAAACGTGCAACAAGTTTTCCGGAGAAGATGATGCCGAGCATGGAACCGACCGATATGCCGAAGAGCACGAGGCCCATCTTCGCCGGGGTGGCTTCCAGCAGGTCTCTAATGGCTGGGGTGCGCGTCACCCATGAGGCCATGCTCAAGCCCGGTAGGAAAAAGAGTGTGTACAGGGCCCAACGACGTTGGGTAATGGTCGGTGACAATTCCGCTCCTGGTGCGGGTGCTGGCAGTGCCGAAATCGGCATTCAATCTAAAACTACACAAGTTCCGGATTCTCTACTTGCTAACCGGCATCTTAGGTCAGTCCAGATCTCCGGTGACTTCCTCACGGGCTTGGGCATATCGATGCTGAATGTAGTTCTCCAGTTCTACCCGCTCCACCCGCCACATGCCACGGCCACCAATTTGAATTGCAGGAAGCTCACCGCTTTTCACCAGCGCACGAACCTGGGGAAGCTTTACGTTCAATTCCTCGGCAACGTCCTCTAATCTCAAAAACCTCATATCTGAAAGGTTACTGCGATTTAGAACCATTTGGTATGAAACCGGATAAGTTCTTCATAAGTAATGCTTTGTGATTCGACGCAAGCCAAGCCATGGCACATAATGGGTTAGACGCAACAAAACCGGTCAGACCGTGCAACACAGTTGGGCATGGCTGGTCATTTTGACTAAAATCCTATGAAGGCACCTAGGCCGCGGACCACCCCACATGGCAGCACAGGAGAATCTCCACATGAATTCGGAAACGTATCAGCTCGATGAGACCGACCGCCGAATTCTGTTGGCTTTAGATAACGATCCGCGTGTACCGATCATGATGCTCGCTCAGCAGCTGGGCTTGGCGCGCGGAACAGTGCAGACGCGTCTTGAACGTCTGGCACATTCCGGTGCTTTGCGCCCGAACACCGCCCGTATCCTGCCAAGTTCTATGGGCCGCGGAGTCAGCGCGTTTGTGAGCGCCGAGTTGAACCAGTCGAGCCTCAATGAGGCCATCGAGGCGTTGCGTCGCATCCCAGAAGTTTTAGAATGCGTTGCTCCTGCGGGGGAAACCGATCTGCTGATTCGTGTCTCGGCTACCGATCCAGATGACCTGTACCGGGTCTCTGAAGAAATCCGTTTATGCCCTGGGATCACCCGCACCTCAACCTCAATGATTCTGCGTGATGTTATCCCCTACCGCACCACTGCATTGCTGTCGAAGCTGAGCGGAACCAAGAACTAGTTTCTAGCCTTGCACCAGATCTAAGGTTCGTGCCGGCAGATGCTTACGGGCCGCATAGACGCAAACCATGCTCAACAGGCAAAACCCGATAAGTAGCGCGATAAACCAGAGGGGATCCGCAAACGGCCGCCACATGGCAAAGAGCGTCGGGAAGCTAAATCCGATAAAGCACACGGCATAAAACCGGCCGGTAAGTTTTCCGATTTCCCCAGGCCCTGCAAGGTCAAGTACCTGGCTCAGCCCGGCGACCAGCAACACGCCGTTGGCCGAACCCGAAACGATGAAGGCTACATAGCCCAGCGCTTCAGATCCGCTGAGATACACCAGGATCATCAATGCGAACGCCAACACCGAGAGAAGCAGCCCAGCCATCAATACGTTGACCTTGCTGGTGTCGTTATAGCGCTTGGCCACGGGCTGGACCAGCACGCCCATCCCCATAGTGATCACTACCGCGGCAGTAGTGAAAAACAACGATGACTGACCTGCTGCCGAGCTCAAAGCGGGAACGATAGCAAAACCACTAGCCGCTAGCCCGAACACCCAGGGTGCTGCGGGAAGCACCACGAGTTTAAAACGTTTGAGGTTCTCGGGTGTGGTCGCAGTTCCAGACGTACTGCCCAGAACCGGCTTTTCTTCCTTGACCGTGGTAATAAGCAATAACCACGAGAGCGCAGCCACGGCGTGAATTCCATAGGCGAGTTCCGGACTGGCGCTCGCGCCCACAATAGTTCCGGAGATCATTGGGCCAATGGCAAACCCTGCCGAGGTGCACAGCGCCGCTCGGGTTGCTCCTGCAGGTCCCACGCTGAGCACCTTAACCCAGCTGGTCACCGCCACCATGGCTAGTCCCATGCCCATTCCGGTGAACACTCGTCCGGCATATAACCCAGAGTCGTGAACTACCCCGAATATCATGCTGAGCGAGCCGAGCGTGGAGGCGCTCAAGGCCAGGAGGGTGAAAGGCTTGCGGCCGAATTTGTCGGCTAGCGGCCCACCCAGCAGTAGCGTCGGAATCATACCGAGCAGATAACTGCCCATCACCAGCATTGCTTCAAATTCGCTTAGCTCACGGTGCTGTTGATACCAGCTAATGAGTGAAACATACTGGTTAGCGCACCATCCGGTGAGAATCAGGCAGATTCCCGGAAGCCACCACGAGGCAGTGCTCTGCTTCGTTTTACTGAGGATGATCTTATTTCTCCAGTTCGCGGTACAGTTCGCGTACGCGCTCGGCGATTTCATCACGGATTAGGTTCATCCGTTCGGCGCCCGTCACACCATCCTCGCTTGGCTCATAGGTGACCCAGCGTTCTGTGGGAATACTTTCCTTAATATTGGGATTCGCTTCGCTGCCCAGAATAACTACGCGGTCCACCTGGTCCAATAGTGCAGGGTCAATGCTCTTGGGAATACCTGAGGACATGTCTGCGCCGGCCTCGGCCAGCGATTCAGCAGCCTCGTGATTAATCACGGCGCCAGGATTTGTCCCGGCCGAATAGCTGGTCACCTTGCCGTTTGAAACGAGGTCCATCAAGGCTGCAGCCATTTGCGACTTGCCTGCATTGCGAGAACAGATAAAAAGAACCGAAGTAGCCATGAACATATTGAACCACCCACTGAGCATTAGTGGGTGGTTCAATAACAATTGTTGAGCGCAGCCAGGGTTACTGGCTATCTGGTCTTAATGGTTTCTCCTCTGAAGAAGGCTGGATGCCTCCATTTGGTGTACAGCATGATTGCGACACCGAGTAGCAGAACACCCACCCCCAGAATGAAGACCATGCCCACGGAACCAATCGCGGATCCTGAACCATAGTCGGGATTCATGGATTCGACGGCGGTGCTGAAGAACATCACCAGCAGCACTACACCGCCGATGAGCGGTGCAAGGAACTTGAAGAAGAAATTCCGGACGCTGGCAAACAGCTCAGAGCGGAAATACCAGACGCAGGCAAGTGCGGTAATCCCGTAGTAGAAGCAGATCATCAGTCCCAACGCAGTGATGGTGTCCCACAAGGCATTCTCAGAGATCAACCGGGTCACCACGTAGAACACCGCAGCGGCTGCTGCCGAGACTACCGTGGCAACCGAAGGTGACATGAAGCGTGGGGAAATTTTTGCGAAGCTCGGTGGCAACGCCTTGTAGTACCCCATGGCCAGCAAGGTACGCGCCGGAGAAACCATGGTCGACTGCAGCGAAGCCGCCGAAGAGGAAAGAATTGCCAGCGACATCAGAATAGCTAGAGGACCCATGATAGGTCCGGAGAGCACCGCGAAGATTGATTCCTGGTTTGCCTCGTTACCCGCGCCGAGTCCGGTTTGGCCTACTCCGGCCCAGTATAGGACGCCCAAAGATACTGCCAGGTACAACGCGATGATGACGAGTACCGTCCACGTTGCACCACGTCCGGGAACCTTGGCCGGGTCAGTGGTTTCTTCGTTCATGGTCAGCGTGACATCCCAGCCCCAGAAAACAAAGATAGACAGCGAAATACCCGCGGCGAAGGCGCCGAATGAATCCACTGAGGCCGGGTTGAACATGTCAAAGCTAATAGGTGTCCGGTCAAAGGGGGTGCTACTGGTGAACGCCATGATCGCGAAGAGCAGCAAGACCGCCACTTGGAAACCAACCAGTACGTACTGGAACACCTTGGTGGCGTTGAGCCCCCGATAGGAAATGTAGGCGGCCGCCGCGATGAAGACCAACGTGGTGGGAATGTTGACCCACAGGTTTTTAGTCAAGTCGGCGATTGCCTGGTTTCCAGTGAGCTGGGCAAGGAGGATATAGAAGAAGTCCACCGCCACTGCTGCAAGGTTGGATAAGACGATCACGGTGGCTGCGATAAGCCCCCAACCGCCCATCCAACCGATCATCGGCCCGAAGGCGCGGGTAGCCCAGGTAAATGAGGTTCCAGAATCCGGCATCGCGTTGTTTAGCTCACGGTAGCCCAAAGCGACCAGCAGCATCGGAATGAAACCGGCTAGCAAAATCGCCGGAAGGCTCGTACCAACCACTGCCACGGTGGCGCCAAGTCCGGCGGTCAAGGTGTAGGCCGGGGCAATGCAGGAGATACCGATGACTACTAGTCCGACTACTCCTACGGTGCCGGTGGACAAACCTTTGGAGTGCAGACCACTCTCGGGTTGTTCGGCAGTTTCCTGCCTCAGTTCTTGCGACATAGTGTTAACCTTCTGGGTTTATTCCCGGCAGACTTCTGCGGCCGCCAAGAAAACGGGGAGTCCCCGCGCGATGGTTCTAGTTCGGTATCACTGCCATGGGCACGTGCAACTTACCTAGGATTCGTTGGGCGTTGGCTCCGACAAAGAGACGACGGTTAGCAGCCAATCTGGAAGAGCCCAGAATTGCTATTTCTCCGGCTTCCCATGCCAGCGAATCAATGGCTTCATCCAGGCTTTGACGTGAAATTACTTCGACACTTGCGCGCAGCCCCATGGACTGGGTCAGCTCCGTGAGGAAGGCCTTGGTACGCACCAGGTGTGGATCAAGCTCGGTGGCAGGATCCGACACGTCGCTATCGGCTACGAGGGTTGCGACGCGCAGTGCAACCTTACGGATCGTGGCGAACCTGGCCGCACTGGCAATGACCTCGCGCGCTCCCGGACGGTCTCCGACGAATGCTGTCATTCGGGTGATTTGTCCATTCGCTGCGCGCAACGAGGCAAGAGCCTGCGGACTGGACATGAAAACCGGAACAGGTGAGGCGTGCAAGAGTGCATTTGCCACCGCGCCGGGCATGAAAAACCCGGCACGGTGTCTTTTACGCCCACCTAAGACGATGCCATGTGCGCCAACCTCGTCGGCTAGCTCAATCAGCCCTTCGGCGACCGACGATACGGAGCGAGCCACCACTTTGGCGCTGACTCCTTGAGGAACTTGGGCTAGCGCGGTCACTGCCCACTCATCAACTTTGGCCGAGAGAATAGAGTTGAACCCATGGTCACCACCGGGGTAGATGGCGCTAAAGGGTGTCGTTGCAGGAACCACGATACCTATGGTCAGGCTAGGCGTTGCGGTTCCCTGCACTAGAGCCGCCGCCAGCTCCAGTGCTTCGGCACCGCGCTGATCTGCGGTGTATCCAACAAGCAGGTTCATGGTTAGGCGTTGACCTTATCTAATGGAGCAACACCGTCATAGCTTTCGTCATAGCTGCTACCCTCTAGCTGCGCAATGATTCGAGCAGCGCTACGGCGTCCCATGCGTACCGCACCATCCACATGCTGGTAGCCCTCACCGGCAAGATCTGATGATGAGAAGTACAGCGGTCCTACATTGTCGTTCTGGACTGACCCGAAACGGGACAGTCCACCAAGGTCGTAGCTGGTGGCGTAAGCGCCTCGGGTCCATTCTTCGGCCCCAAAATCAGAGAGATAGAAGACCTTAGGTTCCAAAGCTTTGTCTCCGAGGAAGTCGGCAATTCCCTGCAAGATCTGCGATTTGCGTTCTTCTTCGCCTAGCTCCCACATGGCGTCAGCATCAACATCGGAGATAAATCCGACCAGTGTGCCGGTGCTTTCTCCGGTGTAGGTGTTGTCGTAGAGCTCCTGGACCACCGAGTTAGGTCCGAAGCAGGTCCCGGAAAGTCCCGCTTCACGCCAGAAAGGTGTCTCGTAAACTGCGTGAACCTTGATGACCAATCCCATGGACTGGTGCTGGTGGGTGATCAGTTGCTTGCGTGGAAGCGCAGGAACGTAGCTGATACGTGAATACAGGTTCGGCGGAACCGCAATCACGGCTTTTTTTGCCTTGACACTCACCGTCGCGCCGTGAGCGATCACGCCATCTTCGGACCATTCAAGTTTAAGTACCGGATTTTCCAGGTACACGTCATCGCCCAGGCGTTCGGCCACCGTCTTGGAGACGCCCTGCATGGTGCCAACGATACGGCGGTCAAGAATGAAGTCTTCGTCTACAAGATTGTCGAAGGACCCAGCCGAGGAAGCCATGAGCACCGCTTGGAGCGCCGAGAAGGTATGGGCGGGTTTGGTCAGCATGCCGCCGGCGATAAATAGACCCACGTTATCGCAGGCAAGTTCGTCGGTGCTGTGCTCGCGCAGGAAATGATGGAAGGAGATCATATCCAGTTCTTTAGCCTGTGGGTGGTCCCACGGCTTGTCCGGATTCATTTGTGCTGCGAGGTCATTCATCACCTGGACGAGCTTGTTCATCTCGGCCACGGTGCCAGGTGCAACGGGGAAATCTTCACCTTCGTAGGCAATGGTTTCACCCTGCGCGGTGCGGTACAGGCTTTTGCCTTCCTTGTAACGCTCGAAGGTTTCAATGCCTAGTTCATTGATTAGCGAGTACAGGCCGGTTTGGTCCGGGCTAATCCACTGCCCGCCAATTTCAATGGTCGCCCCTTCCATTTCTTCGCTCCAGGTACGTCCGCCGACACGGTCGCGGGCTTCTAGAACTGCCACCGTTTTCCCACACTTTTTCAGTTCATAGGCGGCGGTGAGACCCGATGGGCCAGCCCCGATAATGACAACGTCTCGTTCAATCTGTTTCACAATAATCCCCTCCGGCACTAAATGAATTTGGTTCATTTACCTCTGCGTATAGCATAGGGTACGAAGATGCTCTTGTGAAGCATGCCACGTCAGGGGGAAATTGGAATGAGTACCGTGAGTCCTCGACGGGCCGGCAGGCCACGCACCGCCATACTCAATCGGGATCGCATTACCGAGCACGCGCTGAGCCTAGTCTCCCAAGATGGTTACGATGCATTGACCATGCAGCAACTCGCGCGGTCTTTAGGGGTATCCCCTTCGGCGCTCTACAACCATGTCGATTCCAAACATGACCTACTGCAATGGATCCAGGAACTGGTCATGACCCAGGTTGACACCTCTGCTTTTGGGAAACTTGAGATTCACGACGCGCTGATCCAATGGGCGACGAGCTACCGAAACGTTTTTGCGTTGCACATCCCGCTGATTCCGATCATCGCAGTGCTACCGGTATCTAATTCCCCGCGCACCATAGCAATGTACGAGCAAGTGGCGGAAACGCTGAAAACCCATGGCCTGGCCGAAGCCGAAGTAATTCCCACAATCGTGGCCCTGGAGTCCTTCATCTTCGGATCGGCAATGGACACCGGCGCACCGCACGACATCTTTGACACCAGCAATCACCGCGAGGCGACCCCGCACTTCACTCAGGCAGTGGCGGCGCAACGCGCAACCGGGATCAACACCAGTGACGACTCTTTTGGACGCGGACTACGCGCCCTAGTGACCGGACTACTAGCATCGCGAGACCTCACATGATCCAGGAATCACGCCCTACAGGAAACCGCCGGCTTTCTGCCAAACAATGGACAGCAATTGTTCTGGGAATTATCGCATTAATATTTATCTTGCAGAACCTGAATTATGTTCGAGTGGAGCTACTGATATTTCATACCAGCGCCCCGCTCTGGGCGGTGCTCAGCATAACCTTATTCATTGGTTATTTGATTGGTCGTTTCTCTAAGAAACGGGATTAGTCCTCTAGCAGCGCCCACTCGCCAACCTCTTCGCCTTCGGCGTCGAGGATATCTTCCTGCGCACCGGCTTCAAGAGGGTAAAGCGCGATATTTTTAGACCAATCCGAGAGAATTTTCTGCAGCTCTTCCAGCGGCTTGAGTTGCATACTCTCGGAGTCAAAATTTACTTCCATGACGAAACGCATGTTGGGCTCCAATCCCTAGGATTATCGCCATCCTATGCCCAGAAAACTTAAATTGCGAGACTTGTCAGCCTGCCTTCAAAGTGCTCACCTATAAGGAATCTGGTTCTCCATATGCAACAAGGGCGAAACCAGATGGTTTCGCCCTTGTTGTCAGATAATTTGAGAACCTACAGTGTTGCACCCATGCTTGAAAGGGAGGCAATCGCTTCGTTGCCACCGACCTTGTACAGGGCTAGAAGCAGTCCGCCAAAGACAATCCCCATCACTGCACTGAATCCGAGGGACACCTTGACCAGTGAGCGAACTTCTTGGCGGCTAACAGAGGATTCGTTGTTAAGGTAGGCCACCGCTCCCTGGCTGATTGCCTGGACAGGGGTGCGCATCGAGCTGCTGAGAACGCTCGCCGAGATTATGTTGGACGCCGAATCCATTTCGCCACCACGCAGGTAGGCTACCGTCGAACGGTTCTTGCGATCCTGGCGGAATTTGACAATACTCTCACCATGGCGGGCCAAGAGTATGTCTTCACCAAGAGGGATCGCACCCATTGTTTTCTCCTAAAGTTTCAATAACACTGTAATTCCAGTAAAGCCCATAAAGTTTTCTCTTTAATACAGAACCCCCTTATTCGTTCACAAGGTCACAGGAGACTGTGATTGAATCGGCATCAATTCCATTAGAATTCGATAAGAAAGGTGACCTGTGTCATTTTATGAAAACTATTATGGAATGTTATTCACCCTTTAGTTACTGGCGGGGTTTTGGCTACTTTCATGGCGAGTCACACCACACAACACAACACTCAATGCCTACTCGGCGCTACGAAACCAAATGCAAAATGAGGACCGAAAGAACCTTACGATTCCTTCGACCCTCATCATGCTGCACTAGAGCTAAAGAGCTATGCGACTTTCATCTGCCTTTGTTTACTTTCACGTTTAGCATCGTGAATTGCTACTGCCAAGTCATGGTTCGTCAGCTCATCCGGAGACGTAACTGCGTACTTTCTTGCCTGCCGCATTAGCGATTCGCGAATCTGCGTCGCATGCGTCCGACGATACTTCGCAACCAGATAGATACTGGCACCTGCCAATATCGTAAGGGTGACCAGTGCGGTTAGTAGAGTAACTTCAATACCCATTGCCTTCTCATCCTCCTCAAATCTCAACCGGAAAGGTGATCCGTCGTAGTTAACGTAGGGCCCTAGTCGTTCAGGACCTCATCACATCTCGCCTCAGAAGAGAACATTGATCTTAGCATTTTTATTCGAATAGTTCAAATACTTTTAGTGAGAGAATACGAATTCGCAGGTGGTCAGCTGAAATTCGACGACCGGAATGACGGGACGAGATACATATAATTTGATCGAGCCCGGGGACTAGTACTCGTCAGTTCCGTGGCTATGTTCGAAGACTAGGGATGTTTGAGTGGTCGCCACCGCAGGGTTAGCTGACAGGTTATCCAGAACAAACTGTCGGACGTCGGCTGAATTACGGACGGCGATATGTAACACGAAGTCGTCTGCTCCGCCCAGGAAAAATAACTGCTGCACCCCGGGCTTTGACCGCATATCCGAGGCGAAGGTAGACATCAGATGCCTTGCACCTGGCCGGATTTTTACGAAGATCAATGCTTCGAGCTCACGTCCTAGGACTTGAGGGTTCACCTCAATGGTAAATCGTGAAATAACCCCCGAGTCGCGCAAAGCGTTCAGTCGAGCCAGACATGTAGAAGCCGCAATGCCTAATTCCTCAGCCAACGAGTTATTGGTTCGCCGCGAGTTCTCTGAAAGCAGGGACAACAGACGACGGTCTAACTCGTCGAGTTGCGCCGTGCGCTTTTCGCCGGAGGCAGGATTGTTCAGCATTAAGTGGCACCGGCTTTCACTGCTACATCTTTTGACTCTGAAAAACTCGCGGGATTCCCGCGCGATAGAACTACAGCATAGTAAATTTAAGTCTCGTCTGACTTCTCCGCCGAAGACTTACTCTGCCGTAATCGAAAAACCAGAATAACAATGACGGCGATGAGTAGAACGCCTCCCACAAGGTAGGGCCACTCCAGTGAGAGCCAAGCATAAAATATCGCCATACCAATGGTCGTGTATATCAGGGCCCAAGCTAGAGCTCCCACAGTGACCGCGGGAAGATAACGTCGTAATGGCATTCGACTCACCCCTGCGGTTGCATTCACGGCGGATTGAATACCGATGGTAAGAAAGCACAATGGGACTGCCAGCATTCCCCACCGAGCGATGAATCGTTGTGCACGCTGATACATGGCCCCGTGCAAGATCTTTTGATACCGGGTATTCTCAACTCCGCGCGCCACAGCCCTGCCCGCCCAGTAGGTCGCGTTGCCACGCAACAATGCTCCAATGAAGAAGAAAGTAAAAGTCACCATAAAAGGTGCCTCATTTACCAACCAATTTATTGTCATTACTGGCTACGGAACGCTTTTGATTTTCAAGACCAGCGCGGCACCAAGCAGGCTGATCACTGCAGAACACATGAATAACGTTGAATAACCGCCTAGCCAGGTCACCGAAATCCAAGCAATAAGTGGGGCAAACACTTGTGGCAGCGAGTTCGCAATATTGATCATTCCCAGGTCTTTACCGCGAGAATCCTCGAACGGCAGTACCTGTGTAAGCAAGGCAAAGTCGACGGCGAGGTAAGCGCCAAAACCAACCCCGAGAAACACGGCAGCGAAGATCGCGGTGGTGAAGGTAGTCGCAAAGGCCAGGGTCAATGCAGCGCCAGCCACAATGACCGAGGAGATGATCACGTATTTCTTACGTTTTCCATCCCGGTCAGAGAGTCGCCCGGCAATCACCGAGGAGAAAATCACGCAGAAGGCGTAGGTCGCCGTCAGGACCAGCACGCCAGTGGCGGGTTCTGGGTGGTGCAACTTGTCCTGCAAGAAAAAGAGCAGGTAAACCAAACACAGCTGGCTTCCCAAATACAGCAAGAAACGGGAAAGCCAGGCCCACCCGAAATCTGTGTGCTGCATCGGACTGATCCAGAAGCTCTTGACGAATTCCATGAGCTTTAGCGGTTCTAACGCACCCTTTGGAAGCGGAACATCTTGTCGCAGCAAGACAAACGGAATCGCACAAATGGCTACAGCCGTTGCAACAATCGCATAGCCGAACACCAGATCTGAGGCCGCAAACATGCCAATGACCGCACCAATAAGTGAGCCACAGGTTTGTCCCAACGCCACCATTCCACCGACAAGGCCACGTTGTTCCACCGGTACTTTGTCTGGGATGGCTGCAAAAATCGCGGCTAAGGCTGCATTGCCAGCTGCCTGCATCAGTGCCCAGCCCAGTACCAACATGCCCACCGTTTGAGCGGTTGACATAAGTAGCAGCGCTAACGCTCCGCACACGGTGCCGCACAATACCCACGGAACACGCCGGCCAAATTTCGAGGTACTCCGATCGCTCAAAGCCCCGAAGAGCGGATTTGCCACCAAAGAGACAGCCGCACCAACACCGGTGACGAGCGAAAGAATGGCTGCTTTCTGGCTCGCATCGAGCTGTTCAGCGTGTAGTCCAAGGAGGACTTGGATCGGTGCGAAGAAGCCAACATTAATCCCAATATGAACGGTGACAACAGCTGCAATCCAACCGACCCCCACACGTTTGGTAGGGATCCTGAGAGCTTCGGGGACACCGGAATTGCGTTCCGTGATCATGCTTGTTCCTGCCGTCCAAGGTCACGCGGACCAACACCGGAATCTTGCAGTTCTTCAATGCTCGGGATGTAGCCACGTGCGATGAGCCGCTTAACAGCTTTAGCCATTTGCCCACCGTCAATCATGGAAGCGGCTACCAAATTTCCCGCGTGGTTAAGACCGAAAAGTACCTGCAACTGCCCGCGACGGTTCAATCGCGACACATGCTGCGTGGCTTGGGAAAAATCCCCCACCGCTTCAATATGGCTGTCGTGCCTATCAGACCAGAACCACGGCACCGAATGCTTGCGGGCTTCGCCGCCCATGATGGTCGCCGCGGCAATCGCTGCGTCTTCCATGGCGCCTTCCCAGTGCACTGCACGGGAGCAATCCTTGATTCTTGCCGCGTCCCCTATAGCCAAGACCTGGCCGTGGTTAGTGGTGCGCAACTGCTCATCAACAAGTATTCCATCGTTGATTTCCAGCCCCATTGCTTGTGCGAGGGTAGTTTCGGGTTCAACCCCAATGGCAGCGACGAGAATTTCTGCTTCGAGGTGTTCCCCATCGACCACCGCGTAGTCCGGACCGAGCAGCGTTGGGGTTCCAGACAATACGGTAATCCCATGACGCGAATGCTCTGCATGTAACGCGGTCGCCATTTCTGCACCCAGAACTTTGGACAGTGGAGCGGACGAATTTGAAACAAGCGTGACCTGAGCGCCGAGCATTTTGGCCGTCGAGGCGAACTCCGCTCCGACCAGTCCTGCTCCGATGATCACGGCTCGTTGTCCGAACATGCCGTCTTCCAAGGCGGCCGAAAGTGCAGACGCATCCGCAGCAGTATGGAGGCTCTCGGCGTGCTTGGCACCTGGAACTTGCAGTTTTTTGGGGGTGGTTCCGGTAGCTAGAACTACCCAATCATCCGGAGAGCTGGGTGCTTCTAGTTCAGTAATGGTTTCTTCAACGAGCGAGACACCATGTTCTGCGAACCAAGTTCGTGGCACAAAGTACTCACGCTGCAATGATTTGCTCAGTGGTGGCCGGTCATAGGGCAAGCCCTCGGGGTCACTGATTTTGATGTTCCCGGCATACCCTTTGCTCACTAATTCGCGTGCGAGGGTAAAACCGGCAACACCGCCACCCACAATATGTACGGATGGCATTTAGATATCTAGCTCCAGATTTCCGTCAACTACGGCAACTTTGTAAGTGCGTGCATCTTCGGTGGCCGGCATGCACTGCACCTTGCCGGTACGCAGATCAAAGCTGGAGGAGTGCATAGGGCACTCGACTTCGCAGCCTTCAAGCCAGCCGTCGGAGAGCGAGGCTACCTCATGGGTGCATTCGTCCTGCAACGCGTAGAAGTTGCCATCCTCGGCGTGGAACACCGCAATGTCTTCGCTTGCGCCACTCTCACTGGCAGGAACTAATAAGGCTTCGCCTTCGGGTAGCTCCGCTGCAGGACCTACTTTGTAGCTCACGATGACTCCTTTGATGTTGTTAAACGTCTAGAACCATCTTGTCACTCTTGGTGCCCAGTATCCTATCTGGCGGGTCACGCCGGCTCATCAGATGTCACGCATGTTTGCCCCTCCACGGCCCACGTACCGGATTAGGCACGGCTACCGAGGAGGGGTAGCGCTCAAATTCACCCGGCTGGGACAAGTCCTGCCTCGGCCGGAGAGGACACCGGGAAATGGCACTCCGCCAGTTGCTGACCCGAGTCTGGCCCGATACCAGGCATACCCAAAAGAATCTGCCCGGCACCATCGCGGGAGACCGCCGGCGGACGTTCTGCAGTGCAAATTGGCTGTGCTTTCCAACAGCGGGTACGAAAACGGCATCCGGAAGGCGGGTCCAAGGGAGAAGGAAGTTCCCCTTGGAGGACTATGCGCTGCGCGGGACGTTTCGCAGGGTCCAGTTTCGGAGACGCGGACATCAGCGAGGCCGTATATGGGTGCAAAGGTGAGTCAAAGACCTGTTCGGTGCTGCCAGTTTCGATGATTCGCCCCAGATACATTACTGCTACCCGGTCGGTCACGTGTCGCACCACAGACAGGTCATGGGAGATGAAGATGTAGCTGACGCCTAACTCCTGCTGCAATTCGTTCAGCAGGTTCAAGACCTGTGCCTGCACCGAAAGGTCAAGCGCCGAAACCGGTTCGTCCAAAATAATCAGGTCGGGGTCCAGGGCAAGGGCGCGGGCAATACCGATACGCTGGCGTTGTCCTCCAGAAAACTCCTGTGGCGACTTGGATGCATCGGTACTGCGCAAACCGACTAGGTCAAGCAGCTGGTTCAGGCGTTTATTCTTGGCGGCGCTTCCCTTATGAAGATCCTTATGCGTAGCAAATGGCTCGGAAATAATCTGTCCAGCAGTCATCCGTGAGTTCAGGGAGGCGAATGGATCTTGGAAGACCATCTGCACACGGCGGCGCCACGCAAGCAACTCCTTGCCACGAAGTGCAAAAGGATCCTGCCCATCGAAGCTCACTGTTCCCGAGTCGGGCTGTTCAAGCATCATCAGTGTGCGAGCAAGAGTCGACTTGCCGCAGCCTGATTCTCCCACCAGCCCAAGCGTCTCCCCCTTGCGGACGCTCAGATTGATTCCATCCAACGCACGCAGTTCTTTCGTGCCGGAGGCACCCGCAGAAACATGAAAGGTCTTGGTCAGGTCCTTGACCTCTAAAACGTTTGCTTCGCTGATCTCATGTTCTATGATGCTCACTGGTTTTCCTCCTCAGCTTGGACAACTCCTGATTGGCTGACCGTGGCCTGGCCAACTTTTTCGGCAAAATGACAGGCGGAACGCTGCCCTGGTGCAGTCTCGCGCAGCTGCGGGCGTTGCTCGCGGCAGATCGCGCTGGCCAACGGGCAGCGGTCCTGATAGACGCAACCCGCAGGAATTTTATTCAGCTCCGGCGGGCTTCCCGGAATCGAGGACAACTCCTCGCCGCGCTGTGCATCGGTGGGCACCGAATCGAGCAGCCCTTTGGTGTAGGGGTGGGTTGGGCTGGTGAATACCTGCGCAACGGGTCCTTGTTCCACCACATTTCCTGCATACATCACACAGACATCATCGGCTTCTTCGGCGACAACCGCGAGGTCGTGGGTGATGAGCACTACCGCCATCTGGTCTTCAGTGCGCAGCTTGCGCAGCAGTTCCATGATCTGGGCCTGCACCGTAACATCGAGCGCGGTGGTTGGTTCATCAGCAATCAACAGCCGCGGGCTGAGTGCAACCGCCATGGCGATGAGGATACGCTGGCGCATGCCGCCGGAAAACTGATGCGGGTAGGAGTTCACTCTGGTTTCGGGCTCTGGGATGCCCACCCGGCGCATTAGATCCACTGCTTCGAGCTTCGCTTGTTTCTTGTTTGCTCCGCGGTGAATGCGGAAGGCCTCCCCCAGCTGGGTGCCGATGGTATAAACCGGGTTCAGTGCGGTCAATGCATCTTGGAAGACGATTCCAAGACCGGGGCCGGCTACCGCACGGCGTTGCTTCGGGTTCATGGCTATGAGATCTTCTCCGTCGAGCGAAGCGCTGCCTCCGGTCACCGAGGCCACCGGATCAAGCAACCCGGCAATGGCTTTAGCAGTCATCGACTTGCCGCACCCGGATTCTCCGAGCAGTGCCAGGGTTTTGCCGCGGCGGGCAGTGAAGCCAACTTGGCTCACTACGCGCACTGTGCCTCTTGGGGTTCGGATGTCTACGTCCAGTCCGTCCACCTGAAGCACCGTGTCATTGCCTGTGCGGATGGGGGCTTTAGGTTCAAGCATCTCGGTCATCATTTCGCGTCCTTGATTACTGCCGTCAGTGATTTTTTAGTCTGCTTGTCCAAGGTCAAGCGCCAACGTTGCGCCGGGTCGGTAGCAATACGCATCCATGCGGCCAGAACATTCGCGGCCACCGCGGTGATCACAATTGCCAGCCCTGGAAGTATCGAAAGCCACCACGCGGTTTGCAGGTACTGGCGTCCCTGGGCGACCATCAAACCCCACGAGACATCTGGTGGCTGAATGCCGATGCCAAGGAATGACAGCGAGGATTCGGCAAGCATCACAAAACAGAATTCGAGTGTGGCCAGGGTCAGCAGAGTCGGGGTGACCACCGGAATCACGTGGCGCAGGATAATTGAATTCGGTTTGGTGCCGAAGGTGCGCGCTGCGTCAACGAAGGTGCGTGACTGCAGTTCTGCTGATTCGGCACGCGCGGTGCGCATGTAGATGGGAATACGGGTAATCGCCAGGATCAGCACAATATTTGCTGCCGAAGGGCTGAAGACAAAGAGCACCACCACAGCGAGCAGCAAAGAGGGGAAAGACATGATGATATCGGCGATGCGCATGGAGATGTTTTCCCGGCGCCCCCGGTGGTAGCCAGCCCATACTCCCCACAGTGAACCGATGATCAGTGCAACGAGCACCGCCGGGACGGCGACCAGCAAGGTGGTCTGCGTGGCCACGACCAAGCGGGCCAGCATTGAACGTCCCAGCGAATCGGAGCCCAGAACGTAGGCCCACCCGTTGGCCGGGTCGAAGGGAGGCTTATTCATGAACATCAGATTTTGCTTGGTGGCCAGTTCCCCCATGAGGGCCGGGCCGAAGATCGCGATGAGGATGACAACGCCGAGTAGCGCAGCGGCCACCGTAGCGAATTTGTCGCGCAGCAGCATGGAGAACATGCTTGGCCGGCCCAACCGTCCAGCGGTTTTTGCCTTCCGCCCAGCGGCTAGTGGCTTGTCTTGAATTTGTGTCATGGCTTTTCCCTAGGCGTCGAGAACGGCGGCGGCCGGGTTGTTGGCGGTTGGGGCAGATGGAGTGCTTGGGCCGTTGGACTGACCGCGGAATTCACTGCGGGCCTTGCGGCGCTTGTGCGCCCCTGCGCTGGGGCGAACCCGGGGATCCAGCAGTGCGTAGCCCACATCGATGAGGATGTTGAGGATGAAAATCGCCACTGCGGTCAGCAGCACACAGGCCTGGAGCACCGCAAAGTCGCGTTGCAGGATCGAGTCGATCATGAGCTTTCCAATGCCTGGCCAGCCGAAGATGGTTTCCACGACTACCGCGCCGTTGACCAGGCCGACTGTCAGGTCCCCGGCCACGGTGAGTCCGGGTGCCGCGGCATTGCGCAGGGCATGTGCCCCAACTACGCGGTATTCGGTGGCTCCCTTGGACCGGGCAAGTTTGATATACGGTTCCGAAAGCGAAGAAACCATCGCACCGCGCACCACCTGCACCAAGGTGCCAAACGGGCGCATCACCAGGGTGGCTACCGGAAGCACCCAGGCTGCCATGCCCATGACACCGGAGGTAGGCACCCAGCCCAAGGTGATGGCAAAGACCCAGATACCCACGATTGCCAACCAGAAATCCGGGATGGAGGCGGCGGTCATGGACAAGAAACTGCAGAACCTGTCCAGGATTCCGTTCGGTTTCAGCGCCGCCGCGGAACCGACAATGACTGCCAGCACGATAGCAATGACCATGGTGGTGCCGGCAAGCTGCAATGTTGCGGGAAAGGCCCGCAACGCCATATCTGCTGCGCTTTCACCGGTGCGCATGGAGCTACCGAAATCAAAGCGCAAGACTCCGCCGAAGTACTGGGCCATTTGCACCCAGATTGGCTGATCCAGCCCATTGCGAATGGCGAAGTCCTCGCGCATGGCTTCGGTGGCGTTCAGCGGCAGGTACAACGCGGCCGGATTACCGGTCATGCGGGCCAGCGCGAACACGCCTACGATGACAACCAGCAACGGCACGGCCGAAGAGATGATCCTTTTACGCAGATAGGTGAGCATTAAACTGTGTACTTTCGATAAGTTCTGTCATTGTCGGTTCCGCTTGGCGCTCAGGGAGAATCCTGGCTATTTCGCCGCGGTGACCTCTGCCAAGCGCAGCTCGTCACCCGAGGAGGAATTCGGCTCGTAGTTCACTGACTGAGCGATGCCGAGCATTCCGGTCTGGTGGGCGATGTGCGCAAACTGCACCACATTGTCATTCTGATACTGGAAGACCTTTTCAAAAGCTGCCTGTCGGTCTGCTTCAGAAGAAGCGTCCGCTTCCTCGATCAGCTTGTCCAGTTCCGCAGTTCCGAAGGCCGACTGGGCCCCCTTGGTGGTCATGTACTGATCCACGGTGAAAGCGGCGTCACCTGCCTGGTTGCCGTGCTGAGTCATCAGCATGATGGCACCCTCGTCATCTGTGGGGAACGGACGAACCTGGTAGGTCAGGTGCTGACTGGTCTCAAGCATCTTCAACTTCACGTTAAGCCCGGCCTGGGAAAGCTGTTCCTGGATGACCTGGCCCAGCTCCTCGATCTTCGGGAACTGCGCGGTGCGCACGATCAGGCTGATCTGAGCGGAGGTGTCAACACCAGCCGCCTTGGCCTCTTCCACAAGAGACTTGGCCTTTTCCGGATCATATGGCCAGACCGGCAATGAGTCGCTGTGCCCCACTACCCCTTCAGGCACCAGTTGGGCAGCTGCCTTGTCGCGTCCACCGTACAGCGAGGCGACAATGGATTCCTTGTCAATAGCGTAATTAACCGCTTGGCGGACCTTGATGTCAGTGAATGGTGCTTTGTCTGCGTGCATGCGCAGGGCGACGGTCTCATTGTTTGGATAGCTAACGCCCCGATCCCCGATATTGTCTTCCGGGCTCAGGCCGGTGGCGATATCTGCTTCACCGGAGGTGATCATTGCTGCACGGACACTTCCCTCGGAACGCCACTGGTAGTTTGCCTTGGCGAAGGCCGGGGCTTCTCCCCAGTAGTCGGCGAAGGCGGAGGCGTTGATGGATTGGCCGGCATCCCATTTGTCCAGCTTGTAGGGTCCGGTACCGATAGGCTCACGGACTTTTTCGGTAGCGGAGGTTTCGGATGGGACTACTTCGAGGAAGGACAGTCGCAGCGGAAGGATCGGGTCGGCCTTGACCGCGGTGACCTCCAGCGTGCTGTCGTCTACGGCCGTGACCTTGAGGTCATCGTCGCCGAAGACGTAGCCTTCGACGTTGCAGCCTAGATCCGAGTTGACCGCACGCTCGATGGTGACGGCGGCGTCTTCTGCGGTGAAGTCGCTGCCGTCATGGAACTTCACGCCTTCGCGCAGCTTCAGCGTCCAGGTGGTGTCATCATCGCTGGACCATTCGGTGGCGAGCTTAGGTTCCAACTCACCGGTGGTGGGGTTGCGTTCAATTAACGGTTCGGTGATCGTGGAGCGGACCACCACTCCGGTGCTGGTGAGGTTCGATTCGCAGGCTTCGAGCGTTGGCGGTTCCTGCTGGAGCACCACACGCAGGGTGTCGCTTACGGCTGCTCCTGGCGCCGCCGACCCTCCGGCCGCGTCTTCGGAATTGGCTACCGAGCAGCCGGCCAGCGCGGTGGTGCTCAGCAGGGCTCCGGCGGCGACCGCCATGGAGATGCGCCGTGTCCGCTGAATAGGGGTTTTCGAATTGAACATCGTTGTTTCCTTCGGGATGCGAGTGCGAGGTGACCGTGGTGTTTCCGGCCCTGTCCGTATCCAAAGCTTTGACTGCTCCCGGATGCCGGTCAAGGGATGAAGACCTGCCGGAACGCAACCTGACCGGGCTGTGGTTCTCCTACTGCCCAGAAATAGAATGTGACTTGTGCGACATTCCGGGCGAGATGGCTGATCGATGCTTCAAGGGCATTGATCTATCTAAACTGAGTGTTGGACGTGGATCGATGAAAGTTCATACGATTCCCTTATGTCCACCGATATCAGCGCGTCCGCACGACGCAGCAGCTCAGCAATCACCGGTAACGCCATTGTGCGCGTTGGCCCGGTCAATCCCACCGTCGCCAAGGCGCTCAGCGAGGACTTCGGCTCGCTCATACTGCCCGCTCCGGGCACCGAGCGCGAAGCCTTCCTGCAAAAACATGGGCAGGATATCCGGATCGCCGTGTGCTCCGGCAAAGTCGGTGTTGACACCGAGTTGATGAGAGCACTCCC
This sequence comes from Glutamicibacter sp., assembly GCF_035257265.1. Lineage (GTDB taxonomy): Bacteria > Actinomycetota > Actinomycetes > Actinomycetales > Micrococcaceae > Glutamicibacter. The sequence continues at coordinate 87,296 of NZ_DATEXC010000039.1, forward strand.
AAACCTGGAGGCCATCGTCAACTTCGGAGTGGGCTACGACGCCACCGACGTAGCGCAGGCCGCCGAACGCAGCATTCCCATCAGCAATACTCCGGATGTGCTCACCGATTGCGTCGCAGATACCGCCCTGGGCCTGTACCTGATGACACTTCGCTCGCTCGGCTCGGCCGAACGCTTTGTCCGAAACGGCACGTGGGGCGGAGGCGAGAACTTCGCGCTCGCCACGCGGGCCAGCGGCAAGCGTGTAGGAATCCTCGGACTGGGACGAATCGGGCAGGCAATTGCCAGCCGGCTGGAGGCTTTCGGCTGCGAAATCCACTATCACAACCGCTCCGAGAAAACCGATACCACCTATGCCTACCATCGCTCCGCCGCCGAGCTGGCCGAAGCTACGGACGTACTGATTATTGCCGCCGCCGGCGGGCCGCAGTCGGCGAACCTGGTCGACGCAGCCGTGCTCTCCAGCGTAGGTCCTCAGGGGTTCGTGGTGAATATTGCCCGTGGCAGCGTCATCGATGAGACGGCACTGGTCAACGCACTAGAGAACAACCTCATCGCGGGCGCCGGTCTTGATGTCTTCGCCCACGAACCTGCAGTTCCCCAGGAATTGCTGGGGCTGGAGAACGTGGTCCTGCTGCCGCATCTGGGAAGCGGAACCCATGAGACCCGCGCGGATATGGCGGCGCTGACACTGGATAACCTCCGCTCGTACATCAACCAGGGCACCTTAATCACCCCAGTCTCCTAATAGCCTGGCCTCGTTTTACCTGTTCTTCATGCACCTGATGGTGGCTCAATATTCCCTGATCTGTGATCTGTTGGAATATCGAGCCACCGCTTCGCGTTGTGCCAAAGACGACAACCGAGGAGAAAAGAGCAGCATATGTCCGAAACAAATCGAGTAGTCATCATTGGTGGACACGGGAAGGTTGCACTTCTTGCGGCGCCAAAACTTGCAAGTCACGGGCTGAACGTAGAGTCGGTGATTCGCAACCCAGATCATAGCGATGAAATCAGCGCCCTGGGCGCCACCCCGGTAGTGCTGGACATCGAACAGGCAGACGTTGACACGTTGGCCCAGCAGTTTAACGGTGCAAAGACAGTGGTGTTCTCCGCCGGCGCCGGCGGCGGAAGTCCCGAGCGCACCGTCGCGGTGGATTTCGAAGCCGCAGTGCGCACCATGAAGGCGGCCCAGCAGGCCGGAGTGAAGCGCTTTGTCATGGTCTCCTATGCCCGCGCATCTGTTGACGTGGACAGCCTGGACAAGGACAACTCCTTCTACACCTACGCCAAGGCCAAGCATGACGCGGACAAATTTCTGCGTGCAACCGACTTGGACTTCACAATTCTTGGTCCGGGCCTGCTGACTCTGGATCCATCCAGCCAGAAGGTCACGCTGACCGATGACGAAGGAAAGATCCAGGGACGCGACCCGCAGGGGGATGAGGGCAATACTGCGCGTGAGACCGTTGCCGATGTCCTGACCCATGTTGTTGTCAACAACGCAGCTGTTCGCCAGACAGTGAATTTCTATGACGGACAGACAGCGATCGCCGAGGCGATCAGCTAGCACATCCAGCTACCACGTGAAGGGCCGCTTGAATATTTTCGAGCGGTCCTCACGCTTTTAACTGGCCATCGGGCAGGCCGCCGGGATCAAATTAAGAAGAGCAAGAAATACTCCTCAGAACAGTTGTATGATAACTTTTCAACTTGTACTATAAGTACATAACAAGGTCCGTCCGGGCACCTTGACCGTCAGGAGTTTTCAATCATGAGCTACACGCCAGATGCCATCCGCCACGTCAAACTCTCCACCGCGCGTTTGCCGCTGGCAACGCCCATCTCGGATGCAAAGGTCTTCACCGGACGGCAGAAGCCAATGACCGAAGTGGTGTTCCTCTTCGCAGAGATCACCACCGAACAGGGCCATGAAGGCCTTGGCTTCTCCTACTCCAAACGTGCAGGCGGCCCGGCGCAATATGCCCACGCCAAGGAAGTCGCCCAGACAATGATCGGCGAGGACCCCAACGACATCGCCAAGCTCTACACCAAGCTGCTGTGGGCTGGTGCATCGGTAGGCCGTTCAGGTGTTGCCACCCAAGCGCTGGCTGCTCTGGATATTGCCCTCTACGACCTCAAATCCAAGCGCGCAGGACTTCCGCTGGCCAAATTCCTCGGCTCCCACCGCGACTCGGTACGCACCTACAACACCTCCGGCGGCTTCCTGAACGCAAGCATTGAAGAGGTCAAGGAGCGCGCAAGCCAGTCAATTGAAGAAGGCATTGGCGGCATCAAGATCAAGGTAGGACTGCCTGACAGCGCCGAGGACCTGCGCCGCGTGGCGGCGGTACGCGAACATATCGGCCCGGACTTCCCGCTGATGGTTGATGCAAATCAGCAATGGGACCGCGCCACCGCGTTGCGCATGGGCCGCAAGCTCGAAGAATTCGATCTGGTCTGGATCGAAGAACCGCTGGACGCTTATGACGCCGAAGGCCATGCCGCGTTGACCGCGGCCTTGGATACCCCGATCGCCACCGGTGAGATGCTCGCCTCCGTCGCCGAACACGAGCGGCTGATTGCAGCCCGCGCTTGCGACATCATTCAGCCAGACGCCCCGCGCGTTGGCGGCATCACCCAGTTCCTGCGCCTGGCAACGCTAGCAGACCAGGCCGGACTGGATCTGGCTCCCCACTTCGCCATGGAAATCCACCTTCATCTGGCCGCCGCCTACCCACGCGAGCCATGGGTGGAGCACTTCGACTGGCTGGACCCGCTGTTCAACGAACGCCTCGAAACCAAGGATGGCCGGATGATCGTGCCTAACCGCCCGGGCTTGGGATTCAGCTTCAGCGACCAGGCCCGAGCCTGGACTACCGACGCGGTTGAGTTCGGCATCGCCTAATAACGCCTCTACGTCGCCGTTGCTCGCCAAGCGTGAGCAACGGCGACTACTCTTTAAGGATGCATAGCGTGAAACCAAATCTGACTACTACTTTGGTCGAGTATCTTCGTGAGCAGATCATCAGTGGACAGATTACTGCCGGCGAAAAACTCCCCAGTGAGAACTCGTTGATAACCGAGCATTGCGTCTCACGCACGGTAGTGCGCGAAGCTATCACCCGCCTGCAAGCCGAGGGGTTAGTTCACACCCGGCGTGGCGCGGGCAGCTTTGCGCTCACTCCCCCAGCCCAGGATGGCGAGCACAACAGCAGAATTCCGCGGACCTTGGAAGAACGCCGGCAGCTGCTGGAATACCGCTTGGGGTTCGAGACCGAGGCGGCGGCTCTGGCCGCGATGAATCACCAGGACAATGATCTTCATTCCATGGACCAGGCACTGCAAGGATTTGAGGCTGCCGCGGGCAACGCCGCGCAAAGCATGAGTTGCGACTATGAATTCCATCTGGCGCTGGCCCGCGCCACGGGCAATGCGTACTTCATCCAGGCAGTGACGACCTTCGGCCCCGCCATGATCGCCATGCCCCGCCAACGATTCGAGACCGGGATATCCGGCGCCTCTGATCGCCTGGGGTCTGTAATGGCCGAACACGAGACAATACGCCAGGCGGTAGCCTCGGGAAATGCGCTGACCGCGGCAGCTGCCATGCGGGTGCATTTAGGCAATTCAATCTCAAGATTGGAATCCGAGGCCGGAAAGAACGCCTGAACTCTGCGGCCGCAGTCTGCATACAGATCAACTAATGGGTGCCCTTCGGCGTAGCTGTTCGCTAGCCAAAGGGCACCCATCAATTTTCCACGCTCAGCGCGGTGACGCGGTGTCCACTGCGGTCAAAGTAATACCTATTCCGGCTTAACCGCCAGCACCGGGTGCTGGGCCTGCAAGAGGATCCGCTGGGCATGCGAGCCCATGATGAATTTTCCTACCTGGGAGCGCTGGCGCAAACCGATAACAATGAGCGAGACGCCGTGCTGATCCGCGAGACCAAGAAACTCTTCAGCCAGATCATCACGGTAGCTTGATTCCAGAACCTTTGCCTGGACGCCCGCCTGCGCCGCGTTCCCCAGGATCCTTTCCAGGTCTTGGGCCGAGGCAGTGTTTTTGTCCACCAGTGCCCCGGCACGTGAGGAGTTGACGATCAGCAGCTCCTCTTGGCGCAATTTGGCTTCGGCAATGGCAGCGGTTACCGCCGCCTCCCCGACATTGGTGGGCACGTATCCGACGATGATGCTCATGCGTTTTCCTTTTCTTTTTCCTGCGTTGCCAAGGCTGCAAGAGAGCCGGACCTACGCTTGTCGATAACACTCTTGATCATTGGCCACACCGCTACGAAGACGAAGAGCACCAGCAACGTGGCCGAAATTGGCCGGGTGAAGAAACCCGTGGGATCTCCTTCCAAGACCAGCAACGAGCGTCGCAGGTTTGATTCGAGCAGGCTGCCAAGCACGAACGCGAGCACCAGCGGTCCAGGTTCAAAACCGAACTTCTTCATCAAGTAGCCAATGGCACCGAAGATGACAACCAGCAATACGTCGAACATCGAGTTTCGTATGGTGTAGGCACCGAGCATGGTGATCAACGCGGTGATCGGGGCAAGGATCGCCGCACGAATCCGCAGAATTCGAACAAAGACGCCAATCAGCGGGATCGACATGATCAGCAAAAGAATATTGCCGATGTACATCGAGTTCACCACGCCCCAGAACAGCTGGGGGTCATTGCTGATCAGCTGCGGGCCTGGAGTGATTCCCTGAATCAATAGCGCACCGAAGATGATGGCCATGGTGGCGTTCGCCGGGATACCCAAGGTCAGCAACGGGATGAATGAGCTGGTCGCGGCAGCATTGTTGGCAGACTCCGGGCCTGCCACCCCTTCGATGGCACCTTTGCCAAAGCGCGAAGGATCCTTTGCGGTTTTCTTTTCCATGGCATAGGACGCCAGCGAGGCAATGGTCGCGCCGCCGCCGGGAAGAATGCCCAGGAAGAAACCGAGAACCGAGCCGCGGCCAATAGCTCCGGATGCTTCTTTGATGTCTTTGCCCTTGGGCCAGACATTTGAAACCTTCATCGGGGCTGTCGCCGCACGGTGGCGTTCCTCTAGGTTGTAGAGAATCTCACCAACACCAAAGAGGCCCATGGCGATGGGAACAAAGTCGATGCCATCTGCCAGCGAAAGGTTGCCAAAGGTGAAGCGTTCAGCGCCGGTAAAACCGTCACGACCAATCGTGGCCAGGAAAAGACCCACCGCTGCGGCGATAATCGCCTTGATTTTGGTGCCGCCCGAGATCGTGGCGACAAGCAAGATGCCCAGCATTGCCAAGGCCGTGTATTCCGGCGGGCCGAAGTCCAGCGCAAAGCTGGCAACCAACGGAGCCAGGAACGTCAAGCCAATAATGGAGATCGTGGCACCGAAGAAGGAGCCGATGGCTGCAATACCCAGGGCAGTGCCTGCCCGGCCTTGTTTAGCCATGACGTAACCGTCAAAGACTGTCACCACGCTGCTGGCTTCACCCGGTAGACGAAGCAGCACCGAGGTGATGGTGCCGCCATACTGGGCGCCATAGAAGATACCCGCCAGCATGATGATCGCGGTCACCGGCTCAACGCCGTAGGTCATGGGCAGCAAGATCGCGATGGTGGCTGCCGGCCCGAGGCCCGGAAGTACACCGATGAGCATGCCGACGACCACGCCGAGCAGGCAGTACAAAAGATTTGTGGGGTCAAGTACGACGTTGAAGCCGTCTAAGACCGGTCCGAAGAATTCCATGCGATTAAACCTTTACGTGCGACTTAGAACAGTCGGGGAATGGTGGTGCCAAGCGCGGCGATAAAGATTGCGTAGAAGGCTCCAACGATCAGAATCGAGTAGATCGTAGCGGACCTCCAGCGTTCGCCGCCCAACCAGCGCATCCAGACGAAGCACAACAACAGCGAGGGGATTTCAAATCCAATCAGCGGCATCAGCACCACCATGAGGATCAGCGTGGCGAATCCAATGACCGCGTACCAGCTCATGGAACTGAATTTCTCGCCGTCCTTGCCACCGGTGCGGCCCACGATGATCTGCACCACCGACATCACCGCTGCGATCAGCGTGATGATAAATGGCCACATTCCGGCAGCCGGGGCCGCGGGGGTGCCCAGCCCCAACCCGAGGGAGATCACCATGCCGGTGACGCTCAGTGCAAGAACTACCAGGGAAGAAAGCAGGTTTGCGATAGGCCCCGCTGGATCCGGTGCTTCTGCCTCCCACTGGGCGGCGAGTTCTTCCGGAGTGAGGGTCTCTTCTTCGTCAGCGTTTGGCATGACGTCGAGATCAGCAGGCACTTTCTCCTGTTTAATCTCTGCCTTTTTCGCATCCATTACGTTCATCCTTTGATTCTCGCTTTCGGGTTGGGGCCGGTAGCTGAAAGCTACTTGCCTGCCAGCGAGATGTTGTGCTCTTCGGTCAGTTCCTTGTACTTGGCAGCCAGTTCGGTCCATTCGGTCACGACTTCTTCGCCCGAAACTTCATGAGCGGTCAACAGGTTCTGCTTGTTGAAGTCCTTGTAGCTATCTGCGGCGACCGCATCCTGGATGGAGGCAACAAGCTTTTCCTTCGCCGCATCATTCAGGCCCTTAGGGGCTGCGATGGCACGGTACTGGGAAACTGGAACTTCGTAGCCGGATTCGATGGCAGTGGGTACGTCAGGAAGGAACTCATTACGATCCTTGGAGAAGACCACAATCGGGGTGACCGTACCGGCGTCGATCTGAGGCTTGGCTTCGCCGAGCTGGACGGTGGATACCTGAACCTGATCACCCATGACGGCTGTCAGCGCCGGGGATCCGGAGTCGAAGGGAACAGTGGTTCCGTCAATCTCGGCCTGGGCCAAGAGCAGCTCCTGGGCCAACTGTGAACCCGTTCCCACGCCGGTGGTGCCGAAGGACAGCTTCTTATCACTGCTCTTGATGTCATCGAGATTTTTCACGCCCGAAGCGGTGCTCGCGACCATGACGTAGTCATCCTGGGACAGGCCCATCAAAACATCAAGGTCGTCGAGGGAGACCACTTCGTCTTCCGAAACGGCCAGCGGGGTGATGGTGATCAGCGAGGCGTTGAGCAGAATCAAGTTCTGCCCATCGGGAGCCATGGCTTCGACTTCTTTAGTGGCCAGGGCGCCGTTGGCACCTGGCTTGTTTACGACTGGCATCGAGACGCCTAGCGATTCGGCCATGCCTTCGGCAGCCGCACGGGCGATCAGGTCGGTGGAACCACCTGGTGCCTGGCCTACGGTGAGAGTCACTGGACCGTTGGGAAATTCGGCAGACGATGCGTCGCTGCTGCCTCCCACATTTCCGCCGCATGCGGTCAGAGCCAGAGCGGCACCTGCTGCGGTGAGTGAAAGCATTGCGCGTCGGGTCATACGATTTTTCACGGGAGATTCTCCTATGGTTGCGAGTGGACGTGGCCAGGCACAAGCGATCAGGTGAAACAGATCACTCATTTGGCCTCGGGTACAGCCTAAGAAACAGATATGATGCATGTCCAAGGTCAACTATGCATGGAATGATGCCTGAAAGGTATTGAATGTTTACTCTGGATCAGGCCCGCAGTTTTGTTGCGGTCGCCGAAGAACTCCATTTTGGACGAGCAGCCGAGCGGCTGAATATGACTCAGCCGCCGCTCAGCCGTCAGATTCAAAAGCTGGAACGTTCGGTCGGCGTCGAACTACTGGACCGGGACAACCGGCGGGTTGCACTGACCGCGGCGGGCCACGCCTTCCTCATTGATGCCAAACGCCTGGTCGTTGCCGCCGAGCGGGCCCCGGATAATGCCCGGCGGATTGCCGCCGGGCAACTGGGTGAAATCCGCATTGGATTTACCGCGGCGTCCGGCTTCAGCCTGCTCGGGCCATTGCTGGCGGAGATCAGCGAGCGCATGCCCAAAGTCCACCTCGATCTTTCGGAATTGGTCACTCAGGAGCAGGTCAACGCACTGCTCGACGGCGATCTTGACATGGGTCTGGCCAGGCCGCCCTTTGACGAGAAGCTTTTTGAATCGGCTCTCTTATTCTCTGAAGGCCTCTTCGTTGCCGTGCCCAGTGGACACCGCCTTGCGACATTACCGCGTGACATCCTCTTCGCGGATCTTCGTGACGAGGCGCTCATCATGCATTCGCCGATTAAAGCCCGATACTTCTATGATCTGGTGGTCCGGAGAGTCGAGGTGGAGCACAAGAACGTGCGTCATACGGTCAGCCAGATCCTGACCATGGTGGCTCTGGTCGCGGCAGGACGTGGAATCGCCTTTGTGCCTGAAAGCGCCAAACTTCTGGGCGTGGATGGCGTGCGCTACCTGCGGCTGGCGGAAATTACCGATGACCCGGTCGAGTTGCACGCAATCTGGAGCCGGGAATCACGCAACCCTGCCCTTGGCGGATTGGTGGACATCATCAAGGGCGGATTGCACCATTGATCATCCTCGCGGAGGCCACTCCCTTCAATGATGCTCAGAGGGTATCAAACAATATAAATATGGGCTTGGACAGGCATCATAGAACGTCCATACGCTGGGATCAACGAACACGTTCCACCCACCTTCGGCCGGCAATGCGCCGGCCGAATAAGAAAAGGACATTTCCATGGCTCAGTACACCCCTCTCGAACTCGCCGACAAACTCAAAGACGGCTTGCTCTCCTTCCCTGTCACAGCTTTCGACGAGAACCTCGAGGTCAACGAGGCAGCCTACCGCAGCCACCTGGACTGGCAGTCGAGTTTTGACGTAGCAGGACTCTTCGCAGCCGGTGGCACAGGCGAAGGATTCGCCCTAACTGCCGAGGAAGCATCCAAGGTAGTGCGCATGGCAGTCGAAGAGGCAGGTTCACGAGTTCCCGTTCTGGCCTCGGCCGGCGGCTCCACCAAGCAAGCCATCCAGAACGCGCAGGATGCGGAAGCCGCAGGCGCCGAAGGCTTGCTGCTGCTGCCTCCTTACCTGACCGAATGCGATCAGGACGGCTTATATGAGCACGTTTCGGCAATCTGCTCCGCAACCAAGACCGGCGTGATTGTCTACAACCGCGCCAACGCCATCTACTCTGCAGAGACCGTGGCCCGCTTGGCGGAGAACCACGAAAACTTCATTGGCTTCAAGGATGCGCTGGGCGATATCGAGCACCTCACCAAGGTCTACGCCAAGAACGGTGACCGGCTGTTCTACCTGGGCGGACTGCCCACCGCGGAAACCTTCGCGCTGCCACTGCTGCAGCTGGGCATGAGCACCTACTCCTCGGCGATGTACAACTTCGTTCCTGAGTTCGCTTTGGACTTCTACAAGGATGTCCGCGCCCAGGACCGCGTCGCGGTCAATGAGAAGCTGAACCGCTTTGTCCTTCCATACCTGGAGATCCGCGATCGGGTGAAGGGCTACGGGGTGTCCATCGTCAAGGGCGGACTGAAGGCCATCGGCCGCGACTCCGGCCCGGTACGCCCACCACTGCAGGACTTGACCGAAAAGGATCTTGCGGATCTTACAGCCTTGATCCAGCAGGCAGGCATCGTTCCTGCCGGTGCGAGCCTCTAAGCAGATTTCAATCCTCACCGACACACCTACTCGTCGACTTAGGAGTAATTTATGAGCACCACAACCCAGAATTTGACCGGACAGTCCATCCTCGCCGGCATCAGCACCACCGGCACCGGGCGTGCGGTTCACGGTTATAACCCGGCCACCAATGAGCCTTTGGAACCTGCCTATTCTCTGATTGATGAACAGCAGCTGAAGACCGCCACCGCTGCGGCGGCGGAAGCATTCGAATCCTTCCGTTCTCTGGATCCGGCAAAACACGCAGATTTCCTGGATGCCATTGCCGATAACATCGAGGCCGTGGGCACCGAACTGGTAGCTCGCGCCATGGCCGAGACCGGATTGCCCGAGGCACGCCTGACCGGCGAGCGCGGACGCACCACCGGCCAGCTGCGCTTGTTTGCGAAGGTCGTCCGCCAGGGAGACCAGCATGGTGTCCGCGTTGACCCGGCGATGCCAGATCGCAAGCCGGCGCCTCGCGTGGATATCCGCCAGCGCAAGATCGCCGTGGGCCCGGTTGCAGTCTTTGGCGCTTCCAACTTCCCACTGGCATTCTCCACCGCCGGCGGCGACACCGCCTCGGCGTTTGCGGCCGGCTGCCCGGTGGTCTTCAAGGCGCACAATGCCCATCCTGGCACCAGCGAAATTGTGGGGCAGGCCATCACCAAGGCAGTTGCCGACCTTGGTCTGCAGCCCGGTGTCTTCTCACTGGTCTACGGCCCCGGTGCATCCATTGGCCAGGCGCTAGTCGCAGATCCGGCGATCAAGGCTGTGGGCTTCACTGGTTCGCGTTCTGGCGGTACCGCGCTGATGGCCACCGCCGCCGCTCGCCCGGAACCGATCCCGGTGTACGCCGAGATGAGCTCCATCAACCCGGTGATTTTCTTCGAGGGCGCCCTCGCCCAGGATCCTGACGCACAGGCCCAGGCTTACTTGGCTTCGGTGGCCGGATCCTCGGGCCAGCTGTGCACCGCCCCTGGCTTGGTCTTCGTTCCCGTCGGCGAGGCCGGTGACGCGTTCGCCCAGGCTGTCAGCGGCCAGGCCCCCAACACTGCGGGCCAGACCATGCTCACCGCGGGCATCTACAAGTCCTGGAACCAGGGCGTCGAAGCCCTGGGCGGCCAAGAAGGTGTTGAGCTATTGGGCCGCGGTGTCGAAGGCTCCGGCGAAAACGCTCCAGCTCCGACCATTTACTCCTCAAACGTTGAGCAGTTGCTGAGCAACCCGGTGCTGCAAGATGAAATCTTCGGTGCCGCTTCACTGGTTATCCGCTATGCAAATGCGGAAGAATTGAAGACCGCGCTCACCAAGCTGGAGGGCCAGCTCACCGCGACCTTGCAGCTGACCGATTCTGATCATGAAGCAGCCGCGGCGGTCATCCCCACGTTGGAAACCAAGGTGGGACGCATTCTGGTCAACGGCTGGCCAACCGGCGTTGAGGTGGGACATGCCATGGTTCATGGCGGACCATTCCCTGCCACCTCTGATTCGCAGACCACTTCGGTCGGCACCCTGGCGATCGAACGATTCCTGCGTCCGGTGGCCTACCAGAATTTCCCTGACGGACTGCTGCCCAAGCCGATTGGCACGGATAATTCTTGGAACCTGACCCGTCGTATTGATGGCACACTGAAAATTGCTGGAGAGTAATAGATGAGCAATCAACCAACAATCGCCTCGGTCCAGGTCATCCCCGTCGCCGGTCACGATTCAATGCTCCTGAACCTCTCCGGAGCGCACGGGCCATTCTTTACTCGCAATATCACCATCGTGACCGATTCCGAGGGCCGCACCGGCCTCGGTGAGGTGCCGGGCGGCGAGGCAATCCGCTCGACCATCGAAGAGGCCGGCGCACTGCTTACCGGCGCTCCGGTGGCCAAATATCGTTCACTTCTACGACAGGTTTCCCAGCGTTTCGCAGATCGTGATGCCGGCGGGCGCGGTGCTCAAACCTTTGACCTGCGCACCACCGTCCACGCGGTCACCGCGCTTGAATCTGCGCTGCTTGACCTGCACGGCCAGTTCCTCGGCGTACCGGTGGCCGAGCTACTCGGTGACGGCCAGCAGCGCGATGCGGTGCCTATGCTCGGTTACCTGTTCTACGTGGGCAACCCGGACCAGACCGATCTTCCCTACCTGCGCGAACCGCAGGGTGCGGACGGCTGGGAGCGGGTGCGGCGCGAAGAAGCGATGACCCCTGAGGCCATAGTTCGCTTGGCCGAGGCGGCACAGGCGCGTTATGGATTCAAGGATTTCAAGCTCAAGGGCGGTGTCCAAGACGGTGATGCTGAAGTGGACGCGGTCATTGCGTTGAAACAGCGTTTCCCCGAGGCCCGCATTACCTTGGACCCTAACGGCGGTTGGCTGTTAAAAGATGCCATTCGCTTGGGTCAGCGTATGCAGGGAATCGTCGCCTACGCCGAGGATCCTTGTGGTCCGGAAGGCCGGTTCTCCGGCCGCGAGGTCATGAGCGAATTCCGCCGCGCCACCGGTCTGCAGACAGCCACGAACATGATTGCCACCGATTGGCAGGAAATGGCCCATGCGGTACGCACCAATGCGGTAGATATCCCGTTGGCTGACCCGCATTTCTGGACCATGTCCGGTTCGGTGCGAGTGGCTCAGTTGTGCAATGAATTCGGTTTGACCTGGGGTTCGCACTCCAACAACCACTTTGATGTCTCATTGGCGATGTTCACCCAGGTTGGTGCGGCTGCCCCCGGGGAGATCACCGCGCTGGATACCCACTGGATCTGGCAAGACGGTCAAGGACTGACCGAAGAACCATTGCTGATTCGTGACGGAGAGATCAAGGTCCCGCAGCGTTCAGGATTGGGCGTCACCCTGGATATGGATCGTGTACAGCAAGCTCACGAACTCTACCTTGAACATGGTTTGGGGTCACGCGATGATGCAGTATCCATGCAGTACCTGATCCCTGGCTGGACCTTCGATTCGAAGAGCCCAGCGCTGGTTCGCTAACCGGTACTTGACATAGTACGGCCATGAGTTCAAAGACGGTGGGAACAACTCTTCAGGTTGCACCCACCGTCTTTGGCCGTGCTTCAGCACATTTGGCAGTGACAACTTTTTGGTGAGGAAAAAATATGCAGGGAGTATTGCAGGGATTCACCATAGTCCTGATCTTGATTGGCCTCGGGTTGGCCGTCTCGGTATTCCTACCGCGTCAACGCGAGGCCATCGCCAAGGGATTGACTCCCCTGATCTTCTACATCACCAACCCCGCCCTGATGTTTATCTTGCTTTCCGGGACTGACTTGCGTGCAGTCATCGGGGTCTTTGCACCCATCGCACTGATCACCGCGGTGTTGACCGGTGGGTTGTACGCACTGTTGGCAAGGGTAATATTCAAGACTCCCGGCAGTCGTTTACCTGCCGCAGCAATGTCCACCAGCTACGTGAACGCGGGAAATATCGGCGTTCCCCTGGCGCTATACGCGGTGGGTAGCACCAGCCCGGTAGTTTCGGTGCTCATTGCCCAACTACTAATCATTGCGCCGGTTTATCTTTGCATCTTTGCGCTGACGTCGCGCAAAAACCGTGAGTCTCAGGTCAACCAGCATTTGGGAATGACCATTCTCAAATCAATTGCCAATCCGGTCACCATTGCCACCTTCATAGGGGCGGTATTCTCACTCCTGGGATGGACACTTCCCGAAGTGCTGCACTCCCCCATACAGATGTTGGGAGATGCTTCTATCCCGTTGCTCCTCATGGCTTTCGGCATGGCACTTTACGGCCAACGCCCACTATCTGACAAGGCGTTAAGGCCCGAAATCTACCTAGCCACCTTCTTCAAGGTGCTGTTCATGCCCATCCTTGCGTGGGTCGCAGCCCATCTGGTCTTCGGGTTGGAAGGTGTAGAGCTGCTCGGCGTGGTCATCATGGCCGCACTGCCCACGGCACAAAACGTCCTGCTCTTTTCCCAGCAGTTCAAGCTCAACGTTTCCATCCCGCGAGAAGTCATTCTGACCAGTACCCTATTGACCATTCCTGTCGTGCTGCTTGCAACGTTCCTCCTTGGATAATGACATTCACCAGTCCTGCGTAAGAACCTTGAGGGCCAGGTTGTGCGGCCACTCAAGATCCTTCACATCGCTGTTTGCACCTACTGGAAGTCCGCCAACCACAGGTCAGGTCCGAAAACTTCATATTGGATGTCCTTGGCGGGAATCCCACGGGCAATCAGCGCGCTACGCACAAGCTTCATGAATGCCAATGGCCCGCAAAGGTAATATTCGGCATCTTCTGGCAAATCGACATCGTCGATGTTCATATACCCGGAGTGTTCATTTCTTTCTAAGTTGCCCTCCGAACGTTCAAACCAAGCGTCGAGTTTGCCCTCATTGAGCTGGGCCAACGAGTCCTCGACTTGGCGCCACAGGGCAAAGGAATCCGAGTCGCCGTCTGCATGGAGCAGCTGTACTTTCCGGTCGGTATCGGATTTGACCGTGTGGGAAAGCATGCCCGCCATCGGAGTAATACCAATTCCTGCGCTGGCTAGAACTAGCGGACGGTTGGAGTAGTTCAGAACCACGTCACCAAAGGGTGCCGACAACTGCACACGGTCTCCCACCTTCACGGTGTCGTGCAATAAATTGCTCATTTCACCATCCGGAGCTCCTTGAATACCTTGCACTCTCTTGACTGCAAACTGGCGGTGGTCACCGTCATCCGCGGCGGTCAATGAGTATTGCCGAAGCTGGTGGACACCGTCTTTCATGAGCATCTTCAACGAGACGTATTGTCCGGGCAAAGACTGCTTGGTGGGGCGTGGATCGGTGCGCTTGACGACGAAGGTGACCACATCTGCGGTCTCCTCTCTGCGCTCAACGACCTCCCAGGTTCGCCAGATTTCATCCGGGTTCAGATCCACTGCCGAGTAGAGGCCCCGCTCCTTATTGATGAGCATATTGGCCATAAGCCAGTACACCTCATCCCAGGCTGCTGCGACTTCCGGGGTGACTGCATCGCCAAGAACGTCAACGATGGCCCACATGAGATTCTCATGAACGATAGCGTACTGATTCGGGCGCAGCCCCAGCGAAACATGTTTGTGCGCTACACGGTTGAGCAGGTGGTCGGGAAGATTATCCGGATTATTCACCAATGCCGTGGCGAATGCAGCGATGGACCCGGCAAGTGCTTGTTGTTGATGCCCATCTGCTTGGTTTCCGCGGTTGAAGAGCCCATCAAGTAGTTCCGGGCGCCCCTCAAACATGTGGGTGTAGAACCGGCGTGCTATTTCATGAATATTTTCGCCGACCACAGGAAGTGTGGCTTCGATTATCGGCAGGGACGTGTCGGAAAGCATGGTGCAAACTCCTCGCTGGTACCTGTTCCACCAGCAACGAATTTCCCGGCGGACTTAGCGTGAAGCTACCACCGAAGTTCGGTCTCGGACAGTAAGTTTCCTGCTGGAAATACGTATACGATCTATAACTGAAATTTCAACGTGACCAGATCTTTTGCAGCCCGTTGTTGACATGCGGTTTGTACTGCAATCATTTCGTCTATCGGGATATTCGGTTCTTATTTGCACGTTTCTGGCGCAGAATATTACACCCGCTTTTTGCTGAATCTGACATAATTATGTCAGCGAACAAATAATTCCAATACAGACCATCAGTCTCTTCACTTTATGAGTGCACTGCTTTGCTCTTCGGAATGACTGCGCCTTCCACGCTTTCCAATGAATCTAAAAATACATCTTTGAGACGCCGTACCGCCGGATTTGTTGAAGACTCATCCCACGCGAGAAAAATGTCCGAGTGATTCAAATCCTGTAATCCATCAGGGCCAATGAGTTCTTCAAAAACGACATTGTTCGGTGCAAAATCCATTGCGCTGGCTGGAACAAGGGAAACTCCCAGACCTACCGCAACAAGCGCCATCAAGGCCGGAATCTGACTCGCAATCTGGGAAATGGTCGGTTTAGCACTCACCGAGTCAAAAAGCCGCAGAACCAAATCGTAGAAGTATCTCGCCTCATTGGTGGAATACATCATCAACGGCAGTCCGACCAATTCTTTGATCAGTACGCCCTTACCAGTTATTAGATGATGGCCCACAGGCAGGGCGACTACTAAACGATCTTTCATCACCAGACAGGTTTCCACGCCAGCCCGGTGAACTACCGGACGCAACAGACCAATATCGATGGTTCCCTTGCTCAGCGCGTCTAGCTGATCTACCGAGACCGCCTCGCGTAGCACCATGGTTAGGTCTGGAAGTTTCTGAGCTGCCCGCGCCAGAAATTCAGGCAAGACCGATTGCCCGGCGACCGAGGTATAACCAACAACAACCGTGCCTGAATCGCCAGACGAAACGCGTGATACCTCGAGGCTGGTTTTCCGGCTCATGTCCAAGATTCGACGTGCATTGGGGAGAAGCACTTCGCCTGCTGCGGTGAGCGCGACATTGCGCGAGGTGCGAAGGAACAACTTAGCCTGGAGCTCACGTTCAAGTAATTGGATCTGCCGGCTCAGCGGAGGCTGGGTCATGTTCAGGCGTTCAGCGGCTGCACCAAAATGAAGCTCTTCGGCCACCGCAACGAAGGACTCGAGCTGGATCAGCGAGAACATCAATACACTCCTTGAATCGTTGATTGCATTATTTAGCTTGGACAGGCATCGATCCGCACTCTTAGTGTGAGTCTAAACGGCAATGAAAACGGGAGTACAAATATGTCGCATTTTTCCCCGCTCGACAGCATCGCGCCACGGTCGGAAGGCACCGCCAGATGCCCCGTGCGAATAACTGATATTCAGATCACCCCGGTGGCCTTCGCCGACCCTCCCCTGCTGAACTCGGTGGGAGTCCACGAACCATTTGCGCTGCGCGCTGTTGTGGTGATGCGCACGGAAGATGGGACCTATGGCCTAGGCGAAACCTACGGGGACGAGGCCCATCTGATTCGTCTCCGGCGAGCTGCCAGCTTCCTCATCGATGCCGACGTATTTAATCCCAACCAGATCTCGGCACTAGTATCACAATCCTTGGTGGACGATCAGGGCGTGGGAGGCCACGGCACTGGTGGGATGGTCACCACCACCTCCTTAGATGACCGGGTGCTTTCTGGCTTTGATGTTGCCTGTTTGGATATTCAAGGAAAAATTCTCGGGGTTCCTGTGAGCACACTGCTAGGAGGTGCGGTCCGCGAAAAGGTCGACTTCAGCGGATACCTCTTTTACAAATGGGCATCGCATCCCGAACGGGATGCCGATAGCTGGGGCGCGGCACTGGATCCGGCAGGAATCGTTGACCAGGCACGCAAAATGATCCGTGACTATGGGTTCAAGGCACTCAAGCTGAAGGGCGGAGTTTTTCCACCCGAACAAGAAGTCGAGGCAATCCTCGCTTTGCGCCAAGAATTTCCGCAGATGCCGCTGCGCATTGATCCAAATGGTGTGTGGACCGTAGAAACTGCGATTCAGGTAGGCCACCAGTTGGAATCGGTTCTTGAATACCTGGAAGACCCATGCCTCTCAATTGTCGACAACGCGCAAGTTCGAAAGGCCATCACGCTGCCTATCGCCACGAATATGTGCGTGGTCTCCTTTAACGATTTACCACCGGCGATTGCTGCAGAAGCCATCGACGTGGTGTTATCGGATCATCATTTCTGGGGAGGACTTAACAGGTCTCGGCTCTTGTCGGGGATCGCGGAAACGTTTGATCTTCGACTTTCCATGCACTCAAACTCCCATCTGGGGATCAGCTTCGCTGCAATGATCCAACTTGCTGCGGCGACAAAGAGCATCGATTACGCCTGCGATACCCATTGGCCTTGGAAACGCCCCGAGGATGATGTCATCGTTCCGGGAGTCTTGGCGATCGCTGATGGCTCGGTCAATGTCCCCACCGCACCGGGTTTGGGAGTGGAACTCGATGAAGCGGCTCTGGCACGGCTACATCAGCAATATTTGGACTGCGGAATCACCCGGCGTGATGACACGAGTTATATGCGGAGCATTAATCCGTCCTTCGAGCTCAAGAGCCCCCGTTGGTGACCCCGCTGCGAGTCGTCGTCACCGACCCGATAGTTTCCCGCTTCGCCTCGCTTTTCACACAGCTCAGTCCCGAGCACCAGTGGCATTTCGTCGCCGGTTTATCCCCCGAGGAACAAGCAGAATCCATCGCCAGAGCCGATGTGCTTGTCTGTGCAAAGCTCAGTGCCCAAGAGGCTGGAATCTGTACGGCGCGATTAGTGCATGTGACAGGCTCAGGCACCGACCGCGTTGCCTTGGCCCAACTGCCTGCGTCAACCACCATCGCTCGCACTGCTCATCATGAACCCTCGATTGCCGAACATATTTTGATGGTCATCTTGGCTCATCAACGCCGCCTGTTAAATGTCACCGAAGAACTACGAGATGGCGCCTGGCGGACGGTGTCAACACACTCCACGGCTCCTATGCATCGCACCTTTGCCGATCTTACAATTGGTTTTGTGGGGTTGGGAGCTATTGGTGAGCAAGCACTGAAATTTACCTCCGCGCTAGGTGCCAACGCCGTTGCTGTACGTCGCACCGCGCCCACTAACCATCCGAATCCACGGATGAAATGGGTCAGGGACATGAACTCATTACCAGAACTACTCCAGGTCTCTGATGTGGTAGTTCTCGGCTTGCCGCTGACAACCGAGACTCGCGGGCTTATCGGGTCCAAAGAACTATCTCAAATGCGTAGTGATGCGCTGCTAGTAAATGTCTCGCGCGGGGCAATTATTGATCAGGCAGCCTTGTGGTGGGCCTTGAACAACAGCATTATTGGCGGGGCTGCCCTAGACGTTTGGTGGGACGCACCTCAAGGAACTCAAACGCCTGCGGAGGTTCACGAGTTCTTGAATCTGCCCAACGTAATCTGCACGCCCCACTACTCCGGGCACGCCGCACGGACCTTCGAAAACCGTGTGAGGGAAATTGCCGAAAACATCAATGCGTTCGCAGGCGAACTTCCATTGAGCAACACCGTCAGGTAGGAGTTCTCGTTAGCTGTCCATGACGACTGCACAAGCGATAGTCAAAGCCATCCGCACCCGCCGGCAGCACCATCCTAGGTGAATAATTTTCGAATCAGCGTCGCCATGTTTCCAAAACGGTGAATGCTTACTCTCAATCGGGCCTCTGTTACCAACCAATCGGTCACTAATTCTGCACAGCAGAATCTTCGAGCTTGCAGGTGTGAGGCAGGGAACACTTGAACCTATGACTTCTCCCATCCCTAGCAGCACCTCCAGTTTGACCGGCCAGAATCACGAGGATTCCGGCCGGTCAACCGGCTCAAAGAAGCCGTCACAGCGCAAAGCTGTTTTGGCGATTCTGACCTGCTGGCTACTGGTCGTCTTTGATGGGTATGACCTGATTGTCTACGGCACGGTTCAGTCTTCGTTGCTTGCCATGGACGATTGGGGACTCACTCCAACAACCATGGGAACCATCGGTTCTCTGGCATTTGTGGGCATGATGATTGGCGCGCTTGGCGCCGGACGTCTCGCCGACGCGCTGGGTCGACGCCGCACCATTCTGGCCTGCGCCATTATTTTCTCCACACTGACCATCTTGTGTGCCTTCGCACCGAACCCTGTGGTCTTTGGATTGCTGCGCTTGTTGTCCGGTATCGGCTTAGGCGGACTAGTCCCGTCCGCGAACGCGATGGTTGCCGAGCTGGTCCCTGACCGCTGGCGCTCCACCATGGCTACCTTGATGATGTCGGGTGTACCGATTGGCGGCTCCATCGCCGCCATCACGGGCATTTGGGTTATCCCCGCCTTCGGCTGGGAGATGATGTTCTTGCTGGCAATCATTGCGCTGGTAGTCGTTGTTCCCATGGGCTTCCGCTATCTGCCAGAAACTCTTTCCTTTGAGCATCGCAGCGGACCAGGGGCCCGTCGCAGTTCTGGATTTGGGCAGATCTTGCGTGCCCCCTATCTGCGCGCTTCAGTCCTCTTCGCTACCGCCTCACTAGCTATTCTCTTTGCCTGGTACGGGCTGGGCACTTGGCTACCGAGCCTTATGGAACAAGCCGGGTACGATTTAGGCTCTGCATTAACATTTGCACTGGCGCTGAACCTCGGTGCAGTGGCAGGCTCCGTAATTACCGCTTGGGCCGGAGACCGCTTTGGAGCGGCTCCCTCCTCCGCCGTGGCCGCCCTCATTGCAGGCATTGCCTTGGCAGTCATCATGGCTACTCCTCCAGTCGCCGTCGTCTACGCGATGTTGATCCTCGCCGGTGTCGGTACTCACGGCACAGCCGCATTGCTCATTGCCGCCGTCGCCAACCACTACCCGGAACACCTGCGAGGCACTGCACTTGGCTGGGCCATGGGCATGGGACGTATTGGAGCAGTGGCGGCACCTCAGGTCGGTGGCTTACTGCTAGCGTCCGGTCTGGGCGTCAATTCAAACTTCCTCGTGTTCGCACTCGGTGCAATCGTTGCGGCGGTACTCTTTGGAGTCATCACCTTCCGAGTGAAACCGGTCGTGGAAACCGCGGTGCACGAAGTTCAGTAGCAGGAAGCTCAGACCAAGCAGAAACGGGTGCTCGACTTCTTTCCGAAGACGAACACCCGTTTCTGTTTGGAGTGCAGTGCAACCGGGCCAGACAAAGCTTGCGTGTACCGTCAACTGACGGGCTCCAGCTATCTTTTTCGGTGTCCAGCTCAGCACCGTTGGAAACCTGCTCTTAGGTCAGTGTCCACGAACGCTTGGACAGCCCAAACCAGAATCCGTCGATTGCGGTTTTCGCCTCAATGCCGCCCGATGCGTAAGCGGCGCCGAGCGAAACATATAAAGGAGCCCAATGCTCGGAGCGCGGATGAGCTTCCCGAGCGGCAGGAGCCTTATGCATGAAGTCGAGAATCGAGTCCACATCCCCGCGAGCCATTGCCTCTTCGGCCCAATGATCAAATTCGCTGGAGGCGCTTGGCGGTGTGACGTCGGCGCCACCGGCAGGATTGAACCAGCGCAGGTTGTGCGTGGTGAAACCGGAACCGACAATCAGGGTTCCGCGTTCACGCAAGGGAGCCAAGGACTTGCCCAGCTCAAAAAGTCCGGCGGGATCTAGCGTCGGCATGGACATCTGCACCACTGGCACGTCGGCATCCGGGAACATTTCTTTGAGCGGGACATAGGCTCCGTGATCCAGTCCGCGGCTCTCATCGCGCTCCACATGGTGGCCATGAGTTGCGGTAAGCCGTTCAACTTCCAGCGCAAGATCTGGAGCCATCGGCGCGTCATAACGCACGTCGTAGTACTTCTGCGGGAAACCCCAGAAGTCGTAGACCAGCTCATTTTTCTGCGACGTTGCACTGAGCGTGACCGGAGCATTCTCCCAGTGCGCAGAGATCATCAAAATGTCTTTGGGCTTGTTAATAGTTTCCGACCAGCCAGCTAGTTCACTGGTCCAGCGGGCATCGTCGGCCAAGGGTGGTGCGCCATGGCTCAAGAATAATACCGGAGGGAGTTCTGCTGACGGTGTCATGAATTAAGCATATACCCGCTTGATTGAAGCTTCAAGTGTTTTTTGTATTCTTCTGAGTTTCAGAGCACCTGTAGCCGGCCAACGTCTTACTTTGCCGATAAATGCCGGTGACAGTCCTGCTGTTCCCTAGAATAGAAACCATGCACGATGAAAAGCTGCTTGCCCAGGTAGAAAAAGAATTCACCGCCACGTTGCTCCGCGCGCGACAATCGATCCGCGAACGCGCCAAAGCTATCCACCCTGATCTTCAGGCACCTGGATACCGAATTCTGTCATTTTTGATCCACAATGACGCCCAACAACAAGGGGCCCTCGCCGAGCACCTTGAACTGGATAAGGCCACCATCTCGCGGATGGTCAAACAGCTTGAAGCTATGGGTCTTATTACTCGCACGACGGATCCATCCGACGGCCGAGCACAACTGGTATCAATCACCGCCAAGGCGCACGAAGCATGGAAGACCAGCGGAAATAGCCTTCGCACTCGACTTCACAACCGTCTGTCTGATTGGGACGAAGCAGACGTACAACGCTTCGCAGATCTCCTGCACAAGATGAATGAGGACCGCGAAGACCTGCGCTAGTCGCCGCTACTCAAGTAAGGCCAAAAAGTCCTCGGTATCCAAGGTGGTTGCCGAGGCCATTTGCTCCGAATCCCCCAGCACATCGTTAAAGAGCTGGGTTTTCTTAGCCTGTAAAGCCAGAACTTTGTCTTCAATCGTGTCTTTAGCAACCAGCCGATAAACATACACCGGTTTATCTTGTCCGATACGGTGCGCTCTGTCGATCGCTTGAGCTTCTGCAGCCGGGTTCCACCACGGGTCCAACAGGATGCAGTAATCAGCCGCGGTGAGGTTAATACCGAAGCCACCAGATTTCAAAGATATGAAAAAGACGGGGAACTTGCCTGCGCTGAAATCCTCGATTAGTTCTCGCCGTCTGGCACCGCTGGTGCTTCCATCGAGATAACCGGTCTCAAAACCAAGTCCGAGCGCTACCCCACGGGCCTTCGCTAGGAACGAGGTGAATTGGCTGAAGACCAAAATCTTATGCCCTTCGGCTACCGCATCTTCCAACAATGATTGGAGAAGCTCCAGTTTGGCACTTGGCCCGTTACCTTCATCAACCAGTGATGGATCCAAGGCGAGCTGACGCAGCAAGGTCAGCGACTGCAGGATCTTGAAACGGTTGGAATCAACGTCTTGAACCAGTCCCAAGACTTCTTGACGCACCCGCTGAAAACGCCGGTCGTAGGCCTTACGGTGAGCCGGTTCCAATTCGACGTGAATGACTTGCTCGGTCTTCGCCGGTAGATCTTTGGCTACCTGGTCCTTGGTACGGCGCAGCACAAACGGGCGCAATCGACTCTTCAACCGTTGCATACGCGACCCATCTCCTGAGGCAATGGGCTTGGAATAATTATCTTTAAATGCCTTGAGGCCGCCTAAGAGCCCCGGTGCGGCCAGAGAAGTCAACGCCCAAAGTTCCAAGAGATTATTTTCAACCGGAGTACCAGTGACGACAAACTTGCAAGGGACCTGAATTTGGCGAACTTGCTTGTACCCCTTGGAGGCGTGGTTTTTCACCATCTGCGCTTCATCCAGGATCAGCACAGAGAATCCCATCTGTTCAAACTGTTCAAAGTCCAGGCGGAAAATCGCGTAACTAGTCACTACTAGCTGTGCTTCACCGACCGCCTCGACAACGCTGCTACGTCGCTTGGTGCTCGTTTCGTTCAAAGCCGTTGTGCGTAATTGGGGAGTAAATTTCGCGGCTTCGCTTGCCCAGTTACCGACTACCGAGGTCGGCGCAACCACCAAATACTTGGCTTTGGGATTTTCTATACGCGCCTTATCCAATGCGGCCAATAATTGAACTGTTTTGCCCAGCCCCATATCGTCGGCCAGCACGCCACCAAGCTGATGACGACGTAAGAAATCGAGCCAATTCAGGCCCTGCTGCTGGTAATCACGCAAGGTGGCGGTAAAGCTTTCGGGCACGTCAACATGTTCGGGGCCCTGGGCACCTGTTAACTTCGCCATCGCGGCGAGCCACTCATTTTCTTGAGCCTCGATAATTCCCAGGGCCACAAGTTCTTGCCACCAGTCAATGTTCAGCCGGTGCATCCGCACCCCTGAGGAGGTACTTTGCGCTAGCTCTCCGGCCTCAGAGATCAGTTGGCGAAGGGCGTGGAATTCTTCACCGTTGATGGGAACAACCTGCGCATCGTCTAACACCAGATAGTCGTCGCCAGCGCTGAGCGCACTGAACAACTCGACAAAAGGAATGTTTTTCTCGGCAAGTTTGATATCGACGTCTAGATCGAACCAATCATTGCTAGTTTCACCCACACCAATGCTGACGACCGTTTGCCCTTCGGCCCGCTTATAGTCTGGAACGGCGCTATGCTCATCAACTTGTACGTCGGGGTGCTCACGCAACAACGGCAAGGTATCCAAGACGAAGTCGATGCTCGCACTGAGGTTGAGTTTCAGGGGCGCGAAACTTCCCGTACCTGATTGAACTAATGGATGCTCCGTTCCCACTTTGTCCAATACGCTACGCAGAATTTCTCGTTCCACGGTTCTCTGCCGGGAACCGGAATCTACGTAATGCCACGAGAAATCACCGGACAGTTCGTTCAGCGAGTGACGCAGCTGCAGTTTCAGTACCGGACGGGCAGGCTCCGGAACCTGGTAACTTCCATCGGAGCTCTCTAGCGGTGCAACTTTGCGCATCCGCGTCATGAATGAGTGGTGGAATTCCGGGATCTGCTCCGTGGGGATCTGCACCGGGCCATTGCGCACTAATTCAACGAGTTCGTTCGTAATTGCAGGTACAAAGCAGGCCAAATGTAAAGCCTTGGCTTTATCTGGGCTTCCTTCGAAGAACAGTGCCGCTGCCGGTGGCGTGCCCAGTGCGATCATTGAGGTGGGGAAACCTTCGGGAGCCAGAATTTTAGGTTCCAGCTTTAGGCCCTTCTCATCTTCTACGAAGTTCACCAGGCCCTGTGCAGGAGTCTGCGGGAAGTTAATGGGTTCTTTGGTCTTTGCCGAGATCACGCTAACGCCTGCGTCACGGATGCTTCGGAGGATGCGTCCAAGTTCTTCGCCGGGCAACAAATTCAGTGTCACCCAATCGTTACCCCAGTGATCGTAATAATGGGTTTCATTCATACGCAAGGAAATTCCGTACAGGTCCATCATGACTCGGCGCTGGGTGTCATCAAATCTTCTATCGCTTGCCAGGTGCGTCCATGAGACACCGCTTTGCACCCAGGGCGAACGAGTGCCAGGTTGTGCCGGGCGTACCTTCACATCATAGGCATCCCGTTTTCGGTACTTTTCGTGTACTACCGAAACTAACAAACCAAGCGGGATGGTCTCGATCTCCGGCTCCAGCACCGGCAACAGCGCATGCAGCGAACGCTGCCAGTGCGGCACCGGACGCGGGCTGTCTCCGTCATGATCTTCTAGCTTTGGATCATCGCTGACGGTGAGTTCTTCTTCCGGGGTCCGGGTGAGATACAGACCCAACGCCGCAACGTGTTCGCACGGGCCTTCCAACTCTCTAGCCGTGCAATTAAACCGGTAGCGCACCTTTCCTTGGATAAGGTCCAGCTGCATGAAGACCTCGGCATCCGCTACGTCGGCATACACCCGGCTCATTCCTGCACTTTGTACCCAACGAAAAGGGTTCACCTCGCCGGAGCTCACGATGAGGCTTCCCTCCATCATGGTCCGAGCGGCAAAGTGCCGGTTCAGCTCGGGAAAGGTCAGGGTGTATTCCATGTCCACCATTCGTTGCAGTGCAGGCCAAAGTCCTTGGCCGGTACCAGTCTATTTTGTTTCGCCCTCGCATTGGGTGCGGCTAGGTCTTCAGTCAGAGTAGTTCTAAAACCCATCCATTTTATAAGGCCTTATGATTTGGCGGGCAGGGACCAAGCTCTTGCGGAAAACTCACGGCGTGCGGGCTGAGCGCTTTGAATCATCGTGGATCCACGAAGCTAAGGTCCGCATTTTTTCTTGAGAAGCAGAGCCGGGTTCAGTTGTATAGATAAACATGGTCTGATCAGCTACCCCGGTGACATCAAGTGCTTCGTAGCCGATTTCCAGTTCTCCAACCAGAGGATGATTGAGCCGCTTAATCCCGTCACGGCGTTCGACGACGCGGTGATCAGCCCACCAGGTGCGAAATTCTTCGCTGTGCAGGGATAATTCACCGACCAACTGTGCAAGTAACGGGTCGTGCGGATGCCTTCCGGCGTCCAAACGCAAAGTGCCCACCATAGACGAGGCAACCTTGTCCCAGTCAACATATCTGGAACGCGCTTCAGGATCCAAAAATGCCCACCGGATGAGGCTGCGTTCGCGCACGGGCTTGGCCATGACATCGGTCAAGAGGAAGGCAGCCAGCGGATTCATTGCCAAGATTTCTGTTCGGCGGCCTCTAATGAATGCTGGGTGTTCGGTGAAGGAGTCCAATAACGCATGCAGTGATGGGCGTACCCTTTGAGCTCGTTTGTCGAGTTTGTTGCCGTTGGGATCTGCCACGGCTCTAGCGAGGTCAAAAAGATGACGAGAAGCCGTTTCATCTAATTGCAGCGCCCGAGACAGTGCATTGAGCACCGATTGGGAAGGGCGTTTATGCCGTCCTTGCTCAAGCCGAGCGTAGTAGTCCGCGCTTACCCCGGCCAGTGTTGCTACTTCTTCACGGCGCAATCCGGCGACACGACGGCGTGGGCCACCGTCGCCACTGGGGGCGACTAGTGCTCGACGTGCCTTGAGAAAATCACCAAGTTCGGTACCGGGAGTCATCTCCAAGCTCCTTTCACCACAGGACCAGAGATTGTTCTCCATGGTAGGCAGATGAGCCAAAACTACGCACCTTGTGACTCGTTGCAGCTCTGATTCAATGCGTGCACTTCGTACGGGTCCCACAAGTTGCGGCGATAAAAACGATATTTTGACCAGAAAGTGAAACCGCCTAGCTGATCCTAGGTATGCCAGTCCTAGGATCAGCTAGGTGCTCCCCATGGCTTAAATGTCCGCACATCTCTGATGAACTGAATAGGTACAACAATCTCGATACTCCGCGACATCACCTAGGAGCTGTAATGAGCACTGTTCCGCCAGACTCCAAGCTGAGCGAAGAGCCCGTACTCGAAACCGCCCAACGTCAGCCGCTCATTGAGCGTCCCGGCGTTGCTCCGGCGGGGCTACGTCAACTGATGAGGGACATCGGCCCCAATTACGTCTCCAACGGGATCATCGGGTTGATTTTCTCTTCTTCGGGACCAATCGCTGTGACCTTGGCGGTCGGAATGGCTGGTGGACTCACCGAAGGGCAACTAGCTTCGTGGGTATTCGCGATATTCCTCTCCGCAGGACTCGCAACGCTGGTCATGTCGTTGATCTATCGCCAACCGCTGGGTTTCGCTTGGTCCATTCCGGGCACTGTACTACTTGGGCCATCGTTGCAGCATTTACAGTTCACAGAAGTCGTCGGCGTATTTTTCACCTCTGGTCTGCTCATTCTTGCGCTGGGGTCCACCGGAGTGGTGCGCCGAATCATGTCGGCTATCCCCATGCCCATCGTCATGGCTATGGTTGCGGCGGTCTTCTTGCGGTTCGGCACCGACATTGTTGCCTCCACCCAGAGCAACCTCATCGTGGCCGGACCAATGGTATTGGCCTTCCTGCTGCTCAGCGCGGTTCCAGTCTTGGGTAAATACTTGCCCCCAGTGCTGGGAACCTTGGTTGTCGGTATTGCGGCCGTGGCGGTCAGCGGACAATTTGCATTGCAGTCAGCCGGCGGCCCGATTCTGGCCTCTCCTCAGTTCACCTCCCCTAGCTTCACGTGGGCCTCTCAAGTGGAACTGTTATTACCGCTGGTGCTGACCGCACTGGTGGTACAAAACGGGCAGGGTGTGGCAGTGTTACGCGCTGCCGGTCACCGGCCACCCATCAATTCCTTCGCTATCGCCACCGGTGGATTCTCGGTGCTCAACGCCTGCTTCGGTGCAGTATCTGCCTGTGTCACCGGACCAACCAATAGCCTGTTGACCTCATCTGGCGAAAAACACCGGCAATACAGCGCTGCGGTAGTTTATGGTTCTCTATCTTTAGTTTTTGCGCTGTTTGCACCATTGTTGACGCGACTTATGCTGGCAACTCCTGAAGCTTTCGTGCTGGCTTTGGGCGGTATCGCGATGCTTAAAGCTCTGCAGCAAGCCTTCGTCACAGCATTCGCTACTAAGTTCACCATGGGCGCGCTCATTACTTTTGTCGTGACAATTTCCGGGATGAACTTATTCAATATTCACGCGGCATTCTGGGGAATTCTTATCGGTTACTTTGCGTCACGTCTCTTGGAACGCAACGACCATATCGCAGCCAAACTGTAGGTCTAACCCCAGCGTACCTAGTGCCGAAACGTCGATATCGAAAAACAAAAATCTCCGGTGCACTTCCAATGTTGTTGGAAGGGTACCGGAGATTTTCTTGGAACTCTTAGCGCGTCTGCGAGTAGAACCAAGTGAGTTGTTCTTCTATCAGCTGCGCAGCACATTCGCGTTGGTTACTGGCAAAAGCGTGATAGTTCGCCAAGATTCGTCGTTAGGCATATGAAATGCCGGTGCAGTGCTTAGACATGGCGGCCACCGCAATGTTGGGATTCGAACCGGTCGATGGTTACCCGCGGACGTCCGGCGGTAATTTGTCGTACCTGCCTCGTAGCGTTGATCATGCGCCCTCGGATTTGAGGGGAAATGTGGCACCTAATGACTTTGGGCTCGCTCCAAAATAGGATCGTCGGTGAAACGGAATTCGGTAGTCAACAGCTATCGGTCTGCTAAGCGGTCTGAAGACATCAGGCTGCTCATCTAGCAGATCGTTTTCATGGCCCAACTGCACCGCTGATACCCAACCCGCAGCAATACGACTTACCGGAGGAAATATGTATATGCCAGAGCGGTTTCAGCTGGTCTTCGACCCGGAATACAGCCGGTTAGATCGCCGTGCGTTGATCGAAGTTTTTCACGAGCGATTTCCTGGATTCCCTGAGTCTCGTCTTCAGACAATGGCTCGACAGCAAATCATCAGTCTGATTTTGGAACAGGAAGGATTTAGCGCACCCGAGACTGATGGCGGAGACCTTTCTGCTGCTGTACCCATCCACCGACTTCATTCAGCTAAGGACTACGACCTACCAAAGTCTTTGGCCCCTGCTCAGTCCATGTACTACTGCTGGGAAGATGAGATTTCCACGATTGGTGCAGCAGTGTCACTGGCCAAGGGCGATGTGAGCACTCGCGAGTGGAACCTCGGTGAAGATGTTCTTCCTGGTTCACTTCTGTTGACGGTCTTGAATACGACACCGCCGTTAGTAAGTGCTTTGGAAACTGTCACGCACGTCGACGAGGAAAAAGTTTGGGTCGACCAACTTGCGGTCTTTTCAGATCCCATTTCACTCTATGAGCTTGAGTCCATGATTGATTCCGGACTGCCTCGCTCCTCCAAAGCACTGAGCATCTCCACCGCCAAACGGGTGTTAAAATCTCTCATCAAGCTCACCAAAGTTCCCCGGCCCATGGTTGTCAGTGCAGGACGGTGCGACCCGGACTCTGTTGTTGATGCGAATGACGCGGTTCACGTACTTGCTCTGTTGCAGAGGGACTATGACGACGTGACACTGTGCGATGGATGTGGCCGTGATGTTGACGCGAAAACCAGCATTCATTTCTTCCGTCCGCCTGGGGAGAATCTAAACTGGGACATTCAAGATCATGTGGACGCTGCAGGGCTGCTTTGCGGCCAATGCCATGATTTAGTGCACGGGCCATCTAAGACCCGACTACGACAGATACTTGCCGTTGCTCCACCCTGTCCAGAGTGCGGCGAAGGCAATCCTCGAAAAGCTCTGTGGGGCATGCCTTCCAGTGCCCCTGGCGATGATGAAGTCGCTATGGGATGCGTAATGCCCGTAGGCCCGATGACAGAGTGGATCTGTCGCCACTGCGATACTCCGTACGCGGTGGTTGCGCATCCGGAAAAGTTTATGTCCGAGGAACGAGTTAATTCCATTCTTGAGCAGAGGAACCAGCCGGACCGTACCCAGTGAGTATCGCGAGCAGTAGTCTCGGCTGGCACCCGGGAAATGAGTACTAAATTTTCCAAAAACGCATAGTCGTTACAGCGAAAGCCGTAGCCCTCGATTCGACAGAGTCGAGGGCTACGGCTTTCAAAGCGGTCTTAGCGCGTCTGCGAGTAGAACCAGGTGATGTGTTCTTCTATCAGCTGCGCAGCACGTTCGCGCTGGTTAGTGGCGAAAGCGTGATGGATCGCCTTGTGCTGGCGTCGAAGCACACGCACGACAGGCTGCCAAGATTCATCGTTGGGAATCGATTCAGCAACATAATGGCTGATCGAATGTCTCAAGGATTCCATCATTGACTCCACCACGGTGTTTCCCGCCATGGAGGCTAACAGCACGTGGAATTCTGCATCGATGCGGTGAAATTCCTCGCGAGATAGCTGCGCGTCATCCATGCGCATAATCAACACCGCGGTTCGATCAATGACCTGCTGCGCATGGAGCGGGTTACGTGGAGGCATCTGCGCGGCCCACGTTTCCAACAAAATACGCGACTCAACGATCTCGCGAACGTTGATCCCTTTGGCAGCCAGGTGCATTCGTAGGGCCTGCGAGATTCCGGCGGCAGGGTTGGAGATGATGACGGCACCCGAATTTGGTCCGGATCCCGTTGAAGTCTTCACCAATCCCAGCACATCGAGAATTCTGATGGCATCACGTACCGAGGCACGAGAAATCTGATGCTGCTCCGCGAGCGCACGCTCGCCGGGGAGCTGGTCCCCTAAGGCAAGTTTTCCCGAACGCAGGTCAGACTCGATTGAGTCGAGGACAACTTGGTACGCACGCGGAGCTGGATTTATAGACATCAGTAGACCATTTTAGCCTTTAACTCAATTATGGAAGCATCCAGGACAACACCGGGGTGGACTGCAGGTAAACCAGGGTGCAAAGCACCAGCAGCATACCGACGGACCAGCCAGCGACCTTCTTCAGGATGACCGACTCTTGGCCCTCCATCTTTACCGCGGTGGCGGCGATTGCCAGGTTCTGTGGCGAGATCAGCTTGCCGACCACGCCGCCGGAGGTATTTGCAGCAACCAGCAGAGTTGGGTCGATTCCGGCATTTACGCCGGCGGTCTGCTGTAGCTTGGCGAACAATGCGTTAGCCGAGGTGTCGGAACCGGTCACTGCGGTACCAATCCAGCCCAAGATTGGCGAGAGGAATGCGAAGAATCCTCCGGCGCCAGCAAGCCAGGTACCTACGGTGATTGTCTGTCCGGAAAGGTTCATGACGTAAGCCAGGCCCAGAACCGACAGGATGGTCAACGCTGCGTAACGCATGTTGTAGATGGTCTTGCCAACTTCGGCCAGCCCTTCGCCAAAGGTCATCGCATATTCACCATTGCCGGTATTACGCGAGTAAACAAAGGCAACAATCACGCCGGTAATCAGCAACAAGGTGCCAGGCGATGATAGCCACTGGAAGTTGTAAATCGTGGAAGACACTGGTTCGCCAGCGGCATTCAGGATGTTGCCATCCAGTCCTGGCCAGCCGAACTTGATGTCGGTGCTTGACAGCCATTTAGGAATATCAACGCCCAGTTTCCATAGCTTGGCCACACCGAAGATCACGATGACCAGCAGGTAAGGGAACAATGCCATCCAGGTGTTGGCTCCATGAAGCTTCTGGTTACGCTCAACAGGTTCTGCGGCGGCTTCAGGTGTCAGTACCCGCTGGCGCGCCTCATCGGCACCCTTTGGAGTCCAGAAACGAAGCAGTACAACGGCAGCGGCCAAACCAACGAGCGAGGCAACGATGTCGGTCAGTTCGTAGGAGAAGTAGGTCGCGCAAAGCCACTGGGCGATACCGAAGGAAAGACCAATGGTCAGGGTTGCTGGAAGCGTCTGACGCATACCGCGCCAGCCATCGATAACCAAGACCAAAATCGAAGGAACAAACAATGCCAGCAGCGGTGACTGGTGACCAACAACGGCGCCAATGTCTGCGGCCGGGATTCCGGTCAGTGCACCGGCGGTGGTGATCGGGATAGCAACGGCGCCGAAGGCAACCGGAGCGGTATTAGCGATCAGTACCGCGCAGGCTGCACGCAGTGGGGCCAGACCAAGAGCCAGCAGCATGGTTGCGGTAATTGCCACTGGGGCACCGAAACCTGCCAGCGCTTCAAGCAGACCACCGAAGCAGAAGGCAATCAATACCGCTTGGATGCGAACGTCTCCGCCGCCGATTACGTCAAAGACGCGGCGCAGATCCTCGAACCGACCGGATTTAACCGTCACCTGGTAGAGGAAGATTGCCATGACAACGATCCAGACGATCGGGAAGGCACCGAACACCATGCCCATCACGCCGGAGTTCAGCGCCATCCCGACCGGCATCTGCCAGCCGAAAATTGCGATGATGATGGCAACTACTAAGGAGCCAAGACCGGCAACGTGCGCCTTGGTCTTGATTACTGCCAGCAAAACAAAGAAGGTGAGAAGTGGGATCAAAGCAATAAGTGCCGAGATCGCAACACTTCCTGCTACAGGATCCGTTGTTGGTGTAAACACGGTGTGGGCGTCCTTACTCGAAGTTGGTCTGACCATATGTGGTCCGACCACCTAGCGTACAAGGTGAGGGCCATCACAACAAGTCTTGACTTATAGAAAGTTCAACGCATAGTATGGTCAGACCACACTTCGAAAGAGTTATTACTATGCGGATTGCTCTCTTTGCCACATGCATCGTGGATGCCATGTACCCCGAAACCGCCAAGTCGACCGTGAAAATCCTGGAACGCTTGGGCCATGAAGTCGTATTTCCCAAGGCTCAGGCCTGCTGTGGGCAAATGCACATCAATTCCGGATATATGCCTGAAGCCCTGCCTGTGGTGGAAAACCACATCAATGCCTTTGATACCGATGATTATGATGTCGCGGTGGCCCCGTCCGGTTCCTGCGTCGCTTCGGTCAAGCACCAGCACCCCCGACTAGCCGAACGCCTGGGCAAACCCGAGCTGAAGGAACGCGCGGTCGCGGTGGGCAAACGCACCTATGAACTCTCTCAGCTTCTCGTTGACGTTTTGGGAATAACTGATGCAGCGCAGCAGCTGGGCAGTTACTTGCCGGAGACCATCACCTATCATCCTTCCTGCCACGGCATGCGTTCACTGCAGCTTGGCGACCGTCAGCTAGATCTGCTGAAGACCGTAGGCGGAATCAACGTCGAGGTCCTCCCGGAAGCCGACCAGTGCTGTGGCTTCGGCGGCACCTTCTCGATCAAGAACGCCGACGTGTCTTCGGCCATGCTCGATGACAAGGTGAAGAACATCTGTTCCACCGGTGCTTCGGCCTGCGCCGGCGGCGACGCCTCCTGCCTGATGCACATCGGTGGCGGACTCTCGCGCACCGGTGCCAAACCCAAGACCCTGCACCTAGCCGATATTCTGGCTAGCACCATGGAAGAGACGGTGACACTGTGACTCAGGTATTCCTCGGCATGCCAGCACCCGGACATGGCAACCTCTTCGAAGAAGAGCCATTCCCGCAGGCAGCACACCGCGAACTGGGCAATACCCAGATGCGCAAAAATCTGCGCCACGCGACCCACACCATTCGCGACAAACGACTAAAAGTTGTTGGCGAACTTCCCGACTGGGACGATCTCCGCGACTCCGGTTCGGCCATCAAGAACAACGCCATGGCCAATATCGAAGAGCTGCTACTGCAGTTCGAAAAGAACTTCACCGCCCGCGGCGGCATCGTTCACTGGGCGCGAGATGCGTCCGAGGCGAACAAGATCGTCACGGAACTCGTCAAAGCAACCGGGTCCACCGAGGTGGTCAAGGTCAAGTCCATGGCCACCCAGGAAATCGGCCTGAACGAGCATCTTGAAACCGAAGGCATCGAAGCCTTCGAAACCGACCTCGCCGAACTTATTGTTCAGCTGGGCCACGATAAACCAAGCCACATCCTGGTACCCGCAATCCACAAGAACCGCACCCAGGTGCGCGATATTTTCTTGAAGGAAATGCCGGGGGTGGATCCAACCCTCACCGATGAGCCAGCCAAGCTGGCCGAGGCGGCCCGCTCCCACCTCCGCAGGAAATTCCTCGCCTCCAAGGTTGCGATCTCCGGAGCAAACTTTGCGCTGGCGGATACCGGAACGCTGGGAGTAGTGGAGTCCGAAGGCAACGGCCGGATGTGCCTGACCCTTCCAGAAACCCTCATCACCGTGATGGGTATCGAAAAGGTTCTGCCTCAGTGGGAAGATCTGGAAGTCTTCATGCAACTGCTTCCACGTTCATCCACCGGCGAGCGCATGAACCCTTACACCTCGCTGTGGACCGGTGTCACCGAAGATGACGGCCCACAGAACGTGCACATCGTCTTGCTGGATAACGGACGCACCCGCGCTCTGTCGGATCGTTTTGGACGCACCGCATTGAACTGCATCCGTTGCTCGGCATGTATGAATGTCTGCCCGGTCTACGAGCGCACCGGTGGCCACGCCTACGGTTCAACCTACCCAGGCCCAATCGGCGCGATCCTCTCCCCCCTGATGACAGGCATCGAAGCCGAGGATAACGGCTCACTGCCCTACGCTTCGTCACTGTGCGGCGCCTGCTATGACGCTTGTCCGGTGAAGATTAACATCCCAGAGATACTCGTTCACCTGCGTGGTGAAGATGTGGATGCCAAGCGTGAAACCCATAAACTTCCGACCCAAATGGATCTGCTGATGAAGGGTGGTTCCTGGGCACTGGGCAAGGGGAAGAATATT
Organism: Glutamicibacter sp.; assembly: GCF_035257265.1. Classification (GTDB taxonomy): domain Bacteria; phylum Actinomycetota; class Actinomycetes; order Actinomycetales; family Micrococcaceae; genus Glutamicibacter. The sequence goes on from NZ_DATEXC010000039.1 coordinate 121,208, forward strand.
GGTCTGCTTGAAAAGGCACTTCCGCTGGGCCGCTTGATGGCAGGCAAAGACAAGAAGATCAAAAAGCTTCCGGGCATTGCAGCGGGCTGGACCCAGAGCCGCGATGTTCCTGCCCCGCCAAATAAGTCTTTCCGCGACTGGTGGAGTGACGAGAAGGAGTCCAAGTGAGCGCCAAAGAAGAAATCCTAGGCCGTATCCGCTCGGCACTATCCGACGCACCGGTAGCCGAGCAGACCCCGCGCGAGTACCGCAAGAACTCGGAGATGTCAGAAGAAGAACTCATCGAGATGCTCGTTGACCGCCTGATTGATTACAAGGCCGGCGTTGAGGTGATTGAGTCCGCACAGATTCCCGAAATGGTGGCGGCAAAACTCAAAGACGCGAACTCGGTGGTCTACCCGCACGGGCTGGAACAGCGGTGGTTGTCTCAGCTTCCCACGGGCATTACGGCTATTGCCGATGCACCGGGTGCACGATTGAGCGTTGCCGAGTTGGATCAAACCAGTGCGGTGGTAACCTCCTCGCAGGTTTCCATCGCCGAGTCGGGAACCATAATTCTTGACGGTGAACCAAATCAGGGTCGCCGTGCGATCTCGCTGGTTCCGGATCACCACCTGTGCATCGTTCCGGTCTCCAGCATTGTGCAGTTGCTTCCCGAAGCAATGCCACGGCTGACCATTACCCGTCCGCTGACCTGGATCTCTGGCCCTTCGGCCACCAGCGATATCGAGCTGGAACGCGTTGAGGGTGTTCACGGTCCACGCACCTTGGATGTTTTGCTGGTGCGCGGCCTGTAACTGCCAACTGTATGAAAGCCTTCATGGCCGGATCCCGTTCCTAAACTTCCAAGGGGATCCGGCCGCGAGTCTTTTAATTCTCAGTACCTACTTGCCGGTGAGTGCCATTTCATTCGGCGCGTGTTCTAACTTCACCGAGGACTTCTTCTCACCGGTAGCCAGATCTACCGCATGAATAGATTTGGTTGCCGGGTCAGCCACGTAGGCAGTATTTCCATCGATACGCAGGGAGGGGTGTGGATCCTGCCATTGGGCAGGATCTTCCCAAGGCTCGATGACCTTGAAGTCACGGGTAATCTTCCCGCTGCGCGGATCGATCACGTGAATCTTGCCGTCCATGCCCAGCAAGTAACCCAGATCTTGTGGCCCACGCGCTATCCCCCGCCAGGTGTATTCTGCGCCTTGAGGCAAGTCGACTACCTTGAAGGTTTGCTTGGCGGCATCAATCAGGACGATCTGGTCAAGCAGTGTTCCTTCCGCGTCGGGGTCATCCTTATAATCCCCGATGACCAGTTCGCTAGTCGGCGACACGTAGGCGTTGCCCATCCGCCCGTAGGCATCTGCTGCTTTCAACTTAGTGAACTTAGCATCCGCGTAAAGCAGGGCTCCGTCTTCGCAGCCAAAGACCGCGCGGCCCTGCCCCGTCATTCCTTCACCATGCACGTTCGGGCAATCGGTGTTCCTTGCAGCCTCCTCGCCATTCGCATCTATGAGTCTCACCCCGCTGCGTGAGCTGGCATCTCCGATGGTGGTAAGCAACGATCCATCACCAAGGGCCACCGAAACACCATGATGCGCAGGTGAAGTGATGGTTTTGGTTTCGGGAAGTTGATCTTTGCGCTGGGACAGCGACGCAGTCTCAAAAATCGTGGTGGTACCCGTACCATCGTCAAAGAGCGCTGTCTTTCCTGCATGTGGGACCACGTGTCCGGCGGCGCTTGCGCCGAAAACAGTCTCCCGCAGTGCAGGTTCCACTGCGTCCAGAACTTGGAATCCGGCCGAGGTGGTCAGCAAGAAGTTGCGTCCGTCTCCTGCTGAATTCAGTCGGGTGAATTCCTCGGTTTTAAAGCTTTCGATGACCTCTAGGGTTTCCCCGTCCAGTACCGACACCCCGTTGGCGTATCCCACGGCAACACGAGGCGCGTTAAGTTCTTCCCGTGCGGCGTCACTCTGGGCCCCGCAAGCCGTTGCGCACAGGCCCAGAACCGCCAGCATCACGGTACCGGGCAAGAGGTGATGATTTTTCTTTTTCATTTTTCCCTTCTCGGCTACGCGTTAGCCGCGCAGCGCTTGGCTGATTTGTTCGGTATTCGACTGCATCATCTGCAGGTACGACTCGGCTCCTTGGCCAGCCATGGACAGCGATTCGGTGTACAGATCAATGATTTCCACCTCGATTTTCGTTTCGCCGGCGAGGGCGCGGGCTAATTTGTCGGGCTGAGCCGACTCCACAAAGATTGCGGAGACCTGAGCTTCGCGGATCGCCCCGCTGAGCGAAGCCAAGTCAGCGGCGCTCGGCGAAGCGAGGGTGCTACCCGAGGGGATCACCGCGCCAATAACTTTGAGGTTGAAACGGTCTGCCAGATAGCCGAAAACATGATGGTTCGTCACGAGCTTGCGCTGAGCTGAGGGGATCGCGGAGAACGCGTTGAGCATCTGCGCGTCGAGGTCAACAAGTTTCTGGCGGTAAGTTCCCGTGGCCGCATCAAGTAGCCCGGTTGAAATTCCAGTGATCTGTTTGAGGTCCTGTTCCAATGCGTCAACTACCTGCACAACCCGTGCCGGGTCAGTCCAGAAATGCGGATCCTCTGCTCCGTTCGCCCCGGGCACGCTCAGTAGCTCGATGTGTTCGGTCGCCACAAAGTGGTTGACTCCGGCCTCGTCAACGGCCTTGAGCTGTCGACTTAGCCCTTCTTCCAGGTTCAGGCCATTGGAGACCACAAGATCCGCGTCCTGCAATTGAGCTGCCTGTTGGGCGGAGATCTCAAAGGAATGCGGATCAACGTTGGGCGGCATCAAGGTGTGCACTGTTGCTTGCTCACCTACCAGATTTCTCACCACGTCTGCCAAGATATTTGTGGTCACCACGATGCTCGGTTTTTGTTCTTGTTGTCCTTGGCCTGTACATCCGGTGAGCAATAAAAGCCCGGAAAGTACAAGTGCGATTAGCTTAGTTACGTTTGCCATCTTTTTGATCTTTCAATTTCCGACCTGGGTCATCCAATGCGGTGAGGTTGCAGGTGTTAGGGTGCGTGAGATGCGTGCCGAGTCCGTGAAGTCGATTTCATAGACCTTCTTTTCGCTCGGCGCATTAACATAGGCGCGCTGTGCATCGATGCTCAGGTTAACGCCGCGTAGCGCGTCGGGGTCCTTCACGGTGTGCGCCAGCAGTTCTTTGGTGATGCCCACGCGCTGACCGGATGTTGTTGAATAGACCAGCACTCGTCCGCGATCGTCAAGAGCCACAATGTGCCCCGGTGAATCCCCCACCGCGGAGACTCGTAACAGCTTGTACTCGCTCAATATCCGTTGCAGCTGTAGTGAACGCGTATTCAGTACCCACGCTCCGTGATCTCCTGCCAAGCCCGCAACAGCGGGGCGGGCTTTGCGGTGTTCCAGAGACTCTGCGCGGTCACCGGCCTTGGTCCCTGCCGGGTAGGGAACCAGCTCAAATTCCGCCGAATCATTCGGGGTCTCCGTGGCGACTAAAAACCCCTGGTCGCAGGCGATCACCAACCCGGCAACCGTGGAGGTGGCCCCGGCGGGCTCAGTGCATTGAGCCGAAGCACCGGCGACAGGTTCACCGGTAGCATCTAGATACTGCACGCGCATGTCTGCCGGTTTCTTCCCCGGCCAGCTGGAAATCGCTCCGTCGCCTAGAGGAGCCAGCAAACCCCGGTGAGGATCGTGGTGGGTGGTGAAGCGTTTACTGATTTCACCGTCTGCGAGCCGGGCGTTATCCAGCAATATTCCTTCACCGGTGGCAGGGACGTACACTCCTGTGCTGCCCGCGGTGGAGAGTGGCCCGCCTATGACCACGGCCTTGGGTGCGATATCCAGAGTTCCGATTTTCCGTTCGGTTCCCCGATAGAAATGGAAATGATCGGTGTGGTTCCAGCTCCACACTCCGCTGTCTAAAATCGCGAGCCCTTCACCCGTGGAAACGAAGAGGTACCGCCCATCGCTGTGCAAGGCACTGACCTTGTCCAGCGAGTCGAGGCGTGACTCGGTCTCGTCGAGCAGGTCAAACATCCCGGTAGATCCGTGCTCGTCGATCGTCGCCAGGTGCAGGGGCGCTTCGGGAACCTCACGGGCGCCTGCAACAGCTCCATGCCCGGCCGGTGGTTCGTTGCTCGTTGTTTGAGTTTCTTCAGGGGCACCAGAGGAGAGGCATCCGGTGAGTAAGAGGCTGGCAGCCAGCCCAAGAACTACCGTGCATTTTTTGGATTTCATCGGGCACTTTCTAGTTTCTTGATCGCGGGTACGGTCCTGGCCTGATGCTTGGTTGCCCGGCGTAGCAGTGCAGAGAGGCCGGCAAGGAGTATGGCCGTGCAGGCTATAGAGGGGCCGGCCGCGCTTTGCGCATACCAGGAAATTAACAGGCCGCCGAATACCGACAGCACCCCGAAGACGGCGCCGAGCACCATCACTGCCGGGATTCGAATCATCCATTGTTTAGCCGCAACCACTGGTGCCAGCAGCATCCCAACCACCAGCAGGGTCCCAACGGCGCGGAATGATGCGGTGATCGCCAGGGCAACCAGCCCTACCAACATGATCTGGGCAAGTTGCGGCCTTAACCCCAAGCTCTGCGCTATCCGTGCGTCGAAGGCTGCGGCAACAAAATTCCGGTGGAACAGTTTAGCGATGACTATGCTCACCGCGAGCGCCGCGGCGAGCATCCACAGGTCCGCTGTTCCGATGGCCAAAATATCTCCAAAGAGCATGCTCGTGGCATCTGTGGCGAAACTTTTCGAATGCGATACCACGATGATGCCTACCGAAAGCATTCCTACAAAGACCAAGCCGATGCTGGTGTCATAAGATAATTTTCCTCGCCGTTGCAGCGCGCTCAGCATACCGGTCATGACCAGCGCGCTGGCTCCGGCACCGAGCATGACTGGGAAACCTAGAACAGTAGCCATAGCGACTCCTGGAAGCAGCCCGTGACCGATTGCTTCACCCAAAAATGCCATGCCCCGAATAACCACCCAAGTACCGGCGATGGCACAAATGATAGCCACTAAACTGCCGCCGATGAGGGCACGTTCCATAAAGTCAGAAGAGAAAGGATTTGTCAGCACACAGAGAAGACTAACCTTAAATGAGAATCATTATCAATTGCTATACTCGGAACATGACATGCTCCGATACCCGATTACTCGCTCATTCCCTTTATTTCTCTTACGAAAACCGTGAAATCCTCTCAGACGTGTCGCTGTCGATTCGGGCTGGAGAATTGGTGGCGATCACTGGCGAAAACGGGTCGGGAAAATCCACCCTGCTGGAACTTTTGGCTGGGATTATGGCGCCGGATCGCGGACTGGTTGAGCGATCTTGTCCCGTGTCTCTGGTCGTCCAACGCCCAGCGGTCCCGGACGGACTGCCACTGACGGCGGGGGATGTCGTAGCCATGGGCACCTGGCGGTCAAAAATTACTCGAAAACAGCGGCAGCAAGAGGTAAGCCGCACCCTCGCACACGTCGAACTCCCGGGATTTGAGACGAGGGATTTTACTGAGCTCTCCGGCGGCCAGCGCCAGCGAGTTTTAGTAGCACAAGGACTGGTACAACACACCGGCATCCTGCTGCTTGATGAACCACTGGTTTCCATGGATTCCCCCAGCCGCACGCTGATCCACGAGATCCTGCGTTCCGAAGTACGCCAGGGATTGGCCGTAGTGCTGGTAACCCATGATGAAGATTCCAAGATGCTGGCTGATCGCATCGTGGAGCTGCGTCATCCAGATATAGTGGAACCTGACTTCTTGGCGGCGACGTAGCCTTAAACTCAAAAACCACCGCCGAGGCGGGGGTTTTGAGGTATGTGGCTAGAGGTAAGAGAACATCTTCAGACGCATCGACTTCGCGGTCGCCATATGCGCACGAATCAGCTCTTGGGCATCTTCTGCACGGCGCTCCCTGACCGCAGTGACCACGTTTTGATGTTCATCCAAAGACTCGGTCCATCGTGATCCCACGGACAGCGTCGAAGTGGGTGCGTGCAAATGATGCGTGGCCAACCGCTCCAGAAGATCTTCCAGGACGGTGTTGTGCGCGGCGCGCCAAAGCGCTCGATGGAACTCGATGTTTGTGGTCAGCCGTGTTGCGTCATCCGGTTCGGTCAGTGCGCGGTCGCGGTCAACCAATGCCTGAAGGCGAGTGAGGTCAACCTCCGTGCGTACCGCGGCTGCTTCTTGTGCCGCCTGGCCTTCTAACAGAATCCGCAGATCATAGACCTGCATAATCTGTTCTGGGTCGATCTCGCGGACAAACAGTCCGCGCGCACGGCGCTCAAGCAGCCCTTCGTGGAGCAATCGGGTTAAGGCTTCGCGCACCGGGGTGCGCGAGACGCCAAAGCGTTCAGCCAGCGCGACCTCACGCAACGGGTCACCTGGCGCGAAGGCGCCACTCAGCAAGTCTTCCTTCAACCGCTCGTGAATCGTTTGAGAATCGATCTTTGCCATGCCCCGCCATCCTGCGTTCAAAACTATTAATATGCACTTCCCCCGCACGCGGTGCCGCGTGCGGGGGAAGTGCACTTTGCCTTAGGCCAGATTACCGGCTCGGCGGCCGAATACGACACCAGCGGCAAGACCCGAACCACCTGGGTAGTTGGCCGAGAACAGTCCTCCGAGCATCTCGCCGCAGACGAACAAGCCCGGTACCGGCTGTCCGTCTTCGTTTAAGGCGCGGCCTTCGGTATCGCCCTTCAACCCGCCGAAGGTGAAGGTGATACCGCAGGTGACCGGGTAGGCGTAGTACGGACCGGTGGCCAACGGCGAGGCCCAGTTGCTCTTGACCGGGGTGACCTTGGAGGCGCGTCCGTCCAGCACGTTAGGGTCGAAGGGGATGCTGGTATCGATGCCGGCGTTGAACTCCGTGATGGTCTTGGCCAGCGACGCGGGGTCGACATTGATCTTTTCGGCCAGCTCTTCTACGGTATCGGCAACTACCTCGGAGATTTCCGGCATCTCGTACTCTTCACTGCGCAGCATCGGACGCAAATTTGCGTCGAAGATCTGGTAAGCGACGGAATCGGGCTGTTTCAGGATTTCGCGGCCGTACTTCGCGTAGGTCAAATTGCGGAAATCCGCGCCTTCGTCGAGGAAGCGGTTGCCGAGATTGTTGACGATAATGCCCAGCGGGTAGGACTGGCGGGTCAGGCGGTTGGTCAGTTCGCGGTTCGATTCGTTCTTCGCGGTGAACGCGTCCCACTGCACCGAGTGGCAGGTGCTCCAATCGCCGCCCTTGGCAATGCCGATATCCAGACCGGCCTGGATCATGGCTCCGTGGTTGTACGGGGTGCCGCGAACCTTCGCGTTCTCCCAGCCCTCACCCAAGTGCTCCTTGCGCATCTCGGGGTTGGATTCGAAGCCGCCGGAGCCCAGGACGACCGACTCGGCACGCAATTCCTGAACGCTGCCGTCGGCCTGGCGGACCTTGACTCCCTTAACCGCGCCGTCTTCAACGATCAAACCGAAGACATCCTGCTCGAAGCGGACCTCGGTACCCAACTTTTCAGCCACCGCAAGGTGATCCTTCATCAGGCCTTCTCCGCCGTCCACGTTTCCGACATGCAGACCGCCCCAGAAGAGGAAGGTGCCATCTTCGCGGGCATAGGCCTGGCGCTCGTACATGAGGCGGTACTTCAGCCCCAGGGACTGCAGCCAGCGCAAACCAGGGGCGGCTTCGGTGACAAGAACCTCGGTCAACTCCTTGTCGTTGCGCCCTTCGGTGACCTTGGCCAAGTCACTGGCATAGTCTTGTGCACTGTAGGGCGGAACCTCGGAGACCGGGTGGCGCTCGTCAAATTCAATGAAATCCTGCAGGTCTTCCAGACCGTTGTGCGCAATACGGGTGGCGCCTGCGGTGTAGTAGCTGTTGCCGCCGAACTGGTCGCGTGGAGCTTTCTCCAACAAGAGGACCTTACGGCCACGGGTAACGGCTGCGTGAGCCGCAGTGAAGGCGGCGTTGCCACCGCCTACGACGATGACATCTGCGACTTTGGTGTCTTTTTCCTGGACTGGAGTAGTCATGAGTGGTGACCTTTCGGAATTCACGAATTCGGATGAGCAAAACGTGTGAGACCCACACGAGCCGGCCCCGAATTTGACGTCGGAACGTTGCTTCCTAATTAGTGTATACACAAAAGAACATTAAAAACCACATGTGTGCAGAATATTTTTAAGGTTACCTCCAGCGGTACCTGTGCTCGGGTCTCCCAGCAGCACCGTACCGGGGTTTCAGCTCAGCGAGCTTGCGCTCTACCAGGAAATCCAGATACCGGCGCGCACTTACCCTTGAAATTCCGCAGCCCTCCGCCAGTTCCTTCGCCGAGATTGCTCCGTCCCCTTGCGGCAGGGCTTCGCGCAGGGTCTGGCTGACCAATGCCATGGTCGGCGCGGTAAACCCCTTCGGTAAGCTCGTGGTTTCGGAGGCCGGAGCAGCACCTGCCTCTAAACGTACGGTGGCCCCGGAAGGAACGGGAGCTCGTCCAGTCGCAGCGGCCAGCAATCGGTCCACCTCTGATTGGCCCAGCACGGCCGCCTGATCGGAGGAATGGCGGCGGGCGCGTTGCGCGTAGGCAGCAAGCCGGGCTCGAAAGTCCTGCACGTTAAACGGCTTGACCAGGTAGTCCTCAACACCATGTCCTACCGCTTTGCGTACCGATTCACGCTCGCTATCCGCGGTGATCATGATGATGTCCACAGCAATATTCAATCCACGCACCACCTCGAGCACTTCCAAACCAGTCAGATCCGGCAGGTGCACGTCAAGCAGCACCAGATCCACCTGATGCTCCATGAGGTAGGGGGCGACCGAGCTCCCGCGTTCAAGCACTCCGACCACTTCAAAGCCTTCCATGGTCGCCAAATACCGCCGATGCAGACCGGCCACCGCAAAGTCATCGTCGACGACCAGTGTCCGGATAGCTGGTTCGATGGGAAGCTCATTGCTCATTTTGTCTCATCTCGTAGCGGCCAGCCAGATGGCTGGGGCCGTAATGGCCATGCGGCAATAACTCTGGCACCACCGAGATGCGAATCTTCAAAATGCAAGACTCCTGCACGGCGGTGCACGATACGGTCAACCAAGGTTAATCCGATACCTCGCTCATGTACCGGATCCTGGGGACCGCGCTTGCTGCTAAATCCAAGCTCTAATACTTTAGTTTGCGCCGCCTCGGAGATTCCAGGTCCGGTGTCCTCGACTACTGCTCGCAGTCCCCTACCGTCCGCATTAACCTGGATCAGCACGGTTCCACCATCACCGGCGGCTTCGATGGCGTTGGAGAGGAGGTTTGAAATAACCGTGACGGTGTCTTCGTCCGACACCCAGTCGCGGCCGGTATGCGATCCTTCATGCACCCGCAATTCAACACCTGCCTCGTGCGCCACCGCCAGCTTGGCGCTGAGCAAGGCACCCAAGGTGGGGTCATCCAACAACTGCACCCCGTCGCTTTGATGGGGGCCAACAAATCTTTGAATATGCTCCTCCGCTTCATCCACTTCCCCGATGGACAGCAGACCCGAAATGAGGTGGAGCCGGTTAGTGAATTCATGGGCTTGAGCCCGCAAGGTGTCGGTCAAACCGCGTTGGCCACGCAGTTCACGCAGGGTATTTTCAAGCTCGGTCCGGTCCTTGAGCGTCAAGGTAGTGCCGAAGTGCTGCCCAGAGACTGCGGCCTCACGGCGGGTTGCGATCAGCACCCTCTCGCCGGAGAGTACGTTCTCTGTCAGGTCCCGGTCGTTGCTCGTGTTGCGCAGAAATTGCACCAGGGAGGGCTCAAGAACCTCTTCGATCATTTGCCCTTCGTAATCCCCGGGCAACCCGAGCAAACGAATCGCTTCCTGATTTGCAAGGGTCAGCGTGCCATGCTCATCAACGCCGATGACGCCATCGCCCACCGCATAGAGCACCGCTTCGCGGGCTTGGAGCATTCCATGGATCTGGTCTGGATCAACCCCGTAGATTTTGCGCACCTTGCGCGACGCCAAGCCGGCACCAACAGTTCCCAATGCGCCCGCCAGCAGAATCCACGGAGCGAAAGCCCCCACCATCTCTGCGAGCTGCATGCGGGTCTTACTCTGCAAAATGCCCACCGAGACGGTGCCGACCACTGTCCCGTGATCCCAAATAGGTTGTTTCACTCGAAGCGTCATCCCCAGGGTTCCATCTTCAATTCCGCGGAACGACTGCCCGTCCTGAACCAGTTCGTGGTTGGAGGAAACATGCTTGCCGATCATCTGCGGATTCGGGTGGGCCAGGCGGATGCCATTCATATCGGCAACCGTCACATAGTCCACCCCCGAAACCTGCTGGGCCATCTTGGCCATCGGCGCAATGATCTTTTCCGGGTGCTCGGTTTCAAAGGCGTTCTGGATTTCGGTCAGTTCCACCAGCTCGCTGGCCACGGTTCCGACCTCGTCAAAGGCCGCATTCTGCACCCTGCGCATTTCCACGGCCATCACGCACGCGGCCACCAGCAGCAGGGTGCCAACCACAATCCCCAGCTGCAGCAAGAGAACCTGCGCCCGCAGGCGCTTAGCCGAAGGCCTTCTACGTTGAGAAATTCGAGTTCACCGTTTTCTTTATTTTCTTTATTGCCAGTTATGAACAGAACCCTATTTTAGCTGTGCTCCACGTCACTGCGCCTGCGATGGTTGAACCTCCTCGCCGATCCGGTGAGGCATGTCACTAACAACGAGGTTACGGAGCATCGTGAGTAAACGCATAACGGGCAAGATCGCCTACGGTGCCGTGGTCGCTGTCATCGCTGGGCTTGCCTTCACCAACGCCGCAGCATCTGGCGGCGAATCTTCTGCACGTAGCAAGCTGGTTCTCATGGCCCCCGCAGCTCCCGGCGGTGGCTGGGACGGCTTCTCACGTGAAGCTCAGCAAGCCATCAAATCCATTGGCGGGGTCAACAACGTTCAGGTTACCAACGTCCCGGGTGCCGGCGGCACTATTGGTCTAAGCCAGTTCGCTCAGATGACGGGCCGCCACGACATGCTGATGACAACCGGTGGGGTGATGATCGGCGCGACCGAGCTAGCCAAGAGCGAAACGTCGCTTAAAGACGTGGTTCCCATCGCCCGGCTAGCCGACGATTACGCGGTGCTGGTGGTTCCCTCCAAATCTGATATCAAAACCTTGGACGACTTCGTTGAGCTATGGAAGAAAGATCCAGGCGGAACCTCCATCTCCGGTGGTTCACTGGGGTCTATTGACCACTTGCTCACCGGATTAGTCGCGCAGAAAGTCGGAATTGATCCGGCAGAGACTAACTACATCGCTTATTCCGGTGGCGGCGAGGCTCTGACTTCGATGCTCGCCGGGACCACCGTGGGCGGAATGTCCGGTTACAACGAAGTAGCCGACCAGATCGAGGTAGGCACATTGCGCGCACTGGCGATCTCCTCCCCCGAGCGGCTCGAAGGCGTGGACGTCCCCACCTTCAAGGAACAGGGTGTTGACGCCGAAATGGCGAACTGGCGTGGTTTTGCTGGAGCCCCTGGCATCACCGAAGAACAAGAGCAGGAATTCGTGGAGATCATCACCGAATTCCGTGAATCAGAGCACTGGCAAAGTGCACTGGAACGCAACAGCTGGACCGATAACTTCATGATTGGCGATGAATTCGACAAGTTCATCGACAACGAAACAGCAGTCACCGCAGAAATTGTTAAAGGACTAGGACTATGAGTACCCTCAACGACCAGGAGGCCGGCACCTTGCCCGATGGCACTTCACCGGTCCAACCTGCCGCAGCCCCGCAGAGCTTCTGGACCGGACGAAGCGAATTTGTGGTTCCCGGACTCATCCTTGCACTGGCAATATTCCTGACTTACCAGACGGCCACCATGGAAGTCATGGGCAGCTCGGTCCCGGGACCGCAGTTTTTCCCCACCATCGTGTGTGTACTGCTTTACCTAGTGGCCATCGTGCACATCGTGCAGATCATTCGCCACCCTCAGCCAGCTGACCCCACCAACGACTCGTCGAATCCGGATTTTTCCGCTGAGATGCTCGGAGATCTGGCTTCAGCCACCGACCGCGGCCGCAGCAAAATTGAAGGCCGCACCCCGGATGCAAAACTTCCGCAGAACTGGAAGACCTATTCGGACTGGAAAACGGTGGGCGCAATCGTCGCAGCCGTTGCCGGCTTCGCCCTCTTGCTGAAGCTGGTCGGTTGGATCCTCTGCGCTTCGGCCCTGTTCTGGGTGGTATCCCGCGCGCTGGGCAGCAAACGCGCCATCTTCGACATCAGCATCGCGCTGCTGTTCGCTTCCCTGATCCAGCTGGCGTTCAACGCCGGCCTGGGACTGAACCTGCCAGGCGGCTTCTTGGAAGGACTGCTCTAAAATGGAACAGCTGAATTTACTCTTTGAGGGCTTCCAGCATGCGCTGACGCCCATGAACCTGCTCTGGGTTCTGCTTGGGGCCATCTTGGGCACCGCAGTTGGCGTGCTGCCTGGTCTTGGTTCCTCTATGGCTGTGGCACTCTTGCTGCCCATCACCTTTTCGCTGGACCCTACCGCGGCGTTCATCATGTTTGCCGGTGTTTACTACGGCGGGCTGTTTGGCGATTCGACTTCCGGCATCCTGCTGAACACCCCGGGCAACTCCTCGGCGATCGCTTCGACCTTCGAAGGCCACCGCATGGCCCGCAACGGCTTGGCGGCCAAGGCCTTGGCTACCGCGGCGATGGGCGCATTCATTGGCGGACTGCTGGCCACCACAGTTGTGGTGTTCTTCGCTCCGACACTGGTCAAGCTGGCCACCGCTTTTGGTCCGGCAGAGTACTTCGCGCTGGCTGTATTCGCCTTCCTCGCAATTTCCTCCGTGGTCTCAGAATCAATCGTCAAGGGCCTGATGTCTCTGGGTGTTGGCTTGGCGCTGGCCATGGTAGGAGTCGATGGGCCCAGTGGCACCGTGCGCTACACTCTGGATATTCCGCAGCTTTTTGATGGCATGTCCATCGTGGTTATTACCGTGGGCCTGCTGGCTCTGGGCGAGGTCCTGCACATCGCCTCCCGCATCCACCGCGATCCGGCCGCCGAACGTGTCAAGCCAAATGGACGTCCACGTTTACGCAAGCACGACATCAAGAAGGCAATGCCAGCGTGGTTGCGCGGCACGGCATTTGGGCTGCCTTTCGGCATCATTCCCGCAGGCGGCTCGGAAGTCCCAACTTTCCTGGCCTACGGCACCGAAAAGCGGCTGGCAAAGCGTCGTGGTGATATCGAGTTCGGGCAGATCGGCTCGATTCGAGGCGTAGCTGCTCCCGAAGCCGCGGCTAACGCCACCGCAGGTACCGCAATGGGTGCGCTGCTCGCTCTGGGACTGCCAACCAGTGCCACCGCTGCCATCATGCTCGCTGCATTCCAGCAGTACGGCATGCAGCCAGGCCCGTTGCTCTTCGAACGCAGCGGCGATATGGTTTGGGCTCTTCTTGCCTCACTGTTTATCGGCTTGGTCATCCTGCTCATCTTGAATATGCAGTTTGCGGTGCTCTGGGCGAAGCTGCTGATGGTTCCGCGCCACTACCTATATGCGGGCATCACGGTCTTCTCGGTGCTTGGTGTCTACGCTATTAGCTCTTCGACTCTTGACCTGTGGGTACTGCTCGGTATCGCCTTGATCGGTTTTGTGATGCGCCGCTACGACCTGCCTCTGGCACCCGTACTGATCGCGGTGATCCTTGGCCCACTGGCAGAGACGGAACTACGCCGCGCTTTGACGGTCTCCGAAGGCGATGTGACCGCATTGGTCTCCAGCCCGACGACGATCATCCTGTACGGCATCTTGCTTGCTGCACTGCTCTTCAGCGGTGCAAAGCACCTGCACCGCCGAGCACGTCAACGCACTGATGACAGTGAAGGAAATAAAGAACTGATTGACGCTTAGCGGTTACTGCACTGCCAATGGATCGGATCTGGGACTGTTCCCCAGGTCCGATCCATTTTTGTGCTCAGTGCCCTGCCACGAAGTCTGCGAGCACTGCCTCGATGTTCATTTTGGATTCAAAGACCGCGGCTACCAGACCGGCGTCGAAGCGCTGGCGAAAACGCACCGGCGGAATCGAAACGCTCAACCCAGCGATCACCTCACCGGCGCCATCGCGCAAGGCCACGCCCAGTGCGTTGGTTCCGGCTTCGGTCTGCTCAAAGTTCACCGAAAAACCAACATTCCGCGCCGCCATGAGATCCTGCTCCAGACCAGCGAACCAGCTTTCATTAAGCGGCTTCTGCGAAATCCTTGATTCCCGTACATATAGTTCCCGCACCGTCGTTTCGCCTAGCTGAGCGAGGATGGCTTTGCCTGCCGAGGCCGCGTGCGCGTCCATTACCTCCCCTTGGCGATCTCCCACCCGCAATGGCCTTGAGCCTTGAACGGTAGCCAAGAACCTGACCTGTGTTCCGGCGCGCACCATCAGGTTGACCGTTTCATCGATCTCCGTGGAAAGTATTTTCATCTGCGGCACAACTCGTTTGCGTAGTTCAGCAGTCCAGGACATGCCTGCAGGTGCAACCCCGAGGGCCGGGCCTGGAATGTAACGCTGCGCAGTATCTTGGGCTGCAAATCCGCGGTAGACCAGCATGGACAGTAAACGGTGCGCGGTAGACCGGGAAACGCCGAGTTCCACGGCAGCATCGCTCAACCGTACTGCCCCAAAGTCACGCAGCAACTCGATTAATGCCAGCGCGTTGTCCACCGATTCGATGGGATACGCCGGCGGCTTACGTCGAGGTTTATTAGGCTGCATAGCTTGAATTTTACGACGGAACCTCGGGCATCACGAAAGGGCGAGAGGTACAAGCCTCTCGCCCTTCTGCGGAGCGTATTAGATTACCTGATGTCAGTCGACGAGCTGCTCCGTTTGTTCTTTCGATCCGTGCAGACCAATGAATGCGAGTAATGCTGCTGCGAGTGCTGCAATGGCAATCACCAGATAAGCCGAGGTGAATCCCGACCCCAGAGCTTGCATGGCCAATTCCCCTGCCGCCGATCCAGGTGCACCCTCCGGCAAAGAATTTACCGCCAAGGGGCCGCCGAGTTGAGCGATCTGCGTAGCTGCCCCGAGCTGCTCGGCGGCCAGACCTGATCCTGGCAGCGCCGCAAGCAAATGGCCGCCCGCCGAACTGAGCGCCACCGCGCCGACGATTACCGGACCCAATGCGAAGCCGAGGTCACGCAGCATATTTGTGGTTGCGCTGGCCATCCCTGCCTGCTGACGTGGCACTGCGTTCACCGCCATCGCGGTCATCGGGCTCAACGTCAAAGCGAATCCGAGGCCCACCAGCAAGGTCGGCACGACGAAAGGTGTTATTGAACGGTTAGTGACATCAAATCCAGACATGATCCAAGCCCCCACGGCCATCAGCAGGAATCCTGCGGTAAGCAGCCAGCGCGAATCAACACGTGCCTGCAGACGGCCAACTACACCACTGAGCACAAACGTTGGTCCCTGCAGCAGCAAGAACAGCAGCCCAAGATAGAGCGCGTTCTGATGCTGGACCGGCCCCAGCCACATGCTCGTGGAGAAGCAGGCTCCGAGGAAAGCAAACATTCCGACCACGGCGACGATCGACGAGACCGTGAAACGGCGGTTCAGGAACAACCTCAGATCAAGCAGTGGTTCTTCGACTTTTAATTCAATGATGATGAAAATTGCCAAAAGCGCCACCCCACCAATGAGTCCAGCCAAGACGTATGGCGAGCTCCATCCGGCTTCCGGTCCCTGGACCAGCCCAAAGAGCAACGCGATCAGGCCCACCGCAAAGGTGATCTGACCCCACAGATCTGGGCGGCGGCTCGCAGCTTTCTCGGTTTCTACCGCACGCAGCACGGCTACTAGCAGGGCAGCCAGGGCGAACACAGCGACCGCCAGATAGGCCGGACGCCATGAACCGAAGCCCGCAAAAAGTCCGCCAAGCAAGGGTGAGAGCGCCGAACCAGCGGAGAGGAACCCTGCCCAGATCGCGATGCCGCGAATTCGCTCGGCCATCGTTTTCGAGGTTGCCGCAATCAAGGCCAGAGAGGCCGGGTAGATTGCGCCTGCGCCCAGTCCGTTGAGTGCCGAACCGATCCACATCATCATGATATTCGGAGCTGTGAAGCAGATCAGCGAGCCAATCACGATAAGACCCGCACCGCCAAGCACGAGCTTGCGGTGGCCAAATTTGTCGCCTAATACCCCGAAGGTGAGCTCAAAGACGACTACCGGAATCATGAAGGCTGCGGTAATCCAGGTCAGTTGGGATCCAAAGGCATTAAAGGTGATTTGGAATTCACCGTTCAGCGCGCCGGGCAAGGCATTGGCGATCTGTGCAACCATCACCGCCAGTGAGGCCGCAAGCAATGTTCCGCTCAGTTTGCGGCGCGGTCGTCTCGCCGAAGCCTGTCGGGATACAGCTATCCCCTGCTGGTTGGTCATGGGTACTCCTAGTAACAAGTGTGGAGGCGACTGGGCGTCGGGTGCGAGTGTGTGTTCGTTGCGCTTCTTCGACATTTGCTGTGGCGTGAATCACTGGCGAACGACTCAAGCATGCACTTGGGTATACAGGGTGTCAAGTGAGTTCCGTCGAGTGAATTGAACATAATGTTATGTTAAAGTCTCAGAAAATCCTTGAGTTTTCAATGATTTCATGGCGCTGGATTCACGAGAATTTTCAGCCAAAAAATTATTTAAAGTCTGATTTATTAAGTGACTAGGAGTCGCAATTCAAACGGAATTAGGATTCGCTGCGGTCACATAGAAGCTGGCACCAGGCGTCCGCCATCGTTTCAAGAGCCACCCGCTCGGAGACCACCCAGCCTAAACGAATCCAGCGCATGGAAAAGAACTCAAGCTGCCCAAAAGCCAAGGTGCAACGAATGCGCCTGCTGTCCGCCTCGAACCTTTCGGTGCGTTCCAATCCTGACTGCATCTGACCAATCGCCACATCAAACCAGCCATCGAGCATCGCTTGGATCTCCGGCTCCACCGAAGCAGCCTGGTGAATCACCACAAGGTGCGATTTGATCTGTGCCCATTGATGAAACTTTCGTGCGATCCACGTACGGATGATCTCCCGATCATTGGAAGCAACGACCTCATCTAATGGTGGCTGATCTGCGGCAACAAGCACCGTATCCGCATGCTCCACCAAAGAGCGCACCAACTCCGCCTTGGAAGAAAAGTGCAGATAAAAGGTGGCTCGGGTAGCCCCTGCCGCGCGTGCAATCCGATCCACTGACGTGGTGGCATAACCGTGTTCCATCATGCATGCCAGACCGTTATCAATTAGCAGCTGTCGAGTCATCTGTTTTTGGGCCTGCCGCAGGTTGGTCATCCATTCACTGTATCCAGTCTGCCGAGCCGGCAATCGGGGCGACACTCAGGATTCTGTTCCGCAAGGCAGAACTCCATAGCTAGATTGTGCCTTGCAACACTATGGTCGGTAGAAGTCCAGCACGCCAAAACCTCAGGAGTTGCACCATGCAGTACTACGAAAATGGATACCACCCCGGCGACCCGGAACTCCAGCCAGCTAACCCGGCGCGGGACCACTCGGAGACGATCCCCGAACAGGTAGATGTTCTCGTAGTAGGTACCGGCCCGGCCGGTGCGGTGCTTTCCGCTCAGCTCTCCGAATTCCAGGAAATCTCTACCCTCATCGTGGAGCGTAACGCCGAACCGCTTAAGCTCGGGCACGCCGACGGCGTCGCATGCCGAACGGTGGAGATGTTCAACGCCTTCGGCTTGGCAGATCGGCTGATGCGTGAAGCCTATTCGGTGAACGAGACCGTCTTCTGGCGTCCGGATGAAAATGAACGCGAAAATATCTCGCGCAGCGGCAGAGTGAAAGACGTTGCCGAGGGACTGAGCGAATACCCGCACCTGATTGTTAATCAGGCTCGCCTTCAGGAATTCCTCTTCGAGAAAATGGCTAAAAATCCGAGCCGTCTCGCGCCCCACTATGGTGTCGAGCTGCTTAGTGTCGAAGACACCGAAGAGGGTGACTACCCGCTGCGAGCACAGCTTCGCCGTGGCGGCGAACAGGGTGAAGAATTTACCGTGCAGGCCAAATACGTTGTTGGTGCCGACGGCGCCCGTTCAAACGTACGCCGTTCCATGGGCATTAAGCTCGAAGGCGACGCTAAAAACCATGCGTGGGGCGTGATGGACATTCTTGCCACCACCACTTTTCCCGATATCCGCTTCAAGGCTGCCATTCAATCGGCAGACGGTGGCAATATCTTGTTGATCCCACGCGAGGGTGGACATATGGTCCGCCTGTACGTGGATCTTGGAAAGCTTGACCCCACCGACCGCGAGGCGCGTAGTCGCTTCACCTCGGATCAACTCATCGATACGGCACGTCGCATCATGCACCCGTACACCTTGGACGTTAAGGAAATCGCCTGGTGGTCCGTCTACGAGGTAGGTCAGCGGCTAGCTGGCCGATTCGACAATTTGACCGCCGACTCGCCCAAGGATGCCGAGCCTCGAATCTTCATCGCCGGGGACGCTTGCCACACGCACTCGGCCAAGGCAGGCCAGGGCATGAACGTTTCCATGCAGGACGCATTCAACCTTGGTTGGAAGCTGGCCGCGGTACTTCGCGGACAAAGCCCGCAGTCTCTGCTGCGTACGTATTCTCAAGAACGTCAGGTTATTGCCCAGGAACTGATCGATTTTGACACCAAATGGTCCAAGACCATGTCCACTGCCCCGAAGGACCCAAATAATCCTGAAGCTGGTGGAATGGATCCGGAAGAAGTTCAGGCGCAGTTCGTTCAGGGTGGTCGGTTCACCGCAGGGTTCGGAACGCAATACACGAAGTCCTTACTCACCGGCGGCACCACCCATCAGCATCTAGCTGCTGGGT
Source organism: Glutamicibacter sp. (assembly GCF_035257265.1). Classification (GTDB taxonomy): domain Bacteria; phylum Actinomycetota; class Actinomycetes; order Actinomycetales; family Micrococcaceae; genus Glutamicibacter. Next base: position 140,105 of record NZ_DATEXC010000039.1, read on the forward strand.
TCCCGGTAGGCGAACGTTTTTATTCCTCGCCGGTCACGCGGATTGCCGATGCACACCAAGTCGGGCTGGGACACACCGCCAAGGCCGACGGCCGCTGGCGACTGTACGCGTTCGCCGATCAGAACACCTATGGCGCTTCGCCGAAGTTCGATGCACTAATGAAATTCCTAGCTCAGCACGCGCAGTCACCGTTGAATGCTTTCACAGCAGCTGGCGCCAGCACAGATTCCGTATTTGATCTCAAAGGGATTTTCCAAGGTTCCCACACCGGCACTACGGTGGGGCAGCTACCAGCAGTGTTGTTGCCCAAGGTGGGTTCTTTGCAGCTCACCGACTACGAAAAGGCCTATTGCTCAGAGCTTCTTGATGGCCAAGAAATTTTCGAAGCCCGTTCCATAAGCCGTGAAAATGGCGCCATGGTCGTAGTACGTCCAGATCAGTACGTGGCACAGGTTCTACCACTGACTGCAACCGCAGAACTTACCGAATTCTTCAGCGCGTTCATGAACCCTGCACTGGTCAAGATCTAAATTCTGTACGTTCTACTTTGGCCTGAGCCGTCATCCGACGGCTCAGGCCATGTCATCTTCGTCAATGATTTGGCCTACCTTGAGAACATAAGATGTTCGTAGATCATGGGTTCAACGGTAGGAAAAATAGTGAGCAAGTCACCGGCTGTGGCACCTCGGCAGCTGCCCGACTCGGCGTTGCGTTTTGTTGGTTTTTTAGCATTCTTTGACCGGTATGGCACACCGCCCATGTTCGTAGCCCTCTCGTTGAGCACGGCACTATCGTTGTCTCAAGCGGTAGAGCTTGTGGCCGGATACTCCTTGCTTTACGCATTGGGGCAGCCGCTTTGGGGGCTGCTAAGCGATCGATTCGGCCGGCTCACGGTGCTTCGCTGTGCATTGTTAGGTGCTGCCCTAGGCGCAATCGCCAGCACGCTATTCACGTCTTTTCTCGCCCTGCTGATAGCCCGAGCGCTAACCGGGCTAATGTTCGGTGCCCTCTATCCCACATTGCTGACGTTGCTGGGCGATACCCGCGTTGGGCTTGCTAAGGCCCGTGGGCTCTCGGATCTGCAGATCTTTTCGTCCTTGGGCACCACGTTGGCGACGCTCGTTGCCGGTGCCATTGCCACATCCATTGATTGGCGCTTGGTCTTCCTACTTCCCGCATTCGGAGCCATCGCTGCACTCTGGTCGTTACGCCATGTGGCGGAGCCGCAACGCGAACAAACCACCCGGAATTTCAAAGCTGCCTTTGGCCGGGAGAATTTGCTGCTCTACGCGGTGGTCTTCCTCGAAGGCGGGCTGCTCATGGGCTTCTTGACGTATATCGTGCCAGCCTTACAAAGCGTAGGGATGGGAATCTGGCTCGCCGGTGTTCTGGGATGCGGTTTTGCGATCGGCGTGATTCTCGGAGCACGGTTCATGCGGATACTCGTACCGCGCTTTTCTCGCACATGGCTTATCGGAATCGGCGGGCTCATCCTGACTCTCAGTTTTGCACCTTCCGCGTTGTGGTCCTCCGCAGTGGCCTATACCGTGACGGCGTTCCTCATCGGTGCGGCTAACGCGATTATGCATTCCTCGATGCAAGGCTGGGCCACCGAAGTGGCACCTCAAGCTCGTGCCACAACGGTCTCGTTCTTCGTCTTCGCACTGTTCTTTGGAGCTTCGGCGGCCACTTACCTGACTGCGGATCTCGCAGAACAAGGAAACTACACACAGATTTTCGCAATAGGTTTCTGGCTGAGCATTCTCCTGGTGGCCGTTGCTACTTGGCTGCATGCGCATTGGTACGCAAAGCAACCAATTTAGAACAGCGTACTGAGCAGCACGCCAAGACCCATGGCGGTCAACGCTATACAGGCGACTAATTCTAGGCGCAGCGTGACCTCAGGCTTCTTGAACCAATGCATGGCTTTCGCGGCGACTGCGCTCAGGATCAGCAGGTAAATAAAGCCGACCGCGGCAAAGACCGCACCTAGTCCCATTCCCCACCACAAGGTATTTGAACCTTTAGGGATGAAACTTGGCATCATCGCTAGAAACAACAACCCTAGCTTTGGATTCAGTGCCGCCGAAAGAACACCAGCGATAAATGCTTGCCGGCCCGTCCGCCGCGGCTTTGTCTTAGCGTGAACATTTCGCGTCTCGGTACGTGCAATCGCGTTATCCGCATTGGCGACGGTCCGGGAATTGCGGAATCCAGAGATTCCCAAATACATCAGATAGAGTCCGCCAAGAATGGCGATGGCCGTTTCAACCACCGGATAGCGCTGCATCACTGAGGCCGCGCCTGCACCGGCTAAGGTAGCCCACGCAAATATGGCCGTCACCATGCCAAGCGCCGCAACGATACCGTGAAACTGGCGCACCAGAGAGAAACGAAGCACTAAGAACGTGTCCGGCCCTGGCGAGAGAGTGACCATCACGCATACCCCGAGGTATGCCAGAAATGAAGCCCAAGTCATGATCTTCAATTATAGAAATCAGTCATGAGGGTGCGGGAATTCATGACGCTGGCCTAGCATTAGAAGAACAGTATCAAGGCGCAGAGGAGGCGAAGAAGAATGACGCAGTCACCATGGTCACCGCAACCCGAATGGCAAGCGCCCGCCTCCACGCAGAACGCTTACCCCTTGGCGAATCCAGGGTATTCCCTCGCCCAAACCTCGATGGTCCTCGGGATCCTTTCACTTTTTGTTGTCGGAGTGATTCTCGGTCCAATCGCTCTGATGAAAGCGCACGAAGCCGAACGAGATTATGGAGTTCAAGCCACGGTTGGCAAGGTTACCGGGCTAATCGGGTTGATTTTTGGGGCGCTGCAAGTTCTGGCAGTTGTCGGGTATTTCCTTCTCATGCTGTTCCTAATTCCAGCCTCGATCTATGGTTCCAATTAGCCAGAGCACGGCTGAGGCCTTGATTTACCAACCATTCTTTTAGTTTTAGGAGTCTCCAATGAGCACCGAAAATAACGAACCGACCAACCCTTACAGCTCCGGCAACTCCGGCCAACCGCCGCAGTACTCCAGCCAGTACCCAAATCAATACCCGAACCAGTACCCAGGACAGAATCAGCAGTTCGCAGGCACTCCGGGATACCCGGCGTACGGCTACAATCCGCAACAGGCCGAAGGTGCGCAACTCGCGCAAACATCGATGATCTTAGGGATCATTTCGCTCTTCGTCGTAGGCATTATTCTGGGACCTATAGCCATCGTGAAGGCCAAGAAAGCCGAACGAGAATTTAACACCGATGCCACCGTTGGAAAAGTCACCGGTTGGATCGGAACGATCTTCGGAATTCTCGGCGTTCTTTATATCATCTTCCTGATCGTTGTTGCTTTCTCGTTTGCCGGAACCTCCATGATGTATTCGGACTACTCGTAGTTCGCACTGGCACAAGAGCCGACGAAGCCCCGGTCACTACACATGATGTGTAGTGACCGGGGCTTCGTCTGTATCGGCCCTTATCCATCCCCCATGGAAGGATACGGGAAACTTATTCTGCGGTTGGCAGGACGAACGATGCGTCGATCTCGATCTTGACCTTGTCGCTGACCAATACGCCGCCTGCTTCGAGTGCAGCGTTCCAGGTGATGCCGAATTCCTTGCGGGAGATGGTGGTCGAGGCAAAGAAGCCAGCGCGGGTTGCACCGAAAGCGTCAACAACCTGGCCTCCGAGCTCAGCCTTGAATTCAACCTGCTTGGTAACGCCGCGGACGGTCAAGTCGCCAACCAAAACGAACTCTTCGCCTTCACCCTTAACTCCGGTGGACTTGAAGGTCATTTCTGGGAATTCTTCGGCGTTGAAGAAGTCGCCGCTCTTCAGGTGACCGTCGCGGTTTGCGTCCTTGGTGTTGACCGAGTCGATCTTCACGGTAGCTTCTACCGAAGATTCTGCGAGGGTCTGGCCAATGGTCAAGGTTGCGTCGAATTCCTGGAAGCTGCCGCGGACCTTGGAAACGCCTGCGTGGCGAACCGAGAAGCCGATTTCCGAGTGCGATGGATCCAGGTTCCAGGTACCGGCGGTCAGTGGTGAAGTTGCAGTTGAAGTCATTTTCAAATCCTTTTCCTCGGCGCCAACCATGTAGTTGACGTTTCAATTTGTTTTGCTGATACAAGTATTGCACTGTTTAAGTTGAAGCGTCAACCACCTTGCGCAAGAAATCTTCAAAATCTTTCGAAGCAAACCACCTAAGTTCTAGCTGACTAGTAATTTAGCTTTCAAAATTTCTTCAAGAAAGTCTTATCTCCCGTCAATCTGATGGCTAGACTGGCCGCATGAGCACCCTTGAGAACAGCCCAGACAAACAAGAACAAGAAGCTGAACTAGCAGCAGACCTTGAACAGATCTGGCAAGAAGAGTCCCCAGACACCGCCAAGACCACCAAGTTCGCCGACGAAGTAGACGGAGAACTTGGGACCCGCGAGGGCGCCTAGGAGCACTTATTTGTGATACTTCCATGGACCCTGAAGCAATGAGCCTTACCTGCTTCATCAGTGTTTCAGGGTAAGCATCAGCAAAGAACCAACTTCACGTAAACATTGTGCATGCGCTGCTTCGATCGGGTTAACGGCAAACGACCGCCTTTAGAGGAATCCTCCGAAGGCGATCGCTTGGTGTTAACTTGGTGCTTAGGGGGCAGTTATTAGACCCTCGTTGAGCATCCATTCATAAGCTACGTCGGCCGGTTCGCGTCCCTCGACGTCCACCTGATAATTAAGGTCCAGAAGAACCTCATCGGTAAGTAGGGGCGCAATCTGCGCCATCACATCTTTGACACCCGGGTTCTTTTCCAAGAACGCCGCGTTGAAGGCAGGCGCTGCGTTATAGCTTGGGAAGTATTGTTTATCATCTTCCAATACCGTCAGATCTAACGCCTTGATACGTCCATCAGTCGTGAAGACCTCACCAAAGTTACAGGCACCTTCTGCGGTCGCTTGGTAGATTGCGCCGACATCGTAAAGGCCAATGTTGTCCTCCTTGACCTGGCTTCCGCGCTTCATCCCGTAATGCTCAAGCATTGGAGTTAGCCCGTCACGACGCGAGTTGAACTCCGGATCGACGCAGAAGGTCAGCTCTTTTGAATCCAACTTGGACATCTCAGAAAGCTTTGTAATACCCAAGCGATCGGCCACCTCGCGGTTCATGGCCATGGCATATGTGTTGTTCAACGGAGCTGGTTTGCCCCACACAATCCCATTGGCTACGTCCTCATCATGCACTGCTTGCCACTGCTTTTCAGCACCAACGATGGGCTTTTCATGCCCGAGGTAGGTCAGCCAGGCAGTTCCTGTGTACTCCCACAATGCGCTGGCATCTCCCGAGAGCAACAACTGACGTGCTGGCTGTGAGCCTGGCACGTTAGTCAGGTCCGTGACGTTGTAACCGGCAACGTCCAAAGCGATCACCGAAATCTTGCCCAAGAGCAGCTGTTCGGTAAAGGACTTCGAGGTGACAGTCACCTTGGCGTCTTTGTCCAGCGACTGGTCTGCTTTGATAATCCCGGGATTAGCATCTGGCACCGTACCGGTTGCCGGGCTCAACCCACACCCGGTTAAGCCAAGGAGCGCTGCGAAGGATAGGGCCCCAAATTTCAGTTTGCGATTCATGAGAGTCCTTTCGGCCGAGCGACCTGTTCCACGACTCGCCCCAGCCAGTCGATGGTCAGCGCAAGTAGTGCAACCAGCAGCGAACCGGCAATCAACACCGCGTTCAAGTTCAGGTTCACCCCGGTGGTAATGAGAATTCCCAGTCCACCACCATTAATGAAGGTCGCCAAAGTGGCCGTTCCAACGAGCAGCACCAAAGCGGTTCGAATTCCGGACAGCATCACCGGAACCGCAAGCGGCAGCTCCACCTTGAAGAGGACCGCCGATTGGCTCATACCGATACCGCGCCCTGCTTCTACGAGCCGCTCGTCAACTTGCTGTAAGCCGACGATGGTGTTTGAAAGTACCGGAAGGATCGCATAGATCACCAAGGAGACAATTGCCGTGACTGGGCCGAATCCCAGCCAGAAGGCCAGAAGCACGATTACACCAATGGCCGGTGCCGCCTGGCCGAAGTTTGCAATTGCGCGCACCACGGGTGCCGCCTTGCGAAAAGCAGGACGGGTGAGAATGACACCAAGCGGAATCGCAATGATCAGAACGATCACCGCTGAAATCAGCGTGATTTCTAAGTGCTCCTTCGTGTATCCCCAGATTGTTGCCGGGTCCAGCGTTTGTCTTTCTGTCTCGGTGAGGTTGGCGTTAACCAGCCAGATCACCAGGATTCCGAAAGCTGCTGCGATACCTAACAGCTGGTAAATCAGTCCGCGTTTTTCTGCGTTCACGAAGTCTCACCACCAGATTGCCGACTATCCAACTCGATATCCTGCAGGTTGATTGCACCGGAGTTCAATCCCACCGGTGCGTCATGGTCCCCATCCATATTGGAGTTAGTGGCGGCGATCGCTTCCATTACCGTCTGCACGGTGATGATTCCCTTGAGCACATCGCGGCGCCCAGTGACCAAGGCAGACTCCGTGCTGGCAACCAGCATGGTGTCCAACGCATCGTTGAGCGTGGCCTGTTCACCGACTACCGGCAAATCCGGATCGTAAGTACCGTCAATGATTTCCGCACGTGAAAGCTGACGGCGGTTTAAACGGCGCACCGGACGTCCGCGTGAATCGAGTACCACGACGTATTTGCGGCCCGCACCCTGCAATTGCGACAGTACATCCGAGGCATTCTTTCCTGCGGTGGTAGTAATCGCCTCGGAGAGTTCCACCTGGTTCACGCGAGTCAGCGTCAGCTGCTTCAGTCCGGCACCGGAGCCGATGAAGTTCTCCACAAACTCGCTGGCCGGGTTAGCCAGAATACGTTCCGGGGAATCGTACTGCTCTAGTTGCGCGCCTTCGTTGAAGATCGCGATCCAATCTCCCAGCTTCACGGCTTCATCGAAGTCGTGGGTCACGCAAACAATTGTTTTCTGGACTTCAGACTGAATGTTGAGCAGCTCGTCCTGCAAACGCTGACGCGTGATCGGATCCACCGCGCCGAATGGCTCGTCCATCAACAGCACCGGTGGATCTGCCGCCAAGGCACGCGCTACACCCACGCGTTGCTGCTGTCCACCGGAAAGCTCCTTCGGGAAGCGATCGCGGTAGAGCTCAGGATCCAGCGATACGAGTTCAAGCAGCTCATCTACGCGGGCCGCAATTTTTTCTTTGGACCAACCCAGCATCTTGGGCACCATGGCGATATTAGTAGCCACGGTCATGTGCGGGAAGAGGCCTCCGGCCTGGATGACATACCCGATACGGCGGCGCAGTTCGTCGCCATCCATATCTGTCACGTCTTCTCCGTTGATGATAATTTCGCCAGAGGTTGGCTCGATCAGCCGGTTGATCATTTTCAGCGTTGTGGTTTTGCCGCAACCCGAGGGACCAACAAACATCACGATGGAGCCTGCAGGAATCTCAAGAGTCAGGCCGCCAACCGCAGGTTTTTTCTGTCCCGGGTAAGTCTTGGTGACTTCCTGGAGCATGATCGACGCTCCGGTGACGTTCTGTTCGGTACTGGTTTCGACTTTATTTTCAGACACGGATACCTCGCGGGATAGTCAGTCGGCCAACGCCGAGCAAGATCAAATCAAGAATGAGCGCCAAGATGACAACGCCAACCACGCCGGTGACGACTGATTCTAAGGCGTTTGCGCCACCCAGCCGGGATAGGCCCGAAAAGATATAACCGCCAAGCCCAGGCCCCAGCGCGTAGGAGACAACTGCGGCCACACCCATAACCATCTGCGCTGAGATGCGCACGCCGGTTAGGATCACGGGCCAGGCCATGGGCAGTTCGACGGAGAGCAGGGTTTTCATGCGGCTCATGCCGATGCCCTTCGCCGATTCAACGACCGTCGGTTCGATGTTGTTCAGTCCCACGATGGCATTTCTTAGAATCGGGAGGGCAGCGAAGAACGTCACGACGATCACCGCCGGTAGAACACCAAAGCCGAAAGGAACGATCAGAATACCGATCAGTGCAAAGGACGGGATAGTCAGCCCAATCGCACTAATGCCATTGGCCAAACCAGCCAGTGATTTGCTGCGATACACCAGCACGGCGATCAGCACTGCAATGATTGTCGCCAGGACGAGGCATTGGGCTACGAGCCACAAATGCTGCCAGGAGGCGAATAGGATTTGGCGATATCTTTCGCCGAAAAAGTCACCCACATTAAGACCTGCTTCACTTTAGTTTCGTTTCATCCACTGAGCTGGAATCGGTACCTTGACTCAGCATTCGCCCCAAGTTTACCGGCCTTCACGCTCATCATTCGGTATCATTTCGATAAATCTTCAGCTGACTTGGTCAGTTACGAGTGTCGGTTTGGTCTATCAGCATGGCGCAACATGCTAGCCAAGACGGTGCGAATGTAGTGAGATAGAAACATGAAACTAGCTACCGTGCGACTGACCACCGAACCCGGACTAACAACGGCCGCCGTCATTGAAGATGGCCGACTGTACTACCTGGAAAACTTGTCGAACATTCAGAAGTTCCTACGGCTCGATTACCCAACCCAGCAGGAAGTCGTCGCACGAGCCTTAGTCGGTGACTCGATTGCCGAAGCTGAGGCTGATTATGCCCCATTGATCCCCAATCCGGCCAAGGTCTACTGCATAGGCCTGAACTACCGTAACCACATAGCCGAGGTGGGTGCCGAGGAACCAGAGTTTCCCACGGTTTTCGCAAAGTTCGCGTCCACACTATGCGGAGCAAATGACGCTGTTGAAATCCCGGCCGAGGATCACCGCATGGATTATGAAGGCGAACTCGCCATCGTCATCGGTACCGCCGGTCGCCGCATCTCCGTCGAAGATGCGGCCGCACACATTGCTGGTTATGCGGTTTCAAACGATGTTTCCATGCGAGGCTTCCAGGGTCGAACCACCGAATGGCTGCAGGGCAAGGCATGGGACAAGTCGACTCCGGTGGGCCCCTGGTTGGTCACCACCGACGAATTCAGCGCCGGCGCGAAGATCACCACCAAGGTCAACGGTGAGGTAGTTCAGGAAGATTCCACCGACGATCTGGTGTTTTCCGCGGCGGAGCTAGTCTCCTACCTCTCGGTCATCAATGAGCTGCAGCCAGGCGATTTGATTCTCACCGGAACCCCTGCCGGGGTGGCCTTGGGCCGACGTGATGAGCATGGCCGCCGCCCATGGCTGAAAGCCGGAGACGTGCTTGAAACTAGCATCGATGGTCTGGGCACTTCCAGGATTAAGTTCGCTTCCGTATAGCTACTAACTCGTCAAAGTCCCCGCGTCAGCTTTTGACGCGGGGACATCTTTTTAAACCTCTTTTCAGCCTGCCAATGCGACACGAAACAGCGGTTGTGACTTGACTCTCAGCATCACGTATGATGGCTCACAATGTCACTTCGACTGGCAGTCATCACCATCATCATCATCATCATCATTCACTCGCATCGAAGGATCTAGAAGTCATGGATGATTTGGGAACACTCTTCGGAGATATCTCCTCGGTTATTTGGGGGCCGTTTGTCCTCATCCCGCTGCTCTTGGGCACCGGGTTGTATCTGACCATTCGCTTGGGCGGTTTGCAGTTCTTCAAGCTCGCAGCAGCGCTTCGTCTGGGCCTGCTCAAGCGCAAAGACGACGAAGCTGAAGGCGACATCTCGCAGTTTCAGGCACTGACCACGGCATTGGCCGCAACTGTCGGTACCGGTAACATCGTGGGCGTGGCTACCGCCATCGGCATCGGTGGACCGGGCGCACTATTTTGGATGTGGGTCACCGGCCTGCTCGGTATGGCATCAAAGTACACCGAAGCCTACTTGGGCGTACGATTCCGCGGAACCGACGCAGCTGGCGAAAAATCCGGCGGTCCGCAGTACTACCTAGAACGCGGCATCAAGGGACCTTTCGGTAAGTTCTTGGCACTGTTCTTCGCCATCGCCGCAACCCTGGCCTGCTTCGGCATCGGTAACATGACTCAGGGCAACTCCATCGCGATTAACCTTGAGAGCTCATTCAACGTCACCCCATGGGTTACCGGCGTGATTCTGACCGTATTGTCCATCGCTGTTCTTGTTGGTGGCATCAAGTCCATCGGTAAGGTCACCGCTGGCTTCGTTCCAGTCATGATCGTCTTCTACGTGGCAGCCTCGATCTATATCCTGATTGCTAACGTAGGTGGAATCCCCGCTGCGTTCAGTGAAATCTTCACCGACGCTTTCACCGGCACCTCGGCTGTCGGCGGCTTCACCGGTTCGGCAATCATCATCGCCGTTCAGTTCGGTGTCGCCCGCGGTATCTTCTCCAACGAGTCCGGCATGGGTTCGGCTGCCATCGCTGCAGCTTCGGCGCAGACCACCCACCCGGTTCGCCAGGGCTTGGTTTCCATGACCCAGACGTTCATTGACACCCTCATCGTGGTTACCTGCACCGGTCTGGTTATCATCACCACCGGTTCCTGGAAGCTGGTCGATGAAGCAACCGGTGAGCAGATCTCCGCTGCACTGATGACAGGTGAAGCCTTCACTAACGGCCTGCCAGGCGAATGGGGACACTGGATCGTCACCATCGGCTTGGTCATGTTTGCCTTCTCCACCATCCTCGGCTGGTGCTACTACGGTGAACGAAATATCGAGCGCCTATTCGGACGCAAGCTGGTCATGCCATTCCGCATCGTCTTCTCGCTGGTCGTTTACGTAGGTTGCACCACCGAGCTGACCGCAGTGTGGAACTTCTCGGATATGATGAACGGTTTGATGGCACTGCCGAACTTGATCGGTCTGCTGATTCTCTCCGGCATGGTGGCTCGCGAAACCCGCTGGTACCTGAAGAATGATCCAAAGCTGGAAGCCAACAAGGCTGACATTGAGAACTTCATGTCGGGTCGGCCAGGCTGGGCAGAATGGAAGGCTGGTGACGTGATTGGTTCTTCCAAGAACCGTGGCGCTCACCAGGCTGCACAGGATCCGGATCCAGTGCGCTAGGCTCCGGATACACTCCTGATAACTAACACCGGTGGCGGCGATGGCAACCTTGCAGGTTTCCATCGCCGCCACCGGTTTGTCTTAAGATACAGCAATGGCTGGAGTCCACTGTGAGGTGAATTCCAGCCTTTGCTGTATTGCTTGTGAAGTCTAGGCGTTCCACAATCCGTAAGAATCGGCCAGATCGGCAATCTTCTGCGCGCGAGCCAGTCGAGGCAAGTACGAACCATCGCCCACTGAGGCGCCCGCAGCGTGTGCTTCGAGCAGCTCCATGGCCCAGGAGAGCTCGTCCTCGCTTGGAGCCAGTGCAGCGTTGATACCATCAACGTGTTCGCTGGATAGGGAAAGCTTCCCGGTCATCCCCATGGACGCGGTGACCAGTGTTTCCTCGGTAACCTTGGCAGCATTTGCGCCGGCAGGCGGCGGACCGTCGATAGCGCCTGGCAGCTTACCCACACGGGATGCAATCACGAGCTTTCCGCGAGCATAGGCCAACGCCATCGGGTCATCAGAAACACCGGTGTCTTTACGGAAGTCATTAACGCCGAAGGCCAAACGGAAGGTGCCCGGAGCCGAGGCGATGTTGGTGGCGTTTTCAATACCTACGGCGGTTTCGATCAGCGCGAGCACCGGGGTACCTGCACGCAAACGCATTGCGGTGTAGGTGACCTGCTCTGGCTTTTCGGTCATTGCGAGCATGACGCCGCGTAGGCCAGGCGTCTCAGACAATGCTGCAAGGTCATCCGCCCAGAAGTCGGTGTCGGTACCGTTAACGCGGACCCAGGCGGTCATGCCGTTGGAAAGTGCACGCACCACGTTGTCACGGGCGAAGGCTTTCTTGTCGTCAGGAACTGCTGCTTCCATATCAAAAATCACCGAATCAGCTTCACAAGCTAAACCGGGACCGAAGTCTTCTTCTCTGGCAGCGTTAACCAGGAGCCACGAACGGGATAATTTTGCTGGGAGGGCCGCAGCGCGACGATTTCGGAAAGCCATATGACAAGCCTACTCACTTTTCACGCCGGTCATCTACCGACACCCACCAGCATCTATCACTTGCACCGAAGCTCACAGATGATGCTAAATACAGGGCCGTGTGGTCAGACCAAAGAAGTCAATAATTCATAGATTTCACCGTAAAATTTATGCCCTAATCCACAGACGAAATCATGCAGGCTTCAATTCTTCGGCACCAGCCTAAAGCCCACATCGGCAAGTTTTCACGCTAATTTTGGTTGGCCTGCAGCGCTCCAAGTGGAAATTCATCACCGCCAAAAAGGATCTCCAGCACTCGCACCGATTCGCCGTAGCGCCTGTATGCAAAGGGCACCTGCAACCGGATCCCTGTAGAAATACCGGAGAAAACCAGAAGCCGCCCGTCTTTCCAGCAAGAGGTATGCGCGTGAGCAAAGTACTCATGATTCTCAAGTACGGATGCTGAAAATCCATTCAACATCTGCATGCTGTCTTCCATGTCCAAACCGCGGACGAGAAACTCCGGGTGCCCGATTTTGCTCAAACCGACGGTGTAGGCATAGGGCTCGTAGCATTCGTCGCCCTCGACATAAATAATCTCCCTGCCGTAATCTCGAATGCGTTGAGCCGTGCGGGCTTCTACCTGCTTGCGAGTCATTCCATTGCACATATCGCACATGATGCTTCTCCTTGGTTTGCCAACCTTCAACTGGCATTCCAAGTGTTGGCCCATTGCAGGGCGTGGCGGGAAGCTATCTCAAAATTGTGGATAACTTCCCGTCATTATGCGATAAACCCTCCGCGTCAGTGTGACGATTCGAACTTGACGTTTGCCTCGTCCGGTACGTTACTGAACACCCCGCGGTAGGAGGCACCGAGGTGTTCCTTCGGAAGAAAATCATGACCGAATAGTTTCTGGCGCAATGTGCCGGGAGCATATTCGGTTTTAGCTAACCCACGTCGTTGAAGTTCTGGCAACAAGAGTTCATTAAATTCTTCATAGCTGCCCGGGAGTCTCCAGTTGATCACGTTGATTCCATCCACCCCTGCGGCCTGCCATGCTTCGAGCTGGTCCGCGATTTGGGCCGGGGTGCCGGCAGCGTAGCCGCGCCGGATCCGGCTATCGGCAAGATCCGCCAGGGTCGGTTCACGTTCCGGGGTCGCGTCGCGAAGCCACTGGACGTGCGCTTGTCCTCCATTGTTCGGGATATCTATCAGGCGAGTGCCATCCGGCAACCGGGTTCCGTCTGGCAAAATTCCCAAGGATGCGTGGGTCAAAAATCCGGTCGTCGAAGCGTACTGGAGGTATTCGGCTTCCTTGGCTTTGACCTCCGCTTCGTCTTCCCCGATAACCAGTGAGATCCCCTGAAAGAACTTGACCGACTGCGGATCTCTCCCCGCCTGGGCAACCAACGCCCGTGTGCGGTCGATGTGTTCCTTAGCGACTTGAGGGTTAGGGGTCATAATGAATTGGCATTCGGCGTGCGTAGCAGCGAATTTAATGCCACGGGCGGACCCTCCTGCTTGAAAGAGCACCGGCGTACGCTGTGGTGAGGGCGATGGCAGGTGAGGCCCCTCGACCTTGTAGCGCTTGCCCTCGTGGTAGATCTTATGGATCTTGGCTGGATCCGCGTAGCGCCCGCCTTCTTTGTCTTTCAGCAAGGCTCCCTCGTCCCATGATCCTTCCCAAAGCTTGTAAACAACTTCAAGATATTCATCGGCCCAGTCGTAGCGTTCGTCATGGTCGGGCAGGCATTCCAGCCCGTAGTTTCGTGCCGCGTTCTCCTGCGTGGAGGTGACGATATTCCAGGCGATACGGCCCTTGGATATATGGTCCAGAGTGCTCAGCTGACGGGCAAAATTAAACGGGTGGTTCTGCATCATGTTCGAGGTGGTCGCCAAACCGATGTGTTTGGTCGCCACCGCCAGTGCACCGAGCAGCACCGTGGGGTCGTTGGAAGGGATCTGTAATCCCTCATGCACGTTGTCCACATACTGCCCATCTGCAGGACCATAGAGGCCCGAAACGTCGGCGAAGAACATGGCATCAAACAAACCTTCTTCGAGGGTCTTGGCGACCTGAAGCCAAGTTTTGATGTCGTTGAATTCGGCCTGGTTAGCCTCGGGATGACGCCATTGGCCATGCTGAATGTGGCTGGCGGTGTTCATGACGAAGGCATTGAAAAACAGTGGCTTACTCATGCGTTGCTCCTAGTGTTTTGCTTGGCGGTGCCCACATAGACCACGTGGATATTTGCGTCTCCGCTGATGAGGTGCTGACCGATCTCGCGGGCACGGTAGATCAATGGGTTGTGGCTAGCGATCACCCGAGCGTTTCGCCAGTGGCGGTCAAGCCGGCGTGACTCGCTGACCGCGGAGGCTCCGCCAACTTCGAAAAGCTGTGTGGCGATTTCCGGGACTGCCTCACCGATGAGCAATTGAGCCTGGGCCACGTTGAAGTGCAGCTCCGCGGCGGTCTCTGCGTCGAGGATCCCCGAATTTTCCAAGCTCAAGGTGTTCTCCAGCTGTTCGGACGCTGCGCGAAGTGCCGCTTCTACACCAAATACCTTTGCTCCAAGACGACCCACGGTTTCTTCCACCAATGGATCACGCTGCGGACTATCACCTACGCCGTGGTCGAAGGTGCGGGTACGTCCCTGCACATATTCCACGGCGTCGCGGCGTACCGCCCGGGCGATTCCGGTCAGTGCGGCGAGCAGCACCAGCTGCACATAGGAGGTAAACACTTCCGGGAGTGATTCGCGGCTATGGTCTTGGACGTTGGCCGGGTCCACCAACACCCGGGTGAAAAGAGTGGTGCCCGAAGCGGTCAGCCGCTGGCCGAAACCATCCCAGTCGTCCAGGCGTCCCACTCCGGCATCGTCGCGGTGCACGATCACCCGTACCCCGGAGCCTGACTCGCGGTCCGCCGAAACGCTGATCCAATCGGCGTAGAGACTCCCGGTGGAGTAGAACTTCGTGCCTTCAAGCCATAACTGTCCGCCATCCTCAAACAACGTGGTGTTGTTCTGGCCCGGCTGGTTGCCTTTCTCGGTGGTGGCGTTTCCGAAGATCTCCCCGGCTACGATCCGCGGTAGCCAACGGGCCTGCGCGGCCTCGTCCGCCTGCAGGAATGACTCGACGCTGGTGAAGTGGGCGCGCAAGGCCTGGACAAGATTCGAGTCGGCTTCGCCGAGCCGGGTCAGCAGGTCAAAAAACTGCGAAATGCTCGCGCCGCTCCCGCCAAATTTAACCGGCACACGCACGGCGGTGAATCCGCTATCCGCAAGCAGAGCCACCGCCTCGTGGGCCAGCTGGCGTTCCGATTCACGAGCCACCGCACCGGCAGCGATCTGGTTGAATACCGGAGCGAAGCGTTCGCGCAGGGCCTGACGTGTTGGGTCGCTCATTTGTTCTCCTTGAAATAAGTTCGGTGAGTATGTTGTCTCTTCGACTTCAGCTTCGCCCTGGAAGCTGCCTTGGAATAGTTCCTCGGGAGGTGTACCGATCAGCGGCTTTGACCGGTCAAATTTTTGGACGTAACCCCGTGCTATTACTCAGATAGGCCCGCACTGTATGCAGGCAAGATCCGTTCGTTGGTTTCTAGCAAACCCCGCAGGGCACCTGAGTCTCAAATGAGATTTCAAGCGGCGTAGGCCCGCGCAATATGACGACTTATGGGACTGAACCAGCGCCGGGATACCGCGTCATTATTGGTCATCAAACCTCCTTTATGACGCAGTAATCCGGTGCTCCCCTCTAGCTCTGGACAACTGCCAGTTTGGGCGCGGCCGAAAGAAGCTTGCGAGTGTATTGTTCGGCAGGATGAGCGAAGACCTCGCTGGTACGTCCGGCCTCAACGACCCGACCGGATTCCATCACGACGACTTCGTCACTGATATGCTGCACAACCCCTAAATCATGGGAAATGAACAGGTAGCTGAGCCCAAACTCGCGTTGCAATTCATCAAGTAGGTCCAGCACCTGGGCCTGAATCGATACATCCAGCGCGGAAACCGGCTCATCACAGATGATCACCTCGGGTCCCGGGGCGATAGCTCGGGCGATGGCGATACGCTGACGCTGTCCTCCGGATAACCGCAGAGGTAACCGCGAGGCCACCGAGTCATCTAGTCCAACAATCTGCAAGAGCCGTTTGATCTCTTCGCGCCGTTGTGTGCGTGAAAGGTTCTGTCCGGCACCCAACGCCTCGCCCAGAATCCGGGCCACATCCCACTGGGGGTCAAAAGATCCCAGCGGGTCTTGATAAATGGTGGTGATCTTAGAACGGTGGGGCCGACGCTGCTTTTCCTTCAGCGAGCTCCACTCCTGGCCCAGCAACCGCACGGTACCTCGATCTGTTGGAGTCAACCCCAGTGCCATCCGTGCCACGGTGCTCTTTCCAGAACCCGATTCGCCCACAATGCCCAAGGTTTTGCCGCGGTTCAGCGCAAAAGAAACATCTTGGACCGCTACTCGTGGGCTGCCGTCCGGATTGCGGTAAATCTTGCGCAGGTTTTCCCCTACCAAGACCGGAAGTCCGGCATCGACCGCTTGCCCTTTGCCCCGGCTGCTGGCGATCAGTTCGTGGTGCCGCTCGGAGATCGTCACGGTTCCGGTAGATAATTTGGTGCCGCGAGGCTTGTTGGTGGGAACGGCCTTTAGCAACCCCTTGGTGTACTCGTGCTGCGGGTTGCTCAGCACCGCTTCCGTCCGCCCCACCTCCACCAGTTCGCCGGCGCGCATTACGGCGATACGATCTGCCAGCTTCCCCACCACCGCCAGGTCATGGCTGATCAAAAGCAAGGAGGTACCGGCCCGCTTACGCGCGGCGAGCAGATCAAGAATTTGGGCTTGAACCGTGGCATCCAAGGCTGTAGTGGGTTCGTCGGCTATGAGCAGCGCGGGGTCCAGCGCGATGGCTGCTGCAATCAACGCGCGCTGACGCAAGCCGCCGGATAGTTCTCCGGAGCGTTGGTTGATTCGTTGTTGCGGTTCGGGCACACCGACGGCTTCCAACAGGTCAAGTACCTTCGCGGTGCGGTCCGCCGAGGAAAGCTTGGTATGGATGCGCAGTGCGTCTGAAATTTCCTGGCCTATGGTGCGCAATGGATCCAGCGAAACCAGCGCGTCTTGCAGCACGTAGCCGATCTGGGGCCCGCGTACGGTGCGCCAGGTTCGCTCGGACGCACTGCGCAGATCTTGACCGTTCAGTTCGAGGGCTTTCGCTTGGATCTGAGCATTGGTCCCGTTCAGCCCGAGCAGAGTTCGCGCGGTCACCGATTTTCCTGAACCTGATTCGCCCACGATAGCCAGGCATTCACCCGGATAAATTTCGAAGCTGACCCCGTGCACGGTTTGTTTGACCCGCTGTTTTGAACCGAATCCGATCAACAGGTCCTCGACCTTGATCACCGGCTGCGATTTTTTATCCAGTATTTGGGTAGTTTGCTGCATTATCTGTCCTTGAGCTTGCGTTGGATACCGTGGCCGAGCAGCGTGGTGCTGGCGGCGCTGAGCACGATAAATAATCCGGGGAAGAACGTCAGCCACCAAGCGTTGCCAATATAAAGACGTCCTTGGGAGAGCATGGAACCCCACTCGGGATCCGGCGGGGTGGCACCCAAGCCGAGGAAGCTCAGTGACGAAGCCCAGACGATGGCTTGGCCTACCCCGAGTGTTGCCAATACAAAGAGCGGTGCCGCCACATTGGGCAGAATATGGCGAACAATGATGTAACCACCGGATTTACCCTGCACGATGGCTGCCTCCACATATCCGGAGCGGCGAATCGACAGGACCTGCGAACGGATCATCCGCGCGTAGCCGGGCGCCGCCGATAATCCCACGGCAATCGTGGTGGTGACAACGCCCGGGCCGAGGATAGTGATCACCAGCAAAGCCAGCAGCAATCCGGGGAAGGCAAAGAGCACTTCGAGGAAACGTGAGACCCCGAAGTCCACTGCTTTAGTTCCCAGTCCTGCCAACGCGCCGAGTACCAGCGCGACGCCGAGCCCAATCAACGTAGCCAGCACGCCGATCAGCAACGAGCTGCGCGTCCCAAAAATAACCCGGGAGAAAACATCTCGCCCAGACTCGTCGGTACCGAACCAGTGCGCGGCGCCCGGTGCGGCGAACGCTTGGGCCGGATCCATATCTAACGCCCCGGTGGTCGCGATCCAGGACGGGAGCACCGCCGCGATCACCAGCCCTATCAGGACGATGAATGGAAGAACGATCCCCAGCCCAAGCGTGGGAAGCCTGCGGGAGCTCCCTGGTGTGTCTCTTCGAGTTGGTTCCGCGGCGAGGTGCCGCGTTTCAATTTCAGGTGCTTCGATTCCTTGTGTCATGGCTGCCTTTGGTAAAAATCATTAGAAGGATAGGTGACTGGCCTCTGGCTCATTGCGCACGCAACCGTGGATCTGCCAGTCGTTCGGCCAGATCACTGAGCAGAGTGACGATGATGTAAATCGCCGCCACCAGCACCACGCACCCAAGGACGACCGGGACATCGCGCACCAGCACCGATTGCAACAAGGTGCGCCCAATGCCCGGGCGGGCAAAGACCGTCTCGACGACTACCGCACCGCTAATCAACGAGCCCATAGCCCACCCGGATAGTCCGATGCCCGGCAACGCCGCATGGCGAAGCGCGTGACGCAGGCTCAGCTGGATTTCCGATTCGCCGCGGGCCCGGGCAGAGATGGCGAAGGGCGAAGTCATCGCTATGAGCATCGACTCGCGCATCACCTGACCTAAAAACCCAGCCAGCGGGATGGCTAAGGTCAGCACCGGGAGGATCAGACTGTCGATTCCTGGGGCGCCGCTGGTTGCGGGCAGCAGTTGCAGATTTACGCTGAACACGAGAATCAGCAGGCTACCAAGCCAGAAATGTGGCACAGCGGCGGAGATAACCTCCAACAGATTTCCCACGACTGCCGCAATACGCCCACCGCGCGAGGCCCACAGGGCCAAACCGAGGGCCAGCACCCAAGCGGTCGCCAACGCAAGCACCGCCAACAGCAAGGTATTACCTAATTGATCTGCCAGTACCTGAGCCACCGGTTCGCGCAGCTGGTAGGAGTCTCCCAAATCTCCGGTGACCAGTTTCCCCAGGTACGTGCCGTATTGGACTAGTAGTGGCTTGTCCAAACCGGCAAGTTCACGGGTCGTATTGCGCACTTCCTCGGTGGCGTTATTTCCCGGACCGCCAAGCAGTGCGTCTACCGGGTCACCCGGGACCAGACGCATAGCGAAGAACGCTAAGGTCGCTACCGCCAACAGAACTCCGGCAGCTCCTAGGACACGCGAACCGATGACCTTGAGGAAAGTTTTTCGTTTGGCATGTTGCTCTGCTCCGGGCGACAACTGCTGTACTTCTTTGATCTCTAGGCTCATGATCGGTCCAACCAGGTTTCGTAGAAGGTGGGCATGCCCAAGGGAGAGAGCAATTCGAGACCCAACACATCCGAGCGCAAACCAAGCCTGGTCTGCTGGTCAAAGATCGGTAGTGAAAGGTATTGCTCGTCGACAAGTTTCTGCGCTTTTTTATACAAGCGGCCGCGTTCTTTTTCACTGCCGGTGGTCGCTGCCTGACGCAACGCGTGATCAATGGCCTGCGCTGCCGGACCCGTCAACCCATTGTTATTCGCGTGGTATCCGCCCTCGATAACCGAGGGAATGTTCGCGGAGTCGTAAACAATATTGAGCACCTGCGGAGAGTTTTTCGTATAGTACAGCGGCGCGATCCCGTATTCCCAGGCGTAACGGCGCTCGTTGAACGTGGACGCTTCTTCTTGATTGATCAGCAGTTCAAAGCCCACAGCTTTCGCGCTGTGTTGGAACTGTTCGAGCACTGATACCGGAACGAGGATCGAATCGTTCTGGATAACAGTAGTGCTCAGACGTTGCCCGTCCTTGGTGCGGTAACCTTCCGAGTCTCTTTCCTGCCAGCCCGCTTCGTCAAGCAAGCGGTTGGCTTTGCCGACATCCTGAGCGTAGTTTTCCGGATTCTGGACGTTGAACTTGGTGATGGAACTCAGCGTTGAATTTGAACGGGGTACGGTACTCATGAAAATGCTCTTCAGCGCTGCATCCACATCTACCGCCCGGACAAAGGCCTCACGCACTCGGCGGTCCGCCAGTGCTCCGGTGGTGGTATTCAGCGTCAGATTCACTACATGGCCAGGTCGCGAACCGATCAGCGTTTCCAGTGCAGGATCCGTCTCAGCAGCCACTGCGTTTTGTGGCTGCAGTACATCGATCACGTCCACCTCACGAGATTGCAAGGCGGCGAATCGTGCTGCATGATCCGGCAGAAATCGCCAGATAATTTTCTCCAGATAGGCGGGGCCTTCGTGCTTCGCCGTCGGCGCCGGGGTGTTGTAGTCCTCGTTGCGTACAAGCACTACCTCCTGCTGCTTGGACCAGCTTTGGACTTTGAAGGGACCGGTACCTACCGGGGCGAGACAATTTTCTTCCATGCCGCGGTCCAGGGCCTTCTGCGATTGGATCGGAACCCAGACCTGGGCGAAATGCTCCAGCAGGGCATTATCCGGTTCAGACAGGTGCACCCGTGCGGTGAATTCGTCGATTATCTCAACCGAAGAAACCTTTTCCACGGCCAGGATGCCGGTGCTTGAGAGGGTCTTTGGATCCTTGATGTAGTCAATATTCTTCGCAATGGTCTGCGCATTGAGCTGCTGCCCGTCGGTGAAGTACACATCTTGGCGAACCGTGATATCCAGTGCGAGCCGGTCCTCGGCCCACTTCCAGCTCTTGGCCAGCCACGGCTGAATCTCTCCACTGTCATCTTGGAAGAACAACGGTTCAAGGTACTGGGTGGATACAAGTGCCTGCGGCACATTACCCGAAACGATTGGATCCAAGCAGGTAGGTTCCACGTCCCCTGTCGCGTAGACCAAGGTGCCTCCGGAAATCGGCTGCCCGTGGGAGGTCCCAGCGGTAGTGTC
This sequence comes from Glutamicibacter sp., assembly GCF_035257265.1. Classification (GTDB taxonomy): domain Bacteria; phylum Actinomycetota; class Actinomycetes; order Actinomycetales; family Micrococcaceae; genus Glutamicibacter. The sequence continues at coordinate 161,080 of NZ_DATEXC010000039.1, forward strand.
AGCGCCGCAAGCGGTTAATGCGCCGAGCAGCACGACAAGGCTTGCCGCCAGGGTTCCTCGCGTCGCGAATCTCTTCACGGTGCTGCGCTGACGCGCCGTTTTTGCAGCGCTGTGCGTGTCTGTCGAATACGCCGGCTGGCGATTTGTCACGGTGGTACTCCCCTGTAGTGGATGATGCGAAAGCTAAAGATTTGAACAGCGACGATGGTCCGTTCGCTCTGCACTCAGTTTCATCCGTGTCCTGTCAGCAGGACAATGCGCTGCTCAACCTCGCTTTGCACAACTTCGCGCGGGGACGCGGCACGTCACCTAAGGACATAAAAGCCGCTTCACATTCCGTTCATAAATCATTTTCCGCGTCACATGACGAAGTACCGCGACCAGCTACTTCGTATTGTTCGCTGCTCCGCAAGAGCACTGAAAGCATCGGAGCAAGAGAACGCATTACAACCGAGGATCTGAGAACACACCATGGGAAAACCACTTCATTTCAATGCCTTCGTCATGAACACCACCAGCCATATCCAGCACGGTCAGTGGCGCCGCCCCGATGCCGGGCAAACTGAATTCAACGACGTTAATACCTGGATCAATCTCGCCAAGATTCTGGAGGAGGCAAAGTTCGACGCGATGTTCTTCGCCGATGTCTCCGGACTTTACGGCGATACGGAAGCCGACTATGACGTGTACGCCCATGAAGGCCTGCAGATCCCGTCCAATGACCCCACCGTGTTGCTCGGTGCTTTGGCGGTGCACACCACGCAGATAGGTTTGGCCACCACCTCAAACATCGTGCAGAACCACCCGTTTAACTTTGCCCGGCAGATATCCACCCTGGACCACATCTCCAATGGGCGCATCGCCTGGAATGTTGTCACCGGCATCAACGAAAACGCCTCGCGCAACTACGGTCTGCCAGCGTTGACCGACCATACCGAACGTTATGCCTGGGCCGACGAGTACATCGATGTCACCTACAAACTCTGGGAAGGTTCGTGGGATGAAGGCGCCTTGCTCAAAGACAAGAAAAATGGGCGGTACGCGGATCCGGCCAAGATCAACAAGATCTATCACCAGTCAAAGCGCTACCGAGTCGAAGGACCCCACCTGCCTTCGCCCTCCAAGCAGCGCACACCGGTGCTTTTCCAAGCCGGGTCTTCCGCATCGGGCCGGGATTTTGCAGCGCGCAATGCCGAGGCGACGTTCATTATTGCTCCGACACCTGGCGTCGCCAAAGAACTGATCGACGAAACCCGGCGGTTGGCTGTTTCCCATGGGCGCCGGGCAGAAGATATCAAGTTCTTCCAGGGACTATCTTTCGTTATTGGCGACACCGAGGAAGAAGCCCGAGAAAAGTCCAAGTACTACGACGAGTTCATTAGCGTCGACGGCTACCTGGCCCACATGGCCATACTCGATAGGACCGGACGCGTGTATCCAAAGGAAACCAAGCTCAAGGACCTTGATACCAACACCTCCAAGGGCATGGCCGAATGGGCCGGGAAGCACATTACCGACCGTGAACCGACTCTCGAGGATGTTGCCACGCTCCAGTCGCACAGCACCCGCTTGGTAGGCACACCCGAGCAGATCGCGGATCAGCTGGAAACTTGGCAGGACGCTGGGGTTGATGGCATCAACGTCATCAATTGGGTGATCCCAGGTTCCTTCCAAGAATTTGCCGACAAGGTGTTGCCGGTTCTCCGCGCGCGTGGTTTGGCACAGTCCGAATATTCCGAAGGCACCTTGCGTCAGAAGATGTTCGGCGAAGGCGACCTGCTCAATGAGCGCCACCCGGCCGCCCGCTACCGTGGAGCATTTACCCAGGGCCCACGTACTTGGGACGAAGCCGATGCGCTGCGGGACAAGGCAGCCGCCACCGTCTAATTAGAACTGTGCTTAAACAAGTGGGCGTCCAAGAATCATCACTGATTCTTGGACGCTCACCTTGGTCTGTCAACGATTACTGTTGCGACCTAATGCGTATGCTTCCCCGGTGGAGGAATTATTTAGTCTCTTCAGCCAGCGCGCCCACTGCGGCGGCAACCGCTGGCATCACACGATCATCGATGGCAGAAGGAATGATGTAATCGGCAGCCAGATCGTCACCGACAAGTTCAGCAATGGCGTGCGCCGCGGCGACCTTCATTGCTTCGGTGATCTTCTTGGCACCCGAGTCCAGGGCTCCACGGAAGATACCTGGGAAAGCGAGCACGTTATTGATCTGGTTCGGGAAATCACTGCGTCCGGTGGCTACTACTGCTGCGTACTTTTTAGCAACATCTGGCATGATTTCCGGGGTTGGGTTCGACAGCGCGAAGATGATGGCGTCCTTGTTCATCTTGGATACCGCTGCCTCGTCAAACTGCGAAGACGACAAACCAACAACAACATCGGCGCCTTCCAATGCTTCGGCGAGGCCGCCCATGACGTCCTCACGATTGGTGCGTCCGGCAAGTTCTGCCTTGACCGCGTTGAGATCATTGCGTTCACGGTGAATGGTTCCGCGTGAATCGAGCACGATTACGTCATCCACACCAGCTTGCAGCAGCAGGTTGGTCACCGCTACGCCGGCCGAGCCTGCGCCGGAGATGACAACCTTCAGCGAGCTGATTTCACGCTTGGTGTGACGGGCCGCGCCAATCAGTGCCGCCAGGACCACGACGGCGGTGCCGTGCTGGTCATCGTGCATCACCGGGCAGTCCAAGGCTTCGATCAGGCGCTTTTCAATTTCAAAGCAGCGCGGTGCCGAGATGTCTTCGAGGTTGACCGCACCAAAGCTTGGGCGTAGGCGAATCACCGTTTCAACGATTTCATCAACGTCGGTGGTGTTCAGCACCAGTGGGATTGAATCCAGACCGCCGAATTCTTTGAAGAGCGCGCTCTTGCCTTCCATGACCGGGAGCGATGCTGCGGCGCCGATATTGCCTAGTCCAAGGACTGCGGTTCCATCAGAGATTACCGCGACCAGGCGTGAAGCCCAGGTGTGGGTAGCGTGCTTTGCCGGGTCATCTGCAATTGCCTGGGACACCTTGGCGACGCCGGGGGTGTAGGCAATGGAGAGGTCACGCTTGGAATTCAGGGGCATCTTCGATTCAACGGAGAGCTTGCCGCCAAGATGGGCGTTGAAGATCTCTTCGTCGGTGATGGTGGTCAGGTCTGAGGTAGTTTCAATAGACATTAAAAGTATCTGCTTTCAAGAAAGTTCTGATTCACGAAAACGCAGTACCCACGAAACTTGTGGCATAGCGTAGGAACGCGCATGACCATTCATCCGACCGCAAAGGAACCCGAACCAACGCATTTAAGGTGGACATCAGGCTTCCCTATACACAATTCCCACTCCGTCGTTGCCAGGTAAGGCGAAACGCTCCGTCGTGGTGTGCCGGAAGATGGCTGGTCAGTACTTTCTTTAGACCTACAATTTCCACCATACGGGAACCGTTGATCGTTTTACAACCCCCGTTCGTCGTATTGGGGTAATAATCGATAAATGCTTCAGCAGGTTTCTTGGCGACCAAATTCTATGCATTCTCCGCTTTTCTCAGGCAAGATGAACATATGGCATCACCTACTTCCGCACTTGGCCGGGTCCGTACCTTTGAAGCACTAGACGCGAAAACTACCGAGCGATTACACCGCGCTTTGGCCGAGTCTGAGGACACGACGGTTTTCGTCAACGGCACCGCATTACAACTGCCTAAAGACGCACATGACGCCTTGCTTGAGGTGCTCAATCGCTTCGCAGCTGGCGAGTCGGTCAGCATCGGGACTACCGAGCTGCTGCTCAACACCTCACAGGCGGCGCAGATGGCTGGAATCTCAAATTCGTATCTGCGCAAGCTGGCCGATGCGGGCATCATTCCCGTGGAGTACCGTGGAACTCACCGGCGCATACGCCCGAGCGCCATTCAGGCTTGGCTTGATCAACGCCCGGCGAAAGAATCCGAAGCTAAAGACTTACCTACCGGATAATTTTGATCCCTTGCCATCTGGTAAATTTACTGCTGGAATACTAAAGTATTCCAGTAGAAAACTTCGCTGGGTTACCCCCAAAGGCGATGCCACACTTCCTGCAACCAGCGGGTAGCTGCCGGTCAAGGAGGACCATGTCAACGAACCAGCCAGTCGACGCGTTGTTAACAACCCACGAAGCGCTGTTCTCCGAACGCGCGGCCGGGATCAAGCAGTCCGCAGTTCGCGACGTCTTCGAATTGTCACTGGACCCCTCCCTTGTTTCGCTGGCAGGGGGCAATCCATACCTGCAGGTACTTCCCCTGGAAAAAATTGGTGACATCGCCAAGCGCATCATCACCGAGCAGGGCCCGGTGGCTTTGCAATATGGTTCAGGCCTAGGAACTCCTGAACTGCGCGAACAAATCCTTGAAGTGATGGCTGCCGAGGGCATCACCAATGTCTCGGTTGACGATGTTGTCGTGACCAACGGTTCCCAGTCCGCGCAGGATATGGCCTGTAAGGTTTTCTGCAACCCCGGCGACACCGTACTCTGCGAAGACCCAACCTACGTCGGTGCACTGAATACCTTCGAGGCCTACCAAGTGAAAGCCGCTCCGGTACTCACCGATGAACACGGACTGGTTCCAGAAGCGCTACGTTCTAAGATTCACGAATTACGCGCCGCGGGCGAAACTATCAAGTTCCTCTACACGATTCCAAACTTCAATAACCCGTCAGGCATCACCCTAGCCGCCGAACGACGTCCGGAAATCGTGCAGATCTGCCGTGAAGAAGGCGTGCTGATCCTTGAAGATAACCCGTATGGCATGCTGCGTTATGAGGGTGAGGCAGCCCCAACGTTGCGTAGCCTGGACGAAACGAATGTCATCTATATGGGTTCATTCTCCAAGATCTTCTCCCCCGGCCTGCGCATCGGCTGGGCTGCGCTGCCAACTCATTTGTTCCGCCGCTTCTACCTTGCCGGCGAGGCGGTGGCACTATGCCCGCCAACGTTGAATCAGATGATCATCAGCTCGTACCTCACCGAGCATGACTGGCGAGGACAGATCCAGACCTACAACGATCTCTACCGGTCCCGGCGCGACGCGATGCTCGAAGCGCTGGCCGCCCATCTACCGGCCGGAATTACCCATACACACCCCGAGGGCGGATTCTTCATCTGGCTAACCCTGCCAGCAGGAATTGATACCTACGAGCTTCTGCAAAAAGGCGTTGAAGCCGGTGTTATCTTCATTCCCGGTGCAGCTTTCAGCTCTTCCGAATCGGCACACCACAAACTTCGTCTGGCCTTCTGCGCCGTGGATGAAGCAACTATTACCGAAGGTGTCCGCCGTCTTTCTGCACTGCTGGAAACCGAAATCTCCAAGCTCACCAGCTAGGCGCGTGGTTGGGCGCTAGCTGGGCCGGCCTGCAAAGCTCGCTATCTCAAGCATCCTTAGTTCGGTCGCGCTTAAGGTGTGGTTCCGTGACCAGATGGCACGGAACTCACGCAGCAGGCTTGGTCCTTCAAACTCAACTTCCACAAGCTTGCCTTGCTCAAGTGATCCAGCAACGGCTAACTGGCTAAGCACTGCCGGTCCCATTCCAGCAGCTACACACTGGCAAATTGTCGAATTACTGTTAAATTCTGCAATCGGCTCGGGCCGTTCGGCATGGGAAATATAATCCAGGAATGCCCGAGTTCCAGAACCGTCCTCACGCTCAATGAGCGCGGTACTCTGTAACTCATGCACGCTGAGCGGAGAGCTTCGCTGCGCCCAGGGATGAGAAGGAGCTACGACCACCGCCATGGCGTCATCCCAGACCTTGTGATAGCGCAAGGACTGAGGAATCTGCGGGGTCTCCACAAATCCGAACGTCAGTTCACCATTTTGCACCGCGGCGATCACATCTTGGGAATTCATAATGCGCATACGCGGTTTCACCTGTGGCAGATTTCGGTGAAGCGTGCCGATCCAGGATGGCGCCAGGTATTCGGCCACGGTCATGCTGGCCGCGAAGACCAATTCGGCTCCTCCTTCACTTGCCAAGGTGCGCGCCCCAGCGGCCAAATTATCAAGGGAAGCCAGGACCTCTCGGGCCCATTGCACGGTGAGGACACCTTCGGCGGTCAGTGTGGATCCAGTGGTTTTTCGGATAACTAGTGGGTAGCCCAGCCGTCGTTCCAGGGTCTTCAAAGCGCGGGTGGCATTGGGCTGCGCAACGCCGACGGCTCGCGCTCCTGCACTCAGACTCCCATGGTCCGCGATTCCTACTAGCAGCGTCAGCGATGAAACCTGAATCCATTGGGCAATATCTTGTAAGTCATTGGGAGGACGATCCATATCATGATCATATGCCCGTGATAGCAGATCAAGGAATACCGAACCAGACGCCACCGTGAGAAATTGAATATATGCAGAACAAGAGCCAGTCCCCAGACACAGACGATCCGCAACGTGAACCGTTGCCAGCGACACGGCTATCGGCCTTCGCCAGCATAAAATCTGTGGCCCCCGGGCTCGCCGTTTGTCTCGTCACCGGACTGTTGTGTATTTTCGCCAGCCGATTCCTCAGCGGATTCAGTGCTCTCCTTTTAGCTATCCTGCTCGGTGCGATCTGGCGCAACCTGGCCCCGGTACCCCAGGCGCTGAACCCTGGCATCGCGATCGCGTCAAAAAAATTACTTCGCCTGGGCATCGTGTTCCTCGGTCTGCAGCTGTCCTTGGGTACCATCATTGGACTCGGCCCCGGGGTACTTTTGGTGGTGCTGCTTTCAGTCGGCGTGACCTTTGCAGCCACCTTGTGGATCGGTGGAAAAATGGGCATCGAACTTCCCCAGCGACTCTTGATCGCCACCGGCTTTTCAATTTGTGGCGCAGCCGCAGTGGCAGGAACCGAAGGCGTCACCCGAGCCAAACAAGATCAGGTCGCCACCGCTATCGGACTGGTGGTACTTTTCGGCACGCTCATGATTCCAGCTATGCCGTTGCTGGGTGCCCTATTAGGTTTTGACGATCGCAGCACCGGGATGTTAATCGGCGCTTCAACCCATGAGGTCGCGCAAGTGGTGGCGGCCGGTGGATCGGTTAGTGCCGCAGCCTTGGCCGTCGCAGTGACAGTCAAGCTGGCCCGAGTGGTGCTGCTAGCGCCAATCATTGCTGGTCTTGGACTCTACATGCGGCGCAAGCACTCGGTAGAAGGCGGGAAAAATCCGCCGCTGATCCCACTGTTCGTTCTAGGATTCATCGTGGCAATGCTGCTGCGCACCACCGGGCTTTTACCCGAATCGGTGCTTTCGATGATGCAGAACCTGCAGACTCTCTTACTGGCGGCCGCGATGTTCGCATTGGGCCTAGGCGTGCACCTGCGCAGCATCGTGAAGTCCGGAGGCAAAGCACTGGTGCTGGGTCTATGCGGCACCCTGGTGATAATTGTTGTGGCCACCGCCGGCACCATGCTTTTCCCTCCCGCATAAACAGCCAGGCGTTAGATCACCGGGGCGGAATGTCCAAGCATCTTCTGGATATGCTTGGCCACCACATCTCGTCCGGGAGTATCCATCACTATCGTGTAATGGTTGGTATCTGGCACTTCTTCGATTTGCAGCCCGCGCAATTTCTGTCCCCACGACTGCACATACTCTTTTGTATACAGCCCAGGTTCGGCACCCATCAGTCCCTTCGGCGAGCGCAAGAAGGTCACCGGATGGCGCAATTTTTCCAGAGCTTTAAACAGTGAAGCTCCCCGGTGCAGTTCGGCCGTGTCCTCGGCCAATGCCTGATATTTCGTCGCCGGGCGCAGTTGCGGCGCAACTCCGTCGAGGTCGTATTTAATGTATTCCTCGACCAACTCGTTCCAGTTTTCGCTGAAGGCCGGGTGTGGTTTCCAAAACTCCCGGTACGCAGCCACCGATTCGAAAGTCATCGACAAGCGTTGCGCTGCTGGGCCCAACACTGCCTCGATAATTTGTTCGTCATCCAAACCCTCGGGCACCTGTAACGGCAGTCCCCCATCGACAAGCAACAGCAAGGAAACGAGCTCCGGATACATGTCCGCGAATACCAGGGAAACAAAAGCACCCATCGAGTGGCCAATCACCGGGATCGGGCCGCTGGCAAAGTGTTCCACTACCTGTGCAAGGTCAGCCGCGTGTATCGGCATCCCGTAGGGTCCAGGTAACTGGTTGCTTCGTCCCCGGCCACGCAAATCCGGTGCAATTACCCGCACCCCGGGCAGGGCTTGAGCAACCATGGCCCAGGCGATATGCGAGGCGGTCACTCCGTGGATGAGCAATACCGTCGGCGCCTGCGGATCTTCGGGTCCCCACAAGCCCACCTGCAGCGGGCCACCTGTAACGTTTACGGTTTCGGTGCGGTAGTCGGTGGCAATCATCGGGCGCTCCACCCACCATCCATGGTGTAGGACGCGCCGGTGACCATTCCCGCTTCATCTTGAGCTAACCATGCCACCAGGGAAGCTACCTCTTCGGGCTCCACCAAGCGTTTGACCGCAGCCTCGGTAAGCATAATCTTCTCCACCACCTCGGAAGGGGCAATCCCGTGCATCTTGGCCTGATCTTGAATCTGCTTCTCCACCAACGCGGTGCGGACATATCCGGGATTAACGCAGTTGCTTGTCACCCCATGCTCTGCGCCTTCCAGCGCGGTGACCTTCGATAGGCCTTCCAAACCATGCTTGGCCGAGACGTACGCGCTTTTGTAGGCGCTGGCTCGCAAACCATGCACGCTCGAAAGGTTGATGATCCGACCAAAACCACGTTCGTACATCCCGGGAAGGGCCGCACGGATGAGCAGGAAGGGGGATTCAAGCATCAGCCGGTGAATGAGCCGCCACGCTTCGGGATCAAACTCGTGAATCGGTGCTACGCGTTGCACCCCGGCGTTATTGATCAGAATGTCTGTATTAATGCTTAGCTCTTCCAAAGCTTTAGTATCTGCCAGATCTACCGCCCAGGATTCACCGCCCAGATCTTTAGCCACCTGATCAGCGGCGGCCGCATTTAGATCTGCCACGGTGACAATTGCCCCCTGCGCGCTGAGCTTCTTCGCGCAGGCCAGTCCGATCCCTGAGGCACCTCCGGTGATCAGCGCGGTACGCCCGGCCAACGAGCCCGAGGTAGAGCCAAGTATTGTTTTAGTTTCAGTCATCAGGCTCAACCTTTCACAGGCAGTTGTGCGCCCTCGGGCGCCAACGCACGATCAATAAAGTTCATCATTTCTTCAAATACTTCCTCGGGCACCTGGGGCCGGTGCCCCTCAGCGTCCTCGGTTCCTTCCCAAAGCACCCAGCGCATACCCACTAATTCGCCAATACCCATCAGGGCCCATGCAGCCACCTCAGGGTCCATCGCCCGGATTTCACCGGTCCGCTGTGAAGCCTCAAGGCCTTGGATGTAGCCCTCAACGATTTTGCTGTAGTGGTTGCGTAATGCTCCGGGTGACACAAACTCGGCCTGCCGAATGATCCGGTAAAGGGCGGGATGCTGCGCAGTGAAATGGAAGAAGGCCTTGAACCCTGCCCGCTCGGCGGCAAACCTATTTTCTGCTGCAGCGGAAGCTTCGGTCATTGCCATGCGCACGCGCCGGTTCAGATCTTCCACTACCTCATCAAAGATCTCCTGCTTGCCCGCAAAATACAGGTAGAAGGTACCCAGCCCCACTCCGGCGCATTCGGTGATCTTCACAATCGACGCGTCGTGATAGCCGGAGGTGGCAAACACCTTTTCTGCAGCCGCCAGAATCTTGCTGCGGGTACGAGTCCCACGTTGTGTCCGAGGTGTCACTGTACTCATGGCTATTCCTCCTCCCGTAGTGAAAGTTGTGCTGTCCTGCTCTGGTTACGTAGTTGCTGGCGAGAAACCTTTTCAATTCCGACTCGAGGAAGCCTCGGGGTGAATTTGAAGGTGTCCGGAATCTTAAACCGTGCGAGTTTGCTGGCGCAATGCGCCTCCAGCTCCGTGGCATCAACGTGAGCATGCGCTTGTAAAACCACCCACGCTTGCCCCACCTCGCCCCACTGATCATCCGGAACTCCGATCACCGCGACTTCAGCCACCGCCGGATGAGTCAACAGCACTTGTTCAACTTCGGTAGGTGAGATGTTTTCACCTCCGGAGATGTAAAGATCCTTGATCCGGTCAATGATCTTCAGATATCCCTCGGTGTCCCGGTGAACTAAATCTCCGGTATACAGCCACCCATCAACAAAAGTCTGGGCGCTGGCAGAACTGTCACGGAAATAACCCGGAGATACGCTCGGGCCGCTGACCAGCAATTCCCCGTCCCCGGCCCCATGAATTTCTTCGCCGGTCACCACATCAACGAGCTTCACATTCACATGCGGGTAGGGCCTACCGGCAAACCCAATTTTCTTCATTGCTTCTTCGCTAGCCAGACATAGAACATTCGGTCCGGCTTCACTCAGCCCATAACCCTGGACCAGCGCCACACCGCGGCCATGCCAGCATCGCAGCAGGCTCGGCGCCATCGGGGCCCCGCCAACCACTGCCAACTTCAAGGCAGCTAAATCGGTGGAGTCAAAGTCTGGATGGGTAGCTAACATCCGGTAGTGCGCTGGTACGCCCATCATCTTGGTGACCCGGCGGTCTTCCAGTAATTGCAGGGCGCGTCCGGCCTCAAAGGTCCGCTCCAGCACTACCGTGGCACCAACCCACCAGGCTAACAACGGCTGAATATTCCAGCCGCCCAAGTGGTATTGCGGAAGCACCGCCAGAATGGTGTCCGCACTGGTCAGGTCCAGGGTGCGCGAAAGTGCCAAATTATTCCAGAAACAGTTAGCGTGGGTCAGCACCACCGCCTTAGGTTTGCCCTCGGAACCCGAGGTGAACACCATCAGCAGCGGATCGTCATCGGTCGGAGTCTGTCCACGTAGTTCGGTGTCTAACCGAACGACTCGTTCGACACTTGCCTCAACGCCTGCCGGCCCCATGGCAACCGTGGGCACCGGAACGATCAGCTGCGCGTTGCATTGTTCGGCTAGTCTCTGAAACTCATCTTCAACGACCCAAAGCGCCGGATCAGCTATCGATAATTGCTCCCCCAACTCTGCTGGGGTCAGCCGCCAGGAAAGAGGCACCAGCACTAGTCCGGCCTTGGCACAAGCGAAAAACAATACCACCTGATCGGCACTGTTTCCCGAGAGCGTAGCGATCCTGTCCCCCACACCAAAACCCGCAGTGACGAGTTTCTGGGCCAAGCAGACCGCGCGGCGTTCCAGTTCCCGGTAAGTGGTCCGCACCCCACGATCATCAATTGCGATACGTTCCGGAGTGCTCAGCGACCGGTCCGTAGTCCAGCGCCCCAGTGTGTGCAGCCCAAGATCTCTTGTCATCGCCGCTTCCTAATTCCGCTTGGCTGCTGAATTAGCTGAAAGACGCTCACGCAACCGGCGCACCGCACCGGTGAGACCACCAGGCATGAAGAGCACCACCAGCACAAACAGTGCGCCAAGGATAAACAGCGGCTCGGACAGTGGCACATGCAAGATGGCTGGTAATGACTCGACGGCGATGGAGTTCGCGAAGGCACTCAACCGCTGATCAAGTAGCGTGTACAGCACTCCACCAATCACCGCGCCCCACTTCGACCCGACCCCGCCGAGCACCACCATCACCAGCAAGGTGATCGTGAAGTCAGCAGAAACTTGCCGAGGCACGGTTCCCGATTGCAAGAGCACAAACACCATGCCCACCGCTGCGGCCAGGACACCTGCCACCACAAAAATCAGCAGTTTCGCCCAATAGGGCTGCAACCCCAGCACCCGCACACGCAACTCATTCTCGCGTACGGCCGCCGCCACATGTCCGGCACGTGACGACTGCACCCAAGTGACCACCACAATCACTATCAGCAAGGTCAGCAGCGAGAGCCAATAAAGGTTGCGGGTATTGGCCACGCCAATCAAAAAGTCTGGGATACCAGCGGCATCAGGGCTCACCCCCTCCTCACCACCGGTAGCTCCGCCGGGATTACGGCGAACCAGCACGCTGCCGGCCTGTGCGAAAGCCAGAGTCACCATGGCAAAAGGAATACCCGTCACCCGTAACGCGACCATGCCCGTCACTGCGGAAAGCGCCAACGCCACCACCAGGGTCAACCCCATAGCCGGCAACAACGGCAAACCGAAGTTATTCAAAATAATCGCCAGCCCATAGGACCCTGCACCAAAGTACAGCGCGTGCCCGAAGGACAATAGCCCGGCCACGCCAATGAGCAGGTGATAGCTCAGCGCCGCAGCAGCCATCAACATGCACATCGCCAGGAGCTGCAAGGACCCCGGCTGATAAGTGGGGGTAGGCAAGATGCCCGGAATTGAGATGTTCAACAGCGGCAACGCCGCCATAAGCAGCAATCCGGCCAGACCCAATCCCCAGGCGCCGACCTTTGAACGCGGGCCTTGAGCGCTGCGTGCTGGTTGGACGCGAACCCGGCGGGCTACTTTATCCACGGTATTGACCGCAGAGGTGTTGTTGCGCTCGCCGGTAGATTCTTCAGAAGGCAAAGTATTTGTAGGTTCAGGGCTCATGCTGTCTTCCCCATCAGTCCGGTGGGCTTAGTCAATAGGACAACCGCCAACAACACGATCACCACGAAGTCACCCACGCCCCAGTAGAAGTTTGTAATCTGTTGCAGCACCCCGACCACCACGGAGGCTATGGCAGCTCCCGCCAACGAGCCAAGCCCGCCGATCACGGTCACGATGAACGCGAAGATCAGCAGTGAACCACCCAGTGCCGGGGACACATACCCGAAGTAGTGGCTTGCCAGTACCCCGCCAATGCCGGCCGCGGCCCCACCAATGGTGAACACCAAGGTGAAGGCCTTGCGTACATCGATGCCCAGCGCGGTCACCATTGAACGGTTCTCCACGCCGGCTCGGATGATCATTCCGTAGCGGGTCTTCTTCAAAAACAGCACCACGCCTAGCAACACCAGGGCCGCCACAATTATGGTGACAAATCGATCGTTGGGCACCTGGGCCCCGAGTACGTCTGTGGTCCGGGTGAACCATTCGGGTCCCTTGGTGTACTGCGGGTCGGTTCCCCACACACCTTCGAAGATCGCTACGGCCGCCAGCGATAAACCAACGGTCACCAGTACCTGTTCAATATGCCGGTTGTACAGCGGACGAATCAGCGCAAATTCGGTCAGGGCCGCAAATACTCCGCCGACCGCGGCACCAATGACCAGCGTAATAATAAAGGTCAGCCAGGTACCCTCGCCAATACGCCGGGACATCTCCCAAGAGACAAAGGCTCCTAGCGTCAAAAAGGCGCCGTGGGCAAAGTTCAGCACGCCCATCAGTCCGTAAATCAGTGACAGCCCGGAGGCCACCAAGAAGTACAAGGCGCCAAGCCCAACACCGGTAATCAAAAGAAGTATCAGGGTGCTCATAGCATCCCTCCGCTAGTTGTTTCGGCAGATTGCTCCACCGCGCCTTCGCTTTGCACACCTAAGAACCGCTGGGTCAGTGCCTCGTCATTGAGAAAATCGGCGGCAGATTCGGTACGGTGCACTACCTTGCCTCCGGAGAGGATGATCGCGCCAGCCGCCAGTTGGCGGACCACCGCGAGGTTCTGCTCCACCAGCAGGATCGGCACACTTTGAGCTGCTATGGCAAGCGCCTGCGCAACCTCCTGCACGATTTTTGGTGCCAGGCCCTTGGTCGGCTCATCGACCAGCAGCAATTTGTTGTTGTTCAATAATGCACGCGCCAGCGAGACCATCTGCTGCTGGCCGCCCGAGAGCGAACCGGCCGCCTGATGTGCACGCTTGACCAGGTCGGGGAAGAGCTCGTCAACTAATTGGCGGTTGGGGTGCTCATCACGTTCTGCAAGTTTCAGGTTTTCGGCCACGCTCAGCGCGGAGAACACCTCCCGGTCTTCGGGTACATATCCCACACCACGTTGGATGATCTTGTGCGTCGGAACCTTTTCGATTCGTTCTCCGGCCAACTCGATGGTTCCGCCAGTGCGCGTAATCAGACCGATGATTGACTTGATGGTGCTGGTCTTACCCACACCATTGCGGCCAAGAAGCGCGGTAATGCCCGTGGCAGGGACGTCAAAGTCGACCCCGTCCACGACCTGGGAGCCGTCGATGGCGGCGCGCAGGCCCTGCACGCGGAGGATTGGTTCAATATTGTCCGGGCTCATCTAAGCTGCTCCCTGTCCGAGATAGGCGCTTTGTACCGTCTCATTAGCGATAATCGCATCCGGTTCATCGATGGCCAGTAGGCTGCCGTTGTGCATCACAGCGACCCGGTCAGCCAGCCCGAGCACTACGTCCATGTGGTGCTCGACCATCATCAGCGTGCGTCCTGATTCTCGGTGCATGCGGCGGATGATCTCTACCAGGCCGGGGACATCACCGGAGCCGACTCCCGCCATCGGTTCATCGAGCAGGATCACCGCTGGGTCTGCCGCGAGCAGCATCGCAATCTCAACCTTGCGTTTATCGCCATGGGAAAGATCTGCCGCACGGGCGTGAGCCTTAGCCTCTAGGCCCACTTGCCTGATGCAGTCCTCGGCAATCTCGCCAGCCTGATCCCCGCTGCGCGGGAAGCTGAGCAAAGACAGTGACTTTCCGAGTTTGGATTGGGCGGCCAGCCGGATATTTTCGGTGACGTCCAATCCTGGGAATAGTGAAGAGGTCTGAAAGGTGCGCCCCAGCCCGGCGGCTGCACGAGCGTGAATCGGTAGCTTGTCCATGGTTCGTCCGGACATCGCGATGGTACCGCTGGTTGCCTTGAGCACCCCCGAGATGAGGTTGAACAAGGTGGTTTTTCCGGCGCCGTTGGGTCCGATCACGCCGATCATTTCGCCGGGCTGCACGGTGAAGCTGACATCTTCGAGGATGCGAGCTCCACCGATCTGCAGTCCCACGCCTTGAAGCTCCAAGGCTGGTGTTGTCTTCTGCATGGGGTTTACCTTTGTGAGTTTTTGGTGCGTGAGGCGCGGGGATTAATTAACAACCTCTGGAGGTGCGACTTCTTCGCCCGGCACCGTCTCCACAAGTTCTGGAATCCACTTCTCGCCGTCCTTGGACAGGGACACCTGGTACATGTTCTGGATCAATGCGTGGTCCGAGGCGCGTACGGTTGTTTCGCCCTTAGGGCCTTCAAAGGTCCACCCTTCGAGCGAGGTGACCATTTTTTCTACGTCGTCCCCGCCCTCGGAGACCGCCTGGGCAATCATTTGTCCGGCGACAAATCCGTCAGGAGAGAACAGGTCAACTTCCTTGCCTGCTTCTTCAATCGAAGAAATCATAGACTTTTCAATCTCGGTGCCGGCAGCACCCGGGAAGTAGTGGTTGAGGAAAGAGATCTTTTCCCCTGCGTCGCCGAAGGCACCGTAGGTTGCCACATCGCCCAGACCGGTGACGATTGGTGCGACATCAAAGGCGCTTTGCTGATCCAGTGCCTGCCACATGGAACCGGAGGTTGCACCGGCCCAGGCTGCGAAGACCAGGTCTGGTTTGGCGTCGACTAGCTGGCGTGCGAAGGGGGTGAACTCGGTGACGTCCTCGGGAACGAGGATGGAGCTGACCTTGGCGCCCTCCGCGCCGAGGATCGCGTCAACGGCGGCCAAGTTACCTTGCCCAAAGGCGTTGTCCTGAGCGAAAACCGTGACCTTTTTGTCCTTTAGATCATCAACGAAGGTACCCGCGGTAGCCACATCCTGCATGGATTGGCGTCCCGAGCGGAAGGTGTACTTGTTCGCACCTGTAATGGCATCCGAGGCTGCCGGACCGGAAATGTAAAGCACCTTGTTCTGTGCCGCCTGCTCCACGAGTTTCAGCGCGATACCAGATGAGGCGGTCCCGGCGAGGATCTTGTAGTCCTTGCCGATCAGCTCTTTGGCGACGGTCACCGCCTTATCCGGATCTCCGCCATCATCGTGATAGGTAATGTTCAGTTCGGTATCGCCGACCTTGTTGGTACCATCGGTGGCGTAGTCGAGGCCTGCTTTCAGCCCCTCGTAGTAGGCATCCCCGTAAGCGGCCAGAGGGCCGGTCTTCGAGTAAACAATGCCGACGTTGACAGTCTTCGCGGCGTCGCCGCCTGCTGTACTGGTTCCGGTTTCGGCGGTGGGTGCGCAGGCGGTTAATGCCAACCCGGCACTAAGTGTCAGTGCCGTTACGACCTTGCTGCTTCGCTTCACGTGTCTAGCCTTTCCTCGCGGGGCGTCCAATGCCTGGAACAGGTCCCGAAGTGAAATTGTGCGGAGTGTGATTCCCCAAACCTGAAAGGTGATTCAGGTTACACATCAAAGCTATGGCGGCCGCTCGGGCCAGTCAATGGATTTTGCGCACAGAATGCTTGAAAGCTCGTGCATTTTTGCAAAGCCCTCGTGCACTCTTGGCCCCTCCAGAACCGGAACAGGCCGCCCAAGTCAGAAATTTTGGACCTGCAGGTAACCCTTTTTGTCACCTCGCTGGCACTCGGAGAGCACCGTGCTAACCTACGAATTGGCGCTCGAAAGGCGTTCTAACCTCCATCGACTCGGCAACCGCGAAAGACTCGATCATGTTTACCGGCCTCAGTGCATTCCCACTTACCCCGCTGATCGACGACCAATTAGATGAAGCCGCATTCTCCACACTCATCGGACGTCTGAGCCGCGCAGGAGTAGATTCTATTACCGCGCTTGGCTCCACCGGATCCTATGCTTATCTCTGCGCGCAAGAACGCGCCCGGGTTGCGCACCTGGCGGTTGAGCATGCCGGGGACACACCGGTCTTTGTCGGAGTTGGTGCGCTGCGCACCTCACAGGTTCTAGCCCATGCCACGGCGGCACAACGCGCGGGAGCTTCAGGACTGCTGCTGGCACCCATGAGCTATCAGCCGCTGACCGAAGCCGATGTTTTCGAGCTGTTTCGCACGCTTACCGAACACAGCGACCTACCGGTGATTGTCTATGACAATCCCGGCACCACGCATTTCTCCTTTAGCCTCGACCTCTATCGGCGTCTGACCGAGCTACCGGGTATTGCCTCTATCAAAATTCCGGCAGTTCCACCCGTAGCGGCCAAAGCCCGAGAACACGTAGCCAGAATTCGGGCAGTCATTCCCGAGCACGTGAGCATCGGGGTATCCGGTGACGCTTCGGCCGCCCAAGGCTTAACTGCAGGCTGCGACGCGTGGTACTCGGTTATCGGCGGAACCTTACCCGAGCTCGCATTACGGATCACCCGCGCAGCCCAAGTGGAAAACACTGCCGAGGCGCTGGCCGAATCGGCTCAACTAGCCCCACTATGGGCGTTATTCACCGAATGCGGCGGAAGCCTGCGCGTAGTCGCAGCAATCGCAGAACAGCTGGGTCTGGCTCAGCGATCCTGCCTTCCACTGCCAATTTTAGGACTGGACGATAGTGACCGGGGACGCGTTGCCGCATGCCTGACGCAATTAGGACTCTAAGTTTGCCAGCGGCTAGGACTCGATTAGTCCGCGCCCCACGATCAACTGCATGATCTCGTTGGTACCCTCCAGAATCTGGTGCACCCGCAGATCACGGACAATCTTTTCCAGCCCATATTCGCAGAGGTATCCGTATCCGCCATGTAGTTGGATCGCCGTATTGGCAGCGTTAAAACCGGCGTCGGTGGCCACTCGTTTCGCCATCGCACAAAGCCGCACGGCATCCGGCGCCTTCGCATCCAGCGCCGCAGCAGCCCTGCGCAACAGGCTTCGCGCGGCTTCTAATTCCATATCCATGTCGGCAAGCTTGAACACCAAAGCCTCTTGCTTGGTCAGCGGGCCGCCAAAAGCTTCGCGTTCTTTAAGGTAGGCCACCGACTTTTCCAGAGCGAGCTGCCCGCCGCCGATGGAGCAAGCACCGATATTCAGCCGGCCACCGTTGAGGCCACTCATTGCAATCGAGAAACCCTGCCCCTCAGCACCCAAGAGGTTGCTGGCGGGAATACGCACGTCCTGCAAGAAGACCTGCCGGGTGGGCTGGGCATTCCAGCCCATCTTCTTTTCCTTCGGGCCAAATGACAGCCCTTGAGTATCTGCTGGAACGAGGAAAGCACTGACCCCTTTCGCACCCGTATTGGCGGTGCGTGCCATCACTAGATACAGCGCGGACGAGCCAGCCCCAGAAATGAACTGCTTGGCACCATTGAGGACGTATTCATCTGCGTCCAAGACTGCACTGGTACTTAGCGCCGCCGCGTCCGAGCCGACACCGGGTTCGGTTAAGCAATAGGATCCCAGGTCCGACATGGCTGCCATCCTCGGGAGCCAGGTGGAACGCTGTTCGCGGGTTCCATAACTATCGATCATCCACACCACCATGTTATGGATGGAAATGTAGGCGGCGATGGTAGGGCAGGCCTTCGATAATTCTTCGAAAATCAGGACGGCGTCGCTACGCGTAAGCCCGGAACCGCCGTACTCTTCGCTGACGTAGATACCCCCGACGCCAAGTTCGCCAGCCTCGGCCAGCACATCAACGGGGAAATGTTCCTTCTGATCCCATTCCAAAGCATGAGGGGCAATTTTCTCTGCGGCAAAATCTCGAACCGCTTCAACTAGCTCACGTTGTTCCTCGTTGAGCTCAAACATGACAAACCCTTCCTGACCACCACTCGTTGTGATCCACACTACATCGATTGTGTAGTCATTAAATCCGCAGGACAACTAAGGATCAATGAAACTTGCTCTCACCTGAACACGTCGTGCAGCTTGGGCCATAGGTTCCCCCGGCTCCACCTGCGCGTCATAGTGCTCCCTGCTCCGGAACATCTCGGCCATACTAGGAATCATGGACCCCAGCTCACCTGCACCGAAAAACCAGCCAGTGATACCGCGACGTGCCGCCAGCGTCCTGATGATTCGGGAAGGCGCTCAGGGGTTGGAAGTTTTCATCCAGCATCGCGTGTCCACCATGGACTTCGCCGCCGGAATGGTTGTTTACCCTGGCGGTCGGGTTGATGCCCAAGACGTGGCCGAGGCCCAATCGGAATCAATCCCGCATGCGTTAGCCGTGGAGCACGCAACGTTGTGGAAAGACTCATCGATCTGGGAGAAGGACGAACAGCAAGCTGTACTGGATGCCGGAACACTACTGGCAGCTGCCCGACGTGAAATCTTCGAAGAAACCGGCGCACAATTAGACGTCACTCAGCTGCGCCCGTGGGCCAATTGGATTACTCCCCCGGATAACCCCAAGCGCTTCGACACCTTTTTCTACGTGGCCCAGGTTCAGCCAGGCCAGGAGCCGAGACACCAGACCACCGAGGCTGACAATTCAGAATGGATCAGGCCAGCGGAGCTATTCGCCAAGTTCAAGCGTGGCGAAGTGGGACTCATGCGCCCGACCCGAACCACACTGGAAGACCTTGCGGCGTTAGGAACTGTGGCAGCCGCGATGAGCGTAGCAACTCCCATCGTGACGGTTCGTCCTCAGCGCATGCCACCGGCAACGGATTCCAAGAAGGAAGTGACCAGCTAATCGCAGACGCCGGCTGGCTCAACAGCGAACAACCCCGAGATGCTCTTGCGCATTTCGGGGTTGTTCGCTGTGCTCTAAGAACGCTTACCGCGGTCTAAAACGGGTACTGCTTATCCGTGGTCTGCACACCGATCCAATGGTCGGTGGTGAATTCCTCGATGGCCCATTCGCCGTTGAAGCGGCCCAGTCCGGAGTTCTTTTCTCCACCGAACATCACATGTGGTTCATCGTTGACGGTGATGTCATTAATATGGGTCATCCCTGCCTTGATCCCCCGGGCAAAGCGCACGCCCTTTTCAATGTCGGTGGTGAAGACCGCGCTGGATAATCCGAACTCGGTATCGTTAGCCAACGCAAGCGCGTGCTCCTCGTTATCTGCCTTAACGATGCCCACTACCGGACCGAAGATCTCTTCACGGAACAACTCCATTTCGCTGGTGACATCAGCAAACACGTGGGGTGGAATCACCCGGCCAACAATCTCTCCAGCCAGCACCTCGCGGGCGCCTTCACTTCGTGCCTGGTCGATCTTGCCGCGCACGCTGGCCACCTGCGAGTCGTTGATGATCGGTCCCACAACGTTTTCAGGGTTGGCCACATCGCCATATTTGATGGTGGCCGCGTGGGCCGCGAACTGCTCGACAAATTGGTCGTATACCGGGGCTTCGACAATTATTCGGTTAATCGCCATGCAGATCTGACCTTGGTGCAGGAACTTACCCATTGCCGCCGCGCGAACCGCTTGCTCCATATTTGCGTCGGCAAGCACCACAAACGGTGCGTTTCCGCCCAGCTCCAGTGCCACCCGCTTCATATGCTTACCGGAGACGGCCAGCTTTCCAACATTTTGCCCTACCGGGGTGGACCCGGTGAAGGAAATGAAGGACGGAGTCTTATGACCTACGAAGTGATCACCAATTTCCGAGCCAGAACCAATCACCACGCTGAACACACCGGCAGGGATTCCAGCAGCTTCGAACGCCTTAGCCAAAACCAGCGCACCGACCAGAGGCGTGTCACTGGCTGGCTTGAGCACTACCGCGTTGCCCAGCGCTAAAGCGGGGGCTACCGAACGCTGGGAGAGCAGCATCGGGAAGTTCCATGGGCTAATCACCCCGACTACACCTACCGGTTCGCGGTACACCCGGTTTTCCTTTCCAGCGCTGTTGGAAGGAAGGATCTGGCCGTGCACGCGCGTCGGATAGGTCGCGGCCTCACGGGTTGCGGCGATAGTTCCAGAAACTTCCACATTGGCCTTGAGCACCGAGGAACCAGACTCAGCCACGAGTAGCTCAACGAGGTCATCATAATTAGCTTGCAGGTAGTCGGCGGCCTTGTTCAGCACTGCTGCGCGTTTGGCAGGAATGAGCGCCGCCCACTCTCGCTGCGCTTCGGCAGCCTTCTCATAGGCTTCGTCGACGTCCTCGGTGGATGCCTGGCTAATTTCAGCAAGTACCGAATCATCAAATGGATTGCGGGTGACCAGCGTTGCGGCGCTACGTCCTTCGCTCCATTCTCCGGCAATAAAAAGCTGTGCCGGGAGTTGATCTAAGAACGCCGGTCGGTTGGATACTACTTGATCGGTCATGGACTATCCCTTCCCACGGTGAGGCGCTAGCCCCACTTCGAATCGAGCTCTTAGCCCCATTGTTCGCGGGAAGCCAGCGATCTTCAAGACTCTTATCGCACAGCGCAATTACCAGCAGCAGGTGAGCTTACATTTCGTCAAAAGCATCTCTCGCGGTGAGCACTTTGCCCGCATGCTTTTCGGCCCAGATGCGGATCGCGTCCATGGGTTCGAGCAGGCTACGGCCTAAATCTGTCAGTTCATAATCAACCCGGATGGGAACCTGCGCGGTTACCTGACGATCCACCAGGCCATCACGTTCCAAGGTCCGTAGTGTGCTGGTGAGCACCTTCGGGGTCACCGCGCCGATCTGTTGACGTAACCCGGAGAAACGAAGCGGCCCGTTAGCTAGGGTAAGCATCACTAAAGGGGTCCATTTATCTCCCAAACGTTGCATAATTTCACGTGAGGGGCAGTCCTGGATGAGTACGTTAAATGTCTCGTCACTATCCATCAGGTAACCTAGTTTCGTTGAAGTAGTCAGTATCCAAAGGATACTATAAATGCGTACGACACATCTAGCGAGAGGACCATCATGAAGATTGCAGTTTACGGAGCCACCGGAATGGTAGGCAGCCAGATCACCGCCGAAGCACTAAGCCGAGGGCACGAAGTTACCGCCGTGAGCAGCACCGGCAAAACCGTCGAAGGCACCACCGCGGTCACCGCGCAGCTGAACGACACCGCTGCCTACCGCGATCTGGGTAAAAACCACGACGTCGTAGTCATCTCCGTACCCCCATCGCGCACCGGCGGCGATCATCAGGAATACGTTGATGCCTTCGAGGAAATCACCGAAACCCTCATCCCTGCGCGTCTGCTCGTCATCGGCGGTGCCGGAGCCACCGAGGTTGACGGAGTACGCCTCTATGACACTCCCGGATTCCCTGAAGCCTACCTCGCCGAGGCAGTCACCAGCGGCAAGGTTTATGACATGCTCACCTCGGTCTCCGGGATCACCTGGACCATGGCCGCCCCGGCGCCGGTCATTGAGCCGGCCACCCGCACCGGCAACTACACTCTCGGCGCAAATTCACCTGCTGGCGACTTCGTATCTTCTCAGGACTTCGCCGTAGCCATCGTTGATGAGATCGAAACCCCGGTTCACGAGAACCGCCGCTTCACCGTCGCCAGCGAAAAGTAAGCAACTGACAGCCAGTCAGCCAAGTCCCGGGTTGTCTTCTAAATTCCGCGCTCTAAGGCACGGAATCGGGACTTTGGGTCTTGGTTGACTAAGGTTGTCTACGACATCACTCACTCGCTCAAAGGTATATCTGCGTTCATGCGACGAAATCAGCGCGCCACCCGCCTGTTCACCGGGGCACTAGCCCTTCCGTTGGCTGCAGCCCTCATTGCTGGCTGCTCCTCCACCAACGATCCAGCCGCTTCCAAAGACGCGGAACCCGTTGCCGGCGGGACCTTGGTTTACGCCTCGGGTGATGCCGAGCCAAGCTGCTTAGACCCGCACGTGGGTGGCAACTACCCGCAGGCGCTGGTCGCATCCCAGTTCATGGAATCGCTGTTCACCAAGGACGCAGAGGGGAAGATCATCCCCTGGCTGGCCGAAAAAACCGAGGTCTCCACCGATGGCCTGACCCGCACCATTACAGTGCGTGACGGGATCACCTTCCACGACGGAACCAAGCTCACCTCAGAGGCGATCAAAGCCAATATCGAGCACCTGCAGAATCCAAATACCGCTTCGTCCACCGGCTATCTAGCCGTGGGCAAGGTGGATCGGATCAAACTCGTCGACGAGCTCACCGCAGAACTTAAGCTTTCCGCGCCAGATAATGCATTGCTCGAATCGCTATCGATGCCATGGACCGCAATTCAGTCCCCCCAGGGACTGAAACGTGATCAGGCAGCAAACTGCGCCGCCCCTGCAGGCACCGGCCCTTTCAAGGTTGAATCCTGGGACCGCCAGCAAGCTGTCAATCTGGTGCGTTACGAAGATTATGTCTCCCCGGCAGCAGATGCCGAGCGAGCCAGCGCAACCTCCTATCTGGACGGCATCACCTGGCGCTTCATCCCTGAGGCCGCCAGCCGTTATGCAGCACTGCAGTCCGGCGAGGTTGACGTCATTGACAACCCGCAGCCAGACACCATCTCCACCGCCGCCGATAACGGGCTGGGCCACCTGGACGCGCCTCGCCCGGGCGCATCAAATCGTCTCGAGCTGAACAGCTCCAAGGCACCATTTGATGATGTGCGTGTGCGCGAGGCGTTCATGCACTCTGTCGATGTGAACTCCGGAATCAACTCGCTGTACTTCAACACCGCAAAGCGCAGCTACTCATTGCTCTCCAGCGTTGAACCACTGGGCATCTCGGATGAATCAAAGTTCACCACCGACGCCACGAAAGCCAACGAGCTGCTCGACGCTGCCGGCTGGACTCAGCGCGATTCCGAAGGTTACCGGGTTAAGGACGGCAAACGGCTGACTCTGAAGTTCCCGGTTTCCACCAACCAGTCGGTTCCTGCCGAGCAGTCATTGTTCGAACAGATGCAGGCCGCCGCTAAGCCGGTTGGTTTTGAGATCAAGATCGAGTTGCTGGACCTGTCCAGTTGGTACGGCGCACTGGCAAAGCACGAATATGACCTTGTTTCCGCTCCGTACACCAAGGTCGGCCCGAGCGTCCTGCGCATCTTGTTCCACTCCGATTCAACGGTTCCCGCACCCAGCGGTTACTTCGCCAATAATGCACAGGTGAAGGATCCTAAGCTCGATCGACTGCTGGTTGACGCGGAGCAGACCAACGACGAAACTGAGCGTGCCGAACTCTACAAGCAGGCTCAGCAGATCGTGCTGGACGGCTATTACGTAATGCCGCTCTATGATCAGCAGAACCACTTCCTGTATTCGAAGAACGTCCACGGCATGGGCCAGACCACCGCGGTCTCCTCCCCGATCTACTACAACGTATTCCTCGATAAATAAGCGGTAAACACCTCATCATGAAACTGCTCGCTTGGTTGGGTCGCAAGGTTGGCGGCGCGCTGGTGGTGCTGTGGCTGGTTGCCACCGCCATCTTCATCGGCGTACGCCTCATCCCCGGCGACCCAGCCGAAGCGATCATGGGTGGTCCAGGTTCACAGGCTTCGGCCGAAGCGCTGGCCAACGCCCGCTCCGAGTACGGTCTTGATCTGCCGATCGTCAGCCAATATTTTCTGTTCCTCGCCAAACTCATCCGCTTGGACTTCGGGACCTCTTACTCCTTCAAGGATCCGGTCCTGCAGATCATGGGCGAGGTTCTTCCGCCGACCATCAACCTGGCGTTAATGGCGCTGGCAGTGGCGTGGCTGTTGGCATTGCTCCTTGCGCTGCTAGCGATGCGCGCCAATAAATTCGGTCAGCTGTTGGGTAACGCGGTAGAGATTGTGGCAGCGGCGGTCCCGCATTTTTGGCTCGGCGCGGTACTCATCATGCTGTTCTCCTCGATGCTCGGCTGGCTTCCCGCCGTCGCCAACGGAACTGCCGCCGGACTGGTCTTGCCGGTACTCACCTTGGCGCTTCCGCTGGCCGGATTCCTCACCCAGCTGATGCGCGATTCGCTGAATACCGCGATGGGCAGCCAGTTTGCGCTGGCGGCCCGCGCCCGCGGCGAAAGCCGGCTGACGGTGTTCCGGCGTCACGGTTTGCGCCATGCAGCGCTGCCGGCTCTTGGGCTGACCGGTTGGGCTTTTTCTTCACTGCTTTCCGGTGCGGTAGTCGTCGAGGCGATTTTCGCTCGTCCGGGGTTGGGCCGGTCCTTGCTTTCCGCGGTGCTTGCCCGCGACATTCCCATGGTCACCGGCATCGCATTGTTCTCTGCACTTGTTTATATCGTGGTGATGGCGTTGACCGAGGCCATCGAGCGGCTCATCGACCCGGCGGGGGCAGAATCATGAGCCGCACCGCAAAAATTCTCAGCTTACTTTTCATTGCCTTCTGGGTACTCACGGCGTTTGTCCCCGCCCTTATTGCTCCGGCGGATCCGCTGGCGATCAATCCGTCCCAGGCTTTCCAAGCGCCCAGCGGAGCGCACATTTTTGGCACCGACGAGTCCGGCCGCGACGTATTCACCCGGGTGATCCACGGCGCCGGAGATTCGCTCTACATTGGTTTGGCCGCCACCGCACTGGGCATGGGTTTGGCATTGGTCTTAGGAACCGCGGCCGCTTTGGCTCCGCGCTGGCTCGACGAGGTGATCCTGCGGGTGCTCGAAGCTCTCTACTCGGTTCCTTCGTTGCTCATGGCGTTACTGATCATCGCCTTTACCGGGCCAGGAGTGGGCCCGGCGATTGTCGCGGTGGGCTTATCCACGGCGCCAGGTTACGCACGGCTGGTACGCAGCCAGATCCGCACCTTGAAAAACTCGGAAATGCTGGAGGCAGCTACCGTACTTGGCCGCGGCACCTGGCGCAAGGTCCGTAATCACCTCGTGCCCAACGCATTGCAGCCGTTGCTCGCACTGGTCACGCTGGGCATTGGCCAAGCGGTGATCTGGGCGGCGGCACTATCCTTCCTCGGCCTGGGCACTCCCCCACCGGCGCCCGAATGGGGTGCGATGCTCTCGGCAGGGCGCACCTACCTGCATCTTGCGTGGTGGCTCAGCTTCTTCCCTGGACTTGCCATCGTTGTTGTTGCCGCCGGTGCCACGCTGATTGGACGCGCCCTCGGCGGGAAGGTGAAAGCCATATGAATCCACTACTGGCAGTTGAGAACCTCTGCGTCAGTTTTGCCGGCCAACACGCCGTGGACGCCGTATCCTTCGAGCTCAACGCGGGCGAATGCCTAGCGCTGGTGGGCGAATCCGGTTCGGGAAAGTCGGTCACCGCGCGCAGCCTTTTGGGGCTGAGCGGCGGAAGAGTCAGCGCCGAAAAACTCGTGGTCTGCCAAGAAGATGCGCTGACATTGACCGAACCGGCATGGCAAAAAATCCGTGGCAGTTCGGTAGTCATGATTCTGCAAGACGCGCTGATGGCCTTGGACCCGCTGCGCCCGGTGGGACGCGAGATCGAAGATGTCCTGAAAGAGCACGGCACGCTGAACCGTGCAGCGCGCAGCACCAAGGTGCTTGAGGCTTTGGCCTCCGTGGATCTGCCGGATCCCGAGCGTCGCATGAAACAGCGCAGCACCCAGCTCTCCGGTGGCATGCGCCAGCGCGTCCTGATCGCCCAAGCTCTGATTGGCGACCCACAAATTGTCATCGCCGACGAGGCCACCACCGCGCTGGATTCTCGTCTCGCAGCCCTCGTACTTAAACAGTTAGCCGCGCTCAAGGATGAGGGCCGTGCGGTGTTGATGATCAGCCATGATCTCGCTCAAGTGGCCCAGCTGGCAGATCGCATCGCGGTGATGCGATCCGGAAAAATCGTCGAGTCCGGGACCACCGAACAGATTTTGAACCACCCGCAGCATGAATACACGCGCACCTTGTTGCGGGCCATTCCCTCTGGGGTGCCACGCTTTGCTCCCTTGAGCACCAAGGCCATAACAAGTGAACCCCGCCAGTTGCCGCCGACCGACCCTGATGCCACTCCCGCCTTGGTCGTAGAAAACCTGTCTAAGTCCTTCTCAAGGCACCCCGCCGTGATCGAGGCAGGCTTTGTGCTTCCCCGCGGTTCGACTCTAGGCCTGGTGGGAGAATCTGGCTCCGGAAAAACCACCACCGCACGGATGATCCTTGGATTAGAACGCCCCGATGCCGGCAGCGTCACCCTGCTCGGTGAGCGTTTCGCCCCGCACGGCGAAGCAGCCCGGCGCAACTTACGAGAGAATATTGGCGCCATCTATCAGAACCCACTGGGCTCTTTTGATCCGCGCTACTCGGTGGGCCAGATCCTCACCGATGCGTTATCAGCAGGTCGCAGCAAGCGCGGCTCAGGATACAAAGATCAGGTGGCCCGGCTACTGGAACAAGTGGAGTTGGATCCCGATTTAAGCGGGCGTAATCCTCGTGAACTCTCCGGTGGGCAACGCCAACGCCTGGCGATTGCCCGCGCGCTGGCACCGGAGCCCCAGGTACTCGTACTCGACGAACCCGTATCTGCCTTGGACGTTTCGATTCAGGCAACCGTTTTGGATCTGCTGGACCGTTTACAGCAAGAGACCGAAACCAGTTATCTGTTCATCAGCCATGACCTGTCAGTCATCGAGCATATGAGCGATTTGGTAGCCGTGATGTATCAGGGCCGAATCGTTGAGCAGGGCAGCACTGCGGAAGTCTTCGGCGATCCACAGCATGAATACACCCGGTCTCTACTGACAGCAATGCCGCGGCTGCGTTAGCAACCGCGGCACCACCAGCCGTAAATTCGATTTAGACTTTGTCGCTGAATTCTTCACGGACCTGCTTGCGCAAGATCTTGCCCAGCATGGAGCGTGGCATCTCTTCGATAGCGACGATGCGCTTTGGCACCTTATAAGCCGCCAATTGACCGCGACAGTGCTCGCGCAGTGCCGCCTCATCCAAGGTTGCCCCCTCGTCGAGTTGAACCGCTGCCACCACCATTTCACCCCCGCGTTCCAGCGCCTTGCCGAAGACCGCAGCGTCCGAAACATCTGCGTGTTGACGCAGTGCATTTTCAACTTCAGTAGGTGAGACGTTAAACCCGCCGGTGATAATCAGTTCCTTGGCTCGGTCCACGATCTGAGTGAAGCCATCTTCGTCCACGGTGACCACATCCCCGGTGTGCAGCCAACCGTCTTCGGTCAGAGTTTTTGCGGTCTCTTCCGGGTTGTTCCAGTAGCCCGCAAACACCTGCGGTCCCTTGATCAGTAATTCGCCTGGTTCACCCTGAGCAACTTCTCGGCTCGGATCATCCACGTCGACTACCTTCATCAGGGTCGAGGGGAAAGGTACTCCAATGGTCCCGTTACGCCGCGAAGGATGGAATGGGTTGCCCAAGGCCACCGGTGAGGACTCGGTCATCCCGTAGCCTTCCACCAACAAGCCGCCGGACATCGATTCCCACAGTTCCACCACGTGATCTGGCAGGTTCATCGCCCCGGAGATGCAGTACTTCGCCGAACGCAACGAAATACCCTGTTCCTTGGCTGCCATCGCGGTGCGTTCATAAATGGGCGGAACCGCACAGTACACGGTGGCCGGGGACTTCTTCCAGGCATCCAAGATCAGCTGCGGATCAAACTTCGGGAAGAGCACCAGTAGTCCTTGCTTCTTGATCCCGAAAGTCAGATACAAGGTCATCCCAAAAGCGTGGAACATCGGCAGGATCGCGTAGAGAATTTCCTTGCGCTGCTGCGCACCTTCCATCCATGCTTCACCCTGCAATGCGTTGGAATACAAGTTGAAGTGCGTGAGCATCGCACCCTTTGGACGGCCCGTGGTACCCGAGGTGTACTGAATAACCGCAAGGTCTTCCACAGCTGGGAATGGATGCTCGGCGTCCAAGCTTCCGGAGGCCAACAGCTGCTTCCAGGCCATGGTGCCGGTGGTAGCGGCGGTCAATGATTTTCTGGTTTCACGCAGTTTTTTCAGTGGAAGATTCAGCGCCATACGCTTGACCGCAGGGAACGCTTCGAGCAGGTTCACCGCAATGATCGTATCGATCTGCACGTCGCCGGGGAACTTCTGCACGCTGGAGACTACCTTGTCCCAGGCGATGACCACGCGTGCTTGGTGGTCTTCAAACTGGTGGCGAAGTTCGCGAGAGGTGTAGAGCGGATTGTGCTCCACCACGACCGCTCCCAGACGCAGCACCGCGTAAAACGCGACCACGTGCTGTGGGCAGTTCGGCAGGATCAGCGCCACCCGGTCTCCGGCTTTCACGCCGAGTTTGCGCAGCCCCTCGGCTGCTTGCAAAACTTGTTCGCCAAGCTGCGCGTAGCTGACCTGGCGGCCGAAGAATTCGGTAGCCGGACTCGGACCGGCTTCGCGCACGGAACGTTCGAACATATGGCTCAGCGATTGTGTGGGAAGCTCAATCTGTGCAGGAACGCCTGGCTGATAGTTGGCTACCCAGGCCGGTGCGGCAGTATTATCCATGAATCTAATCATGCCCGATACCGGTGGTTTCGGGTTACACGACGAGGCGGATTTCGGCCGAATTTTCGCCACTGCGGGACCAGAAACCTTAGACCAGGAGGGTGACTAGCTGCGTCTTGCAGGCTCTTCGGTTCGGTTTCCGGCCGAAGCTGCAAGCGCGAGGGCCCCGGGATCAATGAGCCGCTGGCCGGTACGGGTGGCTCCGATGCCTGCCGCAATAACCAGCGCGATGCCCACCATGGCGGCGGGGCGTGGCACCTGCTGCAGGAGGAGCAGACCAACGGTCATCGCGATGGCAGGTTCCAAACACATCAGTGTGCCAAAGGACGCTGTGGTCAGCCTGCGCAGCGCGAAAATTTCCAAGCTGAAGGGAATCACCGGCAGCAGCAGGGCCAAGCCCACGCCGATGGCAAGCGTCTGCAGGTCGATGGCTCGCAGCATGGCAGGTCCCACCATGAATGTTGCGGCGATCGCTGCTACCGGCATCGAGACAGCCAACGCGCCAACTCCGTCAACAGCATCTCCAGCACGTTGGGTCAGCAGTACATAGACTGCCCAGCAGACCGCTCCACCCAAGGCATAGAGCACACCGCCCAGATCCACCGCACCATACCAAGGTTCGGTCAGCCCCAGCACTCCGAGCGCCGCGATCACCGCCCACCACCGAGCCGAACCACGCCCCTGAATCACCGCCACCGCCAACGGACCCATAAATTCCAAGGCACTTGCGGTACCCAGCGGGATGCTTTCCACCGCCTTCATGAAACTCACCGTCATGCCTGCGGTGGCTAGACCCAGTAGCGCGCAGATGAGCAGCGTTTCGCGCGTGAACGTCAGCCTCCAAGGCCGGGCAATGATCACCAGAATCACCGCAGCCCAAGCCAACCGCAGCCAGGCTACGGCCCCGGAACCGATGTTGTCGGCCAGCACAATAGAGGCCGTCAACCCCAGCTGGACGCAGCTCATCGAGCCAAAGGCCATCAGCGATCCAATCGAGGCGGAGCTGGGTGCTGATGCGGACTTCATGTTCATGCCTTCCAGTAGAACGCACACTTCTCGTTCACGTCCACGCGAGAATCCGCAACATATCATTCAAGATTAATGGACAATAGGCCTATGGAAACCCGTCGCCTGCAATATCTCTACGAACTGCACCGCACCGGCTCGATGCGCGCCGTAGCAGACATCCTAGGCGCCACCACCTCCACGGTCTCCCAGCAAATCGCCCAGCTCACCCGCGAAGTCGGCACCACCCTGATCGAACCCGATGGACGCGGGGTGCGATTGACTCCGGCAGGTCGCAGGTTTGCGGAGCATGCACGCATCATCCTGAGCGCCGTGGACGCCGCACGCCTCGACCTCGATACGGGCGCCGAACCATCGGGAACTGTGCGGGTGGCAGGATTTGCCACCACGATCCGGCGGTCCCTGATGCCGATCATCGATGACCTCGCTACACATCACCCCCAGGTGAATATCGTGGTGCTCGAACATGAACCGGCCGAGGCCCTGAACAAACTCGCCGCCGATGACATCGACCTGGCGCTGACCTACGACTACAACTTGGCTCCGGCGCAGGTGGCCTCGGACGTCGAAACTCTCAAGCTCTGGAGCACCGAGTGGGGTTTGGGTGTTCGAAGCGCACACGCTAGCCTGCTCAAATCCCAGAGCGGCCAACCGGATGCCAGCACCCTTTTCTCGGCCTTCGCGCAGCATGACTGGATTGGCAACTCGCGTAATATCGCCGACGAATCGGTGTTGCGACTTATTTCTTCCATGGCAGGCTTCGAGCCAACCATGCGCCATCAGTCAGACAGTCTTGATCTGGTCGAAGATCTCATCCTCGCCGGTCTTGGCGTGGGGCTGCTGCCTCGGGACCGCGCCCCACGTGCGGGCCTGAGCATCCTGCCGTTAGCCAATCCAAAGCTAGAATTGCGCGCCTTCGCCCGAACCCGCAAGGGCCGCAGCAGCTGGCCCGCCTTGGCATTAATACTGCAACGGCTGCGCGAATCTGACTTGGTCCCCGGCACAGATTCGCGCTTTCCCACATAGACTCCGAGTAAGCGCAACGTATCGAGGGGGATCAATGCTCCGCTGCATTCCGCAGGAACCTGAATTTTCAGATGGCCAGTCTGCCGAAAAGGCCGTATGGGAACAGCTGTGCCGCTCCTTGCCCGATGAAGCGGTGATCGCCCACTCGGTAGCGATCCGCCACGGCGCCGTGGAGCACGAGATCGACCTGCTGATCTTGTGGCCCGGAGTCGGACTGGCAGCCATCGAGGTCAAGGGCGGGCTGGTCGGCGTGGAAAACGGTGCCTGGTACCAGTCTGATTCCAAAGGCCGGCACCCTCTGAAAGACCCTATGGCCCAGGTGCAAAGCGCCGCCCATGCGTTTAAGAAGTGGATCACGCAGCAAACCGGCACACCCTTGAACAGCCGCTTTGCCCACGTGGTCTGCCTGCCCTACACGGAAGTTCCGGCCACTTGGACGAAGGCCGGCCTTCCCCGGGATCTGCTCATGGATCACAACGATCTGAAGCACAGTGCAAACTACCTGCACCGTGCAATTCAAGAGCAAGGTGGTGGCTATTCGGCCCTGGCGCAATCCTTCACGGACCGCATCTGCCGGCACCTGGCCGCCGATTTTGCGCCCGAACATCTGCAAACCTCCGAAGCGCTGGAAAATGAAGATCTTCAAGAGCACCTCACCGCACGCCAAGCGATCCTGCTCGGCGCTACGCGTGCGCTGCCCCGGGTCAAATTCATCGGTGGAGCCGGTAGCGGCAAAACCTGGATGGCAGTGGAAAAGGCCAAGCAGCTGTCCAAGGACAACGAACGCGTAGGACTGTTCTGCTACAACAAGGGCCTGGGCCACTACCTGAAAAAGCAGGTTACCAGCTGGCGCCAGAACAAGCCCGTGCACGTCGGAGAATTCCACGAGTACGCGCGCAGCCTCGGCGTTCCCGACGGCACCGGACAAGATTATTTCGATGTCCAGATGCCGCGGCTGCTGCGCGATCTGGCCCGTGAAATACCCCAGGAGGACAAGCTCGACGCGATCATTGTCGATGAGGCCCAGGATTTTGCCCCCGAGTGGTGGGAAGCGTTGTTGGCCTGCACCAAGGATCCCCTGCAGGGCAAGATCTATGCCTTCATGGATGTGCGGCAAAATGTGTACCGCCGCTGGAACGGCGAGGATCTGGGGGCAAGTTTCGGCGCCGCGGCGCAGTTGGTCCCCATTCATGTGGACGACAACCTGCGCAATACCCGGCGCATTGCGCAGACCTTCAAAAATCTCGCTGGCGAGAAGGTCAAACCCCGTGGCGGGCAGGGAGTGCCGGTGCGTTTTGTTTCCTGTTCCACACAAGAGGCGGTAGACCTCGCCTCGGACTGCGTGGATCCGCTGATCGCGGAGGGCTGGGCGAACAATCAGATCGCCCTGCTCACCACGAATCGACGCCACCCCATCCATCAGGAGCACTACGACCTTCGAACCATCGACTCAGCCTACTGGCCAGCATTCCACGCCAACTAAGAGGAATTCTACGGGCACGTCTTGGGTTTCAAAGGACTAGAACGATCGGTGGTGGTGCTGTGCGTGAACGGTTTTAAGGACATGTCCCGCGCGGTGGAGCAGCTTTACGTAGGTCTCTCCCGCGCCCGGAGCCTCCTGGTAATCGTCGGCGACAAGGAGCTGATCGACGAAGCCTGCGGCACCGAGCTGCAGGGGGCACTGTCCTCGGCCACGCATTGGTCACCCAGCGCCGTTGCGGATCAGCTGGCCCGGTAGCACCGCGGCCTAGAAGTTCAACCCGCGAGCTGCCACATCCCAGCGTTCGATCATCTTGCCGCCGCGCACCACGCAGACCTGGTCCACCAGATTCACCGCCACGCACACGTGGTTGGGAATGACCCGCAGCTGGTCTCCATAGGCCGGAAGCGGTTGGCCTTCGGGCCAGAGCACGGTCGCGTGGTGTTCCGAGAGAGCACTGATTTGCGCCTCCGGGTTTTCCAGAATCCGGCCAAAGCCGGTCGCCCAACCCGGGCGGTCCGAGCCGAGGATCTTGCTTCCCGCGTCCACAACGATGCGCCGGGGGTTCTGGGCATCGCCCTCGTGGCGGCTGATCACCGTGGTGGCCACACTCAGTGCGATGTCCTCCCACCGGCAGCGTCCCAGCTCAAATTGCTGCGCGTCGCCGAAAACGTACACTCCCGGGCGCACCTCGGTCAGCAGGCTGTTGTCCGCCAGTTCCGCTGTGGGAGTTGATCCTCCACTGATGCGTTTGAGTTCAAAGCCGTCCTCGCGCAATAACGCGGCCGCCTCGCCGAGAGCCTGTTGTTCCTGGTCAGTGGCTTCCTGGGGTTTGCCCGGGGCGTAGCTGTGGCCTGGGAAGGTGAAGATTCCGATGACGTTTAGTCCAGCCTCCCGGGCGGCTCGCGCGACATCGAGCACCTCGGCCGGCTGCACACCGCTGCGATGGTGTCCGCTGTCGATCTCGATCATCAGCCCAAGCTGGTCTTTTTTATCTGCGAGCTGACGGGCAAGCTGTTGAACCGCGGCAATTGAATCGGTACCGAGGGAAAGTTTGACGTAGCTAAGTAGTTCGCGGATCCGCTTGGCTTGAGCATCGGAAATCCACAGCGGGTAAGCCACGAATAGGTCCCCCACGCCATGCAGTGCAAAAGTTAGCGCCTCACCGATAGTGGCAACGGTCAGCCCCACTGCTCCGGCCTCCAGCTGACGCCCGGCGATCTCGTGCATCTTATGCGTCTTGGCGTGTGGGCGGAGCGCCAACTCCTTGCCGGCGACATTCTTGGCTACCCGATCGATATTCCGGTCTAAAATATCAAGATCTATCAAGATCTGCGGAGTCAGTAATCCCTGTGGGAGCCCAGTCATTAACGCCAACTTTCTCAACACCTGCCGATGATTCATCTTGTACGTTACCTGCCCCGCGGGCGGCGACGGCTATCGCTTAGCTGACAGCGCAGATCCGCGTAACTTCATCGAAAGTTCGTGGGCGTGATGCAGCAGTAATTTCCCTAAGGCTTCTTGGCGGGAGGGTTCGAAGCGCGATTCGATCCCGGTTAAACTCAAAGCCCAGGCAGGCTGCCCGGAAGCGTCAAAAACCGCGGCGCCAATGCCCCAGCTGCCCTCGACGATCAGCCCGGGATTCAACGAATACCCCAACGTGCGAGTCTGATCGATCTTGCTTCGCACCTGCTCGGCACCGTGCGCCTGACCATATTCGGCGACCAAATTACTGGATTCGAGGTACCGCTCCATCGCCTCTTCAGGCAGGAAAGCCAAGATGGCGATGCCCGCCGAGGCTACCCCTAACGGGAATCGTCGCCCTTCATAGAGCACAAAGGAACGGATCGGGAAGGCACCATCTTGACGCAATAGGCAGACCGTTTCGTCGCCACGGCGGGCGGAAAGAAATGCGCTCTCTCCGGTTTCTTCGGCGAGCGCCGCGACGTGTAAGCGAGCCAATTCGCTGATGTCGTAGCGTTCTGCGGCTACCGCGCCCATCAAATACAGTTCCGGCCCCAGCAGCCAGCGTCCAGCCTGGTGGTCATGATCGCAGAATCCCTCGGCGGTCAGCGCCGAGAGTAGTCGGTGCACGGTAGGCCTGGCTAATCCGGTATGCCGGGCT
This sequence comes from Glutamicibacter sp., assembly GCF_035257265.1. Classification (GTDB taxonomy): domain Bacteria; phylum Actinomycetota; class Actinomycetes; order Actinomycetales; family Micrococcaceae; genus Glutamicibacter. The sequence continues at coordinate 195,814 of NZ_DATEXC010000039.1, forward strand.
ACCTGCGTGGTGGTGATCCCTTGGGGCATCGAGGTACTGACCGTTCGCAATACCGCAGCCAAGCGTCCGACCACTTGGGCGCCGGCAGGAGTTTTACTCATATCCACATTATGAACGATTTACGGATAGTTCATCACCTATCGAGCAATATTGAGCAGTTCGCGCAGAACTATTGAGCTATCCACTTGGAGTTACTACGGTCATAGTTAATCAACACTCAAATCCATATTGTGGACGGATGGGGTACGAAGATGTCAACGAAGTATCGTCAGGACGCCGCGCAGGCACTCGCCGCGGTGGTCAAAGATGGAATGATCATTGCCGTAGGCGGCTTTGGGCTCAGCGGCATTCCCAACCGGCTGATCACCGCGCTACGCGACTCCGGCGCCAAAAACCTGACCATTGTTTCCAACAATATGGGCGTCGATGGCAAGGGCTTAGGCGTCCTGCTGGAAAACAAACAGGTGGCCAAGGTACTCGCCTCCTATGTGGGGGAAAACAAACTTTTCGCCCAACAGTTCCTCAACGGCGACCTTGAGGTCGAATTTGTACCGCAGGGCACGCTGGCCGAACGACTTCGTGCAGGCGGCGTGGGAGTACCGGCCTTCTACACTCCGACCGGGGTGGGCACCCCCATCGCCGAGGGCAAAGAGGTGATGGAATTCGACGGCAAGCCAGCTATCTTAGAGCGCGGCATCGTCGCAGACATCGCCCTGGTGCGTGCGCACCAAGCCGATAGCGAAGGCAATCTGCGCTACCGGATGACCTCGAAGAACTTCAACCCGCTGGTAGCCATGTCCGGCAAGCACACCTTCGCGGAGGCCGAGGAAATCGTTGACGGTTACCTTGACCCGTCCTTGGTGGAAACCCCCGGAATTTTCGTGAATACCCTCGTGGATACCGACGACGTCAAAGACATCGAACAGCGCACCGTCCGCCCGAAGCAGGAGGCCTAACCATGTGGACCAGAGATCAAATGGCCGCCCTGGCCGCCAGCGAGCTTACCGACGGACAGTATGTGAACCTCGGCATCGGCATCCCTACTTTGGTGGCGAATAATCTGCCAGAAGGCGTCTCGGTGAAGCTGCAAAGCGAAAACGGGCTACTGGGCATGGGCCCCTTCCCCTTCGAAGGCGAGGAAGACGCGGATCTGATCAATGCCGGCAAGCAGACCGTCACCATCCTGCCCGGCGGCAGCTTCTTCGACTCGGCCACCTCCTTCGGCATGATCCGCGGCGGCCATGTGCAAACCGCGATCTTAGGAGCCCTGCAGGTAGCCGCCAACGGCGACCTGGCCAACTGGACCATCCCGGGCAAGCTGGTCAAGGGCATGGGCGGCGCCATGGATCTGGTGGCTGGCACCCCTCGGGTTATCGTGCTCACCGACCACGTGGCCAAGGACGGAAGCTCCAAGATCGTCGAGTCCTGCGATCTTCCGCTGACCGGTGCGGGGGTTGTGGACCGCATCATTACCGACCGCGCGGTTTTTGACATCGTTAATGCCACACTGGTGTTGCGTCAGGTCGCACCGGGGGAAACCCCCCAAAGCATCAGGAACATTACCTCAGCGAAATTCACCGTCGAACTCCAGGAGGACCTCACCCCATGAACGTCAAAATTGTAGGTTACGCACGCACCCCCTTCATGAAATTTAATGGCGCCCTCGCGGCCATCCCCGCCACCGAGCTGGGAGCCCACGCCGCCAGGGCCGCGCTGGAGCGTGCCGGAGTTGCCCCGTCCGAGGTGCAGCGCGTTTTTGCCGGCCAGGTGCTCCAGGCCGGCGCCGGGCAGAACCCTGCACGCCAGACCTCCATCGGTGCGGGCATCGGGTTGGATGTTCCGGCAATCACGCTCAACGCGGTCTGCCTCTCCGGCGCCGAGGCGGTGGTGGCAGCCGAACGTTTAATCGCATCCGGCGAGGTTGACGTGGTCTTGGCGGTTGGCCAGGAATCGATGTCTTTGGCCCCGCATGTGCAACGTGCCCGCGCTGGCACCAAATACGGTGCCATTGAAATGATCGACACCCTGGAGTACGACGGACTCACCGACGCCCACGAGAAGCGCTCCATGGGTGTCTCCACCGAGGAACATAACGCCACCTTAAAGCTCGACCGCGAGTCTCAGGACACCGTCGCGGCGCACTCGCACCAGCGCGCTGGGGCATCAGAAGAATTTTTCGCCGGCGAAATCGCACCGTTCACCATCACCACCCGCAAGGGCGAGACCGTGCACAGCACCGATGATGGAATCCGCCCGCAGACCACCGTTGAGTCCCTTGGCGGTTTGCGGGCCGCCTTCGCCAAGGAAGGCACGGTCACCGCGGGCAACTCCTCGCAGATCACCGATGGCGCGGCAGCTGTGGTGCTCGCTTCGGATGCGGCGATCAAGCGCCTAGGACTAAGCCCCATGGCCGAGATCTTGTCCCACGCATTTGTTGCCGGACCGGACCGCACCTTGCACGATCAGCCATCCAACGCGATCAACACCGCGCTGGCCAAGGCCGAGGCAAAGGCCGCGGACCTGCAGGTTGTCGAGATCAATGAGGCCTTCGCGGCCGTCGCCGTGCAGTCCACCGCCACCTTGGGCATCAACCCCGATATCGTCAACCCGCACGGCGGGGCGATCGCGCTGGGCCACCCGATCGGAGCTTCCGGTGCCCGCATTATCGGCACCCTAGCCCGTCAGCTCCAGGAGCTCGGCTCCGGATCACTAGGTGCGGTAGGCATCTGTGGTGGCGGCGGCCAGGGCACCGCGGTAGTGCTGCGTTCGCTCTAATCACCCACGACTGGTCTCGTTGACGCACAAGACCCCACATTGAAGTTCAACGTGGGGTCTTTGCCGTTTATTGTCTTAGTGCCACAGCGGCTCGCGAGCCACATGATCAGTCAGAAGCTGAGTTTCCACTCGCAGTACCTGACCATTAGGCACCCACTCATGACGAGCACCATGCAAAGCGCTGAGCACCGAACGGATCAACGAGCCGTGGCTGACCACCACCACACGCTGGCCCGGGTGCTGCACACTGATCTTGAACAACACGTTGATGGCGCGTTCCACCAGATGTTCTTCGCTCTCGCCTAAGTCCATGAGGCGTCGCACGTTCTCCTCACTCAATCCGGTGACGACGGTGCCCTCCGCGTCGCCGTAATCGCGCTCCATCAGTTCCGGAAATTCTTGCACGCGCGGAGCTCCGAGCAGATCCGCGATGATCTGCGCGGATTGGCGGGCACGGAAAAGCGGGGAAGAAACCACCACATCCCAGGGACCGGTTCCGGCAAGTTCCAGCGCCGCTGTGGCTGCCTGTCGACGCCCAGTCTCATTCATCGGTAGGTCACTGCGCCCTTGCAAGCGTCCTGCCCGGTTTGATTCGGTTTCTCCGTGCCTCACGAAGACGATTTCTGCTGCATTCATGGTGTTCTACCTTTCGAATGCGCCGGAATTCTGGCGCGTGTTGCGTTTTTAGTGGTGCTTGCCTGCTGGTTTTTGGGTTTACGCGATCCGTGGCGCACCGGGATCGGGGTGCTGCTCATCGAGTGCGAATCGATCTGGAGCAGCGAGAACCATGAGCCCTCCGGCCCGCTGAGAATCTGCTGCGGTGCGTAGACGTCGGTGTTGTACGAGGTCGCCGGTGCCATATAAACGTTGGTGCCCTTGAGCTGTCCCACGCCAGCCTGGTGAAAATGCCCGCAGAGGATTCCGCGCACATCGCTGCCGCTAAGTACCAGCGCGAGATCCTCGGGATTCGCTAGCCCGCGTCCGATCATTTGCTCATTCAGGGAATCCACCGGCGGGTGGTGCAAGGCAATGAGCGAACCACGCGGCGCCGGGACCCGAAGCAGGCCTGAGAGCCACTGCAGCTGATCCATATCCAGCCGCCCCTGGGATTCGCGATACCCGCCGCTATCCAACCCGATGATGCGAAGCCCGTTGATCTCGTGGACGGTGTTTGCGATGCGTGGTCCGGTCGAGAGCCGGTAAACGTTGAACGCTTCGTTGATTGAATCTTGCGGGTCGTGGTTGCCAGGCACGGTAATGATCGGGCAGCCAAGCTTGTCCTGGAACTTGGCGAAAAGTTTGGCCGCCCGGCCGTGGATCGGTGCCCCGCGGTCAGCAATATCCCCGGTCACCACCACCACGTCGGGATTAAAATACTTGGCCGAATGCAGCGCGGCGCGCAATCGTGCCCATGCGTCGATAGTGCCGTGCAGCAGTTTCCCTTCGGCGCACAGGTGGGGGTCGCTGAGCTGCACCACATTAAGCTTTTTCATGAGCTGGCCGCCAGCGGCCACACTGTGCTGGCTCTGGCATCTGCGCCTAGCTCCAGCAACCGATGAAGTTCGGCCCCGGTCAACCCCTTGCTCAGCAGGTAGCCGGTCACCGAGCCATAACTTTCAACCAGCCAATTCAGGGTGTCATTCATGGTGGCCGCGATTTGGCCGGGCAGGCCATAGCCCGGTTCACGAACCGCCGACGCGAAGTCGGCGATGATCAGCTCACGCGCAACTCCCATCGCTTCGAGCAGCAGCGCGATCACCAGCCCGGTGCGCTTTCCACCGGTCTGGCAGACCACCGCGGTGTTTCCGTCCGTCGGCTGTCCGATAACCCGAAGGGCCGCGATCAGCCGCGCCCCACGGCCATCGAGCAACAAGCGCTGGTTCTCACTCAGCGTCCGATCGCCAGGGTTTTGCCCGCAATAAAGCGGGATGCCCCGGTAGCGTAACCCGGGAATGTCCCCCAGTGGTTCGCGTGAAATTTCGTTTAGTTCACGCAGATCGATCAGCGTGGTTATTCCCCGCAGGCGCAACTGCCCGGCGTACGCAGCGTCCGTGGTTCGTGGGGCCACACCCCGGTAGATGGTTTTTGCTCCGAACCCCGGAACCGGGCGCAGGCTCGTGAGTTCGGCAGTTGCGACCTGTAGTGGTGACATCATGCTCCCCTTGCCTCGATTCCTTCCGCAATGCTTTCCCACCATTGCACCGCAGCGGGTTGGACGGCAGATGAACGATGAGCCACCGTGTCATGAACCTGCTGAGAAAAACGGTTAATCTGGCCAGTTTTGCGGGCGTTGAGCCGGTTTTACCATATTGGCCCGGCGCCGGTGTCCGTTGTGAACGGCAAGTAGGCTCCAAAACGACTAACCTTGAGAGCAAGAGTGTTCATTTCCCAAGGAGTTAAACTCATGACCGGCAGCAAAGTTGTAGCCTTTGGCCATTTCCAGCCTGAGCGCATCGTGCCCAACACCGAGTTGGAAACGCTGGTCGAGACCAGCGACGAGTGGATTACCCGCCGCGTAGGGATTCAGGAGCGCCGCTGGGGAACCGGCGTCGAGACCGTTGATTCGATGGCAATCAAGGCCGCGAAGATGGCTCTGGACAATGCCCCGGACATCAACGCCGAAGACATCGACCTGATCATCGTCGCCACCTGCACCGCGACGGATCGCACCCCCCATATGGCCGCCCGCGTAGCCCTGGGTCTTGGCATGGATCAGGGTCCGGCCACCATGGATCTGAACGCCGCCTGCTCCGGGTTCGCACACGCGGTAGGCATGGCACAGGGCGCGATTGCCGCCGGCAGCGCCACCAAGGCACTGGTAATCGGCTCGGAAATGCTCACCGATTACACCGACTTCACCGACCGCAGCACCTGCGTGCTGACCGCTGACGGTGCCGGAGCATTCATCATCACCGCTTCGGATACCGCAGAAATTTCGCCGGTGGTCTGGGGTTCGGTTCCTTCACTGTCCGACGCCGTGCGCATTGAGGCAGACAATGATATGAAGTTCGCGCAGAACGGGCAGAGCGTTTACCGCTGGACCGTCACCCAGTTGCCAAAGATCGCGTCGAAGATCATCGACCGTGCGGGCCTGAAGCCAGAAGAACTAGACGCAATCATCTTGCACCAGGCTAACCTGCGCATCATCGAGCCATTGGCGGAGAAGATCGGCGCACCCAACGCCCGCGTGGCCACCGACGTGGTCTACTCCGGCAACACCTCGGCCGCCTCGATGCCGCTGGCACTGTCCAAGCTGATGGCCTCCGATGAGCCTCTGGCCTCGGGTGATAAGGCTTTGCTCTTCGCCTTTGGCGGCGGACTTTCCTACGCCGGACAGATCATCACCATTCCTTAAGCACCACGGATACAGATAATCCCGGATCGATTTAACATTCGATCCGGGATTACCTATTTAAGCGCCAGATGCGTCTCCAAGCGATGAAGCTTAGTAGACGATGACCGGCTTGAGCGTGGATCCATCAGCTGAATCAGCGAAAGCTTGATTGATGTCTTCAAACTTGTACGTTTTGATCAGCTTGTCGAAGGGGAACAGCCCCTGGCGGTAGAGGTTGATCAAGCGCGGAATGAATTCCTTCGGTACGGCGTCGCCTTCGACGACCAGATGCACATTGATTCCGGCGAGCAGCTGGGTTCCAATATCGATTTTCGCTTCGGTGCCCAGTTTGGCCGCACCCACCAGCGCCGCGTGACCGCGGATGGCTAGCGAATTGGTCATCTGGGTGAAGACCATGGGTACTCCCGTGGTGTCCAGCGCGTACTGTGCCCCACCGCCGGTGATCTCCTTGATCGCTTGGACTGGATCAACTTCTTTGGAGTTCACCGTGTGGGTGGCACCAAGTTCTTTGGCGTATTCCAGCCGGGATTCGACGATATCCACCATGATGATCGTGGTGGCGCCGGCCGCCTTCGCCGCCAGCATACCGGCCATGCCTACAGCACCGGTGCCGAAAACCACGACCGATGAGCCCGCTTCCGGCTTGAGCACATTGAGCACCGCACCGGAGCCGGTCATGATGCCACAGCCTAGCGGGCCGAGAATATCAAGCGGCACATCATTTGGGACCTTTACCGCGCTATGGGCGACCACGTTGGTGTATTCGGCGAAGGAAGACTGCCCGAAGAAGTGTGAGCCAACCGGGGTGCCATTCTCCGAAAAAGCCTTGGAACCATCTGGACGCTGCACCCCGAAGTTGCGGTCGTAGAAGTTCACGCAGTACATCGGATGTCCGGAGACGCACTGCTCACAGCTGCCACAGTAGGCAGGGCCAAGAACCACCTTGTCACCGATGGAGAAGCCCGCAACGTCAGAGCCTACCGCGTCAACAATACCCGAACCCTCATGACCAAGGACGACCGGAAGCGGCACGGGATACCACTGATCTCGGATAATTGCGTCGGTATGGCATACGCCCGATGCAATGATTCGCACTCGAAGTTCATTGGAACGCGGTTCGTCAAGTTCCAGTTCCCGGATGTCCAGAGCTTGCTCTGGTGCCATCGCTACTGCTGCACGAGTTTTCATTAAATCCTCTTCTCTTCGCTGTCCGCGAGTTAATCCCGGACAGGGCGGTGGATTGCATCTGGTACCGATCTGTCGAGAGCGAAAACCGCCTTGTCGGAAACGTGCGACCTGCGTGGGCAACAGTTCCGCGAATCCGGCTAAAGATTGTCTTCATCACTCTCCCGGTGACGCAACATTTTCACTCTATCGCTTTATTCAAAAATTATGAATGACGCGTCAATTAATTTCACAATCGGCTCAAACCTGGAACTATTACGCATGCTCGATCTACTGGAAGCTACGTACGAACCAACGCGCAGCTTGCGTTTTTGATGCGCACCAACAGCCGACCGCCCTTCCGCGATCGCCGGCTCGGCTTGCCGGAGCGGGAATTGAGCCGGCGTGCTGACTAGAGCATTCGCATCCGCAGAAGCAAGGACTTGACGTTGGGTGCATCACACCCGCACACTGGTAATCATGAACCTGTCAGACAGCTGGACAGCCGGACAGCAGCCGATCGCTCGGACCAGCGCCTCCGAGGCCGTGTTTAATACCCTGCGCACCGCCATCGAGGCCCAAGAGATCCCGCTGGGGGCCAAACTCGGCTCCGAAGCTACCCTCGCCGCAACCTATGGGGTCAGCCGCTCGGTAGTTCGCGAAGCGCTGCGTTCCTGCGCTGCTTTAGGGCTGACCCGCACCGAAACCGGGCGTGGAACCTTTGTCATCGCCCACCGGCCCACCCGCGATCTGGTGCTTGGCACGTTCTCCTCGGCCGACCTCTACGAGGCCCGCCCGCATATTGAAATCCCGGCCGCCGAGCTGGCCGCTACCCGGCGTACCAGCGAAGATCTGGAACGACTGACCGGACTCATCGAAGACATGGAAGCAGAAGACGGCTCCGAAGCTTGGGTGCAGCTGGACGCCGCCTTCCATGCGGCCATAGCCCGGGCCAGCGGCAACTCCGTTTTTGACCGCGTCGTGGGCGACATCCGCGACGCGATGGCCCGCCAGTCAGAAACCGTCAACCTGGTCACCGGCCGCCGCTCCCCCTCAAATTCCGAGCACCGTGCCATCGTCGAGGCCATCCGAGCCGGCCAGCCCGAGGCCGCCGGCCAAGCCATGGCCGATCACCTGAGCGCAGTGCAGCACGCAGTATCCACCATCGTCAGGAGCACCAAGTGAATCCCTCGCCAGCAACATCTGTGGCGCACCCCTCCACGGCAGCGGCGCTGCCTGCCCACATTCCGCTGGTCGCCGCCAGCCGCGGAAACGTCCTGGAGTCGATCCATTATGGGTCAGCGGTCTTGCTTGACCCCGACGGACAGCCGTTGATGACCCTGGGCGATCAGCAGGCACGCTTCTACCCGCGCTCCGCGCTCAAGCCGCTGTTCGCCGTCGCGATCCTCCGCTCCGGTCTGGAGCTCACCGACGAGCAGATCGCCTTGGCGTCCGCCAGCCACTCGGGCTCCCCGCGCCACCAGCAGGTCGCCGAATCCACGCTGCAGACTGCCGGACTATCCGCCGCAGATTTGGGCAACTCCACCGACCTGCCCTACGGCGTGGAAGAACGCGCCGCCTGGCTGGCCCAGGGCGGCACCGCTACCCAGCTGGCGCAGAACTGCTCGGGCAAGCACGCCGCGCTGCTGGCCATGTGCAAGCACAACGGCTGGGATACCCAGAACTACCTCGCCGCCGATCACCCGCTGGCAGCCACCCTGCGCGCGGTAGTTGAAGAGCTGACGGAGGAAAAAATCCTGCGCTCCAGCACCGATGGCTGCGGCACCGAGGTCTACCCGTTGACCTTGGCCGCGTTGGCCCGCGGTTTTGCCAAGCTGTCCGGCGCCGCCAAGAACACCGCAGAAGGCCGGGTCGCACACGCCATGCGCACCCACCCGGAACTGGTGGCCGGCGAGGGACGCGACGTCACCGCGCTGATGCGCGCACTTCACGGCTCCGTGGCCAAGGACGGCTTCGAAGGCATCCAAGCGGTCGGCCTCGCCGATGGGTCTTCGCTGGCGGTGAAGATTTCCGACGGTTCAGATCGGGCCCGCATGCCGATCACCGTGAAACTACTGGCCGAACGCCTGGACGGCGAAGCCCAACACCAGTTACGCGGCCTCGCTTCCACCGACCTGCTTGGCGGCGGAGAAGTCGTCGGGCAGCTCCAAGCGCTCTAAAACACCGGCAAAATTTAGCATCATCAACCACCTAGGGTGCGCTCAGTGCGCCCAAAAATCAGGAGTGAGCAGACATGTCTGAAACCCTTCAGGCTCCCGTAACCCGCAGCGAACACGACCTCATCGGCGACCGTGAAATCCCGGTTGAAGCCTATTGGGGGGTGCATTCGCTGCGCGCCAAGGAAAATTTTGACATCACCGGGACTTCCCTGTCCGGCAACCCGCACCTGATCACCGCGCTGGCCCGGGTCAAGCAGGCGGCGGCGCGCGCCAACCATGAGCTGGGCTTGCTTGACGACGCCCGGGCGCGGGCCATCGACCAGGCCTGCGAGGCGATCGCCAATGGCTCGCTGCACGACCAGTTCATCATCGACCCGATCCAGGGCGGCGCGGGCACCAGCACCAATATGAACGCCAACGAGGTCATCGCCAACCTCGCGCTGGAAATCATGGGGCACGCCAAGGGCGAATACTCGTTTTTGCACCCCAACGACCATGTAAACCTTTCGCAGTCCACCAACGACGCCTACCCCACCGCGGTGAACATCGCCACGCACTTCGCCACCCAGCCGCTGCTAGCCGCCATGGCGGTGCTGGAGAACTCCTGCCTGGCCAAGGCCAAGGAATTCCGCAGCGTGGTCAAAATGGGCCGCACCCAGCTGCAGGACGCGGTGCCGATGACCGTCGGCCAGGAATTCGGCGGCTGGGCGGTCACCCTGCGCGAGGACCGCGACCGCTTGGCCGAGTCGCTGTCCCTGGTCACCGAGATCAACCTGGGCGCCACCGCCATCGGCACCGGGCTGAACGCCCCGGCCGGCTACGCCGAATCGGCCCGCGGCCACCTCGCAGAATTGACCGGCCTGCCGCTGAAAACCAGCGAAGACCTGATCGAGGCGACCAGCGATGTGGGGGCCTTTGTGCACCTTTCGGGGGTGCTCAAGCGTGTGGCGCTGAAAATCTCGAAGATCTGCAACGATCTGCGTCTGCTCTCCTCGGGCCCGCGCGCGGGACTCAACGACCTGCAGCTGCCTGCCGTGCAGTCCGGATCCTCGATCATGCCCGGCAAGGTCAACCCGGTGATCCCGGAGGTCGTGAACCAGATCGCCTACCAGGTGGTCGGTTATGACATGACGGTGACCATGGCCGCCGAGGGTGGCCAGCTGCAGCTGAACGCCTTTGAGCCGGTGATCGCGCATTCCATCGGGCTCTCGCTCAAGCACCTGACCAACGGCTGCCTCACCCTGGCTGCCCGGTGCATCGACGGCATCACCGTCGATGAGGACGCGTTGCGCCGCGAGGTGGAGAACTCCATCGGGCTGGTCACTGCGCTGAATCCACGGCTCGGTTACGCCGCTTCCACCTCGATCGCGCTCGAAGCGCTGCATTCCGGTCGCGGCGTGGCCGAACTAGTACTCGAACGCGGCCTGCTGTCCGCACAAGATCTCAACGAACTGCTCAAGCCAGAGCGCCTGGCAAATCTCTCCGACTAACTGTTAAGGACTACGATGGAGCATTCCACCACCCGCGCTACCGCTGCGCACGTCCCGGATGCCGGCCTGACCGCCGGCGACGGGGACTACCACAAGGGACTTTCCTCCCGCCAAATGCAGATGATCGCCATTGGCGGCGCCATCGGCACGGGCCTGTTCATGGGCGCCGGCGGGCGTCTGGCGGCGGCCGGCCCAGGCATCGTCATCAGCTACGCGGTCTGCGGATTTTTCGCATTCCTGATCTTGCGCGCCCTGGGCGAACTGGTCATGCACCGCCCGTCCTCGGGCTCGTTCGTCTCCTACGCCCGGGAATTCTACGGCGAGAAGGCCGCCTTCGCCACCGGCTGGCTGTACTGGCTGAACTGGGTGATGACCTCGATCGTGGACATCACCGCGGTGGCGCTCTACATGGCGTTCTTCGGTAAGTATGTGGCGTGGATCGGCAGCGTTCCGCAGTGGCTCTGGGCGCTCGCGGCGCTGGCGCTGGTGCTGGGCATGAACCTGGTCTCGGTCAAGGCCTTCGGCGAGATGGAGTTCTGGTTTGCGCTGATCAAGGTAGTTGCGCTGGTGGGCTTCTTGATCGTCGGCTGCTACTTTGTCATCTTCGGCACCCCGATCGACGGCCACGAGGTGGGCTTCAGCATCCTCTCCGAGAATGGCGGACTGCTGCCTAATGGGCTGCTGCCGGTGCTGGTGCTGATGCAGGGTGTGGTCTTCTCCTACGCGTCGATCGAACTGATCGGCACCGCGGCTGGAGAGACGGAAAACCCCGAAAAGGTCATGCCGAAGGCGATCAATACCGTGATCATCCGCATCGCCGTATTCTACGTCGGCTCGCTGGTTCTGCTCTCGCTATTGCTGCCCTACAGCGCATACAAGGCCGGCGAATCCCCGTTCGTAACCTTCTTCGGCTCCATCGGCATCCAGGGCATGGACGTGGTGATGAACCTGGTGGTGCTCACCGCCGCGCTCTCCTCGCTGAACGCCGGGTTGTATTCCACCGGGCGAATCATGCGTTCGATGTCGCTGAACGGCTCGGCCCCGCGCTTCGCCGGGCGCATGAACAAATCCGGGGTCCCCTACGGCGGCATCCTGATTACCGCTGCCGTGGCGGTGCTCGGCGTAGTGCTCAACGCCTTTGTTCCGGCCGCAGCCTTTGAAATCGTATTGAACTTCGCCGCCGTGGGCATCATCGCCTCCTGGGGCATGATCGTGTTGTGCCAAATGGCGCTGGTGAAGGCGGCACGGCGCGGAAGCCTGGCCCGGCCAAGCTTCCGGATGCCGCTGGCTCCGGTCTCCGGCTGGGTGACGCTGATCTTCCTGGCCGCGGTGCTGATCCTGATGGCCTTCGATAATCCGGTCGGCACCTGGACGATCGCCTCGCTGGCCATCATCATCCCGCTGCTGATTCTTGGCTGGTACGCCAGCCGGAAGCGGATCAACGAGCTGGCCGATGTGCGGCTCGCCGCGCAGCAGCAGCGCACCGATGACCCGGGCAATGAGAAGGCTTCCGTATAGCCACCGAAAACTACGCATGATTATCCGGCGGGAGCTACGGCTCCCGCCGGATATTTTTATCTCCTTGCGGCGCCGGAGTTAACCTGCCGCATGGCGCACGCTGAGCAGGATCGCCTCCACGGTTTGGTACTGCTCGCTGGCCAGGAACTTGTCCACCCCTTCCCGGGTGGGGTCATCGCCGATCCCCTGATCCTCCATGTACTCGTCTTCTACCCAGAACATCGGGGCCTGGGAATCGCCGATCTTGAAGTACTCAAGATCCGGCATTTCGGTACGATCGGCCAGCACCTGGTCATCGATCAACGCCAGCGAGAACCCTGTCTCCTGCTCGCCATCTTCTTGGCTGGTCCCGGTCCAGAATTCTGCCAGCAGGCTGGTCGGGGTCTTCAGCCCCGGCACCGGTACCTGCTTGAGCACCTCGCGTTCATACAGATTCGGATCCCCATCCGGGGAGGTGGCGGTATTCGGGATCAGCGTCAGCACATGCTCCCCGCGCCGATCCTTCACCTCCCAGTTGTCATACTCGGTGCATTCGCCCTGGCAGTCATCACCGGCCACGGACCAATCTTCGGGAAGTTTAAAACCGATGCCCATCACTTCTTTGTTCACCGTCAGCTCCGCCGGCCTATCCGTCGGCGGTTGCGCACTGGCCGGCGGCTGGGTAGTTGCGGCAGTTGCGCTGCCATCGGTACTCGATGCCGGCGAGCTGGCCGACTCCTGCGGGCTCTGCGATTGCTCCTTGCCGCTGGAATCCGCTGCCGGATCGCCGGTTGAACATCCGGCAAACAGCAGCGCCGAGGCAGCCGTCAAGCAGAGCAGCCGAAGACGGTGCGGACGTTGTTTCATTTTTCTCTCCTCAGCGTGAGCCATGTGATGAGCGTTCTCTAAGCTACGATCCCTCATCGGTTGTCCTATTCCAATATCGACAGCATTAAATCTTGGCCGCAAATCCGGCATTTCGCCTGATGCTGCGTTAAATCTGGGGTGCCCGGCGCACTAGTGCCTGCCACGCATTAGTGGAAAGATGTGAGCTATGACATATGCCAAGCAACCATTTCACAATCTAGACGAGTACATCGGCCTTCCGCGGGTAGCTGGCCTGGCGCTATCCCCCGACGGCACCAAACTTGTCACCACGCTGAGCACCCTCAGCAGTGACCAAACAAAATACTCCTCCGCCCTGTGGCAGCTGGACCCGCAGGGAAAAACACCTGCCCGGCGCCTGACCTTCGGAGAAAACGGCGAATCGCAGCCGAGCTTCGGCGCCGACGGCGACCTCTTTTTTCTCGCCAAACGCGGCAGCGGGGAAGACGCCAAACCCGAAGCCTGGCGCTTGCCCTCCGCCGGAGGAGAAGCCCGATCGATCCTCACCCACCCGGCGGGGATCGGGTCGCTAACCTGCTTCGCCCATAACAGCGAACGCGTGCTGGTCTGCGCTGCGGGTATGCCGCGTGCCAGCGATCTGGACCACGAAGCGAAAATCCTGGAGGAGCGGAAAACAAAAAAGATCTCCGCCATCCTCCACACCGGCTACCCGGTGCGCTACTGGGACGCGGACCTCGGACCGCAGACCCCGCACTTTTATACCGCAGCCCTTGAACACGATGCGGATGCCGAATCCGCGGCGCTGAAGGATCTGACCCCCAGCAGCGGCGTGCAGCAGACCGATACCGGCTTCACCGCCGCGGACAACGGCGAATTCTTGATCACCGAATGGCTCGTTCCGGAGGGCCGCGGCTCGCTTGCCACCGGCCTGATGCGCTTAGATCTGCACAGCGGTGCGCAGGAAATGCTGCTCGCACCCGATGAGACCTACGAATACACGGTCGGCAAGATCAGCCCGGATTCCAGCAAACTCATCTACGCCCGATGGACCCGCTCCACCCCGCAGCGTGCCGGAGCAATGACCCTGTGGCTCATGGAGCTCTCCAGCGGCGAAACCCATCAGATCGCCGTCGGCTGGGATCGCTGGACCAACGACATCACCTGGTTCCCCAACGGAAACTCGCTGCTGCTGACAGCCGATGACAACGGCCACGGCCCAATCTTCCATCTCGACCTTGAGAGCGACAAGATCACCCGGATCACCGCGGATGGCGCCTACACCAACGTGCTGATCAGCCCGGATTCGCGCACCGCCTACGCACTGCGCTCCAGCTACCAGTACCCCGCCGAGCCGGTGTCCCTCGAACTGACCCACCTCAGCGAGCTGGAGTCGGGTCAGTACGCCGCACTGACTAAGCTGCTCTCCCCCGCCGGTCAGCCAGAACTGCCCGGCACGCTGACCGAGGTGAGCGCCACCGCCGCCGATGGCGCGGCGGTCCGCGCCTGGCTGGCGCTGCCGCACGGTGCATCCGCTGCCAGCAAGGCGCCACTCTTGCTCTGGATCCACGGTGGACCACTGGGTTCATGGAACGCCTGGAGCTGGCGCTGGAGCCCTTGGCTCGCGGTCGCGCAAGGCTACGCGGTGCTCTTGCCCGATCCGGCGCTGTCCACCGGTTATGGTCAAGATTTCATCCAACGCGGTTGGGGCCGGTGGGGTAGCGAACCATACACGGACCTGCTGGCGATCACCGATGCCGCCGAGGCGCGCGCGGACATCGATCAGACCCGCACCGCGGCCATGGGCGGATCCTTCGGCGGTTATATGGCCAATTGGATCGCCGGGCATACCGACCGCTTCAAGGCAATCGTGACTCATGCGAGCCTGTGGGCGCTGGATGGTTTCGACAAGTCCACCGATGCCTCGTTCTACTGGACCCGGGAGATGAGTCCGGAAATGATCCAGGCTAATTCCCCGCATCACCACGTGGCGCAGATCATTACCCCGATGCTGGTCATCCACGGGGATAAGGATTACCGCGTGCCAATCAGCGAGGGGCTCAAGCTCTGGTACCAGCTGCTGGCCGATTCGGGCCTGCCGCAGGCGCCGGACGGCACCACCGATCACCGGTTCCTGTACTTCCCCGACGAGAACCATTGGATCCTCAGCCCGCAGCACGCGAAGATCTGGTACCAGGTGGTCTTCGAGTTCCTCTCGCAGCACGTATTGGGCAACGAGCCGGGTCAACTGCCCGAGGTGCTGGGCTGAAGAGCGGATTAAACGCCGATGGCGGTCCCCATTGCCCTGCACGCGGGGCAATGGGGACCGCCGCCTGCGTGGAAGCCTACTAGATGGGCAGCAGCACCGAAGCCGGTTCGTCTCCGCCGGCCCCACGGGTGGCCGCCACTAAAACGTTCGCACGCCGAGTGACATCTTGATCGCGTTCCCCCAGGCGCGCCACCAAACGCTCAAGGTGCGCCACCCTGCGCGCGAAGGGCTGGCCCCACCGCTCGCCCACGGGCAGTTGGGTTAGTTCTTGCGCCTCATGCCAGGCCATCACCAATGCGCGCTCGAAGAGCCGCTGCCCCGCCTCATCGGCGCGCCCGTGAGTATCTGCACCGAGCACCGCCACCGCGTTAATCTGCGAATCCTCCAACCCGAGCAGCAGCGCTTCAAGCTGCCGCTTCGCCTGTGCCAAGCTGCGTGCGCCCCGCCCGAACCGGCCCAGCCGGGTAGCCGTCGACAGCAGGTAACGCACCACCAGTACCAGGTTGAGCACGGTCAGGCAGAACAGGAACGTGAGCATCCAGAACAGCGCCGTGCCAGAAAAATCGACCGGCTCATAGCCGTTGCGCGCTAACGCGTTGTTGTAGTCATCCAAGGCCCCGGCCACCTCCATCTCCAGGTACTTGGACTCGCTGATCGAGCCGTGCTCCCAGGCGGCCAGCTGCCCCCACCCGTAATCGCCGCGCTGCAGCTGCGCGGAGATCACCCCCGGCACGACGGTTCGTTCATCGTCGGCAAGCAGCACCGGGACGATCACTTCGCCTTCACGCAGCTCCCCGGTAAGCGGATCAACCTTGTCCTTGAATTCGCTTTTCAGCCGCCATTTGGCTTCCAAGATACTGCGCGGACGCACCTGGTGGAAGCTTCGCCCCGCTTCAAGCGGAAGGAAATCCAGGTAGCTTTCGGCATCGCGTACGGCCAGGGTAAAGCTGGTGCCGGTCTGAAAATCGGTGTCCATATAACGGCGGACCTCGTCTTCATCGAGCAGCTTGGCCGGATCATCAACCTCGAAGCTGACGCCCTGGCCGCTGCCGCCGCGCGGAACCTCCGGTTTGCCGGTCAGGGTGCCCACCGTCAGCCCGGCGGCGATCATCGCGGCAAGCAGCGTCGCCACGGCCCCGGCAAGGCGCAGCCCACGGCGCCTCGGGGCAGGTTCGTCACTGCCCGGTGAACGCGCTGTGCGGCCGGCGGGAGTTTTGCCGGCGGCAGGCAGAGCGGGCGCCGGCTGCTGCCTCCGGGTATCGGAGGCGAGCGTATCGCCCAAGGTGGCGCGGACCAGCGCGTTGGCAAGACTCAACTGGTACAGGGCGCTGGACTGCTCCGCGGTTTTAAGGCCCAGACTTTCGCGCAGCTGAAGATGCTCCGCGGGAACCTGCGCCACTGCGGGGATTTTCCCGCGCGGGTAACGGCGCAGGCTGCGGGCCAACGCCTTGGCGTGTGCGGCCAGCTGTATTTCGGCCTTGCGCCAGCGCTCAACGGCCTGCGAACTATCGGTCTCCAGGGCCGAGGCCTGCAGCAATTCGCCCAGATCATCACGCAGCCTGCGCACGTCGCTGCCGGAAATCATTTTTCCCGGGGCGTGCTCAAGGCGAATCAGCAAAGCGGTTGCCGCATCGTTGATCGGCCGGCTCAATTGGTCAAAGGTGGAACCGGTCCCGGCAAGGTTTGCATGCACCGACCCGGCTCCCAGCAACGCGTCGGCGAGCTGAGTCAGTGTGCGGGTGCTCGCTTCGAAGGCGGCGAGCTGGGCACCGGTGTGCGCACTGGCCGCCTCCTTTTTGGTAAACAGCGCGGTGACCAGCGGATCTTCACTGCGCGCCGCCTGCAGGGACAGGCTTTGCAGCTCCTCCCAGTTTCTGCTGAACCCCGCCGGACGCGAGCCAGCTGGTACGGCAGCATAGGTCGCCTCCAGGGCTTCAAGGTCCAGCAGCACCCGGGCCAGCTTGCGTCGCGCAGCAGTCAGCCGGCGATGCCGCGACCCCCACCGCGAGCGGTAGCGCAGCGCAGCATACAGCAGCGCGGCGGTCAGCATCGCGCAGAGGCCAATCGCACCAAACCAGTAGACGGGGTTTTGTACGCCTTGCGCAGAGAGCACGATCGCGGCGCGCTCGGCGGCCGCCACCACCGCCTGCGGGCCGTGGCCTAAGCCCAGATTGTCTCGGAAAGCCCCACTAATTTCAAAGCGTGCCGCGGTATATTCATCGCTGCCGGCCACCAGATCCGAGTCCAGCGCGGCCCCGGTGAACCGCCGCTGCACGCTGCCATTCTGGCTCTCCAGATTCTCCAGCTGAGTGGAGAGCAGCACCTGCTGCGCGGGCAGCTGTCCGCGCAGCAGCTCATCACCGCTCAAGTACCGGTCGGTGACCGTGAGCCGCAGCGGCTGATGCGATTTGATCGGATCACTCAGCGCCGCGTCGACCGTGGCCTGGCTGATATTCCAGTCCGGTGTCCCTTCGACCACGATGTCCACCTCAAAGCGTGGCTCTTCGGGGATCGACCGGTAGCCCTGCAGGGCTACGAAGGTGGTTATCAGTGCCATCAGCAGCGCGCCGAGCGCGGCCCAGGATCGTGGCCTGCGCAGCTTGCGGCCCCGTGAATCGTAGAACCCGGGCCGGCTCATGAATTCTCCTGCAGGTGTTCACCGGTCAGCGTGTGAGCCCGCACCAGCGCGGCGTCCACGGTGGTCAAAGGATCTGAAAATACCTGCCGAGCGCCGTCCGCATCCATTCGCCGGCGCAGAGAATCAATCAGTTCTACCCGTGCCCCGCGCGCCTGGGTGAGGGCGGCACTATGGTTTTGCTGCAGTTCGGCACGCAGTTGCCAGAGCTCGTCCAGGAACTGCACCGGGCTGTGCTGACGGGGCGCGCTGGCCTGCACCCAGTTTTGAATCTTGTCCAACCGGTTGGTGTGTTCGATAATCATGGTCCGCAAATGCGGCAGGCAGTCCAGCTGACCCACAGAGTCCAGGTTGAGGAATTGCGCGGTGTCTTCGAGCCGTTCCCGGTGCGTGAGCACGATGGCTTTCCAGTCGGCGCTCTGCCCGCGTTTTGCCTCAAGCAGCGTATTGAGCGCCTTCGTGGCGGCGACCAGCAGCTCCTGATCGGCGAGGCAGGCTTCCATCCGCGCTAACTCTTCGACGCTCAGCGCGCCGCCGTCCTGATAGTTCTGCGCAAGCCGTACAGCGCGCTCGTTCAGCACTGGTATCGCCGCGTTGATGGACTCGCTGGCCCGCCTGCTGCGCCCAGGTGGCTCGCCGGCAGGCAGCGGTGCCTGGAATTTCTGCAGCCGGAAGGCACGATGGCGGAGTAATTCGACGAGCTGCTGTCCACGCTGGGCACGCTGGTCCGCAGCCTGGGCGCGCACCTTGCGCCGGTGCACGATGAAGGCCGCGATCACCACGCCGAGCACCAGCAGTGCAAGCATGCCTGCCCCTTGCCAGCTGGTGAACATGGATTTTTTGGGCGCCTACAGCTGCGCAGCACTCGCCTTGCTCACCTCGATGATTGCCTGGGTGTAGTTTTGGGAATCAAAATATTGCTGGCCCGCGCGTTGAATACGCTCGGTCGCACCCTCGGCCTTGGGCCTGACATCTCGGCCCGGATCCACAAAAACTTCGGTGGGTGCACCGGCGAGTTCGGGAAGCATCACCCCCACCACGATCCACCCTTTACCGACGTACCCGCGTTCTTTCCCGTGCTCCAACCAGTCATCGCTGAGCGCATCACCGTCGCCAAAGAGCAGCAGGCCGCGCACTAGCTGCGCAGCACCCTTGAGCTTATTGGGTTTTTTATCCACTCCCACCAGGATCTTTGCGTGGGTTGCGCCCATCGATTCGCGCACCTGGTCAACGATCGCCTGCTGATCAACCGAATCCTGGGCCGCCTCGCTGACCGCCAGATAGAAGTTCTCTTCGTGCGCGCTGATCAGCGGGATCAGCACCGGCTCGCTGTCTTGAGCCGGGGCGCTGGACTCGGTGGTGGGATACACCGGCGCCGGCTGCGCCACGTGCGCGCTCATCGGCAATATGAAAAACGTCAGCACTAGCGCGGCAGTGGCTGAAACAAGCGGTCGAATCATAGTCCTGCGAGTATATCAACAATACTTTGAGTAACCGGGAGTGAAAAACCCGTCGGGTGGATGCCTTGCGGGCACCCACCGGACGGGTTTTTCCGTGGTTTCAGTCAAGCAATAATGCAGGTTCTTCCATGATCGAGGCGACATCGGCCATGAACCGTGCGGACAGATCCCCGTCCACCACCCGGTGGTCAAAGGAACCGCCCAGCGTGGTGATCCAGCGTGGCACTACCTCGCCGTCGAGAACCCATGGCTTCTGCTTGATCGTGCCGAAGGCGACGATCGCAACCTCGCCGGGGTTGAGGATCGGCGTTCCGGTGTCAATGCCCAGCACCCCGATATTGGTGATGCTCAACGTGCCTTCGCGCATATCCTCCGGGCTGGTCTTGCCGGCCCGGGCGGTCATCGCCAGGTCATTCAGCGCGATCGCAAGTTCCCGCATATTCAGCGTGTGGGCGTTCTTGATATTCGGCACCAGCAACCCGCGCGGGGTGGCTGCCGCGATCCCCAAATTCATGAAGTGCTTCTGGTGGATCTCCGCGCCGGATTCGGTCTCCACCCACGAGGCGTTCACCGACGGGTTACGCGCCGCGGCCCAAATGACCGCGCGCGCCAAAACCAGCAGCGGGGAAACCTTAATTCCCTCAAAATCGCGGGACTTCTTCAGCCTGGCCACATACTCCATGGTGCGGCTGGCATCCACGTCGACGAAGATCGACACGTGCGGGGCACTGAATGCCGACTGCACCATCGCCTTCGCAGTGGCCTTGCGGACCCCGCGGACCTGCGAACGTTCGATCAGTGCGCCACCGGCGGCGCCATGGCCCCAGTAGGTCGGGGCCGCATCACGTTCGGCTTCGCGCTGCCCCTGGTAGCTGTTGACGTCTTCGCGGGTCACCTCGCCTTGTACGCCGGTGCCGATCACCTCGTTGATATCCACGCCGAGGTCTTTGGCCAAGCGGCGCACCGGCGGTTTAGCCAGCACCCGGTCCATGAAGTTCGCCATCGCAGGCTTGCGGCGGTCCACTTCGCGGGCCACCGCCTGTCCCAGTCCCTGGGCGCGGCGTGAAATAGTATCCGCCAGACCGGCGGCACCCGCGCCAGCCTTGTTCGCCGCGCTGGTCCGTTCGTCACCCGTGGACGGGGCCGGGCGGCTGGTCCGGGCTCGGCGCACCGCCGAATCCGCTGCCGGGCCGGAACCAACCAATGGGCCCGGCTCCTCGCTATGGTTCGGAGTTTCCGTGTTGGCGACCTGCACCGGTTCGGGCACGCCGGTGGGAAGCACCGGGTCGCCCTCCTCGTTGATGGTGATCAGCGGCTGGTCCACCAGCACGGTCTCCCCTTCGGCGGCATGCAGTTCGGTGACCACCCCGGCGAAAGGGCACGGCAGCTCTACGAGCGACTTCGCGGTTTCAATTTCGACAAAGATCTGGTTGACCTCAACGGTGTCGCCCACCTGGACCTTCCATGAAGCGATATCGGCTTCGGTCAGCCCCTCGCCCACATCGGGAAGATTAAAGACAGTCATGTTTTTCTCCTTGAATCCGTCGCTTAGTAGGCGAAGGACCGGTCGAGGGCTTCGAGTAGCTTGTCGATGTCCGGCAGGTACTGGGATTCGACCTTAGAGATCGGGTACGGCATATGGAATCCGCCCACACGCAGCACCGGCGCTTCCAAGGAGAGGAACGCGCGTTCGGTGATCCGCGCGGCGATCTCCCCGCCGATCCCGCCAAAGGTCGGTGCCTCATGGGTCACGATCAGCCGTCCGGTCTTCTGCACCGACTCGGTGATGGTGTCAAAGTCAATCGGCGAGAGCGAACGCAGGTCGATGACTTCCACCGAGCGCCCGTCTTCCCGCGCTGCCTCTGCCGCCGCGAGTGCGATCGGCACCAGCGGGCCGTAGGCCACGATGGTCGCGTCATCGCCGGGACGCACTACCTGCGCCTTGAACGCGTCCAGCGCCGGAGTTTCGGTATCCACCTCGCCCTTGAGCCAGTAGCGGCGCTTGGGTTCCAGATAGATCACCGGGTCCTGGCAGGCCGCGGCCTGCTGGATCATCCAGTACGCGTCGTGCGCATTCGACGGGGTGATCACGCGCAGCCCGGCGGTGTGCACAAAGAGCGCCTCAGGAGATTCGGAGTGATGTTCGATCGACCCGATGCCGCCGCCATAAGGGATGCGGATGACCACCGGAACCGTTAGCCGGCCCTCGGAACGCGCATGCATCTTGGCCAGCTGCGTGGTGATCTGGCTGAAGGCGGGGAACACAAAACCATCAAACTGGATTTCTACCAGTGGGCTGATCCCGCGCAGCGCCATACCTACCGCGCCGCCGACGATCCCGGCCTCACCCAGCGGGGAGTCGATCACCCGGTGTGCGCCATATTTGTCGATCAGCCCGTCGGTGATGCGGTATACGCCACCGAGGCGGCCAATATCTTCACCCATGAGGATCGCACGGTCATTGGATTGCAGTATCTTGTCCAGGCCGTTGGTGATGGCCTTGGCAAGCGTCATAGTTGTCGTCAATTTACTTCTCCCCCGCGCCTGATTCGTCCGCAAACCCGGCCTCGTATTCCAAATGCCAAGCCAGCTCCTCCTGAATCAGCGGGTGCGCCTCGGCGTACACCTGCTCGAAGGATTTGGCCAGCGGCGGGACAGGGAAAGCCATGGCGTCCTTGCGAACCTTTGCGGCCATTTCATCGCCGTCGGCAGCCAGCTGCGCAAAGAATGCTTCGTCAGCAATCTTGTTTTCACGCAGGTACGTTTCCAACCGGATCAGCGGATCCTTCGGAGCCCAGGCGAGCTCGTCTTCGCTCATTCGGTACTTGGTTGGATCATCTGCGGTGGTATGTGCACCCAAGCGGTAGGTCATCGCCTCAATGAGTACCGGCCCCTTGCCGCTGCGTGCATGTTCCAGCGCCCAGCGAGTTGCTGCCAGCACCGCGAGCACGTCGTTACCGTCCACCTGGATGCCCGGCATGCCGTAACCGGCCGCGCGGTGAACCAAGTCCACCTTGGACTGCACGTCGAATGGCACCGAGATGGCCCACTGGTTGTTCTGGCAGAAGAACACCACCGGAGCGTTAAAGGAGTTCGCAAAAACCATCGCTTCGTGGGTTTCACCCTCGGTGGAGGAACCGTCGCCGAAGTAGGCCACCACCGCGTCGCCTTCGGCGGCACGTTTAGCCTCATCCCAGCCATGCTGGTCGAGGTTGATCGCCATTCCATAGCCCGATGCGTGAGGCATCTGCGCCGCGAGCACCATCGTGTACATGTGGAAGTTATTTTCCCGCGGGTCCCAGCCGCCACCGGAGATTCCACGGAAGAGCCGCAGCATCTCGGAGAAGGAGACGTTGCGGGTCAGTGCCACACCGTGTTCACGGTAGGTCGGGAAGATGTAGTCGCTGGGACGGGTGGCCCGCCCCGAACCGATCTGCGCCGCTTCCTGCCCACGCAAGGGAACCCAGAGGCATAGCTGCCCTTGGCGCTGCAGGGCAGTAGCCTCTTGGTCGAATCGGCGAGTCAACGCCATATCGCGGTAAAAACCACGCAACATGTCGTCGTCAACGTCACCCAAATACGCATCGTACATTTGGTTGGGAAGACGCTGGCCTTCCGGAGTCAGAATCTGCACTAGACCCTGGTCCGTCGCCTCATTCGCGGCACGCGACATAAAACATCCTTCAATCATTCATATGCCCCTCAAGGAATACATTCCCTATGGGACATATAGCGGCTTAACTACTAAACAGCCTATATCTTTCGGCCTCTAAAACGCGAGAATTAGAAGCACGTCAGCCGAGCTTTAAATCCTCAGAATTCTTGCACAATTCGATGAAACGATCATTCGCTTCAACCTCCGCGATCGAAATGCGCACACCCTCGGAGCCGAACCCGCGAACCGACAACGCCCGCTTCTGGGCACGCTGCACGAACTCTTGGGTGTTTTCACCCAACGGCAACCAGATGAAGTTCGCCTGCGTTTGCGGGAATACCCAACCCAGCGCTCGCAAAGCCGCCACCACACGATCACGTTCCTGAACTAAAATCTCCACGCGTTCAAACACCTTATCGATGTTTGCCAGCGAGGCAACGGCGGCATCTTCGGCTACCGAAGAAACAGCAAACGGGGTCGCCACCACGCGAATATTTTCGGTGATCTCCGGGTGCGCAACGCTGTAGCCGATGCGAAGATTAGCCAAGCCGTGCGCCTTAGAGAACGTGCGCAACAACACCACGTTTGGGTTCTCGCGGTAGGTGTTGACACCGTTCACTGAATGCTCATCACGGACAAACTCGATGTAGGCCTCATCTAAGACGATCAACACGTTACGTGGCACGCGGGCGATGAAGTCATCAACCTCGGCCTGCGTCAGGATGGGACCGGTGGGATTATTCGGAGTGCATAACAAAATTACCGAGGTGTTTTCGTTAACGGCTGCGATCATCGATTCCAGGTCGTGACGCCCATCGGGCAAGACCGGAATTTCTACCGGCAACGCCCCGGCACTTTGCACCAAGATCGGGTAAGCCTCAAATGAGCGCCACGCGTAGATGACCTCATCCTGAATTCCATCCTCGTTCTGCCCCGCGAAGGTAGTCAGAATCTGAGTCAGCGCACCAAGCGAACCGGCACCGGTGACGATATCTGCGGCAGGCACGTCGAGGTACTCGCTCAGGCTCGTCCGCAGCTTCGTCGACAGGCTATCCGGGTAGCGGTTCAGCGCATCCTGCGCCAAGACCGCCTGACGCACCTCATCAATTGGGCCAAAAGGAATCTCATTCGACGAAAGCTTGAACGGTTCAAGCCCTTCGACCACTACCGGTGGTTTGCCGGCGGCGTACTTGGGCAAGCGCGCAACGATGGAACGAGGTTGCACCAGGTCTTGGATTACAGGGTTCTCACTCATAGCTCAAGCCTAGTGCCCGGCGGCGCAATCGGCAGATTCCTTTTCCACCGATCATCCAGTCTTCTATGCCA
The DNA here is from genome assembly GCF_035257265.1 of Glutamicibacter sp. Classification (GTDB taxonomy): domain Bacteria; phylum Actinomycetota; class Actinomycetes; order Actinomycetales; family Micrococcaceae; genus Glutamicibacter. The sequence goes on from NZ_DATEXC010000039.1 coordinate 220,463, forward strand.
AAATTGGCTTATGAGTTTTTTGATTCGAGTCATTATCAACGCCCTCGCGCTTGCCGCGGCCGTGTGGGTTGTCCCCGGCCTTCATATCTCGGCGATGAGCGATGACCTGATGGGCTCCGTCATTGCCTACTTGATCATTGGTCTGATCTTCGGTCTGATCAACGCCTTAGTGCGTCCGATCGTCGCGTTCTTCACGTTGCCCATCACCTGCCTGACCTTGGGCTTGTTCACCGTGATCGTCAACGCCTTGATGCTGCTGCTCACCAGCTGGCTGACACAATTCACCCCGGTCGGACTAAGCATCGATAAATTCTGGTGGGACGCAATCGCGGGCACCATCATCATCTCGATCATTTCCGCGGTCCTCGGCGTATTTGTAGGTAAGGAAAAACGCTAGCACCTGCGTGACACCGGTGCCCGTTGGACGATGAAATAGTTCATCGTCCAACGGGCACCGGAACTATTCAGCTGGCTGAGTTTTCCACAACTTTCAAATTCACCAGCCACGGCGCAGTATCCCGTTCATACTCAACTCATGAACACCACCGCCGGGGCCACCCTCACCGAACTGCACACGACGCTCACCGAGCTCACCGCAGCCACCGGTGAGCCAGAAAACCTCACCGGTGAAACCCTGCGCAAACTAGCCACCACCGGCACCAAGCTATTCACCTTCCTGCGCCTGCACCTGGCAGACACTACCGATCCCCGCCTCGCCCTGGAACTAGCCACCACCGGCCAGCACCTCGAAGACGAAGCAGCCCGCCTCCGAGTCACCGGCGCCGACCGGCTCGCCGCCACCAACGCCCACACCCTGGACGAAACAGAACTCGACACACTGCGCACCACACCCCCGGACACCAGCCGCGCGCCGCGCCGCTGCCCGGGTAAAGCAAGCTTCCAAACCCCCGCC
>NZ_DATEXC010000040.1:0-1940 GCF_035257265.1 Glutamicibacter sp.
AAGGCCAGTGTCGCTCACCCGGTGATCACTGGGCTTGGAGGCTCAGCGGGAATTGCTGAAACAACAGCAACGCAATGTCTTAGCGTACCTCACGGCGGCGTGTGAAGCGGCGCTCCGTGGTGAAGCGGCTCCTTCTCTGCTGGTAGTGTATGATCTTTTTCGCGAATTTTCACAACCTACCCTGAAGCATCGCTCGCTGTTTTGCTGTCTCTCTTCTCGAGAGCAAATACCAGAGCGTCTCACAGCCTTGCTCGCTCTGAAACATCCCGATGTCCCGTTGCTTGCGCCGCATCTCCTTATGAAAGCGCTCCAGGAGGTTCGTCGTCCGGATGAGCCCCCGGAACGGCTCGGGAAACGCGATCGACAAGTAGGCTAAAGTCTTGTCAAAATCGACCAAAAAGTTGGCGACGGCGTCGGGTTCACGATCGGCCCACGCCTGCCGGAACACTTCGGCTCGCTCCCGCATCTGCGTCTCGCTCGTACCGTCATAGACCCAACTGGCCTCGACCAACACCGCTTTTTTCCGCTGCCGCTTGGCCTGACGAGCCGCTTGCTCCGCGTCGCCCCTGGGCTCCACTTTCAGCTCGCCAAAGACCAAATGGTCTGCCAGCTGTTTGATCTTATGGAAAATGCAGCGTTGGTGGGCCACGCCATAGAGGTGATGATCCAGGGCACTCGCCAGCCCGTTGGCGCCGTCGCTGACCACCAAGTCGGTGGTGGCCTCGGTGACTCCTTTGAGGTAGAGCTCGCCAAAGAATGCCTTCCAGGTGTCGGCCCGTTCGCCTTCCGCTACCTTCCAATGCACGATTTCCCAGTGCCCGTCGGGCCACACGCCAAGCGCGCTGAGCACCACCCGCTTCTGCTTGCGCTTGACCGCGCGACGACGGCCCTGGGCATCAAGGCGGCACTCGCCTGTGGGATAGGCGATCTTGACCCACATGCCATCGACCAGGATAATCGGTGGCGGACTCGCAAGGACGTGTGCCTTGAACCCTGCGAGGTGCTCAGCCACCCGCGCCACAAGGCGGTTACAGGCCGAAAGGGAAAGCACTTCCCCCAGGGTGAATGCCATCGTTTCTTGCAAGTCCCGTAGACTGTGCCCCAAACAATAGCTCAGCACCTGGTGGTCCAGCAGCGGCCCCCAGCAGCGCTCATAGCGGGTGATACTTTGCCAGGTCAGCGCCCCGTTACCCCGGCGCAGTTTGGGCACGTGCAAGTCGGCAATGGGGCCGTACTGCGTGAGCAATGCGCGCTGATAGCTCCCACTGCGGGTCGACTCGGGTGGGCGACCCCAGGGGAGATGTTCATAGCGATCCAACCCCAGATAGGCGTGCAGTTCTTCTTCTAAAGCCGCTTCGATGACGTGTTGTACGGTGGCGATCACGGTGTCTTGCACCGTGAGGCACAGGTCGGTTTTGACGTTGCCTGGGAGGCCCTCACGATTGATAATCTCCAAGTAGTCATTCAAGTAGCGGCGATGGTGCAGTTGCTTGGCATGGCTCATCGGGACATCCCTCCATGGAATCAGGTTACGCACAACCCTGGTTCTACGGGATGTCCCAAGCGTTTTCAATTTCGCGAAATCATCCGTACACTACCGAGAATCGTCTCGGGCTTGACGATCTGGGCCACTGCCGTGAGGGCCTGCTTGCCCAGCTTGTGGCCGATCACAGCGAGGGCTGTGCGCTCGCCATCACTCAGCCGGAGGCGACCTTTAAGCTGGTTGCGGAGGAGGCGGTTTTCCGTCACCAGGTACTCGTTGCGCAGCAGCAGTTCCTGAACCACTGTCCCTGTGATATACGCGAGCAGGTGTTTCCAATCCATCGCCTCTCCCCTGTAGTCGTCACCGTCCCTATTGCCGGTGAGTATCCGTGACGGGAGGCCGGAAGACAAGTTGAAGTGCGGCGATGGTAGGGGGGCGTAACCTCCAGTAGAAAGGC
>NZ_DATEXC010000041.1:0-23984 GCF_035257265.1 Glutamicibacter sp.
TCTCTCTCTCTCTCTCTCTCTCTCTCTCTCTCTCTCTCTCTCTCTCTCTCTCCAGAACTCGTTCGCGAGCTTGCCGCACGGCAGCCACTGCGCATGGTCTTCCTCGACGAGGAGTTCGAGCATGATGCGGCGAGGATCAACGCTGAACAGATCTTCCGCGAACTCTCACCGCTCACCGAGGTCAAGGCGATCTGAGTGGTCACCGCGTCGATCCGAGAACGCCCACGCGAATTCGCGTGGGCGTGGTTCGACGTGCTCTGCGTCCTTCGCTGGGGCTGGTGTGTGATGGAGAAACGCTACCTGCACTCACCCGACCTCACCGCACGCAACGTCGAGCGGATCGCCGAGCTGTTCCCTAGCGTGGTGGTCGAAGCCCACGACGCCGATGGTAGCGTGACAGCTTCGGTCGATTTTGACCTGCTGCGTCAGGAACTCTCCGATCACATTGTGGAGGGTCCACAAGAGCGCTATCAGCTCGACTGGCCGGGCAAGCGTGCGGCAACGTTCGCAGCGAACGCACCTATCGCGAAGACTCTGCGCCCAATGCGCGAGGAGTCGGTCAACTTCGATACGACGAAGAACCTCTTCATTGAGGGCGACAATCTCGATGCGCTCAAGCTGCTCCAGGAATCGTATCTGGGCAAGGTCAAGATGATCTACATTGACCCTCCGTACAACACAGGCGGTGACGCATTCGTTTATCCGGACGATTATTCTCGGACTAATGAGGAATATTTGGCTTTCTCTGGACAAATAGGTGAATCTGGGGTTCGACTCGAGAGCAACTCCGAGTCGAACGGTCGGTTTCATTCAGACTGGCTCACGATGATGTACCCTCGCCTGAAACTTGCTAGAAATCTGTTGACAGAAGACGGTGTTATTTTTGTCTCCATAGACGACAATGAGTCCGGCCCTTTGAAATCGATGCTCGACGAAATTTTTGGTGCTTCTAATTTTCTCACTACGGTTGTGTGGCAAAAAGTCTATTCGCCAATGAATAGTGCAACACAATTTGCGTCAGTTCATGACTATATCCACGTATATGCGAGAAGCGGAACTCGATGGGAATCCAACCTTCTTCCACGTACCGCTGAGCAGGACCAGGCGTATAAGAATCCGGACAATGATTCTCGTGGTCGTTGGAAAGCGGAGAATGCAACAGCGGCCGCAGGTCACGCGACTCCGAGCCAGTTCTACGCACTGACAACACCAGCGGGCAACGTTTTTACGCCGCCGCCGGGCAGAGCTTGGCTCTATACGGAACCGCGTTATCAAGAGATGGTTCGGGACAATCGGGTGTGGTTTGGCGAGAGCGGTCAAGGGCGTCCTGCGATTAAACGCTTCATGAGCGAAGTCAAGCAGGGGCGGGTCGCGCAGACTTTGTGGCCATACACGGAAGTTGGTCACAATCAAGATGCCAAGAAAGAACTCCTTGCCCGGATTAACTTCGGCGCATCTGACGTCGTGTTCAGCACACCAAAGCCCACCAAACTTATTCGGCGGATGTTGCACCTGGCGACTAATCCGCAAAGTGAAGATATAGTGCTTGATTTCTTTGCCGGTTCGGGGACAACAGCAGATGCGGTGATTCAGCAGAATTTGCACGATGGAGGAAACCGTCGCTTTATATTGGTTCAACTTGATGAACCTATGGGCGCACCAGAGGGATCGTTTCCGACGATTTCTTCGCTCGCTATGGAAAGGGTACGGCGTGCGGGACAAATCTCCACTGACGGTGTCATGACGGCTGAGGCCTTTGATGTCGGTTTTCGAGCTCTCCGTGTTGATACTTCATCTAAAATTGACGTCTTGCGTCCTGCTGAAACCAGCACCCAGGGTCTTTTGGCCTTACTGGAGACGAGCATCAAGGCGGACCGCACAGGTGAGGACCTGCTTCTCCAAGTTCTCCTCGATTGGGGTCTTGAGCCTACGGTTCCGATTGCTAGTGAGGACATCGATGGTTGTGAGGTTTTCGCAGTCGATGACGACGCGCTGCTCGCCTGTTTCGCTGAGACCGTCACACCTGCCGTGGTCATGGCTCTCGCAGTTCGCGAGCCCTTGCGCGTAGTGTTCCGTGACGATGCATTCGAGTCAGACGCGGCACGGATCAACGCAGAACAGATTTTCAAGGAGATTTCTCCTTCTACAGAGGTAAGGACCATCTGATTTGAAGCTCCAGTTCAAGGTTCAGGAGTACCAGACCGAGGCAGTCGACTCCGTTGTTGACATCTTCGCAGGACAGCCCCGGCGCGACGGCACCTCCTATCGGATCGACCCAGGTGTATCTGGGTCCGGCCAGAATAGGATCTTCGATGATTCGGGTCTGGCGAACGCACCTATCGAGTTGTCGCGTCCCCAATTGCTTGAGAATGTTCACCGAGTACAGGGTTCACGAAACCTTCCGCTGTCCTCGGAGCTGAAGGATTCGAAGGCCGCTCTGGGTGCTCCAAACCTTGACGTGGAGATGGAGACCGGTACAGGCAAAACGTACGTTTATATCAAGACCTTCATGGAGCTTAATAAGCGCTATGGATGGTCGAAGTTCATTATCGTCGTGCCCTCCGTTGCGATCCGAGAAGGCGTGAAGAAGTCATTCGACGTCACCGCGGATCATTTCCAGTCGATCTATGGCACCAAGCCGCGCCCGTTCATCTATGACTCCAAGCAGCTGCACGAGCTGGAGCGATTCAGCTCCGATGCCGGAGTCCAAGTGATGATCATTAACATCCAGGCCTTCAACGCCACAGGCAAAGACCAACGGCGCATCTACGACGTCCTCGACGACTTTCAGTCGCGTCGTCCCATAGACGTCATCAAGGCCAACCGCCCAATCGTCGTGATTGACGAACCGCAGAAGATCGGTGCTGACAAGTCGCTCAATGCACTCGCAGAGTTCAATGCCCTCATGGTTCTGCGTTACTCGGCTACTCACAAGGTTGAACACACGAAAGTACACCGCCTCGACGCACTGGATGCCTACAACGCGAAGCTCGTGAAGAAGATCGCCGTCCGAGGTATAACCGTCAAAGGGCTGGCTGGTTCCACTGCTTACCTGTATCTCGACAGCATCATCCTGAAGAAGGGTGCTGCACCGACCGGACGTGTTGAACTGGAAGTACAAACCAAAAGTGGTTCGATCAAGCGAATAACACGGATGGTGGAGAAAGGCACCAATCTGCACGACCTGTCCGGAGGAATCGAAGCATACAAACCGGACGGTCAGGCACTGTTCATCACAAATATCGACGCGACACGTGACATCCTTGAACTTTCTAATGGTGACATTGTCACTGCCGGTCAGCTCGCCGACCGTGATGTAACCGAAGAATCCAAACGTCGTATCCAGATCCGCGAGGTCGTCCGGGCCCACATCGCCAAGGAACGGGAGCTCTTCGCTCAGGGAATCAAGGTTCTTTCACTATTCTTCATAGACGAGGTCGTAAAATATCGCGACTACGGTCGCGTGGAGAACCACGGAGATAATCTCGGAGATTATGCTCGTACCTTCGAAGAAGAGTACGAAGCCATCCGGGCGGAGATCCTTGGTGAGCTTGAACTTGATGCCGCCACTGCCGAGTACATGAAGTATCTCCAGCGTGACGAGGTTGGATCCGTTCACGAAGGATACTTCTCGATCGACAAGAAATCCAAGCGACAGATCGACGGTAAGGTTTCGGGTCGAGGAGACGACAAAGGCCAGTCCACGGACATCGACGCTTACGATCTGATCCTGAAGAATAAAGAACGCTTGTTGTCATTCGACGAGCCTGTCCGGTTCATTTTCTCGCACTCCGCACTGCGCGAAGGTTGGGACAACCCGAACGTGTTCGTCATGGGAATGCTCAAGAAATCTGACAATACTGTTTCACGTCGCCAGGAGATCGGCCGTGGTTTGCGTCTCTCTGTCGATCAGCATGGTGAACGCATGGACAATCCAATCACAGTGCACGAAATTAACGAGTTGACCGTCGTAACCGATGAGTCCTACACAAGCTTCGTGAAGGGACTTCAGGACGAAATCTCGAAGTCGCTGGCGTCACGACCACGCAAGGCATCGGTTGAGTTCTTCACGGGTAAGACGATCAAGACGCCAGAAGGCGAGTCGCAGCTTGGGACTGAAGCAGCGTTTGCATTGTACAACTATCTCGTCAAGAATGACTACATTAACGACGACCGCACAATTTCTGAAGCCTACATGGAAGCTAGGGAGAATGGTACTTTCGCTGTCCCGTCGTCGCCGATATTAGCGCCGATAATGGACTTTGTCTGGCCAGTAGTCGATGCCCTTTATCTGGATGTCTCCATGATCGGTGGTGACGACCGTGCCATGAAGAAGATCCCGCTGAACGAGGCGAACTTCGCCAAGCGGGAGTTCAAGGAGCTCTGGGGGCGGATCAACCACAGGTCCGTATATCAGGTCGAGTTCGACTCCAAAGAATTGATCGCCAAGTCCATTAGCGCACTGGATACGAAGCTTAACGTGACGGGGCTCCAGTACGTCGTGGAACACGGCAAGCAGCTTGCGGCTCTCGAAGTTGACCAGCTGAAGTCCGGAAAAACATTTAAGGTTGCTGGTCATTCGCGGGAAACCGAACAGATCACAGCTAGTTCCACAGTCAAGTACGACTTGCTGGGGGAGATTGCTGAGAAAACACTGCTAATCCGCCGTACCGTCTCCGCGATTCTGAGAGGAATCCGCCCAGAGACTTTTGCGAAGTTCCGACTCAATCCGGAACAGTTTATTGCTGAGGCTGCCCGTTTGATTAGCGAAGAAAAAGCGACAGTAATCGTAGAGCATCTCACCTACGACTCGCTCGAAGACCGCTTCGACACTGCTATCTTCACAGAGAACCAGTCTGCACAGGACTTCAAGAAAGCTAGCGAGAAGCTAACCAAACATGTCTACGACTATGTAGTTACTGACTCCCAAGTTGAGCGCGACTTTGTGGAGAAACTCGACACCAGTAGAGAAGTTGCGGTCTACGCAAAACTTCCCCGTGGGTTCTTCATTCCAACTCCGGTGGGAGATTACAACCCTGACTGGGCTATCGCTTTCGAAGAAGGCTCAGTGAAACATGTCTACTTCGTAGCCGAAACTAAGGGGACCATGTCGAGCTTGGAGCTCAAGGGCATCGAGGACGCGAAGATCAAATGTGCAACCAAGTTTTTTGAAACCCTCACCAAACAACGCCAGGGAGAAGTTGTCTACAAGCAGGTAGATGGCTTCGATACTTTGATGGCGCTGGTTGGTAAATGAACAAGCAAATTTACGATCGAAGCGCTGAAGTCGCGGCGGTGCTTGAAACGGAGCAAAGCCGTTTGGGTGACACCTTCCGTGGCGACCGCGATGGCTTGAGTTTAGAACAACAGGCAGAAATCGCAGGGGCGAAGGGCGGTAACTATGGGTACAACAACCGGGTGACCATCAAGGCACTTACTGATGGCACTCTCCCAACAGGACCCACGCTGGCTTTGCAGGCCGCTCGAAGACTACGTACCTTGCTAAAACGGACTGATCTTTCGCCGGAATTGCGAGTTGATTGGGTTGCGCTGGAAGAGCAATTAACGCATCGCGCAGAAGACAGGATTGCCGCAGAGGTCGAAGAGGCTGCCACTAGTCGCGCAACCACGGAAGCAGAGTCAGTAGGCTCTCCAGGGATTTACGTTTATACACTGCCGCATTATCTGAAATACCCGATCGATGCGGAGACGGGGAAGACGTATTTGAAGGTTGGGCATTCGTCACGTGACGCTGTCCACCGCGCAGGCTCGCAGAGGCGCTTCACCGCGCTACCAGAAGATCCGATCCTGCTTCGAATCTATCCAGCTGAATCGTCGTTCGAAGCAGAAAAGAAATTTCACGAGTGGCTGCGCATGGCCGACCACTATGGTGCGCGTACACGTCGAGGAGGAACCGAATGGTTCCTGACTTCAACGAAATTCCTCGACCATATCGCGGCTGAGCTTGGTTTAGAACGATGGACAGTGAATGACCTTGATGCAGGCGATAACTGACCGGTCAAGCCTGTCGGATATACGCGATCCGAACTACATAAATCCACGTGGCCACGACTTCAGGTCGACGCTACTTGAAAGTGTCAGGGCATAGCGTCAGTCACGGCAAATGGGCATTGGCAGTTCAACCGGTTGGTCCAACCGATCGCTATTCTAATTATCTTCTTGATATCGAGTTCGACCGGAATAGATTTTCAGAAGCTAGGCTCTAATTGATCTTAGTGTTGCAATAAAGTAAGAGAATGAGCAATTACAAGGTTACAGACCGCAACGCAGTCCTAAGCGCGCTGGCGGAACATGATCGAATCGGACGAATACATTTTCTAAAAAAGTATGGATACGGTGAAGCTAAAGAATACGTCGTAATTGAATCCGGCATGCAGTATGACTCCAAGGCTATTTATGGCGTCGCCCATTACTATCAACACGGAACGCCCCTTGTATCTAACGAATTTAATGGCGGAATTAGTCAGGTTGTGACCCCTTTGCGGAACCTCGGATTTGAAGTTCGAGAACTGGGTGACCTTGCAAACTCGGTATCGATTGAGGAGGCTGAAACCGATCCCAAAACGTTCATCGTGCTCTGGAATCCAAAAGGATGGCCTTGGGATGCTGAAACCCGGGCCAGATGCCAACAGGAAATTCGCGAAACTGGCGTATTCATGGAGGAGTGGTCGATAGGAGGGCGTCGCGGGGGAGTACGTGAAAACGACCGGTTTTTCTTGCTCAAGGTTGGAGATCTACCTCGGGGCGTTATTGCTTCTGGTATAGCGCTAGGACCTGTGGTTGAAAGAGCCCACTGGGATGCTCATAACTCAAAGTCGTTGACTTTCTTCGCCGACATTGCTTGGGAAGTACTTTTGGACGAGAAAACACTTCTCCCTAAGAAGACCTTGGCAAACAAGATACCGGAGAAGAACTGGACGATTCCTGGGGGTGGGATTCAACTATTGCCGGATCAGGCCCAGCAGCTTGAACATTTATGGGCGGAACATTTAAAAAACATCGCCCACGATTCTGGAGCAGCTGTTAGTGTCGTCGGTACAGGAGTAGACGGAGCTGACGGCATTGAGCCCGAGTACACCACCGCAACTGTCAAGCGACGAAAGCACCAGCACAAGTTCCGGAGATTATTGTTGGGCGCAACAGATCATCCTGCTTGTGTTGTTTGCGGATTTGACGAGGAAATTCTACTGGAAGCCGCACATCTTATTCCCGACAGTCAAGGTGGACCGTCGAACCTTGAAAACGGCCGACTACTCTGTTTAAACCACCACAGGGCGCACGACAGAGGCATGTTTCAATTTGAAGGTGATGATGATGTTTGGGCTGAGGGGAGCCAACCATTTGGTCCGCCGGAGGACTGGAGCATTGAGGACTAGCTTAAAGTATTCGACGACGGGGCCCATAGGATTTTCACTTCCGGAAATGCCGAGCTTTCACTACTAGGCACTGGATGTGGTTGTGTGCCCAAAAAGTAGCGCGGTGATTTTGCGAGTATTCATGTCCGAGAATGGACACCGACCGATGCGTTCCAAATTCTTTGCTCTCAGCTTCACTGCTTCACGCTAATCAATCGTCAGCCTGCTCCTCACGTACACCAGCAACTACCGCCTCCACACGGTCAGCGTACGGTACAACAGCATAGCCTCCGACAATCTTCGTTGTATTCATGGACTGATCAAGCACTGCCCGCCGGGGCTAAAGCTCATTGAATATCCGTCGCACTCAACACCCCACGCGTGTTCTTTGACGGCTCCTAGAAGTGTTTTAGGCATGCTGAGCATCTTGAACCACGCCTAATTTCCAATAGCCCATTTAATGGCATAAGAACCCTGTCAGCACCAGCGTTGAGGACTATCAATTCATTGAATAACAATGACTGATCGAGGCTGATGACTGCTCAGATTCTCAAGAATAAGAAACCATTGCCGGCTAAACCAACGAACTGTGCAAAACGAAAGAGATAGTCAGACGCCGTTGTTTCCAGCATGCGTCAAAGTTTGAGACAAAGTAGCTTTCCATTGAGGCGGCGCGATAGATTCAACCTGAAAACCAGCTCTGGATAGCCTAGGGACGCTGACTTTTTTTGGGGGAACCTGCGTTGAATTTGCGTGCACATCTTGATGCCGATGCCTTTTCCAAGCTCTCAGCGCTGGCAACAAAGCCGACGCCTCGCGAGAAGGTGCCTGTTGTCAAGAAGTTCACTCCACGAGTAATCAAGCCGTCGGCTGATGAGAAACGGCGTCTCGCCAAGACGAAGGCAAGAATTGAACGTCATGAACGCGGGAAACAAGCGAACAAAGTGCGATCAGTCGTCCCGGAAACGTCGGAATCAACTTCAGCCAAAGTAAAAGCGAATCGCAGCCGAAAAATGGTGTCAACGACAGCTGAGGCTCGCAAGATCAACGGGATGCCTTTACCAGCGAATACCGTGCCTGCGTCGAGAAAATCGGCGCTGGCAGCGAACCCAATGCCGAAACAAGCCAGTCACAAAGAAGCGCCACAGGATTTGCGGCCGCAGGTTGCGACGAAACAAGCAATGAAAACGATGCACAAGAAGTATCGGAAGCCGGATGCCAAAATTCGACTGGAGGTGGCTGAATCTCAGCTTGAGCTCTCAGAAAGCGAGCTCCTCGCACTCTGCGATGAGCTCAGCATCGAGCCGCTGTCCAAAGACGGCCTGGAGTACTTGACTGGTGCTGACTTCGAGAAACTGCGGTACCACTTCCCGGTGAAGGGGCTTGAGCCAAAACTCGCCACATCTCCGACTTTCGAAGCGCGGCTCCGCCAGACCTATGGCGCTGATGATTGGGCGGCTGAGGGAACCCCACTGGAACGATATGAAGCGAAGGAAGCTCATCGTAGCAAGGAGCATCATCCTGCCAAAGAAAAGGCCGACGCGGATCGGGTGCCATACGTCAAAATTGTTTCAGGCGGTCTGCCAACCCTCGGCAGAGGTCATAAATAGGCTTCAGGGCTAAGCCTGACATTACTTATTTGACGCGGCAACTTGTACAGTTCTGGTGCTTGATTCAGAAACTAATTAAAAAACGTGATCTCCAGATACATCAGTAACTGTTCTGTATCAACACCTCGGTAACAATTCATGTATCGAGTCATCAGTGACTGTGAGTTAGTTAGCCGCATGTTTCGCAGGAGGCGAACCAAGCCAGTTTCGGAAACACTGGAACTCTTTGTTATTCGTCCAGAAGCTATGCTGCGCGCTGATGGTTCAGCGCGCAGCAAGCGATATTGATTATGGCATCGGTAGTGGCTCATCGAGCGGTTGCGCCTTCGCGCTCATGTCGATTCCCAGATCCTTGGCGAACACGGTTCGAGTTCCGGTGTAAACACCATCCTTGTTTTCGTTGAGTTCGAAGACACGAGCGCCACGCAAATGGTGGTTCTCGGCATCTCCTAATCCATAGGTTCCGAAGCCGGTACCCGGACCGTAGCCGAGCTCAATGCCGTAGTAATCGCCCTTGAAGGTATTGATGTGGTCGTGGCCGCAGTACACGCCACGAACATCTCCGCGTTCCTGCAGGGCAGTGAACATGCCGGAGTTGAAGGCACCGGTGTAGATGCCCTCGTTCTTGACTCCTTCAATGGAGTGCTTCTTGATTGCCTTCTGATGGTCGGCATCGTTCGAAGTGAACTGGGAGCCGTACCACATGTGGTGGTGTTCCCACAGGGGGATGTGGAAGAACATCAAAGACTGGACCTTGCCGTAACGGTTTTCGGTAGCCTTGGATGCCTCGCGGTACCAGGCGATCTGTTCTGGCCGGATCCAGTCGTAGGACATGAGGCCCTCGAAGTCCTGTCCGCCCACAGTCTTTGGAGCGTAGCGGTTCGAATCAAGCAGCCAGATGCCGAAGGCGGGCTTTGCGTTCTTGGAAGATGCGATCAGCAACCGGGTGTTCGATTCGCCCTGGATCTTGTCATTCTTTGAGTTGGTGTTGAACTTGTAGCTGCGAATGAAGTCCACGAGCTTGGCTTCGTCCATGCCGGTGCCGTTGGAGATCGAGTCCTCATCATGATTGCCAAAAGTCAGCGCCCAAGGGATGCCCCGGGATTCCATTGGCTGCACAACGTTGTTGATGGCCTGCTTGACCTCTGTGGCAGTTCTCGACGATCCATTGATGACATCACCGTTAATGAGCGCGAAGCCTTGCTTTTCGGTATCCAGCACCTTGTCTATCAGCTCCAGAGTGCGACGATCGGTGCGCGGGCCATCCTGGGTGTCATTGAACTGGACGATCTTGAACTTTCCGTCCGATGCGAACTTAAGCTTCGGGGTTGCCGCTGAGGCTTTCTTGGCCGGTGCTGCGGACGCGGCCGCACCGTTGGCTGCGAATAGCCCGGTAATCGCGGCGGCGGTGCCACCAATTAGTACTCCGCGACGGGGGACAGAAGAAGAATTGCTCACGCAAGCGCCTTTCGCTTTTATTAGATAGCCAGCCACAGGGTTGGTTGGCCGATAACCCCTAGAGCGTAGGGATGGCCAGTGACGAAACAGTGAAAATTGGAAGTCGCTGGCTTACCCTGCGCATAAATAAAACGGCTGAACAGGCATCTCGGCACCTAACTTAGACGTATCTGCGTAATAGGTCACGAAATTTGATGGCCTAGACATCAAACGTCTAATGTTTCAACGTGATCGACAACTCATCTGAACCTCTGATCCAGCCGCCTGACAGCGAGGCCCGCAAGCATTCGTGGCGCGTAGGTGCCCTTGCTGTTGCAGCGGTAATCCTCGTCGGGCTGAACCTGCGCATGGGCATCGCTTCGGCTTCTCCGCTCTTCCACGAATTGCAGGACATGCTGGGCTATGGCACGTTCATCGCCTCGTTGCTGCCCACGATCCCGGTGCTCTGCTTCGCGATCGCTGGCGCCGCGACGAGCATGGTGATCCGACGCACCGGACTTGAGCTCGGGATCGCCATCTCCTTGCTGCTACTGACTGGCGGATTGGCCTTGCGCGTTGTCGATTCAACCTGGGCCTTGCTGGCCGGCACAGTAGTAGGAATGAGTGGTCTGGCCATCTGCAATGTCGCCATGCCATCGTTCATCCGGGAGCATCACGGGAACCGCGCTGCGTCGATGACCGCTGTGTACACGACCACCATGTCCATCGGCGCGACGCTGGCCTCCGCGGTCAGCATTCCGTTGGCAGTGCAGGCAGGCTCGCCGACCACGGCCTTGGCCTTCTGGGCGATTCCCGCCGGTCTGGCCTTGCTGGTTTTCATTCCGCTGTCGTTTTCAGGACAGCGCCCTGCTGCCCAGCCCGGTGTGCATGCACCTACCTGGCCACTGCTGGTTACGCGCAAAGGCCTGCTATTCACCACCGTTTTCGGCATCCAGTCGCTGCTGGTCTACACCGTGGTCGGCTGGCTGCCCCATATCCTTATTTCACGCGGGCTGGAACCGGCAGCCGCTGGCCTGATGCTGGGGATCGTGCAGGCAGTGAGCATCCCGACTGTCATGGTGATGCTCTGGATGGCCTCGAAGCCGAGCTTGCTGCGTGGTGCGTTCGTGGTGACCACCAGTTGCTCGGTGCTCGGCTTCACCGCCTTACTGCTCTTGCCGGTAGAACTTTCCTTGCTCACCTCGGTCTTCATTGGCCTTGGTTTCGGGGTGTTCCCGCTGGTAATGCTCATGCTCAGCCGCAGCAGCGGAAGCGCAGAGGAGACCACAGCACTGTCCACGGTCGCCCAGTCCGTCGGCTATCTGATCGCTGCCATTGGGCCCTTCGTTCTGGGGCTCTTGCAGGGTGCTTTGAATTCGTGGACAACCGGACTGGTGATCATGCTGTCTTTCGCATTGGTGCAGCTCTTGTTCTGCTACAAGCTGGGAGGCTTGCGTACCGAGGCTGATTCCCGGCAGCTGACTGAAGTGGACGGCTCGGCTGAAGCGGAGCGGTCATGAGCAAGATGCCGCTGCATCCTCCACTAGCCGATGAGATGGTGGCCAAGTTGCAGGACGCCGTAGCGAAGGGGCGCTGGAAGGTGGGGGACCGGATTCCCGCCGAACCGGAGCTGATCGCAGAAATGGGTGTCTCCCGCGGTACGCTGCGCGAGGATATCAAGTCCTTGGCACGGACGGGGGCGTTCGAGGTTCGCCGAGGGGATGGTACGTATGTGCGGGCCACCAGTGAAATCAGCGGGACCGCGCAACAGGTGTATCGGGAACATGCCGACCAAGATGTGCTGCAGGTGCGTTTCGCCTTGGATACGCAAGCTGCACGGCTGGCTGTGCAAGTTGCCGATGCGCAGGTGGTCCAGCGCTTGCGCTCATTGCTGGGGCAACGGGCCGAGGCTTGGAAAGCACAGGATTTCCAAGCTTGGGCGCAAGCCGACTGGCAGTTCCATCTGGAGGTGGCGCGTGCGTCCGGAGTTCCCTTGATGCATGAGATCTATGAGAGCTTCGGCGATGTTTTCCATGGCACTAAAATGGTCCAGCGGTTAGCCGACGGATTCGATGGCTGCCTGTACGCGGGCCATGAAGCACTGGCCGACGCAATCGAAGCTGGCGACCCAGAGGCGGCTTCCAGAACCGTCATTGAAAATCTCGACTACTGCATGAGCTGGATGCGTGAACTTCCGGTTACGAGTTACCTTTGCTCATGACGAAACAACCAGTTGCTTAAGCTAAACAGCGTTCATTTGCGCAACGTTGTCCTTGACGACGGCTTGGAAATCTCCGCCAGTAGTCGCGAAAATCTGTCGCTGGATCTGGTATCCAGCGCCACGCTCAATGAGGCGTATGATTCCCTGAAGTTCGTCTTGGCAGCCAAGCTGTTCGGCCACCGGAGCTAGACGTTTCACCTCGTTGCGGAGGTGGTCGGTTACCAGCATTTCATCGCCTTGGGCGTTGAGAATAATGATCGCGTCGAGTCCGTAGCGGGCTGCACGCCATTTGTTCTCTACTCGGTGCCAGGCCGGCATGACAGGGATCTTGTAGCCCGCTTCAAGCGACATGGACATGTCGTGGACTAGGCACTGGGTTAAGGCAGTAATGGCAGAGATGTCGTCCAACGAGCTCATGCCATCGCAGATGCGCATTTCCACGGTACCTAGGCGGTTGACCGGGCGGACGTCCCAGCGAATTTCCGAGATGTCATCGATGACGCCGGTATGGAGCATATCGGCCACGTAGGCTTCGTACTCCGACCATGAATCAAAGTGGAAAGGAATCCCTGCGGTGGGAAGCTGCTGGAACATTAACGCACGCTGTGAAGCGTAGCCGGTATCTTCTCCGCCCCAGTAGGGGCTGGATGCACTGAGTGCTTGGAAGTGTGGCTGGTAGTTGATCAGACCGTCGGTGATTGGCAGGGCTTTTTCGCGGTCGTCCAGTCCTACGTGTACGTGGATTCCGTAGATGACCATTTGGCGTCCCCACCATTGGGTGCGGTCAATGAGGTTTGCGTAGCGTTCTTTGTCGGTCACCGGCTGAGAAGTTGGTGCGGCGAAAGGGTGTGAGCCTGCGCAGTAGAGATCGACGCCCATGGGGTCGGTGACTTCACGGAGCCGCCGGACGTTGGCGCGCAGCTCATCCGCTGCATCAGCCACGGTGCGGTGCACTCCGGTCACAACTTCCACGGTATTCATCAGCAACTCAGGCTTGATGGTGGGGTGCTCTTCGTCTGCGGGAATTCCAGCATCTTCTTTGAGCTTGTCCAACACCTTCTCGGCCACGGAGCATAGGTCAGCGTTTTCACGATTGACCAACGCAATTTCCCATTCAACACCGATAGTTGATTGGGGCGAGTCGGCGAATTCGATCTTTTGCACGTAACTCCTCATTGCGTGATGGGCTCGAAAAACTACCGAGCCAGATGGCGGGTGGGCGGTGGCTACCCACGCAAGAAACGGAGGATATCCATATTTATTGTATTTGCTCCCTGAGCCTGCTCAGTGCAAGACATGGAACGAGGTGCTTAGTGCGGCTGTACTTCGAAGGCTACGCGCTTTTCTCCCAGGCGGGCCAAGATGAGTGTTGCCTTGTTCTTGGCGCTCTTTGGGGATCCTGACAGCAAGATTCGGCGCAACTCTTCGGGGGTGACGTCGACACCGCGCTTCTTGATATCCAAGGAACCAATACCGTTGGCCTTCACCCAGCTGCGCAACTTTTTCACGTTGTAGTCGTGAACTGCGAGTACTTCGAAACCACGTGCGAAGGGCGTGGTGATCTTTTCTGCATGGGTGAAGTACGCGATGTGCTCATCTAAGAGATGTCCACCGGTCTGCTCAAGCATGGTGCCAATGAGGTGTGAACGGATGACCGCACCATCTGGTTCATAGACGTGCGCTGCTAGATCTCCGACAGGTGCCTTGGCGTCCTGCTCTACGGTGACCGAGCTAGTTAGTTCGTGTGCACCATTCTTATCGATGACCAATGCGGCACGGGCAATGTCTTGGCGTTTGAGTTTGCTGAACCACAGGCAAACTTCAATCACTGAGCCATGATCTGAAATCCAGACGGCTTCGGCGCCTGCCGGAATGGCTTCGTGAGGTATTCCTGGACCGAGCTTTACGCCAACATCCATACCGTTATCGACTAGTTTCTCCACAAATGGCAGCGGAGGGGAGAACGCCTCAGGATCGAAGAGTCGGCGTGAGGCGCCAGAAATATCGGTTCGCCGCGCTGGGTCTAGCCAGACGGCATCAATTCCTGTCAGGTCTGTGTCTTCTGCGGTGCCGTGGCGTACCTCGGCATTATCAAAAGGCATGAGATTGAGCGTGACCGCAGCTGCCGTCGTCTCATCTTTCTCTACGGCGGTGACCTTCAACCCGGCGCTGGCCATGGCAATGGAGTCGGCGCCAATGCCGCAACCGAGGTCTGCCACATGTTGGCTTTGGGCCTGCTCAAAGCGGCGCGCATGCAGCCCAGCGATCATCAGACGAGTGGATTGCTCCAACCCTGCAGGGGTAAAAATCAGAGTGTCGGCAAAGGGGCCAAATTTAACCCGTCCGCGGTAGCGGAGTTCCGCTTGAGCGATCACGGCTCGAACTACCGCGGCATCGTGTCCGTCTTTGCGTAGCTTCTCATTCAGAGCCCACGCAGAATCTTTGGACGCCACCATAGAAGGATCAATGGTAGCGAGCAACGACCAACCCTCGGGGGAGAGGAGCGCTGCAAACTGGTCGTTAAGAGTTGAGTCATTTGATGCCTGAGCCATAGGTTCCAGCCTATCGGCATTCCTTGGATAACCGTGCGTACTAGCTTCTGCGCGTAGTGCTGTGTGAATCACGGAGGTAAAGGTGGGTCTGCTTGGCGAGGGATAGTTGGATTGCTGTGCCTGCAATATTGCTCTGCCTCTTGCGCCGCGCCTCTGGCCGGGTATAGCTAAACACCGAAAGTCCGCTCTGCGCGAACCGGTGTGACGAACTAGGGCAATCATTAGCACTCACCTTGACCGAGTGCTAATTCACGGCCTAAAGTCATCAGTGGGTGCCAAGCGCGAGCTCTTGCTTACGCGACGCACACCGCCTGACTGGATCACACCAACTGGCACCGCGACGACGGTTGGTCCAATGCCATAGGGCGAAACCCTACATTCATTGGTTCATACACGAAAAGGAGAGACCATGTCTGTCTCCATCAAGCCACTCGAAGACCGCATTGTCATCAAGCAGGTCGAAGCCGTAACCACCACCGCATCCGGTTTGGTCATCCCTGATTCCGCTAAGGAAAAGCCACAGGAAGGCACCGTTGTAGCAGTGGGCCTTGGCCGCATTGACGACAAGGGCAACCGTATTCCTCTGGACGTTGCTGAAGGCGACGTAGTCCTGTACTCGAAGTACGGTGGAACCGAAGTTAAGGTCGGCAACGAAGAGTACCTTGTACTTTCGGCTCGCGACGTTCTGGCAGTTGTCGTAAAGTAACGCGAACCTCGTGGTTTTATGGTTCCAATCCTTGGATTTGATCAATGATCTCAAAGGATTCGGGGCCAAACTGCGACCTATGCTATTTCAGGAGTTAGTGCATGGCTAAGCAGCTAGCATTTAATGAGGAAGCGCGACGCGCCCTCGAAGCGGGCATTGATAAGCTCGCAAACACCGTGAAGGTCACCCTCGGCCCACGCGGTCGTAACGTGGTCCTCGCCAAGAGCTGGGGCGCACCAACGATCACCAACGACGGTGTCACCATTGCGCGTGAGATCGACTTGGAAGATCCATACGAGAACCTCGGCGCACAGCTGGCCAAGGAAGTTGCCACCAAGACCAATGATGTTGCCGGCGACGGCACCACCACCGCGACCGTGCTGGCACAGGCACTGGTCAAGGAAGGTCTGAAGAACGTAGCAGCCGGCGCTGCACCAGGCGATATCCGCAAGGGCATTGAACTGGCAGTGGAAATTGTTGCCGAACGCCTGAAGGCTAACGCCGTGGCAGTCGAAGACAAGGTTGCCAACGTGGCATCGATCTCCGCACAGGATGACGAAATCGGCGACCTGCTCGCCGAGGCCTTCAAGACCGTGGGCACCGATGGTGTGATCACCATCGAAGAGTCGTCCACCACCGCCACCGAACTGGTCCTCACCGAGGGCATGCAGTTCGACAAGGGCTACCTGTCCCCGCAGTTCATCACCGACGCAGAACGCCAGGAAGTTGTCCTGGAAGACGCAGTAGTGTTGATCAACCCGGGCAAGATCTCCACCGTGGCAGAATTCTTGCCACTGCTGGAAAAGGTCTTGGAGACCAAGAAGCCACTGCTGATCATTGCCGAGGACGTAGAGGGCGAAGCCCTTTCCACCTTGGTAGTCAACAAGCTTCGTGGCCTGCTGAACGTGGTTGCCGTGAAGGCTCCAGGCTTCGGTGACCGCCGCAAGGCAATGATGCAGGATCTCGCGATCCTCACCGGCGCCCAGGTAGTCTCCGCCGAACTAGGCCTGCAGCTGGACCAGGTTGGCACCGAGGTTCTTGGTTCCGCACGCCGCGTGACCATCACCAAGGATTCCACCACCATCGTTGATGGCGCCGGAACCGAAGAAGACGTTGCAGAGCGCGTAGCCCAGCTGCGTGCAGAGCACGCCCGCACCGATTCCGAATGGGACCGTGAAAAGCTGGCCGAACGTCTGGCCAAGCTTTCCGGTGGCATTGGTGTCATCAAGGTAGGTGCCTCCACCGAGGTTGAACTCAAGGAACGCAAGCACCGTATCGAGGACGCTGTTTCCTCGACTCGCGCTGCGCTCGAAGAGGGCATCGTTGCCGGTGGCGGTACCGCACTGGTTGACGCACTATCAGCACTGGACGAAGACGCACGCGTCACCTCCGCCGAAGGCGATATCGCCGCCGGTGTGGGAATCGTCCGCCGCGCCCTGGTGCAGCCACTGTTCTGGATCGCTACCAACGCCGGCTTTGACGGCGCGGTAGTTGTCTCCAAGGTCGCAGAGACCGGACCGAACGAAGGCTTCAACGCCAAGACCGGTGTTTATGAGAACCTGCTCAGCGCAGGCGTCATTGACCCAGTGAAGGTCACCCGTTCGGCACTGGTCAACGCATCCTCGATCGCTGCCCTGGTGCTGACCACCGAAACCTTGGTTGCCGAGAAGGCTCCCGAGGAAGAGGCTCACGCCCACTAAGGAAACAAATCCTTGACCGAATGCCGTCACTAGCAAGAGCACCGCTCTGGCCGGTGGCGGCATTTTGTTGTCTTAAAGCAGGTTTTGAGCCGGGGGAATCACATTGACAGAATAAATGAGTTCACTCATAATTGAATCAAGTCATATTATTCAATGCTGTTTCAGGAGACCTCGGTGCGCGCATTCATTTTTAATAAGTACAACGGCCACCTGCATGAGGTTGACGTCCCAGAGCCAAGCGTGGGGGACCAGGATGTCCTCATTGAGGTTGCGGCGAGCAGCGTGAATCAGCTTGATGAGAAGATTCGCCTCGGTGAGTTCAAAGCAATCCTGCCCTACAAGCTCCCACTGGTCCTCGGCCATGATGTCGCAGGCACCGTCATCAGTGTCGGTGCAAAGGTCAAGGATTTTGCACACGGTGACAGAGTGTTCGCCCGCCCGCGTGATCACCGCATCGGAACCTTTGCGCAACGCATTGCAGTGGATCAGGCAGATGTTGCGCTCGCACCACGACGCGTTGAAGCGATGCAAGCAGCGTCCTTACCCTTAGTTGCCCTCACCGCCTGGCAAGCGTTGGTTGAGCGCGGAAATCTGCGCCCGGGCCAGAAGGTTCTGATTCATGCCGGTGCCGGGGGAGTGGGGACCATCGCTATTCAGCTGGCCAAACACTTAGGTGCGCACGTGGTCACCACAGCCTCGGCAAAAAACGCCGAATTCCTGAAAGAACTTGGCGCGGACCAGATCATCGACTACCGCACCGAGGATTTTGCAGCACAGCTATCGAATATCGACCTGGTGCTGGACAGTTTGGGCGGAGAAATCCTCGCCAAATCGTTGACCGTACTGAAGCCTGGCGGGAAGGCTATTGGCATTACCGGGCCACCCACACCTGCCTTCGCCGCCGAGCGCGGCTTGGGCCCCGTCGTGGGGTTGGTGACTCGTGTGCTCAGTTATAAAGTCCGCAAGCAGGCCAAACGCTTGGGTGTTCAGTTCGAATTCCTCTTCATGAAGTCCAGCGGAAGTCAGCTGCGCCAAATTGCAGGCCTGGTGGACTCAGGTGTCATCAAACCCGTCGTAGGCAAGAGCTTCACCTTTGACCGGGCGCCTGAGGCATTGGACGCACTGTCTGCTGGCGGGCACCGCGGAAAGATTGTCATCGCCGTAAAGTAACGCAGTGGCACGGCATATTTGAGAATTAGGCACGCCCTTGCCTAGCCGGCTAGCGGCCAAGCACCGTGCCGATCTGCGCACGGATCGCTGCGGTCAACTGTGCGGCCGGAATATCCGGGTCCATCGCCGAGGCCATGGATACGTACTGGATCGAGGAGATCACCTGTGCAAGAGTTGCCGCGGTTTGCCTATCGAGGTCCAGGTGTTCGTACAGAAGTTCGGCTAGTGCGTGCTCGGTTTGCCTGACGATGTTCAACGCTGCGCCATGGTGCTCTTCGGTGGGATCGCCGAAGAGCATCTCGCGTAGGTAGGTTCGGCCATTCTGGACCTGCACCCTATTGCACTCCACGATGGGTGCGATGAGCGCCATGACCGCGTCCAAAGCCTCCGCTTTTGCGCCCGCTGCCTTCTGGCCTTCTTCCAGTGCCTTGGCGTAGTGGCGGTTCTGCACCAGCAGCAGCAGCTCACCCTTGGTCTTCGCATAGAGGAACAAGGTGCCGGTTCCGATATCCGCCGCATCAGCGATCTGACCGGTGGTGACGTCATCAACACCATGCGCTGCAAAGAGTTCGCTGGCGGCCGTGATGATCCGTTCAAGCTTTGCCTGCTTATTGCGTTCACGGCGCCCAAGCGGCGGGACTGTCGGTGGCATGGGCCAACTCCTGAAGAATGAAGCGGATAGAGTCATTACTGAGTCTAGTCAATCTTGTGCCGCCAAGCTTCCTGCACCTGCGCACGACGTGGCTCGCCGGTTGTGATGCAATCAGTTCGCCCACCCAAGCGGAGCTAAACCACACAAGTCAGCCAAGTATGGGCACTTCACTAATTAGCTTCTGCAGGGCCGTGCACAGCAAGTACCAAGCTCATTACGAAGTTCACTTGGTAAAATTATTGGTTGTCCGCGCAGACCACGGTCTGGGCGGAGCACTGACCACAGAACTGACAAGGAAAGCTCCACCCGTGTCCCAAGCGATCAGCAGCAGCAAAAACACCGTGCCTTCCGCGGGTTTTCGTGCCGATTTGCAGGGACTGCGCGCGCTCGCCGTGCTCTTGGTGATGTGCTATCACATCTGGTTCTCCCGGGTCTCCGGCGGGGTAGACATCTTCCTGATGCTCTCGGCCTTTTTCCTCACCGGATCGCTCACTCGCAAACTAAGCGGTGGCCAGAAGGTCTCGGTTCTGGGTAACTGGCTGCACCGCTTCTCCCGATTAATGCCGCAGGCGGCACTGATCATCGTGGCTACCGCGGTCACCGCCTGGCTGGTACTGCCGGCCACCGGATGGCTGGCGCTGATCAATGAGGCTTTCTCCTCACTGTTTTTCAAGCAGAACTGGGCCCTGGCCGAGTCCAACGTGGACTACTACGCGTTTAACACTTCCGCCTCCTCACCGCTGCAGCACTTCTGGTCGCTGTCGGTTCAGGGGCAGATTTTCATCATCTGGCCGGTATTGCTGGTTATATGCGCGTTCATCTGGCGGCGGTTCTTCTTCCGGCACCGGTTCGAGCTCATCGCATTCATCATGTTCGCCGCGGTCTTTGCCGGGTCACTGAGCTACTCCATCTATTTGACCGCGGCCGATCAGCGCCTGGCATACTTCCACACCGGCACCCGGATGTGGGAATTTGCGCTGGGTTCCATGCTGGCCTTGGCCTTGCCGCTGCTGGCGCGGTTGCCTGCATGGCTGCGCCGGATCGGTGGCTGGAGCGGGCTGCTGGTGATCGTCTCCTGCGGGGCGCTGCTAGACGTTGAAGGACAATTCCCCGGGTATCTGGCCTTGGTGCCCACACTGGGCGCAGCACTGCTGATTATGGCTCCCGAGCCGAAGTCATGGAAAAACCCTTCCGGGATACTCAGCTTGGCACCGCTGACCCGACTCGGTGGACTGTCCTATGGGATGTACCTCTGGCACTGGCCGCTGCTGGTCTTCTACCTGCAGCTGGCAGGTGTCGAGCACGCCTCACCGGTGGCAGGCATGGTACTTATTCTTGGGTCCATCGGCCTGTCCTGGCTGAGTACCCGATGGGTTGAAAAACCCCTGCTTCGTCTGGAACGAGCCCACGGCCTGCCGATGCTGGCCATGGTGCGCCGTCCGCAGCTGGTCTCCCAGGCCTTCGTCATCGCTTTGGTGGCCCTGGTGGCTGCCGCGCCGATTGCCGTATGGGACTCCAACGTGCAGCAGCGCAAGGTGCAGGCGGCCTCGCAGTCGCCGGAAGAAAACCCTGGCGCTCAGGCCACCGCGGACTGGGACCCTTCCCCGGCAGCGCTCACCTTGCCGCTGCGCACTGACTTAGACACCGAGTGGCAGACGCCGGGGGATCACTGCGAGGGTCAATACACTCCGCAGGATCCGGCGATCATGTTCTGCAATCAGGGCGGGGACCCCACCGTCGTCCCGGACCTGGTTCTGCTCGGCGACTCGCATATCCAGCACTGGTCCGATGCCGCCGCGGCCGCCATCGAGGCATCCGGCGGCAGCTGGGTGATGATCTATCATCCGGGCTGCCGCTACGGTTCGAGCACCATGCCCTGGGATGCCGAAGAATGCGCCGCCTTCCAGGAAGCCGCGCAGCACTACGTCACCAAGCTCGCGCCCTCGATGGTGCTCACCGTCGCCACGCAAACCGTGGGAACCCCGGACGAGTTCGGAAACTCCGCCGCCTCACAGGAAACCATGGTTGATGGCTACGCGGCGGCGATCGATCCGTTCGTGGAAGCCGGATCCCAGGTGATCGCGATGCGTGACACCCCGCGCTTTGATTCCTCCATTCCGGACTGCGTGGGCCGGCACCGCGCAGACGCCGCCGCCTGCGATGCCCCGGTGGCGGACAAGCTGGCCGAGGTCAACCCGATCGGCACCTTCCTGGAGTCACATGACTACGGCTCATCGGTGCGCTCCTTGGAGATGACCTCACTGCTCTGCCCGGAGGGGATCTGCAAGGCGGTGATCGGCAACGTGCTGGTCTACCTCGATGATTCGCACCTGTCTAAAACCTTCGTCAACAGCGCCGCACCGCGCTTCGCCACGGCATTCAGCGCGGCTACCGGGTGGCCGGGGAAGAAATGACGGCCCGCCGGCGTTAGCTTAGACACAGATCTTCGGCGAGAATCGTCTCCCGGCCAAAAGAGATCTACCATTTAAGCAACCTCCGCTTTCGCTCCGAAAGGTTCTTACGTGACTGAGTTCAACCCCTTTGCCTTTGAAGGACTCACCTACGACGACGTCTTGTTGTTGCCTGGCCCAACGGACGTGATCCCCTCAGACGCGGACACCACCACCCGTTTCACCAAGCGCATCAACATTGCGACCCCGATCAGCTCCGCCGCCATGGACACCGTCACCGAGGCCGGCATGGCCATCGCGCTGGCCCGCCAGGGTGGTATCGGTGTGATTCACCGCAACCTGTCCATCGAGAACCAGGCCCGTCAGGTTGACCAGGTCAAGCGCAGCGAGTCGGGCATGATCTCCGACCCGGTCACCGTGCACCCGGGCGCCACCTTGGCCGAATGGGATGACCTGTGCGCGCAGTACCGCGTCTCGGGCCTTCCGGTCATCGATGAAAACCGCAAGCTGCTGGGCATCATCACCAACCGCGACACCCGCTTTGTGCCCCGCGAACAGTTCATGACCACCAAGGTCTACGAGGTGATGACCGGCATGCCGCTGATCACCGCCAAAGAGGGCGTGCCCCGCGACCAGGTCATCGAGCTGCTCTCCAGGAACCGCATCGAAAAGCTGCCGCTGGTCGATGACGACGGTGTGCTCACCGGCCTGATCACGGTCAAGGACTTCGACAAGGCCGAGCAGTACCCGCTGGCCACCAAGGACGACGACGGACGATTGCGCGTAGCTGCCGCCGTGGGCTTCTTCGGTGAAGGCTACGAGCGCGCGATGACGTTGATCGACGCCGGCGTGGACGCACTGGTGGTGGACACCGCCAACGGCCACAGCCAGGGCGTATTGGACATGATTGCCCGGTTGAAAAAAGATCCAGCCGCCGCACACGTGGATGTCATCGGCGGCCAGGCCGCCACCCGCGAGGGTGCCCAGGCACTGATCGACGCGGGCGCCGACGCCATCAAGGTCGGCGTAGGCCCAGGTTCGATCTGCACCACCCGCATCGTTGCCGGTGTCGGCGTGCCGCAGGTCACCGCGATCTACGAGTCCGCCAAGGCTGCCATCCCGGCCGGCGTGCCGCTGATCGCCGACGGCGGTCTGCAGTACTCCGGAGATATCGGCAAGGCCCTGGTGGCCGGCGCCGACTCGGTGATGCTCGGCTCGCTGCTGGCAGGCACCGCAGAGTCCCCAGGCGATCTGGTCTTCATGGGCGGCAAGCAATTCAAGGCTTACCGCGGCATGGGTTCCATGGGTGCGATGGAAACCCGCGGTAAGAACACCTCCTACTCCAAGGACCGCTACTTCCAGGCCGACGCACCTTCCAACGAGAAGCTGATCCCCGAGGGCATCGAGGGCCAGGTCCCTTACCGCGGCCCGCTGTCCGCAGTGGTTCACCAGCTCGCCGGCGGCCTGCGTCAGACGATGTTCTACGTCGGCGGACGCACCATCCCGGAGCTGAAGGCCCGCGGCAAGTTTGTCCGCATCACCTCGGCTGGGCTGAAGGAATCGCACCCGCACGACATCATGATGACCGTCGAGGCGCCGAACTACCGCTCGCGCTAAACCCGCCACGGACCATAGTCCACGCACGATCAACGCCCCGCACCTGTCTCAGGTGCGGGGCGTTCTCGTCCCCGTCCAAAGAAATTCTCCGCACTTATCCACATTCGGTGATGCCCCTACCAGTCCGGTCCACCGCCCCGCGCATACTCAACTCATGAACACCACCGCCGGGGCCACCCTCACCGAACTGCACACGACGCTCACCGAGCTCACCGCAGCCACCGGTACGCCAGAAAACCTCACCGGCGAAACCCTGCGCAAACTCGCCACCACCGGCACCAAGCTATTCACCTTCCTGCGACTGCACCTGGCAGACACCACCGATCCCCGCCTCGCCCTGGAACTAGCCACCACCGGCCAGCACCTCGAAGACGAAGCAGCCCGCCTCCGGGTCACCGGCGCCGACCGGCTCGCCGCCACCAACGCCCACACCCTGGACGAAACAGAACTCGACACACTGCGCACCACACCCCCGGACACCAGCCGCGCGCCGCGCCGCTGCCCGGGTAAAGCAAGCTTCCAAACCCCCGCC
>NZ_DATEXC010000042.1:0-95983 GCF_035257265.1 Glutamicibacter sp.
CGGGGCGGGCCGCAAAGCCCGCCCCGCAACTATTAGTCCACGGTTTTACTTGCCAAATCTGGAGATCGCTTTGTTGGTTCCGCGTTCGGCGAGCACCTGAAGAATTGCCGCGACTGCCGCGGAAAAGACTGCGAAGGCTAGTGCTTGACGCATCGAGGCCTCGGCCGCTTCTTCACTGCCTTTACGAGGTGCAGCATTTCCGGTGAATCCCTGCCATACCTTGTCGATGAGTTTACTTCCGAGCATTCCTGCACCCATAGAAATTCCAAGGGTAATGAGCTTCTGAACTGCATTCATGTGGTCCTCGCATTCGTTTATTGGGGATTCGTTCTGTAACCCAGCATACCTGCGGTATGGTGGTTGAGCAGTAATCATTCCGACAGGGGAGCGTCATGCCGTTCGCGGCGCCAGACGCTGAGAGTGCGATAGATCGCAGACCCTCGAACCTGCTCCGGCTAGTACCGGCGAAGGAAGTCGAGCATCTCGGATGCGGATCGTGTGCGCCATCAAACGCCAACGAGTCCGTACATCTCCCCTCCTGACACAGGAGGACCAACCTTATGAACGTTGCACCAGCAACAACTCGCGCGCAATGGCGCGTGGTAGACATTGTCGTCGCTTCAGTCATCGCTGTTGCCTCGGGCGTCATCTTTTGGGCGTGGAACGCAGGCTACGGAATTGTCAGTCTCGCATTTGTCGCCTTCCCACCAGGTAGCGCGCTTCTTTCAGGCCTGTGGCTTTTTCCAGCAGTACTCGGTGCGCTGATCATCCGTAAACCCGGCGCCGCACTGTACTGCGAACTTCTCGCAGCCATCATTTCGGCATTGCTAGGATCCCAATGGGGATTGGGCGTACTCATCTCTGGTGTCATTCAGGGACTGGGAGCTGAACTTATTTTTGCCGCGTTCAGGTACCGTCGCTGGAATTTACCCGTAGCTTTGCTCGCCGGCCTCATGACGGGTATTTTCGGTGGAATCGGTGAAGCCTACTTGATGGGCTATGTCGCGGAATACACCGAAGCGATGAAACTGTTCCACGTATTTGCCACCGGAATTTCAGGTCTGGTCATTGCCGGGCTGTTGACGTGGCTGGCCACTCGCGCCTTGGCAAAGACCGGTGCATTGGGCGCCTTGAGCAGCCGCTCGGCCCATCTGGAAAATCCGTGGGGACGTGCCTGAAGTGAGTACCACTAGTGCGGCACACACCGCCGAACGTACTTCCAGCCGGGGACTTGAAATTCTTGCCAGCGATTTTGGTTGGCATCACGCAGAACGTGAAGTTCCAGCCTTACACGGGTTGAACCTACGGATTCCGGCCGGTCAGAAAGTGCTACTTCTTGGTGCCTCTGGCGCCGGAAAATCTACGTTGTTACACGCCCTAGCAGGGGTGCTGGAAGCAGATGAACGCCAAATCGCTACCGGCGTCCTCAAGATTCACCAGCAAGATGCCTTTGCCCGGAAATTCCCAGTGGGTCTCATGCAGCAAGATCCCGAGACTCAAATTGTGCAGAGCCGAGTCGGTGACGACGTCGCTTTTGGCGCCGAAAACCTTGGCATTGCACCAGAAATAATCCGCGCCAGAATCCCACAGGTACTCAAACAAGTAGGCCTTGGCGAGCTTGATCTGGGGCACCGCACGCAGGAGCTCTCCGGAGGTCAAAAGCAACGCCTTGCCCTGGCTGGAATCCTGGCAATGAATCCAGGGCTGATGCTACTCGATGAGCCCACCGCAAATATTGATCCGGCAGGCATTGAACCATTGCGAGACGCAGTACTTGCCGCGGCGAATACTACCGGGGCAACGCTGATTGTGGTGGAGCACCGTCTGCAGGCATGGGCTAAGCATGTGGATCGAGTCCTCGTACTTGCCCCGGGTGGAGGAATTATTCATGACCTAGAGCCGCAGGCACTATTTGACGATGAAAAAATCCGTCGCGAATTAGCTGCCTCGGGGATCTGGGTTCCGGGCTATGTCCCAGTGACCGAACCGGTGGGAACCAGCGCTGGCGCACAGTTGCTGACCGCGGCTGAAATCCAAGTATCACGCGGCCTCCATGCGGTACGGACCCAACCAATAAACCTGGAACTGCGCGCCTCCCGGGCGCTAGTGGTGCTCGGCGAAAATGGTGCAGGTAAATCTACCTTGGCGTTGACCTTGGGCGGATTGCTTGAACCTGCTTCCGGAACACTTGAAGCAAGCCCACTGCTGTCCCAAGGACAAGGAAATGAACCGTTTAGCTGGCGAGCTGGTGTACTGGTGGCCCGAATCGGGAAGGTATTCCAAGAGCCAGAACATCAATTTGTCACCCAAAGCGTCCGGGAAGAATTAGCGTTCGCACCGACTCGGGCACGGCTGGCGGGCAGCCAACAGGATCAGTATGCTGCAAAGGCAGTGGAACAACGCGTTACGGAGTTACTTGAACGTTTGGGGCTCTCGGCGCTGGCAGATGCTAACCCGTTCACACTCTCTGGAGGTGAAAAGCGCAGATTATCTGTTGCCACGGTGCTTGCAGCCTCGCCCGATGTACTCATCTTAGACGAGCCCACCTTTGGCCAGGACGCCAATACGTGGCTGGAATTAGCAACAATTCTCATCGAGGAATTACGCACGGGCACCAGCGTCGTGGCAGTGACTCACGACGCTGATTTTGCCCGTGCTTTAGAAGCAGCGACACTTCATCTGACTCGTGAGCCTGATAACGCTGGGCGTCGGATCGAGGCGCAGGGGCCAATGCTTGATGCCCCCTTGGGGCGCAGCTGGCTGGCAAAGATCAACCCGCTGGCCAAGCTGGGAGCCGTCGCAGCCGCGACGTTACCACTAATCTCCACCATCGACTGGGTCTCGGCCTGTGTCATTATTGGTGCGACACTGCTCGCGCTACCGCTGGCGGGCTTGAGCGTAGGACGCTTCCTGCGTCGAAGCTGGCCACTGATTATCGCGGGGGCCTTGGCCGCGTGGGGGATTGCCTTAGTGGGTGAGGACTCCGGGGACACACTGCTAAGTCTCGGAATTCTCAGCATTAGCGAAGGGTCCGTGAACGCCGGAATCGCCACCGGGTTACGCGCCATGGCCTTGGCAGTACCCACGGTACTGCTGCTTAGTTCCACTAACCCCAGTGATCTTGGCGGGGCTTTGGCTCAGCAGCTGAAGGTGCCGCACCGCTTCGTTCTGGGGGCGCTTGCGGGCATGCGATTACTAGGTTTACTCGTGGAAGAATTTACCACCCTCACCTTGGCGCGTAGGGCGCGCGGAGTGGGAGACCTACGTTCACCGGTACAACGGGTGAAAGCCAAATTCGGTCAGGTATTGGCATTGCTTGTTCAAGCGTTGCGCCGAGCAGGAAGGCTCGCGGTGACTATGGAGGCCAAAGGTTTTGGTACCGGAACTCGTACCTGGGTACGCAGTGCTACCTTCACTTTGCGTGATGCGGCGGTGCTGGCCGTGGGTATTTTGCTTGGCACAGGGGCCATCGGTGCCGCCCTGTGGGCGGGCACCTTCAACCTTGTGTGGACCTAACGAATTGAATCGCTCAGGTCGCTGAGTTCCGCATGGAGCTCAGCGTCCAAGCGCAGAGGTTTGGCATCGATGGTGCGTACCGGAGTGAGCAGGCGTACCGAGGAAACCAACCAGACGCCGTCAGCGTTGTAGAGGTCCTCGGGACGCAATGGACCGTAGCCCAGTTCCCAGCCGTATTGTTCGGCTGCGTCAAAGATTGCGCTCTGCGTGGTGCCCGGCAAAATCCCGGTTTCAAGCATCGGGGTGATCAATCGTTTGGTGTCGCCGTCGCGTTGTGCCAGCAATACCGTAGACGTGGGGCCTTCGAGAACTACACCGTCTGAAGAAGTGAAAATTACGTCTTGAGCGCCGTGTTTCTGCGCGAACCGCAAGGCCGCCATATTCACTGCATAGGACAGGGTTTTGGCACCCATCAACAGCCATGGTGCGCGTTCAGCAATTTTTGAGTCGTATCCGCGGTCCAACAGCAGGACGTCGATTCCTGATTCGCGCTGGTCTTTACCAAGCTGTGGTGCTGGAGAAACAGTCACCCAGCACAGCGCCTGTTCGGCATCCGTGGCGCCTCGGGAAACCACGAGTTTCACTACGGCTTCTTCGGCGCCGCCGTCGGCATCAAAATCGGCGACGGCCGTATCAATGGCCGAACGCCAGCGGTGTTCATCGGGGATAATTAGATCGCAAGTTTCGGCGGAGATCGCCAAACGGGCCAAATGCGCCTCCATTTTGCGCACTGCCTGATTGGTGTAAAGCATCGACTCAAACACACCGTCTCCGCGTGTCACGCCCTGGGCGGTTACTGGAAGCTGGGGTGAAGTGATATCTGCTAGACGTCCGGCAGGATATGCCGGATCAAGGAATACGAGTGAGCTCATAGTTAAAGATTATCGAAACTTTGCTGTTCTACGCGCCATGAAAGGCTCCAAGGATGAACAAGTCGCTCACAGGACGATAGTCTGAGCAGAGTGTTTGAGCACTTGACCGCGCAAAACACGGGAAAGCCATGAAGAAATAAAGAACGGGACGTGTCTGAATGTTGCCTAGTGGCGAATTTATGCTTCATCTGGGGGCAGTGCTCTGGCCAGTTGCCGTCACTATCGACATTATCTTGCGCTTCGTGATGATTGGCATCGTCCCGGGAAACCGCCGGCCTACCACGGCGATGGCGTGGCTGTTGGCAATTTATTTCATCCCCGTGGCAGGACTGGTCGCGTACCTGCTATTCGCTAATCCACGGCTATCCCGGCGGCGTTTAGAAAAGCAGGCCCGCGCAAACGAAAGCATTACCAACGCCACCTCCCATATGAAGCTTCCTGAGGAGTTTCACTCCTCAGAGGAATGGGTAGAATCGGTGGTGGTGCTCAACCGCCAGCTCGGAGCATTCCCGCTAGATGGTGGAAATAAAATTGAGGTGCTATCCAATTACAAGGCATCTTTGGAAGCGATGCGCGTGGCTATTGAAAAGGCCCAGCGTTATGTTCACATCCAGTTCTACATCATGGGTGATGATGAAGAATATGTTGGCCCGGTTCTTGACGCCTTGGAAGCTGCAGCTCGGCGCGGGGTCAATGTCAGACTGCTCTTTGACCACCTGGGTACCTTACGTGTCTCGGGCTACCGTGACCTGAAAAAACGCTTGCGCGCCTCAGATATCGAGTGGCGTGCCATGCTGCCCATTGATCCTATCGGCAGACGCTGGAGGCGTCCGGACCTACGTAACCACCGCAAGATCTTGGTGGTAGATGGCGTCGTGGCGTTCACCGGCAGTCAGAACCTCATTGAACCGGGTTACAAGCGCGAGTCCTCGCACAACATTGGCCGAGAATGGGTCGAAATGATGATCCGGGTTGAAGGTCCGCTGGTGCGTAGCTTGGACGTCACCTTTGCCACCGACTGGTGGCAGGAAGATGACACCACCGACGTCCTGTCGGATTTGACCGAAGCCTCACACCCACTGTCCCTGGCAGATCAGCCAGGAACCACGCTGGCACAAGTTTTGCCCAGCGGTCCAGGTTACGAATCTGAGAACAATCTCCGGCTGTTTAACACGTTGATGTACTCGGCCACCGAGCGGTTGAACATCACCAGCCCATACTTTGTGCCTGATGATTCGCTGCTTTATGCCATCACCACCGCGGCGCAACGCGGGTTGGAAGTGAACCTGTATGTCTGTGAAAAGGGAGACCAGTTCCTGGTCCACCATGCGCAGCAATCCTACTATCAGCAACTATTGCAGGCTGGGGTGCGGATCTATCGCTACCCGGCGCCGATGGTGCTGCATACCAAGTGCTTCACCGCTGACGACGATGTTGCGGTAGTTGGCTCTTCAAATATGGATATGCGTTCGTTTAGTTTGAACATGGAAATCTCAGTGATGATGCTTGGCTCGGAAATGGTGAACGCGGTCAATGCAGTTCAAGATCATTACCGTGAGATCTCTTCGGAGCTGACCTTGAGTGAGTGGCGTCGCCGTCCGCGCTTACAGCGCTGGATCGATAACGTCTGCCGGTTGAGCGCAACCTTGCAATAGCGGAAGAGTCAAGGACGCAACGGGAAGTCTGCACCTAACGCGCGCAGCACGCCCACCGACTTGGTGATCACTTCCTCCCATTCCTCGTGAGGTTGAGAATCCGCGGTAATTGCACCGCCCAAGCCAAGACTTAAATCCCAACCGCCACCGGCAATTCGGTCACAGACCAAGGTGCGGATCACTACCGAAAAATCTGCCGAGCCGTTGTAACCGAGGTATCCCACGCAGCCGGAGTAGAGACCGCGAGGGCGTTGCTCTTCGAGGTCATCTAAGATTTCCATGCTCGAAAGCTTGGGTGCACCGGTCATAGAGCCTGGCGGAAATGCTTCACGCAAAGCCAAGGCCGCATCGTTCCGGTCACGCAGGGTGGCATCAATGGTGGACACCATTTGATATACCGTCGAATAGGTTTCCACCGCGCAGAGTCGTTTGACCTCTACCGAACCGGGAATCGCATAATGCGAGAGGTCGTTGCGCAATAGGTCAACGATCATGATGTTTTCGGCCCGGTCCTTGGGATGCGTGGCAAGGTCATGAGCCAAAGCGAAATCTTCGTCTTCGTCCCGGCCGCGTGGACGGGTCCCCTTGATTGGTTCTGCGCGCAGGTGGCCGGAGGAATCTAAACTTAAGAATCTTTCCGGAGAGATACTTGCAACTTCCAAGGCATCCATGCGCAAGTAGTGGGCGAAGGGCGCTGGGCTTGACTCGCGCATCGCACAGTAAGCCTCAAAGGGTGAAAATTCTGGAGTCTGTGCCGTCAAAACCGTAGTGAGGCAGGCTTCGTAGGTGTTGCCCTCAAAAATTTGTTGTTGCACCGCGCGGACTTTTCGCTGGTATCCGCTGGCCGAATCGGCGCATTCGAAGCTCAACGGGGGCAAAGGCGCAGGGCGCCGCGGTCCAGTGGTGCCTTGGGCATTGATAAGTTCTCGTAGCTGCGGCACCCGAAGGGGTGCGCAATGCAGCATGAGGCGGTTCAATCGGTGGTCCACCACCAGTACGGTGTCCGGACAAAAGAACTGAGCATCGGGGCGGATGGTGGCGTCCCTAAGCTGGACGCTTCGATCTTTCGCTCCCACCTCGCGGTTGAGTTCATAGCCCAAATAGCCCACCCATTGCGGCATCGGATAGTCTCCGCCGACGTCCGAGTGCTGAGGCCAGAGCCGATGCAGGGAAGAAAAGAACTCCCCATCAAGTCGTACGGTACTGCCGCCGACGGACACTGTGGTTCCGGAGGCTTCATTGGTGAGGATGGCCGCTGCTGGATCCAATGCCAAGGCGAGCACAGAGTATCTATTACGATCCAAAGGATCAGTGAGTTCATGGCTCGTCGACTCTAACAATGCGGCTTTTGGCAGTCCCTGGGCCAGCGTCTCAAATAAGGCAGCCACATCATGTGGGGCCATGAAAGTTTGCTGCAGCTCGGGTGCCTGCACCGCTTCTTCACGCGGCAGTAATCGTTGTAATTTTTCGGGAAGAAAGTGGTGCACAGTGCGTAGCTGCTGCGCCGGAGTTTGTTCGGCGGCACCATCCAAGATGACAGTGGCGTAGGTCTGCGGGGCTTCTGCCTGCAGATATGCCGTTTCTTGGTCAGCCCATCGGGCCCAGTAAGGACGATAAGTTTCGCCGTCACGGGCCAGCGCGCGTTCACGGCGCAGCACCGCGGGGGCTTCAAGCCAGATACTCACGTCGAGATGTTCACGTGCGGTGGTTCCGGCGGCGCCGACTCCCTC
The DNA here is from genome assembly GCF_035257265.1 of Glutamicibacter sp. GTDB lineage: Bacteria > Actinomycetota > Actinomycetes > Actinomycetales > Micrococcaceae > Glutamicibacter. Next base: position 7,774 of record NZ_DATEXC010000042.1, read on the forward strand.
GATAATGACCACTTGGCCAGGGGTAAAAGAGGTGGGGGCGCCGAAGTTGTTGGTCTCCCAGTCCCAGCTACGCCAGGAAACTTCGCGGCCGGCTGCCAAGTCTGGCAACAGCTCAGCGTAGAGATCTCGGGCCTGACTCAATCCGTCCCATCCGGGGTAAAGATCTTCTAAGTGCAGCACGCTAACGGTTTCTTCGGCGCCCAGCAGGGTCGCCAAAGCCGCAGCAAATCGTGTTTTGCCCGCGCCGGAACGGCCGTCGAGGGCAATAATATATGGTCTATCGGTTTCCACGAGAGGCGATGTTACTCCGCACATAATCAACGAGGGCGGGCAGGCTGGCAGAAACCATCTTCCAGGTTTCTCTAAAATCTCCGGCATCTCCATACCAAGGGTCATAGACTCCTTGGGCTTCATGAGGTTCGTTAGCCACGGCAGGGTCAAAGGAACGGAACATGCGTAGCTGTGGACGTTTACTCTGATCAATATCGGCTAAGTGCGGAACGAGAAATTCAAAGTGGTCGGTATCCATAGCTAGGACTAGATCAACATGGCCAAGCTCATTTTGGGCAATTTGTGTGGCAACGTGTTCCGAAGCGTCTATTCCGTGAGCGCGCAACGTGTTTGCGGCACGTGGATCGATCCCGTTGCCGACCTCACCGTCGGTAGTTGCTCGGGAGAAAAGTTCAACCTCTAGGACTGCTGCCTCAGCGAGGGCGCCTTTGAGCATGTACTCGGCCATCGGCGAGCGGCAGATATTCCCTGTGCACACGATCATTATCCGGAACATGTCATCAGTCTAGACACAAGTCGGGCCATCCTTCGAGAGCTACGCGCCCGATTTATGACTACAAAAAGGCAACGATTTCGATTAGCTCTGTGAACGAGTGTAGAAAACGCTATATCGGCAGCTTTGCGCACCGTTCAATCTGCCCTGCGGCAAGTGTCGTATTCGTCTAAAAGATGCTCGCGCGTGCAACGTTGAAAGCAGCGGGCGCAATGGACGAATTAGTGAATGAGGAGCAAAAGTGCGGCGACAAAAATGAAGAGTGTGCCGAAGACCAAATTCAAGATCTTGGCGCCACGCACCGTGGTGGTGAAACGCTGGAAGCTGCGTGCGGTAGCGGCAAAGAAAAACCACATGACAAGAATGTCTACCGCAATGATCGTACCGATATAGATGGCATACTGCGGGGCCAGTGGCTGGCCCGGTTGGATGAACTGTGGGGTAAAAGCCAAGAAAAATACGATGGCCTTAGGGTTGAGCAGGTTTACCAGAATTCCCCTGCGCACCATCGCCCAGCGTCCCGAGACGCGGGTTTGGGACGTCGACTCTGAACTGACATCGGGTTTGGAAAGAATCATCCGAACGCCCAAGTACACCAGATAGGCTGCGCCTGCGTAGCGTACGGCTGCAAAGATTGCCGGGGAGCTGGCAACCAGTAATCCCACTCCGGCGGCAACGATGATCACATGGATGAGCAATGCGATCTGTTGGCCAATGATTCCCCAGATCGCTCCGCGGAAGCCAAGCCGCATGGCGTTGGTCATGGTGTTAATAGCCCCGGCACCAGGGGTGAAGCTGATGATGATGGAGGCGCCGAGCAAGGATATCCAAAGTGCAAGTGTCACCAGAATAGTTTAGGGGTTCGCTGGACCGCTTTGAGACTTAGTCTCGTGCTGTGACGCGGCTTCGACGATAGCACTGTCGACACCTTCGATAATCCTGCTCATAAAATCTGTAATCAGGGCAATCTGTTCAGCATCGTAATGAGCGATGGCATCAAGCATATTTTTGCCCAATGGCATGAACATCTCCCGTCCGCCAGCACGTGCCTTGTCGGTTAGCGCAATGCGCACCACGCGGCGGTCCTTATCGGTACGTTGGCGCTCAATGAACCCGATCTTTTCCAGGCGGTCAAGCATGGCGGTGGTCGCAGGAGAACTCAAATGCAGCTCGTGGCTTAGATCCCGAGGTGAAGGAGGGGTGCCTTGTAGCTGGTACTTCATGATAATTGACAGTGCGTTCATGTCGGTGCGGTGAGTTCCGTGCAGTGCCCCGGTGGACTCAACGTACCTGTCGCTGGCGTGTGCAAATTCGCGCAGAAGTGCCACGAGCTGCTGGGAGGGGTTATTGCTCATATAACTTATTGTATATGTAATAGAATCATTCGATCATAGAGATACTTTCCTGCTAAGCTAAATACGTCGATAGCTTTCGACGCCCCGTACAGTCTCACCGAGAAAAAGGATTGACCCGTGTCTCACGTGACAAAGCCGCACCGGCCCTCGAAGTTTAAGGGTGCGGGTATTCGAGTAATCGTGTACTCGCTATTGGTGTTGATCTGGATAGCGATTGCTGGTGTAGGCGGTCCCACCTTCGGCAAGCTTTCCGAAGTGCAGACCAATGACCAGGCAGCTTTTCTTCCCGCGACCGCCGAAGCGACCAAGGCGCTGGAATGGCAGAGCAAGTTCCGTACGTCTGACGCGGTCCCGGCAGTGGTGCTATTTACCAGCGAGAATCAGCTTGACGCTGCCCAGGGTGAAGAATTAGCTAAGGGGTTTGCTGATTTTCAATACCTCGATGGGAAAGTCACCGGACCGTTCCTTTCCGAGGACAAGCGGGCGCTGGAACTTCTGGTTCCCGTCAGCGGTGAAGTCAAAGCAAATGTGGGCGTCGAAGAACTGCGTACTCTTACCGCACAGCTGGCACCAGAGGGAGTAACCGCCTATGTCACCGGGCCGGCGGGATTCGCCGCTGACCTGACCGAGGCATTCGGTGGTATCGACGGGGTGCTGCTAGGTGTGGCACTCGTTGCCGTACTGGTCATTTTGCTGTTGGTATACCGTTCACTGCTGCTGCCGTTTACCGTGCTGCTTACCTCGGTGGTTGCCCTGTGTGCTGCTATCGTAACCGTCTACTACATGGCTGATGCTGGTTGGATCCGGCTCGATGGGCAATCCCAGGGCATCTTGTCTATCCTCGTCATCGGCGCCGCCACAGATTATTCCTTGCTCTTCGTTGCACGCCACAAGGAAGCCTTGTCCGAAGGACTGGACAAGTTCCAGGCAGTGTCCAAGGCCTGGCGAAGGTCCTTTGAACCCATCGTCGCCTCGGGTGGCACAGTGACCGTTGGTCTGCTGTGCCTGCTCTTCTCGGATCTGAACTCCAATAAAGCATTGGGCCCGATTGGTGCCAGTGGCATCATCTTCTCCATTATTGCGGCCCTGACTTTCCTTCCTGCGGTACTTGGTTTACTTGGACGTGCAGCCTACTGGCCATTTCCGCCGAAGGTCGCAGACCAAGGTGGGCATGTGGCAGTTAAAGAGGGCCTCTGGGGGCGTATCGCGAACTTCGTCGCAGCGCATCCTCGTCCCATCTGGATCTTCACGATCATCCTGCTGGCGGTAGGCGCCTTGGGAGTGACTGGGCTCAAAGCACATGGAGTGCCGCAAAGTGAACTAGTTATCGGTGGTTCTGAATCTCGCGACGGACAGATCGCCTTGGGTGAGCACTTCCCTGGAGGATCCGGCTCGCCAGCCATCGCGGTAGTCAACGAAGCTGAGGCGGCCACCGTGCTGGAAGATGTCCTGGATGTCACCGGGGTCGACTCTGCTTATCTGCAAGCCGAAGATGGTGGACCAGCCATGGCCCAACGCGGCGCAGCCCCACAGGTGGTTGAAGGCCGTAGCCTGATCTCCATTACCTTGACTGACGCTGCCGACTCGGACGCTGCCAAAGACACGATCGTCGCGCTGCGCGATGCGGTACACGCAACCGATGCCGAAGCATTAATCGGTGGAACTACGGCCACGCAGTTGGATACCGCCGATACGGCGCTCGCCGACTTGGCCAAGATTATCCCGTTGACGCTGGGTGCAATTCTGATCATTCTGATGCTGTTGCTGCGTTCGGTACTGGCTCCGGTGCTGCTGATCCTGAGCACCGTGCTTTCCTACGGGACCGCAATGGGTGTCAGCGCGCTGGTATTCAACAACGTATTCAAGTTCTCGGGGGCTGACCCGGCCGTTCCGCTGTTTGGTTTCGTCTTCCTGGTAGCACTGGGTGTGGACTACAACATCTTCTTGATGACTCGGGTGCGCGAAGAATCGTTGAAGCATGGAACCCGTGAAGGTATGCGGCGTGGTTTGAAGGTGACCGGCGGGGTTATTACCTCGGCAGGTGTGGTGCTGGCAGCAACCTTCGCAGCTTTGGGCGTCGTTCCAATTATGTTCTTGGCGCAGCTTGGTTTCATCGTGGCCTTTGGCGTCCTGCTCGATACGTTCATCGTCAGAAGCCTTCTGGTTCCTGCTCTGGTGGAGGAAATTGGGCCCAAGGTCTGGTGGCCTTCAAAGCTGTCCAAAAAACCCGAAGGTACCGAGGAATCTAAATTAGTGTCTGAGATCTCCTGATTTTGGTGGATCTGACGGACTCCGGTACTGCCGGAGTCCGTCGTCGGCCTGTAGAATAAAAAGGTGCGCACTTCTTAGTGATTCGGTGATTCTCCCGAAAAGCTCGGTGCGCATTCGTCGACAGTTTAGATTTCCCCCTTCCGAAGAACTTCACCAGCTGGTGTCTTTTCTTCGCAAAGTTGCGGACTTCCTCCTGGCTCGGCGAAACCAAACGCCAAAACCGGCGTGCGAATCAGAGAGAAAGTTTGAGCATGACTGCAACTTTTAGCGCCCTTGGCGTGCCCGAAAACATTGTCAACGTCCTAGCCGACCTCGGCATTGAATCGGCTTTCCCAATTCAGGAAGCCACCCTTCCCTCCACTCTTGCAGGCGGCGACGTCTTGGGCCGTGGACAGACCGGCTCGGGTAAAACCCTTGCCTTCTCCATCCCAATGGTGGCCCGACTGGCTCAGCGTCCACAGCGCCGCAAGGCTCGTTTCCCCCGCGCACTGATCATGGCTCCGACCCGCGAATTGGCGACTCAGATCGCCAAGGCAGTGGATCCGTTAGCCGCAGCCTCGGGATTGCGCACCACCGTGATCTACGGTGGCGTCGCTCAGAGCCGCCAGGAAAAGGCCATGAATGAGGGCGTTGACATTGTCATCGCTTGCCCGGGCCGCCTCGATGATTTGATCAAGCAGAAGGTCGTTGACCTGTCCCAACTCGAAATCTCGATTTTGGACGAGGCCGACCACATGGCAGATATGGGCTTCTTGCCTGTAGTTCGCCGCATCATGGACCGCATGCCAACCGGCATCCAGCACATGCTCTTCTCGGCCACCTTGGACAACGGTGTGGACAAGGTTGTTAAGCGTTACCTGAGCAACCCAACTATTCATTCGGTTGATGCTCCAGAAGCCGCAGTGAACACCATGGAACACCACGTCTTCGTGATTCCATCCGATGACAAGAAGGAACTGATCCGTATTTTGGCTCAGGGCACCGGTCGTCGCATCATGTTCATGCGCACCAAGCACCACGCAAAGAAGATGGCAATTGCGCTGTCTAAGGCTGGCGTCCCCTCGGTAGACCTGCACGGCAACCTGTCGCAGAACGCTCGTGACCGAAACCTAGCGGCCTTCTCATCGGGTGAAGCTAAGGTTCTCGTCGCCACCGACGTTGCTGCCCGCGGTGTTCACGTGGACGGCGTGGAGCTTGTTGTTCACGTTGATCCACCGGCAGAACACAAGGCGTACACTCACCGCTCGGGCCGTACCGCTCGTGCAGGTTCCAGTGGCACCGTAGTTACCATTTGCACCCCTGACCAGCAGGGCGACGTATCCACCTTGCTCCGCCAGGCTGGCTTGAAGGTTCCTTTTGAGAAGGTCAACCTGAACTCTGCCGTCGTGGCCAACGTTGTCGGCGAAGTCGCCGCACCGGTTGCTTATGTTGCTCCGGCACAGCCGAAGGCTTCGCCGCGCAAACGCACCAGCACTGGCGCCGGTAACGGTTCCTCGCGTGGTGGCAACGGCGGTAACGGTGCTCGCGGTGGCCGTCCAGGCCGCGGCGCTCGTTCCGAAGACGAAGGTCAGCAGAGCTCGAACCGTCGTCCAGCGCGCGGTGGCTCGGCCAACGCGGAACGTCCAGCACGTGGCGGACATTCGGCTAACGCCGAGCGCCCATCGCGCGGCGGACACAACGCTAACGCCGAACGTCCAAGCGGTGGCAACCGTGCTCCACGTCAAGGCGGACGCGGCGACTCAGCGGGCGCACCAGCAGGCGGCGGTCGCTCGCGCGGTCCACGTCGCGCGTCGAGCCCAGCAACTCGCAGTCGCTAAACCGTAGTTAATTTTTTTTAGGAAGCTCCCCTTTTCGTCTGTTCTTCTGCAGGTGAAAGGGGAGCTTTTTTGCTGCGCGAAGCCCCGGTACGGTCCGAAAGTTTAGATCTTTCGGCTGACCCTTCAATGACTAGGCCAAACGTAGAGTAGTTCAGAGGATGATGAGCACTGAACGACCTCTTGGAGCCTATTGAACATGATTGAAAACTTACAAGAATTTGCCGGGAATTTTCCTGAACCGTGGCAATGGTTAGCTGTAGCAGCAGTCTCTGCGATTCCCGTTGTCGAGTCATACTTCGGTGCGGCAATTGGAGTCCTGCTGGGGCTGCCACTATTCGTTGCTATCCTTGCTGCCGTAACTGGCAATGTGATTTCAATGCTGCTGTTCGTTAACGGCGCGCATGCGGTGCGAACCCAGGTCCGCCAAAACAGGCCCGATGAAAACAAAAAGCGTAAGTACGAGAAGCTGCACAACGCTTTTGATAAGTATGGGATTGCTGGGGTCAGCCTCTTGGGTCAGACTATGCTTCCGTCGCAGATCACTTCCGCTGCGCTGGTATCTTTCGGTGCAAACAAGCAGAAGGTCATCGTTTGGCAGGTCATTTCCATTGTCCTGTGGGGCACGCTCTTTGGCATTCTTGCCACTCTAGGGTTGCCGTTGCTGAACAAATAAGCACGCTCTGAGCGAACGAGCCACCGGCGCATTCTGCGCCGGCGGCTCCTTTTCTGGTGCCCGCGTTTAAGTATTTGGCTGTTTGCGGCGACCAACAAGGAAGTAGGCAATCGGGCCAAAAATATTGATGGCGCTAGCCAAGGTCCAGAGTATTTTCGGGCCCTTGACCTGTTCTGCTGGACGTTTTCGAAGATCTAGCAAAGTTGCAATCATCAAAGTCAGCTCGGTAATTGCGATGATGGCCACGACAATTTGAGTGCCGGTGGAAAGTTCTTTGAATGTTCGCTTGGCTGCCATGCGATGTCCTTTGCGGAGAGTAGTTCAATTCCTAAGCTGTTGAGGCGCTCTAAAATATTTTTGCCCTGTGGGAATTATTCTCTCACCTGCCCGGTTGAAGATGACAGAACGCAAAGTTGAGTCAAGTTCGCTCAAGTTAATTTGACAGTCAAAAAAGACAGTGAGTAAAGTTGAGTCCAGAACGCTCAACTGGGGTATCCGCCCCAAGCGTTAGTACTTACAACTCAAGGCAAAGGAGAGCCAATATGTCGCGTGCAGTAGGCATTGACCTAGGAACCACCAACTCGGTCGTATCCGTGCTCGAAGGTGGCGAGCCAACCGTTATCGCAAACGCGGAAGGTAACCGCACCACCCCGTCCATCGTTGCTTTCTCGAAGAGCGGCGAAGTTCTGGTTGGCGATATCGCCAAGCGCCAGGCTGTGAACAACATTGACCGCACCATCGCTTCGGTCAAGCGTCACATGGGTACCGACTGGTCCATCAACGTGGACGAGAAGAAGTACACCGCTCAGGAAATTTCAGCTCGCACCCTGATGAAGCTGAAGAACGACGCCGAGTCGTACTTAGGTGAAAAGGTCACCGACGCGGTCATCACCGTTCCTGCATACTTCAACGATGCTGAGCGCCAGTCCACCAAGGAAGCCGGCGAAATCGCAGGCTTGAACGTACTGCGCATTGTCAACGAGCCAACCGCAGCCGCTCTGGCTTACGGTCTGGAAAAGGGTAAAGAAGACGAACTCATCCTGGTCTTCGACCTCGGTGGCGGTACCTTCGACGTTTCCCTGCTCGAAGTTGGCAAGGATGACGACGGATTCTCCACCATTCAGGTTCGCTCCACCTCGGGCGATAACCGCCTGGGCGGCGACGACTGGGATCAGCGCATCGTAGATTGGCTGCTGGCTCAGGCTAAGCAGAAGGGTGCAGACCTGTCCAAGGACAAGATTGCACTGCAGCGTCTGAAGGAAGCTGCTGAGCAGGCCAAGAAGGAACTGTCCTCGGCTACCAGCACCAACATCTCCCTGCAGTACCTCTCGGTCACCGCAGACGGTCCGGTTCATCTGGACGAGCACCTCTCGCGTGCTAAGTTCCAGGAACTGACCAAGGATCTGCTGGAGCGCACCCGCAAGCCATTCAACGATGTCATCAAGGAAGCCGGCGTTAAGGTTTCGGAGATTGCCCACGTGATCCTCGTTGGCGGTTCGACCCGTATGCCAGCAGTGGCAGAGCTGGTCAAGGACCTCGCCGGCAAGGAAGCCAACAAGGGCGTCAACCCGGATGAGGTTGTTGCAGTTGGCGCAGCCCTGCAGGCTGGCGTGCTGAAGGGTGAGCGCAAGGACGTATTGCTCATCGACGTCACCCCACTGTCCCTAGGTATTGAAACCAAGGGCGGCGTGATGACCAAGCTGATCGAGCGCAACACCGCGATCCCAACCAAGCGTTCGGAGACCTTCACCACCGCCGAGGACAACCAGCCTTCGGTATCGATTCAGGTCTTCCAGGGCGAGCGCGAGTTCACCCGTGACAACAAGCCACTGGGCACCTTCGAGCTGACCGGTATCGCTCCGGCTCCGCGCGGCATCCCACAGGTTGAGGTTACCTTCGACATCGACGCCAACGGCATCGTGCACGTATCCGCTAAGGATAAGGGAACCGGTACCGAACAGTCGATGACCATCACCGGCGGCTCCTCGCTGTCGAAGGAAGACATCGAGCGCATGGTTCAGGAAGCCGAAGCTCACGCCGAAGAGGACAAGGCCCGTCGCGAGGCAGCCGAGACCCGCAACGCCGCCGAGCAGGCAGCTTACTCGGTAGACAAGCTGATCAAGGACAACGACGAGAAGCTTCCAGAAGAGGTCAAGACCGAGGTTCAGGCCGACGTTGACGCACTGAAGGAAGCGCTGGAGAAGCAGGACAACGACGACGAGGTCAAGGCAGCGTTTGAGAAGCTTCAGGCTTCACAGACCAAGCTGGGCGAGGCAATCTACGCCAACACCGCCGCCGAAGGCGCCGAAGCATCTGCAGGCGAGCAGGCTCCAAACGCTGATGAAGACATCGTCGACGCCGAGGTAATCGACGAAGACGAAGCCGACAAGAAGTAGGGAGTAAGGAATATGTCCGAGGCACAGGACCAGAACGAAAACTCCGGCCAGGAGCCGGAGAACCAGCCAGAGGCAGCCGATGCGCAGCCAAACGCTGACGCCCTGGGTCAGGCCGAGGCGATCCTGAACGAGGCTGCTGCTGGTGTCGAAGAGGCACAGGCTGAAGTCACCGAAAAGGAATCCGAGCTTCGCAACGACCTGCTTCGTTTGCAGGCCGAGTACGTCAACTACCGCAAGCGTGTAGAGCGTGACCGGGTAGCGGTACGTGAAAGTGCCGTTCAATCGGTACTCACCACGTTGCTGCCGGTGCTTGATGATATCGATGCGGCCCGTGCTCATGGCGACTTAGCAGATGGCCCGTTCGCGGCTATCGCTAAGAAGCTGGACACGGTCTTGGCAACGCACGGCCTGGAACGAATCGATGAAGCTGGGGTCGAATTTGATCCCAACGTTCACGAGGCGTTGCTCCGCCAGCCGGTCCCAGAGATCCCAGCGGATCATGTGGGACAGGTGCTGCGAGCCGGTTACCGTAAGGGAAACTACACCATGCGTGCCGCGCAGGTACTAGTAGCCACCGGCGAGTAGCCACACATCTAGATAACGAAACTGCCCACTGCCGAAACCTCGACAGTGGGCAGTTTCAAATCGGTAGTCAAAAGAAAGGGGGCCCTGATGGCAAGTCAGGACTGGATCGACAAAGACTTCTACGCCATTCTGGGCGTCTCCAAGGACGCCAGCGAGGCGGACATCAAGAAGGCGTACCGTAAGCTAGCGCGTAAATACCACCCAGATACTAATCAGGGTGACGCGGAAGCCGAACGGAAGTTCAAAGACATCTCCGAGGCTAACTCGGTGCTCTCTGACAAAGAAGAGCGTGAACAGTATGATGCGATTCGCGCCATGGGCGGCGGAGCGCGTTTCAGCGCCGGTGGCCCCGGCGGCGCACCGGGCGGCCAAGCAGGCTTTGATGACATGTTCTCCAACCTATTTGGTGGGGGAGGCGCACCACGCGGCCGCGGCGGACAACCAGATTTCTCGGACCTGTTCGGCGGCGGCGGTTTCGGTGGTGGCTTTGGGCAAAGTGCGCCGCCTCGCAAGGGTGCGGACCGTACTGCAAGCACCACGATTTCCTTCGCCGGATCAATCAAGGGCACCACTATCGGTTTGCGTGAGCAAAGCGGTGAAGTCATTGACGTGCGCGTTCCTGCCGGAATCAAGGACGGCCAATCGGTTCGTGTGCGCGGCCGCGGTCAGTCAGGCCCGGCCGGAAACGGCGACCTGCTGGTGAAGGTGAAGGTTACCGAACACCCATACTTCAAACGCGAAGAGAATAATATTCGCGTGCATGTGCCGATCACCTTTGACGAGGCTGCGCTGGGCGCGAAAATTCATGTGCCAACCTTGGACGGCGAAGAAGTTGCCATGAAGGTACCAGCCGGTTCAAATTCGGGGCGGACCTTACGCCTGAAAGGACGTGGGGTGAAGACCTCCAAGGCGACCGGCGACATGCTGATCGTGTTAGATGTGGTCATCCCGCAGAACCTGAACGATAAGGCGAAAGCCGCCATCGAAGAGTTCGCGGCGGCTACTGAGGGTGAAGATCCTCGACAGGCGCTGGCAGCTAAGGCCAAGCTCTAGGCTAGAGATTAGCGCGATACATGAGTGTGCTTCGCAAGAAGCACACTCACGTAGACAATAGATTTATCCCCTTTACCAAGGGAGAAACGGAGACTGAGATTTATGGCCCACGAGTTCCTAAGACCTGTGTTCGTCATTTCAGTCGCCGCGCAATTAGCAGATATGCACCCGCAAACCCTGCGCCAGTATGACCGCATCGGGCTGGTCTCACCTAGCCGCCAATCGGGTAAGCAGCGACGTTATTCCCAACGCGACGTTTCACTGTTGCGCCAGGTGCAGCAGCTGAGCAAAGAGGGGGTCTCCCTCGAAGGCATTAAACGCATTATCGAGCTGCAAAACCAGGTGTCGTATCTGCAAAACCAGGTCGGCGAATTACGCGATGAATTGCGCGCCGTCCAGCAAGGCCAAACTCGGGTGTTCGCTGCCGGAACCGCCGCCGGAGACGTGGTCTCCATGGCCCGCGGAATGCGTCCGGCCCGCCGCGAACCAGCGGTAACACTCTTTACTACTCGCCGCGCCATTGGCAGATAGTTTTCCTCCGCTGGTCGTGTTCGGCTAGTAATCCGTCGACAAAATCATTAGTCTCAAAACTACGTGATCCACCTCACCTATTGTGGGTCACGTTGTTGCGTCTCGGATAACCGTATCCGGAATCAAGCTGCGCAACCCAACTGTTTTTGAGGATGGAGAGCTTCGTGCGGGTGAACCCATTAGTTAAGACCCCTGATCAGACAAAAGTCGGCATTTCTGAGACTCAAGGGTTGGGGGTCAAACAATGAAATCCTATGCACAGGGCGAGACTGCTTCGGAACTTCTCGAAGACACTATAGGCGCAAACCTGGAACGCACCGTCGCGTTATATGGCGAGCGTGAAGCACTCGTGGAAGCTTTCACCGGCCGGCGCTGGACCTGGAACGAGCTAGATGAGGCGGTTAACGATTTAGCGCGGGGTTTTCTCTCGGCTGGACTAGAACCGGGGGATAGGGTGGGGATCTGGGCGCCGAATTGCGCCGAATGGACCTTGACGCAGTACGCCACAGCAAAAATCGGTGTCATCTTGGTCAACGTCAACCCCACCTATCGCAGCCACGAGTACTCCTACGCGGTCAATCACAGTGGCCTACGGATGCTGATCACCATGACCAGTTTCAAAACGAGTATGTATCGTGAAATGGTTGAACGTTGTGCTGTGGATACGCCGACGTTGGAACGCGTGGTCTACCTGGACAGCACAGACTGGGCCGAACTTATCGCAGCAGGTCAAGGAATAGATCCAGCCCTGGTGGGCCAACGTCTGGCGCTGACCGAACCGGATCAGGCCATCAATATTCAGTACACCTCTGGTACTACCGGGTATCCTAAGGGCGCGACACTCAGCCACCGGAATATTCTGAACAACGGATTTTTTGTCACTGAAACTATTCGGCTAGGCCCCGAAGACCGGCTCTGCATCCCGGTACCTTTTTACCACTGCTTCGGCATGGTGATGGGAAATCTGGGATGTACCAGCCACGGCACCACCATGGTGATCCCGGCCCCGAGCTTTGAGGCAGAAACTACACTGCGAGTAGTGGCCGAAGAAAAATGCACCGGTGTTTACGGGGTTCCCACCATGTTCATCGCGATGCAAAATCATCCAAGCTTTGGCACCCATGATCTGAGTACCCTGCGTACCGGAATCATGGCCGGATCGGTTTGCCCGGTAGAGGTCATGCGCGGCTGCCTGGAAGATATGAATATGTCCGAGGTGTCCATCGCCTACGGAATGACTGAAACCAGCCCAGTGTCCTGCCAGACGCGGGCTGATGATGACTTAGAAGCCCGTACCGAAACCATTGGCCGAGTTCACCCGCATTTGGAAGTCAAAATCGTGGACCCAGCGACCGGGGAAACTGTAGAACGTGGAGAACCGGGAGAATATTGCACTCGCGGTTACTCGGTGATGCTCGGTTATTGGAATGACGAAGCCAAAACCGAAGAAGCAATTGATTCGGAGAACTGGTTGCATACCGGCGATCTGGCGGTCATGCGCGAAGACGGATATTGCGTCATTGTGGGGCGCATCAAGGATATGGTGATTCGCGGCGGAGAGAACATTTATCCTCGCGAAATTGAAGAGTTCTTCTTCAAACACCCGGATATTGAAGATGTCTCGGTGGTGGGAATACCAGATGAAAAATATGGTGAGGAAATTTGTGCCTGTATCAAGATGAAGGCAGGCAAGGACCCGCTGACTATTGAAGACCTCAGGGCCTTTGCCCAAGGTCAACTGGCACAGTACAAGATTCCTGCCTATGCCATGATCCTCGATGAATTTCCGATTACCGTCACCGGTAAAATTCGTAAGGTGCAATTACGCGAAGACGCCGCGAAAATATTACTCAACTAAGCATCGGCGAATTACAGGCGGCCGTGCTGAGCCAATCGTGCCAGGAGCCCCTGCCTCACGGAGGGCCACTCCTGCGGCAGGATCGAAAAAATTACGGTGTCACGCAGAGTCCCGGTGCTCGCGTCGTACATGTGATTGCGCAGCACGCCGTCTTGCTTGGCGCCTAGCCGGGAGATTGCCGCGCGTGAGCGCTGGTTATGCCAATGGGTGCAGAAGGCCACGGACAGGCAGCCGAGTTCTTCGAAGGCACGCTGCAGTAAAAGATATTTTGCTGCAGCGTTGATGCCGGTTCCCTGGAAATCGGTACCTAGGAAAGTAGAGCCGATTTCGACCCGGCGGTTCGCTTCGCTGATGTTCAAATAGGTTGTTGCGCCCACCGCGTTGCCAGTGTGTTCATCGATGATCGCGAACGGTGCCATCTTGCCCTCGGCCTGCAAAGCGAGCCGGCGCGATATCTCGGCGTCCATGCCTTGTGCCGAAGGGATTTTAGTGAACCACACTTGATCCAGCGAACCGTGGGTAACGATGGCGCCGAGGTCTGCTGAATGTTTGTGGCTCAACTGTTCTAGCCGGACGCCGGCGAATTTCAGGGTGGGGGTTGCACTAAGGCTCATGCCTGCAAGTGTATTGCAGGCATGAGCCTGAGATTTATCAAGTTACTTGGCGCCTCGGGTATAGGCCAGATCAAAGACCAAACGTCCGGCCTTCAACGCTTTACCCTCAAAGCTGGTGAGGATACGGCGTTCAAAACGTGGTGCCCAGCCGCCTTGCTCATCAACAAAATCGGGTTCTGGCTCAAAGCCTTCCATACCGTTGGCACGAACCTTGGTGAGGTTGCTTTCCGTTCCGGAATGCGCGCCTGGATGCTGATTTTCAAATTGTGGGTGTGCTTCAAGGACCTCACGCATTTGCTCCGCGTAGTTGGACCAATCGGTGGCCAGTCGAAGTGTTCCACCTGGCTTCAGTACCCGGGCGACCTTGTCCAAGAATGATGAAGTGATCAGTCGGCGCTTGTGATGACGAGGCTTGTGCCAGGGATCCGAGAAGAAGATCCACAATTCGTCGGCGCTGCCCTCAGCGAGCATCACGTCCAGGACTTCTGGGGCATTGGCCTGGACCGCACGGACGTTTTCCAGTTCAAAGGACTCGACCTTGAGCATGAGCTGGGCGAGTCCCGGAAGATAAACCTCTACGGCGAGGTAGTTTCGCTCGGGATCATCCTTGGCGGCGTTGGCAATGCATTCGCCTAAGCCTGTTCCGATCTCCACGATGAGCGGTGCTACGCGACCAAAAGCCTGTTCAGGGTCCAAGCGGAAGTCATCTGCCACAGAGGTGTCGGCGATCTTGCGCGGTGGCTCAATTACGTAGCTTTGCGCATTGCGCTCCCATGCGGCCGCGCGGCGACCTTGGAGCCGATTACCTCGGCGAACAAAGGAGACCGGGTCGGCACGGAACAGGGAAGGATCTTTGGCCATGTTGTCGGTGCCTTCGGGTTGCACTTCGCTACGTTCACTCATGATCATTAATCCTAGCCGAGGAGCGCGGAAGGCCCGCCAGAAACTCGTAGGGCGTTGCACACCCACAATTCATTCTTGACCCAAATATCAGGGGACGTTCCGGGTGTTCCCCTATAGCGCGGGCTAGCGATGCGCTGTCATGCTAGAAGCATGACAGATTTAGTGCGTGGCATCTTGAATATCATTTGGCTGCTATTCGGCGGCCTGTGGTTAGCGTTGGGTTATGTTCTTGCCGGCATTATCTGCTGCCTGCTCATCGTCACCATTCCCTTTGGTATCGCTTCCTTTAGGATCGCCGGGTACGCGTTGTGGCCTTTTGGCCGAACCGTCGTTGACCGGGGCCCGGTGGGAGCCTTCTCGACACTGGGAAATATTATCTGGTTAGTTTTCGCTGGAATCTGGATCGCCATCGGACACGTGGTCACCGCAATCCCGATGTTCGTTTCCATTATTGGCATCCCGCTAGGTATCGCAAACCTCAAAATGATTCCGGTATCTTTGATGCCGCTAGGGAAGGAAATTGTTCCTTCGGATTATTACATCGCAGGTATGCGACGCTAGATTTTCTGCATCTAAGTTAGAGCCGGTTCCGTGTGGACCAGCTTTTGCTTATCCTGTTGTGCCTAAGGTTTTTGCTGTCGTTGCTGCAGGATTTGTTCGCGCAAAATATCAGCGTGCCCGCAATGCTGTGCCAACTCCCGAAGTACGTGGAGTTGGACCCAGGCTAAGGGCAAGGGGCCGCGGCGATTACCTGGAAGAAGCGCATCATCGGTCAATTCTGCGCGAGCTGTACGGGACAACGAAATAGCATCGCGGTAACCGCGCTGGATCGATTCAATAGTGTCTTCAGCCTGCAGATTAAAGGATTGATCGGGTGTTTGCACAATTCCTAGGTCCGCTCGGGAAGCACCGCTGACAGCCTCGCCAAACCAGACCCGTTCCACAAAGACCGCGTGCTTTACCAAGCCAAGCAACGTGGTTTTGGAAGAGACCAGTCGCATTTTTGCTTCGGTTTCGCTTAGTCCATCGAGACATTCCAGAAGCATTTTCCGGTGTTGCTCAATGAATACGTCGGCTAGTTGGGCCGGATGCTGCGCGAAGTGGGCAGCGGAATCGGGAGTGGGCATGCTTTAGTTTGCGCGCTACAAAGGCTAGGGCGCAATGTCTACCTTCAGATTTTCCAAGCCCGAGCGAGCACATCCCAATGTTCTTGAGCCATCAGACTCACCGGAGTCACCGAGACGGCCACCGGGCCAGCGTCCGAGATAGCTTGCAGCGCGGCACTAAGTTGTTCTGGTGCCAGCGGCGAGTTTTGCGCCCAAAACCCTGTTGACATGACGAACCGTCCAGGTAATCTTTGCTGCAACGACCGGGCAAGCAGCCCAGCATATTCTGGGGTACTGGCATTGATGGAGAAGTAGTTCCATATGACGAGTCGATCCGCGGCTAAGAGCAAGGCTTCGTAGGCATGACCCGAAGCTGCCCGGTCACCGTCCGGGTTTGTCCAGGAGGCCCTGACATCCATATCCAGTAGTACTCCATGAGCCTGGGCGGCGGTTCTAATTCGAGTCAACAAGGTGGCTAATGCGGCCGAACGCCAGATTCCAAGACTGGGATGGGCGGCGTGTATGTCGCCGGTGGAGGTTCGTGGCCAGTCTTTCTTGCCACTGTGCTTGATGAAGGAACGTAAATCGGGGGTTCCGAAGGTGTAGTCGTCAAACATGAGCTCGGTCAACGAAATTCGGTTCGGCTTGTACCTGGCACAAATGTCACCCGCCAGCTGCACTAGCAGGTCTCCGGCTATACCGCTTTCTAAAGAACTCACGCTGGGAAAGTCATTGGATAGCTCACCTTGTGGATTAACACCGGCAATGCGAGGGTCAGCCGCGATATTTGCCGGACACAACGTGTCGATAGTCAAGGTGATCTCTGAATTACCAGTCAGTTCCGGTCGGAGCGCATCGATAGCTTCAGCAACGTAGTCTCGACCGCTGCCAGCCACACCATCGGCGGAGGCCTGCGGACGTGCCGCCCAGTTGAATGCGGTCCAATCGGTGCGCCCCACGCTGAGCGACAGAGAGGTGGCATTTACCCGACGAAGCTGGTGAGCATAGTGCTCCCAGCGCGGGGTATCGGTGACACTGTTTTCAAAGCCGAAACTTACCGCGCGTTCTGCTGGAAGCACAGGACGAGCAACGCAAGCGCTGGTAGCGCCCAATGCAACGCTGGCTGAAGCCAACGTCAAAAATTTACGGCGTGTGACCGAGTGAGCAAAGGACTTCGGCATTATTTTTGGTCCCCAAGATTTGAACTGATTTGAGCTACGGATAGATAGGTCAAGGAGTGCGGGAATCTGAATATTTCGGCGAATTACTGAGGCCCAAGCTCGTCTTCGGCGGCGTTTCACGCACTAGTGCAAATTCTAACTAGCCATGCTGTGGACAGGGGAGCCGTTCACGTTTGATAACGCGTGAAGTAATCGAGAAAAATTTAGTTGATGCGGAATAAGAACACCAAGAGTAGAGTTGAGTTAAGTACACTCAAGTTTATGGGTTCACCCTCAGAGAGAAAGGATTCGCGTGGACACCAAGCTCACCACCAAGAGCCAGGAGGCTCTATCTGCTTCCGGGATGAATGCTTCGACCGCGGGAAACCCGCAGATCGAACCAGCCCACCTTCTGAAGGCCTTGCTAGACCAGCGAGACTCTGTTGCCGTGGCACTACTGAAAACTGCAGGCCTAGACGTTGACGCGCTCTCGGTGAAAGCGAGTACGGCTATCAATGCCTTACCTGCCAATTCCGGATCCTCGGTGGCTCAAGCCCAATTCTCGCGTCAATTGCTCCAAGCGGTCAGCACCGCACAGGAGATCGCGAACAACATGGGGGACACCTATGTCTCCACCGAACACCTGCTGATCGCCTTAGCCTCCGACCAGACCAAGGCCGGCGAAGCGCTGCGTGAGTCCGGAGCTACCCGGGAATTGCTGATGGCAACGCTGCCCGCTATCCGTGGGGACCGCAAGGTTGATAACCCCAACCCAGAAGACACCTTCCAAGCCCTGGAAAAGTTCGGCACGGATATGACCGCGCTGGCTCGCTCGGGCAAACTCGATCCGGTGATCGGCCGCGATAAGGAAATTCGCCGCGTGGTCCAGGTACTCTCACGGCGCACCAAAAATAACCCGGTGCTCATCGGTGAGCCTGGAGTGGGCAAGACCGCCGTGGTTGAAGGACTCGCTCAGCGCATGATCGCCGGAGACGTGCCAGAGTCGCTGCGTGGAAAGACGTTAATCTCTTTGGACCTCGGAGCGATGATTGCCGGTGCGAAGTACCGCGGCGAGTTTGAAGAGCGCCTCAAGTCAGTACTCGAAGAGATCAAATCCTCGGACGGACAGATTGTCACGTTCATCGATGAGATTCATACCGTGGTGGGCGCGGGCGCTTCCGAAGGCGCTATGGATGCAGGCAATATGCTCAAGCCAATGCTTGCCCGTGGTGAACTGCGTCTGATCGGCGCCACCACGCTGGATGAATACCGCGAAAATATCGAAAAAGACCCGGCACTAGAGCGTCGCTTTGCGCAGGTCTACGTGGGGGAGCCAAGTGTGGATGACACGATCGCGATCCTGCGTGGGCTCAAAGAACGCTACGAAGCACACCACAAGGTGTCCATCGCCGACTCGGCACTCGTGGCTGCGTCTACGCTGTCCAACAGGTACATCTCCGGACGTCAGCTGCCGGACAAAGCCATTGACCTGGTCGATGAGGCGGCCAGCCGACTGCGCATGGAGATTGACTCGGCTCCCGAGGAAATCGATGAGCTGCGCCGTGAGGTGGACAGGCTGACCATGGAGGAGCTCGCGCTCGCTGGAGAGACCGACCCGGGATCTATTGAACGCCTCGATGCGCTACGCATGGATATGGCCGATAAGAAGGAAACCCTCGATGCGCTCAATGCCCAATGGGATGCGGAGAAGTCGGGGCTGAACCGCGTAGGTGACCTGAAGGTGAAACTCGACGAGCTGCGCTCGCAGGCCGAAAAGTTCCAACGTGAGGGTGATCTGGAAAATGCCTCACGGCTGCTCTACGGCGAGATTCCGACGCTGCAGGGCGAGCTTGAAGCGGCAGCCGAAGCTGAAGCAGGCAAGAGCCACGAACACACCATGGTGGCTGAAGAGGTGACCGCGGATGACATTGCCGAAGTTATCTCGGCATGGACCGGAATCCCCGCCGGACGGATGCTGCAAGGCGAAAGCCAAAAGCTGCTTCAGATGGAAACAATCATCGGTCAGCGTCTGGTGGGCCAGCAACAGGCGGTGACCGCTGTCTCCGATGCGGTGCGCCGAACCCGTGCGGGAATTTCGGATCCAGACCGGCCTACCGGCTCGTTCCTGTTCCTTGGACCTACCGGGGTGGGCAAGACGGAGCTGGCGAAGTCCCTGGCTGACTTCCTCTTTGATGATCCTCGTGCAATGGTGCGTATCGACATGTCCGAGTACGCGGAGAAGCATTCAGTTTCGCGGCTAGTCGGTGCGCCTCCGGGCTATGTCGGTCACGAAGAAGGAGGACAGCTGACCGAAGCGGTAAGGCGCCGTCCGTACTCGGTGATCTTGCTGGATGAAGTGGAAAAAGCGCACCCTGAGGTTTTCGACATCCTGTTGCAGGTGCTTGATGATGGGCGCTTGACCGATGGGCAGGGCCGAACCGTTGACTTCAGAAACACGATCTTGATCCTGACCTCCAATATGGGTTCCCAGTTCCTAGTGGATCCGAACCTGGAAGATAAGGACAAGAAGGCAGCCGTGATGAATGTGGTCAATGCGTCCTTCAAGCCAGAGTTCCTGAACCGTCTGGACGAGATCATCATGTTTGATCCGTTGAGCATCAATGAGCTGGGCAACATTGTGAAACTGCAGATTGATCTGCTCGCCGCACGGCTTTCCGAGCGTCGACTCAGTTTGGACGTTTCCGAAGCCGCCAGCGAATGGCTGGCCATGACCGGCTACGACCCGGCTTATGGCGCCAGGCCGCTTCGCCGCTTGGTACAGCGCGAAATTGGTGACCGGTTGGCGCGTCAGCTCCTGAGCGGAAATATTCAGGACGGGGATCGCGTACAGGTGGGCCTTGATCCTGAGGGAGACAAGCTCGTGGTCATGCGTGGAACCCGCGAAAGCGAGTAGCTGAAGGTTGCGCCGACGCGCTGATGGCCGGTGGAAATCCACCGGCCATCAGCATAAGTCAGTGGCGTAACTTAGCTTTCCTCATTATCGGGAAGTAGCGAGTTTCGAACATTTCCCTCGGTCAGACCCAGGAAGCAAGAGACCTGACGGTCACCCTGGGACCAGGTGCTCTCTGAGGGACGTGAGAAGTGGTAGGTCCAGGTGGAATCCAGACCGGCACTCGGGTCAAGCGATACTGATTTACACAGCGATTCGGACTCGGTAAGCAGCTCATTGGCGCCGGGGTATTTGTCGCCGGTCAGCTCGAAGGTTCCGATGAGCTGAGCATTATGCGAGGAATCGCAGGTAACAACCGTCTGTGGGGATAGTGGAGAATCAAAGCCGCGCAGGCAGTCGCCGAGCACTAACTGCTCCGGGGGCATCGAGGCGGCAATCACTCCGTCTAGGCCCGGGCTCTCATTTCGCTCTACCGTGTTCGCCTCTGGCGTAGCTGGTGTAATAAAGCGAAGTACAACGAAAACCACTGCGGCGCTCAAAGCTAAAACAGCAATGACAAGTAAAACCCACTGGCCGATTTGCCGCTTGGGCTTCTCCGGTTCCGGCTGTAGGGGCGGTAAAGCCGCCTGTGGCTCGGGTAGATCTTTTTCCACCACCTGTAGTGCTCCTTCAAGGATTGCCGAGGATATTTTGGGAGCAAGCTCACTAAATAGTCGTTGGACTAATCGACAGTCTAACGGGTCTGGCACGTGTTGCGTTCAGCGCTCGCCGTGGAATCGTGTTAACCTTTAATTACGAAAGAACTGATCACATATTCGGGGGCCTTCACCTTTTAGGTGGACCACCTTCCGACTCTACTGAAAAGAGGGGGTCACGCCATGGGGCGCGGCCGTCAAAAGGCTAAAGCACAGCGTCAAGCGCGAGATATTAAGTACTACTCGCCCTCGACTGACCTGACAGCACTCGAGCGAGAGCTGGGTATCAGGTCCGAACATCAGACCCCAAAACCGGTGCCTGTTGATTCTTCGTATGACGACGAATATTCGGAATACGACGAGCAGACGAAAAAGTACTCGGGAGACGACGACGCCGACTGAACATCGGCCAGTTAACCGAGAGTCTTTGGCTCGGGTGCCAGCCTTCATTTGAAGTGGTGCAGCTCTACAGTACATATTTACGACAAGCCGCAACGACTAAGCTAAATTAGCTTTAGGTCGCTGCGGCATTTGTCGTGTTCGGAACCCGCGAAAGGGCGCACACTAGTGAGTACACCCGAAGAGCTATCGATTCAGATGGCCCATCAATCGGCTATTCGTTCGATGCAACGCATCGTTGAGCAACAAGCGCAGCCGCATCCCAACGCAGAAGCTCGGGCCGGCGTACAGGCTCAGCTGGACCAGGGCAACGTCTTGGTGGTGACCGGTGCAGGAGTCTCCACAGATTCGGGCATTCCTGACTACCGCGGACCTAACGGTTCCCTGCAGCGTCACCGTCCGATGACCTATCAGGAGTTCAAATATCGGCCCGAGGCACGCCAACGCTACTGGGCCCGCGGCTTTGTTGGCTGGCGGCACATGTTTCAGGCCGAACCCAATGCGATCCACCACCGGCTAGTGCGTTGGGAAGAGGAAGGCCGAATCAGCGGCATCATCACCCAGAATGTTGATGGCCTGCACCAGCAGGCTGGCTCCAAGATGGTGATTCCCGTGCACGGGGACCTGTCGATAGTGCGTTGTCTGGATTGCGGGAAATCCGAGGACCGCCAGCATTTTGATGACCGGCTCCAAGAGCTGAACGTAGGCTATCTGGAGGCCGTAGACGTCGATCCTAGCGCCATCAACCCGGACGGTGACGTAGAACTGCCTCAGTACCTTGTTGAGCGCTTTGTGATGGGAAGCTGCCTGTATTGCGGCTCGCTGGCTTTGAAGCCGGACGTGGTGTACTTCGGGGAGAACGTGCCAGCCGAACGCAAGGCGCAAATTGCCAGACTTGAGGAGTCCTCGGATTCACTGCTGGTGCTTGGCTCATCACTGGCGGTAATGAGCGGCTATAAGATCCTGTTAAATTTTGTTAGGCGAGGCTTGCCTGTAGCGCTAGTGACCAACGGCCATGTGCGCGGCGAGGACAAAGCCACCTGGCGTTGGCGGGTACCGCTGGATGAAGCACTATCCCAACTGAGCTAGCGCTGGACGCCGAACTAGATTAAGCAAATGATGCGTCACACCTGAAACGGTGTGACGCATCATTTGATAGAGCTACAAGTTACTTGGCGTAGCTTCCGGTCAGCAGTACTGCGCCACCGTCAACGCCCTTGGCACCCTGTACGTAGTCCAAACCTGCCGAGCTAGCCGACGGGTCAAGCTTCTCTACCGAGCCCATGATCCAAGCGCCCATGCCAGCCTTGTTCAACAGTGCCACCGCGCGGTCAGCAACGCTCTGGTCCACTACTGCCACCATGCCCACGCCCAAGTTCAGGGTGCGTTCAAGGTCAGGCAACGGAACGTTGCCGAGGGTAGCAATCGTGGAGAAGACCGCTGGAAGCGACCAGGTGGAGCGATCCACGCGGGCCATGAGGCCCTGGGGGAGTACACGAGCCAAGTTAGCTGCCAGACCGCCACCGGTGACGTGGCTGAAACCGTGAACCCCGAAGTCTTCTCCGGTATTCAATTCATCAATCAAGTCCAAGCAGGCCGTGGTGTAAATGCGGGTCGGAACCAGAAGTTCCTCGCCCAAGGTGCGGCCGAACTCGGCGACCTCACGCTCTAGTTCCCACTTAGCATGTGCGATCACGCGGCGCACCAGCGAGTAGCCGTTGGAGTGGATGCCGGAGGAAGCCATGCCGATGACCACGTCGCCGGCCAGCACACGTTCTGGGCCGAGCAGCTGATCTGCCTCGATAACACCGGTGGCGGCGCCTGCCACGTCATATTCGTCTTCGGCCAGCAAGCCTGGGTGCTCGGCGGTTTCGCCACCAACCAATGCGGTGCCCGCAAGCTTGCAACCCTCGGCGATACCGCGCACGATATCGGCGATACGCTCTGGAACTACCTTGCCGGTAGCGATGTAATCGGTCATGAACAGCGGCTTCGCGCCAACCACTACGATGTCATCTACCACCATGCCGACCAGGTCCTGGCCGATGGTGTCGTGGATATCCAGCTTCTGGGCGATAGCCACCTTGGTACCCACACCATCAGTGGAGGTCGCGAGGTAAGGCTTCTTGTATCCGGTCAGGAAGGAAACATCGAATAGGCCGGCGAAACCGCCGACCCCGCCGACTACTCCGGAAGTGTGCGTGGCCTTGATGGCGCCCTTCATCAGTTCAACGGCGCGGTCACCGGCCTCGACGTCGACACCGGCTCCGGCGTACGTGATGGAGGTGGGCTGCTCTTGCGTGCCGCTCATGGCAGATGGGTCCTTTTCTGTCGTGAACACCGAGGTAACGGTGCCGCTTGCAACGAGGTAGTAGTGAGGTGGCTAGTTACAGGGAAGATTCGAGTTCGGCATCCGGGCCCGGCTCGCAGCCGCCCTGGTTGCTCTTCTCCAGCAGGTTCTTCCCGCGGCGCTCTTCGCCTGGCAGCGCAATCGGGTAGTCTCCGGTAAAGCACGCGGTGCATAGCTTCTCGCGAGGCTGCAAGGTCGCACCGATCATGCCTTCCTCGGAAATGTATGCCAAAGAATCCGCGCCGATGGACTTACCGATCTCATCCACGGCAGCACCATTGGCAATCAGTTCCGCACGGGTGGCGAAATCGATGCCGTAGAAGCAAGGCCACTTCACCGGTGGTGAAGAGATCTTCACATGTACCTCGGCGGCACCGGCTTCGCGCAACATCCGCACTACCGCGCGCTGGGTATTCCCGCGCACAATCGAATCGTCCACCACAACCACGCGCTTGCCGCGCAGCACGGTTTCCAGGGCATTAAGTTTCAACTTGATACCCAGCTGGCGCAAGGTCTGCGAGGGCTGGATGAAGGTGCGGCCCACATAAGCGTTCTTGACGAAACCATGAGTGAAAGGAATCCCTGATTCCTCGGCGTAACCAATGGCTGCAGGAGTACCGGATTCCGGGACCGGGATGACAATATCTGCATCCGCACTGTTCTCGCGGGCCAGCTGACGGCCCATTTCTACGCGGGCTTCATATACTGAGCGGCCAGCAATGGAAGCATCCGGGCGGGCAAGGTACACGTATTCGAAGACGCAACCCTTCGGGGTGGCTTCGGCGAAGCGGGTGGAACGCACACCGCTTTCGTCGATAGCGATCAGTTCGCCGGGCTCAATTTCACGGATGAATGAGGCGCCGACGGTAGCAAGTCCGGGCTGCTCGGAGGCAACAACCCAGCCACGGTCCAAACGGCCGAGAACCAGCGGGCGGACCCCGTGCGGGTCGCGGGCGGCATACATGGTGTTTTCATCCATGAAGACAAAGCAGAATGCGCCTTCAATCTTCGGCAGCAACTCCAACGCGGTCTCTTCCAAGGACTGGCCTTCGGAACCGGCAAGCAACGCGGTGACCAGCGCGGTGTCGGTGGTGTTGCCCTGAGCGATTTCACCGCGGACCTTACCCCCGTCGGCCAGCTGCTTAGCTTCAACCATCTCGGCTAGCTGCGCCGAGTTGGTGAGGTTGCCGTTATGAGCCAGAGCGACGGTGCCGGTCTGAGTTGGGCCCAAGGTTGGCTGGGCGTTGGCCCAGTGGCTTGCACCGGTGGTCGAATAACGGCAGTGACCTACGGATAAGTGGCCGGACATCGAGTTCAAGGTGTTTTCATCAAAGACCTGGGAGACTAAGCCCATGTCTTTGTAGACGTTGATTCGCGAGCCATCGCTGGTGGCAATACCTGCGGACTCTTGTCCACGGTGTTGCAGGGCGTAGAGCCCGTAATAAGTTAGTTTTGCAACATCTTCGCCAGGTGCCCAAACACCAAAGACTCCGCATTCGTCCTGCGGGCCCTTTTCGTTGGGAAGCAAGTCATGATTAAGTAGTCCATCGCCACGCGCCATGTCAATATTCTCTCATGTATCTATTGGTCGTCTTCGACCGCTTATGTGGTGAGTGACGACCAGGTGCGCGGCCGCCACATGCCTTCCTGGGAAGGGGAGGGCGCCTAGCCTTGTTGCTCGCTGGTGGTATCCCCGGCCAGGGGCACCGCCAGTTTTTGGGTGGTCTTACGCGAAGTCACGCGGTCGATAATTACATAGGCAAGTGCGCCCAACCCAATGCCAAGTCCTGCACAAAACATGGCGAAGAATCCGATAGCCGAACCTACGGTGTAATCCATTGAAGGTTCACCAAGGAAGCCGATGATTGCACCGATCAGAGCACCGAGGACGGCGCCGGTCAGTACGAATGGCCAGAAACGTGGTGCCGCATGAACCAGCACGGGAACTGGCTGATCAGCGGATGACGGGGTGGCGGGGTGTTGCTCCATGCTTTAAGGGTACTCAATTAGCGGCAGATGTGCCGACAAGTCTGCCCTTAGTCCCGAGGCATGCAATTGGCCCGATTGCACGGCGGCGGCCCAGTTCGTTTGCCCGGTGACTAGCGATAGCCATAATTCAGCAGGCATTTCGACCACATTCGGAGGGGTCCCGCGGGTATGCCGAGGACCTTCAATGCATTGGGTCACACCAAAGGGTGGGATGCGCACTTCAACCGAGTTTCCCTCGGCCCGCGAAGCGAGTTCCTCTAACGTGAAACGTACCGCTGTAGCCAGGGTGGAACGCCCTGTTTTCCCTTGAGATTCAGCGGTTTGAGCCCACTCGCGTAATGCCGAGCGACCAGTGGGTTCATCAATTCTTCTTTTGATCGCCATAGCCTTAGATCTGCTTCCTTCGATGACGTGGAAATGTCATATTTCGCGCTGTTCTTATTTTGGTAGGAGTGAAGATCGCCTGATTATTTCATGGCGAACCTAGCAACGTAAGCAACTGACCAGGGTAGCGAACGGTTATCCGTTCATCCAATGTAAAGAGGTTGACGGCGCAGGGCTAATATCAGAGCGGCGACAATACCGGTAGCGATTATGCATATCCCCATCCAAGCCTGGGGATGCGATTCCATGATCCATGCCCAAGGGTAGAACGAGGCTTCTTTATTCCGAGCAAAAGCAGATGCGAATACTACATAGCCGACTGGGACCACGGTAGCTGCGGCAAATAGGCCAAATAATCTGCCTAATACCCAAAGCGCCAAAAGGCCTGCCAGATCGCGTCCATACAACGCGCCCGGCATAACCATTCCCTGATTAGTGAGAGCCCCGACGCCAGAGCACAGCAACGTTGACAGCAAAGCCAGAATAATGACGAAAACAGCCGAATGGGCCCAGATGTTTCTTACCGACGCGTGCATCCAACGTCGCTCGGCTCCAGTCACGCAAGCTCCAAGGATGACACAGAGCAATAGCGCTGGTATCACTGGAGCTGGCATCTGAGTGGGCATCGTCAGCGAGCCTAGGAAGGGAATGGAAATTAGCTTTTGCCCGTAAAATCCGGCTCCCACACCACAAATCATGGTCGCGAATAAGCAAGTCAGCCCCTGACGCGTACGGAACACGGAAGTCATGAATCTTTCCCAGGCTTTGCTGGAACTTCGCACCGAGCCAGACTGCCATACGCTCCCAACGCCCAGGTTTGTTGCTGGTCCCTGTTCAATGACGCGAGGGGTTGCTCCAACCCAACCGATGGGATTCCAAGAACTTGCTCTTGGGCGTACCCCGTGCTCCATTCTTGCAGGAGCTGGATCATAGCGAATTGCTGGTCGAAGTCATCACTATCGCATAAGTGATTAGCCAGCGCAGAGGCATACGAACTGGCCGCCGCATAGACCACTTGCTCATCGGTATAGCTTGGTTCAAAAGCAGTCAGTAGTACTCCGTCTTCTTCCACCGTTGGATCGGTATCCATTGAAGCAGTGACTCGTTGTGGTTCTGGGAAACCGATTTTGGTCAGGGAAGAGATGCTCTGGGCAACCAGCATCCGTCGGTCCCCGCCAGAGAGCTGCACCCGGTTCAAGCAGACTTGCGGTCGCGTATTCGAGCATTCGAATTGCTCGTCACTCATAGCCACCGCCGGAATACCTTCTAGATCTTTTCCCAGCCATAAGCCCGTAGAGACCGACGCCAGAATTAATAATGCTCCGGTGGCTCTGTGTCCTGAAGACAGCGCCGCAGAGTTGCGTTTTTTCTCCAGCGGACGATTAGTGCCCGCGAGAAAAATAAAACCTGTCGTAGCCAGTGCTGAGAACACGATCAGTGCCCATATCGCATGGAAATTAATATTCTGTGCTGCCATGCAGCAACCATTAAGAGTCATCCCCGACAGGTAATGCAGAGGGAAAAAACTGGTGGTTCCGGTGAATGCAAGAAATACGTAGCTACCCACCAAAGCCAGGGGAATCGAAAAACGACCGTGGAACCATTGGCCTAGAAAGTTGCCGAACGCAGCATGAGCGGTGATGGCGAGCACATAACCTAATAAGATCAACGCATCACTCAGCTGCGGGATGACTTTGGAGTTCAGCAAAAGAATGATGGCACTTGTGAACTGGACAATGACTCCAGCGGTCACGCTAGGCCACAGACGGAAGAACACGCGCTCGAAGTAATTCCGAGACGCGGCATCGAGTACACCGCGGCTTAAGTGCTCCCTGCTGGACTCAACAGCTGAGCTCACCGAAGAAAGTAAACAGGAAAAAAGTAACGTCGTGGATGCAGCAGCTACCGCGGCTTGCGAACTACCCCGCACCGATTCCATCTCGGTGTAGCTGAATAAATAAATCAGGGCCACTACTAAGAACAGCGGTAGTAGCCAGACGGAGGGTCGTTTTGCCAATGGGTACATTAGTTTTCCCTGTCCACGAGTCGTCCATAAGCTGACCGGATCTTATCGCGAGGGTCAGTTTCAGGTTCTCCCATCGCCATGAATTCGACTACAGAGCCGTGGAATTTTTGCTGTCCTTTGTCTAAGACGCATATTCGATCGAAAGTACCATCGATGTCTTCAGTTTGGTGCGTCGAGACCAATACGATCTTTCCCGGATCGATTCCTTGCAAGATGGTCTGGAATCTATCGCGTTGATTCGGATCTAGGCCCGCTGTGGGCTCGTCAAGCAAAATCACTTTCGCATCATGGGCTAGAGCTCCGGCTAGCCCGAGTCGCCGCTGTTGACCGCCAGAAAGTGCCGTGGCCTTGCTCTGCGCCATTTCTGTAAGTCCGACCTGGCTGATCGCAGCCGGAGCGCGGCGTTTGGCTTCGCGGCGGGATGCTCCATTCAGCCATGCGCTGTAGGCGACGTGCTCCTCTACCGTCAGTCCGCCGACAGGAACAAAATCTTGCGGTAGCCAGGAAATCTGTTGCCGATACTTGCGTAAATTAGTAGCAGTTACAGAACCGTCAGAATCGTTCAAGGCGATGAGTCCGGACTTGTGACGGAGGACCGTTGCGAGCAAGGCAATGAGCGTGGATTTTCCAGCCCCGTTTGGGCCAAGAAGCGCCGTACGGCCCGGACCAAAAACTACATTGAGGTTCTCTAACAATACGGCGCCACGAGGGTAGGAGAAGGAAAGGTTCTCCATGGATAAAGTCGACATACGTTGAGTTGGGGTTCCTTTTGCTGGGTAGCTTTCACTGGGAAAGCCCAAAGGCCGTCGTGAGGCCAAATGTCACGGCAAGAAAAATAGATTGATGCATCAGACAAACCGAGAAAATGCTGTTGTTTTTCGTCAGAGTTGTCGGTGCAAACGGATTAGATACTTCTGCAGACGAACTCCTTGGCGAATCGTAATTATCCTAGACTCGGATCATTAAAATGACTAACCGGAAGGGTGTTCGCAACTACTATCAAGCAAAAAATGTAAGTTCTTGGTAAGGCATCTATTTAGCGATTGCGCGGAAATATTCATCTTCCGCCTCAATGCAGGAGTTATCATTTTTCCGAAAAGCGGTGTCGTGGGGCGTTGAAGTGATAGTGGCGCTAAGGGAGCACGCGCGAGGTTTCTCATACGTGGTTGTCTAGTTTTCCTGAACGTGAGAACGCGAAGTTGATTACTGCTGATTCGAGCACAGGTATCAGCACGGGCTTACTGTAAAGTCGGTGGCGATATCGAAAGCTTGGGTTTGGGATTCACTCAGATTCGCTTGCGCCGATCTTCCATGAGTCACTGACCGGCATAGTGAATCTGCGCCGCGAGTGCGCCCGCGGTGGCGTTTGCCGGCGCCAGTCTAGAAGACAATTCTTTCAGTTTCTGCGGTGTGAGGGCACCATGTTTGGCAAGCAGCCCAAGAGCCAGCCGATCCGTTCCACGCGATGCGCCATCCAGCATCTTAACCACCACGCTCACCCCTTGATCGGTGCTCATGCCCAGCACGCCTTCGGCACCCAACTTGGCAATAATCCCTGTGGATTCATTCACTATGGTGTTCGGGCTTCCGGGACCGCGTACCGCCCAAGGATGTTCGCGCATCGCGTGGGCGACGGCACGGACATGCTGATCGCTGCTGGTACTGAGATTTTTGAATCCCTTGGCTAAGGAATGCAAGGACATTTGGGGTGCCGGAGCACCGCACCCATCCACGCCCACAAAAGTGACCGGACCGCAGAATTCTTCAATTGCTTCCAACGCGTACTGCTGTACCGGATGCTCAAGACTCAGATACGTTTCCACCGGCTCTCCGAGCGATACCGCGGCGGCAAGAAACGCCGCATGCTTACCCGAACAGTTGAACGCCAATTTGTTCTTGCTGCGCCCATCAATGATCATTTCGGTTCTGCTGGCGGAATCGCCTGGCCAAGAAGCCGGACACTGCAAATGATCTTCGCCCAAGTTCACCGAGGCGAGCACGCTGTGCGCCAACTGCTGATGTCTGGCGGTACCCAGGTGGCTGGCGCAAGCCAAGGCAAGTTGGGCGGAGTTCAGAACCGCCCCGGCGCGCAGAGAACCGATAGCTTGAAAAGGTTTCAGTGCTGAGCGCGGAAAGATCAGCGCCTGCGGATCGCCGAGGGTTTCGAGTGCTTCTCCCGAAGCGTCCAGCACCACCGCGGCGCCATAGTGTCTGGATTCAACGACCGAATTACGGGTCACCCGAAGAAGCTCTGTGCAGTGTGTGATGTCTATCGCCGAAGCCATAAGGCTCAGTCTAAACGGTGCATAGAGCAGCTCAAATATCAGGAAACCATAGAAGGTCGAAGATAGATTATGACTTGTAAGAAGTGTTCATTGACCGGTCATAGAGCAATAACCTGGCACTAATCTCCGGTAAACTCGGCGGGGTGAAGGTACTGGTTATTGGCCCAGGCGGCCGTGAGCATGCAATTGTCCGTGCACTGAGTGCAGACCCCTACGTCAATGAGGTTCATTGCGCTCCCGGTAACGCCGGTATCGCACAGGACGTCACCACCCACAATATCGATGCGCAAGACCCGCAAGCGGTGCTGGCGCTGGCAAAAGAACTGGCTAGCGAGTTAGTGATCGTTGGCCCCGAGGCGCCTTTGGCCGCTGGTGTTGCCGATGCGCTGATCGAGGCAGGTATCCCCGTCTTCGGCCCAACTCAGGCCGCTGCCCAGCTGGAGGCATCCAAGGCATTCGCCAAGGACGTGATGGCCGCCGCACAGGTGCCCACCGCGATGGCGCATGTGGCTACCAACTCCGCCGAAGCAGCCTCCGCGCTTGACGACTTTGGCGCACCCTACGTGGTCAAAGACGACGGACTGGCCGCCGGAAAGGGTGTTGTGGTCACCAACGACCGCGCCGAAGCCCTAGCCCACGCCGAAGTCTGCTTTGCTGCCGGCGGTACCGTGGTCATCGAAGAATTCTTGGATGGCCCGGAAGTTTCACTCTTCGTCATTTGCGACGGTAAGCACGCGGTGCCTTTGGCACCGGCGCAGGACTTCAAACGAATCTTCGACAATGATCAGGGACCCAATACCGGTGGTATGGGCGCCTACTCACCGCTTGAATGGCTGCCCGAAACATTCGTCGACGAGGTCATGGACCGCGTCGCCTATCCAACTTTGCGCGAAATGGAAAAGCGCGGCACCCCGTTCACCGGTGTGCTGTACTGCGGCCTTGCCATAACCAAGCGTGGCATCCGCGTGATCGAGTTTAACGCTCGCTTCGGTGATCCTGAGACTCAAGCGGTGTTAGCTCGTCTGAAGACTCCTTTGGGCGGCATCCTGCTAGCTGCAGCGAACGGAACATTGGATGACGCCGAACAGCTGCGCTGGTCTGCGCAGACCGCAGTAGACGTTGTCATTGCCGCAGAGAACTATCCTGACTCCCCGGTGAAGGGCGAAATAATTCACGGGCTTGAACAGGCCAATGCGGTTCCTAACGTCCATGTCATGCATGCTGGCACCAGCGCCGATGCTGATGGCAACATCATCGTGTCCGGTGGACGTGTTCTGGCCGTCGTTGCCCTGGGTGATGATCTGTCCAGTGCGCGGGCTAGCGCCTATGCCGGTGTGGCTAAGATCAGTTGGCCTGGAGCGCAGTCGCGCAGCGACATTGCGTTGAAGGCCGAACGTGGAGAAATCCTAACGAATGAGGAAAGCAAGTAATGGCAGGATTTCAGACAGAAACACTTTCCTTAGAAGGTTGGGACCATTTCTACTCCGGTAAGGTCCGCGACCTCTACCTACCATCAGGTGTCAGCTTTGCAGACTCGGACCGGGTGCTAGTTGTCGCCTCGGACCGAATCAGTGCTTATGATTTTGTGCTGACCAGCGAGATCCCCGATAAGGGCAAGGTACTGACCCAGCTCAGTCTGTGGTGGTTCAATCAGCTCAGTGATTTCGCCAATCACGTGATATCCACCGACGTACCAGAGGCAGTTGCCGGACGTGCGATGGTGTGCAAAAAGCTTGAGATGTATCCCATTGAGTGCATCGCCCGTGGCTACCTGACCGGCTCTGGATTGGCCGAGTACAAGGTTTCCTCCACGGTGTGCGCCTTGCCGCTGCCAGCGGGACTAGTTGATGGTTCACGGTTGCAGCCAGCGTTGTTCACCCCTTCGGCTAAGGCCGAAGTAGGGGAACACGACGAGAATATTTCCTTTGAGCAGACCGTGGAGCGCGTTGGTCTGGACGTCTCCGAAGCACTGCGGGAAAAGACCGTTGCACTTTATGAGCGTGCCGAAAATATCGCTCGTGAACGCGGCATCATCTTGGCCGATACGAAGGTCGAATTTGGTTTGGACCCTGCGACGGGGGACATTACCTTGGGCGACGAGGTGCTCACCCCGGACTCCTCACGTTTCTGGGATGCGCAGTCTTATGAACCCGGCAAGGCTCAAGATAGTTTTGATAAGCAGTTCGTCCGTGACTGGTTGTCCTCGGCAGAATCCGGGTGGGACAAGAATTCCGGGCAGCAGCCTCCGGCGTTGCCGGCAGATATTATCGAAAAGACTCGTACACGCTACATCGAAGCATATGAGCGATTGACCGGGCAGAAGTACTCCGCCTAATCGATCCAAAAATAGGCCGGGGTGAAGAAAACTCTTTCTTCGCCCCGGCCTATTTTACGCCCATTTACTGTACGTCTGTAGCTTCCTTGCGTACGAAGTAGATCACGTAGCTGTAGCTCAATTCCGTGGCCTGAGGATGCTCGGCGATCCACTCGTGTGCCAGCTGCGCAGGGAATTCAATGTGCAGGACACTGGCAAGGTCCTCGACAGAATCAAACTTCCAGCTGCTCATCACCTCATGCCTTGTGGCACCTTGGTCTTCCCACCAGCCTCTGGTGTAGTTTGACTCGCCTTGTGCCGCCGCCCAGGGGCTACTTTGCAGCAGTGATGCGAATTCACCTTGCTGGTGATCGTTATCGATGACCAGCAAGGAACCACCGGGCCGTAGCACTCGCAGTGCTTCGGTAACTCCCGCCGAACAATCGTTCGTGCTTGACGGGAAAAAATACGCAAAACGAGCATGAATCACGTCGAGGCTATCATCGGCAAACGGAAGATGCTCGGCGGAACCTTGATGCACTTGGATGCGCGCACTACGTGCACGTGCCGCTTCAAGTAAGTTAACATCTGGCTCTACGCCGATGACGGTTCCAGCACCGCTGAGGTACTTCGGTAACCAATAGCCAGTCCCGCAACCAAGATCCAACAGAACTTTGCCATCCCAAGGCGCAAGAGCTTGAAGCCGTGTGAAAAGCGCTCCGCTTCGATCCATTGCGTTGTTTTCAATTTCATAGACTTCCGGATGCAAGCCCTGATTCGGGGCCTGAACAAAGTCGCTGAGTTCGCCAGTCATCGTCTACAGGCCGGCTAAACCAGCGAATCCTTCCAGGCCTTATGCAGGGAAGCGAAGCGGCCCTGATCAGCGATGAGCTGCTCGGGAGTGCCATCTTCGATAATCTTGCCATCGTCGACCACCAGCACCCGGTCAGCAATCTGCACTGTGGACAGGCGGTGCGCGATAATCAGTGCCGTGCGGTTACCCAGCAGCTGCTGCAGACCACGTTGTACGGCGCGCTCGGATGGGATATCCAGCGAGCTGGTTGCCTCATCGAGGATAAGAACTGCAGGATCCGCCAGGAACGCGCGAGCGAAGGAAATGAGCTGTCGTTGACCGGCCGAGACGCGGCCACCACGTTTGTTAAGGTCGGTTTCGTAGCCTTCGGGAAGTTCCAGAATGAATTCGTGGGCACCAACCGCCTTGGCAGCGTCTTGGATTTCTGCCAGCGTTGCCGTGGGATTGCCCAGAGCAATATTCTCGGCCACCGACCCAGAGAACAGGAATGCTTCCTGAGTCACCATCACTACGTGTTCGCGCAGTTCATTATTTGAGATTTCTTGAATTGGCACAGAATCTATTTCGAGACTTCCGGAGCGCAAATCATAAAAACGCGAAATGAGTTTGGCCAGTGTTGATTTGCCGGCACCGGTCTGGCCGACCACCGCAACGGTTTGCCCCGCCTCAAGCTTGAGGTCAAAGCGATCCATAATGATTGGGCCCTGTCCGTAGCCAAAGACCGCGTCGCGAAAAACGATCTCGCCCTTAACCTGCTCGATGCTCCGTGGCTTGAGCGGTTCCTTGACGCTTGGCTCTTCCTCCAAAAGTCCGGATACTTTTTCAAGCGCTGCGGTTGCAGATTGCAGGGACGAGTAGAACATCGCGATCTGCTCTACGGGTTGGAAGACGCGTTTAGCCGCCAGCAATAGAGCGACCATCACACCGACCGCCAGCGTGCCGTCCACGATTCGGAAACCACCATAGGCGAGCAGCGCCGCCACGGTGAGGTTACCAATGAGCACGAGGCCAGGCTGGAGAATTCCAAAAAGATTAAAGGAACGTACCGAGTTGACCCGGTATTTTTCTGCGACGTCGCCATAATTTTCATCATTGGCAGCTTCGCGGCGGAAGGCCTTCACCGCACGGATACCTGTCATGGTTTCCACAAAAGTGGAGATGACTTTCGCGGAGACCACGCGAGATTCGCGGTAGAGAACCTCGGAGCGGCTTTGATACCAGAAGAACAGGATCGTTACCGGGACGGCGGCAATGCAAAGTACCAAACCGCTGCGCCAGTCCAAAGCAAAGATAGTGATCAGCGTGAAGACCACAAACACGCAGGAGGAGGCCAGCTCCGAGACGCCTTGGTCCAACAGCTCGCGCAGGGTTTCCAGGTCCGAGGTTTGCCGGGAGATAATACGACCAGAGGTGTAGTTCTCGTGGAACTCTAAGCTCAATCGCTGCGTGTGGCGGAAGACTTGCTGACGCAGATCCAGGAGCATGGCTTGAGAAATTCGGGCCGCACAGTTGATGTACCAAGCTAGTAGGACACCAGCCAGAATCGCGCAAATAATATAGGCGCCACCTGATATTCCCAGGGCACTCCAGTTGCCCTCACGAACCTGGGGCAGTGTCCAGTCGATAGCCAAGGCAATGAGCAACGGCAAGGCGACGCGGGCCGCATTGGAGACCAAAACCAGTACCACGGTGAGGATAAATAGTTTCTTTTGCGGCATCGCCAGTTTGGCCAGCAAACTAAAGGAACGGCGGCGGACCTGTTTGCGTTGAACACCGCTGAGGTTGATGTTGTCTTCGCCAGAGACACCCAGGGGTTTGCTCATCGTGAGATCTCCTCGTTGATCGGTGCTTCGTCATCCAAGCTGGCAATCACGTAGCGGTAATGTTCATTGGTGCTGAGCAGATGTGTGTGGCTGCCGATTGCGTCGATGCGCCCATCGCGAAGTAGCGCAACCCGGTCTGCAAGCATCACGGTGGAGGGCCGGTGGGCGACTACCAAGGTTGTTGTTCCGCGAAGAACTTCACGAAGCTTGGTGGTGACTGCCTCTTCGGTGCGTACGTCTAAGGCAGAGAGCGGATCATCGAGAACCAAGATCCGCGGTTGCGCCGCAATGGCGCGCGCCAAGGCCAAGCGTTGACGCTGTCCGCCGGAAAGCGAGAGGCCTTCTTCACCGATCAGCGTCTCAACGCCTTCGGGCAGCTGGTACGCGAACTGCGCTTGAGCAACATCCAGCGCCTGGGTCAGAAGCTCCTCGCGCTGCGCAGAATTTAGTTCCGCGGGAGCGCCGAGCAACACATTTTCGCGGATGGAATTTGAAAAGAGCGTAGTGTCTTCGAAGGCCACCGCGATCTCTTGCCGAAGCTTTTCCAGGTCCCATTCACGCACGTCTTGGCCGTGGACCAGCACCTGTCCTGCGCTGACGTCGTGTAGTCGTGGCACTAGATTCAGCAACGTGGACTTACCTGAGCCGGTAATTCCTACCAATGCCATGGTTTCTCCAGGACGGATGGTGAAGTCAATATCCGCGAGCACCGGACGGCCTCGCCCGGAATCATCGGGATAGGCAAAGCGTACGTGCTTCAGTTGGACTTCGCCGGTTCGCTCCTGGGGTGTGCGAGGCTCCTGCGGGGAAACAATATCGTTATCGGCATCCATCACCTCGAAGTGCCTGTCCAAAGCAGTTTTGGTGCTCAGCGTCATGCCAAGAAGCATTCCCATGCCCTCTACCGGACCGGCAATAACCGCGGCGATCGCAAAGTACGCAACCAAGGAACCAACACTCAATGAGCCGCCGGCAACCATTGAAATACCGATGAGCAGGCCGATTCCTAGAATCGTTTCTGGGATTGCGACTACCGCCATCAAGAAACCAGCCAGGGTTTTTGCCTTGGAGATTTCAGTTTGCTGTAGTGACTTTGCCTGTTCGCTGAATCCTTCGTAGACGTAGCGTCCACGGCCGAAAGCCTTGATGACGCGGATGCCGTGGACCGACTCTTCGACCGCTGTGGCGAGGTCGCCGGCCTGGTCTTGGCTTAGCCGGCTTGCTGTCCGATAGTTGTTTCTGAATTGGTAGGCCTTGATAGCGATAGGGATGGCACCGAGCAAATAGAGCAGGCCAAGAATCCACGAGTGGAAAAACATCAGGACCAGGCCGGTGATCACGGTAACGGTATCCACCACGAGCATCATCGCGCCGAAGGCGAGCCAACGCCGCAGCAGCGACAGATCAGACATGGAGCGGGAGAGCAGCTGTCCCGAGCCCCAACGCTCGTGGAACGCCACGGGAAGGCGCTGCAGATGCTTGTAGAAGCGGATCCTCATGTGTGCTTCAAGTCCGGCCGCCGGGTTAAGCACAAACTGCCGGCGGAGGAAGATGAACAGTGCTTCGAGGAATCCCAGGCCGCCGACAATTGCCATGGCGATCCAGATCTGGGTACTGGTGCCGTCGGCATCCAGCACGTTATTGACCAGCCAGGCAAGTACCTGCGGGATCGCCAGTGCCACAATGCCTGCACCTAAGGCGCAGAAGAAACCGCCAATGAGCCGGGGGAGAATCGGGCGGACAAAAGGTCCTAGCCGTTTGAGAGTGGTAGTTAATGAAACCGCATCTGCCGGTTCCGCGTTTTTCTCTCGCGCCATGCGCTTTACCCCACCATCACCAAAAAATATCGACCGGACTACAGCCTACAGTCAGTAGTTGGGAAAATTCAATCAAACAATCCCTATCCGATAGATTATTTGTCTCAGGCTCAGAAACGACTTCAGACCCCCTGCTTGGACTAAGCAGGGGGTCTGAAGAGTTGGTGAATATTAGTCTTTGGCGGTCAATGTCAGAAGTATCGCCTCGGGTGGGCAAGCTATTCGGATCGGGGCAAAACGAGAGTGTCCAATGCCTGCTGAAACGTTGAGCGGAACGCTGCGTCCAGCATGTTCCCAATCCGTCAGTCCGCGTGCTCGCCAGGTGGGCAAATCACAATTTGAGACCAGCGCGCCGTAGCCTGGGATGCAGACCTGTCCGCCGTGGGTATGGCCGGCGAAGATGATGTCGGCACCTTCTTCGGTGAACCGATCCAGCACACGTTGGTAAGGGGCATGCGTGAGAGCGATACGCACATGCGGTGCCTGGTAACTGGTCGACGAGCCCTGCGGCCAGCCAGCGAACTCGTCTCGGTCCAAATGCGGATCGTCGATACCGGTGAGATCAAGGCGGAGCCCATTGAGCGCTGTGGAGTAGGAGCGATTGGTCATGTTGACCCAGCCGGCGGCTCCAAAAGCCTGGTGCATCTGTTCAAAAGGAAGCATGTCGCGGTCCGAGGGGTTAGGCCGGCCGGTACTGCGAGTGAGGTACTTGAAAGGATTTTTCAGCTTAGGTGCGTAATAACAATTTGATCCGGGAACAAAAGCGCCAGGAAATTGCATCAGTGGCTCCAATGCGTCGATCAACGCAGGGACGGCTTCCCGATGGCTGAGATTGTCACCGGTATTGATCACGTAGTCCGGACGCTCATCTGCCAGCTGATGTAACCAGCGGCGTTTGAGAGCCTGCCCAGGGATCATATGGATATCCGAGAGATGCAAAACGCGCATATCTGCCGCACCTCGCGGCAAGACTTTGACGGTTTCGCGGCGTAGCCCGAATTTCTGTGTCTCGTAAAGCCCGTACCCAAGAAGTGCGCTGCCAACCGCGGCGGCACCGCCGGCAAGCAGCGCCGTGGTACTGGTGGCTCGACCGAATGCCGAAGAGAAATTAGTTTTTTCAACCATGACCGGTGCGTCATTGTCCTTTCGGGGGAACAGACCCATCTGAGTCTGGTGATAATGCCAATCTAAACCGAAAGGCCGCGTTCAACCAAAGTTGAACGCGGCCTTTAGTAGTTATTTAGCCGTTCGAACCATCTCCGGGCTTGGCTGGAGTAGTCGGCTTGGACTTCTCTTTGCCCTTGTTTTCAGACTTATTCGAATCCGACTTGTTGTCGTCCGACTTCTTGGAATCTTCCTTTTTGGAGTCTTCCTTCTTCGAATCCGACTTATTGTCGCTGCTGTCCGAGCTGTCTGAGCTGTCTTTTTCCTTAGGCTTCGGCTTGGGCTTAGGAGCCTTTGACACGGAACCGAATGAATTGCGGTCGTACTGCTGAACAGCCTTGGACATGAAATCAACCCAGAGTGGAGCGGCATAGGTCGAGGAGTCAACCATCTTCGGAGCGCGCTGGTCGTTGACCATAGCGCCGTGTAGCTCATTTTCTTCAGTGGCGGCTTTGCCGTCCAAGCGTCCTACCCACGAAGCGGTGGAGATGCCGGTGGTGTAGCCGACGAACCAGGTCGAGGTCGCGTAGTTATTTGTACCGGTCTTGCCGGCAATCGGCCCAGCAACCTGCCCCTTGGAGACACGTTGAGTCGCAATCTTTTTCAACGTTCCGTTGAGGTCAGCAACATGTTGCGGATCAATTTCCTGCGAGCATGCTTCCTTAGGAACCTTGTAATTGGTCCCGTCCTTATCCACCACCGAGGTAATGGCGCGTGGCTCGCAGTATTCACCCTTGTTTGCGAAGGTAGCAAACGCGGCTGCCTGCGCCATTGGGGTGATGTTGGCCGAACCAATGATGAAGGCAGGGTTTGCCGGAGAAATCGGACCCGGCTTGCCGTTATCGGCATCCTGATCCAGCAGGCCGAGCTTGGTGGTGTAGTCAGCGATGGTGCAGAGATCAACCTTTGCAGCTTCCTGGATCGTCGCTGAGTTGATTGACCAGTAGAGACCGGTGTCCACTGTCATCGTCCGGTAGAATCCACGCGAAGCGTTCTTTGGCTCCCACGGTTCTGATCCGCCGGTGACTGTTGTACCGCCTGGCATGCACGAAGCTCTCCACTTGTGCATGACGGGGAAGTACGGACGTTTCGCATTGATTTTGTCGTACATTTTGTTGCCCTCATGCAACCACGCAAGCGTGGTGTATGGCTTCATGGTCGAACCGCCCTGGAAGCCACCCGCGCCGCCGAGTGAACGTTCTACAGCAAAGTTGTAGAAGGTACGGCTGCCGGATTCCTTGGATTCAGGCGCGTACTCGGTGTTCTGGGCCATAGTCAAGATATTGCCGGTGCCGGGTTCAACCGAAACCAGCGAGGAGTAGATGTCCTTGTTGGACTTGGCATGTGGATCAATCGCTTCGCGAGCGTCCTTGGCAGCCTGTTTGTTCAAGGCAGAATTCAGTGTGGTCTTGATGGTCAAGCCACCGCGGAAGAGCAGGTTCTGGCGATCCTCTTTGGTCTTACCAAAGTTTTTGTCTTTGAGGATCAAGTTGGTGACGTAGTCACAGAAATATCCATCGTCCCCGGCTGCCATGCAGCCCGAGGCTGAAGAACTGGGCTTCGTCCCAAGCTTCGACTTGACGGCCTTGTCATATTCCTTTTTAGTGATCGCACCGGTGCGGTACATATTGCCCAGCACCTTATTGCGGCGGTCCAAGGAACGCTCGGGGTTGTTGATTGGGTTGTACACGTTTGGAAGCTGAACCATGCCGGCGAGCATTGCCGACTGCTGCAGGTTCAGGTCCTTGGCGTCTACGGAGAAGAAGCGCTGAGCGGCAGCCTGCACGCCATACTCGCGGCCGGAGAAGAGGACCAAGTTCAGGTAGCCTTCAAGGATTTCGTCCTTGGACATTTCCTTTTCGATAGCTACCGCATACTTCAGCTCACGAATCTTGTCAGAGTATTCTTTCTGACCTGAAACGGTGCTCTCTTTGGAACCGGTCAAGATCTGGTTATTGACCAAAAGGTTGTTGACGTACTGCTGCGTCAACGTTGACGCACCGGAACGCGACGAGCTGGTCAGGTTTCCGACAACCGCACGGGCGATGCCCTTGGGGTCGATACCGTTGTGCTCGTAAAAACGCTCATCTTCCACGGAAACGATTGCCTTACGCATTTCCGGCGAAATATCCTTGAGCTTCACCGGATCGCGGTTCTGTTCGTAGAACGTCGCGATCTCCTTGCCCTCGGTGTCCAGGACACGCGAAGGCTGCGGAATTGGAAGCTTCTCGAAGGTGCTCGGAAGCGCGCTTACAATATTATTTCCGGTGGTCAAACCGGTTTTAGCGATTGCTGCCACGGGGACGATCATGCCCGCGGCCAGCACACCACAAAGGGCACTGATTCCGAAGAACGCAACGATCTTTCCCAGAGTGGTAGCTGTGTCAAAAAAGGGGGACTTCTTGGCTGCCAT
Source organism: Glutamicibacter sp. (assembly GCF_035257265.1). GTDB lineage: Bacteria > Actinomycetota > Actinomycetes > Actinomycetales > Micrococcaceae > Glutamicibacter. Next base: position 48,264 of record NZ_DATEXC010000042.1, read on the forward strand.
ACCTACTAGTTTACAAGGACGCGCTAACGTATCGAGTATGACTAAATGGGAATACGCCACTTTGCCGCTCGTTATCCACGCAACCAAGCAGATTTTGGATCAGTGGGGTGATGACGGTTGGGAACTGGTAGCAATCGTTCCGGGCCCAAATGGCACCAATCCAGTGGCCTACATGAAGCGTCCAAAAGCTTAACTTTTAGAAGGAGTAAAACCCCATGCAAGAAGCTACTTCCTCGCGTGTCGAGGCTCGTCTGGCCGAGCTCGGTCTTTCGTTGCCAGCTGTGGCCAAGCCGGTCGCCGCGTACCTGCCGGCGGTCACCACGGGCAACTACGTTTACACCTCCGGTCAGCTGCCGCTGATTAATGGTGAACTCCCAGCTCGAGGCAAAGTCGGGGCAGAAGTCTCGGCTGAAGAAGCCAAGGCATTGGCACAGACCTGCGCACTGAATGCGCTGGCAGCGATCAAGGCAGAAGTAGGTGACCTAGATCGCATTAAGCGTATCGTGAAGGTCGTTGGCTTCGTGTCGTCGGATCCAGCCTTTACCGGCCAGCCTGGTGTCATCAACGGTGCATCTGAATTCTTCGGAAATGTTCTTGGCGAAGCCGGCGTGCATGCACGCTCGGCAGTCGGCGTAGCCGTATTGCCATTGGACGCCCCGGTTGAGGTTGAGGTCATCGCCGAATTTGAGTAGTCCACAACGCCATTCCGGTGTGCGCGCGGGCCGGGCGATCCCGTCTGGCGCGCGCACCGGCATGGCACGTCGCCTGGTTGAGCTGCCGCCACATCAAATTCCCGCGGCCGAAAATTGGTTTACCTATGGTTCGCGCACGCCCCGAGCCGCACGCCGAGCCTCGTCGGTGTGCCTGGTGCAAGATGGCGCCCTGGGCGTGGAAACCTTTCTGGGCTACCGTCCGGGTGAATCTCCCTTGGGCAGTGTGGCGTTTCCCGGCGGAAGCGTCGAGGCTTCAGATCGAGCCGAGTACAAGTGGTTTGGTCCGAGCCTGACCGGGTGGTCCAAACGATTAGACGTGCTGGATCAACAGCTGGTGCGCGTACATCTTGTCTGCGCGATCCGAGAGCTCTTTGAAGAAACCGGAATCTTGCTGGCCGGCACCGACGAACAAACGGTCATCGAAATGAGCGATCCCGAAGAGTGGATGTCTGCCCGTGAGGCTATTGCCGGGCAGGATTTAGACTTTGCAGAATTCTTGCGCAGACGCGGATTAGGGCTGCGTACGGATCTGTTGCGTCCGGTGGCTCACTGGGTGAGTCCTAACTTTGCTTTCCGCCGTTTTGATACCTGGTACTTCGCGGCGACGGTTCCATTGCGCCAGGAACCCTCTCTGCTGCGCGCTAAGGGCCAATGGGCTCAATGGTGCAGTACGGAGCAGATCATCGAGCAGCGGGCCACCAGCGGCCTCGGAGACCTGATTGGGCAACCCAACACTCAGGACCTGCGGCTGTCACAAATTACCAGTCCAGCTGTGGAACTCATGCTCGAGCGGATGGTGGACGCGCACGGAGTGGTCGCGTACCTTTCCCGGGCGCGGAGCCTGGATGTGCAGCACCCGGACCTGCTGGTGCGTGATGGCACCTATTATCTGGAAGTACTTGGCACCTTGGGCGACGAATCAACTCGTCCTTGGCAGGCCGAGCCAGGGCACTAAAAACTTTGCGCACAAAGAATGATGGCCGGGAATCCTTGAAAGGATTTCCGGCCATCATTCTTACAGCGATGCTTAGCGTGAACGCTGACGCAGACGCTGGATGTCCAAGATGACAACTGCGCGGGCTTCCAGACGGAGCCAGCCGCGCTGCACGAACTCGGCCAAAGCCTTGTTCACGGTTTCGCGGGAGGCGCCGACCAGCTGGGCCAGCTCTTCCTGGGTGAGCTCGTGAGCTACCAGGATGCCATCGGTTGCTGGACGACCGAAGCGGTCAGCCAGATCCAACAGCGCCTTGGCCACACGGCCAGGAACGTCGGAGAACACCAGATCGGCTAGGGACTCGTTAGTGCGACGTAGACGCGCAGCCAAAGCCTGCAGCAACTGGATCGAGACCTCCGGGGAGTTCAAGATCGCCTTGCGCATGTTTTCGTGGCTTAGGCCTGCCAGTCGGGTTTCCGACACGGCGGTTGCGGTTGCGTTGCGCGGGTGTGGATCGAAGAGCGCCATTTCGCCGAACAGTTCACCTGGGCCGAGAACGGCGATCAGGTTTTCACGTCCGTCGGCGGAAGTGCGGCCGAGCTTGATCTTGCCCGAGACGATGAAGTAGAGACGGTCACCCTGATCGCCTTCGCGGAACACTGATGCACCGCGAGACAGATCGACCTCGGTCAATTCTTCGGTTAGCGTGGCGAATACTTCATCACCCAGCGACGCGAAAAGCGGCGCACGACGCAGTACCTCGATATCCATAAAATCTCCTGTCAACAGTAGTAAGCGCTAACTTCATTGTGCCGTATTCGGTAACAATGTGACAGTTTCCACACGTGGTTTTGCCAAGAAATGTTGAGAATCACGCTCACCCTACTAAAACTCGCGAATATCCTCGCAGAAATCCATCAGCTTCTAAGGGTACCTTGGGTTAATAGAAAGTTTGTGAATGAAGCGGGGTCTCGGTGCTCGGAATATTCAGCTGGCTAGACCTTGCCATCTGTATAGTTTTGTTGTCTTTTTTTATTGCCGGGATTCGTCGTGGCTTCCTCTACACGGTCGGCGACATGATCGGACTCGTCGCTGGCGGCGTCGCAGCATTCTTCGCCATACCGATGGTCTCAACCCTGGCTTCCAACCCTTGGTGGCGCGTAGGCCTGATGGTGGCCACCGCAGCCGTACTGCTCGTTTTAGGCCAGGCCTTGGGCAGAGTATTTGCGGTCCGAATAAGACGTTGGATGAACTTTGATTTCTTGCGTGCCGCGGATGGTTTAGCTGGCGGTGTACTGTCGGTTTTTATTACCGCCACAGTGATCGGTGCTCTGGCATTCTCCACGTCAAGTATGGGTATTCCACGTTTATCCACCGAGATCGACAAGTCAAAAATGATTGCCTCGATTCGCGGGCTGACACCAGAGTTTGTAAACACCGCAATCTCCTCAGCACGTTCGGCAGTAATGGCCGAAACGATCCCCGCATTGCTGGACCCATTCGCCCCACCGGTAGAGCCAGTGGAGCCCGGAGAATGGGCACCCAATGATTTGCAGCGTTCGGCAGTGAATTCGGTAGCTAAGATCTCCGGTACCGCCGTGCAATGCGGTGTGAACCTGACTGGCTCTGGCTTTGTTGTTGCCGACCAACTGGTGATGACCAACGCCCACGTGGTGGCAGGTTTGAGCGCTGCCACGGTGGAGGTTGGTGGTGATGAACTTCACCGCGGAAAGGTCGTTTATTTTGATCCGGAGGCCGATATCGCGGTGCTTCGAGTCGATGGGATGGACACCGCACCCTTAGAGCTCGCAGATCAAGATCTGGGCCGCGGCGACCAGGCAGCATTCATTGGTTTCCCGGCCGGTGGACCCCTGCAGGTACGTGGAGCTGTAGTAGCCTCACGGGCTACGGTATCTATCGCCAATATTTATGGTGAAGATCCTGCCTCACTATCCGTGTATCAGCTGACCGCAAAGGTTGCCCAGGGCAACTCCGGTGGCCCACTGGTCAGTGAATCTGGTGAAGCGGTCGGCATGGTCTTCGCTAAATCACGAGGCAATGATGAAGTCGGCTTCGCCCTGAGCCTTGAAGAAATGGAAAACGCCCTAAAAACCGCGGGCCAACGGACAAAGTCAATCAAGACCGGCGACTGCATCAGCGACTAGCGGCTAAGCAGATGGGCCATTTGCTGCACCGCGAGCCGGTAGCCGTTGACTCCGGCACCAATAATGATTGAAGACGCTACCGGCGAAACATATGAGTGATGGCGGAATGCCTCACGCTGATGCACGTTGGAAATATGCACCTCAACTACGGGCAGGGATACTCCGCTGAGCGCATCGGCTATGGCCACCGAAGTGTGGGTGAAAGCGCCGGGGTTAATGATGATGCCAGCCTTGGTCAGTCTCGCCTCATGAATTGCATCAATGAGCACACCTTCATGATTGGACTGAAACGCTTCCAGATCAAGCTGCTGCTCGACGGCCTCCTGCATGGCCAGCCGCTCAACATCCGCGAGCGTATCGTGCCCATAAATTTCGGGCTCGCGAGTTCCCAAGAGGTTCAGGTTCGGTCCGTTGAGTAACAAGATAGTGCGCATCGCAGAGTCGGTCATTACTCAAATCTATTACACAACCTGGCTATCACCGCAGATGCACCCGGTATTACGGGATTCATAGTAGGAAATTGGGCTGTGCTTGCCCGCGGCAACTGTCGTAATGTTGAAAGCTCAAGTTCGTTGAGCGGGGAGACCAGATGAAACGCGGAACTAAAAGGGTCATTGGCAACGTGTTGGTTGGCGCGGTACTCATTGGGATCTTTGGGCTTCTCACCGTCAGTCATCTGGATCCAGGATTTCTGAAAAATAATCAAGAACTTACGTCGCAGGCAAATGCAGGGACACCCATTGTGCAAGGCCCGGTGGTCCCTAAAGCTTTACCCACCCAAGAGGTGACGACGGCTGCGGAACTTCGAAGCTCTCAAATAATGGCTGTGGAGGCGGGGCGCCCAGAAGCGGCATGGGATAAACATTGCGTGGCATGGGACTTTGCGCAGACCGAAAAGAATCCGTCCCCTGAGAGCAAACAAGCAATGAAAATTTGGCTCGGGTCGCACGAAGCAAGCTGTCCCGATGCGATTGCCTGGCCCGACTATTTCGTGCAGGTTTTTTCTGCCAGCGGCGCAGGTGAGCTGACCGTCTTATTGGAGCCAGAGGCGGCAACCGAAAAGTTGCTGGGCAACCCGGTGTATTCGGGGCTAGAAAAACATGCCCAAGACATTGCTGAACGCCTCGCTGCCGAATTACCAGAACTGCGCGAAGTCACCATGAAAATCGAATCCAGTCCGCAAGAACTCAGCGTCGCGATTAACTAGTGCCGCATGTGAGCGCAAAGAAGCCGCCACCCTCCCCGCCATTTTCCTGCAACCCTTTGAAAGAGTGGCAGGAAAATGAACGTGGGCGGTGGCGGCTTCTCAAGGAAACAGCGACTGCTACTTCTTCATTGACTGCGCAATCTGTGTCATTACATCAGCATCGGACAGCGTGGTGGAGTCTCCCACTTCGCGGCCTTCGGCCACATCCTTGAGCAGACGACGCATGATTTTGCCCGAGCGAGTCTTCGGCAGCTCCGGAACCACCAGTACGTGACGTGGCTTGGCGATGGGACCAATGTCCTTGCCTACGTGGTTGCGCAGGATTGCCACTACATCTTCACCCTCGGCAGGTTCGGTCTGCAAGATGACGAACGCCACCACGGCTTCGCCGGTGGTCTCGTCCTTCGCACCGACTACCGCGGCCTCAGCCACATACGGGTGGGCCACTAGCGAGGATTCGATTTCGGTGGTGGACAGGCGGTGACCGGATACGTTCATTACGTCATCGACGCGTCCGAGCAGCCAGATATCCCCGTCCTCGTCCTTCTTCGCGCCGTCACCGGCAAAGTACATGTCATCAAAACGGGACCAGTAAGTGGACTTGTAGCGTTCCATATCGCCCCAGATGCCACGCAACATCGCTGGCCATGGCTCACGGATGACGAGGAAGCCGCCTTCGCCGTCAGCAACTGACTGGCCGGCTTCATCAACTACGTCGACGCTAATTCCGGGAACGGCAACCTGCGCCGAGCCCGGCTTGGTCGCGGTGACACCGGGCAGCGGGGTGATCATGTGCGCGCCGGTTTCGGTCTGCCACCAGGTATCAACGATGGGGGTGGGGTTTTCCTTGCGTTCACCGTTTTTACCGTTGTTGGTGCCGATGACATCGCGGTACCACATCCACGCTTCGGGGTTGATCGGCTCGCCTACCGAGCCAAGCAGGCGCAAGGAGGACAGATCATATCCGTCGGGGATGTCGCGGCCCCACTTCATGAAAGTTCGGATGGCGGTAGGCGCGGTGTAAAGAATCGAGACCTTGTACTTTTCAATCAGTTCCCACCAGCGTCCCTGATGCGGGGTATCCGGAGTTCCCTCGTAGATCACCTGGGTGGCACCATTGATCAATGGTGCGTAGGTGACGTAGGAGTGGCCGGTGACCCAGCCGATATCGGCGGTGCACCAGTACACGTCGGTTTCGGGATGCAGGTCAAAGGTATCGCGGTGAGTGACCGCGCCCTGGACCAGGTAGCCACCGGTGGTGTGCACAATGCCCTTCGGGGTACCGGTAGTGCCGGAGGTGTAAAGCACAAACAGTGGGTGTTCGGAATCGTGCGCTGGTGCTTCGTGTTCGGTGCTGGCAGCGTCTACTGCGTCATGCCACCACTTATCCAGCGGACCGAAGGCTGTCGGTTCGCCGTTGCGCTTGACTACCAGCACGTTTTCTACGGTGTGGCCGGGCTTTTCCAGGGCCGAGTCTACCGCCGGCTTCAGAGCAGAGGGCTTGCCGCGGCGCCAGGTGCCGTCGGCGGTGACCACAAGCTTGGCATCTGCGTCGTCGATACGGCTACGTAGCGCGTCGGCGGAGAAGCCGCCGAAGACTACCGAGTGGATTGCGCCGATGCGTGCGCAGGCGAGCATGGTGATGACTGCTTCGGGGATCATTGGAAGGTACACCGCGACGCGGTCACCTTTAACAACGCCCAAGGATTCGAAGGCGTTAGCTGCCTTCTTCACTTCCTCGGTGAGCTGCGCGTAGGTGTAGGTGCGGGTATCGCCAGGTTCACCCTCGAAGTAAATAGCGACGCGGTCGCCGAGGCCGTTTTCGACGTGGCGATCTAGCGCGTTGTAGGCGGCGTTGAGTTTTCCGCCGACAAACCATTTGGCTACCGGAGCTTGCGACCAGTCCAAGGTTTCTGCGAAATCTGTATCCCAGGTGAGTACACTGCGTGCCTGCTGTGCCCAGTAACCTAAGCGGTCTTCTTTGGCTGCCGCATACTGGCTGGCCTGACCGACGGCCTGGTCGCTGAACTCTTTGCTCGGGGCAAATGCTCGGGTTTCATGGGATAGATTGTCCAGGGTCTTGGAATCACTCACCGGTGATCGCTTCCTTTCGGTTAAACAGAATTTACTCTGTGATCAAAGTTACACGCCAATAAGCCGACACCTGTGGTTTGTGTCACCGCAGAGGTGGCAGTGGGCAAATTCTGCGCTGAACGGTCATAGAACGCGATGAAATGCCGGTAAACAATGAAAAATTCGTCGGCTCATGACACGATCATCTTGTGGCAACAAAAGTAAAAGTTGAATCTGAATTAGGTCTGAAAAGGCGTGCACGCAAGATGCACCGACTCCTAGCCGAGGCATATCCCTACGCGGTCGCAGAATTGGATTTTGAGAATCCCTTTGAGCTCCTGGTTGCCACGGTACTTTCCGCGCAAACTACCGACGTACGGGTTAATTCAATTACCCCGGCACTTTTTAGCCGTTTCCCTGATGCGCTGGCAATGAGCCAAGCGGACCGCTCAGCGCTCGAAGAGCTCATCCGGCCCACTGGCTTTTTTCGCGCCAAAACGGAATCGCTGCTGAAGCTTTCCACGGCGCTGGTCGCGCGACACGGGGGAGAAGTTCCTGCCAAGCTTGAAGATCTGGTGAAACTCGCCGGGGTGGGGCGCAAGACCGCGAACGTGGTGCTGGGCAATGCGTTCGGGGTTCCCGGTATTACCGTGGACACGCACTTCGGCCGGCTTGCCAATCGATTTGGGTGGACCGCGCAAAGCGACCCGGTCAAGGTGGAACACGAGGTCGGTGAATTATTTGAAAAGCGCGACTGGACGATGCTCAGCCACCGGGTAGTCTTTCACGGCCGCAGAGTCTGCCACGCCCGCAAGCCGGCATGCGGTGCCTGCGTCTTGGCACAGCTTTGCCCCTCGGCAGGAATTGGTGAAGAAATCCCGGCCAAGGCCCAAAAGCTTCTCAAATATGAGTTGGCTCCCGGAAGAGAAGACCTGCTGCAGAAAATGCTGGATGGAGCTACCCGTCGAGAACTGCGCGCCGAAGGATATGGACTAGACGCATGAGTGCACGTACCGAGTTGGCAAAGGTGATTGCCGCCCACGAGCAAAGCAAGGGCTCCACGACCAAACTTTCCAAGGACTGGATCTTTGCACAGCTTGATGCCAACAGCGTGCGTAAAGCCGCGGTACTGATCCTCTTCGGATCGGCCACCGCAGAGCCGGTAGGGGAAAAATCCAAGGCCCAGGATCTTGACTTGCTCTTTGTTGAACGCGCTTCAACACTACGCAAGCATGCCGGACAGGTCGCGTTCCCAGGCGGCGGGGTGGACCCGGACGATGGTTCAGCGGTTGCTGCCGCATTACGCGAAGCTTGGGAAGAGACCGGAGTTCAGACCTCCGGGATTGAGGTGCTGGGTCAATTGACCGAGACAGAACTGCCGGTATCGAGTTTCCTCGTCACTCCGGTGGTCGGCTGGTGGCACACCGAATCGAAGGTATACGCAGCTGATCTGCGTGAAAGCGCGGACGTGTTCCGTGCACCAGTAGCGCATCTGCTCAACCCGCATAACCGGCTGACCGCGGTAGTGCGGCGTGGAGCACAACGCTTCAAGTCTCCGGCCTTCGAATACGAGGGTCATTTGATCTGGGGGTTTACTGCCATTGTGCTTGACCGCTTATTTGATGAGTTGGGCTGGAACAAGCCGTGGAACAGGCAACGTGAAATTATGATGGGCTAGGCAGTTACTTGCCCTCGGCGTAGTTCTGCGAGATTCCAACGCTGACCGGGAAGTTGGGGCTGTGCTCGCCAAAGAGAGTTCGGCCGGCGAGCAATGCTGCATGGCGTACTAATTCTCCGAGCTGCGGGGCCAGTTCCACCGGGCATTCAAAGACCGCTTCGTCATGAACAAAAAACACTTGCTGACAAATGTCGCCCCATCCGGCCTGGCGAATCAGATGCCGGGCATGGCCCAGCCATACCAGCGCCCATTCGGCTGCGGTTGATTGCACTACGAAGTTTCGTGTGAATCTGCCACGTGAACGAGCAGCCGCGTCGGCAGCGCGCTGTCCCGCCTCATCGTGAGTGGCCCGCTGGGCCTGCAACCAAGCTTCGTCCGCCGGTGGGCAGCCACGACCTAACCAGCTTTGCACCCCTTGACCACGTTCACCGGCTTTCGCCGCCTGATCAACATAGGCCATCGCCTGGGGGAAGTTCTTTTTCAATGCAGCGCCTACCGCGCCCGAGCTACCGCCGCCACCTCCTCCGTAAATGACTGAGAGCATCCCCAGCTTCGCCTCATTACGGTCGGAGACAAGTTTCGCGTTGATAAGCCACTGATACAGGTCGTCTTGTTTGCCTGCCTCTTGAAGCTGACGGTCTTGGGAGATCGCAGCAAGAATGCGTGGTTCAAGTTGTCGCCCGTCGGCAATTACGAAGGTCCGCTCCTGGGAAGTCCGAACAACCTGACGGATCGAGTGGGGCAGTTGTAACGCCCCACCGCCACTGGCAGCCCAACGACCAGAAGCGACCGTCCCTAGGATGTAATGCGGGTGGAAACGTCCCTCGGTGACCCATTGATCCAGCCACGCATCTCCATGGGTACTGGCTAAGCGGGAGAGCTTTTTATACTCCAACACCTGTTCAAGCAGTGGATGCTTGAGCTGTTCCAGTTCCCAAGCACGGACCGATTGAACCGCAAATCCCGCACGGTGCAGTGCACGGAGTAGTTCTTGTGGGGAATCGGGGTTCAGGCCAGGACTGTTCAGCGCGTGGGCTAAAGACTGGGCTCGCTGCGCCAGTTTGACCGGACGTGTCCCCTCGCTCACCGCCGGGCCCAGCTTCTGGCGCAATAATTCCCGATGGGCCTTTTCATCCCAGGCCAATCCCGTATGTTCCATTTCGCAGGCCACCAATGCACCCACGGACTCAGCATGTATTAGGAGTTCAAGGCGTTTACGCGCGGACTGTTCAGTAGGTAGCGCCTGGCGCTGGGCCAGATACATGGAAACGAGGTCTTCGAGGCTTTCCCCGGTGACCGGAGAATCAAACAGTGCATCTTGATTGGGCCGGAGTATTGGAGAACTCGGGCTATCTAGATCAAAATCTTCTAAGGCACCGGAGCTCAGTGGGCTGCGATGCAAAATTCTTTGAGCAAGTGAAAGGACATATGCCTTGGCAAGAAAAACACCGTGCGCCAGAAGTGGCTGCATCCACGGGGTGGTGCGCAACATGATCCAACGGGGGGAGTGCTCATTTTCAATGGTGCGTACAGCCATTGGAAAATCCATTGCGGACACCGGCCTGGCCGGAATAACCGGTGCTCCGTTGTGGGCCTGACGCAGTTCGAGGATTGCGTAGCCTTCGGGGTCTGCGCCGATAAAGGCAAGCATGCTCATTGCTCTATTGTGCATTGTCCAAGGACAATATCCCCAGTTTGCTAGGGGAGCGCCCGGCACTGTACGAAACGATGTCACCGTTCAACTATGAAATGGTTATCTTTCCCTAGTATTGGTCTACCGCAGACTCCAAGCGATTCACGCTTCGTTGCTACCGAGCAAGCGCTTCAGGACCAACGACTCGTTCTGGCCAAACCCGAGCGTGGGCCGGCAGAAGAACTGGTGTGCACTTTGGTCAGTAACGATAAACGGCTGATTGAAAGCTGTGCCTTGATCGCGTTGGGTGCTGCGGTGCGTATTCACCAGTGCGCCGAGTTGAAAGATCTGCCTTCTGCCGGTCACGGCCCAGTGCTTTGGGGCGCTGATATGGCCGATGATGCGTTGGATTTTCCTGGATTGTGTGACGTTATTCTTGGCTTCGAAGAAGATGATCAACAACTCTGGTCGGTGGCTAGCAGGATTCCGCGGGCTCGGGTTGCCATACTACCCAGCGCACACCATTGGTTGGGGGAATATCTAGGTCTGTGGGGGATGCGTTCGGGACAAGCTCACTGTCTGTCCTTGGCGTCCCTTGCTGGAGGGGTAGGCACCAGTACGTTAGCTGCACTTATCGCTCATGCTGGCACACTGAGTGGGCAGAAGAGTTTACTCATTGATCTAGATCCACATTCCACCGGGATATGGCCACGGCTGACGTTGGACCCACCCACAGGAATCGGTTGGGAGGAGCTACGCAGTTCCGGTGGTGCACTTGCACCGCATCAATTGGTAGACACACTTCCGTATTTGCAGGACACCGCAGTGCTGACCTGGTCGCCAAACGCCAGCTGCACCGGTGTGGATGAACAATTAGTAGTGCGCTTATTGGCCGCCGCCAGGCAAGGCTTTGACCTGCTCGTGGTCGACACTGGACGGGCCTTACATCCACAACATGCGGTCATCGAACAGTTCATTGATCATCAAGTCTTCACCTGCGATGACAGCAGCAAACCCCCGAATACCTCTCACATTGTGTGCGGAGTGAGAAATCCACGGAATTCAACTTCGGCAAGTAGTGCGTATCTAGGCCACTTTCTCAGCCTGCCCAAGATAACTCGCGTTCTTCAGCGTGGGGCGCTCTTTGATATCTTGCGTTCTCGAAAGGTCCGGCAGAATATCGCGGATCTGCGAATTTTGCCGCAGAAAGAGGCGACTGAAACATGAGCCCGGGTAAACATAGTGCCCAAGGCACGGGGCGTCCGAACCGACGCGAAGTTGATGCTCGGATTCTTGAATCCGTCCGACAACGTGCCATGGCCAGCGGAGGGCAGCTAGATGCTGTGGCGCTCGCCGGTGCCGTGCAAGACTCCGGGGCAGCTCTGGGATCTTCGGGAGCTGCCGAATCGCTGAAAGCCTTACAAGACGAGGTCACTGGGCTGTCCGTTCTTGAACCTTTTGCACAATTACCCGAGGTCACCGATGTACTGGTGGATGGGAAGGGCCGGGTGTGGATTGACTCACCACGTGGTCTCGAACTGACCGACTATGTCTTTGGATCAGCAGAGCAGGTGCGCCGGCTCGCCGTACACCTTGCGACGCTGTCCGGGCGCCGACTAGATGATGCAAGTCCCTTTATGGATATGAGTTTAAAACACTATCGAGTCCACGCAGTTCTGCCTCCGATTGCGACCCAAGGACCATTGATTTCGATTCGTGTGAAGAAAACTCAAGCCTTGGATCTGAGCGGGGTGCTGGAACATGCTGCAAGTTGGTGGCGTCCGCTGCTCGAAGAAATCATGCGGAGAGAACTGAACTTTCTGATCAGCGGTGGCACCGGCAGTGGCAAGACCACTTTGCTCCAAGCGATGCTTTCCTTAGCCTCTGAGGGGCAACGCATCATCGTGGTGGAAGACTCCCAAGAGCTCCAAGTCGATCATCACCACGTTGTCAGCATGCAAACTCGCGCAGCGAATGTGGAAGCCGCCGGAACCATTGAGCTACGCGATCTAGTGATCCAAGCGTTGCGCATGCGACCGGACCGATTAATCGTCGGTGAGTGTCGTGGAGCTGAAATCAGAGATTTCTTGGCGGCGATGAACACCGGGCATCAAGGCGCGGCAGGAACCTTGCACGCAAATAATCCCGAAGCTGTTCCCGCCCGCTTGGCGGCGCTGGGTGCATTGGCCGGATGGAATCTGCAAGCCACGGCACTCCAAGCAACTAGCGCCCTTGACCTAGTGATCCATATGTCACGTGGTGCGCACGGTGGGCGTGGTCCCGTGGCCCTAGGGATTCTGGGCACCGATCGGGACGGTCATATGCGTGTGGACACGGTCATCGACACCCAACGCACCCACGGCATTGCTAGTTCACTTATGCCATTGCTTGAACAGAAAGTTGGAGCGAACACGGTGAAGGCGATTGTTGAAGCATTAGCAGACGGTGCAAGGTGATTCTCGTGGTGATCCTTTTGCTATGTGCGCTCGCTTTCTGGCTCTGGTTTCCGCGAAGAGCCCAGCAGAACAAATCAGGCACTACTCCGCGTAGCTTCGACAGGCGAGGGCTATTTCGAAGGCGTGGGGAACCAAAAAATCTGTTGGCCGAAGATGCCCGAACTATCCGGGAACTGGCGGCGTTGGTGCGCAGTGGTCTGACTTTTTATCCAGCTGTTGACGCCCTGCTGAGCGCGGAGCAAAGCCAATGCCCAGTGCATCAAGCACTTCATCAATTACGCGCAATGCACCGGCTGGGGGCACAAAAATCCTTCTCCCACGACCTCTTCAGCACCAGCACCGAGCAATCGAGTGTGCGTCGTCTGCATTGGTGCTTACAAGTTTCCGAACGCAGCGGTGCCAGCCTTGCCGAGGTACTGGAACGCTTGGCAGATGATCTGGAAGCCGACTTGGTTGCGTCGCAAGCTTTTGATGCTGCGATGGCCGGGCCCAAAGCAACCACCAAATTACTGACCTGGCTACCTCTTGTGGGATTTGGTGCAGGAATGCTTCTGGGGATTGACGTCCTCGGGGCGCTAGCCACATCGTGGGCAGCCCAACTGAGCGTCCTAGCTGGTCTGACCTTATGGCTGCTGAACCGGTTGTGGTGCCAATACCTGCTGCGTACGACAACGAGAGCAGCCCTGCAATGATACTTTTTGCCTGCGGCTGTGTGGTCGTTGCGGTACTGCTCCTGTTTACCCCGGCGGCGAGCAAATCACCGGCAAAAAACCTGAAGACGGCGCGCAATAAGGTTTCGGAAGTTCACAATCACCCTTCAGAATTGATCCTTGATGTGAGCGCGAGCTTACTGGATTCTGGCATGCCAATTAAGGAAATTCTGGACACCCTAGGCCGAAGCGTGCCACACAGTGAGCAGCTGTGCACAGTAGCGCGTTGTTTGGAAATGAACATGGAGTGGGACAGGGCCTGGCATTCGGTCCCGCCCTGGCTGCACCCGCTGGAAAAGGCATTGCGCTTTGCACACGTGACAGGCGCTCCCGCGGCAAGCCTATTGCGCAACGCGGCGTCCCTAAAACGACGCGAACGAAGCCAAAGGGTCGCACGTCTTGGAGCCCAATTTGGCACCAGACTTGTCCTGCCGTTGGGCGCGTGTGCCCTGCCAGCATTCATTGCCTTGGGCGTGGTGCCGTTGATTATTGCCTTGCTGCCGGGGTTGTAGCGGAGTAATCCCCAGTTTGGAAGCAACCTAGCACGCCACTGGTTAATCTGACTCAAGCTGAAATCACTACCCCCAAATAATTCGCATTTGGGAACGGATGAAAGGACACATCATGAAACGACTGGAATCTTTGATTTCCGAGCGTCTCGCCGACGAAGAAGGTTCAACTACCGCAGAGTTTGCCATGGTTACTCTGGCCGCCGTGGCATTCGCAGGATTGCTAATCAGCATCTTATCCAGTGGGGATGTGCGCGGCATGCTCATGGGGCTGATTAGCAAAGCGTTGTCGCTCTAGGCCATGAACCTCAAAGATGAGCGAGGCAGTAGTACCGCAGAATTTGCGGTACTACTGCCGGCCGTCGCCGTATTTTTATCGCTGTTATTGTGTCTCGGGGTGCTGGGTATGAAGCAAATCCAGGTGCAACAGGCTGCTGGCGCCATGGCTAGAGAGCTGGCACGCGGTGAGGAAAATTCAGTAGTGCGCTCCAGCGGTGTGAGACTGGCCGGTCATGACGCAACGTATTCGGTGTCCAACGCCGGCGGGTACTCAAACGTTCATGTCACCAAGTCAGTAAGTATCCCGTTGCTTGGAGACGTACTGGTACGAGGCGAGGCAAGTGTGGTGTTGGAATGAGAGGGCTGCATATTCTGAAAGACGAGAGCGGCAACGGAACCGTGACTGTTACCGCTCTGGTAGCGGTGGCGGTCATCCTGACTTGTGCAGTACTGCTTTGGACCGCGGCCACCCACGCCTCGATGCGCGCAGCATCTGCAGCTGATCTGGCTGCTTTAGCAGCCGCAGATACCGCCAGGGGACTGCGCGCCGGAGACCCCTGCGCTATCGCCGGGGGTGTTGCGGCAGAAAATGACGCGCGGCTCCAGTCCTGCGCGGTGGAAGCCGACGGGACTTCGGTGAGCGTCACCGTGAGCGTTCCAGTGAACTTCACTGCCCTGGATGTGCAGTTGTATGATGCCACGGCGCGCGCCCGCGCCGGAGCACCACCGTTAGATCAGCGGTGATGAGCCGGCTCAATGTCCCGCAGGACAATATTGAGCAAAAGTACCGCCCCATGCTTGTCCAAAGGATTATTTCGATTTCCGCATTTTGGCGACTGGACACAGCTGGGGCAACCATGTGCGCATTCACAAGCGGTAATGGCGTCACGAGTCGCACGGACCCAATCGAGGAATCGTTCGAAACCGCGTTCAGCGAATCCAGCGCCTCCAGGCTGCGCGTCATAGACGAAGATCGTGGGGTGACCGGTGTCCATATGCAGTGCGGTGGACACCCCTCCGATATCCCACCTATCAGAGGTAGCTACCAATGGAAGCAAACCGATCATTGCATGTTCAGCCGCATGCAGGGCACCGGGGAACTGATCCACCGTGAGCCCTGCCTGGAGCAGGCGTTGCTCGGTGAGCGTGAACCATATTGACTTTGTGTGAAGCTCGCGGGCTTCTAATTCCAACGGTTCTTCGGAGAGCACTTCATTGGAGGCGACCGATTTACGTTGAAAGGAGACCACTTGTGTGGTGACGGTGACTTCACCAAAGTAGACATTTAGTTCTTGATGTTTACTGGTGCGTTCCCCGGAATGCACGGCTACCGTGGTCAGGTCCCGAGCGGTGGTGTAATAGTCCGGGTTAACGCGACTGACGACCACCACATGATTTTGTTCATCGAGTTCTTCCACATGATAGCTGGCACCTTGATGAACATAGATGGCGCCTGGGTGAGCCTGATAATGGGTTTGCGGTGAATCCATTGTTCCCAGCAGGGCACCGGTATCCGCGTCGATAATATCGACCGGACCCCCACCATCTGCGCGTATTGAAAACATCGAGGCAGCATGTTGCGGATGAGTCCAAAACCAGCCAGCCGGACGCCGACGGAGGTATCCACGCTGCACCAGCGATTCCAATAATTCTTCGGTCTGCGGGCCAAAAAGCTCTAGCTCTTCGGGACGCAAGGGATGTTCTTGCGCTGCGGCGCAGAGGTGCCCGCTGAGTACGTACTTATTTTGCGGATCAAATACCGTCGCTTCGACTCCGAGCTCAAAGATCGCCTCGGGATGATGCACCAGGTAGGTATCTAATGGATCTTCCGCGGCCACAAAAATTGCCAGAGCATCTTGTCCGCTGCGCCCGGCACGGCCAATTTGCTGGAAGAACGAGGCGCGTGTACCAGGCCAACCGGCGACCACCACAGCATCCAAGCCAGCGATGTCGATGCCGAGCTCTAAGGCCGAGGTGGAAGTCACCCCAAGTAATTGACCGGAGCGTAATTGTTTTTCAACTTCGCGTCGCTCGGCCGGTAAATACCCTGAACGATAGGCGGCAAGGCGCACGCTGAGTTCCGGGGCAAACTTCTCCAGATGCTTACGTGTTAAGGTCGCGATGGTTTCAGCACCTCGACGGGACTTGATGAAAACGATGCTTCGCACGTGTTCAGCCATCAAATCTGTGAGGATCGACGCGCTTTCGGCTATTGCCGTACGTCGAATTGGTGCCCCGTTTTCCCCAGTTCTATCGGTCAACGGCGGTTCCCACAGTCCAATGACCAACTCACCTGAAGCCGAGAAATCGTGGGTGACTGCGGTAGTGGGCGCCCCGATAAGCCGGGAAAAAGATTGTTCCGGATCCGAGCTAGTGGCGGACGCTCCGATAAATATCGGGTCGTTACCGTAGTGAGTGCAGATGCGTCGTAGCCGGCGCATCAGGTTCGCCACGTGCGCACCGAAAACGCCCCGATAGGAATGTGCTTCATCGATGACTACGTAGCGCAGGCGCTTGAAGAAACGTGACCAGGCTTGATGATTGGACAGGATCCCGCGGTGCAACATGTCCGGATTGGTGAACACAAAATTTGCATGTTGCCTGACCCAGGCGCGGGTGCCTTGCTCGGTATCGCCGTCATAGCTGGACGCACGAACCCCGGGCACCGCTAGAGCTTGGACCGACGCTAATTGGTCCGCAGCTAACGCCTTGGTGGGGCAGATATACAAGATCGTTCCCTGAGCTGCCGCGTCATTCGCCCCGGTTTCTCGGGTGCGGTATAACAGATCGATGCCAGGCATCAGATAAGCCAGAGACTTGCCCGACGCGGTGCCAGTAGAAATGATCGTGTGGTTTCCTGCATGAATCGATTCTGCAGCCTGCACCTGATGAAGCCATGGTTGCGCAATGCCAAGACCTTCGAAGGTTTCGCGTACCGAATCGTGGAGCCAGACCGGCCAGGGTGCGGTGATTTCGTCTTTTGCCGCAACGGTTCTGCGGTGAATCACCGCTTCGGGATCGTTTTGGCGATTAAACGGATCCAACAACGCATGTACTGACTTCACGTATAGGGCCTCTCGGAGCAGCGAAGAGTTGTTAAAAGCCTATCGCCGTCGAAAATACTCTCGACGGCGATAGGTGAAAGCGTGTGAAGCTTACGCTTTGAACAGGACAACCTTGCCTAGTGAAGTCCAGCCCAGAGAAGCGTAGAGCTGTTGGCCGTCAACGGAAGCGATGAGTAGTCCTTCATCAACATCGTGTTCCTGAGCCAGTGAAGCCAGCGCGCGCATAATCAGCGTGCCAAGGCCTTGACGCCGGAAATCAGGTCCGGTGATGATGCGGTCGAAGATTGCGAAACCGTTTACGGCCGAGACATGGCCCGAAGCGGCGACAACTTCCTGATTATCTTCTGGATGAAGAGATACATAAGCATGGGTTCCGTCGCGTTCAATCTGGAACACAAAGCCGTCCGAAGGTAGCGGCACCTCGACGTCGTGTACGGCCAGCTCGGTGACCATGAGTACTTCATCATCTGCAGAGACCTGAAGGCCAACTTCATTGGCGGTGTTCAGCAAGTCTGAAACAGAGTCGTTAAAGGCGGTAAGGCGGCGCTTAGGATGCTTCTTAAGCGTCTCAGCGACTGCCGCTAGCTCTTCTTTAGAAGGCTCATAAATAACGTATTCCCAGTCCCCGGTGGTGTCATGGCGTAGGGCAGCATGGACGCGCCCTTCATGGCGGATTTCGTATCCGCGAACGCCTGCCCAACCATCGACCCAGGTACCAATCAGTTCATCGCTTGCGTTTGATGCCATGTTTTGACCCTACCCTGTCTTACCTAGGAATTAGCTGACGTTGAGCTAATCGTTGCTTACTTGAAACTATAGTCAATGCTGATAGCCAAGCAACGATCGAAATGAAGAATGTGACTTTCATCTTTTGCTCGGCGTTTTGAGCTAAAAAGCTACTACCCTTATATGGTGTCCATTCATCGCATTGTTTTGTATTACGCTTTTACGCCGCTTCCAGACCCCGAAGCTATCCGCCTATGGCAACGCTCGTTGCTTGAACGCTGGGGCTTGCGCGGACGGATCATCATCTCCAAAGACGGCATCAACGGTACCGTTGGTGGTGAGATTTCTGCTGTCAAAAAGTACGTGAAAGCTACACGTGAGTTGCCTGCTTTTAACAAGATGGATATTAAGTGGTCCGAAGGTTCTGCAGAAGACTTCCCGCGTATTTCCGTTAAAGTTCGCGATGAGATTGTTACCTTCGGTGCGCCGGGCGAGCTCGAAGTAGACGAAAACGGCGTAGTTGGTGGCGGTGTACACCTGCGGCCCGAGCAGCTCCACGAACTAGTGGAGACCAAGGAGAAGTCCGGCGAGAAGATTCATTTCTTTGATGGACGAAACGCTTTTGAAGCGCAAATTGGCAAGTTCAAGGATGCCATCGTTCCGGATGTCGAAACTACGCGCGAATTCATGGACGAGCTGGACTCAGGCAAATACGATCACTTGAAGGATCAGCCGATTGTCACCTACTGCACCGGTGGTATCCGCTGTGAAGTGCTTTCCGCATTAATGGTCAAGCGTGGGTTCCAAGAGGTTTACCAGATGCAAGGCGGAATCGTCCGCTATGGCGAGCAATACGGCGACAAGGGTCTGTGGGAAGGGTCCCTGTATGTCTTCGACAAACGCATGCACACGGAGTTTTCTGAAGATGCAGTCACCATCGGTGAATGCGTTGGCTGCCATGGAGCTACGAATAAGTTTGAGAACTGCTCGAACCCTACCTGCCGTAACTTGCGCCTGTTCTGTGAAGACTGCGCCAAGGATGAGGAACTGCGTCGGTGCCCGGACTGCACCGAGGCAGCTATCGAAGCATAAACAGTAAGTACAGAGCAGCGAGCGCAATGCATGGATCATGCATTGCGCTCGCTGCTTTTAAACTGCACTTAGGGGTTCGGCCACAATTCTAGCGAAGCGTCGATCACGAGCGTTTCTTCTTCGAGCGTTTCATAGACACTAAAGCCGCGTGCCTGATAGTTAGGGATAGCTGCTTCGCCATCTAATGAACAGGTGTGTAGCCACACCCGGCTCACCGGTGGGAGGGTGCTCTCGCGCTGAGGAATATCCCACGCTCTGCGGTTGGCTTCACTGAGCAGGATTCCGCCCAGGCCTTTACCAATGGCCTCGGGAAATAGTCCAAAGTAGTAGATCTCAACTTCGCTGTGGCCCGCCAGAACCTCGGTGGCCAGCTCCGCGTAGCCTTGGGGTGCGCCATCTTGGTAGAGCACATAGGTTTCCGAACCTGGTTTACGCAAGCTGGCGTCCCAGTCGTTGCGGCTAATGCTTAGCCGGTCGGCCCAGTTCAGCTTGCTGCCTACACACTGATACAGGAATCGCGAGAATTCAGGCGTAATCTGCGAGACTTTCTCAATTCGGGCGTTCTCCGGCAACTGCCGGGTACTCGGGCGCATGTGGGTTGGCGCGAGCTGTTGCAAATAGGTGATGGTCACAAGTGGCATACCGAATATCATAAGGCGGGGAGGGTCAGGTTGCGCAGTCTTGTAATGCTGGGGGACTCGTTAGACTGAGTGGTGTGAATGCCGCTGATTTTTCTGCCATAGAAGATGCCCCGAATAGTTATGACCTTGTGCTGGTGGACAAACTCCACGCAGACTTGACCGAGATAAATTTTGGTTTTGATGCCATCACCGAATTGCTTGGTGTCGATGCGGTGGCAGCCTACGGGCGTGATCAGATCCACCCTGCGCTTCGCGTCCTAGATAAGCAGCCGGTGGACAGCGCCTTGGGCTGCGCTATCCGGCTATTCCAGCTGGGGCAAACCGAATCCGCTGGCGCGCTGGTCGAGGCATTCCCCACGGTGCGTGTTGAGGGGCTGCTGAAGCTGGGGCTGGTTGAATCTTGGGCTTCGGGGTACCGGGCCAAGGTGGCGCTGGCGGTACATGCCTCCGATGCCGATGGGCAGATGTGGGTGGCCCACGATCTGGGGTCCCATCAGCGTCCTGGAGTTTTGCGCACCGACCATGTTCTTGGAATAGGGCACGCCTCGCGGACGCTCGCGCAGATCACCATCCGCCAGGAAGTGGACCGGGCTCTGGATCTAGGCACGGGCTGCGGAGTGCAGCTATTTCATCTGCTCTCGCATGCCAAACATGTGACGGCAACAGACCTTTCGGCTCGTGCATTAGCGTTCACTCGCTTTAACCTGATGCTCAACCACCGCATCTTCAAGCTGGATCCACAACGCCTCGACGAACGCGTCACGTTGTTGCAAGGAAGTCTCTTTGAGCCCGTTGCGGATCAACGCTTTGACTTGATTGCCAGTAACCCACCCTTCGTAATTACGCCACGTAAAAAATCAGAGCGAGAACAAGACCGATTCACCTATCGCGATGGCGGGATGGCGGGAGACTCGTTGGTCAGCACCCTCATTGCTCAGGCGCCGGCACACTTGAATCCTGGAGCGCATATGCAAATGCTCTCCAACTGGGAGATTCCTCGCCTAGATGCAGAGTCGAATCAACCTTGGGAGCGCCGAGTCTCCGGATGGTTCGCTGATGACTTGGACGTTTGGGTAATTGAGCGGGAACAGACTACGCCAAGCGTTTACGCGGAAACCTGGCTACGCGATGCCTCGCAGAGTGAAGATAGCGCCGCTTACGCTCTGGCATATGACGCCTATCTTGACGACTTTGAATCTCGTCAGGTGGGTGCCATCGGTTTTGGCATGGTGTATTTCCGCCGAGCCGTGCACGGTGAGGTGACGCTGCGACGCTTTGAGCAGATCCCGCACCAAATGGAGCAGCCGCTGGCTCCCGCCTTGGATCGGGATATCCAGATGGCTGATGCCCTGCGTGAAGCGGCAGAAGCTTGGAAGCAATGGCACCTTTTGGTGGCCGAAGACGTCACCGAGGAACGCCATCAGCGCCCGGGCGCGGAACACCCCGGAGTGATTCTTCTGCGACAGGGCGCAGGTGTGCGCCGAACGGAAATTCTGGACTCGGCGCAGGCAGGTTTCCTATCTGCTTGCGACGGGGAATTGTCTGTCATGCAGCTTGTCGTGGCGCTTGATTCATTGATCGGTGAAGGTGATGAATTCTTCGCTGAACGACTGTATGAAGCAATAGCTCGCCTTCTTCGGCATGGAATGCTTCGTAAAATGTGAAACAAAGGCTAAACTTTTTCGTTATGACACGGAACACAGTCGAAGATGATGGTGCGCAGCGCGCCGATGCGGAACCTCAGGCCCCACAAGTTGTCTCGATCACCGACCCGCAGGCTATTCGCGCGCTGGCCCATGATGCTCGACTGATCGTACTTGACGAGCTCTTCGCCTCACAAACCACGCGTACCGCAACCGAGCTGGCATCGATGTGCTCATTGACGCCTAGCGCCATGAGTTATCACTTGCGAGCCTTAGAAAAATATGGATATGTAGCGCGCGCAGCCAGCGAGGGCGACGCGCGCGAACGTCGTTGGCGCGCTGCCGGTGAACGGTTGGAACTAAACACTCAAATTGACTCGACAAATGCGAAGACCGCCTATCTTAACGTGCAATTAAACGCGTTCCGGACTCGGCTCAACGCAGAAGTTGAACGCAGGGAGGCTGAAGCCAAGGCAGGAATCATGCCTGCGGCGGACCGTCCACCCATGCTGACTAGTGGTTTAGTGTTCCTTCCTGAGGCTAAGCAGAAGGAGTTCAACCGGCGCTTATTGGATCTCGTTTACGAGTATGAGGCAATGGCCACGGCCGAAGAACGCAACATCGACTCAAAGCGTATGTTCTACTTAATCTCATTACTACCCGAGTACCAGCACCTGGGTAGTGAGGTGAGCTAGAGAAAAGTTGGTCAGTTCTTCGGTGTAAGATCATCGGGAATTGTGACTGTCATCTGGTCGCAATCAATGGTGCTGCGATTGCCGCCCGAGAGCAACCTAGAGGGGAGCTCTCGGAACCGCGTTGTATAAAAGGAGAGCTGTGCCCGCAAAGGCCAAGGAAAAGACCGGTAAGAAACTCGTCATCGTGGAGTCTCCTGCCAAGGTAAAGTCGATCGCCAAATATTTGGGCGAGGGCTTCGACGTGGACGCTTCGGTGGGCCACATCCGTGACCTTCCGCAGCCCTCCGAGTTACCGACCGAGTTAAAAAAGACCTCGGTAGGTAAATTCGCGGTCGACCTCGATAACGACTTCGAACCGTATTACATGGTGTATCCGGACAAGAAGAAGCGCGTTGCCGAGTTGAAGGCAAAGCTGAAAGACGCCGACGAACTTTATCTCGCAACAGATGCGGACCGCGAGGGCGAAGCCATCGCGTGGCACCTGCTTCAGGTGCTTAAGCCCAAAGTTCCGGTACGCCGTCTGGCCTTCACCGAAATTACCAAGGAAGGCATTGAGCGCGCCTTGGGCTCAATGCGCGAGCTGGATACCGACCTGGTTGACGCGCAGGAAACCCGCCGTGTACTAGACCGCCTCTACGGTTACGAAATCTCCCCGGTCCTCTGGCGCAAAATTGCCCGCGGTTTGTCCGCCGGCCGTGTGCAGTCCGTGGCCACCCGCCTGGTCGTGGAGCGCGAACGCGAACGTATGGCGTTCATTTCTGCCGGGTACTGGGACATCAAAGGCAACTTCGCCACCAGCGGTTCGGAATCCTTTGCGGCGAAACTTTCTGCCGTGGACGGCAAGCGTGTGGCTTCGGGACGTGACTATGATGACCGCGGTCAGCTGAAGTCCACCAAGAATCCGCTGGCGCCGCTAAATCAGGAAGCCGCCGAGTCCTTGGTTGCCAATCTGGCTAACTCTGACTTTGCCGTCACCTCGGTGGAAGACAAGCCATACACCCGTCGTCCGGCTGCTCCCTTCACCACCTCCACCTTGCAGCAGGAAGCCAGCCGCAAGCTGCGCTGGAGTTCAAAGCTGACCATGCAGATCGCTCAGCGTCTGTACGAAAATGGTTACATCACCTACATGCGTACCGACTCGGTCTTCCTGTCCAATGAAGCCGTGCGTGCCGCACGTGCACAGGCCACCGAGCTTTACGGGGCAGACTCGATTCCGTCCAGCCCGCGCGTGTACAAGGGGAAATCTGATTCCGCGCAGGAAGCCCACGAGGCAGTTCGTCCGGCCGGTGACATGTTCCGCCGTCCAAAGGATGTGCGCTCACAGCTTTCCAAGGATGAATACGTCCTGTATGAGCTGATCTGGAAGCGTACCGTCGCCTCCCAGATGGCTGACGCCAAGGGTTTCACCGCAACGATTAAACTTTCCGGCACCGCCAGCGATAGCCGCGTTGCCGAGTTCTCCGCCTCGGGAACCGTGATCACCTTCCGTGGTTTCCTTTCGGCTTACGAAGAGGGCAAGGACAGTGAAAGCGACGCGGCAGAAAAGGCCGAGAACGCCGAAGCACGCCTGCCACAGCTGACCGTGGGACAGTCACTGACCGGTGACGAACTGATCGCTCTGGGTCACGAAACCACCCCACCGGCCAGGTACACCGAAGCGTCTATCGTCGCTGAGCTCGAAAAGCGTGAAATCGGCCGTCCGTCGACCTACGCGCCAACGATCTCCACCATCATGGATCGCGGTTACGTAACCAAGCGTGGTGGCGCCCTGGTGCCAAGCTGGATCGCGTTCTCCGTAATTCGACTGCTCGAAGAGCATTTCGCGAAGTACGTGGATTATGACTTCACTGCGCGCCTAGAAGATGACTTGGACGAAATCGCCAACGGCAACCGGGCACGCACCGACTGGCTGAACATGTTCTACTTCGGTGGCAAGGGTGAAACTCGTCCCGAAGGTCTGAAATATGTGGTGGACAACTTGGGCGATATAGATGCCCGGGCTATCAACTCGATCAAGATCACCGACGACATCACTTTGCGTGTGGGCAAGTTCGGCCCGTACCTCGAACGCACCATCCCGGAAGGCGCCGAAGAAGGCACCGATCCGCAGCGCGCCAACGTTCCCGAGGAACTGGCACCGGATGAGCTGACCGCGGCGAAGGCCGAAGAGCTATTCGCCACCGCTCAGGTATCCGAGCGTGAGCTGGGAATTGAAGAGGCCACCGGACGAAAGATTGTGGCCAAGGATGGCCGTTACGGTGCCTACGTCACCGAGATCATTCCGGAAATGACTGAAGAAGAAATCGCCGCGCAGCCGGTGGAATACTACAAGAACGGCAAGCCAAAGCCGCCTAAGAAGCCGGTGAAGGTCAAGCCGCGCACCGCGTCACTGTTCAAATCCATGACCGTGGAAACTGTCACCTTGGATGAGGCGCTGAAGCTGATGAGCCTGCCACGCGTGGTGGGTGCTGATGCCGAGGGCGAAGAGATCACCGTGCAGAACGGCCGCTTTGGTCCGTACTTGAAAAAGGGCAGCGATTCGCGTTCTATCGAGAGCGAAGAGCAGATCTTCAGCATCACCTTGGACGAAGCACTGGCAATTTATGCACAGCCTAAGCAGCGTGGAGCTCGGGCCGCAGTGCCGCCCTTGGCAGAATTTGGTGTTGACCCCACCAGTGAGAAGAACATTGTGGTCAAGGACGGCCGTTTCGGTCCGTACATCACCGACGGCATCACCAACATCACGGTGCCTCGTGCCACCTCATTGGAGGAGCTCACACGCGAACAAGCCATCGAAATGTTGGCAGATAAGCGTGCCCGTGGTCCGGTGAAACGAACTGCAAAGACGGCTGCTGCGAAGAAGCCTGCTGCTAAAAAGGCTCCGGCTAAGAAAGCTCCGGCTATAAAGGCTCCCGTCAAAAAAGCCACCGCTAACAAGAGTGAAAAGTAGACCTTGTCTGCTGAGTTGAGGAGCGCATCATGAGGCTTGGCGTGTTGGACATTGGTTCAAATACGGTCCACCTATTACTGGTGGATGCCTATCCAGGTGCCCGGCCGGTATCCTATGCCTCGCATAAGAGGCCGTTGTCCTTGGTGCGTTACCTCAACGAATACGGTGCAATCACCGAAGAAGGCCAGCAAGAGCTGATCGCCTTCATCAAGGAAGCCGCCGAATTCGCGCAGAGCCACCGAGTCGAAGACTTTATGGGCTTCTGCACCTCGGCTATTCGCGAGTCATCCAACGGCGCGGCGGTACTTGAACGAGTCACCGCCGAAACCGGGGTGAGCCTGATGGAGCTTTCTGGTGAGGAAGAAGCCGGAATGACCTTCTATTCGGTGCGCCGCTGGTTTGGCTGGTCTTCGGAATCGATCCTGAACCTGGATATGGGCGGCGGTTCACTGGAGCTGGCCGTAGGCACCGACGAGTTCCCGCAGGTTGCCTTTTCGGTGCCGTTGGGAGCAGGCCGGCTGACCCGTGAATGGTTGCCCAACGACTTACCTTCCATCAAGGAAGTCAAAGAGCTACGCACCTATGTTCGTGATGTGCTCACGGACCCCACCACCGAGCTGCGCCAATACGGCAAGCCCACATTGGCTACGGCCACGTCAAAAACTTTCAGGTCTTTGTCGCGGATTACCGGGGCCGCCCCCAGCGGGGAAGGGCCTTACGTTAAACGCGTCTTGCACCGTGACTCGCTGAAACTCTGGGCCAACCGGTTGACCGCGATGAGCTGGGAGGAACGTGCCGAGCTTCCCGGGGTCTCGGAAATTCGTGCACCGCAGCTGCTTGCTGGAGCTATCGTGGCTCACGAAGCAATGAGTGCACTCAAACTGAAAAGTGTCCGGATCTGCCCTTGGGCCTTGCGTGAAGGTTTAATGCTGCGACGATTTGATCACGTGATGTTTGACTCTTCGACACCGCTCAGTAGTAGCGTGGGGGTAGGAGAGGTTGCGTTAGGCTCACTCAAGACGGTCAGTCTGAGTGAACCTTCGGCTTAATACTTCATTGGGAGATGCGCCGGCAAGCGACGGCGCGGCGAGGAGGGGTCGAAGATGCAAGACCAACAACGGGTGCCTCGGGTACCGGTGACACTATCCAGTGCCTCGGTTTATCCGCTGACCGTCCATGATGCCTTCGCGATGGCCAAGGACGTGGGTTACGACGGGCTAGAGGTATTGATTACCGGTAACCAAGCGAGCCAGTCCGCCACCGCGCTGATGGCCCTCATGGATAAGTACCAGTTGCCGATTATGGCGATTCACGCACCCACATTGCTGCTCACCCAGCAAGTCTGGGGTTCAGCGTGGGCGAAGATTGAACGCTCGGTAATCCTGGCACAGGCAGTCGGAGCGAACGTGGTTGTCGCACACCCGCCATTTCGGTGGCAGGGGGCCTACGCGGAGAGCTTCGTTGAGGGTGTGCGCCGCATCACCGCATCAACAGGGATGAAGATCGCTGTGGAAAACATGTACCCATGGCGTAGCCGGGGACGCGAATCCTCCAAGATGTACCTGCCACACTGGAACCCGGTTCCGGAAGACTATAAGCACGTCACCTGGGACTTCTCCCATGCGGCAATCGCCAATATGGACTCGCGCCAAGCGCTTGAAGACCTCGGCGACAGATTGACTCATCTTCACCTTTGTGATGGGTTGGATAATGGCAAAGACGAACACCTGGTGCCTGGATTAGGCACCCAGCCGGTGGCCGAATCACTACACTTCTTGCGAGATTCACAGTGGGAGGGCGTGGTCGCGGTGGAAGTATCCACCCGCAAGGCCAAACATGCTGGACAAAAAGAAGAATGGCTCGGGCGCACACTGGAATTTGCGCGCGAGCATCTGACAATTAATCAAGACTCTGAACGGGTGACAAAATAACTATATGAGCGAAGCGACAAATTATCTCAAGCTTGCATTTTTAGGTACCGGCTCCATGAACGGCGCGATCCTGCGCGGAATTCTGGGCGCCGGGCATGACCCGGAAAACATTACTGCCACCTTGCGCAGCGATACTCGCGCCGCAGAATTACGTGAGCTAGGCATTACCGTGCTGATCGGTAATGACGACCCGGAAGCCAATAAGAAGGCTGCGGCCGCCGCAGACATAGTGTTCCTTGGTGTGAAACCGGTCGGCATTACCGCGCTGTGTGATGAGATTTCTTCGGCATTAGGCGATTCAACCGTCGTGGTTTCGGTGGCTGCCGCTATCACCTTGCAGACCATGCAAGAACACCTTCCTACCGGTCAGCCGGTAGTGCGCTCCATGCCAAACACGCCATTAATGGTCGGTGCGGGTGTGGTCGGACTGAGCGCAGGTGCGGCGGTCAGCGAACAGCAAATTGAATTGGTTGCTGAGCTATTCTCCGGTTCCGGCGATGTGCATGTGATCGACGAGTCGCAGCAAAACGCGCTGTCGGCTATTTCTGGTTCCGGCCCGGCCTACGGTTTTTATCTAGCCGAAGCGATGGCCAACGCGGGTATCGCCATGGGACTTGATGAAAAGCTCGCCACCGATTTGGCCCGTGCCACGGTGGCCGGTGCCGGAAAGATGCTGGCGGATCCCGAAGCTAACCCGGCACAGATGCGCCGTGCTGTGACCAGTCCCAAGGGCACCACCGAACAGGCAATTCTGACCTTTGACGAGCAGGGAATCCCGGCAATCATTGAAGCCGGCGCCAAGGCCGCAGCGGCCCGTGCCGCGGCTTTGAGCGATGAATTGAGCTAACACCTGAAGCGTTAAGTACCGATGGCGTCAGAGCCCCCGCAAAGGGGCGCTGACGCCATCGGCGTATCTGCCAAGCCTTAGGGGCGGGCAGCGAAGCGTTCAAGCAGGTCTACATGCCCGGAGACGATCAGTACGTCGCGGCGGGTGACCACGGTATTTGGTACTGCGTAGGTGAAATCTTCGCCGGGGGTCTTTACCCCAACGATGGTGACCCCGTACTTGGAGCGCACCTGAGACTCGGCCAGCGTGAATCCCTGGGTTTCTTTGGGCGGATACATCTTCACGATCGCGAAGCCGTCATCGAATTCGATGAAGTCCAGCATTCGGCCACCAACCAAGTGGGCGGCACGAACACCGGCGTCAGCCTCCGGATAAATCACATGGTTTGCGCCGATGCGAGTGAGGATCTTGCCGTGTGAGGGAGTAATCGCCTTGACCCACAGGTGCTCAATGCCTAAATCGACCAGGTTCACCGTAATCAGCACGGAGGACTCAATCGAGGTACCCACACCGACCACCGCGGAACCAAATTCTTGAGCGCCAAGCTGGCGCAAGGCATCGATATTGGTGGCGTCGGCCGCGACCACGTGGGTCAGCGTGCTGGCCCACTGCTGAACGAGTTCGGGGCTACGCTCGATGGCCAGCACCTCGCGGCCCTGTTTCACTAAGGTCTCCGCAACCGAGGCGCCAAAGCGTCCCAGACCAATGACGAGCACCGGGGCGTTGTGCTCAATGTTTTTCTCAGCCAATGATCGGCCTTTCTTCGGGGAGGCTATACAGCGTATCGCGATGACGCATGGTCAAGGCGCTGGCTAGGGTAATACTTCCAATACGTCCGGCGAACATCAACGCGCTGAGCACGTATTTACCGGCCGGGGGCATCTCGGCGGAAACGCCCATGCTCAGCCCCACGGTACCGAAAGCAGAGATCGATTCGAACAGTGCCCGGGAGAACCCGACCTGCTCGTCAATGGCCAGGAGCAACCCGGTGGCCACCATGACCAGAGTGGCGCCCAAGGCCACGACCGACACGGCCACCCGCATGGTGCCCTCGGGAATACGCCTGCCAAAGGCCTTGGCATCTCGTTCACCGCGGACCTCGGCCATGATGGCTAAGAACATTACCGCGATGGTGGTGACCTTGATACCGCCAGCGGTGGACGCCGAGCCACCACCGGCAAACATGAGCGCGTCCGTGACCAACACGGTTACTTGCCCAATGTCATTTTGATCCACCAGATTAAACCCGCCAGAGCGGGTCATTACCGAGGCGAAGAGCCCGTGGATGAATTTGTCGCCGGAATTCAGCGAACCGATGGTCCGGGGATTGTTCCACTCGACCAGCAGCCACAACACGGTACCGGCGACAAGCAAGATGAGCGTTACCAGCAAGGTCAGTTTGGTGTGCAGATTCCATTTTTTGACGTTGAAGCGGTGTGCCAGTAACACCATGATGACCGGGAATCCCAAGGATCCTAAGAAGACGCCGAACATCAGCGGGCCTAAGATCCACAGGTCTGTCTCGTAGGGAACTAACCCGTCGGAGTGCGGAGTGAAGCCTGCGTTGTTAAATGCGGAGACCGCGTAAAACACTCCGTGCCAAATCGCGGAGAGAAAGTCTTCACCCAACAAAATAAAGCGTGGAATGAGCAGTGCCGCGATCAGCGCCTGCAGGCTGACCGCCGTGAGGATCACGATGCGCAGCAGCGAACCAACCTCACCTAAGGCGGAGGCCGCGTTGGTATTCATGGAATTCTGCGCCATGAGTTTGCCACGCACGCCGAGCTTCCGGGAGACCGCCAGAGAAAAAATTGAAGCGAGAGTCAAAATCCCCAGGCCGCCCATGAAGGTACCGATGAGCATCACCAATTGCCCGGCAAAAGACCAGTGCACCGCAGTTGACACCGTGGTCAATCCGGTCACACAGACCGCCGAGACCGCGGTAAACAAGGCATCATGCAACGGGGTGGGTTCGCCGCTAGCGGAGGAAAAAGGAGCGGCGAGCAGCGAGGTGAACAGTGTGATGGCAATCAGGAAGGTGCCCAAGGCTAAACGAGCGGGGGAGCGGACGGTGGAATCGGCGATGCGTACCCGCAATGCCAGCCACTGTTTGCGGCGTTTACCGCGCGACTCTGCCGCCCTTGCCGGGTGACTCGGTTCGCTTTGGGTGCTCATTGCGTTAAATCGCCATTTCGTGGGCGGGACTGTTCTCCTTGTAATTTACGCGGTCAAAGCACAATGCGCTCGTCTTAGCGCCTCGAAACACGAGCAAAATGCCCAGAAGGCCATAAACGGGTTAGTTGAATCACAATCAGGTAGCCTACAAAGGTGTTAGAACCTCAACATGCGCCACAACCCACGCTCGTGCTCTGGGATGAGTTATACCTGAAATATAAGTTCAGTGACTATCATCCAATGCACCCATCGCGGCTAGAGCTGACCCATCGACTCAGTGAAGCCCTCGACGTTTATGCCTCTTCCAACGTGAGCCTGAGTGCTCCGCAGGTGGCAGAGGAACAAATACTTTTGACGGTGCATGACCAGGACTATCTGGATCAGGTCAAAGCGGTCAGCGAGGACCCTGGCCTGCAAGCTGTCGACTTTGGTTTAGGAACCGAAGACGACCCGGTTTTTGCTGGCATGTATGAAGCAGCCGCGCGCATTGTCGGCGGTTCGGTGATTGCAGCCGATGCCATCATGGATCAGTCAACGGTTCGCGCGGTGAACTTTGCCGGCGGCATGCATCATGCCAAACGCAACAAAGCCAGTGGGTTCTGCATCTTTAATGATGCAGCAGCAGCCATTCACCGGATGCTTGAACGTGGTGCTAAACGCGTGTGTTACATCGACGTGGATGCGCACCATGGTGATGGCACCGAATCAATCTTCTGGGATGACGAACGAGTTCTGACGATCTCCATTCACGAATCCGGACTCTCACTTTTTCCTGGCACCGGGTTTGCCAACGAAATTGGCGGTCCACGCGCGGAAGGCAGTGCGGTCAATATTGCCTTGCCGGCGATGACCGGGGATGCCGGCTGGATGCGAGCATTCCATGCGGTTGTCCCACAGCTGGTCCGCGCATTTGATCCGGAAATTATTGTCTCCCAGCATGGTTGTGATGCACACCGCGATGATGAGATGACTAATCTGAAGCTTTCGGTAGACGCCCAACGCCAAGTTGCCTTAGATATTGCGCAACTGGCCGATGACGTGTGCGAAGGACGCTGGCTTGCCACCGGAGGCGGGGGATATAACGTCACCGCGGTGGTGCCGAGAACGTGGACACATCTGACCGCCATCGCCGCCGGAAAACCAGTACCGCTGAGAACTTATGTGCCCGAACAGTTCCGGCGCTACGTCCTTGAAACTTACGGGCGAGCAATGCCATACCTGATGGGGGACGACGCACAATTATGGTGGCGAAATTGGGAGGTCGGCTATGACCCGGCGGATCCGGTGGACCGTACAATTATTGCCACGCGTAAGGAAGTCTTTCCGCTCTATGGGTTAGACCCCTGGTTTGACTGAGTTTTCTGCTCTGCTGTGATCAATCTGAAGCCTTGACCGTGGTGGGAAATCCGCTGCTGTCAGAGCATATGCCGATAGGGTTATGTCTGTGGCTATTGATGAAGTGTTTTCTGCGTTGGCAGAACCAACCCGACGTAAGATCATCGAAGCGCTGAAGGCCGAACCCATGGCCGTCGGCGCACTGGTGACACAACTGGAGATTTCGCAACCGACGGTCTCTAAGCACCTCAAGGTTCTGCGCGAAGCTAATCTGGTGACCATGAACGCCCAAGGACAGCGGCGTATCTATAGCGTGCAGTGCGAAGCCGTTGAAACTTTGGTCGCTTGGTGTGCCGAGATCCTGCCAGCCTTAGAACCGGTCCCCGAGATGGTTTCCGTGGATCTGGACTTGGTGCAGGATCCGCAAGATGCCAATGCACTTCCGGCTGCCGCGCATCAGCTCGGCCGCAGTGTAGGGCGGGGCTTGGAACAAGTCACGGGCAGAGCTCAAGAGATTTTGGAGCGCTTTCCTCGTTTTGGTCGTCGTCGATAACCCTTTGACCTCGGTAAAGACTGTCTAAGTAGTTCTTCTACGGGACTTTTACGTTACGTACAAGTAAGCGTTTTATAACAAAGAATTTTCGCTAAGAATGTCAGGCATGGCATTCTCTTGCGTGGGGCAGTGTTGCCGGGCCGGTGGTCTTTTGGGCGCCCCTGCTGCCTGCCCCAAGTGATGAGGAGAGAAACTTGGACAAGCAACTAGCGAATATTCGCGACGAAGTCTTCCGCCGTAACCCCGGTGAGGCAGAATTCCATCAGGCCGTGACCGAAGTCTTCGAGAGCCTCGAAGCTGTGTCAATTAAGCATCCTGAATACGCAGAGGCTGCTATTCTTCAGCGCCTGTGTGAGCCAGAACGCCAGATTATTTTCCGCGTTCCTTGGGTAGACGACGCTGGCCGTGTCCAGATTAACCGCGGTTTCCGTGTTGAGTTCAACTCTGCTCTGGGCCCATACAAGGGCGGACTGCGCTTCCACCCCTCGGTGTACCTGGGTATCGTCAAATTCCTTGGTTTTGAACAGATTTTCAAGAACTCCCTGACCGGTATGCCTATCGGCGGCGGCAAGGGCGGCTCCGACTTTGATCCACGCGGTAAGTCCGATGGCGAAGTAATGCGCTTCTGCCAGTCGTTCATGACTGAGTTGTACCGCCACATTGGCGAGTACACCGACGTTCCGGCCGGTGACATTGGAGTAGGCGGCCGAGAAATCGGTTATCTCTTCGGACAATACAAGCGCATCACCAACCGTTACGAGTCTGGTGTGCTCACCGGTAAGGGCTTGAGCTGGGGCGGTTCCCTGGTTCGCCCCGAGGCAACGGGCTACGGTGCAGTGATCTTCACCAACGAAATGCTCAAGACACGAGGCATGAGCTTTGATGGGCAGCGTGTGGTTGTTTCGGGCTCGGGTAACGTAGCCCTGCACGCCATCGAGAAGGCTCAGAATCTGGGCGCCAAGGTAGTCACAGCCTCGGACTCCGCCGGATTTATCGTTGACGAAAATGGTATCGACCTTGAGCTGCTGCGTCAGATCAAGGAAGTCGAGCGTGGACGCATCAGCGACTACGCCGAACGCCGTGGAAGCAAGAAGGTCTCCTATGTAGCCGATGGCAACGTGTGGGATGTCCAGGGTGCTGTGGCGCTGCCGTGTGCCACACAAAATGAACTTGGTGTTGCTTCAGCGAAGAAGATGATTGCCGCTGGCACCATCGCCGTGGCCGAAGGTGCGAACATGCCAACCACGGCAGAGGCTACCTCGGTCTTCCAAGACGCGGGCATCCTCTTCGGCCCGGGCAAGGCCGCTAACGCCGGTGGCGTGGCGACTTCTGCGCTGGAAATGCAGCAGAACGCCAGCCGTGACTCGTGGACCTTCGAGCACACCGAACGCCGCCTGTCGGAGATCATGGTGGGCATTCACGAACGCTGTGCAACCACCGCTGATGAGTATGGCGTACCAGGCAACTACGTGGCTGGCGCCAATATCGCCGGTTTTGTGAAGGTTGCCGACGCAATGCTGGCCCAGGGTCTTATCTAAGCTCTTTGATTAAAAAGTACTTTTGGACACCTGCTCTGCCGCTTTTTTGGTGGCAGACAGGTGTCCAGAGCACTTTAAATGTCACAATCGAGATCTAAGCGTGGTTCTGGTGTGTTCCGTGATGCAAAAGTTACGTAAGTGCGACTAGACTGGAACCGAGCGAACGTGAATATGATTGCAGATGTTGATCCCAAGTCGTATTTGTTCACGCGAGCAAAATACACGACGAATCAGAGATCAGCGTCAGGAGAATTTCCCCTATGGCGGATAAACAGAATTTTGCAGGAGCCCGTTTCATGACGGTCGCCGAAGTGGCCGAAATGATGCGTGTTTCCAAAATGACGGTTTATCGCTTGATTCATGCAGGCGACCTGCCTGCTGTTCAATTCGGTCGCTCCTATCGTGTTCCTGAAAACGCAGTGGAAGCATACCTGCAAGCTGCGGCGATTGATCCGCAGCGCGGAACAGGTTCCCTCGGTCGATAGCCGCGCGATGGTCAGAGCATGACCGAAAAGCGGGTAATCTGTTAAGGAACGTTTAACGTCCGGTCAACCTTGTAGCTTAGAATAATTTCAAGGCCTACATTTTGGTTGACATATTTAATTAGTTTGTGAGGAACCACTATGGGCTCTGTTATCAAGAAGCGCCGCAAGCGTATGTCGAAGAAGAAGCACCGCAAATTGCTTCGCAAAACTCGTCACCAGCGTCGTAATAAGAAGTAAATCTGCTTCAAGCAGCTTTTGCCTCTTGGCAATTATCGCCACCGTATCAAGGTTTGACCTTGACGGTGGCGATTGCTTTTTCCCCAACTACCGGCCGCGTCGAGCGAGCAATGACCGCCTAGCGGCCCACAACGCGCCCAGAACCCCTACAAGACGCAAACTGATCCGTGCTGCACGCTGACCGGTGCGGAAGTCATAGACCTGCCAACCACGGCGTTTAGCGTAGGCACGAAGCCGGGCGTCGGGATTGATCGCCACCGGGTGGCCCACGGCTTCTAAGAGCGGTACATCATTATAGGAATCAGAGTAAGCCCACGATTTTGAAAGTTTGATCCCGCGTTCTTTAGCTAGCAAACGAATAGCTTGTGCTTTCTCGGCCGCATGCAGGATGGGGGTAGCCAACGCACCGGTGTATTTTCCGTCCTTGCGCTCTACTACGGTCCCTAATGCACCGGTTAAAGTCAGCCTTTCGGATATGACGTTCGCTACTTCCAAAGGTGTTGCCGTCACCAGCCACACCTCGCGCCCTACCGCTAAATGCTGGTGCGCAATCGAGACGGTACCCTTCCAAAGTTTTGGTTCAATGTACTCGTCATAAATTTCTTGGCCAATTTGCGCCATCTCGGCTACGGAAATGCCCTTGGCCATGAGCAATGCACGGTCACGAATCTGGTGGATGTCGCCAATATGCTCGCCGCGCGCGGCGAAACGTAACTGCTTGAGCGCAAACCATAGGACTTCGCGAAACTGAAAGAACCGGCGCTGATGCATTTTTCGGGCCAGCAAATATAGGGTGGCACCGCGCACCATGGTGTTATCCACATCGAAGAAGGCGGCAACGACATCTTGTGGCGTCGTGGTGGGCTGCTCGCTGAGGTGCTCTGATGACTGCATTTGATTCAGTTTATTTCATTCTCGACTTAGACGCTGGTTGCGGCTCGTGAGATTATAGAGGGGTGAGTAAATTGCATGAGATTCAGTTGTTGGTGCGTCAAGGCTGCCACCTGTGCGAGGCGGCCCGGGCCACGGTCAAGGATGTCACCGAACGAATGAACATGGAGTTCTCAGAACTCGACATCGATGAGCACCCAGAACTACTGGCTAGGCACCACGAAGAGGTGCCGGTGCTCCTCATTGACGGTCAAGTGCGCGACTTCTGGACTGTTGACGGACAACGCCTCGAACGTCTGCTGGGTAGCTAAGCCATGAGGACCTCAGAGACCTGCCCTGCGCTCACAAAACCTGTTCGAGCTGCGGCTGATGACTGAGCCTGAGCCGCGGGTATTGCCCGAAGCAACATTGACTCGATTGACGCAATATCTTCGCGCGCTGAACGCATTCGAAGCCCAAGGTACCGAACGCACGAGCTCGGGGGTGCTGGCCAAAGAAGCCGGTGTTAATCCCGCAATTCTGCGTAAAGATCTTTCACTTCTGGGATCCTATGGAACCCGCGGCGTGGGATATGTGGTGACCGAACTGGCCGAACACATCAACCGGACGCTGGGATTGAACAGAGACTGGCGTGTAGCCATCCTCGGTGCAGGTAACCTGGGACGCGCTTTGAGCGGCTACGCAGGCTTTGCCAGTCGCGGATTCCAGGTCCGAGCAATTCTTGATACGTCGCCAAGCTTAATCGGCAGTGAAGTCGGAGACCTTGTGGTGGAGCCAATTGGCGCCCTGGGCGAGGTGATCCGCCGAGAACAAATCAATATTGCGGTGCTCGCCGTTCCGGGGGAGGCCGCCCAAGAATTGATTTATGCACTGGCAACGCATGGGGTGAAATCGGTGCTCAGCTTCGCGCCTCGCCCCTTGCGAATTCCTGCCGGGATGATTGTGCGCCGCGTGGATCTATCAACCGAATTACAGATCCTGGCCTATCATGCGGTTCAAAGCTAAAGACGAAGATCTAAAGAAAAACCTAGGCCACGACTTGTCAGAAGTCGTGGCCTAGGTTGTCAAGGCAGAAACATAATGCCCGTACGGCTTAGCGGTAGCCGGCGCGGCGAGCCATGCGGCGCGCAACGATGTACTTCGAAGACTCAGGCAACCAGGCAAAAACTACGCCCGCGATACCGAGCACCACGCTGAGGGTGAATACTACATTGATCATCATGGTGTCTGAGGAGTTAGCGTACATGCTGATCATTGGCAGGTACATCAGCAAGCTGATGATCGATAAGGCTGCAAAGATGGTGGCGATAATACGCATTGCGCCGACGCCGCGACCAACAAAAAAACCAACTAAGAAGTAAGCCAGCAGGGTGATGATCATGCCAACAATGGTGAAGCTGGTCATCGATGAGGAGATCTGCGCCATGAAGGCGTCAGGATTGGCGAGCATCTTTTCAATTTCCGCATTGACCGCAGGATCGCTGCTGGACTCCATCGAGGTACGCATCTGCTCTTCGAATAGCGTCCACTGAGAAGTGATGACGTTACCAATAAGATTGGTGCTATTGATTAGCCAGCTTGCAGCGGCGTTAAACACTCCGGCGAGCATGATCAATAAGAACGCGATCTGCAGCGTTTTAGGACGCTCGGTCGGTGGCTGCACCGGAGCGTATCCGCCTTGCTGCGGATACTGCTGGAACTGCGGGGGCTGCTGCTGCCCCGCATTTTGGCCATAGGGGTTGGGCTGCGAGCCGTATGGATTCTCGCCGTAAGGGTTCGGGTTCGAATTTCCAGAGCCTGCCACAGGGTTGTATGGCTGGCCCGGCTGGTTCGGATCGTTGGTGCTCATAACCGTCCTTTGCATGTTGCTGAGCTATCGATTTTCTCTATCTTCTAGCCTAGTTGGTGGCGATTGTGATCAGGCCCTCCAAAAGGATGGTTTTTTGATATGGGAATCCCATGCGGATGCTGTGAATACTTGATCGTGGCCACAATTTTCATCTTTTAGGTTGATTGTTTGAGAGACTGTAACCATGCCAGTTTCAACCGTTCATTTGTTGCGCCACGGGGAAGTTCTCAACCCGGATCGCGTGTTGTATGGCCGCATCCCAGGATTCGGACTCTCCGAGCTGGGATTCCAGATGGCAGACCGCGCCGGAGAATACTTCGCCAAGCGGCAGACTGAAGGCGCCAACGTAGTTCGGTTGGTCGCCTCGCCGCTCATTCGGGCCCAGCAGACCGCGCAACCAACCGCGCAGGCACTGGACTTACCAATCATCACCGATGAACGAGTCATCGAAGCCGGAAATAGTTTTGAAGGTTTAGCGCAGATCAAGTCGCAGTTGAAAAACCCGCGCTATTGGCCGTTGCTGCGTAACCCGCTGAGGCCTTCCTGGGGTGAACCTTATGCGGAGCAGGTTGCTCGAATGCGCCTGGCCATGGACGAACAACGCCACGCTGCCCTCGCCGAGCACGGAGATGGCGCAGAAATCATCATCGTGAGCCACCAGCTTCCTATCTGGGTGACCCGCCGCGACGCCGAAGGCAAACGCCTTTTCCACGACCCGCGAGCGCGCGAATGCACGTTGACCTCAATTACCAGTTTTGAATTTGACGGAGATGAACTTCGCTCCGTGAACTACACCGAACCGAGCCCAGACCTGCTGGCTGGCGCGGCGAACATCCCTGGAGCTTAAAGTTGATGAATGAGTCCTCACAGAATCCTCGCTTCCTGAATCGGCGCACCATGTTGCGTTCGATGTTGGTTGCTGCGGTCGCTGTGCCACTGGCCGCCTGCACGGTCACCGAGGATCCGCTGGCCAAACAGGCGCGCTCCGGAGACAACAAGAACTACATTGCCGGAGACGGAGCCGTGGAAGAATACTCGGTTGAAAAACGTACTGAGCCTATCGAGATCAACTCCAAGACCTACCAAGGCACCCCCGTTGACGTCAGCGCGATGCGCGGCAAACCGGTGGTCATCAACTTTTGGTACGCCGCGTGCGCCCCGTGCCGCATCGAGGCGCCACATCTGAAAGAACTCTCTGAAGAATTTGGTGACAAGGTTCCATTTATCGGAGTCAACGTCCGTGACGAAGCCGAAGCGTCACAAGCCTTTGAACGCAGCTTCGAGATCCCTTACGAGTCGATTCAAGACACCGATGGCCAGATTCAGCTGGCAATGACCAAATATGTTCCGTTACAGGCGGTACCTTCCACTTTGGTACTTGACCGTAAGGGACGAGTCCGAGCACGTGTTATCGGCGCGGTTGACCCAAAGATCCTGAAGACACTGATCGATACAGCACTCACCGAAGAGCTGTGAGCAACCTGTTGACTACGTCTAATCCCTTTGCCGACATTGTGCTGGACGGCTCTTTGCTGCTGGCCGCGCCGGTGGCTTTATTAGCGGGTCTCGTTTCTTTCCTCTCTCCTTGTGTACTCCCATTGGTTCCCGGATATCTTGGCTACGTCACTGGGCTGACGGGTGCTGACCTACGCGAACACCGACGTGGACGGGTATTGCTCGGGGTATTGCTCTTTGTCCTGGGATTTTCGGTGGTTTTCATTGCCATCGGAGTACTCTTCAGCCAGGCAGCTGCCTGGCTGAGATTTGAAGGTGCCTGGGTGACCCAAGTACTGGGCCTAGTGGTGGTCATCATGGGTGTCGTCTTCATGGGCGGCATTTCATGGTTGCAGCGTGACCGAAAAATTCACCGGAAGCCCCCGGCCGGCCTGTGGGGAGCACCAATTCTGGGGTTCACTTTCGGACTGGGCTGGGCCCCCTGCATTGGTCCTACGCTCAGCGCCGTACTGATCATGTCGACAGGAACTGACCCGAATATCGCTCGTGGCACATTATTAACCGCGTTTTATTGCCTGGGATTGGGCCTTCCCTTTATCGGGATTGCCCTTGGACTGCAGCGTGGCATGCGGGCGCTCGCGTTCTTCCGCCGCCATCAACTGCTGGTCATGCGTTTGGGCGGCGGAATGCTGATTCTGCTTGGTGTAGTCATGGTGACCGGGCTTTGGGGAAGCTGGGTCGCAGAACTACAAAACTGGTTTGCCAATGAAGTGAGGTTGCCGATTTAATGGCGAAAAATAAACGCACCGCGAAGGGCCGCAGCGATGCACCAGCCTTGGGCTTGCTTGGGTCCCTGCGCTGGATCTGGACGCAACTGACCTCCATGCCGACGGCGCTTTTCTTGCTGCTGCTGCTCGCTGTCGCAGCGGTTCCAGGATCAATCTTCCCGCAGCGTTCAATGAACCCGGAGACCGTCAACGAATACCTGGAAAATAACCCGGTCACCGGCCCTTGGCTTGACCGGTTCCAGCTTTTTGATGTGTATTCCTCCGCGTGGTTCTCGGCGATTTACATCTTGCTTTTTATCTCGTTGGTCGGTTGTATTATTCCGCGGGTAAAAAAGCATGCTCAAGCCTTGCGCACCCCTCCGCCGCGTACACCGTCCAGGCTTGACCGTCTGCCTCAGTACACCGCCCTGTCACTGGTTGAAGGTGAAGGAGATACTCCCAGCGATGATGAAGTCATCGACGATGCCTACAAGGTACTGCGTAAACGTGGTTACCGAGTCGAACGCCGCTCCGATGCCACCGGTCGTTCGGTAGCCGCAGAGCGCGGCTACACTCGTGAGATCGGAAACCTGACTTTCCACATTTCGCTGATCGGCGTGCTCATTTCGGTAGCTATTGGCGGCGCCTTCGGCT
Organism: Glutamicibacter sp.; assembly: GCF_035257265.1. Taxonomy (GTDB): domain Bacteria; phylum Actinomycetota; class Actinomycetes; order Actinomycetales; family Micrococcaceae; genus Glutamicibacter. The sequence continues at coordinate 88,150 of NZ_DATEXC010000042.1, forward strand.
ACAGCGGTCAGCGAGTCATCGTGGAGGGGGAGACCTTTGTGAACTCCCTCGTTTCCTATGACGCTTTCACCCCCGGGACGGGTTTTGATTCCAAGAGTCTCACGCCTTACTCAGTGAAGCTCAACAAATTCGACATTGTTTTTGACCGTGAGTCCAAGACACACTTTGGTCAGCCGCTGGACTTCACCGCCCATGTGGAAACCCGGCGCTCAGCCGATGCGGAGCCTGTCGAAGAAGACATCAAGGTGAACCATCCACTGCGTATCAACGGTGCCGATGTTTACCTCGTAGGTAACGGCTATGCACCGGTGGTGACAGTCAAGGACGGCAACGGGGATGTGGCTTTCTCCGGACCGGTAGTTTCCGTTCCGCAGGACTCGGTGTACACCTCGATGATGGTGATCAAGGCTCCGGACGCGAAGCCAGAACAGTTGGGATTCCAAGGATTCCTGTTGCCCACCGCGCTGGTGGATGAAACAGGGTTTGGTATTTCCGGCGACCCGAACGCGATCAACCCGCAACTGCACCTGAACTCCTTCGCCGGAAACTTGGGTCTGGACGACGGTGTACCGCAGAACGTCTATGTGCTGGACACGGATAATCTCACCGAAGTGAACTCACGGACGCTCGACGCCGGAGGCATTGTGCTCGAAGCCGGACAGACTTATCAGCTCCCCGAGGGTAAAGGCAGCATCACCTTCAATGATCTGAAGCGTTACATCGCGGTAGACGTGAATTATGATCCGAGTAAAACTCCGATCGCCATCTTCGCGTTTTTGGCTCTGGCCGGATTGGCAGTATCGCTGTTTACCCCGCGTCGTCGCGTCTGGGTGAAGCTGAAGAATGACAATGGTCAGCGCAGGGTCGAATACGCGCTATTGGCCCGCGGTGAGGATCCACGTCTTGAACGTGAGTCCACAGAGTTGCACAATATCTTTGATAGCAAGTGGCCATTGGCCAGTCAGAAGCAGGACCAAGGAGAAGTAAATGCCTAACGGCTCAAATCTCGCGCCAATCAACGAAGCACTGGGTAATTATAGCCAGCTGTTTATGTTGCTTTCGGCATTCGTCTATATGGTTGCCTTCATCCTCTTCGCACTTGATCTGGCCAAGAGTAACAAGACCATCAGCGAAATTGATGCGGCAGCGCTTAAGCGTGACTCCGAAATGCTTGTGGGTGCGGCAGCCACCTCCGTGTCGGCACCGCGAAGCACTAAGCGTGGGGCCCCTGTCCCACGAGCCGACAACGTCAGCGAAAACGTTGTCAATGACAAGATGAACTACACCGAACACTCTTCGAACCGGAATATGGCTCGGATTGCCTTGGTACTCTCCTGGCTAGGTGTATCCATGCATGGTTTCGCCGTCATCTCCCGCGGTGTGGCAGCGCACCGTGTGCCTTGGGGCAATATGTATGAGTTCCTTTCCACCGGTGCATTGGTGGTCGCGGTGGTTTACCTGGTGGTGCTGTTCTTCAAGGATCTGCGCTTCATGGGTAGCTTCATTATTGGCCTCGTGACCTTGATGCTCTGTGGAGCCACGATTGGCTTCCCAACTCCCTTGGGACACCTGGTGCCGGCCCTGCAGAGCCCCTGGATCGTCATCCACGTATCGATCGCGGTATTTGCTTCGGCATTGTTCTCCATCAGCTTTGCCATGAACGTTCTGCAGCTGATCCAGCACTCGCGTATGAACAAAATTGCAGGCGGTCTACCAGACAAGCTTCCATTCATGCGTCTGGTTCCTGGTGCTGGTGCCTTGGAAAACTTTGCCTACCGCATCAACACCATCGCGTTCGTGATGTGGACCTTCACTGTAATGGCGGGAGCCATCTGGGCCGAAGCAGCCTGGGGACGCTACTGGGGCTGGGATCCGAAGGAAGTCTGGTCATTCGTGATTTGGGTGGTCTACGCTGGCTACCTGCACGCACGTGCCACCGGCGGCTGGACGGGCCCGCGCTCTGCCTGGTTGTCCATCATCGGCTACGGTTGCGTGATTTTCAACTTCACCATCGTGAATATGTTCTTTGACGGTTTGCACTCCTACGCCGGCGTCTAACCTCCGCTCGGCAAGAGTTCAAAAGCTCCCCGAGGGATAAGCCTAACCGGCCTATCCCTCGGGGAGCTTTTGTTTCCCGCCCTGTACGGGATCTGCGTGCGCTAATTGTCCAGCGTGTGAGAGCCTTGCCCTCGGGACCGGGGACCGTTGATGACCTTGGATATAGATGGGCGTGCAGAACGGTCTCTAAAGCGGCGTAGGACCCGGCAAATGCCGGGCCCTACGTGGTAACGAAGCCAAAGGTCCTAAAGATCTTTGGACGGAGTATCTGAGTCGTCCGAAGAATTATCTTTCTTCGGTTTCTTCTTGTCGTCTTCTTTTCGTTTGAGTTCTTCCTCACGTGCCTTCAGCTCAGACTCACGCTGTTGCTGACGACGCCAGATTTCAAGTTGACGCAAGAAATCCTCGTCGTCATCTGGGGCGCTTTGTTTGTTAGCTGGGCCAGCTGAGGCAGCCTGCGGGCGTCCTAGAACAAACCACAAACCCGCCCCGATCAGGGGAAGCACGATGATAATGATGATCCATGCCGTCTTAGGCAAGGAGCGCACCCGATGTCGTTCGGTGCGAGCACACTCGATCAATGTATAGATCATGAGTGCCACCGAAATGAGTGCAGCAAAGATAATAAAGCGGACCATGACTCTAGTCTAGTGACAATCTGGCTCACAGGTTCATCGGTAGACTTTAACGTATGCAGTTTCTGAAATATTCGGTGATTCGGTTGGGCTTGTTCCTCGTTGTCTTCTTGGCACTGTGGAAACTGATGCTCTGGCCGATCTTCACCGCAGGCCTCATTGCCCTGGTAATCGCTTTTGCCGTGACCTATTTGTTCTTTAACAAATTACGTCTGGCAGCCAATGACGACGCACGCAAGGCGTTCGCCAAAACCTCAGCGTCGAAGACCGATTCTCAGCTGGCCGAAGAGGCCATCGAGGATGCTTACGACGAAAAACTCCGAAGAGACGACAAATAAAAAAAGAAGCCTTCCAAATTCAAAATTTGGAAGGCTTCGTGGCTATAGCCAGGTGTTCAGCACGATGGCTAAGGTAAAGAGCGCGGCGTAGACCACGTTGACGATGCCGGTCTGTTTGAGCACCACTACCAGCTTCGGTAGCGACTGCTCGCGAAGCATCACCCAGCTCGGCGCTGCGGCCGGAACGAAGGTGAGCAGGATCAGCCACATCCATGGATTAGTTCCGGTCAACAGCAGTGGCAACACGATGGCGACACTGAGCATCAGCACGTAGCTCAGGCGGGCCATCTGCTCGCCTAGACGCACAGCCAGAGTGATTTTTCCAACCTCACTGTCGGTGGGAATATCCCGGACGTTATTTGCCATGAGCAAGGCGCAGCCAATAAAGCCGGTGCCGATGGCACCGAGCAGTGCCGCGTACGTGAGCTGACCAACCTGCGTGTAGGTGGTTCCCAGCGTGGCCACGAGGCCAAAGAAGATAAAGACGTACACGTCGCCCCAGCCACGGTAACCGTAAGGGTTTTTCCCTCCGGTGTAACCCCACGCGGCGAAGATCGCGGCCACACCGACTAAAAGCAGTGGCCAGGTCGCGGACAGTATCACTAGCAGCAAGCCGAAGATCGCGGCGAGCCCGAAGCACCCAAAAGCTGCGTTACGTACCTGTGAGGGAGCCGCTAGCTTGGAACCGGTCAAACGCACCGGACCGACGCGTTCATCATCGGTCCCGCGGATTCCGTCGGAGTAGTCGTTAGAGTAGTTCACGCCGACTTGGAGCAGCAGCCCTACTAAGAGGGCGAGCACAAAACGGAACCAGGAGACTTGGCCAGTCTGACCCACCGCAGCCGCGGTACCGATGACTACCGGGGCAATAATGATGGGTAGGGTGCGCAGGCGCGCGCCAGCGACCCATTGGGAAAGCGTTGCCACTTCTCGTTCCTTTCGGCGTGGATAAAAAACTCGTACCCTCTAGTTTCCCGCGAAACCACGGGCAAGGCGAATCGAATCAGTGCGCGGCTAGTAGTGCAGCCAGTATTTTGCGCCGATCAAATTTCCCGTTGGGCAATTGCGGAAGCCCCGTCGGGTAGTGCTGTAGGTATTTGGGCACCGCAGTTGAACCAATAGTTTGGCGCACAGCGTCGAAGGCTTCAGCCGTATTTGTAGGGCCTGAATAGGCTAAACCTACACTTTGCCCCCATTGCGCGTCGGGCACCGGCAGGATCAGGCACTGCGTGAAGAACTCATCCAGCAGCCCCTCAATCTTCCCTGCGGAAAGTTTGATGCCACCGCTATTAATCACATCGTCGATACGCCCTGCAATTTCTAAACGATTTCCGCTGACGGTGCCTAAATCATCGGTGAGATACCAGCGTGAGCCCTCATGAAGAATGAAGTGCTCGGCGGTGGCCTCGGGATTATTTGCGTAACCATCGGCAAGCATAGGACCAGAGACCATAATCCTGCCCCCGCGCTCGGCAAGTTTCACCCCTGGAAGTGCGGTGCCGTTATACACCAGACCGCCCGAGGTTTCCGAAGAGCCGTAGGTCTGGAAGATTTTCAATCCCAGGTGGCGTGAATTCTGGAGCAGGTCTTTGCTGGCACGTGCCCCGCCAAGCAGAATCGCATCAAATCGTTTCAGCGCCGCCACCGTGCGTGGCTCTGGGTTGTCGAGCAATCGCGCCAATTGGGTGGGAACCAATGAGGTTAGCCGGCGGCCCTCCACCATTTGTTCGGAAGCTTCCACGAATTTTTCCGCGGAGAAACTCCCAGACAGGTCCATACTCACCGGATTGGTACCGGCGAACAGCGAACGGGTGAGCACGCTGAGTCCGGCCACATAGTGCACCGGTAAGGCAAGCAGCCACTGCCCCTCGAACCCCAGATATTCGGCGGTGGCTTGGGCGCTAGCTGCCACGGCAGAAAGGCTCAGGACCGTGCGCTTAGCCCGGCCGGTTGACCCGGAGGTGCGCACAACCACCATGGTCTGTGCAAAGCCCGGTAGGTCTTCGTCACGCAGATGATTGATCTGCACGCCATCAGCTGACGAAGGATCCGCGAAAACTTCTACGGCGGGCCCGGAGTCATTGGCATTAGCGGCCAACGATTGCATCAGGACATGGTGAGGTGCCAGCATACGAGGAACTTCTCCTTGGCTTAGAAGTAGTACGGGTGGTTGGACCAGTCTGGGTCGCGCTTAGCTAAGAACGCGTCGCGGCCTTCCACTGCTTCGTCGGTCATGTAGGCCATGCGGGTAGCTTCGCCAGCAAAGACCTGCTGACCGGCCAGTCCGTCATCGGCGAGGTTGAACGCAAACTTCAGCATTCGGATGGCCTGCGGGGACTGCTTGGCAATGTCGGCTGCGTATTCCAGCGCCACTTCTTCCAGACGCTCGTGGGCAACAGACTCGTTTACCGCGCCCATGCGCACCATGTCATCTGCCGAGTATTCGCGTGCCAGGAAGAAAATCTCGCGGGCGGTCTTCTGACCGACCTGGCGGGCTAGCAAGGCTGAGCCGTAGCCGGCATCAAATGAACCAACGGTGGCATCGGTCTGCTTGAACTTTCCGTGCTCGGTGGATGCGATGCTCAGATCGGAGACCACGTGCAAGGAGTGGCCGCCACCGGCTGCCCACCCGTTGACGACACACACGACGACCTTTGGCATGGTGCGCATGAGGCGTTGGACTTCTAAGATGTGCAGACGTCCGGCACGGGCTGGATCGATGGATTCACCCGTCTCGCCTTCCGCGTAACGGTAGCCGTCACGTCCGCGGATACGCTGATCTCCACCGGAGCAGAACGCGTGTCCACCGTCCTTCTCGGACGGACCATTACCGGTGAGCAAGACCGTGGCCACGTTACTGGTCATGCGTGCATGATCCATTGCGCGGTATAGCTCATCTACGGTGTGCGGACGGAAAGCATTGCGTACCTCTGGGCGGTCAAAGGCAATACGTACCGTTGGCAGGTCACGGACGATGGTTCCGGCCTCGTCACGTTCCACCTGGCGGTGATAGGTGATGTCGGTGAAATCGAATCCTTCGACAACGCGCCAACGCACGGGATCAAAAATGTCGGAGACCTTCTCGGGCAGGACTGAATTATTTTGGCTACTCACCCTCTAAATGCTAGTCCAACGCCCACGGAACTTAGCGTAGGCATCCGCAGCTGGCGATATTGAGCAGTATTGTGTCACCTGAATGATTGGTGCTTTGCGGGTAGATGGGAGTAAATTTGCTCCGTGCCTTCCGCCAACGAGTAGCAGCTGGCAAGCGAAGGCCCTACTTTCAGGAGTGTAGTCAAGTGTCGTCAAGCCACCACCAGCAGGGCACAAAAAACGCTGAGATTAGTGCCGAAGGTTATAAGAAAACCCTGGGCCGCCGCCATGTGCAAATGATTGCCATTGGTGGAGCTATCGGGGTGGGTCTGTTTATGGGATCTGGGGGACGGCTGGCATCTACCGGGCCGGCACTGATTTTCTCCTACGCCCTGGCTGGTGGTATCGCCTACCTGCTGATGCGTGCCTTGGGTGAGCTGATCATGTACCGGCAAACCTCAGGTTCCTTTGTCTCTTACGCTGGAGAACTTTTTGGCCCCAAAGGTGCATTTATCTCGGGTTGGATGTATGTGCTGAACTGGGTGATGACCGGAATCGCGGAGCTGGTCGCGATCGGGCTGTACTTCCAATACTTCTTCCCGCAGCTTCCGGTGGAAGTCTCGGCATTATGTGCGCTTGCAATGCTGGTGGCAATCAACCTGTTCAGCGCCAAAGCCTTCGCAGAATTTGAATTTTGGGCGGCCTTTATCAAGGTCACCGCAATCTTGTTGTTCCTTGCAGTAGGCACCTACATGGTGGTGACCAGTGCTCAGGTGGGGGAGCACACCGCTTCGGTTTCTAACCTCTTTATTGGTAATGAAAACGGCGAGGGCGGCATGTTCCCACGTGGTTTCTTCGTTTCCATCTTGGTGCTGAATTCGGTGATCTTCGCCTATAACGCCATTGAATTGGTAGGTATTGCCGCCGGAGAGATGGAAAATCCGGAGAAAGAAGTACCTTCGGCAATTCGCGCGGTGGTCTTCAGGATTCTCGTGTTCTACATCGGTAGCGTCAGCCTGCTTGCGATGGTCTTGCCGTGGAATGAATATGAGGCTGGGGTCAGCCCGTTCGTGACGGTATTCGACAAGATGGGCCTTGGCTGGATTGGTTCGGTGATGAATCTTGTGGTGATCACCGCGGCACTGTCCTCATGTAATTCGGGGCTGTATTCTATTGGCCGAATCCTGCGCACCATGAGCGGCAACGGCCACGCGCCTCAGTGGTTATCCAAGATGAACAAGCGCTTTGTCCCGTCCACAGGCATTCTCACCGTGGGCGTGGTCTACCTGCTTGGCGTGGTGCTCAACGTCTGGCTGGGTGGTACTTTCGCCTTCGACCTGGCTCTGAACACCGCATCCATTGGGGTGTTGTTCACCTGGGCAACAATCTTCGCCTGCCAGTTGATGCTGCGCAGGAAAAAAGGAAAGGTCACAAAACTACTGATGCCTGGTGCGCCGGTGACCGGGTGGATTGGTTTGGTGTCCTTGGTGATCATTACCGCCCTGATTGCCTTTGATACCTTGACCGGTGAGGACGGTGAGGTCTTCCCTATCGGGCTTTACACCATTGCGGCCATCCCGGTGTTTGCGATCCTCCTGTTTATCGGATGGAAATTTGTTGGCAAGAAGGCTAACGGTCCGGTTGAGTTTTAAGGGGTTAATCGTCGGTAGATAAAACTAGGGGCTTGGTTCCCGCCAGTGATGGCGGGAA
>NZ_DATEXC010000043.1:0-5482 GCF_035257265.1 Glutamicibacter sp.
TTAGCATTTATCGGGACAAGGGGAACCCATGCAAACTTTTGGTCAATCCCTTAGTTGATTTGTGATGCAATTTTTCTATAAAGCATGCAAGCATGAAAAATATCAAAAAACTAGAAAGGTAGCTTGCATGCAAACATGCAAGCATGCTAGAATTGAAGTATCAACAGGGGATAGGAACCCACGCTGGACAGTCCAGTTCGGGCCTCGGTTGAAAACCAAGGAAAGGCAGTCGACATGACTAGCATCTCAAGCAACGTAAGCGTTGCAGCTTTCGTTCGCACTACCCTAAAGTTTGACCCACAAGAATCCATCGCAATCGTCCTGTGCCACGAGGGCACAGTGCTGGCCACTCTGCGAGTCGACCTGCGAGCTGGCGACGTTGTGACCGAATGGGTTGAAGCGATTGACGGCATCATCAGCAAGATCACCGCAGATCACGACGTTGACGCAACCGTTTTGGTTGCCTATGACGAAGATGAAGAGCTCAAAGGTGCAAAGTACGACGCGCTAGCAGAACTCTTGGAAGTGGCTGGCGCACCGATTCAGCACGCGATACTCGTAGCCAACGAGCAGATCACGGACTACGACAGCGATGAAACCGGCGCAGTGGCCTACTCCGTGGTCGAAACAGAAGCTATCACCTTAGAAGCGTTATTCCACGGCAAGAACCCCCTGCGCGCCAAGGACATTGAGCACTGCGAAGAATCCAGCATTGAAGTTCAGGCAATCGCAGTACGCCAGAAAGCCAATCTGCTCGGTATGGGAACGGATCTTGAAGAAATCGCGCGAAAGGTTAGCCATGAAATGGTAACCAACATCGCGATCTACCGCGAAGCCGGAGAAGTGACCGACGAAGTTGCCGGATGGCTAGCCGGAACATTCACTGTCTCCATAGGGAGAGACTTGGCAGTCGTGGCATTGGCCGGAATCGCCACGACTACGCACGACATGGCCGACTACTTGGTCGGAGACCGAGCCGTTGACGATCGCAAGGTCCTAGAAGCTGGCCACGAAATGCTGTTCGATTCACTGGCTCACATCGCCGGTATACCTCGCACCAACATCCTTTGCGCCATTGCATGGGCGCACTGGACTCTAGGAAACGGCACCGAAGCGATGGCCACACTCGGAGAAGCTATCGAGCTGGAACCGGAACACCGGTTGGCCAACCTCCTCATCAAGCTCATAGCCCGAGGGAAGATGGCCAAGACAGCACTGATCAACCCACAGCAGTAAAAAGCTAAAGCGGTTAGGTGGGGAAGGGAAATCTTCCCCCACCTAACCGCACTTTCATATTCATCTAAGGACAATAAACAACATGGAGAACTTCAGCATTTGGGAAGAGAGCTACCAGCGTTATGAGCAGATCTGCCGGCCCGAAAATGCGGGCGCGGCGGCCTCCTCCGCAAGCTCCCCCGGCCGCCGCGCATTAACCTCACCACCAGCACGCAAGTCATGGGACGTTTTCACTCACCTAGGAAATGCATACCGCATCCTTCGAATGATGCCAGGAAGTTTTCCTGGCGAACCCATCAAGCCCCACCATCCGGTGTTAGCCGAAATCCCCACGCTGACGGGGACGCCGCAGATCCACGCACGAGCCACAGCTAGAACGCCACACTTGGTTCACGTGGTGTGGGAAGACGACATGGGAGAAACCTACGGCGCATGGCTTCCTAAAAGGTCTACGACCGACGATATTCTCAGATCAAACACACCAAACAAAAATAATCCCAGATAGCTACCTTGTAAGTACCCGCCAAAGTCATCCTAGGAGGCAACGATGGCCAGCAACTGGAGGTTGAACGTAACCAGAACATTCATCCCCGCACCCACACCTGCACAGCAAAAGCTCTATGTCTTCCGGGCTTTTCCTGCACACCCATGGATGCCTAGACCCAGTCGACCGCCCGAACACACGCCACACGTTTCAGTACTCGAGTTGCCCACACGATAAGAGAGCGCGGCATATGCACGGTCTCTGATAACGCTATATTGAGGAAACGGTAGAGGAGGAATGTTTATATGAATCTATCAAGCATGCAAGCTAGCGAACGTGCAGTCCGGAAAGGTTGGCAAGCATAGGCAACTCAAGCCGTGGACTACTATGCAGCCCACGGAGACGAAGATATGAGCGATGCTGAACGAGTAACCTACGAACGGATGATCGAGGAAGCGCAACGAGCCGCCGAAAAACACGACAAAACCACCTAGTTCACAGCGAAACCACCCAGAGTAAAGGATCAGAACATGACCGCCGAAGCTTCACAGATCTACACCCAACTGCAAACGCTCTACCGACAGCTGGAACAACTCGACCAACAAGGCCGCATTGTCATGGCCAGAGACAGCCTGAATAAAGACTTCCCCGACTCCAAGCATGCAGCCACCACCGCGCTGCAAGGCATAGAGCAAGCCATCAACGCCGTCTGCTGGATGGAAACACTGGCCACCACAGACGGAACCTACCCACCCCTAGGAGACTAAACACCGACCTTGAGAGCGCCAAGTGGCAGGAAACCAGCCCTTGCACAGCGCCCATCGCCCTGACCAAACGAACTGATGGCAACAAAATTGAGCGACCCGAACCCAACGGTTCTAAGGTTTTTAGAAGGCTGCTAGGCGGCCTTCACACTCAGCAACTCCTTCCAATGCGTCGTATACCGCGGACTCATCATCTCCCGACGCATCTGCCACGCAGGACCCTGCGCCAACCCGGCAGCGCCCAAGCCAATAGCCTTCACCCCATGCTCGGAACGGATCTGCGCGATCAACGGACCAATCTGCTTCGCCTCGTGCACCGACACAAACGGCTCAAACGTCTCCTGCATCGCCCACGGCTGCAGATCCATCACCACCACCCCAGCCCGCGCATACTTCACGCCGACCAGGATTCGGGGGAGCAGCTGCTTCGCAGCCTTCGTCAGTACTACCGGGTCAGCGCTCGGGCCAGGAAGCTTCACCGTGATCGCCGGCTGATGGTCCTGATGCTGGTTGTAGTGGCTGGTCATCGCCCACGCAGTGAGGATCTTCGCTTGTCTTTGGTGTTTATGCAGCCGTGCGGAAGCTTGCTGCGCATAGATCCCCATCACCTGCTCCATACCGACCCGATCGGTAATCGGATCAGAGAAAGACCGGGAGAAGATCAGCTGCCCTTTCACTTCGCGTTCTTCCTCCATCGCAATACATGAAATCCCGCGCAGCTCTAGCACGGTGCGCATCTGGACGATGGAGAATTTATCGCGGATTTGTACCTCATTGGCATCGCGTAAGTCTTTCGCGGTCCACACGCCTAGACCGCGTAGCCGTTTCGTCAGCCGCGGACCGATACCCCACACCTCAACCACGGGCAGGCGGGCTAGGAGGTTCTCTGTGGTCTGTTGTGGGGCGCGATCCCACACGCACACCCCACCCAACACGTTGAGGTGTTTTGCGGTGTTGTTCGCCATTTTCGCCAGCGTCTTCGACTTGGCGATCCCGACACAGACCGGTAACCCGGTCAGTCGGAACACCTCAGCTTTAATCCGCTCACCCAAGGTTTGCAGCTCGTCGAGGGTGCCGCGCACCCCGAGGAACGCTTCATCGATGGAGTAGATCTCCACCCAGGCGGAGAACCGTGCCAGTAGTTTCATGACCCGGGCTGACATTTCCCCATACAGCTCGTAATTAGAAGACTTCGCGACCAGACCCATACGGTTGGCGTCTGCAGCGAGTTTGAACCAAGGCTCACCCATGCCAATATCCAGTGCTTTGGCTTCGCTGCTGCGTGCGACCACGCACCCGTCATTATTGGACAGCACAATCACTGGCTGGCCTTCCAATGTCGGGTCGAAAACCCGTTCACACGAGACATAAAACGAGTTCACATCCACGTGGGCGATGTATTCCTCGCGCTGTGTGCTGGGGGCGTCTATGTTGGTAAACGTTGGTATTGCTTTCATCGATATTTCCCGTCGAAGATCGAACCGAAGTCTTATGCTGAACGTGGAGTGGGTATAAGCGTTGTTATCAGGACCTCAATTGGTCAGTACATGGTGTATGGTCACTATATGCTGACCATTTCAAACCGTGTGGACGTGATGAACCGGCTCGGGCGTGCCCTGACCGATTCCACGCGCTCCCGCATTCTCTTGTCCCTGCTGGAGCAACCTGGATACCCGGCCCAGCTTGCCCGAGACCTGGAACTAACCCGTACCAATGTTTCCAATCATCTGGCGTGCTTGCGTGGCTGCGGCATCGTCGTTACTGCCCCCGAAGGCCGGCAAACCAGGTATGAAATTGCTGATCCTCATTTGGCTGCCGCATTGAACGCCTTGGTTGACGTAACGCTCGCCGTTGATGACAACGTTCCTTGCCTCGATGCCACTTGCGCCGTTCCTGGATGCTGCTCCCCAAAGGAAACCCTGTGAGCCTGACACTTTTGTCCCCCACGCGTAAAAAAGTGCTGCAACGCCGCATTCGCCTCATCGTTGCCATAACAATCACCTGGAACGTTATTGAAGCGGTTATAGCGCTCATTGCTGGGGGCATTGCCTCGTCGGCAGCCTTAGTCGGCTTCGGGCTTGACTCGATTGTTGAGGTACTCTCCGCTGCTGCGGTCGCCTGGCAGTTCGCCGCGCCAGATCCAGTGCGGCGTGAAAAGACGGCACTGCGGGTCATTGCAATCTCGTTCTTTGCTCTTGCCGCATACGTCTCGGTTGATGCGGTATTCTCGCTCACCGGCGTACGGGAGCCAGAACACTCAACCGTGGGAATTGTCCTGGCCGCGCTCAGCTTGGCGGTCATGCCATTCTTGAGCTTGTTTGAACGTCGGACAGGGCGTGAGTTGGGTTCGGCTTCGGCTATTGCTGATTCAAAACAAACGCTCATTTGTTCTTACCTTTCCGCAGCCCTGCTTGTCGGACTGCTGCTCAATAGCCTGTTGGGCTGGGCCTGGGCGGACTCGGTGGCCGCCCTGATTATTGCCGTGGTTGCGGTGCGTGAAGGGGTGGAGGCGTGGCGAGGTGATGCCTGTTGCGCCATGCCCGTCAGCGCTTTGACCGGTGAACGAGCGGATACCAGTTGTAAGGACGGATGCTGCTCGTCCTAAAGTTCTGTGCAGTGTTGCCCTGTCGACAAGAACCTTCCGTTTAATGCATGAATCCTGCATTAAACGGGAGGTGCTTGTCGCATTTATGGATTCACTAGTGCGGCTGTTGCGGAAGTTGATAGTCGATAGACGATTATCAGCGCTGGCCAGCACCTGATACTCCCGTTTGACGGGAATATCAGTTAATTAAGGTGATGTAGGCATGTGGTGGCCACACCCCAAACCCGGAAATCTGACAGCTCAGCCACATGCAGATCCGGGTAGTCCGGATTCTCAGCCTTCAACACCACGCCGGTCGGTGAAGTCGAAAGCCGTTTGACCGTCATCTCCCCGTCGATCACCGCAATCACGACATGCCCATCCCGAGGCTGGATCGACCGATCCACGATCAAC
>NZ_DATEXC010000044.1:0-1810 GCF_035257265.1 Glutamicibacter sp.
TTAGCATTTATCGGGACAAGGGGAACCCATGCAAACTTTTGGTCAATCCCTTAGTTGATTTGTGATGCAATTTTTCTATAAAGCATGCAAGCATGAAAAATATCAAAAAACTAGAAAGGTAGCTTGCATGCAAACATGCAAACATGCTAGAATTGAAGTATCAACAGGGATAGGAACCCACGCTGGACAGTCCAGTTCGGGCCTCGGTTGAAAACCAAGGAAAGGCAGTCGACATGACTACCATCAGCACCACGGTCGATACTGGTCGAGAAATCAACGCCCCAACCCTCCCTCAGAGCGTATGGGATCACGGCTACGAGTACATGGAGCTTGCCGAACGCAACGACTGGAGTGCAATCGGCTCATGGGGTAAAGATGGTTGGGATCTAGGCGCATGGCCATACGTCATCATTTTCTACAGGGCGTGAAGCGAATCGACTGGAAACACATGGGGTATAGGCCAGTACGTCGAAGGGGACCTTGAAACAAGGTACTACGAAACCCGCGAAGCTTTCATCGAAGTAATCGACCGCATGGCTTACAGTCATTGGCAGTTCAACGTCGACCAAGCACCGCCAAACCTTCCAGAGAAGTTTGAAGACCTGCCCGAAGAATATCGGGGAATGCCTCAGTTCTAATTTTAAGGTTGCCCCGCGCCACAGCGGGGCAACCCAGTTAGCAGTCGCAAAAGGGGACAAGGAGAAAGTCATGGATATCGTAGCCACCGTCTACAGCAAACCGAACTGTGTTCAATGCACTGCCACCTATCGCGAGTTGGACAAAAAAGGGCATCAACTATAAGAACGTTGATATTAGCCAGGATCAAGACGCCTTAAAATTCGTCCGATCCCTGGGATACTCGCAAGCGCCTGTAGTGGTGACAAATTCTGATCACTGGTCAGGTTTCCGTCCCGACAAAATCGTCAGTCTCTAACTAATTCTTCAGTTGATCTGGGATGCAATTTTTATAGAGAGCATGCAAGCATGAAAAATATCAAAAAACTAGAAAGATAGCATGCATGCAAAAATGCATGCATGCTAGAATTAGAGTATCAACAGGGGATAGGAACCCACGCTGGACAGCCCAGCTCGGGCCTCAGCTGAAAATCAAGGAAAGGCAGTCGATATGACTACCCAAACTCTCATAGCGCAACTCCGAGTCTTTATTGCCGACCCTAATGCCTATCGACCAGGAGTCGTCCGGCAAATCATGAGCCCTCGAACCCGCGTCGAGGCGACGAATGTCGCGCAGGGGTCAGATCTCCTGGAAGCACTACTTGCTACTCTGGAAAGCATGGAGGAGCGCGGCGCCACCCGGGAGGAAATTCTTAGTGCCGGGAGGAATAACTTCGAAACACCGGGTGCGGAATCGGCTGACCTATTGCCCTATCTCGGTGGATTGCTTTGGCTCCAAAGCGAAGAGAACCCCGCTGATTTCTACAGCATTGACGTCGCGGAAGCCCTAGCTGAGATCATGCTTTACCTAGACGATATGAGCGACGACGTAAACTGACTGGCGTCGAATCTCCCAACCCGACTGCCTTCCTATGCGGTCGGGTTCATCTTTTAACTGTCACTTGCTAAATGCTGTTCTCTTGCCCCGATGCCCGATTGTTGCACGCCTGAAAGACCCCTCAAGGGCGCTACGCGTCGCTACGCGATAGGCTACGCCTACCCTTGACCGCTCTTTCAGGTGTGCACTTTAGCATTTATCGGGACAAGGGGAACCCATGCAAACTTTTGGTCAATCCCTTAGTTGATTTGTGATGCAATTTTTCTATAAAGCATGCAAGCATGAAAAATATCAAAA
>NZ_DATEXC010000045.1:0-1364 GCF_035257265.1 Glutamicibacter sp.
TACTCAGAATTGACACCCCAAACCGCAAACTGCTTGAAAATCAATGAGAAAAGGTGTAAAGGCGACATGAGAACGTCCCTCGGCAGCTGTTTTCTCTCTTCCTCCTCTGGAGAGGGCTCTGCACATGCTGATCGCCTTCACCTATCTGCCTGGCTTTGTGACCCTGGTCTTTCGCGGCATGCCCACGGTGTGGCGCGGTCGCCATCGTGTCATCTTCTGCTGGCTCATCTTCATGCAAGCCGTCTCTCCCGGGCGCAAGACCTTGGAAGAGATGGCCCGGTGGACGCCCGCCACGATCACGGCCTGGCGCTTTGGGCGCTTGCTCAAAGCCGCCTATTGGAATGTGCATCTCCTCGTGAGCTGGTTGGCGCAGGATCTCTTGACCACCTTGCCCGCACCCGCGAACGGCATCCTGTATCTCTTTGGCGATGGCAGTCACGCCGACAAACGCGGCCCCAAGAATCCTATGGCGCAGAAAGGGCGCATCAGCCAGCATCATCCCTGGTTTTTTGGCCTGCGCTTCGTCTTGCTGATGGCAGCCTGGGACGGCTATCGCATCCCCGTGGGCTTTCGGCTCATTCTGCCCAAGCGCCACGTCGGTTATCGCAGTGAAAATGCCTTGTTTCGCGAGCTGGTGGGCGCATTTGTTCCCCCGAGTTGGGCCACGCTGGTGATCGTGGGTGGTGATGCCGCTTATGGTTCCAAGGCGAATATGCGCATGGTCCAAGATCGGGACAAGGCCGATACCGCCCGCCGCTGGGGCTTTGTCTTTGCGATCGCTCGGACCTGGAAGACCGTGGAGGAGAAATCGCTCAAACATCTCGTGACCCATATACCGCACAAGTATTACCAATGCACCCGGGTGCCCAGAGAGGGCAGGAAAGGTCGCAAGACTTTTTGGACGTATAGCACCTGCTTGGGTCTGCGTCATGTAGGCGACGTCACTGTGGTCCTGAGTAAAAAAGGGCGTAACACGGGCCCCCAACATACAAAAATCCTGGTGACCAATCTGGCCGAGTTGACACCGAGCCAAGTCGTGTGCATCTACCAAAAACGTTGGGCGATCGAGTTGATGAACTGGGAACTGAAATCGGGCCTGGGATTGGGCGAGCACCAAGTCAGCGGGGACAAAAACCGCAGTGAGAAATCCGTGGGGATTGCCGTGCTGGCCTATTTGTTTGTGTTGCGGGTGGGTCATCACGAGATTGTTCCTGGAAAGCCCTGGAGTATTTTTCAGCTGCAGCATGCACTGCGGTTACGGGTCATGACGAACCAAGTTGAGCATACAGTGAAAGTAAAGATGGCAAAGGCTTGTAAGGCCGCTTGATGATTCGTGTTACGGCTACAAGATGTCAATTCTGAGT
>NZ_DATEXC010000046.1:0-1976 GCF_035257265.1 Glutamicibacter sp.
CCTGCCAGGCATTGCATATGGAGATCAGGACGATCTTTGGCAAGGCGACGGAGGGCATAGGTTGAAGCGTTCCCCTGACTATCAAAACGAATCATGACATCTTTTTCATTTGTGCCATGATTCGTTGCTGATTTCCTCCTACAGCCTGTTTCACATGACTTTGCACTTCCCTGGCGGATGATGTAGTCTGAGAGGACCATCTGAGTTGGCCGGAAGCTCTTGATATGCAGGTTGCCTCACATATGGCCCAGGGAAAAGCGGTTGATCTGCGGGGACGCCAGTTTGTCGTACGCTTGAAGGAATTCTTTGACCAAGAACGTCGAGCTGGCGCTGTGGTATCGACGCAGGACCCAGCGGGTCGTGTTGCCACGGCGCTGGGCCTTGGGAAACGGACCGTCAAAGACATTCTCAGTACCTATCACCGCACTGGGCAATGCCTTGCGCCCACTGTTGAAGCAAAAGGCAAGCCCCCCTACCGCATTCAGGCGCCATTGGAAAAAGTCATTCGCCAACGGATTCGTGAGCTCAATCGGCAGGGGAGTCACGTCAGTGTCCGCACGCTCTTGCATTGGCTCAGCGAGCATTATGAGGGCATGAATCCGGCGACGTTGTGGAGGGCGTTACAACGGATGGGCTTTGTCTATGGGACATCTCGGAGCAAGTCGGCACTGCGAGAACGGGATGACGTGCTGATTGCCCGACGCGAGTATTTACGCACCAAACTCGCCAACCGGAGCTCGCATGGGGGGACGGTCCGTCCTGAAGTTTATCTCGATGAAAGCTATGTCAATGTGCATCACTCGACGCCGCGTACATGGTATTTCGCTGAAGAAGGTCCATGGGTCGAGAAACCGTCGGGCCACGGCCCTCGCCTGATACTGGTGCATGCGGTCACCACGGATGGATGGGTGGAGGGAGCCCAACTGGTCTTCCAAGCGAAGCAACGGACGGGCGACTACCATGGCCAGATGCACTTTGAGAACTTCCGCAAGTGGTTTGCCGAGAGTTTACTGCCGCATATCCCCGTAGCGTCGTTGATTATGATGGACAACGCGCCCTATCATAATGTGTATGTGGACGGCGCCTTTTATCCGACAAGTTCTACCCCGCAGTCTGCCCTGCAACAGGGGCTTCAGCAGCACCATCCCGCCTCGTATCAGCCCACGATGATTAAAGCAGAACTGCTCGCACTCTGCCGCCAATTGTGCCCAAAACCCCAATACGAATTGGACCGCTTGGCGGAAGCGCGAGGCCATCGCATCCTGCGGACGCCCCAGTATCATCCTGAACTCCAACCCATCGAAGCGTGCTGGGCAGTCGTGAAGAATCATTGCGCTGCAACGTGTGATTACACCACGAAGGGGCTCCGTGCACATGTCGCTGAGGGTTTTAACAAGGTCACCCCAGCGACGTGCCAGGCCGCCATTGCTGATGTGCGGACCGAAGAAGACCGTTACTGGCGAGAGGATATGGAGGATGACGAGGAGGGAGAATTGTCGTAGCAAACTCTATGATGTTTATTCGTGGAGTATGACTCAGATATGAGTGCAAAGTCATATGAAACAGGCTGTAGGAGTGCACCTCTACCCTATCGAAGTGCAGCCTACCATCATCCAAAACTTAGAGTCTCTCCGGAAACAAAGCCTTTATAAGAGAAGACCTTAGGTCATATACGTGGCAAAGCCAGGAACGGACTTACTGGATAATCGGTCTTTTGCCATGCTGTTAGAGATTTCTAAGCGATTGATTTATTATATATTAGTTTTCGGACAGCCTCTTAGAGCGAATACTCTACTATATACTCAGAATTGACATCTTGCAGCCGTAACGCGAATCATCATGCGGCTTTACAAGCCTTTGCCATCTTCACTTTCACCTTATGCTCGACTTGGTTCGTCATGACCCGTAACCGCAGCGCATGCTGCAGCTGAAAAATACTCCAGGGTTTGCCAGGCACAATCTCGTGATGACACATC
>NZ_DATEXC010000047.1:0-7981 GCF_035257265.1 Glutamicibacter sp.
TTACGGCGGTCATAGCGTGGGGGAAACGCCCGGTCCCATACCGAACCCGGAAGCTAAGGCCCACTGCGCCGATGGTACTGCACTCGTGAGGGTGTGGGAGAGTAGGTCACCGCCGGACTTAACTTGGAGTAAGCGACGTCACCTGATGATGATGTTGTTGTGGTTGGTTTGAGGCCCTGGACACTGTGGTGTTCGGGGCCTCACCTGTTTAACCCTCCGTTTGGTGGTGGTGGGGTTGCCGGCTGCGTGGTGGGTGGTGTGGGGTTCTGCCTGGACGGGCGGGACCCTTTTTGCTGTTTAACGACACCGACCCTCATGACCTGCTCTATCAGTGGTGCGAAAAGTACTTGAATGCGAAACTTCGGTGTCAAACCGCCTAGCTACCCCGTAGTTATCTCGACGTAGTGTTAATCCGAGACAACAAGATTTCGTGGAAGGAAATACATGCGCATCGCGGTGATGCAGGCCGAGGCTGAAGTCTTGGATATCCAGAGCAACCTTGAGGTGATTCAGCGGGCCGCGCGGCAAGCCGCTTCCGGAGGAGCTGAAATCCTGTTGACACCAGAATTGTTTGCCGTGGGATATTCGCCGTATGCGCTCCGTGAGTCTCTAGATGCCACACAAATTCCAGACGTCCACCGTCGTCTTTCGGAAATTGCATCGGAGCATGAAATCGCTCTGGCGTACTCACTTCCTGAAGTAACGGATAGCGGCTGGCTGATAACCTCGACCTTTGTTGACCACAATGGAATTGAACTGGCCCACTATCAAAAAGTTCAGCTCTTTGGCTCTGAAGAACAAGATGTGTTCGTGCCTGGGGTGAATCCGCCTGCCTCATTCGAATACAAAGAAATGATGCTTGGTATGGTGATCTGTTTCGATGTTGAATTTCCCGAGATCGTTCGCGAAGCTGCCCATCGTTCTGTTGAACTGTTACTGGTCCCGACGGCCATGGGACGCGGGTATGAGCGTGTTTGCACGCATCTAGTTCCAACGCGGGCAATGGAGAGTCAACTGTTCATTGCCTATTCCAACCACAGTGGCAGCCAAGCTGGCTTTGAGTTAGCTGGCACCAGCGTAATTGCAGGACCAGATGGATCTGTTCTTGCCCAAGCGGGCCACGAACCTGAAGTTCTTTACGCTGACCTAGGCGCTTATGCGCCGACTAAGGCTGAAGTTCCATATCTATCAGAAGCTCGTCCAGAGATTTATGCTCAATGGGCTGCTGAGCGAACCAACGCGCTGGAAGGTTAGATGGCATTCGCCTAACATCCCACCGATCTGCGTCAGTTCGCTAAGAATTCAGGACCATGCTGGTTCTTAAGTTGTTCTCTAACTCGTGAGATCCAATTCGAATCGCACATCATTTGGGGGAAGGGCTTATGCGCATACCCTGCCGCTGGTGGCGCAGTTGAGTGATACGACATTGAGGAGCCAGGGCAGATCACCATCGAATGCGGGCCCTTCAACGTCACGTACTCATACCAACCAGCCGATTCTTTAGCCTTGTTGCAGAGGCTGCAGCGACCGTCTCCGTTGAAAACACTGGTTGGTCCACCCCTAGCATGCTGGACTACGTGGTCTATTTCTTCGACCATTCCATCGCAGAACGGGGTGCGGCAGTGACGGTCACGAATCCGAATGAACTTCTTGAGCTTCTCCGGGAAGATCCGGGCTTTGGAATCCATAGAGATTAATTCTTGGTTGCCCGGAGCCGTATACAACCTGGTCAGCTCCGTTATCACTTCAATCTGTTCAATAAACTCTGGTGTGAGCTTTGCTTCCATTTCCTCAAAAGTCTGCT
The DNA here is from genome assembly GCF_035257265.1 of Glutamicibacter sp. Classification (GTDB taxonomy): domain Bacteria; phylum Actinomycetota; class Actinomycetes; order Actinomycetales; family Micrococcaceae; genus Glutamicibacter. Next base: position 1,805 of record NZ_DATEXC010000047.1, read on the forward strand.
GATTGGGAATCTGGTGGCCACCGATCCATTCCCGGGCGGTCTGGGCTGAAATGAAACCGTACCCTTCGAGGAATGCGGGTTCTCGCTCACCGAGAAACAGTGCTCTGTCGGTCATAATGACCCCGACGTTCAAAGCAATGCGCATATTCGTCGCTTCGCCAGCGATCATATAGCTGGTTAGCAGATCAGCTTTGATCTGGGCGAGGGTCCTCGGGTCACCTTGCTTCTTGAGCTTACGAGCCTCTTCACGTAAGTACATTTTCAGTGCAAGGCCGGCAATAAGCGGGAGCTCTCCACTGAGCTTCACACACCCAGCGTCCTCATCAACGTGAAAACGGACGTGCCTGTTCTCTTCGGAGCTCTTTTGCTTTTTGGACTCGAGATCCGAGGTGTAACCCAGAACGAACTGTTGAACGGTTTCTTTGATTTGTTTTGGCCCCATGGAATCAAACATGTCGGGGGTTAACGCGTAGATTTCATCAAATTCAACGCGACGCACCGCCCTGACATCCTGTAACGGCGTGAGGATAGCTTGGGCCTGAGCTTCGGTGAATTCGCCGCGAGAGCAGGCTGCAGCAAAGTTAGGGGTGTCTTCGAAGAGGATGCGGCAATTGACCAAGAAGTTTCGTGCACCTTGAGGTGACTGTTTACGAGCGAGAGCGAAGGTACTAGCGGCCCCACGAGTTTGATCATCGATGGATGTGCCACGGTCTTCATGCTCCCGGACAACTTGCTTCTCTAGCTGATGAGCGAGTCCTGCCTGGTGATAGCGAAAGGAAGAGATGAGTCCTTCGAGTCCTTCTATTGCTTGCACGCAGTCGGCTTTACTGCCGTGTTCTTCAATCCACGCCAGCTTATTCTGCAGCTGCTTCATTTGGACTTCGAAATCCTCATGAAGCGCTGGTTCATCTTGGCCTTGTCGTTGCGCCATTGCTTCGGACATATTCTAATTATACTTCTTTAGTTAGAATATGTCTTCTAATATTGTAAAAAACTGTGGATATCCTTGGTCCCGCGGTTAGCTTGCGGTTAGGAACTTCAGCGCAAGATAAAGATCGTGGCGGACTTGCGCCTGGTTTAAATCTTTGCCAACAATCTCAGCGATAGTCGCAATATGTCGGCGAACCGAGTTGCGATGCAAATTGATATTTTTCGAAGCTTGATCCCAGGAGCCGTTGGCTTCCAACCATCCGTGAAGCACGTCTAAGTAGAGGTCGCGGCGGGCCATTGGTAATTCAAGAATTTTCGCCAGCTGTTCTTCCGCCAACTGTCTTCCGGCCTGTGCTGGTAGCAGTGAAGCGAAGGTGCGTGGGATGGATGCGGCGTCCAGGCATTGTTGGCGTTCCAGCATTTGGGGGAGGAGCCCGCTGGCCTGGGCGAGTAGTTCTCCCAGCTTTTCACCTAGTTGTGATTCCAGCTTCGCAGGGGTGCTGAATGCTGCCAAATATCCGTTGGATTTGAGGCGTTCAAATAAATCTGGCGTGGGTTTGGCGCGCGTTAGTGCGATGAGGTGATCGTCGCGCCGCATTGCCAAGCGGGTGTCGAATAATGCATGAACGTGCGCGAGGTGGAAGTTAGTTTCTGTGGTGCGCGCTGTACTTAGGGGTGAAATGACGGTGACGCGCAGCGCCTGGTTGGTATCGCTACCGACGCTCTCGGTTAAGTGATGCAACGTCTCGGAGTCGAAGATCGTGTGCGAACGGAAGAGCAGGGACGTGGCAAGCTGCGAAGACGCGGCTGAACTGGCGGCTCGCTCGCGGGCAAGCACTTCTAACAGACCCAGTGCAGAGGTGATCAGGTGGTGGTCGAAGGCGGAGGGTGTGCGTGAGAATCCGACGCTGAGCGCGCCAAGCAGCGGGGACTGGCCGCTCGGTGAGAATGCGGCTCGGATCGGGAAGGCCAGATGCACCTGGGTGTCTTGTCGGTGCAGTGCAAAAGGTTGCGGACCTGTGGCTTGGAAAGCATTTCGGATCAACTGCTCCTCAGTGGCGGTATCCAGCGCAATGATCGAGGCAATTGTGGTGCTGAAACGAGTCTGGCCCGATGCGTTGGTGAGCCTGACCGAGCCCTTGAGGCGTTGGGACAACGTAGCGACCAGTTGGCGTTCGGGGTCAGGGTGAGAAATGCAGCGCATCAGCGCGCGATTAGCTTCCGCGTTGGAGCGTAGCTGGGCGGCGCCGTCGGCCTCCATGAGCTTGGCGAAAGCAATGCCGATCGCGGCGAAAGGGACGGAAGTGGGAATTTGCAGCAGGGTGAGTCCGTGACGCGCACAGGCTATGCGGACCGTCTCTGGAATGCTGGAGAAATAAGGTTCCAAGCCGAAACCTAGGGCGCTGGCCTCGGCCTGCACCAGCCTGGCGATAAACCGGTCAATCCATTCTTGGTCAGCAACGTGCTCGAGGAATGGAAAACCGCTGGTAAGGATCAGCTCATCGGCCATGAGGTAGTCGGTTGGGTCATCCATATCGCTGGGTTCTACCCAGCGCACCGGGCGATCGCCGGCGTCGTGGACGAGTTCGATCGCAGGTGGCAACTGGCGCAAAAAGCGCGCCAGCGTAATGGACTCCCAGGTGGGCTGCAATTGCGGTGCGAAATGTCCCATGCAACAATATTTTAGTTCAAAAATTCCACGTTGAGAGCGCCGTCACAGATTTAGGCTGGAACACGGCAGCAAAACCATTTCCCAGCAAGGACCTGCGATGAACAGTAACAGCGATGTGACCTCAAGAACCGTCACCGCACTCGGCCCGCAGTTGCGCCGCCGAAAATCAATCAAGACTATGGTCGGCGAAGCGGAAAGCAACACCGGGCAGCTGCGTCGCACCTTAGGCATGTGGCAATTGACCATGATCAGTGTGGGCGCCACGATGGGCACCGGCATCCTGGTGATTCTCGGTGCCGCTGTCCCGATCGCCGGCCCGGCTATTTGGATCTCATTTGTGATTGCCGGTGTCACCGCGTTGCTTTCTGCGGTGTCCTATGCGGAAATGGCCGGCATGGTCCCGGTCTCTGGTTCAAGCTACTCCTATTCCTATGCGACCATGGGAGAAGGTATCGCCTGGATCTGCGGCTGGTGCCTGGTGCTGGAATATGCGGTTTCGGTAGCCGCGGTGGCCGTGGGCGCAGGCGAATATGTTAATCAGACGCTGCGGACCTTTAATATGGAACTTCCGGTCTCGTTGGCCGGAGGTCCCGCCGAGGGAGGCGTAGTTAACCTGCCGGCACTGATCGTCGTTGTACTGGCTACCTTGCTGCTGGTGCGTGGAGCGCGCGAATCGGCCATCGTGAACACGGTCGTGGTGATCATCAAGGCCGGCATCCTGATCTTCTTCTCGATCGTCGCCTTCAGCGCCTTTAATGCCGGAAACTTCGAACCGCTGCTGCCGATGGGTGCCGCCGGCGTCACCGCCGCAGCCTCCAGCGTCTTCTTCTCCTACATCGGCTTCGATGCGGCCTCAACCGCCGGTGAAGAAGCCATAAATCCGAAACGCGATCTGCCCCGGGCGATCATGCTTTCGATGCTGATCGTGACCATCACCTACGTGCTGGTAGCAGTGTCGGCTATCGGTGCGCGCGAGTGGACCTGGTTTGTGGGCACCGAAGCGGCGCTGGTGCAGATCGTCGGCGAACTGACCGGACAGCCGATCTTCGTGCTGATCTTTGCGCTCGCCTCGGTGCTGGCCATCGCCTCGGTGGTGTTGACGGTGCTCTACGGACAGACCCGTATCTTGATGAGCATGTCCCGTGACGGCTTGGTGCCCGCGGTTTTCGGCAAGGTTTCGACGCGTACCGGAACCCCGGTCGCGGGCACGTTGATCACCGGCATCGTCGTGGCTATCACCGCCGGGTTCATCCCGCTCGGTGCGCTGGCCGACGCCACCAGCATCGGTACCTTGTTTGCCTTCGCACTGGTCGGCGTTTCGGTGATGTACCTGCGTAAACGCCAACCGCAGGCACCGCGCACTTTCCGGGTGCCGCTGTACCCGATCACCCCGATTCTCGGAATTTTTGCCTGTCTGTTCCTGATGAGCCAGCTGGGCTGGCACACTTGGGTGGTCTTCCTTATCTGGATGCTGGTGGGCATTGCTATCTACCTAGGCTACGGTCGACGCCGTTCGCGCTTGGGTCAGCTGAGCAAGCAGGACTACATCGCCAGCCACGTGGGCGAAAACCAGTAAACAACGCGGCTGCATCAACAAGAACAAAGGACTTACAGGACTCGCAATGAACAGCATCAACATGCTCAACCCGGACTTCCCCTTCAGCTACGACCACTACCTGGCCAATCCGGCCGGGCTGGGCAGCGTCCCAGAAGAGTTGTACGGCACCGAGGTAGCGGTAATCGGCGCGGGGCTCTCCGGCCTAGTGACCGCCTATGAGCTGATGAAACTGGGGCTGAAGCCAGTAGTCTACGAGGCAGATCAGATCGGTGGCCGGCTGCGTACCGCCAGCTTCCTCGCGGCCCCGCAGATCACCTGCGACCTGGGCGGTATGCGCTTCCCGGTCTCCAGCAAGGCGCTGTACTACTACATCGACCTGCTGGGCCTAGACACCTATGACTTCCCGAATCCGCTGGCAGATCCCACCGACTCTACGGTGATCGAGCTTAAAGGACAGAAGATCTACGTAGAAAAAGAGGAAGACCTCCCCGAGTTCTATCGTGAGGTGGCAGAGGCCTGGAAGCAGGCACTGCGCGACGACGCGCATTTTGAACAGATGCAGCAGGCCATCAAGACCCGCGACACCCAAACCATCAAGGAATTGTGGAACTCAATTCTTGAAGAGTTCGACGAGGAAAGCTTCTACGGGTTCATCTCGAACTCTAAGGCCTTTACACATGCTGGGTTCGAGCACCGCGAGGCCTTCGGCCAAGTCGGTTTTGGCTCTGGCGGTTGGGACACCGACTTCCCCAACTCTATTCTGGAAATTCTGCGTGTGGTCTACACCGACGCCGACGACCACCACCGCGGCATTGTCGGCGGCGCCGCGCAACTTCCCAAGGCGCTGTGGAATCATGCACCGGAAAACATGGCATATTGGCCGGCAGGCACCTCGTTGGCTTCGCTGCACGGTGGGGCGCCGCGCGGGGCGGTAGCCAAGGTATACCGCACCGACAGTGCTGGTTTCAACGGTTCGAACACCATCGAGGTCACCGAACGCTTCGGTCGAACCGCGGAATTTGGTGCGGTGGTCTCCACCGTGCAGTCCTGGTTGCTATCTACCGGTATTGATACCGATGAGGCGCTATTCCCGGCCGAATTGTGGACCGCCATCGAGCGCAGTCACTACATGCAGTCGTCGAAGACCTTTGTAATGGTTGATCGTCCGTTCTGGAAAGACCGTGATCCGGTCACCGGTGAGTATCTGATGTCGATGACGCTGACGGACCGTTTGAACCGGGCTACCTACCTGCTGGACAACGGCGATGACCAGCCGGCGGTGATTTTGTTGTCCTACACCTGGAATGACGATGCGCTCAAATGGCTGTCGCTTTCTGCGGAGCGCCGCATGGAGTTGATGCTGCACTCGTTGGAGAAGATTTATCCTGGTTTGGATATTCGCAGTCACATAGTGGGCCAGCCGATCACCGTGTCCTGGGAGTCGGACCCAAACTTCATGGGTGCCTTCAAAGCCAACCTGCCCGGTCACTACCGTTACCAGGAGCGTTTATACACGCACTTCGACCAGCACGAGATGGCGGCGGAGCACCGCGGCATCTTCCTTGCCGGCGACGATGTTTCGTGGACCGCGGGCTGGGCCGAAGGCGCAGTTACCACCGGACTGAACGCAGTGTGGGGCGTAATTGAGCATTTGGGTGGGAAGGATGCGGCGACTAACCCGGGGCCGGGCAAGTTCTTGGCCGAGTATGGTCCCAAGCGACTTGAGCTCAAGCCGGCAGTGCTGGATTCATAAATAATTAAACCGAGCCCCGTACGAATAATCCGTGCGGGACTCGGACTTTAAACCGTAGGAAAAAATAGGTGTGCACGGTCACTGCGGAAAAGAGGCCACCGATTTGAAACATCCCCAAAAACTGTGTATAGTTTTTATCTGTCGCCGAAACAAGGCCGGAACAAAAACCGGTACAGAATTCGGTGATAATCCCCAGAAAATCAAGAGTTTTACACAGGTCACTGTGGATAAATGAAGATCAATGGGAACTGAGAATACCGTTTC